>CAVPKU010000063.1:0-20652 GCA_963705765.1 uncultured Acidobacteriaceae bacterium | reverse complement strand
CATCATACCTGGCCACCATGCCCTTTCTTTCATTATCTCATGTACCGTTCCAGCGTTTAAATGCCCAAAAGCTTTGTGGAATTTCATTATCGTATCTGCTCGGTGTATGAAGGGTACATATGGCACATGTTTATTGTTCATCTTTCTATATAGGCTATCATCCTCATAAACAAAGTTGTCTGCTTCTTTTAGTATTTTGTCTTTCGTTCCCTCCTTTGTTTTTAGGGGAAACGTCCTCGTTTCGAGGTATTGAGGTATCAATTCAACCCATTCTTCCTCCTCGATGATGTTTAGTTGCTCTTTGTGGTCGCTCTGCTCCCGACCTGGTGGTCGTGAAGAGAAAGTCTGCGACAGTGTTTTGTCGCCCTGGTCGATACTCTATGTCCGCCGACACCCACGCTCCGTGCAGGTATTCGCGCGTCGGCAGGGACACTGTGTCGGTTCCCGCCAGGGGCGGATGCGCTTGCTTTTGTCCAAAGAGGTTGTTGGCCTCCGCGGCAAGGTGCGACATGCCCCAACCCGACTCCAGCGCTGCCTCGCAGGCCGCATATTCGGGAAACAGATGCCCGGCTGCGCGTGCCGCCGTTGCTGCCTTGGTCAAAAATTCTTCCTGAACTGCTCCCATGGTCTTGTTCTCCTCTGGTGGACAACAAAAAAGGCGGAGCCGATGTGGCGTCCGCCTGCTTTTACTTTCAGATTTTATTGTTTGTCAGCCGAGCCGCTAACTCAAGGACTTTGTGAGGCTTCAGCAATCGAAGGTCACGTGACCAATGGGCTCTTTTGCCGATGCAGCGGCTTGTTAATTCGCGCCCTCAGCCAGATCGTAGCCGAGGTTCGGGCCGAGCCAGCGCTCGACTTCGGCGTCGGTCATCCCCTTGCGCTGGGCGTAGTCGGCCACCTGGTCGCGGTCGATTTTGCCGACGGTGAAGTAGCGCGACTGCGGATGCGCGAAGTAGAGGCCGCTCACGCTCGAGCCTGGCCACATCGCGAACGATTCCGTGAGGAGCATCCCGGTGTTCGCCTCGACATCGAGGAGGCTCCAGAGGTGCCTTTCTCGGTGTGTTCGGGGCACGCGGGATAACCGGCGCGGGGCGGATGCCGCGATACTTCTCGCGCGATGAGCTCGATCGTTGCTGAGATTCTCCGCGCGCCGAAGCCCCACTCGTCGCGCGCGCGCTTGTGCAGATACTCGGCGAAGGCCTCGGCGAGGCGGTCCGCGAGCGCCTCGGCCATGATCGCGTTGTAGTCGTCGTGTTGCGCCCGGAACGATCGACGAGCTCTTTCAGGCCGATGCCGGTCGTCACCGCGAATGCGCCGATGTGGTCGCGAGGCCGTCTCCCTTCGGCGCCACGAAGTCCGACGAGCGAGCGGCCCGGTTCGCTCCTTCTCGATCGCCTGCTGGCGGAGGAAATGGAACTGTTGCGACTGCCGTCGTTCGCGACTCGTCGGCGTAGAGCTCGACATCGTCACCCACCGCGTTCGCCGGGAAGATTCCATAGACGGCGCGCGCGGTGAGCAGCTTCTCATCGACGATGCGATCCAGCAGCGTTTGCGCCTCGGCAAAGACCTTCCGCGCCTGCGCGCCCTGCTTCTCGTCTCGAAAATGCGCGGGTAAATCCCTTTCAGCTCCCAGGTGTGGAAGAACGGGCTCCAGTCGATGTACTGGCGCAGTTCGGCCAGCGAGACGTTGTCGAGCACCCGCACGCCGGTGAACGACGGCGTTGCGATGTCTTCGGCCTTCCAGTCGATCGGCGTGCGCCGCGAACGCGCTTCAGCCAGCGAGACCATCGGCTGCTTCGGCGTGGCGTGCGACTTGCGCACGGCCGCATACTCGACCCGAGTGCGCGACGAAGTCGGCCTTGTTCTCCTCGCTGAGCAGGCTGGTGGTCACCGGCACGGCGCGGCTGGCGTCGAGCACGTGCACTACGGGCTGGCTGTAGTGCGGGGCTATTTTGATCGCGGTGTGCGCGCGGCTGGTCGTCGCGCCGCCGATGAGCAGCGGCAGCTTGAAGTCGAGCCGCTCCATCTCACGCGCGACGTGCACCATTTCGTCCAGCGAGGGTGTGATGAGGCCGCTGAGTCCGATCATGTCCGCGTGTTCGGCCTTGGCGCGTTCGAGAATCTTTTCGCACGGGACCATGACGCCCATGTCGATCACTTCGTAGTTGTTGCAGGCGAGCACGACGCCGACGATGTTCTTGCCGATGTCGTGGACGTCGCCCTTGACCGTGGCCAAAATGATCTTGCCCTGGGCTTTCACTTCCTGGCCGGCCGCGAGCATCGCCGCCTTCTCCGCCTCCATGAACGGGAAAAGGTACGCGACGGCTTTCTTCATCACGCGTGCGGACTTGACCACTTGCGGGAGGAACATTTTGCCTGCGCCGAAGAGATCGCCGACGACGCCCATGCCATCCATCAGCGGGCCTTCGATCACCGCGAGGGGGCGACCCAATTTGGCGCGCGCCTCCTCCGTGTCGGTATCTATATAGGTGTCGATGCCCTTTACCAGGGCGTGCGTCAGGCGCGCTTCGACGGTGCCGCTGCGCCACTCTTCGGCCTGCTTTTCAGTGGCCACCGAGTCGGTGCCTGCGACCTTGAGGGCCTCGCCGAAAGCCACCAGGCGCTCGGTCGCGTCGGGACGGCGGTTGAGCAGTACATCCTCGACCAGCGTCTTCAGCTCCGGGTCGATTTCTTCGTAGATCTCGAGCTGGCCGGCGTTGACGATGCCCATGTCGAGGCCCGGCGCCGATGGCGTGATAGAGAAACGCCGCGTGCATCGCTTCGCGAACTTTGTTGTTGCCGCGGAAGCTGAAGGAGATATTCGAGACGCCGCCGCTCACCTTCGCGTGCGGGAGGTTCGCCTTGATCCAGCGGGTCGCGTTGATGAAGTCGACCGCATAGTTGTTGTGCTCGTCCATGCCGGTGGCGACGGTGAGGATGTTGGGATCGAAGATGATGTCCTCAGCCGGAAAGCCGACCTGGTCGACAAGGATGCGGTAGGCGCGCTCGCACACGCGGATGCGGTCTTCGAAGGTGGCGGCCTGGCCCTGCTCGTCGAAGGCCATCACGACCACGGCGGCGCCATACTTCAGCACCTTCGTAGCCTGCTCGCGGAATTTCGCCTCGCCTTCTTTGAGCGAAATGGAGTTGACGATGCCCTTGCCCTGCAAGCATTTCAGGCCGGCTTCGATCACTTCCCACTTCGAGGAGTCGATCATGAAGGGGACGGCGGCGACTTCGGGCTCGCTGCCCAGCAGTTGCAGGAAGCGGGACATGGCAGCGACGCCGTCGATCATGCCCTCGTCCATGCAGATGTCGATGACGTTGGCGCCGTTCTCTACTTGCTGTCGCGCAATGGAGACGGCTTCTTCGTACTTCCCTGCCTTGACGAGCTTGGCGAACTTCGGCGATCCGGCAACGTTGGTGCGCTCGCCGATCATGATGAAGACGTTCTGCTGCTGGGTAAACGGGCGGGAGCCGGAAAGGCGAAGAGGGAGAAAAGCCGGAGCGCCAGCCGCACTCGAGCTTCCAGCCTCCAGCTTCGAGCTTCCGGCGGCGAGGGGGCGCGGTTGCTGGTTCTCCAGAGCTTTTGCGATGGCGGCGATGTGCTCGGGGGTATTGCCGCAGCAGCCGCCGGCAATGTTGATGAGGCCGCCGCGCGCGAAGTCGCCGAGGTACTTCGCCATATCACCGGGCCCGAAATCGAATCCTGTGGGCGAGAGCGGATTCGGCAAGCCTGCGTTTGGATACGCGGAGATGGCTACGCCGGCTTTCTCTGAGAGCTCCTCGAGGAAGGGATACATCAGGTCGGGACCGAGCGAGCAATTCAGGCCGACGGAAAACGGCTGGATATGCTCGACGGCATCCCAGAAGGCCGGTACGGTCTGCGCGGAGATCATGGTCTCGCCACCGCGGCCTACGGCAGCCGAAATCATCACCGGCAACTCATGGTTCTTTGCTGTGAGGCCGTCTTCGTCGAAGACTTCGCGGATTGCCACCAGCGCGGCCTTGGCGTTGAGGGAGTCAAAGATGGTTTCGACCAGCAGAAGGTCGGATCCGCCTGCGATGAGTGCGCGAACCTGTTGCTTATAGGCGGTCTTCACCTGATCGAAGGTGACGACGCGGAATCCGGGGTCGTCGGCATCGGGCGAATTCGAAAGCGAGACGGTGAGCGGCCCGATGGCGCCGGCGACAAAACGCTGGCGTCCTGTTGCGGTTGGCGATGCGATCGGCCCATTCGCGGCACTGGCGCGCGGACTGCTCGTTGATCTCCCAGGCGAGATCGCCGAGGAACTTGTCGTCGATGATTTTCTGATAGAAGGCTGGATCCTTGCGACCGCCGTGTTCTCTGGGATCGTCGACGAAGAACTCGCTCTGGGCGATGCTGGTGGCGCCGAAGGTGTTCGTCTCGATGATGTCGGCACCGGCTTCGAGAAAGCGGCGATGAATGTCGCCGATCATCCTGGGCTGGGTCAGCGAGAACAGGTCGCCGTTGTTGAGCAGGTCTTTTTTCGAATCGCGGAACCGGTCGCCGCGGATGTCGGCTTCCTTCATCTCGTAGGTGCGAATGGTGGTGCCCATCGCGCCGTCGATGATGGCGATGCGTTGATCGAGGATGGTCCGCAGAGGATGCTGGCTATTAAGGGTCATTTTTTCCGGGCCGCCTGAGGTCGCGGCAAACGCCTGATCGCACAACGGATTGCGCGTTCAGTCCCTTTGATGGTAACGAATCGGTGACGGATTCTCGAACAACACATCGGTAAGAGGTGCTGCGGCGGCATCCGACGGTCAAATCTGGCGTCCGATGGCGATTACGGCTGGGCGTCGGGCCGGATCACGTTGAGGCCCGTCGCGGGATCATGCTTTTTCACCAGCGGCAGCGGATCCACGGTGACAAAGACTTCGAGGAGAGGGTCGACGTGGGCTTCGAGAATGTGGCCGCCACGGGTGGTGCCATCCTGGAGGGCTACGACGCAATGCATGTGCACCGAGGGCTTGCCGTCGAGCAGCGCGATGTCGCCGACCAGGGAGCCGACTTCGACTCGCTGGTCGACCGGATTGACGCGGAACATTTTCTTCTGCATGTCGAACCAGGCGAGCTTGACGTCACGAAAATCGCCGATAGCAGTGAAATGCGCGCTTTTGACGTCGTACTTTTGCGCAAACTCGGTGAGGCCTGCGTAGGGATCGTCGCCGGGGCTGAAGATCACGGCGAAGTCGCGCTGGCCGGCATTTTCGCTGAGGAGTTTCACTTTCATGCCCGGCGCTGAGCCATGAGGGCCAGCCTGCGCAGGCGAGACATATTCGGGGCTGGTTTGGGCGGGGACGACGTGAGTAGCAGCGAGCAGAAAGGAAAGGACGAGGGCAGAGCGAGCGATTCGATTCATGCGAGGCTCCTGAGTCAGGGATACAGAAACCGTTGGGGAGATGGGGAGGGCGAGGTGGAATCGCGACTACTTCACTGAGTCCGACTGCGCCGCCAGTTGTCCCGGCATTCCCACCGCCGGCGTCAGCATGTCTTCTTTTCGCATGACGAGACTGGTGGCGTTGAGGCTGGCCAGCTCGAAGCCGTGACCGTGCGTGATGGCGTCGGTCGGGCAAGCTTCGACGCAGTAGCCGCAGAAGATGCAGCGGTTGTAGTCGATGTTGTAGACCTTAGCGTAGCGCTCGGCGCTGGAAATGCGCTTTTCGGCGGTATTTTCCGCTGCTTCTATATAGATACAGTTCGAAGGGCAGGCGGCGGCGCAGAGGAAGCACGCGACGCATTTTTCGAGGCCGTTCTCGTCGCGCTGGAGGACATGGGCTCCGCGGAACCGCTCCTGGAGCACGGCACCGCGCGTGGGACCTTTGCCGTCGGGATAGTTTTCGACCTCGGTCGGCTGGAAGATCTCGCGAAAGGTGATGCTCATGCCTTTGGCAATCGCGGCTGCGTTGCGAACAATCGACATGTGCTTAGTATACGGTGGCTCGCGGGGCGATCCGGGATGCCGGCGGCCGCGCGGCAAAAGTACCCGGCCCGACGGGGTTCGTCCGGAAAGTGGTAGAATCTTACTGCGTCTTACCGCGAGGTCTATGATGGAAACCACCAGGCTCTCCTCAAAAGGACAAGTTGTTCTTCCGCTCTCCGTACGGCGGAATCGGAAGTGGGAAGCGGGAACACAACTTCTAGTGGAGGAAACTCCGGAAGGAGTATTGCTGCGGCCTGCCAAGCCGTTTCCGCCAACCACGGTCGAGGACGTAATCGGAATTCTCAATTCGAGGAAGTACAAGGGCAAGCCGAAAACTCTCGCGGAAATGGACGAAGCCATCGCAATCGGCGTGAGGGACCGGCATGCTCGCGGTCGATACTAATGTTGTGGTGCGTTACATCGCACGCGATCATGCTGCTCAGGCAGGAAGTGCCGACAGGTTATTTCATACTCAGCAGATTCTGCTCCTGAAGACCGTCGTTCTGGAGACGGAGTGGGTACTGCGCTACCGGTATGGGTTCGATCGGGAGGCATTTGTAATTTCTCTGCGTGCGCTCGCCGGGCTGCCTCATGTTCATGTGGAAGATGCGTCCGTTGTTGCGCAGGCACTCGACTGGTATGCAGGCGGCATGGATTTTGCCGAAGCCCTGCACCTGGCCAGTTCCCAGATGGCTGACCAGTTTGTCACTTTCGATCGCGGCCTCGCCGCCAAAGCTGCCAAACTGACCAACGCCAAAGTCGTAACCCTCCGCTGAGTCCCCTCTCGAATCCTTATCCCTGGCATGCTATGCTCAGGCAGGCCAATCGATGCGTCGCACCTCCAATCTCGGGGTCAGATTCAGCCGCAAGCGCTGGAATGGGACCTTTGTGCGCGGCATCGCCCCTCGCCGCTTCCGGCGCATCCTGCCTACCTGCACGCGACCGAGTCTCTTCGGCAGCGACTAGTCCTCGCAGCCCTCGACGCTGATCCCGCGCGTCGTGTCCGAAGCTGACCTCTCTCACACGCATCGCCATCCGGATCGATTCGTCAGCCGATGGCTCAGTCGCCGAAACCCACCTGCCCTGGACGCAATTCAAGGAGAGACTATGACCACCAAGACCGTCGCATCGGAAATCCACCAGCAGTACGGCCCGAAGATCAAAACGCCTCTCCCCGGACCGGAAGCGCGCCGGATCGTCGAGGCGGATGACCGCCTGATCTCGCCCAGCTACACGCGCTCGTATCCGCTGGTGGCGAAGCGCGGGCGCGGTGTGCGCGTGGAAGACGTCGATGGCAACGAATTCCTCGACTTTGCCGCGGGTATCGCCGTTTGCTCGACGGGCCATTGCCATCCCGAGGTCGTTGCCGCGATTCAGCAACAGGCCGGCGAGTTGATCCACATGTCGGGCACCGATTTCTACTACGAGAGCCTGGTTACGCTTTCCGAGAGGCTGTCGGCGATCGCGCCCATGCCGGGGCCGCACCGGTTTTACTACGGCAACTCGGGCGCTGAGGCGATTGAGTGCGCGCTGAAGCTCGCCCGCTACCACACCGGCCGCCAGAACATCATTGCGTTCTTTGGCGCTTTCCACGGCCGCACGATGGGCGCGCTTTCGCTCACCGCTTCGAAGCCGCAGCAGCGGCGGCGCTTCGCTCCTCTTGTTCCGGGCGTGACGCACGTGCGCTATCCGTATGCCTATCGAGGCTGTACCGGCGGGCCACAGGAGGAAGAAGCTTTCGCATTGGGCTGTGCGCGTTACATCGAAGAGAAGCTTTTCCGCACGACCCTGGCGCCGGAAGAAGTGGCGGCCATCTTTGTCGAGCCCATCCAGGGCGAAGGCGGGTACGTGGTGGCGCCAACGATCTTTATGCAGGAGCTGCGCCGGATCTGCGACAAGTACGGCATCCTGCTGGTCGCAGACGAGGTGCAGTCCGGCGCCGGACGCACGGGCAAGTGGTGGGCCATCGAGCATACCGGCGTCGAGCCGGATATCGTTTGCATGGCCAAAGGCATTGCCTCCGGCATGCCGCTCGGCGTATGCATGACACGCGCCGCCATCATGGACTGGAAACCGGGCTCCCATGCTTCGACCTTTGGCGGCAATCCGATCTGTATCGCGGCCGCCCTTGCGACTCTCGATATTCTGGAGCGCGAGGGAATGGCGAACGCCGCGCGGCAGGGAGAGAAGATGTTCTCGCGGCTGCGCACCTGGCCGAAGAAGCATGCCATCATTGGCGATGTTCGCGGGCGGGGTTTGATGATTGGACTTGAAATCGTCAAGGACCAGGGGACGCGCGAATCGGCGCCGTTCGTTCGCGACCGCATCGTCGATCTGGCTTTCGAGCGCGGGCTGCTGATCCTGGGCTGCGGCGAGAACTCGATCCGTCTGGCTCCGCCGCTGATCGTGAATGAGCAGGAAGGGACGGTCGCTCTCGACATTCTGGAAGAGTGTGTTGCGGTGGCCGAGCAGGAGTTAGCGCAGCCTGCGGTGGCGGGCGCGGCAGTCTAATTTGATGCGGGCGGGATCGGAACCTTCCGGTCCCGCTTCGCTTCTACTCCAGCGGTTTTCTCCCGTTGCCTCGCCCTGAGGTCCGCTTCGCCTGCTTGCCGAAGAAGACTCCGGCTGCCAGGAACACGGCGGAAATCGCGGCGTTGGCCAAGCCGAGACGCGGCTTGCCGTGGTACATGGCCAGCGCCGCGTTCAGGAACCAAACCGCGGCGCCAAGGTACCAAATCCAGTTGAAATTGCGGCTCACTTTGTTATGGGATGCGCCCCCTCCGACGCCCGCAACCTGTCCTGAATATTAAGACGCTTACTTCTGCAGACACCGGAGGTACGGCGTTTGTTCCTCGCCGGAGGGGGACCGAACCCGCCGCCGACACCCCCAGCTTCGCTGTGCTACCATCCCTGTTCCTGTGAAGGCAGGGGGAATCGGACACCGAAAACCCCCTGCTCAGGAATGTTCTTTCTATGCCGGACGAGGATCGACGATCCCAAGGTTTCGGCACGCATGCACCGCGCGCCGGAGCTCATTCCGCCTCCGTTCAGACGCCACTCACGACGCCTCCCGGAAATCCCTGCGCTGGCAATTCCTGTGCCGGCGAGTTTGTATCCGCCGTCACAGTGCCCACCCACGAATTGATATCTACTTGCCTGTCTTTGATCCACGAGGCGCCCGCGGATCGGTCTCGATCGAGCCGCAGTCCTTTCGTTTCTCATCCTTTCGTCTGTCATCATTTCGTTTTTCAAGGAGCGTTCCATGAAAACCTACCAGGGAAGTGAGATCCGCAACGTAGCTGTAGTGGGGCATGCTCACAGCGGCAAGACGACTCTTGTCTCCGCTCTGCTGCATGCCGCGAAAATGACGCCCACTCTTGGCCGTGTCGATGACGGATCGGCGGTCACCGCTTATGACGAAGAAGACGTCGCCCGCGGCACGACCATGCAAAATGCTGTTGCCTTCGCCGAATGGAACGGCGTCAAGGTCAACTTCATCGATACTCCCGGGTTCCATATGTTCGTCCACGAGGCTCGCTGCGCGATGGCCCCGGTTGAGGCCGCTCTGGTAACGGTGAATGCCATCACCGGCGTCGAGCCCATGACGGAGCGGGTTTGGAAATACGCCGAAGAATTTAATCTGCCCCGCGCCGTGGTGATCAATCAGATGGACCACCCGCGTGCTGCCGCGTCCGTCGAAGCGACGCTGACGGCGCTGTCGGAGCGCTTCGGCCGCCAGTGCATCCCGGTCCAGCTTCCGATCGCGGACGGCAAGGGTTTTGAAGGCGTCGTCGATCTGGTCACCATGGAAGCTTTCTTCTACACGATGGGCGGCGACGGGCACGGCAAGATCGGGGAAATCCCCACCTCTCTCAAGGAACCCGCGCAGCGCGCGCACGAGACCCTGGTGGAGCTGGTCGCCGAAGGCAAAGACGAGCTGATGGAGGAGTATTTCCGGGAAGGCACGATCCCCGAGCAGCACCTCATCAGCGCCCTGCACGAGGCTATTCGCGAGGATCGCATTTTCCCGGTGCTGTTTGCGAGCGGACTGGGCAATGTTGCCACCGATCATCTGCTCGATTTTCTGAAGGTTTATGCGCCGGCACCGATCGAACGGGAACCGTGTGCGGCCCGCGCCGTGCTGCACACGGTTACCGCGGCTGCAGGCGGAGCGGGCAATGGCGCCGCCGCAACGACCGAAGGCCAGTCGCCGGAGATCGTGATGCGCAAAGTCGCCGACTCCGAGCCACTCTCTCTCTACGTTTTCAAAACGATGACGGACCCCTTTGCGGGGCGCATCAGCTTCTTCAAGGTTTTCTCCGGCGTTTTGAAAAACGATGGCACCGCGCAGAATTACTCGCGACGGACACCGGAAAAATTCGCTCATCTTTCCATCATGCAGGGCCGCACCGCAGTGGCCGTGACGGAACTGCACGCCGGCGATCTCGGCGCTGTGGCCAAGCTGAAAGAGACGCTCACCGGTGACACCCTGGGCGACAAGAGCGGGGAAATCTTCTTTGAGCCCGTCGCGTTGCCCGAGCCTGCGATGACGTGGGCCATCGAACCCAAGTCGCGCGCTGATGAAGACAAGCTGGCTCCCGCAGTGCATAAGCTGATGGAAGAGGATCTGATGCTGCGCTTCTTCCGCGACCAGCAGACCAACGAATTCCTGATCGCCGCCTCGGGCCAGTCGCACATCGAAACGCTGGTGAACAAGCTGCGCAAGCGCTACCACACCGAGGTCACGCTCAAAGCGCCGCGGGTTCCTTATCGCGAAACCATCCGTGGCCGCGCCGACGCTCAGGGGCGTCACAAAAAGCAGACCGGCGGTCACGGCCAGTATGGCGACTGCAAGATCAAGATGGAGCCGATGCCTCGCGGCGGCGGCTTTGAGTTCGTCAACGATGTCTTCGGGGGAGCGATTCCGCGCAACTTTATCCCCGCCGTTGAAAAAGGCATTCAGGAATCAGCGGCGCGCGGCTACCTCGCGGGGTATCCGGTCGTCGACTTTCGCGTCACCGTCTACGACGGCAGCTATCACGATGTTGACTCGAACGAACTTTCGTTCAAGATGGCCGGACGCATCGCCTTCCGCAAATGCATGGAGATGGCCAAGCCCACGCTGCTGGAACCCGTGATGAGCGTGGAGATCGAGGCTCCGCAGGAATTCGCTGGAGCGCTGATGGGCGATCTGAACCAGCGGCGCGGGCGCGTCCAGGGCATGGACGGTCTCGGAGCCAACACCATGATTCACGCCGAGGTTCCCATGTCGGAAATGCTGACTTACGGGCAGACGCTCACGGCGATGACGCAGGGGCGCGGCAGCTTCCACATGGAGATGAACCACTACGACATCGTCCCGCAGCTGATCGCGGAGAAGATCATCGCCAACGCGAAGAAGCCGGCGGGAGAAGAAGAGGAAGAATAGGACTCGACTCAGGCGCAGACAAAAAGGCCCGCCAATTTGGCGGGCCTTTTGTTGTAACGGAATGCGTGCAGCCTATTGGAACATCGCCCCAACGCATTTGAACAGGGTGATGAGGATCCACCAGCCCCAGACGCCGATTGCGGCCTGGCCCCTCTTCACGTTGCCAACGATCGCACAGCCGATGGTCAGCAGGATGAGGATCCAGATGGTGAATACATCGACTGAGGTCGCCAGAGCCAGCAACGGCTTGGACATATCGGGCGGCAGGTAGTATCCGAGGTTGGTCCCGACATAGTTCTGCAGATTAAAGGAGTCCGGATCCATGCCGGCAAAGATGGTGACGACCCCCAGCAGCGCCTTGATCGTTACGGGAAGGTAGGCATATTGCACGACGGCAAACATCTGCGGGAACTTTGCGCGCCCCCCGAAACCAAAGTTGATGGTTGCCATCAGTACAGCGGCGATGATCAGGACAAAAATGAGGCCGAGTATCGGTGCTCCCCAGAAGGAGTACTTGTAGATGGCTGCCGTAAACATCTTTGCTTTTGCCTGTGCTTCGGGCGGCTGCTGCTGCAGTCGCTCCAACTGCTTGGGAGACTGGTGCATGGCGTTGTCGTACACCTTCTCCCAGGTAATCTTGCTCTGGATCGCATAGGCGAGGCCAAAGGTCACCAGGCACCCGATGACCCAGGGAAGCCACCAGCTTGCGCTGCGTTTGATATCGGTAAACGTCTTCGTCGGCGCAATGAACGTATCCACTACCCGCTGCACTTCACTCAACGGTGGTGCAGAAGAGTCAGGTTGTGCGACAGCGTCAGCCATAGAAACCCTCCGGAAAAATTCAGAATGCTGGATTGGGTGCTCTTCTTGATTTCCCGGAATTGTACTCCCGCTGTGCCCATTCCGAAATGAAAAACCCCGCCGTGCGAGAGCCTTCGCACGGACGCAAGCCCTTCTCAGCGAAGGACATCTCGCTGCCTGCCGGGCGAGAATCGTGTTCTGTTGGCGACGCGGATGCACCGCTGGTCCTCTCCGCCGGTACCCCGGGCGCTACTTTTCGCTCGCGCGCGCGTCCGATAGTCTGATATTGCTTTTATCGTTAACCTCTGGGGTTGTGAATGCGCAGTCTGCTGTCCCTTGTCGTTGCTGCCGGCTCTGTCCTGGCGCTGCCGGTCTTTGCGTTCCCTGCGACTCCCGCCCCCTCGGTGCATCATCACCATGCCGCCCATCGACGGCACGTATCGGCTTCCGGCTGTGGCAAGGTTGCCGGGCATGCCGGGCACACGGTCCTGGCGACTCCTGCTTCCGTCTCCTGTCACGCAGCCTCGGGCGTCCGGGCTCAAGCGACCCTCGCCTCCGCTGCTGCTCCCGCTCCTCTCGCAACCCATTCCGCGCACACGCGCGCAACGATTCCCCATCTTACCCGCGTCCGCTTCGTCCCACCGCTTCGCGGCTCGCTGGCATCGCTGGAGCGGCAGAATCAGCGCAACGATGCTGAAGGCCTGGTGCGGATTGAAGACGACGCCCAGTTGGATCAGCTCGAAACCGCTCGCGACATCGTTCCTCTGCCCGCCAGCTCTACGCTTCGCGTCAATCCCGACCTGCCAGTGAACCGGCGCTACTGCCGTCCGTGGACCTCGCGCTTCCTCAGCGACCTCGCGCGCAGCCACTACGCTCGCTTCCATCGCGGTCTCCAGGTCAATTCCGCTGTTCGCACGGTTGAGTTCCAGCGTTCGTTGATCGCGGTCAACGGCAACGCAGCGCCGGCCGATGGCGATATTGCGTCACCCCACCTGACCGGGGCCGCTGTTGACATTGGGAAGAAGGGGCTGAGTCTCTCTGAGATTTCGTGGATGCGCGCCTGGCTGCTGCCTCTGCAAACTGCGGGCAAGATCGATGTCGAAGAGGAGTTCTACCAGGCCTGCTTCCACATCACGGTCTACCGCGGCTACGCGCCACCGCCTCCGGTGCGACCGGCGCCGCCGCGCCTGACTGCGCATCATCGGCACGCAAGCACGACGCTGCTGGCTACCGGCGTGCGCTGAATTGGGACACCGAAGTTCCGGCCATCCCTCTGCCGATTTGCTAAACTGAGCCTGCTTCCGGAAGGATGCGACCCTCCCGGAAGGTTTTGTGCTACCGAAGCAGCAGCAGAAGCGCTAAGACTACGAGTGCCATCACAAACCGCCAATCCACAGCGATCGTGATGATCACCCGCATCCAGGACGATTTCTCATCCAGGGGCCTCACCTCCTTTCATTGGTAACGGCCCGCAGGTCGTTGCGCGACTTGCGAGCCGTTGGCCCAATCTTCCGCGCCAATTTCAGCGCAGACGCTTTTGCACTTTGAAAGAAGGTAGCTTCAGACTCAGTTCAATGACTTAGTCGCGACAGATTAGCGAAGGGCGCGTTCTCTCACGCCCGTTCCGCTTTTAGATCAATGCCCAGCTGCTGGCACTTCTTATAGAAGTGGCTTCGCTCGAGGCCGAGCGCCTTCGCCGCATTGGTGACGTGGCCGCCACTGCGCTCTAGTTCTGCCAGCAGCGTCGCCTTCTCGAACTCTGCTACGCGCTGGGCCAGAGCACCGGATCCACCGGAATCAAGGTCAAACTTTGCTCCGCCAGTCGGCCGATGCGGCAGCGCCATCTCCACCGTTGCTTCTTCGACGGTGACTCCGGCGAGCAGCAGCAATCGCTCCACCGCGTTGCGCAGCTCGCGAATATTCCCGGGCCAGGCATACTCACGCAGCGCCGCCACCGCATCCGGCGCAAACGGTGTCGGCTTCCATCCATTCTGCGCGCAAACCTGCTGCGCGAAATACTCCACCAACGCAGGAATATCTTCCTTCCGCGCGCGGAGAGGCGGCAGCGTGATGGGAAAAACCACCACGCGATGATACAAATCCCGGCGAAAGCTTCCCGCCTCGACCATCTCATCCAGATTGCGGTGCGTCGCCACGACCACGCGCACGTCCACCGCGACGGGCTTGTCGCCGCCAATGCGCTCGACCTCGGACTCCTCCAGCACACGCAACAAGCGGGTTTGCATCGCCAGCGGCATGTCGCCAATCTCGTCGAGGAACAAGGTTCCGTGATGCGCCTGCTCGAACTTCCCCGCGTGCCGTTGCGTCGCCCCGGTGAACGAACCCTTCTCGTGCCCGAACAGTTCGCTCTCGATCAGCTCAGTCGGAATCGCAGCGCAGTTCAGCGTCACAAACGGACCGGCGGCCCGCGTGCTTTTCTCGTGCAGCGTGCGCGCCACCAGCTCTTTGCCGGTCCCCGTTTCGCCGTAGATGCAAACCCGCGATTCGCTGTGCGCGACACGATCGATCTGCGCCATCACCCGCCCCATCGCGTCGCCGGTCCATACCAACTCGTGCTTGCCGACGCGGCGGCGCAGCTCCAGGTTCTCTGTCTCCAGCCGCTTCAGCCGCAGCGCGTTCTCCACCGTCAGGAGAAGCTTGTCCGTCGAGAGCGGCTTCTCCAGAAAATCCATCGCACCGAGCCGCGTCGCCTTCACCGCCATTTCGATGTGCGCCTGCCCGGACATCATCACGACGGGGGCCGCTACGCCGCTGGCTTTCAGGTCGCCCAGCAGCGCCAGTCCGTCACGGCCGGGCATCACCACGTCCGACAAAATGAGGTCGAAGGGGCGTGACTTTGCCAGCTCCAGCGCCTTCGCGGCGTTGTCGCACACCGTTGCCTCGTGCCCGGCCAGGCGGAACGCGCGCGCCAGGGATGCCAGCGTGTTCGCCTCGTCGTCCACGATCAGAATGTCGGCTTTGCTCATCCTCTTCCGTTCTCCACCAGCGGCAGCCCAATCACGAACCGGGCTCCGCCGCCTTCCACACTCTCGACGCCAATGGTTCCGTCATGATCGGCGACCACCGATTGCACGATGGCCAGGCCCAGTCCTGTTCCGTGCTGCTTCGTTGTGTAGTAAGGCGTGAACAACCGCTCGCACTCTTCCGGCGTCAGCCCGGCACCGGTGTCCGACACGGAGATCCGCGCGGTCTGCTTCGCGCGCACCGCCGACACCGTCAGCGTGCCGCCCTCGGGCATCGCGTCCATGGCGTTCAGCACGAGGTTCGACAGCGCACGATGCAGCAATTCCGAGTCGCCCAGAATGGGCAGCGGTTCCGAGCCGATCGACGTTCCCAGCTCGATATGCTTCTCCTCCAGGGCCGGCCCATACAGCTTGACCACGCGGCGGACAGCCTCGCGCGCGTCCATCTCCACGGTCTCCGGTTTTGGCAGCTTCGAGAAATCGCTGAAGCGTCCGACAATCGTCTTCAGGTTGTCGATCTCTTCGGTCAGCGTCGCCGCGCTTTCTGTGAATACTTCATCGAACTGCTTTTTCGGCAGCTTCTTCGCGCGGACCATATTTTCCACGGTGATCTGCAGGGGCATGAGCGGATTTTTCAGCTCGTGCGCCAGCCGCCGCGCCAGTTCGCGCCATGCCGCCACGCGCTCGGTTTGCACCAGCTTCTCGCGCTGATCGGAAAGCTGCCGCGTCATATTGTTGAAGCTGCGCGCCAGATCGCCGACCTCGTCGAGGCTGCGGATATCGACGCGCGTCTCCCAGTCCCCCGCAGCAACACGGCCCGCTGCGCGCGCCAGTTCCTCAATCGGGCGCGAGATGCGCGCCGCAATCCACAAGCTCGCCAGCACCGCAAAAATAATTCCGATCCCGGCAATGCCGTAAGCAATGTCGCGAATGTGGCTCTGCACTTCGACCATATTGCGCCGCGAGTTCGCGATCACCAGCGCCGCCAGCACATTCCCATCCGGCGATTTCAGGGGGATCGCGGTCACGCTCATGCTGTCTTCGCGGCGACTCGTCCGATACACGACGCCGTCCGCATTGCGGCCGTTGGTCCGTGCGTCATCCACCAGAGGCTCATAGTGCTGCGCACTCCTGAGGTCCTCGGCCGGTCCTGCAAAATTGTGCGCGTCGAAGGGCCCCGAAACATTCCGGTAGATCAGCAGTTGTGTTCCTGCCGGGACAGAAAAATCTTTCAGGAAATCCGCGTCGACCTGCCTTCCGCCGACCAGGTAGAGCGCCGGGTCGGAACCCGCGACCACCCTCGTCGCAAACAGCCCAATCTGCGACGTCCCATCCGGCAAATCTTCCTGCTTCAGAAAGGCCGGCTTTCCGGCGGAGGCGATCGCCGGTTCCTTGTAGCCAAACCGCGCCGTCCATTGCAGGGAGGAGATGATGCTTCCGTCCCGCGCCACCAGCTCCAGATAATCGAGGCGATACTCCTTCGCCAGCGGCAAGGCCACCGTGAGATACGATGCACTGTCGCCGCCATTGCCCAGATCGAAGGCGATCCGCTTCAGCACATCGCTGTCCGCCATGCGCTGCACTGCTTCCGCGGTGTCACTCGCCCGCTGGTTGAACTCCCGCTGGAATTGCCCCACCAACAGGTCGGTTTCCTGCTGGTCCATCGCTTCAAAAACATGGCGGATGCGAACTGAGCCCGTCCATCCCACCGCTGCCACTACGCCCATTACCGTCAGCGCAAGCATGAGCAGCATTTTTTGCCGCAGCGTCACTTCCCTCCCTCCAGCGACGCGTCCGACAAATCCAGCTCGCCGTCAGACAAGAGGCGCAGATCGCGCACCCGCTCCCCCATCGCCCAGGCACGCGGCAACCACAGCAGCGGCACAATGGTCTCCTTGTCGAGAACGCCTCGTTCCTCCTGCCACAACGATGGTGTGTCGGTTCCAGTCACGCTACCATTCTGCCCGAATCGCAGGAGCATTTCGTCGAGCGCAGCCTGGGGACTGGTTGCCTCAAGATGGACGCGCCGCAGCTGCAGCGGTGTTGTCGGGCGCGAACCGGGCTGTCCCGCAGCGGGCGCGGCTGTCTGCACATTGAAGCCGGCCTCGTGCAGATTGAGCGCCAGCCGTTCCGCTGCCAGCTGCATCGTCGCACTGGTGTCCGACGCTGACAGCGTGAGTCCGGTTGGTGTGGCACCGCCGCGCAGCGCCCGCGATCGGTCGAGATCTCTGTCGGACGGGAACAGAAATGCATACCCGCTCTGCGCACCGGGCAGCAGGCTCGCCGTCACCTCGCCCTGCTTCTGAAAAATGACGTTGTAGAGCGCGGTGCGATCGACTGCCAGGGCCGCCGCCTGGCGCATCTCCCGGCTGGCGAACCATCCCTCCGGCGCAATCGTGAGCGCCAGCAAATCCACCGGCCGCGACACCAGCACGTTCATCCGCTGCTGCTGGGCCTGGCGCAGCAGTTCCGGCGGAACCTCGACGATGTCGGCACGTCCGACGCTGAGGTCCATCCATTGATCGCGCACGGTGCGGCGGGTCCGGAGTTCAACCGCGTCGGCAAAGGGCCGCCCCGACCAGCAATCGTCATTCGCCACCAGCGTCAACGCGCCGTTCGTAAACCCTGTCACGCGAAACGGCCCCGTCCCGATCACCGCACCCGAGGCATCCTGGCGTGCAATGGCAAACTCGGTTTGCGCGAGTAACTCCGGCAAATCCGGGACGGACGAGTCGCTGGTGAAGACTACCGAAGGGCCGACCCCGCGCACGGTTCTCCACGGACAGGTGCCCGCCACACCCCGGCTGCACACCTCTGTCAGCGACGCCGCCACCGCGTCCGACGTGAGCGCTTCACCATCCTGAAAGTGCACGCCGGGCCGAATCCAGAACTCCCACCGGTGCGCTGCGTTCTGCGACTCCCACCGCACCGCCAGGGCCGGTTGCGCGCCGCCGGTGTCAGACACGGTGGTCAGCGTATCCAGCACCAGCCGTCGCGCGATTCCGTCGGGCATCTGCCACGGATCGCCCTGCGTCTCGATCCGCAGCGTCCCGCCATAGTGCGGACGCGTCCGCGCTGCGGCAGACAATGTCAGACACAGGAGAAGCAGACACGCAATCCGCGGGCTAGTTACATAGCGCCGAAGCATTCCACACCTCATACCGCAGCGGCGCATCTCGGCGCACCACGACCGTCGTACTCGATCCACCGTTCACGGCGTGAATCGCCGTTACCGCGCCTTCCACCGGCAACGCGGGGCTGGCTGCAATCGCCTCGCGTCCGACAATCTCATACGCTCGCAGACTGTCCCCCGCAGCCGCGGCGCCCGATCCCGATACCAGCACCTGCACTCCCGATCCACATTCGGAGCGGACCACCGCGAAGTCGCTTCCCCAGTCACCGGCACCTGCCACCGGCTTCAGCGTGTTGTTCTCGATCAGCATCAGGCGGCCATCCACAGTGTTCAGGAGCAACCCCGTTCCTGTCGGACGCGGCAAGTCGGACGCCTCATAGAACGGCGGCAAGTCCATTCCATAGCCCGGAGCGAGTACGCCGGTGAAGAAATCGCGCATCGCGTTGTAGAACGCCCGCTGCGGGACCCCGGCTCCTCCGCCAACCGGCACCGTCGGCGCGGCCGTTATCGGCCACGGATCGTCGCTGTCTGCGCACGTCACCGCAATCTGCGCGCCGGTATTCGTGCCCGAACATTGCACGCCGGGCAGAACCGCGTCGAACAAATGATCCTGCGCCGCGACCAACTCCCCACGAATATCGCGGGGCAGGGGGCGTGTGTGGGCAATCGGGAATCGCTCCTCCTCGACCCAGCCGACGGCAGCCGGCGCACTCGCGGCCAACGTCGCAAACGCGAGTCCGGCAGCGCTGCGCACATACGTTACGATTCGCTCCGGCTCCAGCACCACGAGCCGCGACAGCGTTCCCACGGAAAAGATTTGGGCATCGAGCACTGGATCGGGCTCGGGTCGATCATCAGTGTCCGACGCACGACCAGACTTGCGGGACCCGACGTCGTCACGGCCGTTCCGAGATTCACCGACAGCATAGTCACTCGGGTCTCGGTACCTTCGACGACTTCGGCGACCCAGAGGCCACCCTGTAGATTTTGGAGAGCGTCAGACGGATCAGCGTCGCGCTGTCACCGGCCCCGGTCACCACGCCGTAGCCGCGCAGATTTCGCTCCAGGAGGCGCCGGATCGGCGGAATCTCGATCGCTGCCAGACTCGATCGATTGACAATCGTCAACTTCGCCGGGCCGGGTCCACTGAGCGCCGCAATCTGTTTTGCCAGGTCCGCCGCCGGCTGCTCCCAACTCGCCGCACGCGCCATCGGCGTCAGACACGCCAGCGCGGCTACCCCTACAGCCCAGCACAGCTTCATCATGATTCGCTGGGGCGGATTATATCCTGCGCACTTCATTGTTCTACTCCCACAAAGAGTCCACCTCGGCCGCCGTGTCCGACAACCGAGGTGGATCTCAGCCCGCTTCCTCCAGAGCCCGTCTTCGACGAGCCGAGGCTGCGGGGACTGGCCGTCCAGGCGGACGCCCTTCGGGCCCAGACCCTGGGCCTTCAGGGAACTCCTCCCTTTGCGGCGAACATCGGTGACAATGGCAAGACCTCAGTTCTGTCCGGGCAGACCGGGTGCTTCGTTGCGGCCCGGGTTGGGGGCATTGGAATTGTCCGGCTGCGCGGCCATCCCCATCCCTTTGAACACATCGTTGGCGAAGAAGAACTTCCCGTCGGACGGGACCATGACCATTTGAATTTTGTCCGACAAACGCTCCGCTACGATTTTGTTGATCAGCAGCGGCGACTGATTCAGCAGCTTGGCCTCACTCTGCATTCGCTCGGCGTCTGCCACCGCTGTGACACGGATCCGGTTCGCTTCCGCATCGGCCAGCATGTTCCGCCGCTGCACCTCCGCCTTGCTGTCGATCACTTTCGCCTGGGCCTCGGCATCGGCATTCTCAATGGTCGCCTCTTTCCGCGCCTCGGCCTCCAGCTTCGACTGTTCGATCTGCTTCTGCTTCAGCGGCAGCGTGTACTGCATCGCGTCCGCTTCGCCTTTCGCCTCGACTACTTTGGCGTGCGCATCACCCTCGGCCTCCTTCACCTTCTGCGCCGCCTCCGCTTCGGCTTGCAGCTCGGCGATCCGCACCTGCTTCTGCTGAATGTCGGTACGCCGCCGACCAGCCCGCCGGGGTCTCCGGCCACTGCTCCAGGGGCTGGTCCGGCGGGCCGCCCGCGGGCCAGATCGCGTAGCCGTGCTGGCCCCGCCCGAGCTGAAGTAGCCCGCTCCCCTGTACCAGATCGTGACGTCTTCCCGCACCGTCCCAGCCTCCCTGCTCAGCTTTTTCCTGGCCGTGTCTCTTGGCCCAACCGTCAGGAACAGGACCTCGAATGCTGGCTGGATGGTTTGGTAAGCCGTTGCTGACTGCGGCCTCGACAGCACCAGCAGGCTGAGGCCGAGTCCA
>CAVPKU010000062.1:0-48261 GCA_963705765.1 uncultured Acidobacteriaceae bacterium | reverse complement strand
GCTGCATCCTCTGCCGTGCTGTGTCGTGGTGCTGTGGACGGCGTACGGCAGAGGCGCGAGCGACTCAGGATGACTGTGGCGTGGCGATGCCGTCTGAAGTCGCTTCGGTTTTCGTGTAGAGGATGTCGCGGGCCTGCTCGGCGGCGCGGATGATGCTCTCGCCGACGAAGTCGACGAAGCGGGCGATGTTCTCGAGGCGGACGGCGGCCGGGTCCGGGCCGAGGATGCCGATGCCCTCCCGTGCCGTCTCGGAGAGATCGGCGAGGGAGCGGGCGCTGGCGATCGTCGACTGGTAGCAGACGTCGTCGTCGGCGACGTAGCGCTCGCGGCGGCGTTCATCCCGTTCCTTGCGGATCAGGCCGAGCTTTCGAGGAACGTGGTCGCCTTGGAGATGGACGCCGGGCTGACCTGGAGCCGCTGGACGAGTTCGGAGGCGGTGAGGCTGCCGGAGTCGGTGGTGTAGAGGCAGCTCAGCACCCGGGACATCATCTTGGGCAGACCCGAGGGCATGAACAGGGTGGTGAAGTTCTCCTGGTACTCGCGCACGGCCTCGGCGTCGCGTCCGTGGGGTGGCGGGGGTGTCTGCGGCCCTCGGGGAGCGGCCTCCCTGCGCCGGTGGGTGCGCTGTTGGGTGGCGCGATGGGCCAGGTCGGCGCGGTAGCCGGTGGGACCGCCGTTGCGCGTCACTTCGCGCGTGATCGTCGAGGTGGGACGGTCGAGGCTGCGGGCGATCTCCGCGTAGGCGAGACCGTCGGCCAGTCCAATCGCGATCTGCTGGCGTTCCTGCTGGGTGAGTCTGCCTCCCGGCATCGCGTTCTCCCTACGGGTGCTCCGTGGGGCTGCTCGGTGTCCCTGACGCGTCCACCATAGCGTTCATCTCCACGCATTGCAACGACTGGAGGCTCGTCGTTGCGTTAAACGAGAGGGCGTTGCAACGATTCTGCCGCCTTGACCTGGGGAAATGCTGCTTCGAAGCAAAGACCTTGTTGCTGAGATCTGGAACGCAACGTAGTGTTTCTCAGTGTTCGGAAACAATGAGCCGCCAGCGTCAGGGAGAGCACGATGCAGAAGTTCGACACCCCCGCCCCGATCTCCGCCGTCCTGGACATCCCCGCGGGACGCGTCCAGTTCATCGCCGCAGACCGGGCCGACACCGCCCGTCGAGGTCCTGCCGGCGAACGCTTCAAGGGCCGCGACGTGAAGGCGGCGGAGCAGACCACGGTCGAATACGCCGACGGGTCCTGCGGATCGGGACCGGCGAAGAACCAGTACCTCGGCTCCTCCGGATCCATCGAGGTGACGGTCAAGCTGCCCGCCGGTTCCCGCGTCGAGGCCAAGACCGCCGCCTGCGAGCTGCGCGGCGTCGGCCGCCTCGGCGACGTCGTCTTCGAGGGCGCGTACCGCCAGATCAAGATCGACGAAGCCGCGAGCGTCCGCCTCACCGCGACCGACGGCGACGTCGAGATCGGCCGGCTGGCGGGGACGCGGAGATCAGCACCGCACGGGGCGACATCCGGATCACCAACGCCGTACGCGGCACGGTCCAGCTCCGCACCCAGTACGGCGACATCACGGTCGACGCCGCCGCCGGCGTCTCGGCCGCCCTCGACGCCGGCACCGGCCACGGCCGGATCAGCAACGCCCTGAGGAACGACGGCACCGCCGAACTCGACATCCGCGCCACCACCTCCTACGGCGACATCACCGCCCGCAGCCTCTGACCCGCTACCGGGGGCGAACGGGCCGCACCCGCGCGTCCACCTCGCCGTCGCCCCGGGCAGTCACACCCCTCACCGCACAACCGCCCACGCAACCCATGCAAGGAGCACAGTCATGTCCCTCTTCCTCTCCCCCTCCCTCGCCGGGCAGGACCGCCCGGAACTGCAGAAGGCCATCGAGGAGTTCGTCGATTCCGGTTTCGCCGGGGTGCAACTGCGCGTGAACGACAAGCGGGGCCAGTGGGTATGAAAACAACTCCGCTGACGCCAGAGGAGTTCGAGATCGTCAAGGCGCATACCGTGAAGGGCGCGGCCATTCTGCGTCCGATCACCATGCTGCAGGATTTGGTGGCCGGCGTAGAACTGCACCATGAATCGCTCGACGGCATGGGTTATCCCTATGGGCTCAAAGGGGAACAGATTCCGCTGATGGCGCGTATCGTCTCGGTCGCCGACTCGTTCGACGCGATGACGACGCCGCGGCCCTACCAGTCCGCGATGAATGCCGATTATGTTCTGGACATCCTGACACGGCTCTCCGGTACGCGCTACGACCCCTCAGTGGTAGTCGCGCTGTCGGAACTGGTGAAGACCGGAGCTCTGGAAGTGAAGAATGTGCGGACTCCGGTTTCTTTCCGCATGAGAAAGCCAGTGCCCGAGCTCGTCTGAGCCAGGCCCACCTGACAACATGGACCCGATGGGTTCGCTACACTCGATGAAGGTGCGCTGAGGGCGCATTTCTCATGATTCAAACGTTGTTTGGCAGCCTGAAAGAAGAGCAGGAACCGGAAAAGAAAAGCATCTTTGAGCGCATGCGGCAGGCGGTCACGCGCACGCGCGACAGTCTGGGCGAGCGAATCGACGGCGTTCTGGCTTTGACGCGCACGGTCGACGAGACGGCGCTTGAGGAACTGGAGATGAGTCTGATCGCGTCGGATATCGGCGTGAACACCGCAGCGGAAATCGCCAACAACCTGCGCGAGCGTGCAAAACGGCAGCAGATCCAGGATGGCGCAGAGCTGAAAGAGTTGCTGAAGGAAGAGTTGAAAGCAATCCTGGATGAAAATGCGCCGGCTCCAAAGACGGTAGCGACTGCGCCAGAGGTCATCATGATGGTTGGCGTCAACGGCACAGGGAAGACCACAACCAGCGGCAAGCTGGCGGCGTTCTATCGGGCGCATGGGAAAACGGCGTTGTTGTGCGCCGCGGATACTTTCCGTGCAGCGGCCATCGAGCAACTCGAAGTGTGGAGCGAGCGAAGCGGCGTGGAGATGGTGCGCACGAAGCAGGGAGGCGACCCCTCTGCAGTACTCTTCGACGCGTTACAGGTAGCCCGTACGCGCCAGACCGATGTGGTGATTGTGGATACCGCGGGACGTCTGCATACTAAAACCGGATTGATGGCCGAACTGGACAAGATGCGTCGCACGGCACAGCGGATCATTCCTGAGGCGCCGCACGAAGTCCTGCTGGTGCTGGATGCGACGACAGGGCAGAACGGCCTGCAACAGGCGCGTCTCTTCACCGAGTCGGCCGGCGTTACGGGGATTGTATTGACGAAGCTGGATGGAACAGCCAAGGGCGGGATTGCGGTGGCGATTGCTCGGGAAATGAAACTGCCGGTGCGATTTGTCGGAGTGGGTGAAGCACTTGAAGATCTGCTGCCTTTTGACAGCGGTGCGTTCGTAAACTCGTTGCTCGAGAACTAAGCGAAGCCGAAGACTTCGCGATTTGAAAGGGATGGAGTGGCTGAGGAATTGAATCGTCTGACCTCGGACGAAGGCTGGATGCAGCGAGCGCTGGAACTGGCGCAGCATTCGGTCGGCCTGGCCTCTCCCAACCCTGCTGTTGGCTGCGTGCTGGTGAAGGACGGCATCGTGGTGGGCGCGGGTCGTCACGAATACGACAAGAAGGACCACGCGGAGATCGTCGCATTAAGGAATGCAGGCGAGTCGGCACGCGGTGCGACGGCCTACGTGACTCTGGAGCCCTGTTGCCACATCGGGCGCACGGGACCTTGTACCAACGCCCTTATCGCGGCAGGAGTGACGCGGGTTGTCGCGGCGACCACCGATCCAAACCCGGTAGGGAGCGGGAGGGGAATCGAGCAACTGAAGGCGGCGGGGATCGCGGTGACCGTGGGCGTCATGCAGCGCCCGGCACGGATGCTTAACGACGGCTTCGCGAAATCCGTTCGAAGCGGCGTGCCGTTTGTGACGTTGAAGTCCGGAGTGTCGCTCGACGGACGTATTGCTCCAGCGCCGGGAAGTGCGCCGCATGGATCACCAGTGTTTCTGACGGGAGAACCAGCTCGGGAAGAGGTGCAGCAGATCCGCCACGGCGTGGATGCGGTGATTACAGGGATCAATACGGTGTTGCAGGATGATCCAAACCTGACGGATCGATCGGGCCTGACCCGGCGGCGACCGCTGCTGCGGGTGGTGCTCGATTCCGGACTCCGTACGCCGCTGGACTCGAAGCTGGTGCGAACCGTGCAGAACGATTTGCTGATTTTTTGCGGAGTCGCGACAACGCAACGGCAACAAACACTGGAAGCTCTGGGAGTGCGCGTCGAGCGCCTTCCGGTGGCCGAAGCGGGCGATCCCTTCGGAGCAGAGATACACGCTCGGGGCCGCGACGCGCGACGCAGCGGAGTTTCACTGAAAGCTGTGATGACCCGCCTGGGCGAACTGCAGATCCTTTCGGCGGTACTGGAAGCCGGGGGCCAACTGAACGCGTCGGCCCTGAACGGAGGCCACGTCGACAAGATCACATTGTTCTATGCGCCGGTGTTCTTAGGACCGGACGGCGTTCCGCTCTTGCAGGAGATGGTCACCAGGCCGCTGCTGCCGATTCCACCAACCATTCAACGCATCGGCCAGGATGTCCGCATCGATGCGTATTTGCGAGACCCTTGGGGAGAAAGCTGAACCATGTTCACCGGGATTATTGAGGCTACAGGAACGATAGCGGCACTGGAGCCGCGCGAGGGCACGACACGTATTGCAGTCTCGGCGCCGGGGTTCGCCGAACGTCTGCGCAGAGGCGACAGCATCGCTGTGAGTGGAACGTGCCTGACCGCCCTGGAGATGGCACCGCCGTTGTTCTATGCCGATCTGGCGGCAGAGACTCTGGCGAAGACGTCGCTCGGATTCCTGAAGCCGGGATCGCTTGTCAATCTGGAGTTACCCACGGCGGCGGGAACGCCTCTGGGGGGACACATCGTACAGGGCCACGTTGATGGCCGCGGGGAATTGGTGTCCTTCAATCCTGTCAGCAGCACGGCGAGTCCGGATCTGACGGACTGGTGGCTCCGCGTGCGAGTCCCCGAGAGCACTCGCTCGTACATGGTGCAGAAGGGATCCATCTCCATCGAGGGCATCAGTCTGACGATTGCGACATGGGACGGCGACATCGTGGGAGTTGCGATCCTGCCCCATACGCGCAACGTGACGAACCTGCGCGTGCTCAGACCCGGTGATCCAGTCAACGTTGAAGCCGACGTGATGATCAAGCTGGCGGTGGATCAGAAGAGGCCTTCATCCACATTTGAAGTGACCCTTGAATATCTGCTTGCGAATGGCTATTGAACCAGGCGTGACCTAAACGACGGAAGTGCCCGGATACTCACTGCGGATGCGGCGCAGGAAGTCGGCGAGAGTCTGGCCGGCGGTCGGCACGAAGTTCTCTACGAGAGAGTCGGCGTGCTCGACACGATCGACTCGAAAGCTGCGAAAATCCTGGCGAAGTTCACACCAGGCGGCGAGAGTCCAGGTGCCGCCCCAGAAATAGAGCGCAAGAGGATGAACGCGGCGAACGCTGGGCTGGCCATCCTCGCGGCAATACGCGAGCAGGACGATACGGCGCTGTTGCGCGGCAGCGTGCAGCGTGTCCAGCTTGCGGCGGACCTCCGGCGGCGCCTTGTAACCGGGCGCGTAGAGCAGGACGTCGTCGATGTTCTCGCGCAGGTTCGTCGGCAGCACCGCCTCGATCTTGCGCAGTGCACGATTGGCGGCTTCCGTCAGCTCAATGCCGCCCCAGGCTTCCACCATGCGGGCGCCCAGCACGAGAGCGGCTATTTCTTCACGGTCAAACATAAGAGGCGGAATATCGAGGTCGCGGCGCAGCGTGTAACCCACGCCGGCTTCGCCGGTGATGGGCATGCCGGAGAGCTGCAGGTCCCGCACATCGCGGTAGATGGTGCGATGCGAGACCTGCAGCTTTTCGGCGAGGCTGCGCGCGGTTTGGAGACGGCCGCCGCGCAGGAACTGCACAATGCGAAAGAGGCGGTCGGCGCGGCGCATATCGGCATTGTAGAGGCGAGACAGCCACGCCAGCGGCTTCAGGCGGCGGAGTGCAGGCCGATACGGTTTCCTTCCGTGTCGCGAATCTGCGCAACCCAGCCCACATTGGGGATGTGGTATTTCGCTTCGACAATGCTGCCGCCCGCTTTCTCGACGCGTCCGAGAACCGCATCGATGCGGCCATCGCAGTTGAGGTAGACGACGGTGCCGTCCGCGCAAGGCCGGTGACCCTCACCGGATGCGACGCAGCCGGAAACGCCAGGGCGCTCGTAGGGAAAGATCCCCATGTTCGGAAACTCGGCGAGGTGAACCAGGGGGGTGGCAAAAATCGCCTCGTAAAAGCGGACGGCGCGACCGAAGTCCGCGGCGGGAATCTCGAACCATGTGATGGTCGAAGTGACAGTCATTTCAGCGGTGGCCATTGGGGTGTCCTCTCGATTCGGAATTGACTACGAGGAGGAGATTAGGACACCCCTGCTGACAGCGTTGTGTCAGTAGTGATGAGGCGTTCCGCGTTCGGCGATCGCAAAGCCCGTCGGCGTTCCGGAAGGCCCTACTGCGGGGTGATGATGCCTCCGACCGGCGTTCTTTGCGGGTACTTCTTCTCGCCGGGCCTTGTCAGGTGCATGGCTTCGGCGATGGCGTCGATGTATTTCAGGCCGGAGCCGGTGTTGAAGAGCACGACGCGATCGGTTGGCTTCAGGAAGCCGGTGGCCAGCAGCTGGTCGTAGGCGGCGGTTGCGCAGGCGCCTTCCGGACAAAGCAGCAGGCCTTCGTTGCGAGCCCAGTCCAGAAGGGAAGCGAGGGTCGTCTCGTCGGGCAGGTCGACGACGGTTCCGCCGGACTGTTTCACGATGTCGAGGATCAGTGAATCGCCGTAGGGCTTGGGAACGCGCAGTCCCGCGGCGAAGGTCGCGGCATTCTCGAACATGGTTGAAGCGGCTGCGCCTTCTTTCCAGGCGCGCGCAACGGGCGCACAGCCGGAGGCCTGGACGGCGATCATCTTCGGCCGTTTGCCGGAAACCCAGCCTAACTGTTCCATCTCCTCGAAGGCCTTCCACATGCCGATGAGGCCGACGCCGCCACCGGTGGGATAGAAGACAGCGTCGGGGTAGGTCCAGCCGAGTTGCTCGACCAGTTCGTAACCCATGGTCTTTTTGCCTTCGACGCGGAAAGGCTCTTTCAACGTGGAGATATCGAACCAGCCTTCGCGCTTCGCGCCTTCGGCAACCATCCGGCCGCAGTCGGAGATGAGCCCGTCGACCAGCGTGACGTTGGCTCCGTAGGCTACGCCTTCGAGGTAGTTGGCCATCGGCACGTCGCGCGGCATGAAAATGTGCGCTTCGATGCCGGCGGCTGCGGCATACGCGGCGAGGGCGCTGGCGGCGTTTCCGGCTGAAGGCGCCGCTAGTTTCTTCAAACCGTAGTGGCGAGCCATGCTGACAGCGGCGGACATGCCGCGGGCTTTGAAGCTACCGGTGGGATTGTCGGCTTCCCCCTTGACGAGGAGGCCCGGATAGCGGCGGCTGGGCAGCATCGGGGTCCAGCCTTCGCCGAGGGTCACCGGTTCCGTTTCGGGAAGGACGGAGGCATAGCGCCACATGGACGGAGGGGCATCGGGGCCAGGCTTGCGGGCGGCTTTCAGCGCTTCCGGCGAATAACGGACATAGAAGGTCCGGCGCAGGAGGGGCAGACCGTTTGCGGGGTGGCGGCGGAGACTTGTTGATGGCAGCGGGAGCACTCAAGGAACGCGATCGGGGGCACGTAGATAAGGATACCAGGACGGGACCCGCGTTCGGCGTTTGGCGATCGGATGAGTCCGGGCGAACGATCGTCGTTCCGGTCAGCCCCCCACCCCCCTGGGTGGGGACTGCGGTAAACGCTTGAAAGGGCAACGCCCGAATCTGTTGTCGAGATCGACAACAGGAGCCGGTCCCGCAGTGCGGGACATCGCACCTGAGGCAGACACGCTGCAAGTGCCGTCGGCTGCGGAGCCGGATGGCATGCGAAAGATCGAACGCAGTAGCGCGCGCGGGGTCCTGGGACCCCTCGAACGAACGCAAGGCTCAGAGCTCAGGGCGTGGGAGATTCGTCGAGTCCTCTCCGGACGCACCAACAACGAGCCTCGAATCAGTGCCTGCAATGAAAAAGGATCCGCCGTGCGGACCCTCCTGGTTCAGGCTCAGCCTCAAGTGTGCGTGGTAGTGGGGAGTAATACAAGCTGAATCGTCGTGAGAGGGAAACGGAAGTAACGGGCGTTGCGCGAAGCACCCAGCAATTTGCGTGCCTCTGGGGTCGACGTAGAGGGCAGATGGGCGTGAATGGTTGTCCCGCCAAGATGCGCATTTCATCTGATGTCACCGAGTGTTCATTGCCAACACAAATATTCATAGGAGAGTGGACTGTTTCTGAGCATCGGAGCGCATCACAGGCATTGCCTGGAGAGCGAACGATGAACGTAAATCAATGGCGTAAATTTGCAAGTCTGGCAGTTCTCAAGTGCTCCTGTGCCGCAGCCGTGATCACGGCTATGGCCCTACCCGCGCAAGCGGCCAAGACGTATGTTTGGCCCGATTGCGACACCACCCACCCCTGCGTCGTACACCACATTGACAGCGTTGCTGATGGAACTGCGTACGGCGAGAGTCTGCAGGATTTCAAGTTTCCGATGGCGCCCAGCTCCCCGGGCAACCTCCTGATCTTTACCGTGATGCACGTGAGCTCCAAGAACATCACGGTGACCGACAACAACGGCAACAGCTGGCAAACCGCAACCACCACGGCGAATTCCTCCGATGGAGAAAAGAGCGAATTGCTGTACGTTTGCGGAGCGAAGGCGGGCACCAGTCTCATCACGATTCATCTGAGCCAGGCGGCCGCTCATGACGAGCCGCTGCACTACACCTACGACGAAGTGAGCGGCGTTGCACCCAGTGCATGTCTGGACGGCACCGCGGCGTCCAATAGCCTGAAGGGTACCGTGCAGCCCGGTCCGGTGAACACCACTGCCGACGGCGACATGATCTTCAACTATGGCGAGGAGAGCTATGAGTACCCCGAGTACGACAACTCCATCGCACCGATCACAGCGGACGCCAACTCGGCGCTGCTGATGGAGAATGTTGTCGACAAGTACGCGAGCGAAGTCAGCGTGCAGGCGGCGCACGGCGCGTTCACTCCAGCGCTCCATGTGAGCGATCCGAACTCACGCAACTGGAACTCGGTTGCGGCAGCGTTCAAGGCGTCGTCCGGCGCCGGCACGCAGCCCACCGGCGTTCATGTCGTACGGATCATGCATTTTGTTGGGACCAACTCGAGTCCGGTAACGGTTCCGTTTCCGTCCAGCGGCAACGCGATCGTGATTTCGACATCGAACCCGTCGAACGGATGGCAGCTGAAGAACCTCGGTGACAATGCCGGGCACACGTACACGCGCGTTCCCTTCAGCAACGGGGATCTTGATCCGCAGATCTTCTCGACTTGTCTGGGAACGGGCGCAGGCGGGCAGAATCTGGTGATTTCCTGGAATCCGGACCAGATCAACAACCATGTGCTGTTCTATGACATTGCCGGCGCGAGCACGAGCGGTGGTTCGACGGGATGCGTTGGAAAAACGGTGGACACCGTGATCGGATATCAGGGCTCGAGCGCGAATGCGCCGATGAACGGGGATCCGGTCATCACTCCTTCGGCGGCCGGCAGCGTTATCGTTGCTACGACCTATGTCGGAACGGGTCCGCCGTCAGCATCCCTGACTCCTGGCGTCGTGTTCAATTCGATCTGGGCTACGGGCATGGTGGATTCCAGCAGCTGGGATACCGGTGACCCGTTCGGTTACGCCTATACCACCTCCACCAGTCCAATCTCGTTCAACTGGCAGATGGCGAACGCCAACGGTCAGCCGAATGGGGGCACGAATTTCGACGGCGCTGCGATCGAGATTTTAGGGGGCAGCGGAGGCGGTTCTTCCCAGAAGAACCTCACCTCGATTGCGGTCACGCCGAAGACGCCGACGATTGCATCCGGCGCAACTCAGCCATTCACCGCGACGGGCACCTACGACGACGGAAGCACGCAGAACATTACCAGTCAGGTCGCCTGGACATCGAGTGCCGCCACGGTGGCGGGAATCAACTCCGGCGGAGCAGCAACTGGCTTGTGCGCGGGCAGCACGACCATTTCGGCGTCAAGCGCGGGCGAGAGCAATGGAACGACACTGGCAGTGACCGGAAAGGGCACGACGACGACCGGTGTAGGGTCGAGCGCCAATCCTTCCAGCTCCGGCCAGAGCGTTCAATTCACCGCGACGGTGAGTTCCGGATGTGGGACGCCTACCGGGACCGTGCAATTCTCCGTGGATGGCAGCAGCTACGGATCGGCGGTCACGCTGAGTAACGGAGCGGCGCAAATGAGCGATGCGCTGGCGAGCGGCAGCCACACCATTGCAGCGGTGTACAGCGGCAGCACGACGCTCGCGGGGAGTTCATCCTCGATGACGCAAACCGTGAACACCAGCGGTGGCACAAAGACCAATCCAACGTTGACGGTGACGAATTCGCCGGCAACGTATACCGGGTCGGCTCAGGCAGCGCAGGTCAGCGCGTCGGTATCCGGCACGGTGAGCAACGTGCTGTATTCAGGGTCGTCGACGGTACCGTCGTCACCGGGAACGTATGCCATCACTGCAAACTTTACTCCGAGCGACACAACGCACTACAACAGCCTGACGAATGCTTCGGCCGGGAACTTCGTCATCAGTCAGAGCCGGCATCACCACACCAGAGGGAACTGAGCCTTCGGGGTGTCGTGGATGCTTCGCGTGACCGGCAAACCGAAAGGGATGCCGGTCATGTTTTTTTACTTCGTGGTTGTTACCGGAAGGATCGGATGCTGGGGGGGCGCTCGCGGAGAACGGACTAGCTGGCGGCGGGGACGCTGCGCTCGGCGGCAGCGGAGTGGCGGTGCTGGTCATGGCGGTACTTCCAGATGCCGAAGACGATGCCAGCGGCGAGCAGGCCCAGGAACGTATAGAGGATGCCGGTTGACCATCCGGCGAGGTAGCGGTTGAACCAGCGGAGAAGGGCTCTTCCGTAGATCATGGCGAGGACGGCTTCGCCGCCGTAACGAATCGTGCGCGCGATACCGAGCGCCGTGAGGATCTGGCGGCTGGTAACACCGAGGGCTCCGGCGGCTAGCAGAAATGGCAGTAACGGAATCGGTGGTGGGAGCAGAGCGGCGATGCAGACGCTGGCAATGCCGTGACTGCGGACCCATCGCTCGATTCGCGAACGAAAGCGCTTTGGAACGGTGCGGTCGAGCATCGCTTCGCCGCCTTTTTGGCCCGTTTTCCAGGTGAGCCAACCGCCGAGCAGTCCTCCGGCGATGGCGCAGGGAGCGAGGAACCAGGCCGGTTCGCCGTGCGCGCCGAGGATGAGGATGAGGATGTCGGTGCTGCCGGGGATGGGAAGCGGAATGGGCGCTGCGTCGAGAAACGCGACAGCAAAGACTCCGGCGAGCCCAAAATGCAGAAGCCAGGCGGGAATCAGACGGTGGCGCGCGTGACGGCCTGCAGTCTGGGCGGCGAAATACACGCACGGTAAGACGCGAAAGAGGGAGCCAGAGTCACAACGAAGTGGAAAAACTCACAGAAAATGCAGCTTCGGGGCGAGCGGCAGAGCGCCGCATTCGACACCGTAGCGATAGAAGAGCTCGAGGCCGGCGAGGCAGGGTTCGTCGAGGACGTACCAGATATTTTTGGTGAGATAGGTGCGGATGGTGTCGCGTGGGACGGCGATGCGGGCGGACCATTCGTCGGTGAGAGTGTCGATGTGGCGCAGGCCCTCGTCGCGCGAGTGCTGGAAGTCGGCAACGAGCTGGGCGGTAGGGATCTGGGAGGCGGCGATGGTGTCGGGACGCGCGGCCCAGACGGCGGAGACCCAGACGGTTCCGGTGAGGTTGTGCCACTCATGGGCGAGGTCGAGGTAGAGAAGCTTTTCGCCGGTGCGCCGCTCGCGGGCTTCGCGGTCTTCGAGGGCGAAGAGGGCGGGGTCGCCAATGAGGAGGGCTGCATCGGCGTTTTGCAGCATGGCTTCGAGGTCGGGAGCGTGTTCCACGAAGGCGGGCTGGATCTGCCAGAAGCGGGAGAAGAGGATGCGCGTGTAGGTGGCGGAGGTGCGGGAAGAACTGTCCAAAGCGACGCGACCGACGCCATCGACTCCATCAGGATGGCGGATGACGAGGATGATGGAGCGCACGCGGTCCTGGGAGGCGATGGTGCAGCCGGGGATGACGCTGAGCGAAGGCGTGAAGGCGAGGGCGGAGACGGGGACGAGGCCGATGTCGGCGGCTCCGGCAGCCAGTTTCGCGGCGCATTCCGCGGGAGTATCGGAGGAGAGCTCGTAGCGCTGGCCGAGGCGCGAGCGGTCAGGCTCATGCTCGAAGCTCCACATCAGGGGGGCGGGATTGAGAAAGTGAATGGCCGAAACGCGGAGACGGTTGGGGAAATCAGGGGTCACCCGCCAGTGTAGCAACGTGGCTTTGGTAACCATGGCGAGGGCTGTTTTGCTTGAATCTGTTGCGAGCGGCGGCTAGTCTCCGGGCAATGTGTCCCAATTCTGCGAAGTTGCTCCGGGGAACACGCCCCCAATGAGTCCGGCCGCATCGGCTGTCGATGTCCCGCAAAAAGCATCTTTCGAGGAGCGCCATGCGTGGCTGGCTCTGGCGTTGACGCCGGGCATTGGTCCGCGGCGTTTGCTGCGCGCGGTGGATCGATGCGGGTCTGCGATGCGGGTGCTGCATCTGCCGTTGACGGAGTTGGAGGGGCTGGAACTGCCGGCGCAGTCGGCGCAGTTTATCGCTTCGGGCGAAGCGGCTCATGCGGCGGATCAGGAACTGGAGAAGCTGACTACGAGCGGCGCGACGATCGTGACATGGCAGGATGAGGCGTATCCGCTGCGGCTGCGTGAGATCTATGATCCGCCGGCACTGTTGTGGGTGCGCGGGAACGCGGCGCTGCTGACGCAATCGAGCCTGGCGGTGGTTGGGACGCGGCATCCGACGCCGTATGGGACGGGGATGGCGGAGAGGCTGTCGCGGGATCTGGCGATGCGGGGGCTGATCATTCTGAGCGGGATGGCGCGTGGGGTGGATACGGCGGCGCACAAGGGCGCGCTGGAGGCGAAGCGGCCGACGATTGCCATCTGGGGCACGGGCGTGGACGTGGTCTATCCGAAGGAGAACAAATCGCTGGCGGAACACATCATCGCGGGCGGCGGAGCGATCGCTTCGGAGTTGCCGTTGGGGACGTTTCCGGCGCCGCAAAATTTTCCCCGGCGGAACCGGATTTTGAGCGGGATGAGCGTCGGAGTGCTGGTGATTGAGGCGGCGGAGTACTCGGGCACACGGATCACGGCGCGATGCGCCCTGGAGCAGAACCGGGAGGTTTTTGCGGTTCCGGGGAATGTGACGACGAAAAACGCCTGGGGTCCTAACCTATTGATAAAACAGGGCGCTAAGCTGACAGCCTGCTGGGAAGACATCTGGGAAGAGCTGCCAACACCAATAAGGATGGAGCTGGAGCAGAGCGAGGGATTTGCATCCGGGGAGGCATCTGAGGCATCGTTATTCGAGGAATCACCGCTGCCGCCCTCGGAGGCGAGCGTGCTCGGCGTGCTTCGACAGGATGAAGCACTGCAGATGGATGAAATCCTCGAAAAGCTGGAACAGGAATTGAGCTCTTCGGAGGTTTTCACGGCGCTGTTCGAGCTGGAGCTGGCGGGCCGCATACGACAACTTCCTGGGAAGAATTACGTCAGGAGCTTCTGAGGAATTCGGCGCGTCTGGTTGCAGGGTCGGGTACGCGTACGATCCAGGACGTGTAGATTCAAAGCGGTAGGTCGTGTTAGCTTCCGGAAGGAAGAAGCCAGAAAGAGCAGTGCGGCAGGGCGATGCGACATGCACGGGGTTGCCGCAGTCTAAGGGAAACAATGAGTAAATCGCTGGTCATCGTCGAATCGCCGGCCAAGGCGAAGACGATTAACAAGTATCTGGGCAAGGATTTCGAAGTCGAGGCCTCTTTCGGCCACATCATGGACCTGCCGAAGCGGGACATCGGTGTGGAGCTGGAGAATCGGACCTTCGAGCCGACGCTGATTGTGTCGCCGGACAAAGAGAAGATTGTCGCCAAGCTGCGGAAGATGGCGCAGAAGGCCGACGCGGTCTACCTGGCGCCTGACCCCGATCGCGAAGGAGAAGCGATCGCGGCGCATCTGTCGATGCAGCTGATGCCGGTGGTGAAGGATAAGAGCCGGATCCGGCGCGTGACGTTCAATGAGATTACGCAGAAGGCGGTGCGCGCTGCTTTTGAGCATGCGCGTGATGTGGATGAGAACCTGGTGGATGCGCAGCAGACGCGACGCGTGCTGGACCGGATTGTCGGTTATCAGATTTCGCCGCTGCTGTGGGATAAGGTGCGGCGGGGACTCTCCGCGGGACGCGTGCAGACGGTCGCGGTACGGCTGATCGTGGAGCGCGAGCGGCAGATTCAGGAATTCAAGCCAACAGAGTACTGGACCATCGACGCGATTCTCGAAGTTCAGGCCGGCGGCACGCCTCAGCTGATCACGGCACGCTTCGTCGGCATCGATGGCGAGCGCGCGAAGGTGGAAGGCGTGAGCGCGCCTGCGGTGGGCGGCGAGAAGGAAGCGCGCGAGATCATCGACGCGACCACGACGGCCGCGTGGAGCGTGGCGTCGGTCGATAAGAAGGAGCGCAGGAGCAATCCTTATCCGCCGTTCATCACCAGCACGCTGCAGCAGGGAGCAGCGGCGCGGCTCGGCTTCAACGTAAAGCGCACCATGGGCGTGGCGCAGCGTTTGTATGAAGGTGTGGATCTCGGACCGGATGGCACGATCGGCCTGATCACCTATATGCGTACCGATTCGACGCGCATCGCACCCGAGGCGATCACTGCGGTGCGGGAATACATCGGCAAGAAGGTGGGGAACCAGTATTTGCCGGCGCAGCCGAATGCGTATCGCTCGAAGAAGGAAGCGCAGGACGCGCACGAAGCAATTCGCCCGACGGATCCGGGCTTGCATCCGACCAAGATTCGCCGCTACCTGAGCGATGAGCAGTACAAGCTGTACAAGCTGATCTGGGAGCGGTTTGTGGCTTCGCAGATGGTTCCGGCGATCTACGACGTGACGACGGTGGAGATCGACGCGAAGAACAAGAAGACGTACAACTTCCGCGTGTCGGGATCGGTGCTCCGGTTCGATGGGTATCTCAAGATCTACGATCCGGAAGAGGATGACGACGAGGATCTTCCGGAGATTCCTGCGGGCGCGAAGCTGGCCTTGGCGACGACCGAGCAGTTATTGGGTATCGCAGCGCAGGAGCGCGCAGCGAAGCTGGCGCATGCGCGGCGGAAATACGATTCCGAGATCGCGCGGATTCAGGCTCGCAATGAGGAAGCTGGCGAGGGCGAGAGGACCGAGGAGATTCCTGCCTTCGTCGAGCCGCAGATGGAAGTGTCGTCGCGACCCTCAGCAGTGCACGGGGTGCAGAAATTCACCGAGCCGCCGCCACGCTACAACGAAGCGTCGCTGGTGAAGGAACTGGAAGAGCGGGGCATCGGACGGCCATCGACGTACGCTTCGATTATCACGACGATCCAGGATCGCGAGTACGTCACGAAGGTCCCGCCGACGGGCCGGGGCGGGCGATTCTTCCCGACGGAGATCGGTACCGTCGTGACCGATCTGCTGGTGGCGAACTTCCCCTACATCTTCGATACGGCGTACACGGCGAAGCTCGAAGAGGAGCTGGACGAGATCGAAGAAGGGAAGGAGAAGTGGACCGATCTGCTGAAGGGCTTCTACGGGCACTTTGAGGAAGAGCTGAAGCACGCCGAGAAGCACATGCAGAACATCAAGCGGATGGAGAAACCGACAGACGAGAAGTGCGATCTGTGCGGCTCGCCGCTGATTTTGAAGTGGGGCAAATTCGGCAGCTTCTACGCGTGCAGCGCGTACGCGAAAGAGAAGCCGGTGCCGGTTGCGGCGACGGCGTGGAAGAAAGAACCGAAGAAGGTTTTGTCGCGCGTCGAGACGAAGCTGAAGTATCCGATGCTGGTGAAGACCACGGAGAACGACGAGTCAACGACGGTCGAGGTGAAGGACAAGGCGGAACTGAAGGCCGCGCTCGAAAACGTAGTTGGCAGCGGGCGCAAAGTCACCGTGGAGCAGGTGAGTTGCGGTTTCACGAAGGAGCACTTCGAAGCGAAGCCCGATCTGCAGAATGGCGGGGAGAACGCGCCGGCTGAAGAGTATTGCGAGAACTGCGGCAAGGTGATGGTGCTGCGGCGGGGTCCGTTTGGCGCGTACATGGCGTGCCCGGACTACAACGCCGATCCGCCGTGCAAGACGGTGCGGCGCCTGAGCCAGAAGCAGCAGCAGAAGCCGGCGGTTCCGCTGGATGAGAAGTGCCCGAAGTGCGGCAAGCAGCTGGTTCTGCGGTCGGGAACGTATGGGGAATTTGTCTCCTGCTCCGGTTATCCGAAGTGCAAGTACATTAAGCAGAACCTGATTGAAGGGCTGAAGTGTCCGAAGTGCGGCGAGGGCGACATTGCGGAGCGCAAGGCACGCACCGGGAATGTGTTCTGGGGTTGCACGCGGTATCCGAAGTGCGACTTCACGTCGAACCTGAAGCCGGTGGCGCAGAGTTGCGCGCAGTGCGGGTCACCGTACGTGGTGGAGCGGGTGATGGACGGCGGGCTGTATCTGGTATGCCCCAACAATAAAGAGATGATGCCGAAGCGTCGTCCGCGCAAGGGGCAAAAGGCGGAAGAGCCGCAGACCGCGATTGAGTGCCACTTCAGCGAGCGGATTGGCGATGCACCGGTGCCGGAGAAGGCTCCGCTGCCGACGGCAGCGACGCACGGGCCGATCGTCGAGGAAGAGCAGCCGGTCGGATAGAGCAGTTGGAGTCCGGTTAGCTAAAGAGCGGTTAGCTCAGATCCGATCAGCGATGAGCCGGTTAGCTGAAGGCCCCTCAGTGAAGTCCACGATCGCGCATCTGGCTCGGGCTAGCGCCTGTAATTTTCCGGCAACAATTGACGTCTGCAAATGCGCCATGCCATTATCGAAACTCGATAGTGGACCACGCGTGTACTACAGACTCAATCCGCGGATGAATCCCGGTCACCCGACACCGGTATGGCAGCGACGGGCCTGTCTCTCTATCCTTGCAATCTTGTTTGCGATTGCGTGCGTATCGCCGGTTGCCCTGGCGCAAGGGCCACCCTACCAGACTGATGATCCGGTGCCGGTGGATCTTCATCACTACGAGTTTTATATCTTTGGCAGCACCGACGGCACGCCCGTGGAGGTGGATTCCGTGGGCCCCGCCATCGAATTCAATTGGGGCGCGATCCCGCGGGTGCAGTTGCACGCCATTTTGCCCGCGGGCGTAGCCGCTCCGCTGAACCATCCGGCGTATGCCGCGACCGGGCAAGGGCAGGGGCCAATGGAATTTGGACTCACCGATATGGAGCTGGGCGCGAAGATCGCCTGGATCAAGGAGAGCAAACACATTCCGCAGATCGGCACGTTCACGATGTTCGAGATGCCGACCGGGGACTCCGACAAGGGCCTGGGCATCGGCAAGGTGTGGTACCGGCTTCCGGTTTGGCTGCAGAAGAACATGGGCAAATGGCTGCTGGACGGAGGCGCGGGCGAGACGGTGATTCCTCAGACGGATTATCACAACTTTCCGTATGGAGGATTCCTTGTCAAATACGGCTTGAGCGAGCGGCTGGAGTTAGGCGGCGAGGTTTTCTCTCACGGCGCGGAAGGCAGTGCTGCGCCGCAGTATCAGGCTTCGACCATGGTCGATCTGGGCGGCTACTACCATTTCAAACACAATCCCAACGAGCAATTTTTGTTCTGCTACGGGCACTCGGTAGCGGGGCAGACGGAGAACTACGCGTACGCCGGCATGTACTGGACCTGGGGAAAGGACGATAAGCCGGATGCGGCCCCGGGATTCCTGTGGCAGGCGGCGCGACCGGGTACAGGGCCATAACGCAAACGGCAGGGTCCATTGGAAGGAGTTACCCTTGGAGATCACAGCGCGCGCCCTGTGGACGATGATCCATGGGATGGGTTTTGGGGCTCTTTATTTGCTGGGCGGTTCCGGCGCGATGGTCGGGCTCTGGCGCAACGGCTCGCCAGTTAGCGAAAATTCCAGACGCGATTCGTTTCTGTCGGGATACCTGATCGTCATGGCCACGCTCGCTTGGTTTGCGGTTTTGACGGGCACGTATGTCGTGTACCCCTGGTATCGCGCCGTGCCCCCACCAGGCGTGGCGGATCTGAGTGGATATCCGCAAAGGCTTCTGCTGGCCAGCGCGTCGACCGCCGGGTGGCATTCGTTCGGCATGGAATGGAAAGAACATATGGCATGGCTGGTTCCGATTTCGATCACTATGGCGGCAGCGGTGTTCATCCGGTATGGCGGACGTCTTCGCGACCACGGTTCGTTGCGTTCCGCGGTGCTCGGGTTTGTCGTCGTTTCTTTTCTGGCCGCGGGGATCGCAGGCTTTTTTGGAGCGATGCTGAACAAGAATGCTCCGGTGAGCGGCGGTCCAACGATTCAGATCACGCAGGGGCACCAGCCATGACCCAGCCAGGTGATCTCGCTGCTCTGCCGAACGGGCCCGCGGCTGCAGCCATTCTGGCGGCAGGATCGGGCTGCTTCAGCCTCGGCGTGTTTGCTGTGCTTGCTGACCATGCGAAGTGGTTTGGACGACGCATGATTTTCTATCGGCCGACGGGGCCACTGTCTGGCGTGACTACGTGCGCTGTGGTTGTGTGGTTGCTGGCGTGGATCATTCTGGAACTGCGCTGGCAGAGAAAGACGGTGCGTGCGCGACCGATTGTGGTTGCGGCTCTGGTGCTTCTTGGACTCGGTCTGGTGCTTACCTTTCCCCCAGTATCCGATCTTTTCTGAGATGAGATACGGAGTGACGTCCACCCGCTGCGGCTGGGTTTCACAATAGAACCGGTATGATTCCTGGATAGTGACGAAGAAAGCCAGCCCGGCACGCAGTCAGGAACTTTCCATCGGGCTTGTACGTTTGCACGTGCTGCACCATGCAGCCGAAGAGCCAATTTTCGGACTGGGAATGATCCAGGAACTGGGGCGGCATGGGTACCGGCTGGGCCCGGGGATGATCTATCCGCTGCTGGGAAGCATGGAACGGCGCGGGTGGCTGAAGTCGCGGAGCACGCTGGTGAACGGGCACCATCGAAAAGTCTATGTAGCGACGCGCGCAGGGCGGCGAGCGCTGGCGCAGGCGCGGGAACAGGTGCGGGAACTCTTTGAAGAGATGTGCGAGTGAAGTGGAAACTCTCGGCAAGTAAAAGGAAAGGACCCGCCGAAGCGGGTCCTTTGTTGTGTAGGGCGGGTCTGGACTACGGGACGTAGTAGCGCCAGGAGGTCCAGAACATGTTGTCGACACCTTTCGCGCCACCGTTCGGGTTGGCCGCGCCACCCACGCCCGACCAGAGGTCGCGCTCGAAGCGGGCGTACTGGAGGCCGAAGCGGAGGCGGCCTTTAGGGCCGTTGTAGATGTTGTACCATTCGCCAGCGCTGAACTCCTGCACGTCCTTGTTGTTGCCACCGCAGTTGGACGGAGCTGTGGGCGCGCTGCTGGCGTTCGGTCCGCTCGGAGTCGACTCCGTATTGCATCCAGTCATGGTGACGTAGGGTGAACCATAACCTTCGCCTTTGGTGCCGAAGTAGCGACGGCTGACATAATCCCCGCCATAGTTGAAGTACAGCGTCAGGCGCTTGCCGGGGCTCATCTCCAGCGTGGAGATGCCGGAGAAGGTGTGCAGAGGAGCGATGGAGCCATCCGGCCGAAGGGTCACGTCGGCGATCGTCGAAGAACCCATGCGGCCGGTGCCGTCGCCGTATAGACCTTTCAGACCGATGGTGACCTTTTTTGTGCCGAGAGGGGCACGGAAGCCTGCGCCGACACCCCCACCGACGACGGAGTCGTTATACGGCGATCCGCCGGTTGGGTAGATGCGGTCATGGAAGAATCGCCCGACGCCGAAAAGCTCCCAGTGACCCCAGCCGGGCTCGAAGGCCATTTTGGCTACGAGTTCCGGCGCCAGGTTGAAGGAATAGGTGGCCTGATTGTTGTAGAGGCCGCCACCGGTTCCACTGGCCCCGATCAGTTCGTTGGTGGGCAAGCTGCTTCCGCCGACCAGCATTTGGTCGTTTTCGGCAGACATGCCGATGGCGAACTTCTTGCCCGCGTCCATGCTCATACGAAATCCGTACTGGCGGTTCCAGACAAAGCCAGCCATGTACTGCGGATCGATACTGGAGGGTAGAATTTCGGTTCCGTTGTCGAGGAGTTTCGTGGTCTCGGTGGTCAGGGACCACATCTGACCGCCGGTAAACTTCCAGCCGCTCTGCAATGCGGCCTGGCCCCAGATCTGGCGCTGGCGAAGGGTGTAACTGTTGGACTGATTATTATTGGAGGTTGTCCCGGCGCTGAGCCAGTCCATTTCGTAATAGCCGGTCAGGCTCAACGGGCCATCCTTGCCGGTAGCTTTGATGGCGATGCGTGACTGACGGCCGGAGGCATTAAATTCGCTGAGGTTGCCGGCCGGAGAATGGTCGAGCGGAACGCCTGTAAAGGCGGTGTTGAGGCCGCCGCCGGTTGCACCCTGGCGCCACACGGATTCGGCGGCCACAAAGCTGCCGGCGGGCGAGATGGTGATTCCCTTGTAGTGGACGGCCTCAGGGTTCTCGATGGCTTTCCTCACCGCCGTCTGCTCGCTCTGAATGGTGCTGGCCAGGGAGACACTGTTGGCTTTGAGGTCATCGACGGAGGTCTTCAGGCTGGAGACGGAATCCGAGGTTGCAGAGAGCGTCTGCTGCTGCTGTTGCGCCGCCGCCTGGGCAGACTGAGCGGCTGCCTGCGCCTGTTGAGCGGCCTGCTGGGCCGCCTGCAGTTGAGCGTCGCGGTCCGAGAGCTGCTGCTTGAGCGTATCGATCTGACCGTGATCCGCCTGTTGTTGCTGGCGCAGCTCTTCGATCTGCTGCTGCACCGTCGGACCTTTCGGCACCGCAGGCTTTCGGTGAACTTTCTTCGGCGTACTGGGGGAGCTGGCCGTGGTCTGCGCAAAACCTGGGGCAACAGCCGCGGTGAGCGCGAGGATGGCGAGCGCCTTCAATGTGTTCGTCATTCAGCCTCTCAAGAGTTGAAAGTGCGTGGAAGATAAAGCCAACGGGGGGGAATGCCGGGGTTCCAGGACAAGGCCGGCGCGGAATCACCTGATTGTGCATTCCGATGCCAGACGACCTGGGTTACCCAATGGGCATGGTCGCAGGCAATTGTGAATGCCCGGAGAATTTGCGGTAAATGTTCGGGGAAAAGCTCTCGTAGACCTGCGGGCAAGTTAGTGAAAGGTCAATGGGTTACGAGTTTGACAGGGAGCGGCAACTGTGCACGGACGATGCCTCGGAGACATGTGTTGGAAGGCGGACCGGGCCTGGTCTCTTAAGGATTTTTAGCGGCAATCAGGTTCGCGAGCAGCCGGTAGGCTCCTGGGACGCCTTCTGGCAATTGCCGGTAAACGGCGTACGCCACATAGAACCAGGTTCCTTTGCCGTAATGAGCCTCGAGCAGGCCGCCCTTTTGCGCATCCTGACCTGGGTCGTGGACCTCAGTCAGGGGGGTGTATTCCGTCGACCAGGAGGCAAGGAACGAATGCCCCCGCTCCTCAACCCAACCGTCGAAATCGGCAGCGGTGATGTGGTTCGGGGTGGCGAAGATTGCGGCATTTGGATCGAGGAGGGTGACCGGCGCATGTTCGTCGACGACCTTCTCAGGATTGCGGCCCAGAGAGAGCGTGTAGGGGGCGGGGAACTGGACGCTCTGGTACTGGACCACGAGATTGCCGCCGTTTTTCACGTAGTCCAAGAGGCGCTGCGTGGCGGCGGCGAGGTCGGGGCGGGAGGAGTAGGCGCGGATGCCGATGAGGATTGCGTCGTAGGAGGAGAGGTCGGCCTGGGCAAGGTCGGCCGGGCTGAGCAGGTGAGGCTGCACGCCGATCTCGCGGAGGGCATCAGGGACCTGATCGCCGGTGCCCATGATGTAGCCGACCTTGAGATTCGCAGGAATCTTCACGTCGACGCCCCGCAGACGGTATTGCGCGGGCCGATACAGATAATAAGGACGCAGGCCCGGATAGCCGACAGTGCTGAAGCCTTCGTTGAAGGTGTTGTTGCCGCTTTGAGCGGTGGCGCTGATCTTGTAGTTTTCGTCGCCCAGTTGGGTTGGGTGCAGGGTGAAGTGGATCTCACTTCCGCCTTCAGGAGTCAGGTGGAATGGGGCATCGGCTGGGTCGGAAGTCCAGCCCGACGGCAGATTCAGGTGCAGCGTACCGTCGGCATCACTTTGCTGTTGATTTCTGACCGTGACGGACAAGGGAACGGTCGAGGCCCCGAGTGGCGCTACGCCGGCTGGCGCAGTGAGATTGACAGAGAGCTGGGGCACAACCGCGAGCGGCTGATAAACGCCGCCGATGCCATGAACGCGATGGACGGTCTGCACGACCTCGGCGACGCGGATGGGGACGCCCATGTATTTGAACTCGGCCCACCCGGCCAGGGGATAAGGCGCGAAGGGCTGAGGAAGCCAACGGAGATCCGCAACGTCGTAGTACGGCTGTTCGGTATTGGGGCGAGTGAAGTAGGGCCGGGTGACCGCGGCATTGCGTGGAACGTAAACGCGAAAGATGGCGTCGCCCGTATGGCTGTTGATGTTGTCCAGACCGGGCGCGCCGATGCGCGTGATCTGCCACTTACTGCCGTCGGGTTGGTCGAGACCGGTGCGCGCCAGTTGCAGACCTTGCTGCGACGGACCCCAGAGAGAAGCAGCGCTGACGTGCACGCGCACGTCGATCTCGGAGCCGGGCGTGACGGTGGTTTGCGTGTCTTCGGGAGACTGTGAGGGAAATGGATTGGCGCCGGTTGCGGTGCGCGGCATGACGAGCGCGGTGACTTCGAGGCCGAGCGCCTGCGCCAGAGCGGTGTTGAACTGCACCAGCTTGATGTTGAGCTCGTGGACGATGTTCGCCTTGTCGTCGGCGCTGAGGCTGCTGCTGTTGACCCAGTCGATGAGCTGCTGCGTGACTTTATAGGCGGTGACGAGCTCGGGGGCGATCTTCTCGGGATGGGCAGGGAGATCGTTGTTGAGCGCGAGCGCGATGTGGTGGTGGATGTCGTTCAATCCAGTGACCAGCTGCGCGGTGTCGCCGGAGTGCGCGAGGGAGGCGATTCCGGCGAGGGATGTGTCGATGCCATCGAAGAAGGAATTCTCTTTATCGGAGGTCTTCACCTGCGATCCGTAACGGTGATACTCGACGCTGAAGGGACCGGAGAGGGGAGGAGTGCCGCCGCCGTTCTGCGATTTTTGCTGGCCCCAGCCTTCACGCGCGAGCTGCAGGTACGACTCGCCGAGGATCGGGTCCCAGGTGCCTTCAGGAATTTCGAGCGTGGTGGCGGGAAAAGTTTCGCTCCACTGCTTTGTGACGTAGTCGTAGAAGCGAACCGGCGACCATTTATTCGTGGCGTAGTCAAAAATCCCTTGCTTGCTGGGCGCGAAAAACGGGACGCGCGCGTAGACCTTGAGCGGGGACCATGGGCGGAGACCGGCCGCGATCTGGTCGGGGCAGACGGAGGGATCGCCTGCTGCGGTGAAGGCTTCCTGGTTCACTTCGCCTGAGACCTGGTGCTGGCCGTGGCCGTCGGTGATGTTGCCGGTAAAGGTGGAGGCGAGCACCAGCGGGTGATACATGCGGACGGCGCGCACGACATCGCAGAGCACGCGATCATGACCCCACTGCTGCAGCGCTTCTTCTTTGGTCTTGGAGAAGCCGTAGTCGGCGACGGTGGCGAAGTACTGTTCGGTGCCGGAGTACTGGTCGGCAAGCAGAAGCTCGTTGGTGCGGATCAGGCCGAGAGCGTCATAACTCTCATCGGACATGGCGTTCTGGCCGCCTTCGCCGCGGGTGAGGGTCATGATGGCGGTGCGAGCGCCCATGCCGCGCGACTCGAAGGCCATCATGCCGCCGTCTTCGTCGTCAGGATGCGCGACGATGAACATGAGGCTCGCCCAGGTGTCGAGCTTGCGCAGCGTTTGCGCGAGGCCAGCGGCGCCGCGGTCTTCTGGGAGCGTCTGGGCGTCGGGTGAGGCGGCGTTCTCCGCGCGCCAAGGCACCTCCTGCGAATCAACGGCGGTGAAGGCGCAGATGAGCGTCAAGGCGAGCGAACTACGAAGAGCGCGAGCTACTTTGGACTGGATAGCCATCGGACCTGAATTGCCAGTGTAACTGTGACGGGATTTGATACAAAGGCAGAACATGCCATCGGGTTCGGTTCCGCCGGGACGGCCGGGTCAGACTGCAGCCACAAACGGTGGAGGCGCGCCCCATTTAGAACGGCGTATCGGGCTGGCCAGCGCCGTCTCGCTCAACATGATGTACATGATCGGCGTGGGTCCGTTTATCACGCTGCCGCTGATTGTGGCTGCGATGGGCGGATCGCAGGCGTTGCTGGGATGGCTGCTGGGCGCGCTGATCGGTGTTTGCGACGGCCTGGTGTGGGCGGAACTGGGCGCGGCGATGCCCGAGGCCGGCGGGTCCTACGCGTTTCTGCGCGAGATCTATGGGCGCGAGGGCGCGGGGCGTTTCGTTTCTTTCCTCTACATCTTTCAGCTTGGGTTCAGCGCACCGCTGTCGATTGCATCGGGCTGTATCGGTTTTGCAGAGTTCGCATCGTTCATGCTGCCCTCGCTGGGGAACCCGATCTTCGCCGCCTGGCCAAGTGGACCGCACTGGACCAGCGTCCTGGCGGCCGGGGCGTGCGCGGTGATCGTGGGCATGCTCTACCGGGACATTCGCGCGATTTTGCGGACGGCTTGGGTGCTGTGGGCGGGCGTGATGGCGGCGATGGCCATGGTGCTGTTTGCGGGATTCACGCATTTTCATCTGGCACTGTTACGAATGCCACCGCACGCGCTGAGCTTTTCGCCAGCGTTCTTCGTGGGTCTTGGGTCGGCGACGCTGATCGCGACCTACGACTACTGGGGCTACTACAACGTGTGCTTCCTGGGCGGGGAGATTCGCGATCCGGGCCGGACGATTCCGCGCGCGGTGCTGATTTCGATTCTCGTGGTCGCCGTGCTCTACATGGCGATGAATATCAGCGTGCTGGGGGTGATTCCGGCGCAAAGCATGCAGCAGATGGCGCGCACGGTGGTGGCGGAGATGGTGGCGCGCACTCTGGGGCCCGCGTGGGCGGTGGCCATTGCCTGCCTGATTATGTGGACGGCGTTTTCGTCGGTGTTTGCACTGCTGATGGGGTATTCGCGCGTGCCCTATGCTGCCGCGCTGGACGGCAACTACTTCCGCATCTTTGCGCACCTGCACCCGAAGCGGAATTTTCCTGACTTCTCGCTGATCGCTCTGGGCGCTGTAGCGGCGGTCTTCTGCTTCTTCCGGCTGGCGCAGGTCATTGCTGCGCTGGTGGTGATTCGCATTGTGCTGCAATACCTGCTGCAGCAGGTGGGCGTGATTGTGCTGCGGGTGAAGCGGCCGGATTTACCGCGGCCTTTCCGCATCTGGCTCTATCCGCTGCCGCCGCTTCTGGCGCTGTCGGGATTCCTCTTCATTCTGTTCTCGCGGCCGCAGGCGCTGCACTACCTCTTCTACGCTTTGGCGATTGCGGTGCTTGGCAGCATCCTTTATCTGCTGCGCGCGCGCAATCGGCAGGAGTGGCCATTTAGAATGGGCGCGCCGGAGACGAGGTGACCTCGTGGTCGATCTGGAAGTGACGGCGGGCAACCTGGTGCTGCATGTTCGCGGTGCGGACAAGTTCTGGGCGCTAAAGAGCACTCTCGAAATTCCGCTCGATCACATTGCCGGGGTGCGTGCCGACCCGAAGATCGCACATGGCTGGTGGCATGGCCTGAAGCTGATTGGAACCGATCTGCCCGGGGTGCTGTGGGCTGGCACTTTCTTTCAGCACGGCAAACGGATCTTCTGGGACGTACACAATCCCGAAAACACGATCGTGATCGAGTTGCACGATGAGCGTTACGGGGAGTTGATCGTCGAGGTTGTGGACGTTGCGGCGGCCGTCGGTCTAATACAACCCTACGTCCAGAGAACGGCACGTTGAACGCGTTTGTTCTGGCGGGTGGGCAGAGCCGGCGAATGGGCCGCGACAAGGCGCTGCTGCCGATCTACGGCGACACGCTGGTGGAATCTGCGCTGAGAAAACTGCGGGGGCTCGGGCTCGATCCACGGATTTGCGGATCCCGGTCGGATCTGGCGCGATTCGCCGAGGTTGTAGAGGATCACTTCGCACATGCGGGTCCTCTGGCAGGCCTTGAGGCAGCGCTCGCGGTTTCTGACACCGAGCTGAATCTTTTTGTGCCGGTCGACCTGCCGGGGATTTCGCCAGAGTTTTTGCACTGGCTGATGATGCGGGCGGAGAGGACCAGGGCAGTTGCGACGATTCCACGGTACGGCGATCGCGATCAGCCTTTGTGCGCCGTTTATAGCCGGCGTCTGTTGGAGGGGTTGCGGAAGTCGCTGGCTGCGGGGGATCGCAAGGTCATGGTCGCGATCGGGGAGTCGGTCGCGGCCCTCGGGGAGCGCATCGACCGCTTTGATGTGGAATGCGTCGCGGCCTCGGGTGCGCTCGATTGCGCGTTGGGAACGGAGTTGGCGGGCTGGTTCCGCAACCTGAATACGCCGGCGGATTACGAAACTCTTCAGCAGGCCGCTGGAGCAAAAAGCCGTCATCCAATAAGCTGAGGTCAGCAGGCCGAAAGGAATCGAACCAGCGTGACCTATCCCCCGGATGTCCCGATCGAGGTGAGGACCGAGCCGAACGGTCACGGCGACCGGCAGCCGTATATCGCCTTCGAGAATGTGTGCAAATCCTTCGGCAGCCTGGATGTGCTCAAGGACATCAGCTTTTACGTGCTGCCGGGCGAGACGCTGTGCATTCTGGGGCGGTCCGGTGTGGGCAAATCGGTTTCGCTACAGACCATCATGGGGTTCCTGAAGCCGGACTCGGGGCGCATCTTCGTCTCCGGCGAAGACATCACCGACTTCAACGAAGTGCAAATGCAGACGGTGCGCCGCAAGGTGACAATGGTCTTCCAGAACGGCGCGCTGTTTGATTCGCTCACGGTGGGCGAGAACGTGGCGTTTCCGCTGCGCGAAGGGCACGGGCTCTCCGAGGATCAGATTCAGCAGATCGTCCGCGGCTTGCTGGAGATGGTTGGCGTAGCGGAAATGATCGATCTGCTACCGTCGGACCTTTCCACCGGCATGAAACGGTCGGTGGCGATTGCGCGGGCTCTTGCTGCGGAGCCGCAGGCGATTCTTTACGACGAGCCGACGACGATGGTCGATCCGCTGATCGCGCGGCTGCTCGGCGACCTGATCCAGAAGCTCAAGAAGCAGCTGCACCTGACCAGCATTGTAGTGACGCACGATATGCGGTTTGCCGAGCGTCTTGCGGATCGGGTGCTCTTTCTTCATCAGGGGCGGGCGGAGTTTTTCGGCACCGTGGAGGAGATGAAGAAGACCAAGGATGAGGTTCTGCAGCAGTTCCTGGAACTGGACATGCTCGTTCTGCCGGATGTGTAGCGCTGCGCCAGTCGTTTAGTTCGAGGGTGGCCGCATCGCTCGCTGATCGCGGACTGTGAACCCGGCAGGCAATTCAAACAGTTGTGGGTCGGGGGACGCCGGAGTGAGGTCGCTCACCGTAAAGGTCTGCGTGCCGATGAGCGGACCGCTGCGGATGGAAAGCAGATTGACCGCCAGCGGCTCCGCACGCCAGGTTTCTTTGGTCTCGACCACAGGCTTGTCGTTTCCGATGGTTCCGGGGCTGAGCGTGGTGGTGACACGGGTGCCGGTGGTTTCAACTCCGGCGATCATGCGCGTTCCCAGGCTCTCCGTCTGCACCGAACCTCTTCCATTCGGTAAGGGACCACTCGGGGGCGGCACAGCGGTTGCGGCCGCGAGGTCGGGTGCCGAGTTGTACAGCAGCAGATCACAAACGTGCGTGACCATGTTGCAGTTGTAGAGCGTGTGCGACGGTGCGTCGGCAATCTGGATCCACTGGATGCGGGACTGCACGTCACTGTCTTTGGGGACGAGCGCCCATCGCTCTTCATAGAGGCGGCCGCGAGCATCGCGGGCAACCTGCCGCTTGTTGATAAAAGTGATGGAAGCGCCGCCGGGAGTGTAGCGGACCCATTCCGTGATCAGGCTCGCGGTGAAGGGAGCGTCCGGGATGGGCGGAATCACGATGCTCTCGAGCACCTCGCGGACACCGCCGTCCTGGGCTGGATAGACGGGATGCATCGGCTGCTGGCTTCCACCTTGCTGAGCGGGGAGCACGGGCCGGTTGGCGTTCGGCAAGGACTGGCCGAATGCCGCGGGGATTGCGGTCAGGAGGGTGGCGAGGCACAACGTGCGGGCGAGCATTCGAACCTCCGCAGGTTCGGGAGAATGCTAGTGCGCCATGGCGTCGCCGTCAACGAGCGCCAACGGAATCGGTCGCGCAGCGTTGCTACACTAAAAAGGTGAAGATCGCGCTGGCGCAGATCGATCCCACGGTTGGGGATTTCAGCGGCAATACCGCCAAAATTATCGAATTTACTCGCAGGGCCCAGCAGGGCGGCGCCGAACTGGTGCTGTTTCCGGAACTGGCGATCTGCGGCTATCCGCCCGCCGATCTGCTGGAGAAGCCTGCGTTTGTTGCGCGGTGCGGCGAGGCGATCTGCGAGGTCGCCCGGGCCACTGGCAAAGACGGCATCGCTGTCATCGCCGGTTACGTGACGGCCGCCGAGCATGGGGCGGGGAAGCATGTGATGAACTCGGCTGCGCTGGTACGGCGGGGGCACGTGGAGTTCGTGCAGTCCAAGATGCTGTTGCCCTATTACGACGTCTTCGATGAGCAACGGTATTTTGCGCCGGCCGCACGCCAGCGGGTATGCCACCTCGACGGAAAATCTCTGGCGCTGACGATTTGCGAAGACGCCTGGAACGACAAGAGCTTCTGGGAAAACCGCCTCTACACGGTCGATCCGGTGGAGGAGCTGATGAAGCAAGGCGCGTCGATGATCTTCAACATCTCTGCGTCTCCCTGGTGGCATGACAAGCGCGCGTTTCGCAAAGAGATGCTGGCTGCCATCGCGACGCGGCAAAAGGCTCCCGTGGTGATGGTGAATCAGGTAGGGGGCGACGACAGCCTGGTCTTCGACGGATCGAGCTTGGTACTCTCCCCGACCGGCGAAGTGATTGCGCAGGCGAAGAGTTTCGAAGAGGACCTGATCTTCGCCGATTTGGACGCCATGACCGGCGATATGCGCGAGCAGACCGACAGCGAAGACGAGGCGATGCTGTCAGCGCTCACGCTGGGCACACGCGATTATGTTCGCAAGTGCGGATTCTCGAAGGCGGTGATCGCGCTGAGTGGCGGCATCGATTCCGCCCTGGTGGCGGTGATTGCCGTACGGGCGCTGGGGGCGGAAAACGTGACGACGCTGGGCATGCCGAGTCCGTATTCTTCGCAGGGCTCGATCGACGACAGCATCCAGCTCGCGAAAAATCTTGGCATTCGTTACGAAGCGATTCCCATCGACGGGATTTTTTCCGGATTCAACCACGCACTGGAGCCGGTTTTCTCGGGGCGCAAGCCCGACATTACCGAAGAGAATCTGCAGTCGCGCATTCGCGGCACGCTGCTGATGGCGTTCTCCAATAAGTTCAATGCGCTGGTGCTGACCACCGGCAACAAGAGCGAGATGTCGACGGGCTACTGCACGCTCTACGGGGATATGGTGGGGGCGCTGGCGGTGATCGGCGACGTTTTCAAGACGCGCGTCTACGATCTGTGCCGCTGGATCAATCGCGACAGGGAAGTGATCCCCTGGGCAATCCTTGAAAAGCCGCCCTCGGCCGAGCTTCGGCCAGGACAGAAGGATACGGATTCGCTGCCGCCCTACGAGATTCTGGACCCGATCCTCGAGGCCTACGTTGAGCACTATGAGACGCCGGAGAATATTGCGGCTCAGCGGGGAATCGATGTCGAAACGGTGCGCACGGTCGTCAAAATGGTGGAGCGCAGCGAATACAAGCGGCAGCAGGCGGCGCTGGTACTCAAGGTGACGCCCAAGGCCTTTGGGATGGGCCGGCGGTTCCCGATTGCAGCCAAGGTACAAGTTTAAGATTCAGCTCGAAAGGATTCGAATGTCTCGATTTACACACTTCGGTGCGCTCCTCCCGTTTGTTCTCGCCTCAGGTCTTTGCTTCGGCCAGTCGGAGCCGCCTTCCGCACCCACCCCGCAGCAGGCACCCTCGGCTCCTGCCCGGCAGGAGGCGCCGCCGGCAGGAGCTCCGGGAGAGCCGCAGTTCCCACCCGTGAGCGATGCGAACTTCGACGCAACGTCGCCGACCAAGGCAGACGTTCAGGCGTTTTTGAAGACTTCATGGGGCTACGACGCCGATCGCGTTTGGGAGGTGTACAGCGTCCAGAAGACCGCGGCGGCGGGTGTGAGCAAAGTGACCGTCCTTGTCGCCGAAAAGAAGGCTCCACAGCAAATTGCGACTCTGACCTTCTTTGTTACGCCGGACGGCAAGCACCTCATCGCGCAGGACTCGGTTCTGGATTTTGGCGCGCATCCCTACGAGAACAATTACCGGCTTCTGCAGCAGCGGGCGGATGGGCCGACGCGAGGGGCAGCGGCCAAGCAGTTCGAGATGGTTGAGTTCGCGGATTTCCAGTGTCCGCACTGCAAAGAGGCGCAGTCGATTGCGGAAAAGCTGGTGCAGGATTTCCCCCAGGCACACTTTGTCTTTGAGAATTTCCCGCTGGTGAGCATCCACCCGGAAGCATACAAAGCGGCGGCATGGGGCTCGTGCGTGGCGCAGCAGGGCAACAGCGACGCCTTCTTTAAGTACGCCGACGCGGTGTTCCTGGCGCAGAACGACCTGGCCGGCCAGGGCGCGGATCAGGCTCTGCGCAATGGGGCAACCGCGGCCGGAGCGGATCCGGAGAAGATCGGAACCTGCGCCGAATCACCAGCGGCGAAGAACGCTGTTGATGCCTCGCTGCGGCTGGGGCGTGATCTGAACGTGAATGAAACGCCGACGCTGTTCATCGACGGCCGCGCGGTACCGATGATGGCTGTCTCCTACGATCAGCTGAAGGCCATCGTCGAGTACCAGTTCTCTTTGGACAAGTAACGGAAAGGGACCCTCCTATGGCCATCGATCCACCGCTCGATTCCGCGCGCACTGCGGTGCTGAGTATGGACCTGCAGGCGGCGATCGTCGGGCTTTACACCGCCGGCCAGGAGCAGGCGCTTATCTCTCTCGCCGCCGACGTTTTGAAGCGAGCACGCGAGCGCGGGCTGCCGGTGATCCATATTCAGGTGGGGTTTCGACGTGGCCTGCCGGAAGTGAATCCGCGCAACACGCTGTTCGGGTCGATTCGTAACTCGCCGGAGCGCCGGAAGCTGTTTGAAGGTGACGCGGGCAGGATACATCCCGCTCTCGGGCCCGCCGAGGACGATATTGTCATCACCAAGCATCGGATCAGCGCCTTCACTGGGACTGACCTCGATATGATCCTGCGCGCCAAAGAGATTGGCACGCTGGTGCTGTTTGGAATCGCCACCAGCGGCGTCGTTCTCTCCACGCTGCTCCATGCTGTCGATGCCGACTACCGCGTCATCGTGGTCGGGGACTGCTGCGCCGACCTGGACGCCGACGTCCACCGGGCGCTGATCGAGAAATTTTTCCCGCGCCGCGGCACGGTTGTCGGCGCTGCGGAATTGCTGGAGAGCCTCGCGACCTGAGCCTGGCGTCGAGTTCGAATCGGTTCGAAATTAACGGCCGCCGCGGAAGACTACCCGGTCCAGGGCGAGGTAGCCTGGGCCATCCGCCAGCAGGAACAGCGCCACGGCGAGCACGCTCAAGGGGAATTCATATCCCTGGGGTCCGGTCAGCCCGTGCCGGAGATGCACTTTGAGGATGGCAACCGCCATTTCGATGGCGACTCCGATCGAGGCCACCGGGATAAATAGCCCGAGAATGAGGACGATGCCCCCAAAAAATTCCGTAAAGGCAGCGACATACCCCAGCCAGTAGGGGAGGCCCATGTGGGAAACCATGAGGGCGAAGTTGTACAGCGACCCCCGCGGGATGACCTTGCTCCAGCCGTGCACGAGCATGATGGCGCCCAAAACAACTCTGCCGACCAGCGCAACGGCTGGCCGAATCCGCTCAAAACTCGACAACAAATCCTGATCCTCCAATCACTTTTCAGAGAATACCTGAGCGGGAGGAAGGGACTGCGTCGGCCGGGGCTGGGCTTGTGGATTGGGTGACCCGGGAAGTTACTGGTGAGGCTGAACCCGGAGGGGGCTTTTCACATCTAATTGAAGGTGGGGCGGTTAGATTCGAGGTACGCTCCCGCTATTGGGCAATTTCCTCTTGATTTTCATAGAAAAAATACCTATAATAATAAAGTTTGTGACCTCCCGAGACGGTCTGTACAGGGCCTCCGGATTTCCGATCGTCACTTTCAATAGCAGAGGGTAAATCATACATGGCAAAGCGTCGTGGTAATCCCAACTGGGGCAAGCCGGAGCCAATCGGCCCGGTAGTGCCTACCGTGACCTCATTTGAGCAGGTGGTCAAGGAGTTCAAGCTCACCCCGGATCAGTACATCCGTTCCACACGGTTGCGCGAGTGGGCTCGCCGCAATCGCAACTCGAAGTACATCCCTGAGGCGCTGTTGGAAGCGTGGGGCTTCGAAATCGAATCGACTCTTTGATTCGTTCCGGCAACTAGCTGTATCCGACGCCGCCTTCGGGCGGCGTCGCTGTTTCTGGTGGCAAAAGCATCCGGGGTCTCGGGAACGATGAGAACCCTGGTTTCTGGACGGCGACCGTGGGATGATCCGATGCATGGCCAGGCGCCCGCCGCTCTCCTCCTTGCTGTCGTTCGCGCTGGTCGCGTTCACCCTCGAGACCGACAATGAGGCGGAGCATCGCCTCCCTCATCGGACCACGCGTCACGGCGCGACAGCAACTCGAGGTGCATGGCTGACTTCGATGGCGATGTGGTTCAACTGCCTGGGCTGGCTGCCGGAGCAGGGAATTGCGGTGCATGAGGTCGAGCGACTGGCGCGCACCCGCACGAACTGGGACGGCATGCGGCGCTGGGGGCACGTTTGGTTCGAGCCTGGCCCCACCGACAATCGCGCGAAGCCGCCACAGTCCGCGCTGATCGTTCGCGCCACCGCGAGCGGCCGGCTGGCGCAGGAAGTATGGCGAGCGCTGATTCCGGAGATCGAAGCCCGGTGGCGCGAACGCTTTGGCGCTGGCGCGATTGAGGATTTGCGTCGCCCGCTAATTGGCCTCGTGAGGCAGTTCGATGTGGAACTGCCGGACTGCATACCGATTCTCAAATACGGGCTCGTGAGTGAAGGGCCGAAACTTGGAAAGGCTACCGGTGTGACTGAGGATCTCGACGGCCTTTCTTTGCCGGCGTTGCTCGCGCGGGTTCTGCTGGCGTTTGCTCTGGAGTTTGAGGTTGAGTCTGTCGTCTCGCTCGCAATTTGCGCCAATGTGTTGCGCCTGATCGACGACCAGGGGACCGCGGTCCGCGATCTTCCTGGTTTGAGCGGCGTTTCGAAAGAAGCGATTGCGGCGGCTCTGAGTTATCTCACGAAGCGGGGCTACGCTGTCGTCCAGCCTGAATCACCTGACCGCAAGGGGAAGGTGGTGCGGCTGAAGCCCGCCGGGGTCCACGTACAGGCGGCCTATGGACAGCTCACAACTGCGATTGAAGGGCATTGGAAGGAGCGATACGGCAAGACCGCTGTCGAACGGCTGCGCGAATCGCTGGAAGCTGTCACCGGCGACGGTACCCTTCCGCGCTCACCACTTTTTGCAGGCCTCAATCCCTATCCGGATGGCTGGCGCGCCAAGGTATCCGCGCCTGAAACGTTACCGCACTACCCGATGGTCCTTCATCGGGGTGGGTATCCGGACGGCAGCTGACTCTTCGAACCCTTAATAGACTTCGAGCTTGCTGGCAACGTACTGTTTGCCGTTGAAGCTTGCGGTCACTCCCACCCTCGAACCCAGGAGCAGACTGTGGCTCGACGGAATCAGCGCGGGGTTGAAAGCGATGGTGTAGTTGCGCTGGTCGCGCGGGTCGGTAATCGCCATCATGCCGGCATGAAGGTCGAGAAACGTGATGTTGCCGCTGAAGTAGAAGCCCGAGCCAGGAATCGCGAGGATCGAAATGGAGTCGGCCACAGCGGTGCCGTGACTGTCTCCCTCAAACTTCGCGGAGATCAGCGCGCCCAGCATCAGATCGGAGGTGCCGGTCACCGTGGAGGCGAATGCCGGCTGGCCCATGCGCGCAATGGTGGTCCGCGGTTCGACACGCAGCTTGATCGGGGCGCCGGAGAGGGTGTTGCGCAGCGTTACTTCGCCGTTGCGTGGATCGAATGCAAGCACCTGTCCCACGCATTCGCCTTGCGGGGACTGCGACAGCATATGCACGCTGACGGCGAACACATCGTCCCCATCGAGCAGCGTTTCCACCGACGCATGATCGTTGGGCTTCATATCGTCCAGCGGTGTCTTCACACCATCGCGATAGAACTTTGTCCGCTCATCGAAGAGGACCTTCATCGGCTTGCCATTGCCGTAGACGTTGAGGGTCATCTGGTCGAGCACTGGATCGATGCTGCGAATGACGCCGCCAATCACGGTTGTCTTGCCGGCAGGCGCGCTGGGCAGAGGAGGCAGAAAGCCGGTCCCGCCCTCCGTCGTTGTATCGACTGCATTCGTCGCTGACGATGTTGCGCTGGTAACCGCAGGCGGCGGAGTCCTGCCAGGTCCGTGCTGCGGATCCGAGGCTGCAACCGCAGGCCTTGCACAAACCCAGGACGTCAGGGCCAGGGCACCCACTACGACAGAAAGAAGATAGCGTCGCATGCACCGTACTCCAGCCGGAGAAACTTCGGCGTTGGTTGGATGATGAGCAGACGGGGGTGGTTGGCCCGCTGCGACGCTTTCCTGCCCTACCTCCGGTCGTTTCCACGCAAACACTCGCGCTTGTTGTGCATCTAAGCCACATGTTTCAGTTCGCCTGGGCCGCAAGGCCGGGTTCATACGGTGAAGGAAGACGCATGATCCTCAATCGCTTCACACGGTTCATCCCCGCAGCAGCCTTTCTCGTTTTCTGTCTGCCGCAGGCTCCCGCGCAGAACCTGAAGATTTCGATTCCTCGGCGCAGCGAGCTGACGCCGGTGCAGCGCCTGAATCGCGATGGCGTCGACGCCGTGCGCAAGGAGCAGTACGACAAGGCGGAAGAGCTGTTCTATAAGGCTTATCTCTACGATCCGTCCGATCCGTTTACGCTGAACAATCTTGGTTACATTGCGGAACTGCAAGGCCAGTTCGAGCGCGCCCAGACCTTTTACAAGCTGGCATCGGAACAGGGGACCAACGCCTTTATCGACGTGAGCAACGAGAAGGACCTGAAGGGAAAGCGGATGAGCTACGCGCTCGACAGCCTTCAGGATCTGCCAATGCGTCTGAACCGCATGAACTTCGATGCGATGACGTTGCTCTCGCAGAATCGCAGCTCGGAAGCGCTGGGGCTGCTGCAGGCCGCGTACCGGCTCGATCCGCACAATGCATTTACGCTGAACAACCTCGGTGTCGCCAGCGAAGCCGTTAACGACTACGACCAGGCACTGCGCTACTACGCTGCGGCCGCCGGGGCAGGGTCTTCAGAACCCGCCGTGGTGACGCTGACGGGCGCGTGGCGGGGACGGCCTGTGAGCCAGCTCTCCGCCGCCAACCAACAGCGCCTGCAGCAGAAGATGCAGGATCTGAGCAGCGATCGGGCCAGGTCGGCGCTGCTGGCGTCGCGTGGAGTCGCCGCGATCAACCGCAACGACTGGGCTACCGCGCGCAAGGATTTCGTTGAGGCATACCGCCTCGATCCCTACAGCGCTTTTTCGCTGAATAACGCGGGCTATGTCGCGGAACACGACGGTGATGTGGAAACGGCGCAGTTCTTCTACGGAAAGGCGCAACAGGCCGATGACGCGCATACGCCGGTCGGGTCAGCGACGCGGCATGGTGCTGAAGGGAACCCGCTGGTCACCGTTGCGTCGAATAACGATCAGGAAACGGCGGACAAACTGGAGCAGGAGCGAGAGGCTCGCAAGCGGCAGACGGGTCCAATTCAGTTGATGCATCGCGACGGCACGCCTGTGACGCCTGCCAAACCAGCTCAGCCAGCTCCCGATCCGTTCGCGCCCGGGAATGCGCCAGGGACGACACCCCAACAGCCGCAATAAGAATCAAACCAACTGAGGATTTCTGCCAGGATGTCGAACCCAATCGCTCCATCTCCATCCAGAAAGAGCATGGTGCTTCTCTCCCGTCTTCTGCTGTCCACGGCTTTCTCTGAACCAAGCGGCGACGCCAAGACCAGCTTTGTGGATTCCGAGCTGCTGAATATTGGCGGGGAGGAATTTTCTCAGCTCGTGGCGCTGGCCAATTCCAACCACGTGATCATCCGTGGCATGGAGAAATTCGCCGAAGCGATGCGCACACGGAAGGATATGGAGCGCGAGCAGTGGGCGCAGGAAGCCCTTGCGACGGAGCAGGCGCGGATCCGCAACGCTGTCCGGTTCCTGCGGTCGATCTGCGCGGCGCTCGAAGAGGAAGGCCACGATGCGGTGGTAATCAAGTCGCTGGATCACTGGCCCGACCTTGGCAGCGATCTCGATCTGTTCACGCCTGCAGCCCCGGAGGCGGTCCTGGAGTTGATGAAGCGCCGGTTCGATGCAAAGCTGGCGGCTCGCAGCTGGGGCGATCGCCTGGCGCGCAAGTGGAATTTCCTGATCCCAGGACTGCCGGAAGCGGTGGAGATCCACATTGGCCGGCTGGGACAGACCGGAGAGCAGACGGTGCTGGCCTCCTCGGTGGCGCGGCGTGCGCGACAGATTCAGATCGACGGCGTTCCGTTCCGCGTGCCGCACGTCTCCGATCGGCTGATGATCTCCGCGTTACAGCGCATGTACCGTCATTTCTACTTCCGGCTGTGCGATATCGTCGACAGCGCCGCGCTGATTGAGAGTGGCGCCATCGACTATGAGGATCTGGAGGATGCGGCGACGGCGGCGGGTATCTGGGAAGGCATGGCGACGTATCTGGTGATTGTCGCCGACTACGTGAGCCTGTATCGCGGCAGCGGGCCCAATCTGCCGAACGCAGTGGTTTCGACGGCGCGTTTTGGCGGCGAGACGATCTTCTACGCCAAAGAATTCCTGCGCGTCCCGATTCTGCCGCAGTCGGCCGGGCTCTACGGCTCGCAGCTGGGCGGCCTTTTGCGAAAAGGTGAACTGGAAAGCACGATGCGGCTCGGGCTGCTGCCTGCGCTGGCGGGCGCTGCGCTGGTGGGCCAGAAGATTACGGGCAGCGACAAGGGCATCTGGTAGGCGAAGCTTCGCGAGTGTTGCTGCTGTGCTTCCTGCGCCCCGGTGAAAGCCGGGGCGTTCTGTTGCCGTCACATGCTGGACGGTGTGCAGGGATCGTACCCGAGCGTCGTTGACGTGACCGGATTGGGTGGCGTAGGCGGCGTCGACCAGGGGATATTGTTGAAGTCGAAGAAGTCCAGCAGATTGGGTTGCACCGCATCGCGGTTGGTCAAATGGGCTGAGGCGCCGATGAACCGGCTCTCCACGAACTTGATCACCGCGGTGTGATCCATGGGAATGTGCGAGACGTAGTGCCGGCGCGTAAAAGGCGAGATGACGATGTTGGGTAGACGGAACCCCAACTGCGCTGCGAAGCCCTGCTGCGCGGCGGCATCATTTGGATTGGCTCCGGGATCGGTGGACACGAGATCGCAGTGCAGCGTCGGCGTTCCCCCCGTGGGCAGGCAGGGATTGTAGCTGTCGGCATTCACGGCGATGGTCGAGATATCCGGGATCGTCCCGAGCGACGCGTCGGTATTTTGATTCGAGTGGCCAGGAACGGGCGGCACGTGGTCGTAGGGACCGCCGCCTTCGTCATAGCTGAGGAAGAAGACGCTGTCCTTCCAGGAAGTGCTGGCCATGAGCGAATTCACGACGTTGGCGACCTGAGCCTGACCGAGCAGAATCGACTGGCCGGAGCCGGGATGCTCATCGTTGTTGCCATAGCCGGCCTCGATAAACGCAAAGCTGGGCAGCGCACCGTTGTTGAGGTCCGTGAAGTACTGCGAGAGCGGTGCGATGTGATTAGGGTCGATGCAGAACGAATTTGATGAGTCGCCGACAACGCTCGACGGCTGCGTCGTTCCGGTGCAGGGAGCGCCGGACGGATTCTCGTAGAGGTACTGGAAGGAGTAGCTCAGGTTGGAGAAGTCCGTGGCAGGGTATTCGGCGCTCGCGCCCTGGGTCTGGCAGTCATCCTCGTCGAGACAGAAGCCTTGCGTGACGGTGTAGTAGATCTTCCATGTCACTTTTGCCTGATCGAGCTCTTCAAAGATGGTCGGAATGTCGAGTTGCGTGTTCAGGTGGTCATCGCCGCCAGGATCCTTCGTCAGACCCTGCGTCGTGCCGCCGGTGAAAGTGGCGATGCGATTCGCGATGCTCTTGCTCGATACCGGCGAGAACCAGCGGTCCGACAAAGCAAACTGCGAGGCCATGGAGTAGTAGTAGTTCAGGAATCCCTGATCGTAGTAACCCATCGCCCGCTGGCCAGTCATGTCGGTGAAGGCGCCGGAGCACGAGCCGCCGCCGCTCTGGCAGCTCTTCGCGTAGCCTTCGGCGTTGTGCACAAAGCCATCCATCAGGTAGGCGCGCGTCGTGGTGAAGTCGTAGCGATTCACCTCGCCGTAGCTGGCCAGCCATGCCGAGGTCTCGTCGTCAATGCAGGTGGATTTGAACTTGAACAGCGGATACGTCTGTCCTTCGTCATCCTGGTTGCTGGTGGTGGTCAGCTTGTCATCGATGCCGTCCACGTTATAGGTATTGCCGTCGTCGCCCACGTTGAAGCCGTTCGCCTGGCGGTAGGGATTCAGCATGCCGAAATAGTTGTCGAAGCTGTGATTCTCCTGGAGCATGAAGATCACGTGATCGATGGCATCGACATTGCCCGGCCCTCCGGCGGTGACGGTCACGGTTGCTGCCGCTGTCGCATTGCCTCCTGCGCCCGTTGCCGTCGCGGTGTAGGTCGTGGTTGCTGTGGGACTCACGACGTCGGTTCCGCCAGCCGCAGGCAGCGTGTCGGTGCTGCCGTCGCTTCCGGTCACGGTCACCTGCGTCGCGTTGGCGGCGGTCACCGTCAATGTCGAGGAATTGCCGGACGTGATCGATGCTGGATTCGCAGTGATGGTGACAGTCGGCGCTACAGGAGCCGCTGTGACGGTGACGGTTGCTGTCGCGGTTGCTGTTCCGCCGGTTCCGGTCGCAGTCGCGGTGTAGGTCGTCGTCGCAGTGGGAGTCACTACGTCGGTTCCACCGTTTGCCTGCAGTGTTGTTGAGCTGCCGTCACTGCCGGTTACAGTGACCTGCGTCGCGTTGGTGGCGGTCACGGTCAATGTCGAGGAATTGCCGGACGTGATCGATGCTGGATTCGCAGTGATGGTGACCGTCGGCGCTACAGGAGCCGCGGTGACGGTGACGGTTGCTGTCGCGGTTGCATTACCGCCGGCTCCGGTTGCCGTTGCGGTGTAGGTCGTCGTCGCTGTGGGGCTCACAACGTCGGTTCCACCAGCTGCCGGCAAGGTGTCGGTGCTGCCGTCACTCCCGGTCACGGTGACCTGCGTCGCGTTGGTGGCAGTTACGGTCAGCGTCGACGAGCCGCCCGCGGTGATCGATGTTGGGTTCGCCGTAATGGACACGGTGGGAGCGGTGGGACCAGCTGTAACCGTGACGGTGGCCTGTGCTGTTGCGCTGCCTCCAGCGCCTGTGGCCGTGGCTGTGTATGTTGTCGTCGCTGTGGGCGTCACCGCTTTTGTTCCGCCGCCAGCGGGCAGGGTTGCGGAACTGCCGTCACTTCCTGTAACGGTCACTTGTGTCGCATTGCCGGCAGTTACGGTCAGCGTGGAGGAAGTGCCGGGAGTGACCGACGTTGGACTCGCCGAGATGCTGACGGTGGGAGGGGGATTGACAACGGCTCTCGTGCCGTCATTCACGCCGCAACCGGCTATAACCATTGTTGCAACCAAGGCAAAGACAGAAAACAAGTACAGGCCCGCATCGCGTGCGGTCTTCAGCCGTGTCATACTCTGGCGCTCCTGCGTCTGTGGCAGCGAATCGTTATGTTGATGCGGCGGCGATCGAACTCAGCACTCGCCCTCAAAGGAGGGGCTGGGTGAGCAAGGATGAATGGAAGAGCTTTCTTCTAATGCGTCCGGATTTTTCCGGTCCGGTTGAACGGAATCAAAGGCGCGGAGAGTCTCCTCCGGAAACTCAATGGCGCGGTGACCGGCGAAGCCATACTCGTCTTCGAGCGAAAGGCCGGAAGAGGGTGGATCGTTAAACGGAGGCTCCGCTTCCGGACAGGGAACGGGATGGCGTCCGTTGGTCGCGACGGCCACGCCATTGCGAAGCGCGTTCTTACTCCTTTGCAGTTCGAACCAGCGGAGGTAAGTGCGAATCACCGAGCCCATCGTCATTCGGACGCCGGCTCGGTAGTTTTGCTCCGCCATGCGACGCTGCAGTTCCGGAGAGCTGAGGATGCTCACCATCTGCTCGGCCAGGTCATTCGCGTTGGCGGTCTGGTAGAAGCTGACCGCCATGTCTTCATCGACGGCCATTTCACGCAGATCGGGAATATCGGCGGAGACGATGGGGATGCCGTACTCGCACGCCTGGTGGGCTGGGCCGCTCGATCCGGTCGCCGAGTCATACGGCATCACCAGTAGCGATGTCGACTGGTAGAGGTCTGGTATGTCTTCTTCCGGCACATAGCCGAGGAATTCAATCGGCAGGTGAGCGGGCTGGGCGGCTCGAATCGACTCCCAGTACCCGGCTCGTGTGTGGTGATTGGCTCCAGCGATGATGAGGCGCGCATTCGGCACTTTTTCCAGGACCTTCGGAAACGCCTCCATGAGGGTTTCGAGGCGCTTGTAGGTACCCCAGTGTCCGATGGCGAGGATGCGCATATCCGGATTGCCGCGTTTGGTGAAGTCGGGGGGTGTCGGCGCGGCGGCAAAGGTTCCATGCGTGCCCAGCAACACATTCTTAGCCGCATACTTCGACATGAGCGTGCGTTGATATCCGGGCAGGAGTACGGACACGGAGTCTGCTTTGAGCAGAGCGCGCGTCGCCATATCGGTGCCGAACTCGAGCATCCGGCCCTTGCGAACGCCGGCAGCGGCGAAGTCCACGTGCTCCAGAATGTGGTGCAGGGTGATGTGCGTGAAGAAACCCAGGGAACGGATGAGAGCCGGTGCAGAAAGCCCCGCGAATGCAGCTACAGGATTGTCAGGGGTCGCGAAGCTCGAGAAGACCAGGTTGAACCACACCACATCCGGTTTCAGGCGACGCACGGTGTGGGCGAGACGCAGCGGGGTTCTGAGGCTGTTGAAATCCCAGCAGCGCACGACATTGAAGCCGGGCAGTTCGCGCTGTTGATCCGCGCTGATGGAGCGGCCGTTTTCATCGGTGGCAAAGTCGTACGTGGTCAGCTCGTCGGCAAGAATGGTCAGCTCGACGTTGGGGTGATTCTGCAACTCACGCGCAATATGGAACGAGTACTCATTCAGCTGTCGACCGCTGGGGGGAAACGTTCCAATAAGACAAATCTTCATCAGGTTTCCTTCAGAACTTTTCTTCAGAACAAGGTGATGCTTACGTAGGGTCTGAACTGCTGGTTTTGCCCACCTGTGAAATTGAAGAAGGTTTCCTGTTGCACTCCGGCTGAGAATCGAATCGGATACTGCAGGACAACATCTCCGGTTTCGTCTTTGAATTCCCGGTGGAACGGCATTCCGTAAGAAACGGCAAAGCTGCTCTGGATTGCGTCGTAAGTGTGGAAGGACCGATTGCTGGACCACGCGCCCTGGGCCTGGACGTTCCACTTGGGCGATATTCGGTAGTCGAAGATCCCTGCGGGCCGCAGATTCTGCGCGATTCCTGAGCGCGATCCCACCGTGCGCCACGCACGTACGTCCTCCGCAATCCCTTTGACGTCGATATGGCTGCCGAAGCGGCGATCGAGTCCGATGTAGGACGAGGTGTAGTAATCCTCAATGGCGACTGGCGTGAAGGTCTGATCGTTGGAGCCCCATCCAGTGACGAGCGCGGTGCGTCCCCAGGGCGCTCCTACGCGGAAGTTCACTGCAGCCGAGAAAGCGGTCGAGTGCAGATTGCTTTCGGTGAAGGGGCCGGTCTCACGAAGGACATAGCCATCCATCGAAACCGCATTGAAGAATGAGCTGGTCGATACGTAGGTGAAGAGGCGGAACAAATTCTGGTTCAGCTCAACGGGCTGATCGGAGTCGCGCCGCACCGTCTCCTGGATACCGCTGTTGAACGTGATGACGTTGTTGCCCACGTGCAGGGTGGGATTCACTCCGAAGTTGAAGGCGTAGTCGGTAGTATTGCGATTGACGACGGAATTCGTCGCCGGCACAGAAATGGTTCCAATCGCATTGCGCACCTGGAAGAAGCCGCTCGCCGTCGGTATGCGAGGCACGTGCAAATGGAACGCGTTGGTCCATTCCGTTTGCAGGGACGAGCGCGGCGGAGGCAGCAGGGAAGTGTCCGTAGGAGACACCGGAAAAGCCGCGTCGGTTTTCGAATCGAGCACATAGACCGTCGTGTCTTCAAAAATCGGGGAGACGGACGCATCGGAGAGCACGCTGAAGTGCTGATTGAGACGCAGACCTTCATCAGCACCCGTCTGGAGCAGATTCTGTTCGGCCGTCTGGTCCTCGCCGGCCGCATCGGAGGCCTGAGCAAAAGCGGTCAGTGCCTGAGGGTTCTGATGTTCCTGCCGGTACACATTCGCCTTCGCGAGAAGGTATTGATAATTCGGCTCGTCTTCGGGGGAATTGCTGACGGCCGCTAATTCACCCTGGGCTCTTGCGGTATCGCCCAGCGCCAGATACGTATTGGCCAATCCAACCCGCACTGCAGTATCGGATGCGCCTGCTGCCTCGGCACGTTGGAGGTAGGTCTCCGACAATTGGTAATCATGCATTTGCCTGAACAGATCAGCCGCCTGGATCATTTGCGCGCCGGTGGGCGGCCGCGCCTCTCCAGCCTCGGCTTCCATCAGGGCCAGGGCGATCTCGCGGCTGGCATCCTGCGTGTGATCCTTCTGCGCCATCATGTCCGCGATAGCGAGGCGCACCCCGACGCGGTCGCTCTGCGGCATGGTCAGGGCGCGCCGATAACGTTCCATCGCCGCGTTCTGCTGCCCCAGATGAGTGAGGGCCTCGCCGGTGAGCAGGAAAATCTGCGAAGCCTCAGAAGGCGCATTGGGGTTTGGCCTGCTTACCACCGCCGGCTTGAGCATCGCGCGCTGCTCGGCGATCTGGATGTATTGCATCGTCTCCGCAGCGTTGTCCATCTCAGCCCACGAGCGCGCCAGCCACGCGTAGACCATGGCGTTATCCGGCGCGAGCTTCTGCGCGATGTTCAACTCGCCGATGGATTCGTGATACTCGCGTTCTGAATACAGCGTGCCCGCCAGAGCCAGGTGCAGCGATGCATCGTTGGGCGTGAACTTAATGGCCGCGCGGTATTCAGTCACCGCCTTGGCCAGCGCACCCTGTTGCCCATAGGCCGTTGCGCGGATCAGGTGGATCGGCTGGCCATCTCCCATGCCGCTTTCCGCGAGCGCAACCTGACGCAATGCCAACTGTGGTTTGCGCAGATCCAGCGCCGTATAGGCCAGTCCGAGATGAGCCTCACTGTCCTTCGGGTCGCGCTTGAGTGCAGCGGTGAAGTCGGCCTCCGCCAGGCGTGGCTCATGAAGATCGTGGAGGACATAACCGCGATTTACGTAGGCCGTTTCGACGTCGGGATCGCGCTGCAGCGTTTCACTGAAATCCTGACGCGCCTGCTCCAGCTGATCGTTGTGCTTGTGCACATATCCCGCGAGAAGCGGAATATCCGGTTCCTTCGGCAGAATCGAATCGTACTTCGCGGTGAGGTTCAACAGGTCGTCGTAGCGGTTCAGATGAAGCAGGTCGTATCCGAGGTAGACAACGACGTCTCTGTCCTTTGGCAGAGCCTGGATGGCTCGCTGACCGAGCGCTTCGGATTCCTGATATTTGCCGCGAAAACTCAGATAGCGCTCTTCTTCACGCAGTACCTGAGGTTCATCCTCCATATCCTTCGTGGCGCGATGGAACCATGTGTCGGCGGCATCCAGTTTATGCGCTTCAATGTCGGCATTCAGGCCCCCGGCGACCACGAGGGCATTGCCCGGAGCCATGGTGAACGCCTTCGCGTAGGCGCTCTCCGCCTTGGTGTAGTCACGCTTCGAGGTATACATGTCGCCCAGCGCGAGCCAGGGAACATAGAGCGTCGGATAAGCCTGAGCCAGACGCTGGAAATACTTTTCCGCATCCTGGTCGCGCCCAACAGCGCGCGATGCATAACCCATCGACGTCAGTGCGAACCGGTTCTTCGCATCCACGGCAAGAATCTTCTTGTAGACCGCGATCGCGTCCTCGGTATTGCCGAGCTTCATGAGCAGATCGCCATCGAGTTGAAGGCTGTTGGGATCGGTGGAGTTGAGCGCCAGAGCCTCGTTCATGTCGCTTTTGGCGCCGGTCAAATCGCCGTCGTCCATCTTGATCAGCGCGCGCAGGCGCAGGAACGATGCGCGGTCGCCGCCCTGTTCATTCAGAGCACTGATCGCCGACCGCGCTGTGGCCAGCTGCTGGTTCGCTGCGTTGGTGTCGTGAAGATTCCGATACAGCTCCATCAGGTCCATGTGAATCTGGATCGGGTACAAAGGACCCTCGGCGGGATCGGAGGACATGTGAGCCAGCGCGGCCTGGTATTCTTTCACCGCGTCGTCGTCGCGCTCCTGGATACGCGCGATCTCGCCGCGCAGCGCGTGCAGGCGGTAGTGATCCGGATCGACAGCGGCGGCGCGTTCGAGGAACTGATCCGCGTCGTGGATGGACCCGACTGCGACTTCAGCCTGCGCAGCGGACAGCTGCAGGTTCAGGTCCCTTGGCACCGCGTTGGCGACCTGCGCGTAGAGCTTTGCGGCATCTTCCTGCTTGCCATCGAGCTGATAGGTGTAGGCCAACTCCGCCTTCACATCGGGCCGCGCTGAATGAATCGATTTCAACGCCGCAATCGCTTCGTCGTATTTGCCAGTCTCGCGGTAAAAACCGGCGAGAGAACGCAGGACGTCAGGATTGTTGGGCGTTCGCGCTTTGGCCTGATCGAGATAATGGCGTGCTTCGTCAAGGTTGTTGGTGTGCTGGTAGGCCAGCGCCAGCAGCAGTTCTGATCGCGCGCCGGGTTGCATCCGCTCTGCCTGGCCCAGGGTATCGATCGCGCCGGGATAGTCGCCCGACCGCATCTGCATATCGCCCAGCAGCACGGCATCGTCGGTCCGCTTTGGATCGACGGCGAGCACTTTTCTCAGCAGATCCTGCGCATCCCTGGCGCGTCCGATCACGGCATACGTTTGCGCCAGGCCGGAAAGCCCTTCAACCGACGATGGGCTCAGGCGAAGGCCGTGATTGTAAGCATCGATGGCCAGCCCGGTTTTCGAGTCGAGTCGCGCAGCATAACCGAGTAGAAACCAGAGCTGCGGATTATTGGGAGCCGACTGCGCCGCGCGCTGCGCGTAGCTCACCGCCTGCTCGTGATCGCCGCGCTTGAGTGCCGCCTCCGCTGCGCCGGCCAGCCGCGCGTTCTGGATATTGGATCCCCAGCCCAACTGCTTGCCGGAATCCTGCGACTGAGCCGGAGCTGGTTGGTTCTGATTCTTTGCCCCGTCGTCCGAGCCGACCTTGTAGGTCTGCGCAAAGCAACGCGGAGCAAGCAGCACCACAACGATCAGAGAAAAAGGAGCAAATCGAAACCAGCCAGATCGAGCAATTACGTTCACGTTCAAGATGTCACCAAAGACTCGCACGAATACACGCGTTTGATGCATTGCGAAGCGTGAACGTTGGCCTTTCTGTGACGTCTTACGCGTGTTTATCAGACAACCAGGTGGGTGGCAATCGAATCCAATGCAACTTCGTGAGGGATTCCTTGCAAAAGCTAGAACCTGTCGCACCGTCTTCGCGGCCCATTCCCATGAGCTTCATCCTGCTGGCGGTGTTTGCGGTTCATTTGCCGCTGCTGCTCATGGAATTGCCCCTGAAGTCGTACGACACGAACTTCCACATCTTTTTCGCGTCGCATTACCTGCACCACTGGTTCAATCCGTGGAATCCGAAGTGGTACGCAGGATTCTCCCAGACGACGTATCCTCCGCTGCCGCAACAGTGGGTTGCCGTCGTTTCCTGGGTTACGGGTCTCGATTTCGGATACATGACCGTGCAGTTCGTCGGCATTCTGTTGCTGGTTGTCGGGGTCTACCGGTTCGCCTTGCTGTGGGTTAGTCCGCGCGCTGCTTCCTTTGCCGCGCTGGCTGCCGTGTTCCTCGGCTCGGAAAGTTTCCTCGTCTATTCAGCCGGTCAGCTTTCGACCACCTGCGCCGCGCCGCTCTATTTAAACGCGCTGCCGTACATGTTTGAGTGGATCAGGGGAGGGAAGAAGCGTTCCTTCGTGAAGGGCACCGCGCTCTTCACCGCTGCCGCTGCCGCCCATCACGCCACCCTGCTGTTCGGCTCGATGTTCTTCGCCATTCCGGTTCTGGCGCTCGCCCTGCTCGATCGCCGCGAAGGCGAACGCGCGTCAACGGGAGGTGTTATCGGCCGCACGATTGCGATGACCGTGGTCGTCGGTGCGGCGGTCGCCCTCGTGCTGCTGCCGTTCTGGCTGGCCCTGATTCACTATCCGGTTACGCAGACACCGATCCGCACCCCAGCCGCGCGAATTACATTCTTAGCCCGCAGTGGGGCATGAATTACTTCATTGTCCCCTACGGCGCCCTCGCGCTGGCTCTGCCGTTTATCTTCCTGCGCGGTGCGTCGGTCCCCCGGCTGCGTCCGTTGCTATTCGGCTTCTGGGTGGCGTTCCTCGTTGGACTCGGCGGCACCACGCCAGTGGGTCACTGGGTGCTGGGCCGCGCCTTCGATGTTCTGACCTTCGAGCGCTTCAGCTATTGGGCCACGCTGCTGGCACTCCCTTTCGTTGGGCTGATGGCCGCGAACCTGATTGACCGCTACCGCCTGAAGGCAATCACCGGCCTGGCGCTGGCGGCGACAGCGACGTGCGCTCTGGCGGTGGCGTGGTCGAGCTATCGCCCTGCAGACGCGGAAGAATTCGACGTGAAGTCCGTCGCAGCATGGCTCAATCGCGACGGCCACGATAACTACCGCTACGTCACGCTGGGCTTCGGGAACAAGATCTCCCGCCTCGCCGTGCTCACCGATGCCGGCAGCGTCGATGGGGAATGGAATTCGGGCCGCATGCTGCCCGAGTTGACTGCGCATGGCGGCGGCGCACTGACCAGCGCGAAATATTTCGGCAAAGACGGTCTCGACTCTCTGCACGCGATCCTCGAGCATGCCGATCGCTACGGGCTCAAGTGGGTCTTCGTTCGCGATCCGTATTACGACCCGCTGCTCTCGTTCGGCGGATGGCGCCGCGTCGACGAGCTGAACAACAACACCATCGCGGTCTGGAGCAAGGACGGCGTGCCGCCTGCACAGCCGGTGAATGCTCCCCAGATTCCGCCGCCGTGGCAGGGAATGATGTGGGGAACGCTGCCGTTCGGCAGCAGCCTGCTGGCGATTTTGGTCCTGCTGATTCCCGGCGAGCGCCGGCACTCGACGCTGGGCCTGGAATCGGACGATGCCCGGGAAGATTACGTTCCAGGAAGGATGGTCTCGTAATGGCTGGACGCTTTCTTGCCTTCCTTCTCTTGGTTGCGACCATTGGGCTCGTCGTCATCGGCACTCTATGGCCCGTTCCGGCAGCCGCGGCGTATGCGGGAATGATGG
>CAVPKU010000061.1:0-107016 GCA_963705765.1 uncultured Acidobacteriaceae bacterium | reverse complement strand
CCTTCGCTCCCCCTTCTGTTCGTTTTCTACTCGCTCCTTCGCTTCCTGCTTCCAGCTTCTCCCTTCCAGCTCATCCCCCTTCAGCCTTCCTTAAGCTGCTCTTGCTATCCTCCACCCATGTCACGATCCGGCCTCGCAGGAGGACGCACGGCCCTGCTCGCTTGTGCTGCGCTGTTGTGCGCCCGGATTCTTGTTTCCCAGGCCAGTTCCCAGGCCAGCCCCCAAACTCTGCCCCAGGCCCCCCAACCGGCCGCGCAAACAGCAGACGGCACTCCCCCGTCGTTCACACTCGATCAGGCCATCGCCGCCGCACTCGCTAACGATCCCGCCTGGCACTCCGCCCTGGCCGCCAGCGGCTCCGCTCGTCTGGATGCCGCCCTCGCCCGCAGTGCGATCCTGCCCAACGCCGACGCCCACGGCCAGTACCTCTACACCCAGCCCAACGGCGTTCTCAATCAGGCCGGACAAACCGGCAACCAGGCGGCGCCCCGCTTCATCGCCAACAACGCCATCCGCGAATACGCCGCGCAGGTCCTCGTCAATGAGAACCTCAGCTTCGCCGCAGTCGCCGACTACCGCCGTGCCCGCGCCCTCGCCGCGCAATCCGCTGCCGACCTCGAAAGCGCGCGCCGCGATCTCGTCGTCCGCGTCGTCTCCGCGTACTACGGACTGCTCTCCGCCACCGATAAAGTTGACGTCGCCCGCCGCGCCCTCGACGAGTCCCACGCCTTCGTCGACCTCACCAATAAGCTTGAATCCGGCCGCGAAGTCGCCCACGCCGACGTCGTCAAAGCCAATCTCGAGTACCAGCAGCGCCAGCGCGAATACGACGACGCCACTCTCGCCGCAGAAAAATCCCGTCTCGACCTGGGCGTGATCCTCTTTCCCGATCCCCGTACCCCTTACACCCTCGCCGCACCCGATCCTCTCGCCGCACTGGCCGACCAACCCGCCATCGAAGCCGCCGCCGCTCACAATAACCCCGATCTTCGCAGCGCCCTCGCAGCGATGCACGCCGCGCAAAACGAAGTTCTCGCCGCGCGAGCCGGCTATCTCCCCGCGCTCACCTTCAACTACACCTACGGTATCGATGCCCCGCAACTCGCCGTCAACGGGCCCGAAGGCGTTCGCAACCTCGGCTACTCCGCCTCAGCCTCCATCGACTTTCCCCTCTGGGACTGGTTCGCCACGCAGGACCGCGTCCGACAAGCCCAGCTTCGCGAAAAAGCCGCTCAGGCTACCCTCACCACTACGCAGCGTCAGCTCATCGCCCAGCTCGAAGAGTTCTACCACGAGGCCCGCATCGCCACCGATCAGGTCGCCTCTCTCCGCAACAGCGTCGACACCGCCCGCGAAAGCCTCCACCTCACTCGCATGCGCTACTCTGCCGGCGAAGCCACGGCCCTCGAAGTCGTCGACGCTCAATCCGCTCTTGCCCAGGCCGAAGCCGCACTCGACGACGGCATTCTCCGCAGCCGCGTCGCTCGCGCCAACCTGCAAACCCTCACCGGAACCCTATAGATGACGACCCATCGTCTCAACTCGCCTCTTCGCTCGCCCTTAGCTCGTCCTCCGCTCGCTTCTTTGCTCGTCTTCCGCTCGCATTTCGCTCGTCTTTCGCTCGCATTTCCGCCGGGTGCCCCATATCTGCCCGGTTTTGGCAGATGTGGGAGGACATCCACTCTCCGCTCGCTCGCCTCTCGCTTCCGGCTTCCTGCTTCCTGCTTCCTCCTCGCCTTCCTCGCCCTCTGCGGCTGTTCAAAAAAGAAGCCACCGAAGCCACCGCGGTCCCCGTCGAAGCCGCCGCCGCCCAGGTCCAGCCCATCACCGAGCACATCGTCACCGACGCCGTCCTCGCCCCCGTCGCCCAGGCCGCCATCTCACCCAAAATCACCGCCCCGGTTCGCAAGTTCTATGTCCAGCGCGGCGCCCACGTGAAAGAAGGCGAGCTCCTCGCCACCCTCGAGAACAAAGACCTCGCCGCCGCCGTCACCGATAACCAGGGCTCCTTCGACGCCGCCGACGCCACCTACCAGACCACCGTCAAAGCCCAGGTTCCTGAGGACTACCAAAAAGCGCAGCTCGACCTCGCCCAGGCCAAAGCGAATCTTGACCTCGCCCAGAGCATCGTCAACAGCCGCCAGGAACTCTTCAACCAGGGAGCCATCCCCGGCCGCGACCTCGACACCTCAAAAGCCTCCCTTGTTCAGGCCCAGGCCGCTTTCCACACGCCCAGCAGCATCTCGACTCGCATGAAGTCCGTCAGCCACGAGGCCGCCCTCAAAGCCGCCAAAGGCAATTTCGAATCGGCGCAAGGCAAGTACCAGGGAGCACAGGCTCAGCTCAGCTATTCAGAAATCCGCAGCCCCATCAAAGGCGTCGTCACCGACCGTCCCCTCTATGCCGGTGAAACCGCCGCCTCCGGTGCGCCCTTGATCACCGTCATGGATACCTCCGCGCTCCTCGCGAAGATCCATTTGGCACAGCCACAGGCACAATTGCTGAAGACCGGCGACTCTGCCTCCGTTACGGTCCCCGGCCTCGCCGATCCTGTCCTCGGTAAAATCACCCTCGTCAGCCCAGCTCTCGATCCCGGCAGCACCACCGTCGAAGTCTGGGTTCGACTCGAAAATCCTAAAGGCAAGCTCCGCCCCGGCACCGCTGTCCACGTCTCCATCGCCGGCCGCACCGACCCCAAAGCGATCGTCGTTCCCTCCGAAGCTCTCGTCGTCAACCCCTCCGGCAAATCCACCGTCCTCGTCATCGGCTCGGACGGCGTCGCTCACCAAACCGCCGTCACCACCGGCATCACCGACTCCGGCCTCGCCGAAATCCTCACCGGCCTCAATGCCGGCCAGCAAGTCGTCACCACCGGTGCCGCCTCTCTCGACGACGGCACCAAAGTCCAGGTCAAACCTGCCGCGCGATGAAGACAAGTCGGATGACAAGCCCGCCGCCGGCAAAGGAGACGACGACAAGTGAGCGGTCTCGCCACGCCCTCCGTACCCTCCGCAGAATCCTCCTTCTGGCTCTCCCGCTGGGCGCGCAGCATCTTCTTCTTCACCATCGTCCTCGGCCTCGCCGGCATCTACCTCGCCTTCCGCATCCCCATTTCAGTCTTCCCGCAAACCAACTTCCCCCGCGTCGTCATCGGTGTCGACAACGGCGTTATGCCCGTCGAGCAGATGGAAGTCACCATCACCCGTCCCATCGAAGACGCCGTCAACTCCGTTCCCGGCCTCGCCACCGTTCGCTCCATCACCAGCCGCGGATCGGCGGAAGTCAGCCTGTTCTTTAACTGGAACGTCGACATGTTCCAGACCCTGCAGCTCGTCAACGCCGCCATCGCGCGCGTCCAGCAGGAACTCCCCTCCACCGCCGTCATCACCACCAACCGCCTCACCTTCGCCACCTTCCCCATCCTCGGCTACGCGCTCACCTCCAATACTGTTTCGCCGACGCGCCTCTGGGAAATCGCGAACTATGAACTCAAGCCGCCTCTCAATCGCCTCGACGGAGTCTCCACCGTCACCGTGCAGGGCGGCAAGGTCCCCGAGTTCCACATCATCCCCAACACCGCGAAGCTCATCTCCGCGCAGCTCACCATCTCCGACATCGTCAACGCCATCCAGCAAACCAACCTGCTCCAGTCGCCCGGCCTCTACGAAGCCAACCACCAGCTCATCCTCGGCCTCGTCGGCGACCAGGCCACCAGCCTCGCCGAGCTCGCGCAAATCACCGTCAAATCCACCGCCGCCGGCGTCCCCATCCATCTCTCCGACGTCGCCCAGGTCACCCCTGCCACCGAGCCCGTCTATACCATCGTTACTTCGAACGGCGAGCCCGCCGTCCTCCTCAACATCGCCCGCCAGCCCGACTCCAACACCGTCGCCGTCGCCGACGAAGTCGCCGCGCAGATCACGCAACTCAGCAAGAACCTTCCCGCCGGCGTCACCGTCACGCCCTTCTACGACCAGTCTCACCTCGTGCGCGATTCCATTGCCAGCGTGCGCGATGCCATCCTCATCGGACTCGTCCTCGCCGCCATCATCCTCGTCCTCTTCCTGCGCGACTGGAGCGCCTCGCTCGTCGCCGGCCTCGTCATTCCTGTAACCATCCTTGTTACATTCATCGCGCTCTGGGCCTTAGGCGAAAGCTTCAACCTCATGACCCTCGGCGGACTCGCTGCCGCCGTCGGCCTCGTCATCGATGACGCTATCGTCGTCGTCGAAAACATCGCCCTCCACCGTGAAGCTGGCGAGAATCGCTTCGACGCCGTCCGCAAAGCCCTCGCCGAAATCACGCACCCCCTCATCGGCTCCACCATCACCCCCATCGTTGTCTTCCTGCCCCTCATTTCGGTCACCGGCGTTACCGGTACCTTCTTTCGCGCCCTCGCCCTCACCATGACCGTAGCCCTGCTCACGTCGCTCGCCCTCGCCCTCACCTGGACGCCCGCCCTCTCGCTCACTCTCCTGCGCGGACAAGCGTTCGGATCACTCCGCTTGAAGGGGCACGGCTTGTCCGTGCCAACGATCCTCAAAATGCGGGCTTCAGCCCCTGAAGGAAGCCCATCACGGCATCATGGGCCCCGTCCTTCGCTTCCACGAGCGCGTCCTCCGGGCAGCGCTCGGCAAACCCGCCTGGCTCGCCGTCGCCTGCGGCGTTCTCATCATCGGTGTCTTCTTCGCCTACAAAGGCCTCGGCTCCGACCTCCTCCCTGAAATGGATGAAGGCGGCTTCGTGCTGGACTACATCATGCCCGCCGGTTCCTCGCTGCAGGAGACCAACCGCGTCCTCCTCCACATCGACAAAATCCTTCACTCCATCCCCGAGGTCACCAGCACCTCGCGTCGCACCGGACTCCAGATGGGTCTTGCCGCCGTCACTGAAGCCAACACCGGCGACTTCACCGTCCTGCTCAACGACAAGCGCAGCCGCGGCATCGACGAAGTCATGGCCGACGCCCGCGCAAAGATCAAAGCCGCCGAGCCCGAACTCGACGTCGAGTTCACTCAGGTCCTCCAGGACATGATCGGCGACCTCTCCAACGCCCCCGAGCCCATCCAGATCAAGCTCTACTCGACCAATCAGGATCTGCTCAACCAGCTCGGCCCTCGCGTCGGGGATGCCATCAGCAAGGTCGACGGCGTCGTTGACGTCGAGAACGGCATCGACAACACCATCAGCGGACCCGCCACTACCTTCCAGGTCGACCCCGGTATCGCCGCCCGCTTCGGCTTCACCGCTTCCGAAGTCGCCACTGACGCCACCTCCATCCTCGACGGCCTCCCCACGCCGCAGCCGCTCATCCAGAACGGCCGCCCCTACACCGTCCGCGTCCGTCTCGACGATTCGCACCGCACCTCGCTCGACGCCATCCAGAACACCGTCTTCGTCAGCTCCACCGGCAAGCTGGCTACTCTGGGCTCACTCGCCCACGTCCAGCAACTGCCGCCGCAAAACGAGATCCTCCGCGAAAACCTGCAGCTCATGGTCGCCGTCACTGGCCGCCTCGAAGGCTCCGACCTCGGCACCGCCATCGCCCGCGTGCAAAAAACCGTCGCCGCCCTCCACCTGCCTTCCAGCGTCCGCGTCACCTACGGCGGCACGTATCAGGAGCAGCAGAAATCGTTCCACGAACTGTTACAAGTTCTGCTCCTCGCCCTCGTGCTCGTCTTCGGCGTCCTCCTCGCCGAGTTCCGCAGCTTCTCCGCGCCCGCATCCATCCTCGTCTCTTCCATCCTCTCCACCGCCGGCGTCATCTTCGCGCTCCTCATCACCGGCACCAGCTTCAACGTCGCGTCCTTCATGGGACTGATCATGGTGATCGGCATCGTCGCCAAAAACGGCATCCTCCTGCTCGACGCCGATCAGCGCTTCCGTGCCGCTGGCATGAGCCCGCATGACGCCATGATGCAGGCCGCCCGCCGCCGCCTCCGCCCCATCGTCATGACCGCCCTCGCCGCCATGACCGGCATGTTGCCCCTCGCTTTCGCCCTGGGTTCCGGCTCCCAGATGCTCCAGCCCCTCGCCATCGCGGTCATCGGAGGCCTCACCATCTCCATGGCGCTCTCCCTCATCGTCACCCCCGCCGTCTACTACTTCCTCTGCCGCGAGTAGCACATCCAGATCCAGGCTCTTGGCTCTGGCTCCAGGCTCCAGGCTCCAGGCTCCCCGCCAGAATTCCCGCACGGTACTAAGGTTTACCCTTCCCCGCCCCGAAAACCCGGTATTACATTTCTGCGACACAGCACTTTCCCCCGGAAGTGCAATCATCACCGCAGCCATGCACCAGCATCCGGTCATTATTCAGGGAGGCATGGGCGCCGGAGTCTCCAGCTGGCGTCTTGCTCAGGCCGTCTCCCGGCTCGGCCAGCTCGGCGTCGTCTCCGGCACCGCACTCGATCAAATCCTCATCCGCCGCCTTCAGGATGGAGACCCCGACGGACCCATGCGCCGTGGTCTCGCCGCCCTTCCCTTTCCCGACATGGCCGAGCGCATCCTGCGCACATACTTCATTTCCGGCGGCAAAGCAGCGACCGCGCCCTACCGAACCATCCCCTCGCATACGAACAACGATCCCCGTGAGCTGACCGAACTCCTCATCGCCGCCAACTTCGTCGAAGTCTTTCTCGCCCGCGAAGGCCACGACCATCCTGTCGGCATCAACTACCTTGAGAAAGTTCAGATCCCGCACCTGCCCTCCCTCTATGGAGCCATGCTCGCCGGGGTCGGCTACGTGCTCATGGGTGCAGGCATTCCCCTGCACGTGCCGGGCGTCCTCGATCGCCTCGCCGAACACCAGCCCGCGGAATATCCTCTGCACGTCACCGGCGCGCGCGAAGGCGAAAACACGGTGATGCACTTCAATCCCCGCGACTATTGGGAGAACGCCACCGATCCGGCCCCCCTCCACCGTCCCGCGTTTCTCGCCATCGTCTCCTCCAGCACCCTCGCCACCACCATGCTCCGCAGAGCGAATGGTCGCGTCGACGGCTTCGTCATTGAAACCCGCACCGCCGGCGGCCATAACGCCCCGCCCCGCGGCAAACTCCAACTCTCCCCGCAAGGCGAGCCCATCTACGGAGACCGCGACGCCATCGACTTCAGCAAAATCCTCGACCTCGGCGCGCCCTTCTGGCTCGCTGGCGGTTACGGTTCCGCCTCCAAACTACAGGAAGCCCTCGCCCTTGGCGCCACCGGCGTCCAGGTCGGCACCGCCTTCGCCTTCACCCGCGAGTCCGCCCTCCGCGACGACCTCAAACAAGCCCTGCTCGCCAAGGCTCGCTCGGGCGATGCCGAGGTCTTCACCGATCCCCTCGCCTCGCCTGCCGGTTTCCCTTTCAAAGTCGCGCAGCTCGAAGGCACCGCCTCCGACGACGACGTCTGCGCCGCCCGCCCTCGCATCTGCGACCTCGGCTTCCTCTCAGAAATCGTCCGCGCCGAAGACGGCTCCTTTTTCCACCGCTGCCCCGCCGAGCCGCTCTCGCTCTACCTCTCCAAAGGCGGTAATGTCGAAGACGCCGCTGGCCGCAAATGTCTCTGCAACGCCCTGATGGCCAACATCGGCCACCAGCAGGTCCGCTGCGGCTCCCATGTCGAACCACCCCTCGTCACGGCTGGCGACGACCTCACCACGATCGCACGCTTCCTTCCCGAATCCGCCTCCACCTACAGCGCCGCCGACGTCATCAACGCCCTGCTCCCCATCGAAGCCCCACTCCCTCCAGTTCTCTCCCCGACCACCACCGCCCTGTGCTCAGTCTGAGCCCGTCACCTGTTACCTGTGACCCGTAACCTGTCCCCGCGCCCTGCGCCCCGTCTCCCGTCTCCTGTCTCCCGTCTCCCGTCTCCTGTCTCCCGTCTCCCGTCTCCCGTCTCCCCCACTGGTGTACATTGAGTTAGTTACCAATGGATATACAACGCAAAGACATGGCAGTGACAACATAGTAAGCACAAGGCGGGCTCGGTTTGCGCCGGTGAACCCCTCGCCAACGCTTCTGAATAAAAATGTGAAACGCAGTTCACCTTTGCTTTGGTTCCGCTTCCTGTAGGCCCAGCTCCAGTATCCGTAACGTCCCGGATCGCACCAGAGACCTGCATTTAGGCCCTGTTCTGGCGGCATTTTTCAATGCTCGACGGAGGTGCATTCGTTTGCCTCCGGTACGACGAATCCCTGGCTTTTGCCTTTACTGGAGTGCCCACTTGACCTGTCTCCCCCATCGCATCGCCCGCTTTGCGTCTGTCTCCCACCTCGTTGCCATCACCGCCCTCATCGCTCTCACCGGATGCGGTTCACGCAGCACTCCAGGCACCAGCACCTCAGGCTCCGGTTCCAGTTCCGGCAACCCCACGCCCACCATCACCTCCATCGCCATCACCCCCTCGATGGACACCCTCGCGCCAGGCGCCACCCAGCAGTACGCCGCCATCGCCACCTTCAGCGATGGTTCCACCAATAACGTCACCTCCGCTGTTACTTGGACCAGTTCCGCCACCGCGGTCGCCACCATCAACAACGCCGGCCTCGCCACCGGTGTCGCTTCCGGAGCCACCACACTCACGGCGACCGTCGACGGCATCAGCGGCACCGCCACCCTCACCATCACGCCCGCAGCCGCCTCGCTCTCCTCCATCACCGTCACCCCGCCCGCTGCATCCCTCGCTGCCGGCGCCTCACAGCAATTCACCGCCACCGGCAATTATTCCGACGGCTCCACCGCCAACGTCACTTCCTCCGTCACGTGGACCAGTTCCGACACCAGCGTCGCCACCATCAATGCCGCCGGTCTCGCTACAGGCATCGCTGCCGGATCCGCCACCATCACCGCGGCTCTCAACGGCGTCACCGGCACCGCCAGCCTCACCGTCACTGCAGCCGTCGCCACGTTGACATCGATCGCCGTCACGCCGGCGAACCCCACCTTCACTGCAGGCGCCACCCAACAGTTCACCGCTACCGCCACCTACAGCGACGGCTCCACGGCAAACGTCACCACCACCGCCACCTGGGCCTCCTCCAACACCGCCGTCGCCACCATCAACACCTCCGGCCTCGCCACCGGTATCGCCGCCGGATCCACCACCATCACCGCCGCCCTCAACTCTGTCACCGGATCCACCACAGCCACCATCACCGCCGCCAGCACACCCGGCGTCAACGTCACCACATGGCATTACGACAACAACCGTGACGGCCTCAACCCGAACGAAACCAAACTCACGCCCGCCAACGTCAACACTGCGTCCTTCGGCAAGCTCTTCTCGTATCAGACGGACGGCTACGCTTACGCCGAGCCTCTTCTGATGTCCAACGTCACCATCAGTGGCGCCACCCATAACGTCCTTTACGTCGCCACGGAAAACGACAGCGTCTACGCCTTCGACGCCGACAACTACGGCTCCGGCGCTCCGCTCTGGCAAGTCTCGCTCCTCCAGTCCGGCGAAACGCCTCTCAGCGGCACAGCCATCCTCCCCGTTTTGGGCGTCACCTCCACTCCCGTCATTGATCCCAACACCGGCACTCTCTACGTTGTCTCAGCGCAGAAATCCTCTACCGCCGGCGGCAGCTTCCGCCTCCACGCTCTCGACATCGCCACAGGGGCCGAAAAGTTCAACGGCCCCGCCACCCTCAATGTCTCCGTCGCCGCCACCAACGGCGATTCGCACAACGGCATTCAGACCCTCACCACCTCCTGCATCCAGCGCGCCGCGCTCCTGCTTGCCAACGGCAACGTCTACATGGGCTTCGGCAGTTGCCACTCCGGATGGCTCGTCGCCTACAGCGCATCGACTCTGCAGCAAATCGGTGTCTTCAACGCCAGCACCGTTCTCAACGGCGAAGGCACCTACGCCAGCGCCGGTGGCATCTGGATGGGCTCCGGTGGCCCTGTCGCCGACAGTTCCGGCAACGTCTACGTCACCACCGGCAACGGTCCCTGGAACGGCGCTGACGCCTGGGCTGACTCCGTGCTCAAATTTCCAGCCACACCCACCGCGGGCGCCAACGGCACCATGCAGCCCACCGACTATTTCACCCCCAGCATTTACCAATACATGGATTGCGACGATGCTGACCTCGCTGCCGGCGGTCTCATCCTCATCCCCGGCACCAACACCCTCATCGCCGGAGGCAAAACCGGAACCATGTTCCTCGTCAACAGCTCCAGCCTCGGTCACGAGTCCTCCACCGACGCCGGCGTCATCCAGGAACAGGTCTGGGGCGATGGACTCCTCGCCGGCAACACCTATCCCGACACCTGCACCGACTCCACCGGCACCAACAACGCCAACGTCACTTCGTACGAAATCTTCGGTACCGCCGCGTACTTCAATAACTATGTCTACCTCGGCGTCACCCCAACCTCGTCCACCGCTCCCGGCGGCGTCCGTGCCTTTGAGTACGCAGGCAGCCTCACTCCCTTCGCTGACACCACGCCCTCCATCAACCAGGGAACGCGCGGCACCAGCCCCTTCATCTCCGCCAACGGATCGACCAACGGCATCGTCTGGATGATTGACGAAGGCAATCCACTCCAGAACAGCAGCGGTGCCGCGCCCTCCAGCGCCATCCTCCGCGCCTATGATGCCGACCAGTTCCCCAACGAGCTTTACGACTCCACGATGAATTCCGCCGATGCCCCAGGCTACGGCATCAAGTTCACCTCACCGGTCGTCGCCAACGGTAAGGTGTATGTCTCCACCGGACACGACCTCACCACCGTCACCAATCCCCACGGCGAAATCGACGTCTACGGCCTGAAGTAAACCAAACGCAATCATGTGCCAGGGCACGGTCCAACGTGACCGTGCCCTTTCTTTTTTGAAATCTTAGCCGCACCTGGCGGGAGGACACGCGCACCACCTGCGAGTTCGACTTAGACGCACTCGACGATCCGACGCTAGATTGGATTGCAGTAATTAATCGATAAATATTGTTTCTACTTATAAGAAATAAATTAGACACTCGCCTTACATTTGGATGACACACGGCATGCTGCCGCCCGCCTAGTGTGAGGCTCGGGTCACGCCTCAGGCGCGACTCATTCTCATAGATCAGGAGTGCGCAGCGTGAAATCGAAGATTCAGGAAGCCAACCTTCAGCAGGGCGTCGATCGCCGATCGTTTGTGAAAAACGGGCTCATCGCTGGCAGCGCGGCTGTAGTGGGTGCCGCTCTGTCCGGCGGTGTAACCTCGGCCCGCGCGCAGGATCGCGACAGAAACGGCCGCCTCAGTCCCGGCGATGCCGCTATCCTCCGCTTTCTTGCAGCAGCTGAACTCATCGAGTCCGATCTCTGGACCCAGTACGCCGAACTCGGCGGGCTCACCTCCGGTCAACCCATCGAAGTCGATATGAACCAAACCCTCAACGCCTATCAAACCGCCCTGTCCAATCTGGACGGCGACGGTCCGCAGTACATCACCAGCAATACCCTCGATGAAGTCAGTCACGCGACGTTCCTCAATGCCTATCTCGAATCGCGCGGTGCGGAACCTGTCGACTTCGACGAATTTCGTACGCTCGAGGGAAGCACGGCGACCGGAGCCTCCGGCAATCCTCGCCTCACCAACCTCATGCACCTGAATGTCGATACCAGTTGGTACGTCCGTTATCGCAGCACCACCAATCCCGACCAGGGAACTACCTTCCCTCAGGCGATCACTCTCAACAATCAGACCGCCATCCCCATCACCGATGCCGACTTCAACGATTCCAACCATATTCAGGTCATCGCCAATGTAGCGGCCTTTCACTTCGGATTTATCGAGCAAGGCGGATCCAGTCTCTATGCCGCACTAAGTCAAAAGGTCACCGATCCTGAAGTGCTTGAGATCACGCTTGGCATCGGAGCAGATGAGGTCGCTCACTTTCTCGAGTGGGTCGATTTCGCCGGCAATGGCGTCCAGCCTCCCGTCGCGCCCGTGACCGACCCGCAAACCGGCCTGACCTTCCCCAACTTCTTCGACCCACTCAATCCCAGCATTCAACCCAGCCTCATCTTCCCGGTTCCCTGCGAATTCATCAGTCCCAAACTCCCCAAAGTGGCCATCATCCGTCCTCTCACCGACCGCTTCGCCGGCGCGCGCGCTGCCATCGCCAGCTTCGTCGCCGACGGCCTCTTCACCGGCCAAAGCAAGCGCTTCATCAACCTGCTGCAAACCATGGCTGTCGAAGCCGACGCCGCTTTCCGCCAGTCCTGATCCACCGTCCCGGCGGCCCCACCTCCAACCCGTAATCGAAGAAGAGGGGGGCCGCGTAATTTCCACGACGCTGCAGTTGACAACCTTCCCCAAAGCATCTCATAATCGATCCTCGTTATATCGATCATCGACTATGCCGAAGCGTAAACTCGACCCCCTTCCCGCTGCCGCCTTCCACATCCTCCTCTCCCTCGCCGACGAGGACCGCCACGGCTACGGCATCATGCGCCAGATCGAAGAACAGAGCGCCGGCCGCATGCGTCTCGGCCCCGGCACCCTCTATAGCTCCGTGCAATCCCTGCTCGAAGAAAACCTGATCGAAGAAGTGGACCCGCCCGCCGACGACGATTCGCCCAACAGCGAGCGCCGCCGTTACTACCGCCTCACCTCCAGCGGCCGCAAACTAGCCCGCACCGAAGCCGATCGTCTCGCCGGCCTCCTCCGCCTCGCTCGCGCGCGCAAAATCTTCCGGGGGGATTATGTCTGAGAAAATCTTCGCCCTGCTCCTCCGCCTCTATCCCGCTCATTTCCGCGCTCGCTACGGTGAAGAATCCCTGCAGCTCCTCCGCGATCGGCTCCGCGACGAAACCGGCTTCCTCGCCCGCCTGCGCCTCGTCTTCGACCTCTTCACCGACACCGCCATCGCCCTACCCCGCATCCACAGCATGCCAGCCATCAGCGCGGCGGTTGCCACCTCAAGTGGTCTGCCGTCGTTCAGCGTTCTCGAACCGCAATCTCTCCGCCCTGCAACTCTGGTCCTCGCATCGATCATCGGAATTTCAGGCTGCGGCACGTTCGCCATCCTGCTGAGATACGCCGGAATCAATCACGCCTCTCGACTCGCCCAGATCGAGAACCGCGCCGCAATCGAGAGAAGATGGACCAACGGTGGCTTCCTCGGAACGCCTATGCCACCACCTCCCCCTCCGCCGTCCTACGACATGCTCGAAACACCCATCGACACCCCCGCGCCCTCGGCTTCTCCCCACCCTGCCCGCACCTCGACATCGCCAGCGAACGCCACGCGATCCGCTCCCGCGGCCAGACTCGCCCCGATTCCTGGCCCCTCCGCGAACAATCTCCAACCCGGACCAGCGCGGGAACTCACACCTCTCATCATGGTTCCCGTGCTCGGACATGAGACACAGACCGGCCCTGCCATCCCGCTACCAGCACTCGAAAAACAGTTTGGCATTCTGCCCGAGACCACCTCTCCGGTTCCGGCGAACCATACACCGTCCCGCGCCACTCCCGCTCAGCCTTTCGCGAAGCCGGCTGGCCGACGTTCTATAGTGGTCTTGAATCCCACCGCGGAGCTGCCACCCTGCCCATCGACGACCTCAGAGACTGGATCAAACTCCTCGATAAATCCGGCGAGCTCCGCCACATCCGCCAGGAAGTCTCCCCCCTGCTCGAAATCGCGGAAATCACCGACCGCGTCAGCAAATCCGGCTTCGACCGCAGCTCCAAAGTAGCGCCAGGAGGTCCCGCCCTCCTCTTCGAAAACGTCAAAGGCCATCCCGGCGCGCGCGTCCTCATTAATCAGTTCGGCTCAGAACGCCGTATGAAGCTCGCCCTCGGCCTCGACCCCGACAAGGGCTCCCTCGACGAAATCGCCAACCGCATCCGCGCGCTGCTCGAAATCAAATCCCCCGAAGGCCTCCTCGAAAAACTGAAGATGCTCCCGCAATTAGCGGCCATCGGCAACGTCTTCCCCAAAACCATCTCCGCGAAAGACACTCCCTGCAAAGAAGTCATCCTCCGCAACAATTTCTCTCTCGACGCCTTCCCCATCCTCCAATGCTGGCCCCTCGATGGAGGCCGCTTCATCACCCTGCCCTGCGTCATCACCCGCGATCCCAAAACCGGCAAGCGCAACATGGGCATGTACCGCATGCAGGTCTACGACGGCCAAACCACCGGCATGCACTGGCAGCGCCAGAAAAATGCCGCCGAGCATCTGCGCGACAAGCTTCGCGCTTCGGCGAACGATGTATCCTCCCGGGTTGCCACCATGGCCGAAACCGCCGGCGGCACCGTCGCGATGAGTAACATCAACGGTGACAAATTAGAAGTCGCCGTCGCCATCGGCACCGATCCCGCCACCACCTTCTCCGCTATCGTCCCTGCCCCGCCTGAAGTCGAGGAGTTCCTCATCGCCGGCTTTCTTCGCCAGCAACCGGTCGAGCTCGTCAAATGCGAGACCGTCGACCTCGAAGTCCCCGCGCACGCCGAAATCATCCTCGAAGGTTACGTCGCGCTCAATGAGCTCCGCCCCGAAGGCCCCTTCGGCGATCACACCGGCTTCTACACCGCCGCCGAGGACTACCCCGTCTTCCACCTCACCTGCATCACCCACCGCAAAGACCCGATCTACTCCGCCACCATCGTCGGCAAGCCGCCGCAAGAAGACGCATGGATGGGCAAAGCCGTCGAGCGCATCTTCCTCCCGCTCTTCCGCCTCACGCTCCCGGAGATCGTCGACATCAATCTCCCCATCGAGGCCGTCTTCCACAACCTCATGATCGTCTCGATCCGCAAGTCCTACGCCGGCCACGCGCGCAAAGTCATGAACGGCATCTGGGCTATGGGCCAGGCCATGTTCACCAAGTGCATCATCGTTGTCGACGAGGATTGCGACGTCCAGGACCTGGCCGAAGTCACCCTCCGCGTCGCCAACAACATCGACCCCGAGCGCGACATCCAGTTCACCCTCGGTCCGATTGACTCACTGGATCACGCCTCACGCCTGCCCAACTACGGCAGCAAGATGGGCATCGACGCCACCCGCAAGTGGTCCGCTGAAGGCTTCAACCGACCCTGGCCCAAAGAAATCGTAATGGACACTGCGACAAAATCCCGCATCGACCAGCTTTGGAAATCCCTCGGCCTCGACTAGCTATCTCAAATCTTGTCATCCCGACCGGAGCGTAGCGAGCGTCAAGCGAGCTTCGCGGAGCGGAGGGACCTGCTTTGTTTATCTCTGTGCGAAGATGATCCCAACTCCCATGTTCACCATCGAAGGCATCCGCCAGTTCCACACCTGGACCCATCTCTGCTTCGACCGCGCCCTCGACCACCTCGCCACCCTGCCCCTGGCCGCCTACACAAAGGACGTCCCAGGCTTCGGCTCTCCCAACCTCCGCGCCCAGGTCATCCACAACCTCAATTGCGAAGCTTTCTGGATCCATGTCCTCCAGGGACTTCCCTTCACCGACGACGATCCCGCCCGCTTCCCCACCGTCGCCGACGCCCGCGCATACCAGCATCAGGTGACTTCCCAAACTCTGGCCTACCTTTCCTCCCTCACGGACGCGCAGCTCAACACGCCCACCGAACTCCACTTCCCCGACGGCGACACCGCCACCCGCACCCCGGCCCTCATCCTCCATCACATGCTCACGCACGCCTTCCATCACAAAGGTCAGATCGTCGCGATGTGCCGCATCCTCGGCCGCCCCGCGCCCGACACCGACCTCAATAATTTCGAGTGAAGACCAGGCGATCCAATGCAACCAACATGGACCAGCCCTTTTCCTAATCGCTAATCGCTGCATTTACCGCGCCAGCGCCTGATTCTCCCGCACGCATCCCGTATACGTCCGCAGAAACTTGTCCCGCAGCCGCCCGTACTCATCCATCGTCTGAAACTTCCGCGCCCATGCCTGCTGGTTCAGAAAGAAAATCGTCGTCGCCACGTGCGCCTTGTCGTCGAACATCACATACATTCCCAGCATGTTGCCTTCGAGCTTCCGAACGTCGTTCCCGTGCACCTCAAACCCATGCAGGCCCACTGGCAGCGCCAGCGCCGGAGTCGGTCCGCCTCGCTCGTGCTCCAGAAAATGCACGTTGTCGATCAGCGTCTGCTTCAGCGCCGCATATTTGTCTGCCGGCAGCAGCTCCACTTTCGCATTCGCAAAGGCATCCATCAGCGGATACGAAAACACCACCTGCTCACCCGCTTCGAGATCGATATTGTGTGTCCCATCCGCCGTCGGCACCGGCCGCACCATCGGCCCCTGCCCCAGCGAAGACGTCTGCGTCACCCGCAGCCCATCCGGAAATACACAGCTCGTATACGGAACCAGCGCCTTCGGAACCGGCGCGTCCTGGGCTGCGTCCGGAGTTTTGTGATTCGCGGCCGATCCGGCCTGCGGAACCTGCGCCGGAGCCATCACATTCGCGCCCAACATCGCAACAGCAACTGCCCAACCGAGCGCCGCATTGCCGAACGCTGATCGCTGAAAACTGAACGCTACCTTTTTCCCGATCGCCGACCGCCGCACCCCGAACGCCGTCTCTGTCAATCCGCCGTCCTCACCTCAACCTTCACCAGATTACGCACGCTCCGCGCCGGCCGCTTGTCCTCCGTCACCACCAGCCGGAACGGCCCCGTCTTCGCATCCAGCGGCTTCCCGTCCATCGCATCGGCCACCAGCACCGTCCCCGGATGAAACTCCGCATCGACCTCGCCCAGCGCCACCACACTCACATACCCATCCGACCCAGTCGCCACCACATACTGTGCCAGCGCCTTCCCCATCAGATCCTTCCCGTGCGCCACGCCCAGCTTCACCAGCAAGTCCATCAGCGGCACGCCCGCATACGTCACCTGCTTCTTTGCGTGCGGATCGAAAACCGTCACCGTCGTCTGCGGATACTGCCCGAGCGTCTGTGGCGTAAAAATCCCGCGCAGTCCGCCCGCCCCAATCACCGTCAGCACCGTCGCCGCCGACTGAGTCGCCGTTCCCGCTGGATGCGCCGCCGACTCCACCGTGCTCTCCAGCGGCACCGCTCCCGGCTGCATCGGCGCCGGCCCCGATCCCTCCGTCCCCGCGTTCGCCTCCGGAGCCGCCGTCAGTGCCACCGTCACCGTCTGCGCCTTGTCCGCCACCGTCAGCGTTTGATCCGCGCTGGCAAATCCCTGCGCCGACACCTCCAGCTTGTACTCGCCCGCGGGCATCCCCAGCTTCACCTGCCCGTGTTCATCCGTGATCAGCTTGTCGCCCGCCGGACTCCCCGGCGTCACGCGAATCTCCGCCCCCGCCACCGCTGCCCCGTCAGGACCCGTCACCGACACCGTCACCGGCGTGTAACTCTGCCCCCAGGCCGCCACCCCACAAACCAAAACCGCCACCCCAACCCACCGCCGCAATCCCGGAACCCTCATCCTCGTACCCTCTTTCCCCAGTCGTGTTTCCCTGGACCCCACCAAGCCTCAACCCCTGCACCAAAGGATCGCAGCCGACCTCCATCGTAACCCCAGCCCCCGCAATTCCTCTGCTCGAAACAGTCACTCTCCATCTACACTGAGGTCATGGCGCACCTCCAGGACCAGCTCGACGACATCACCTCCCAGACCCGCAACCTGGTCCAGCCCGAACGCCTTGCCGTCGGCGAGCGCGCCGTCGAAGAGCTCTTCGCCACCGGCATCGAAGACCGCATCCTCCCCGTCGGAGCCCAGGCCCCCTCCTTTGCCCTGCCCGACTTCTCCGGCAAAATCGTTCGCTCCAACGACCTGCTCGCCCTCGGTCCCCTCATCATCAACTTCTTCCGCGGCCGCTGGTGCCCTTACTGCGTGACGGAGCTTGAAGCATGGCGAGCCCTCTATCCCGGCCTCCGCGAGCGTGGAGCCCTGGTCATCGGCATCTCCCCGCAAACCCAGCGCCAGTCCGACTTCACCGCCGCCCAGCACCAGATTCCATTCCCGCTCCTCACCGACCTCAAGTGCGCCATCGCCGAAAAATTCGGCCTCGTCTGGACCGCGCCGCAATACCTCCAGCGCTACTACCGCGGCATCCTCCTCAACATCCCCTTCGTCAATGGCGATGAGTCCTGGCGCCTGCCCCTCCCCGCCACCTACGTCCTCTCGCCGGAAGGCAAAGTCCTCTACGCCGAGGCCCACGCCGACTTCCGCGTCCGCCCCGAACCCGAAGACGTCCTCCGCACCCTCCCCGCCTTCGTTCGATCTGAATAACGATTTGTCATCCCGCGCGGAGCGCCGGGAAAGATCTCGCCAGCGGTGTAAGCTCTCAGCCGGCGCGAAGTCGAAGAGCCTGCCCTGAGCGCGTCGCCTCAAGGCGACGCGCGTCGAACGGGACCCCCGAAGCACGATGGTCTGCATCATCGAAGGGCCTTGCGCTCAGAGGAATCGGTCGTTCGCCGCGGTGAACGACCGAAAATAATACGAAGCGTGGAAGATTCGTTGCTCCCATTCCATGGCACGAACCGTGAAGGGGCACGAGTTTACTCGTGCCATAAATGGCCCAAAAAAAATCGGGTTTTAGCCCCCGAGGGGTTTGTTCCCCGACTCCCCCCACCCCAACCCCAGCAAATACTTCCGATCCGCTACGCTCAGCTCCGCCCCCTCCAGCAGATCCGGCCGGTTTCGTAGCGTCTTCTCCAGCGCCATCTCCCGCCGCCACCTCCGGATCGCCGCATGATCCCCCCCAGTCAGCACCTCCGGCACCCCCACCCCGTGAAACTCCGCCGGCCGCGTGTAATGCGGATAATCCAGCAGCCCCCCCGCCCCGTGCACAGCCGACGGCGGCCCACCCTCAACTCCTGCAGCTCCCGCATCCACCGGCCCAAAGCTCTCGTACTCGCTCGAAGCCTCATTCCCCAGCACCCCAGGCAGCAATCGAGCCGTAGCGTCCACGACAATCGCCGCCGCCAGTTCCCCGCCCGACAACACATAATCCCCGACGCTCAATTCCTGATCGCATAGCAGTGAACTCACCCGCTCATCGACCCCCTCATACCGCCCGCAAATCAGCACCAGCCGCTCCAGCCCCGCAAACTCCCGCGCCACCGCCTGCGTGAATCGCCGCCCCTGCGCCGACAGCAGCACCACCCGCTCCCGGCCCACATCCCGTTCGCCCTTCCCCACCACGCCCAGCGACTCCACCGCCTCGGCCAGCGGTTCCGGCTTCAGCACCATCCCTTCGCCCCCGCCAAACGGCCGGTCGTCCACCGTCCGGTGCCGGTCATGGGCGAAATTCCGCAGGTCGTGGACCTCCACCCCCACCAACCCCTGGGCAATCCCCCGCCGCAGCACCCCGTGCCCCAGGATGCTCGTAAAGAACTCCGGAAAAATCGTGATCAGATCGAATCGCATGCCACCCCGCCGCAACCTCTAACCCGTAACCTGTGACCTCGCGCATCCGTCCAACTGCTCAGCGGACCGAGGCCGCGCACGCATGCATCTCATTCTGTCATGCTGCCGCGCGCGCATCGTTCATCGCGCGTTGGCAACCGACGATGCTGTTGCTATAATCCGCCGCGCAGGGAGTTTTGCTGTTTTTCTGGCATACTCGTACAGCGGTCGAAACTGAAGGCGAGCCCGGAGGGCACATCTGATGCAGGACGATTACAAGCTTTATGCAAGCGCCGATGGCGAATTCGAGCCTGAAGCGGAAGACGATCTCGAAGAGCTGGAGAATGGTTTCGGCGACGACGAGGAGGAAGAAGAAGTCGTAGTCACCGCCACCATCACCTCCGACGACGACGAAATCGACGACGACGACGAGGGCATGGCCGAGCCCACACCTCCACCGCCTCCTTCTGCGCCGAAAAAGGCCCCGGCGAAGAAAGCCCCGGCCAAAGCTGCTGTGAAGAAGGCGCCCGCGAAGAAGGCTGCAAAAAAGGCTCCGGCCAAAAAGGCCCCAGCCAAAAAAGCAGCGAAGAAGGCCGCAAAGAAAACCGTCAAAAAGGCAGCGAAAAAAACGCCTGCGAAAAAGGCTGCGAAGAAAGCTGTCAAAAAGGCCGCAAAGAAAACGGCGAAGAAAGCTCCAGCCAAAAAAGTAGCAAAGAAAACCGCAAAGAAGAGCGCGAAGAAAGCCGCGAAGAAATCTTCGAAGAAGAAGTCCCGCCGCTAGCTTCGCCTCATCAGCAAAGAAAAGGGCCGCCGGCATACGCCGCGCGGCCCTTTCCTCTTTTGCTCGCCCCTCGCTCGCCTTCCGCTAAGCGCGCCTCTCTAAGCGCGAACCGCGCCATTTTCCAAAAATCCTTTTCCCCGCCGCCGAATCTTAACCCTCGTTATCCCCAACGAGGAGCGAACGACATGCCCACCATCACCACCAAAGACGGAACCGAGATCTACTACAAGGACTGGGGCACCGGCCAGCCCATCACCTTCTCCCACGGCTGGCCCCTCACCGCCGACGCCTGGGACGCGCAGATGCTCTTCCTCGGCGCCCAGGGCTATCGCGTCATCGCCCACGACCGCCGCTCTCACGGCCGATCCACCCAGACCTGGAACGGCAACGACATGGACACCTACGCCGACGACCTCGCCACTCTTTTCGAGGCCCTCGACCTGAAAAAGGCCATCATGATCGGCCACTCCACCGGCGGCGGCGAAGTCGCCCGCTACATCGGCCGCCACGGCTCCAAACGCGTCGCCAAGGCCGTCCTCATGAGCGCCGTCCCGCCCATCATGCTCAAGTCCGATAAGAACCCCGGCGGCCTCCCCATGAGCGCATTCGACGAAATCCGCGCCAGCACCGCCGCTGACCGCTCGCAATTCTGGAGAGATCTCTCCATGCCCTTCTTCGGCTACAACCGCCCCGGCGCAAAAATTTCCGAAGGCGTTCGCGAGAGCTTCTGGCTCCAGAGCATGATGGGCGGCATCAAGGGTGAATACGACTGCATCAAGGCGTTCTCAGAAACCGACTTCAACGAAGACCTGAAGAAAATCGACGTCCCGCTGCTGGTCATGCACGGCGACGACGACCAGATCGTCCCCTTCCACGACGCCGGCGCGTTGACCGCAAAAATCGTCAAAGGCGCCCAGCTCAAGGTCTACAAAGGCTACCCGCACGGCATGCCCATCATCCATGCCGACGAGATCAACAAAGATCTCCTCGCCTTCATCAAAAGCTAGGCAGAAGCCGGGAAGGAGCATGAAGCTGGGTCGCGATCCATCGGCTTCTTCCTCCTTCCTTCTACCTTCCCACTCCCCGCTCCCGAGTATCCTGTTGCCATCGTGCTCCGGCATTTAGCACTGACGGTTCTGGCAACCCTGGCACCCTCACCCCTTCTCTCCCAGCCCGCACCCCTCACCGTCTGCATCGTCCAAACCAAACCCGACGCCGCCACCCAATACGAGCCTTCCGCCGGGCCCTGGGCCGTTGAGATCGACAAGCAACTCTCGCGCCAGAAACTCCGCAGTGGCGCGCCGCTCCAGCTCACCGCACTTGCCGCCTCCACGGAGAAAGAGGTCCGCTCCGAAGTCCAGCGCCTCAAGTGCCCCTGGGTTGTCCAGCTCTGGTATCAGCACAGTCCCGACCTCAACCTCAGCCAGAGCGAAATCAGCGCCGACGGCGATCCCCCATTCGATTCGCAACTCGGTTCTCCTGCACCGCTCGGCCATGACGACTCGGTCTTCTTTTCCCTCTGGAACGGCGCCACCGGTAAAGTCATCGCCAACGGAGCCGCTCCTCTCCGCCTCTTCGAGTCGCAGCCAGGCCTTCCTCCCAACCCGCTCCGCGCCAATCCCACCACGTGCCGCGCCCTCACGCAGCAAATCATCAAGCGCCTCAACAAGCTTCCCTGATTGTGGAAACTTTTCATCGACAGAAGGAATGCGGCGCCGTCTGCAAGCGACTCCACCCTCCACGCCGCCCGTAACCTGGCGATAGCAAAGGACCAGGAACCCCTGGAGCCCGCGGCCCCTGCAAATCCAACCCTCCAGGCACGCTGTTGATCGATAAGTAAACGCCTGCATCACACCAGTACCCAGAAAAAACTAAGTAGTAACTCAGCCTTGCGCCCGCATCCGCAAAGTGCCACTATCGATTCTCAACGGACGCCTTTGGCAATTTCGTTCCGCCTCTCGGCGCATCCGTGTAGGTCCCCGTTCGCAGTCGCCCTCGGTTGTCACCGATCAACCTGTTTCAATTTCTGCTTTTGGAGTTGGTTCCATGACATCGATCAAAGTCTTTGTGCGCCCACTCGAGCTGGGCAGCACCCGAGCTCCCATTTCCATCCAGCGGCCCAGGCTCGTCCCAGCCCCGGACCGTCCCCGTCAGGAAGAAGAACCAACCCTCGCTGAGCGCGTCCTCCAGTTCCTCGATCAGCGCAGCGCCTAAGCTTGCCCCTCCGCCCATTCCCGGGTGGAGTGCACCGCCCTGTTCCGCGCGCCGTCCCTTCCGACAGGGACGCCAGTTCCTCTGGCAGTTCAAAGACGCCGACTGGAAGCTCACCCGCGTCATCAGCTACGACCACGAAGCGGTGAAGCAGCCAATAGCCATACAGATCGCCTGTCTTCTCCGACTTCCGCCGTTCGCTAAATGCCGCTCGCTAAAAGGCTATTCCCTAAACGCCGCTCCTAAAGCTATTGAAACGCTGTTGGCCAAAAGCGGTCCGCTAATAGGCTATTCCCTATTCCCTACTCCTGCCTACCCGCCACTGCCAGCTCAAAACTCCGCCGCACCCGGAACCCCAGATCCTCATACACCCGGATCGCTCCGTAATTCTGAGCGAAGGAATGCAGGAACGGCTTCTTCCCGTCCGCAGCAATCTCCTCCATCACGCACGACATCAGCAGCCGCGCATACCCGCGCCCGCGCGCCTCCGGATGCGTACACACTCCACTCACCTCGACATACCCCGGCACATGCAGCCGCTTGCCGGCCATCGCCAGCAACCGCCCGCCTTCGAAGATGCCAAAGAACGTCCCCAGCTCCATCGTCCGCAGCCGGAACGGGCCAGGCTCGGTCAGCTGTGCCAGCGCCACCATTGCAGGAGCGTCCGCGGCCGTCAGCACGCGCAGCGTCACGCCCTCCGGCTCCGCAATCGACACGGGCGTTGGCTCCTCGGCCACCATCTGCACCAGCACCCCGCCCCGCACCAGCGTCCACCCGTCGGGAATCTGCGGCGCTCCGCGCAAAAACACCACGACAACTCCGCCCGACCCCAGGCCGCCGGAACCCCCCTCGTCCCGGCCCGCCAGCGGCTCCAGCGCCGCCCATCCCGCCTCGGTCTCTTCGCGGATCCCGCTCAGCGGCCCAATCTCCGCCGGATATCGCCGCGCCAAGGTTTCCGTGTCTGTCCCCCTCACCGCCAGCGCCGCATGATCGGTCGTCAACGCGCTCCAGATCGGATTGTCCAGCAGATGTCCCGTCTCTTCCGCCATTCTGTCGCCAAACCTCCCGCGCATTGGATTAGTCCGGATCCGTGCGCGCTTCACCGGCCGCAGCTAGAATACGAACGCCCCCCCTCCGGAGACACTCCGGTTCTGCACTCCGTTTTCCGCGTATCGCAGTGGATCGACGCAAAACGCGTTGCAAAGGGACGATCATTCGCAGCGAATGCTAAGTCGGGTCAGCCGATATTCAGCCGATGACACCCGCAACCAATCCAGCGGACACTCCAATCAATTCTTCCGACCCTCAGTTTCAGCCGAAACCGTTGGTCCATTCGTCCCGATCTTGATTCGACCGAAAAACCCTCACCGAAAATCCCTCGCCCGAAAAACCCTCACCCGAAATCCCTCACCCGAAAACCCTCGCCCGAAAATACCTCACTCCGAAAATCCCTCGCCGGAAATCCCTCGCCCCGAAAACCCTCGCCCGAAAAATCCGGCCCGAACATCCCTCGCCCGAAAATACCTCACGCCGAAAATCCCTCGCCCGAAAATACCCACTCCGAAAATCCCTCGCCCGAAATCCCACGCCCGAAAACCCTCGCCCGAAAAATCCGGCCCAAACCCACGCCGGCCCCCGGCCAGGTTCACCCCATAGCAAGTAGCGAAAGCTCAAATCGCCCGAAAATCAATACCTGGATGGATTGCTCTCCAGCGAAAGTACCTGCCCTCGGCCCGCTTTGGGAAAATCGTCTCTGCGCAGATTCGCCTTGCCGCTTCCAGCTTCCGCTTCCCGCAATGACCTTCGTACCGTCCCACCGTCGGATTGTTCTTGCTTCGTCTCACCCCGCCCGCTAGCCTGAAGACAGTCACTGGAAGTGTGTGAAAAAGCCCGCCATTACGCGGGCTTTTCTCTTGACCCCGCCGATGCAGGAGGGCGTTTCCGACTGAAGGCTGAATCGCCTGGACCTGCTGACCTGGTCCGGCCCAGGCCGGACCAGAAATCGCTCTTTGAAAACCAGGCGTCCCACCGCAGCTCATGCATCGGAGGGACAAAAGTTGTCGAGTTTGCAAACATCAACTAAAGCACTCAGAATCAATTACATGAAAGAAACGGACCCAGGAAAACACAACTTCTCTTCTCCGTGTCCTCAACGTCCTCTGGGGCATGGCGAGGGGTTCGAGGTCCGGGAGTCTTCCCTGTTGTAGCACTTGTCAACACAACTCCCCCCAGGAGAAGCCGAACAGAATCAACATGCAGACCGCACTTCAGGGAAAAATGAAGAGCGCTGCGCTCCATGGGCCAGGAAGAAGGGGTTGAGTTGCACATCCGCCTCAAGCTACCCGCCACAGGCGACCCGCTATTGGCTATTGGCTGCCGACTGCATCCCGTCCTAAGCGGTGCAAGGGGAGCGGAAAGGCATCGGATTTCTCCCTGTTGTACAACTTGTCAACAACAATCCCCCCAGGAGAAACCCAGCAGAATCAACAAGCAGCCCGCACTCCAGGGGAAAAGAAGAGGGTCGCGGGCGACGTCCGCACCCTGGGCCATCTCAAGCTACCGGCTACCGGCTAACGGCTAGCTACTAGCTACTGGCAATTGGCGATTGGCTATTCCCGATTGGCTACAGTTTGCGGTCTCAGCAACGGGAACAGGATCACATCCCGAATCGACCGCGCCCCGGTCAGGATCATCGTCAGCCGGTCGATCCCGATGCCCTCACCCGCCGTCGGAGGCAGCCCATAGGCCAGCGCACGAACGTAGTCGACGTCCATCTGATGGGCTTCCTCATCGCCGCGCTCGTGCTGGGCAAGTTGTTCCTGGAACCGCCGGAACTGCTCCTCAGGATCGTTCAGCTCCGAGAAAGCATTCCCCAGCTCGAACCCGCCAATGTAGAACTCGAACCGTTCGACCCAGTCGGGCTCATCGGGCTTCTGCTTCGAGAGAGGAGAAACGGCAAGGGGAATTCGTAGATGATCGTTGGCTGGATGAGATGCTCTTCCGCGACGAATTCGAAGATGGCGGAACTTGCCCAACCGGCTGAACGCCTTTGTTCAATTGCGGATCGCGTTAGCGCAAGGGTCGCATCAGACGGCTGCGATTCATAACTGTTCCGACGTTGACATCCCAACTGTGGATCGGGCATGCGCTTCTGCTGACAGAAGGCCGCTTTGCAGATACCACCTATTGTGTGCGGCTCGCGCGCTATCGACTGAGAGCGGCTACGGAGTCGCGGCATTTTCGAAATCGTGGAAATCCGGACGCCTTCCAAGTCGTTCCTCAGGCCAGAACTCCACGATCGCTTCCCTCATCGTGAACGTCCGCCACTTCGCGAGATCAATCTCGACGCCGTTGAAGTGCGTCACCGTCGTCCCGTTCACTTCCTTCGCCACAAACGCGATCAGCTCCTGCGTCAGCGCAATCAGGTCCTTATAGTTCGCGTAGGCCTGGTAGAACTCCAGCATCGTGAACTCGGGATTATGCTGCGTTGAGATGCCTTCGTTGCGGAAGTTCCGGTTGATCTCGTAGACGCGGTCGAAGCCGCCCACCACCAGCCGCTTCAGATACAGCTCCGGCGCGATGCGCAGAAACAAATCCAGGTCGAGCGCATTGTGATGGGTCGTGAACGGCTTGGCCGCCGCACCACCGGCAATCGGCTGCATCATCGGCGTCTCCACTTCGATATAACCGCGCGAGTCAAAAAACTTCCGCATCGCCCTCAGAACGGCTGCCCGCTTCACAAACACGTCGCGGACATGAATGCCAGGCGCTCGGCTGAGCTGGCGCTGGACGAAGCTGGAAGCTGGCTCGTTGCTTCCAGTTCCTCGCTCCGGCTTCGGGCGGCTCCAGGCCCCGGCTCCCCGCTCCCAGCTTCGTTCAGCACCCCGTTCATGAACAGATCGACATACCGCTGCCGATACCGCAGCTCAATGTCGCTCAACCCGTGATACTTCTCCGGCAGCGCCAGCAGCGCCTTCGCGAGAAACGTGATCGTCTCCACATGAATCGTCAGCTCGTTGGTCCGCGTGCGAAACAGATAGCCGGTGACGCCGATGTGGTCGCCGAGGTCGAGCATCTTGTACAGTTCGAACGCCGCATCGCCCACCGCGTCCTTGCGCACGTAGATCTGCAGGCGCAAGCCCTCCTGCTGCAGCGTCGCAAAGCCCGCCTTGCCCTGCTGCCGGATGGCCATGATCCGCCCGGCGACAGCAAGGGGCATGCGGGTCGCTTCGAACTGCTCGCCAATCCAGGTGTCGTACTGCGCGCGAATCTTCGCGATCGTCGTCAGCGGATGATCGGCCGGCGGCGTAAAGGTGTTGGGATACTTCTGCTGACCCAGACCCTCAATCCGTTTGAGTTTGTCCTGGCGATCGCCATACAGCCGTTGCTCGAATTCGGAATCGAAAAAGTCCTGGTTCATGCGTCTGATTTCATCTGCCTCGTTCGAGTATAACTTTCGCCCTCTCCACCACTTGTCCTCGCCCTGGTGCGAGCATTCGCGGGTGTATAACAAGGCGGGAAGTATGCCCCAGGATTCACCCAGCCCGCAGTCCAATCCCCCCAAGCGCAATGCGCTCACCGACGGCGTCGCTCGCTATGAGCGGCTGATGCAGATTGCCTTCGTGATGCCGGCATCGCTGGTAGTGGGCTGGGTCATCGGCTACGGACTCGACAAGCTGTTCCACCAGCACTGGATCTACATCGCCGGCATCCTCTTCGGCTTCGTCGCCGGCTTCGTCGAGGTCATCCGCTCCGCCATGCAGTACTCGAAGCAGATCGAGAAGGAGGATCGAAACGGATGACCCCCGAGAGCGATCCAGCCTCGAACCTGACTGGCGGCATCACCGACGACGACCTGCAACAGATGCTGCGCCGCGCCCAGTGGACCGTCCTCATCCTGGCCCTGGTGCTGTTCGCCATTTTTACCTGGACCCTGGGCTGGCAATCCGGTCTGTTGGAGGTGGCCGGAGCGGTCATCTCGTTCTCCGGCATTCGCGAGTGGCGCAGTCTGGCCCGGGCCGTTTCTTCGACCCTGAACCCGCAACAGGCGCCTCATCCCATGGGCCGCACTTTGGTCATGTTTTTTCTTCGCCTGGGGGTTGTCGGCTTGATTCTCTATGTTAGTCTAAGGTGTTTGCACGGTAGCGTTTACGCCTTAGCAGCGGGGATCGCTCTGGCGGTCGTTGCTCTCACGATAGAGGCCGTTCGCCTCCTCCGTACCTGAAGACATCATGCTTGCCTGGATCAATTTCCTAACCCACCTGCTGAACGCCTGGTTTGCCGCGCCGGTCACCGCGCTGCTGCTCAAGCTGGGCATCCATCCCGTTCATCCCAGCCACCCTATCGACAACACGCTGACCATCGAGCTGATCGTCTTCTTCGGACTGATCCTGGTGTTCATTCTGGTTCGCGCGAGCCTGAGCGTGGAAAAGCCCGGCGACGGGCAGCACGTGGCCGAGATGGTGCACGAGTTTGTCACCGGTCAGGCCGAACAGGTGATGGGACACGGGTACGAGAAATTCCTCCCCGTGATCACCTGCCTGCTGTTGTTCATTCTTTGCTGTAACTTGTTCGGGCTTCTTCCCGGAGTCGATACGCCGACGGCGAATCCCGCAGTCCCGCTGGGGCTCGCGATTTTCACCTTCATCTATTACAACTGGCACGGCGTGCGCGCTCAGGGCCCGATCGGCTATCTCAAGCACTTCATGGGACCGGTCTGGTGGCTGGCGCCGCTGATGTTCCCCATCGAGATCATTTCCCACTTTGCCCGCATCCTGTCGCTCACCGTTCGTCTCTTCGCCAACATGCTGGCCAGCGACATGATCACCATCATCTTCTTCTCGATGATCCCGGTGGTGCTGCCTATCGCCGGACTCGGCCTGCACCTGTTTGTCGCCCTGATTCAGGCCTACATTTTCATGCTCCTCACCATGATCTATCTGGGATTGGCGACGGAGCACGCAGAGAGTCACTAAAAGTTTTCCAGCCGGGACTCGCTTCCATTCCGGCATCGGATCGGCCGTTCAGCGTGAGGGGGCCAGCACGGTGAGCCTCAACCACCCACTGGCGGCAATCATACGGAAGCAGGAGAAACTCAATGCGTAAACTGCAATATCTCTTCATGGCGCTGGCCGCTCTGTTCATGGCGTCTCCGGCGTTTGCACAGGCAACCGGCGGCGCCGCTGCCGCGCCCAGCTGGGTGCCGATCGGCGCCGGCATCGGCATGGCCATCGCTTCCGGTCTCTGCGGTCTCGGTCAGGGCCGCGCTGCCGGATCGGCCGCTGAAGCCGTGGCCCGCAACCCTGGAGCTCGCGCAGCCATCCAGCTGTTCCTGATCTTCGGTCTGGCCTTTATGGAATCGCTCGCGCTCTTCACCTTCGTCATCATTCTGTTCAAGGTGAAGTAGTTTTCTCCCGATCCGAAAGACAAACAAAAACTCCCTGCCCTGGCAGGGAGTTTTTGTTTGGATCGGCTCGACTACTGCTGGAGAGTCTTGAGGTAGTTCGTCAGGTTCGCGAGCCTCTGATGCTCCTGCATTCCAGGCGACGGGACTCCGCGATCGAGCGACCGGAGTGCTGCGCCCCAAATCGGCATGTCCTGCGTGCCATGGGCTGGGGTCTCCATTCCGAACTGCAGGACGGAATAGATGTGAGCCTCGGGGAATTTCCCCCCGTTCTCTTTGGCTAACTGCGCCAGGTTGGTGGGTTGGGTCTTCAGGGCCGTTGCGGCAGGACCGCCGCCTTTGCCATCCGCTCCGTGGCAAACGGCGCAGTACGCGTTATACATCTGTTTCCCCGATGCGGCCGAAGTCGGCGTTACCGGAACCTGTTTGATGACTGTTGCAGTTTGGGCTATCCCGAAAGCGGCGGTGGCCAAGAGGCCCGCCACGAATGCGACGTGGATTCGATTCGGCATAATACCCTCCTTTCCGAGATCTAATGCTCCTCTTTTGCTTCAACGGCTGTATGTGACGGTGGGCACAGGAAGGGCTTCGGATTACTGAAGAAATCGCCGCTCTTTTGTCTCGAATTTGTACTCATGACAAACGGCTTTCGTCCGATGCGCCATCTGCAGATAACGTGATGCAGCGCACACCTTTTCCACTCCTTGCTCCAGCCAATGGATGAACGGCGCTTGAATTTTTCCCCGAGCTGTGGCAACAATGGTGGACCAACTTCATCGCTTCGTTCGATGAAGAGCCGCGGTTGCACCTTCCGAGTCAGAAGGTCGACCCTGCCGCGGCAACCTTCCCTGTCGAAGACCCCCAAGTGAGGAACGCCGAAGAAATGCGCCGCAGGGGCTTGTTTTCTGCACGCTCAGGCACTGCTGCATCACGGGCGCGAGCCCGCGACAGCCCACTTATTCTTTGGAGGTCGTACATGAAATCATTCGCATCGCGATATCTGGGAATCGCATTGTTCGCGCTGATCGCGACTCTCTCGCTCGACGCACAGACCTTTCGCGGCGGCATCAATGGCACCGTCACCGATCCCTCCGGCGCAGTTGTCGCCGGCGCTGCCGTCGAAGCCATGAACGCTGCAACTGGTGTGAGCTACAAAGCCGTCAGTTCCAGTGGCGGCGAGTTTCAGTTTCAGGATCTGCCACTGGGCGCCTACGTCGTCACGGTGACCGGAACCGGCTTCAAAGTCGAGAAGATTGAAAACGTCCCGGTTTCGGCGGGAACGCTCTACACGCTGCCGGTCAAGCTCAGCATCACCTCCGCGTCGCAAACGGTTGAAGTCTCCGCCAGCGAACTGGTGCTCGACACGACCTCGACCACGCAGACCACCGTGATCGGCAGCGCTCCGCTGCAGGACACGCCGCTGAATGGCCGCGACTTCACCCAGCTCGTCATCCTGTCGCCTGGTTTCGCCAACTCCGGCGCCGGCGGTTACGGCTCGCTCAACGGAACCCGCGCGAACCAGATCAACTGGCAGATCGACGGCATCGACAACAATGACCTCTGGCACAACATTCCCGCTGTCAACCAGGGCGGCGTCTCCGGAATCGCCGGCATCGTGCTGCCCATCGATGCGGTAGATCAATTCTCGACGCAGACGCAGGCGGCGCCGGAGTCGGGGCGCAATCCCGGCGGCAGCGTGAACCTCTCGCTCAAGGCCGGCACGAACATGCTGCACGGCAGCCTTTACTACTACGACCGCAACGAGGTCTTCGGCGCGACCAATCCCTTCACCGCGCCCGTCAAGCAGGAAGTTCGCAATTACAACTACGGCTACTCCGCCGGCGGCCCGCTCATCAAGGACAAGCTGTTCTGGTTTACGACCTTTGAGCATCAGCGCTTCACCATCGGTGTGCCCGATCAGTCGACGCAACCTTCAACAGCATGGCAGGCGGCGGCGAAAACGGTGCTCGCCAACAACGGCGTGTCGGTCAATCCGGTTTCGTCCGCACTGCTCAAGACCTTGTGGCCTGCGACCGCCACCGGCTCGCTCTCTCCGGACGGCAGCGGCATCGCGCAGAAGGATTTCTTCTCGACCGACCCCGAATACGGATACAGCTACAACGGCCTCGCCAAGGTCGACTACAACATCAACGAGAAAAACAGCCTCCAGGCCCACTGGTTCGTGGGTCAGGGCAATCAGGTCGCGCCCGTCGGATCGTCGCTCAAGTGGTACTACGAAGTCGCGCCCATCCACGTGCAGAACTACGCGGTGGTCTACAACCACATGTTCTCGCCCTCCATCACCAACCAGGTGCTGGCCGGCGTCAACTACTTCAATCAGGTTTTCAACGACTTCAACAACGGCTTTGACGCTGCCAGCCTCGGACTGGTGACCGGCTCCAGCCTGCCCGGTGCACCCAATATTGCGATCACCGGTTTTGATCCCATCGGGGAGACGCCTCCTGAGGGCCGCAACGACATCACCGGCCATCTGACCGAAGATCTTGCCTGGACCATCGGTCGTCACCAGTTCAAGTTCGGCGGCGAATTCCGCCAGGCGCAGCTCGACGAGTTCTACCATCGCCACGCGCTCGGCAGCTTCACCTTCGATGGCTCCGAGGGCCCCGGCGCCTCGGGCGACAGCTGGGGCGGCATCGCCAACTACGGCGCGACCAATGGTCCGCTGGTCAACGCGCTCGCCGACTTTCTCGCCGGTGACGTGAAAACCTCCTCCATCGCCCTCGGCGATCCCGACCGCCAGGTCTTCGTCAACACCTACGACCTCTTCGGTCAGGATTCCTGGCAGCTCACCTCGAAGCTCAACCTGAACTACGGTCTCCGCTGGGACTATGAGGGTCCGCTGCACAACGATGCGAAGAATCTCTCCGTTTTCCGTCCGGATCTCGGCGGGGTTGTCTTCCAGGGCGTGCAGATCAGCTCGCTCTACGATCCGACGTATCTGAACTTCAGCCCGCGCGTCGGCTTCTCGTATCAGGCGTCTCCGAGTACAGTCCTCCGCGCCGGGGCCGGGCTCTATTTCGATACGCCGAACCTCAATCCCTTCCTCGATAACCGTCCCGGCAACGGCGCTCCCAACGGCGTTGAGGGCAATCCGGGCGGCCCGGCTCCCGTCACCACTGCAACCGCCGGCGGCTACACCCTCCAGTCCGGTGTCGATCCCTTCACCTCATCGACACCTTCTAACAGCATTTATTCCATCGCGAAGAATTTCGTGCCTTCGCACAACATGAACTACAACCTGCAGCTGGAGCAGACTGTGGCAAAGAACATGGTCGCCCAGCTCGGCTACGTCGGCAGCGAAGGCCGGCATCTGTTATCGATTCTCGATATCAACCAGGCCGCGCCCGGCGTGTATGCCACCAGCGCGGCGGAAAACGCCACCCGCCCCTACTACGCGGAGTTCCCCAGCTACACCTTCATCAACGAGGTCCGCAGCATCGGCACCTCCAATTACAACGCTCTGCAGGCCACGCTGCGCGTCTCCAACGTGCATGGGCTCACGGCCCAGGCGGCCTATACCTGGTCGCACAGTATGGATGAAGTCACGGCTTACCGCGGCGCGCTGCCGCAGGACAGCACCAACTTCAAGGGCGACTACGGCAACAGCGACTTCAACATGCACCACATCCTCGTCGGCCTCATCTCCTACGACGTGCCTGGAGGCTCGAAGTGGAAGGGCCTGACCAACGGCTGGCAGCTGAACAGTCTCATGACCTTCCACGGCGGTCTTCCCTTCTCCGTGTACAGCTCCAGCGACACATCGGGAACTGACGACGGCAACCAGCGTGCCAACATCGTAGCCGGTGTCGATCCCTACTCCGGAGCTCGCCAGGAAAAAGTCGATGGAAACTGGCTGAACGAAAGTGCCTTTGTTGACGCGGCTCCTGGCACCTGGGGCAACTCGCGGCGCAATGGCTACTATGGCCCCGGCTACAACGACGTCGACTTCTCCGTCTTCAAGAACAACCACATCAGCGAACGCATTTCCACCCAGTTCCGCGTCGAGATGTTCAACCTGTTCAACCGCACCAACTTTGCATCGCCGCTGACGGGCAATTTCAACCCGTCGTACACCTACGACAACGCCATGACGCTGTTCACCACCATCGGCAGCTTCAACGGCGCTCCCGGCATCGGCGCGGGCGAGCCGTTCAACACCCAACTGGCGCTCAAAATTTTGTTTTAGCCTCCCTGAAGCCCGTGGTTCTTGTCTCCGGCCACGGGCCTTTTTTTGAGGTTTGAGCGAAAAGCGTGGGACAATGATCGCGTCCCCGGCACAACACAAGGAAAGCAGAAGGCATGAGTCTTACCAGGCGTCAGTTTCTGATGCGTGTAGGCCAGACGGGCGGCTACAGCGCTGCGTTTGTCATGATGCAGTCCCTTGGCCTGCTCGCCATCCCCGAAGCCGCGGCTGAATCCAGCACACTCCGGCTCGTCGATGGCAAAGGCACCAGGGTCGTCATCCTCGGCGCCGGCATTGCGGGCCTCGTTGCCGCTTATGAACTCGGCAAAGCCGGCTATCGATGTACGGTGCTGGAAGCGCGCGAGCGCTGCGGCGGCCGCAACTGGACCATTCGCGGCGGCAGTGAGGTTGACTTCACCTCCGGCATGCGCCAGTCCTGCACCTTCGGCGAAGGCAACTACTTCAACGCCGGACCCGCCCGGCTCCCCTCGGTCCACCGCACCATGCTCGGCTATTGTCACGAGCTGGGCGTTCCTCTCGAAGTCGAAGTCAACTCCTCCCGCGGCGCGCTCATGCAGTGCGACAAGCTCAACGGCGGCACTGCCGTCACCGAGCGCCGCGCCGTCAACGACACCCGCGGCCATGTCTCCGAGCTCCTTGCCAAGTGCATTAAGAAAGGCGCCCTCGACGAGGAGATCACCGCCGACGATCGCGAGCGCATGATCGAGTTCCTCCGCCAGTACGGCGACCTGCAACCCGACCTCCTCTTCAAAGGCACGGAGCGCTCCGGCTTCAAAGTGCCCCCCGGTGCGGGCAAAGAGATGCCCGAGCCGATCGATCCTCTGCCCATGCACGCGCTGCTCGACGCCAACCTCTGGCAGGGCATGATGGCCGAAGAGGTCATTGACTGGCAGCCGACCATGTTTCAGCCCATCGGCGGCATGGATCGCATCCCGGCCGCGTTTGAAAAGAAACTCGGCGGCGTGGTTCGCTCGGGCGCTGTCGTTAAGAGCATCCGCCAATCCGCCACCGGCGTCACGGTCGTCTATCACCATCGCGCCAGCGGCACCGATCAGACCCTCGCTGCCGACTACTGCATCTGCGCCATGCCGCTCACCATCGTTCGCACCCTCGATGCGGATTTCAGCCCGGCCGTGCGCAAAACCATCGACGGCACCAGCTACGACTCCGCCTACAAGATCGCCTGGGAGGCGCCGCGCTTCTGGGAAACCGAATATGGCGTCTACGGCGGCCTCTCCTATCTGCAGCAGACCGTCAACGTCGTCTGGTATCCAAGCGCCCGCCTCTTCTCCGAGAGCGGCATCATCGTCGGCGGCTACTCCGTCGAAAACGGAACCCCCTTCGGCAAACTTCCTACTGTCCAGGCCAAGCTCGACGCATCCCGCCAGGCCATTGACAAGCTTCATCCCGGCCATGGCAAGGATCTCTCCAAACCCATGTACATCAGCTGGGGTCAGATCCCCTACAACCTTGGCTCGTGGATCAGCGGCTTCGGCCACGCCGGTCCAGGCTCGCTCGACGTGCTGCTCGCTGCCGATCGCCGCGTCTACTTCGCCGGTGACCACACCAGCCATCTGGTCGGCTGGCAGGAAGGCGCCGCATTATCCGCGTATCGCGTCATCAACCAGCTCGGCGCTCGCATTGAAAATGGAGGCAACGTTGCCGCGTAACCGCATCGCTCTCGGATTCCTCGCCAGTGTTTTCGGTATCGCCCTCACCTGCACCGCAACCCCCTTGGCCGCACAAAGTAAAGTCACGCGCATTCCGCTCCCCAACAACTCCACCTTCCCCATCTCGGAAGGCGTCTGGGTTGGCGACACGCTGTACCTCAGCGGTACACTCGACTCGTCCGTGGCCAAAGGCCAGCCCGGCGACACGGAAACCCAGGCCACCCATACCCTGGACAACATTAAGAAGGAACTGGAAGAGCAGCACCTGACGATGGGCGACGTCGTCCTGATGCACGTCTACCTGGCCGGCGACCCCGCCCAGGGCGGCAAAATGGACTTTGCCGGATTCATGAAGGCATACTCACAATATTTTGGTACAAAGGATCAACCCAATAAGCCGGCCCGCAGTGCCATGCAGGTCGCGGCCCTGGCCTTGCCGGGGGCCCTGGTCGAAATCGAAGTCGTCGCCGTCAAACAAGGCAGCCTGTTACGCGCGTATTCCGGAAAGTAGTCGGGCCTAATTCTCAACATTCAGGAGGCGCAGGTGAACGCGAATCTCTCTCGCCGTAGCTTCTTTGGACTGGCCGCCGCTGCAACCGCAGCCGCAGCCGTGCCGATTCTCACCGAACCCCAGCTTGCCCACGCTCAGCGCCGCCGCATCGCCCGCAACCTTCCGCCTGACGCTGTGCGGATCGACGCCAACGAGAATCCCCTCGGCCCTTGCAGCGGAGCCTGCGCCGTCATGAGCAGCCTGCTGCCCGAAGGCGGCCGCTACGACGACGATCTCACCTTCAGGCTGGTCGATACCTTCAGCACCAGGGAAGGCCTGAAGCCCGGCTACGTCCTCGCCTACGCCGGATCGAGCGAGCCCCTGCACTTCACCGTGCTCGCCTTCACCTCGAAGGACCGCAGCCTCGTTGTCGCCGACCCCAGCTATGAGGCGCCGACATACGCGGCCAAGGTCAACGGCGCGAGCATCGTCAAGGTTCCCCTCGCCAGCGACTACTCGCACGACGCCAAAGCCATGGTCGCCGCCGATCCCAACGCCGGCGTCCTCTACATCTGTAATCCCAACAATCCCACCGGCACCATAACCGGCCGCGAGAGCATCGAGTACGCCCTGGCCAACAAGCCTAAAGGCTCGATCCTGCTCGTTGACGAAGCCTACATCCACTTCTCCGACGCGACGCCCTCGCTCGACCTGGTCAAAGCCGACAAAGACATCGTCGTGCTCCGCACCTTCTCGAAGATTTACGGCATGGCAGGTCTCCGCTGTGGCTTCGCCATCGGCCGACCCGATCTGCTGGCGAAAATCCAGGCCTATGGCATGAACTCCATGCCCATCCTCGCCGTGGCCGCTGCCACCAGCAGCCTCCAGGTCCCCGAACTGGTGCCCGAACGCCGCAAGATCAACACCGACATTCGCAACGAGACCTTCTCCTGGCTCTCCGCCAACAACTACAAATTCATTCCGTCGCAGACCAACTGCTTCATGATCGACACTGGCCGTCCCGGCAAGGACGTCATGACGGCCATGGCGGCGAAGAATGTCTACATCGGCCGCGTTTGGCCCATCTGGCCCAACCACGTCCGCATCACCGTCGGCACCCGCAGCGAAATGGCGAAGTTCCAGCAGGCATGGAAGGAAGTCATGAGCGCTCCAGCCTCGGCCTCGCGGCCCATGCACAAGGCGGCTCCCACGCTGGCCGATCTTGGGACACGTGACCTGCCCCGAGGCATGCGAAGCCTTTCGTAACCGCCACTGGAACGAGCGGGCACCCCACTGGGCGTGCCCGCTTTGTTTTTTGCCGCGACGCCCATGCGCCCGCTGCGCGCGGCTTCCGGCCCTTGCCGGGAGAACACAAAGCGAACATCCACCTCGCCACACCTCCTTTTCCACAAGCCCTGTAACCTCCGCGCAACGCGTTCTCGTGCAACATCACAATCACCTTGGTATCGGGCTTTCGGTTACTGTTCTGGCCCCGATTTCCCCCGTTTTTGGGATAGTGAACGCCGCGTAATAAAGCCTAGTGTTGCACCATGAACTTCAAACAAGGTCAGCAGGTTCGTATCAAAGGCAAGCATGTAATGGGAACCGTTGAGAAGAAGCTCACCTCCCTCGACGATGTCTACGTTGTGCTCCTCGACGCTTCCTCCTCCAAAGAGGAAAAGCTCGTGCGTGGCGCCGACCTCGAAGTCATCGACCACGATCAACAGAAGACCGCCTGAGAGACGCAGAAAACCCACTCGTCTCCGGGCCTGGTCTCAGCCCGTCCGCGGCATCGCTCCCCGACGCTGCATCCCGGGCCACGGCACCGGTGGACCGCACCGGTTGCAGGTATCCTGTAACCCCCTGAAAACAAGTCTCCCGCCCAGGGACAAAAACGGCGCGCTGTTCAGTCACCGCCGCCCCCTCCTCAATCCAGCCCCCTTCTGCCTCCCGCCGCCTACGACTTTCGTGGCCTTGATCCGCTAAATCGCTGAAATTCCGTGCCCAATGTGCCGAAGAGTCGCCATCGGCGAAGCTTCGGCTTCGTTCGCCTTTTCGCCGAATCAGGAAAAACAAGACGCCCCGGCGAATCAGCGCGGCGCGACCACGGGAGAAACGAACGTTGATTTCCCTCAAGAAATATCTCGATCAGAAAGAATTGCCGCCCCAGCAACGCGACACTGCCGACGAAATGGTCCAGTGCTATCGGAGCCTGCTGCTGTCCATTGGAAAGAGCGCCGTCCACGGAAGTCCCGTGCTCGGCACCGATCTCGAGCGCGCCCTCAAGGGTCTGGAGCATCGCCTCTCCGTCCACTCCTCACCCAGCGCCCTTCTGCACACCGAGAAGCAGGTCGAAGTGCAGCTCCAGGAATGGGGCGAGCGCACCGCCGATCACTTCAAAGCCAAGGCCGACGAGGTCAGAGAGCTTCTCATCGCCCTCGCCCAGACCGCCGAATCGGTCGGCGACCGCAACCAGAGCTACACCGGCCATTTCAAAGACCTGACGAAGCGCCTCGAGAATATCGCCGACCTCGACGACCTTACCGAGATCCGCACCTCCGTCGTCGCCAGCGTCCACGAGCTCAAGCACCACGTGGAGCAGATGACCCGCGACAGCAAGCAACTCGTCGACCAGCTCCGCTCTGAAGTTTCGACCTACGAGAATCGCCTCAAAGCCGTCGAGTCCCTCGTCCTCAAGGACGAGCTCACCGGCGTGGCCAGCCGCCGCAGCGTGGAGGAGCGCATCCAGCGCTGCATCGACAACAAGATGCCCTTCTCGGTCATCATGATCGACCTCAACGGCTTCAAGCAGGTCAACGATAAGTACGGCCACCTCGCCGGCGACGACCTGCTCCGCCAGTTCGCCATGGAGCTGCAGATGTACACCCGCTCCGGCGATATGGTCGGTCGCTGGGGAGGCGACGAGTTCATTGTTCTGCTCTCCTGCGACGCCGTCGGCGCCAACTCCCACATGGACCGCATTCGCGAATGGGTCTTCGGCAAATACACCATTCAGCGTGGCGCCAACAAAGACGCCACCGTCCTCCACATGGACGCGTCCCTTGGCCTCTCTGAATGGAAAGAGGGCCGCACCATGCAGGAAGTTGTCGCGGAAGCCGACATGGCGATGTATCGCGACAAGAATAAGAGCCGTGCCAAGGCAGCAGGGGCCCCCGAGCCGGCGTTGGCATAGTTTTTGGAAATTAGGTTCGACGACTTTTGCGCGCAGCGGCCTGGGCTGGACTACTCCAGATCGTTCTCGGCCGCTGCCGCAAACTGGAAGCATGCGGCCCGACCAGCCTCAGGTAGCATTATGCTACTCTATCCACATGAGTCAGCCGGTGAAGCTTTCCGACGATTTGGTTCTGGACGCGCGGCTTGTGGGAGAAGTCGTCGAGCGGTCGATTGCCGGACAGGTCGAATTCTGGGCGCGGCTGGGTCGCTCCGTCGACTTGCTGCTGGAAGGCCAGCAGGCAATAGCGCTGTGCCGCAATGGAACAACGCTCCAGCTTTCCGCCCTGATGGAGAGCGTCGACGCTCCAGCGGGGAGAAGACGAGTCGCGACGTTCCTTGCGAAGCAGCCATTCCCGCACTATGAGCCGCATCCCGAACAACCAGGTTTATTGGTTCGCATCGATGAGAGCGGAAAGCGGACCATCGGACGGTTTGTGAACCGCAAGTTTCAAGCGATTCGCGCTCCGCAGCGTCCCTCCTGAATGAATGCTTCGCTGCTCGACCAAAGACCCATTCTGGTGGCGTTGGCTGGACCCAATGGGGCAGGAAAAACGAGCTTTTATTACTCGCATCTGCAACCGTCCGGATTGCGGCTTGTAAGCGCCGATATTCTGGCAAGCGATCTGCAAATGAACCCCTACGCAGCAGCCAAAATCGCAGGTGCCATCCGTGAAGAACTGGTGCGTCAGCGCGAAAGCTTTGTATTCGAAACCGTCTTCTCCGATCCGGTTGGCGATAAGCTGGACTTCCTGAAAAACGCCGCGCGGGGCGGATATACCGTGCTGCTCTGCTTCATCGGCATCTCGGGACCGGACGTTTCGGAACAGCGGGTCGCGATGCGCGTTTCTCAGGGCGGACACGATGTACCGTCTGAAAAACTCGCGACACGCTATCCACGAACGCTGTCGAACCTGCGCACCGCGATTCCCATCCTGCCGCATGTCTGGATCTTCGACAACGATGACTTGCGACGACCGTTCAGGCTGGCAGCTGTTTGCGAAGGCGGCCGTGTCGTGCAACTCGCAAAGCCCGTACCGCGATGGCTCCGAACCCAATTGCCAGGTTAGAAAGCCTTATTCCAGATCGTCCTCACCCGCCGCTGCAACCGGAACCCCGCCCTGCCGCTTCATCAGCAAATATCCCCGGATGAACGGATCCAGATAACCGTCCAGCACCTTGTCCACGTCGCCCACCTCGACCTTCGTCCGGTGGTCCTTCGCGATTCGATACGGCTGCAGCACGTACGACCGAATCTGCGACCCGAAGTTGATGTCCAGCTTCGAGTCCTCGATCTTCCGCGTCGCCGCGTGCTTCTTTTCCAGCTCGTATTCGTAGAGTCGCGAGCGCAGCATCTTCATCGCCTTCTCGCGGTTCTTGTGCTGCGATCGCTCGTTCTGGCACTGCACCACAATGTTCGTCGGAAGATGCGTGATCCGCACCGCCGAGTCGGTCGTGTTCACGTGCTGGCCGCCCTTGCCGCCCGAACGGTACGTATCGGTGCGAATCTCGTCCGGCTTGATGTCGATCTGGATCGTGTCGTCGATCTCGGGCGAGACATAGACCGAGGCGAACGATGTGTGCCGCCGCTTCGCCTGGTCGAACGGCGAAATGCGCACCAGCCGGTGCACCCCCGTCTCGCCCCCCAGCAGCCCGAAGGCGTATTCGCCGATCACGGTAAAGGTCGCCGACTTGATCCCGGCCTCTTCGCCATCCTGGTAGTCGTTCATCTCCGTCTTGAACCCCTGCTGCTCGGCCCAGCGCAGATACATCCGCATCAGCATCTCCGCCCAGTCCTGCGACTCGGTGCCGCCGGCGCCCGGATGCACCGTCACGATGGCGTTCAGCGGATCGGTCTCGCCCGACAGCATCGTGCGGAATTCGAGCTGGTCGACCAGGTCTCCAAGCGCTTTGATCTCGCGCTCGAGGTCCGGCTCCACGGCCTCGCCTTCGCGCGCCAGTTCGAAATACGCCTCGACATCGCCGGTGCGCCGCTCCAGCCCCGCATCGTCGGCCAGCTGCGCCTCGATGCGCTTCCTGTCGCGCATGATCGGCTGCGACAGCGCGGGATTCGACCACAGCGCCGGGTCGGCGAGCTTCTGTTCGATGGCGGCTAAGTCAGTTTTGAGCCGGGGCGCGTCAAAGATACTCCCGCAGGCCGCGCACTTTTTCGCGGACGGGAGTGTAAGCGAATTCAAGATCGGAGAGCATGTCAGGCTCGATTTTATCCGATGCCCAGTGCCCCACCCTGTGCGGCGCTCCTGTCAGCTGAAAGCGACCGCTGCGCGTTCCCATCCACCGGCTCGAAGCTCTGAACGCTGACAACGGAACGCTGACAACTGCCGTTACCCCCGTACCGTCTCCCCCGCCGGTTTTCCTTGCAATCGGCTCCTCATCGCGTCAGTCTGGTCATAGTGGGGATTCTCCGCCCAGGCGGAAAATCCCCACTGCCGTTTTCGACGGTCTTTGCTCTTTGCCAATTTGAATCTGCGCTCGATTCCCGCCAGGTCCCGGATTGCGGTACAGTGGACGCGATATCAAAGTGGTAAACATTGCCATCTCGCTGAAAACACAGCCTGATGTACTGATCGGTAACCCCAGGGGGCAGGGGGGTAGCACAGGCGGGTGGTCGGGATCAGCATACCCAGGTACTCACTGAGGACGACCGCCGACTTGCCTACCCGCCTACCCGGCTGCTGGCTGCTGGCTGCTGGCTGCTGGCTGCTGGCTGCTGGCTGCTGGCTGCTGGCTGCTGAAAGGCTCTCACATCCCCAGTTCCGATAGCCCAGGATGGTCGGCGGGCCGCTTGCCCAGCGGCCAGTGGAAGTTCCGGTCGGACTCCCGAATCGGCGCCTCGTTGATGCTCGCCTCGCGCCGCCGCATCAGGCCGTTCTCGTCAAACTCCCACAGCTCATTGCCGTGGGCGCGAAACCAGTTGCCGGAGTCGTCATGAAATTCGTACTTGAACCGGACCGCCATGCGGTTCTCACGGAAACCCCATAGCTCTTTGATCAGCCGGTAGTCCAGCTCCCGCGACCATTTCCTGCGCAGAAATTCGATGATGGCCGGCCGCCCCACGAAGAACTCGGTGCGGTTGCGCCAGCGGCTGTCCTCGGTATAGGCCAGCGCCACGCGCTCCGGATCGCGCGTGTTCCACGCATCTTCGGCCGCGCGAGCCTTGAGCGGGGCGGTTTCGGGATTAAACGGTGGGAGCGGTGGACGCGTTTCGGCCATGAGTCGGTCTCCTGGGCGGTTTCCGGAACACTCCTAAGATGATGGCCCCCACGCAAACGACGCAACAGCAATACGCAAACACGTCCCCGAACCGAGTGTAGAAGGTCAGGTCGGACCGGTAGCCGTAACGCGCGACCAGCGACGTGAGGGTGTGGCGAGGGGCCGACACGGTCACGCGACCCTCCGGATCGATCACGGTGGTCACGCCGTTGTTCGTGTCGCGCAGAATCCAGCGATCATTCTCGATCGCTCGCATCCGCGCCATGTTGAGGTGCTGCCACGGCGCGCTGGTGTCGCCGTACCAACCGTCGTCGGAAAGGTTGACCAGAACCTGCGCGCCGTTCTTCGCAAACAAGCGCACCTCGTCAGCGAAGACGGACTCATAGCAAATAAACACGCCGAAACTATGGCCGTTGGTCTGAAAAACGACGCGCTCGTGGCCGCGCTGCAGATCGACCAGCTGATGCGTCAGCTTTTTCGCAAAGAAGAAAAGATCGCGATACGGAACAAATTCGCCGAACGGAACCAGATGGATCTTGTCGTAGCGCCCTGCGCTCGTCCCGTCGGCACTGGTGAAGACGGCGGAGTTATAGGTTCCCGTTGCATCTTCTCCAAACATGCCCACGATGAACGGTGCGTGCGCCGCCGCCGCTACTGTTCTGACCAGTGCGATCGTCCGCGGATCGTCGCTGTGGAACCACGAACCCACTTCGGGCCACAGAACGACGCCGGGCGGCGGAGCATTCTGAGTGCAGGTACGATCCGGCGGGGCGGTTGGGGGCACTGGCATTCCAGCATAGGCAGGTGAGCAGGTCTGCTGCGCAGCTTGCGTCAGCCACGCAACGCTGCCTTCCCACTGCGGACCCTGCCAGTTGTCGTCCTGCGCGACGTCGATGTTGGGCTGTAGCAGCACGGCGTAATCGGAGGTCGGCGCGGGACCGGGCTCGCTCCAGCGCGCATTCAGCACCAGCAACAGAAGAACGAACACCGAGACGCCGATGCGGACGCCATCGCGCAATTGCCTTTTGGCCAGCCAGACACCGGCAAACCAGACGTTGCTGAGCACCAGAGCGAAGCTGATTCCGTAGACGCCGGTCCAGGGCGCGAGCCGGGTCATCCACAAGCTGTCGACCTGCGAATAGCCCAGCTGGTCCCAGGGAACACTGGTGATGCGGGCCGCAGCGAGTTCGAGGGCAGCCCACAGGAAGGGGGCGAGGGCCAGCGCAGCAACGATTCCGAATCGCCGGCGAAGGAAAGCCAGCGCAAGGCCGAATGCGCCGAAGTAGAGTCCGAGCACGGCGCTGAACAGCACCACGATTCCCGCGGACCCGACGGGCGGCACGTGCCCGTAGTACAGCATCGTCTGATAGATCCAGTAGCAGTTGAGGATGTACCAGAGGACGCCGCAGACGTAGGCTGTGAGGGCAGCGCGGCGCAGATAACGTGTATGCCGCGCCGTTCGCTCGCCGAGCAGTGCAAACAACAGCGGCACGAGCGCGACCCATGCGATGACTCCACGCCACGGCGGCATAGGGCCGGCCACCGGAAAACAGAAGTCCAGCAGGACGGCCGAAACCATCCCGAGCACAATGGATTGGATCAAAGCGGAGCGGGCGGCGCGCGGCGCAGCGACGGGAGTCCTGACGGTGGCAGCCACATTCTCTTCCGGAACCTAATCCTTGCCGACGAGTTCGATCAGGTCTTCAAAGAAGCTGATCAGAATCACGACCAGGGACCCAGCGAAGCCGATTAGAAACAGCCAGGTGAGTGTGGTCATTGCAGCTTTGGCGAGCGCGATCACACGAGCATTCTAAATCAGGGGGAGCTCAGGACACGACTGGCCGTGTGAGCGCGGGACCCGCCTTCCGCCGTTGAGCCGCACCCCAAAAGCGAGTTTCAGAACCAGGTAGATCCTCCCCCTTACGGGGCACAGGCCAAGCGAAAGCATCATGTTAGGATGAGGCCAGTCGAGGCCGGAAAAGATCGGCAAACGCATGGCGCCCCGCGATCTGCGCGCCGCCCCGGCAATTCAGGAGCGATTCGAAACAGCGATGAGTCAGAGAATCTCCATCGCAGTCGTGGGATCGGGATATGTGGGTCTGGTCGCGACCGCATGTTTCGCTGAGATCGGGCACCACGTCATCTGCGTCGATAATGACGAGGCCAAGCTCCGCACCCTCGAGTCCGGCGGCATTCCCATCCATGAGGAGTATCTGCCCGAGTTGCTGAGCCGGCACCGGGGCGAATCCATCGAATTCACCAGCGATCTGAAAGCCGCGACCCGGGCCGCGCAGGCAGTCTTCGTAGCGGTTGGAACTCCGCAAAGCCGGACCGGCAGCGCGGACCTTTCCTACGTCGACGCCGTCGCGAGCGAAATCGCGCGCTCCATCGACGACTACAAGGTCATCGTTGAGAAAAGTACGGTCCCTGTTTACACCAACGAGTGGGTGCGTCGCGTCGTCGAGCGCAACGGCGTTCCGCGCGAGCTGTTTGACGTGGCTTCCAATCCCGAATTCCTGCGCGAAGGCACCGCTGTTGTCGATTTCCTCCACGCCGATCGCATTGTGATTGGCACCGATACCGAGCGCGCCGCCGACCTGTTGAGGAGGATCTACGAGCCGCTCACGACCGGTACGTACTTCCGTTCAGGAACCGCTGTCCCCGGGCCCTGCAGCGAAACCAACAAGCCCCCGCTGCTCCAGACTTCCACTAAGGCGGCCGAGATCATCAAGCACGCCTCGAACGCCTTCCTCGCGACCAAGATCTCCTTCATTAACGTTGTCGCGAATATCTGTGAGGCGGCCGGCGCTGACGTCGAAGAGGTCGCGCGCGGCATGGGCATGGACACGCGCATCGGTCCGAAGTTCCTCCGTGCCGGCGTCGGCTACGGCGGATCCTGTTTCCCAAAGGACGTCGCCGCTTTCCGGTACGTCGCCGAGCAGATGGGCGTCGACTTCAACCTTCTGAAGGAAGTGGAGAAGATCAACGAGGAGCAGAAGCGCCGTTTCTTCCAGAAGGTGCGCTCCGCTCTCTGGACCTTCCGCGGGAAGAAGATCGGCGTGCTCGGTCTCGCTTTCAAGGGCGGCACGGACGACATCCGCGATTCTCCGGCGCTGGACGTTGTCCGGCAGCTGCTCCACGAAGGATCGATCATCACGGCCTACGATCCGGCGGCCTCGGAGCGCTCCAAAGAAGTCATTCCGCCCGCGCCCAACATGCGGTACGTCGATGATCCGTACGCGGCTGCGCAGGATGCGGACGCTCTGGTCATCCTGAATGAGTGGCAGGAATTCTCGGAGCTCGATCTCAAGCGCCTGCACTACACGCTGCGCTACCCGATCGTCATCGATGGCCGCAACCTCTACGATCCGCAGAAGATGACCGAGAACGGCTTCACTTATCTCAGCGTCGGCCGTCCGGGGTTGTCCCACACCCGCGATGCCGCCGTCGGCCCCAGGCATCATGGCTGAGTCCGGCACCGAAGGACCAACCCCAGAAATGATACTGAAGTAACCCACGCGACTTTGCAGCGTGTTTTCTCGTCTACAATTCAGCACGTGGCAGCCCCACTTGCCGACTCGATTTCCTGCCTGTTTTTTTGGTGTCGAACTCCTGCGATTTCCGCTAGAAAAGAGTGTCGTTCCCACATCGTCGCATCAGAAAGCTGACGTATTCCCTAATGGATTTCGGCCGCGTCAAACGAGTTCTGATCTATAGGCTGGGAAGCCTGGGTGACACTGTCGTCGCTGTGCCGTCGTTCCATCTCATCGAGCGCACGTTCCCCAACGCGCAGCGCGTTCTATTGACGAATCTCCCCGTTCACACCAAAGCGCCGGCCGCCTTCGGCGTGCTGAATGGGTCAGGCCTGGTGCATAGTTTCATCAACTATCCCATCGCGACACGAACCGTCGCGGAACTCTCTCGGGTATGGCGACAGATCAGACAATTCAGACCGCAGGTCGTCGTCTATCTCACCCAGCGGCGTGATGAGCGAGTCCTCCGCCGCGACCATTGGTTTTTCCGCCTCTGCGGCGTACGCCATGTGATCGGTTTGCCGTTCGGCGATCTCAGTGAGTCGCTGTACGATGCCGCCAACGATCGTTGGGAGTATGAGGCAGTCCGACTGCTTCGGTGTCTTGCTGGCCTGGGTGAGGTTGACCCGTTTGATCTCGTCAACTGGGACCTCCGGCTGACCATGGCTGAGGAAAAGAAGGCGAAGGACCTGCTGGGGCGCCTGCCGGGAACCCCACTCATCGCGTGCGGACCCGGAACGAAGATGCAGGCCAAAGACTGGGGCCATGAAAACTGGCGTGCTTTGCTGACGAAGCTGAGTGGAAAAATGCCTCGCCACGGATTGATCCTTGTCGGAGCGCAGGAGGACGCGTCGGTCGCCGACGACGTCAGCACTGAATGGCGCGGTCCGGTACTCAATCTCTGTGGCGTACTCACTCCGCGTGAGACGGCTGCTGTCCTGCAATATGCAGAACTATTCCTCGGGCCCGATAGCGGCCCAATGCACCTGGCCGCGGCCTACGGAGTGCCCTGCGCTATCCCGTTCTCGGCGCGGATGAATCCTGGCCCTTGGTTCCCCATTGGAACCAAACATCGCGTGGTGTACCACAGGGTTGCCTGTCAGAACTGCGTTCTGGAGACCTGCATCGAGAAGAAGAAGGTCTGCCTGACCTCCATTAGCGTCGACGAAATGTTCACAGCGGCCCTGGAAGCATGGAACAATGAGAAGGCGAGGACAGCCGCTGCTGTCCTCAAGCGAACAGCATGTACATCGTAACCGGCGGCGCAGGCTTCATCGGCAGCAACCTCGTTCACGAACTCAATCTCCACGGCATCTCCGACATTCTGGTGGTGGACAATCTTGCTGACCCGCGCAAGCTGAACAACCTGCACGGGGCCCGCTTCGTCGACTACATGGATAAGCGCGAATTTCGCCGCGCCATCGCCGCGAAAAGCCTGGGCATTCCTCACGTGGAGGCGGTTTTTCATCAGGGAGCCTGCTCCAACACGCTGGTGGACGACGGCGTGTATGTGATGGACAACAACTTCACCTGCTCCAAGGAAGTGCTGGAGTTCGCAATCGAGCAGGGCGCACCGCTGGTTTACGCTTCCACGGCGGCGGTTTACGGTTTGAGCGGGCCCGGCCACTTTACGCCAACGATCGAGAACGAGCGGCCTCTCAACGTTTACGGTTTTTCGAAGCTGGTCTTCGATCACTATGTTCGTCAACGGTTCGAGCAGCAATCGCTGCCCATTACGGTGGTTGGCTTGCGCTACTTCAATGTCTACGGTCCGCGCGAGGCGCACAAGGATCGCATGGCGTCGGTGATCCACCATTTTTCTAAAGAGATTGCCGCGACCGGCAGGGTGCGGATGTTCAAAGGCTCCGGCGGGTATGGAGACGGCGAACAGAGACGGGACTTCGTTTTCGTGCGCGATCTGGTTCGGCTCAATCTTTTCTTTGCCCAGGTGGGCCCGTGGGCACCCAGCCCAGGCAATCCTGCGAAAACGCGCCATGGCGTGGTGAACGCGGCCACCGGCAACGCCCGCACCTTCAACGAAGTCGCGCGCGCGCTGATGCAGGTCCACGGTGACGCGGTCATCGAGTACATTCCGTTTCCGGACGACCTCAAAGCACGCTACCAGCACTTCACTGAAGCCGATTTGACGGGCCTGCGCGAGCTTGGCTGCGATCTCTCCTTCACGTCGCTGGAAGACGGCGTTCGTGAGACGTTTACGGAGAAAGTCCCCGTTTTGGCCTGATCAGGAAAGATATTTCTTCACCGCGTCGATCAGGGATTCGGCCTGGGCATCCGCCAACGCTGTCGCACGCTCCGCCCCTTCTTTTTGTGTTGCCGGATCGCCTGCGATGAAGATCGACGGCATGCCCAGGGTTTGTGCTGCTTCGATGTCGGAGGTCGAATCGCCGATCATGACGCTGTTGGCCGCCGAGGCTCCGGGAAAACCACGAAACGCCTGTTCGAACATCCCCGTTCGCGGCTTGCGGCAGTCGCATTCTTCTTTATCGTGCGGGCAATAGTAGAAACCGTCGATGTGCGCACCCTGTGTTGCGAGGTGCAATTGCAACTGCTCATGTAGCTGCTCGACATCGTGACGCGTGTAGTGGCCGAGAGCGATTCCGCGCTGGTTGCTGACCACGATGACCGGGCGCGCCGCGCGGTTGAGCGTGGCGATCGCTGCTTCGACGCCGGGTAGAATCTGGAGGTCGGTCCACCGGGCGACGTACTTCCCTTCCGGCACTTTGCGATTGATCACTCCGTCGCGATCGAGGAAGACGTAGTGGACACGGTTGAACTGCACGGTCATCGCACCGCGCTCGCGGACGCCGCTCCCTCTCGCTGCAGCATCTGCCGGATGCCGCGCAACGCCTGGCGGGTGCGCTCTTCATTTTCAATCAGGGCAAAGCGGACGTGACCATCGCCATATTCGCCGAAGCCGATACCCGGGCTCACCGCCACTTTCGCTTCCTGCAACAGCCGCGTCGAGAATTCCAGCGATCCCAGGTGTCGCCACCGTTCCGGAATTGGCGCCCACACAAACATCGTCGCTTTGGGCGAGGCCACTTCCCACCCCACCTTGTTCAGACCGCTCACCAGGCAGTCGCGACGGCTCTGGTAGTTGTCGCGAATTTCCGCCACGCACTCCTGTGGTCCATCGAGCGCAACAATGGCCGCTACCTGGATTGGCGTGAAGGTCCCGTAGTCGAAGTAGCTCTTCAGTCGCGCCAGCGCCGCCACCAGTTCAGGATTACCGACCATGAAGCCGACGCGCCATCCGGGCATGTTGTAGCTCTTCGACAGGGTGAAGAACTCCACGGCAATGTCCTTTGCTCCCGGCACCTCGAGCACCGAGGGCGCCCGATAGCCGTCGAACACCAGGTCGGCGTAAGCCAGATCGTGCACGAGCCAGATCCCGTGCAGCCGGCACAGCGCCACCACCCGCTCGAAGAAACTCAGGTCCACGCATTGGGTCGTCGGATTTGCCGGGAAATTCAGGATCAGCATCTTCGGCCGCGGGTACATCAACGGAATCGCCTGCTCCAACTCCGCCAGAAAGTCGTCCGCGTTGTGGATCGCCACGCTGCGGATCGTCGCCCCGGCGATCACCGGACCGTAGATGTGAATCGGATAGCTCGGATTTGGCACCATCACCACGTCACCCTGGTCCAGAGTCGCCAGGCACAGGTGGGCAATGCCTTCCTTCGACCCGATGGTCACAATGGCTTCGGTATCAGGGTTCAATTCGATCCCATAGCGGTTTGTGTACCACTTGGTAATCGCGCGCCGCAGCCGCGGGATTCCTTTCGACAGCGAGTAGCGATGCGTCTCTGGCCGGCGCGCTGCTTCGATCATCTTGTCCACGATATGCTGCGGCGTCGCCCCATCCGGATTCCCCATCCCGAAGTCGATGATGTCTTCTCCGCGGCGCCGCGCCGCCGCCTTCAGTTCGCCGGTGATATTGAAGACGTAGGCGGGCAAACGACGAATACGCGGGAATTCGTGCATGGGTCCTCGGTGGAATCGGTTCTGTTCCAGAGTCGTTCAGAAACGGCCGGATTGCAATGGACAGGAAGTTACGTTTGAGGCTCCACAAGCCCGCCGGGGCGACCGCGAATCTTCTTTCGCGATCTTCGTTCCATTCATCGAAACCAATTCGTGGCCAACATCTTAATAGAGACCATGAGAGGCTTCCTCATCCACCGCTCGCAGAAACTGCTTAAGAAGGGCGATGCGGGGCTGGGCCAGGCACCGCGTGCTTGCCAGGCGGATCTTTCCTGGCAACTCCGCTGCGTTGCGCCGCAACACCGCAACCGCATCCGTAAACCGGGGAAAGCGAGTGTCGCGACCGACTTTGCTCACCGCCCGCAGGATTCCGATCGCTCCCAACTGTTCCAGAATGTCGGCATCTCGCAGAATCGTCGCCTCGATGCTGGTCGGTTCGTCTTTCGGCTGGTGCTCGCGGAGGGCGTTCAAAACCGCGGGGACTTTCTCCTGGGGAAAACCGGCCTCGCTCAGGATCCCGGGGGCGTGAGAGCAGGCATAGGCCACGTGATCCCAGGCGGCGAGGGCTTCGGGGGCCTCCGGCCGGTGGCCGACAAAAACCCCAAGGTCGTGCAGCCAAACGGCGGCAGCCACGACGTCCCGGTCGTAGACAAGACCGTCGCCGACCGCCTGGGTCAGCGCCGCAAGGCGTGGCTGGTGCCCAAACTTATCCACCGGGCGAGCCTGGCTTTCGATGTAACGGGCCAAAGGCTCGCCGAAGTCGCTCTCCATCCTGTCTCCCTCATCCAAAGGTCATGGGCTTGCGCCACTTCTCGCCATTGTGGGAAATTCGATCACTCACGAGACCGGCGATTACCAGAAATCATTCGCCACAGTCGCGGTGCCAATCTAGTATTGGGATCGAGGATGACCCGAAGGTTGCCTGTCATTGCCTCTTTCGTAACACCTTTAGAATCCTTACCGGGGTAATGCAAAGTCACAGTTTTTGATGTATGGTGCTTCTATCAGGTGTTGCCTTCCAGTACCGCGGACGTTCAAGCGGAGTGAAGGGGTTCCGCCGGACCCTGAGCACGGAAGAAATGTTGCGCTGGCTCCTGAAAGCAACATAAACCACGGTTTTGCATCTGAGCTTCGAGACCATCAAGATTCCTCCCTCGGTGTCATTTGGGACACCTGTAATCGGAACTGTCTGACTCTGCCGTCAAACAGCTCCAGCCAGGATCGTTAAGTATATGGCAACGTCGGAATACCTGCGGAACGGCAAGACAGCTCAAAGATCCCAGGGTTCGGTTTTACAGCTCCCGCCGGCCACGCGCCATGGCGCCCTGGGATCAGCGACGGTCGCTTCCGCAGTCATGCTGGCCAACGACCTGCTCATGATCGGGTTGGCGTTTGGAGTTGCTCTGGTCATTCGCACCTTCGTGCTGGCCAGATTTTTCCCGTCGGTGCTCATCCCGCCGACTCTGTGGCCCGAACCGCTTGAACTCGTTTCCCTTGGCTGGTTTGCCCTGGCCTACGTTCTCTCGGCGCGCCGTTATGGTCTCTATGCGCCTGTTCCGGCCGCTGCCGGCGCCCATGAACTACGCCTCGTGATTCAGGGGGTCCTCAACGCCGGGCTCCTGCTGTGCGGTGTGCTTTACATGTTCCACGCGGTTGCGATCTCTCGCATCCTCATCATGCTGCTGGTCGCTGCCGCTGTCCTCACCCTCGGCATTCGCCGCATCGTCTGGCGCTACTCGCGTTACCGCCAGTACGAGCAGGGCATAGAGTTGCGCAACGTCATGATTCTCGGCACGAACCAGCTCAGTTTCGCCCTCAGCCGCCATATCCGCGATTACCGCCGCCTCGGGTATCGGTTCGTCGGTTTCGTTATCGCCCCCGGCTCTCCCGTCAGCCAGGAGATCGCTGCTGATCAGATCCTCGGCGGCGCAGAAAAGATCCGCCAGCTCGCCCGGCAACACTTCGTCGATGAGCTGGTCATCGCCGAGTTCTTTCCAACCGAAAACGTCATTCGCGTCCTGCAGGACGCCCGCGAACTGGACATCGATGTCCGCGCCATCTCGGGCTACTATGGCGAACTCACGGCCAACGCTCCGGTGGAGTATCTCGGCATCTTCCCCGTCTCCCCCCTGCACCGCAGCCAGCCACGGGTCATCGGCCTGTTCTGCAAACGTGTTGTCGATTCGGTGCTCTCCCTGCTGGCGCTTCTGCTGACGGCTCCGCTGATGCTGATCATTGCCATCGCCGTCAAGATCGAGAGCAAAGGGCCGGTTTTCTACATCTCAGATCGCATCGGGAAGCGCGGCCGCGTCTTCCCCTGTTTCAAGTTCCGCACCATGGTCGATAACGCCGAAAAATTGAAGAAGGACCTCACCTCCCTCAACGAGCGCGATGGTGTCCTCTTCAAGGTTTCCAACGATCCCCGCGTCACACGCCTCGGCCGCATTCTCCGCAAATACTCTCTCGATGAGCTTCCTCAGTTCCTTAATGTTCTCCGTGGAGAGATGAGCATCGTCGGTCCGCGTCCCCCCATTGCCTCCGAAGTCGAGAAATACGAACTGGAGCACTTCCGCCGCCTTGAAGTTCTGCCCGGCCTCACCGGCTTGTGGCAGGTGCAGGCTCGCCACGATCCTTCCTTTGCGAAATACATCGCGCTCGACACCGCCTACGTCGAGAACTGGAGTTTCTGGCTGGACCTGCGCATCCTGATCCAGACAGCCAACGTCGTTGTACGCGGCACCGGCACGTAGAGGCTCGGATACCCTTCACGAAACCGCTGATTGGGTGTGGGCCCGGCAGCTGAGGCCTCCGGGCCGGGGTCGGTGTTTGGTGCCTGGGGCGATCGCTTGCCATAAAATCCCGACTGCGTGAGACTGTTTCCGCGGTTCATTCGTCACTCAAAGCACGGTTACCCCTCAACCGAAATCCCACTTCCTGCTGTTACTTATCCGGAGGTCGAGTTGACTCAGTTGCATCGCATCTCCTGCGCCCTTGCATTGGGCGCCGTGTCCGTTCTCTGCTCCGTGCCTGCACTCCATTCCCAGGAGCAGCAACGCCCCGCCCGCGGCGAGGAATCTCGTGGCGAAGCCAATCGCCCCGAGGCAACTCCCGCCGTTCCGCCCGAAAAAACCTCGGTCACTCACCACGATCTCAGCATCGACGGCAAAAGCCTCCACTACACCGCCACCGCTTCCACGCTGATCATTCGCGATGGGGAAGACGATCATCCCTACGGAAGTATCTTCTCGGTTGCGTACACCCTGGACGGCGCGGACCCAAATACGCGCCCGGTCACGTTCTTCTACAACGGCGGGCCTGGATCAGCAACATTGTGGCTGCACATGGGCTCCTTCAGTCCCGTCCGCATTGAAACGGAAAGCCCTAAAGCGACAGGCCCAGCGCCATACCACCTCGTTCCGAACGAGTACAGCCTGCTCGACAAGTCGGACCTCGTCTTCATCGATGCGCCGCTGACCGGCTACTCCAAAGCTGTGGGCAAAGGCACAGACAAGGACTTCCGCGGCGTCGATCAGGACATCAAGGCCTTCGACAAATTCGTTCTTCGCTGGGTAACCGTGAACCAGCGCTGGAACTCGCCCAAGTTCCTCTTTGGCGAATCGTACGGAACGCCGCGTTCGTGCGGCCTGGCGGATGCGCTGCAGGAAGACGGGATTTCGCTCAACGGCGTGGTGCTGCTTTCCTCCATCCTCAACTACAACGTGATGGCGCCTGGGCTCGATGAGGACTTCATCGGCACCGTTCCTTCGTACGCAGCCATCGCTTGGTTCCACAACAAACTGCAGAACAAACCGCCCGATGTGAAGGCCTTCCTCAACGAGGTCCGCACATGGGCGCGCGGCGATTACGCTGAAGCTCTTCGCGAAGGCGACCAGCTCTCACCGGAGAAGTACGACGCCGTCGCGACCAAATATGCCAGCTACACCGGCCTGAGCGTCCAGTACGTGAAGGAAGCGCACCTGCGTGTGAGTCCAACCCGCTTCCGCAAGGAACTGATGCGCGACGACGGCGACATCCTGGGCCGCTACGACGCGCGCTTTGAAGGCACCGACGTTGACAATGCCGGCGAGAATCCCGGCTACGATCCCTCGGATACCGGCATCACCGGCGCCTTCGTCGCGGCGTTCCACAACTACCTCACGACCGAGCTGAAGTGGGAGACAACCGACACCTACAACGTCCACTCCGTTTCTGAAGTTCCCTGGGATATGCATCACGCGATGCCCGGACAGCGCGGCTTCGCAGGAGGAGGCGGTGGTGGTGGACGCGCCGCTCTTCCCTATCTCGCCGGCGACCTCGCCGATGCGATGCGCAAGAATCCTAAGCTGAAGGTGCTTTCGGCCAACGGCTACTTCGATCTGGCGACGCCATTCTTTATCACCGAGTACGATCTGGCTCACATGATGCTGAAACCGGATCTGGCGAAGAACGTGAGCTTCGCTTATTACCCGTCGGGCCACATGGTCTATCTCAACGTCGAGGCGCTCAAGACTTTCAAGCACGACCTCGTCGAGTGGTACGCCTCCACAGGGCACTGAGATTGAGGCCAGGGTTGTCTGTGAGCCGCTCCTCGGAGCGGCTCAACTTTTTGCGCCCGGCCTTGTGACGCTTCGCGGGCGGCATGGGTAATCTTTGACGGCACGCACCTCCGGTCATCCCCTCTTTGCGAATCGACACTACTTTCCCCTTCCAGGAATCGCGCGCGAACACGCTCGACTTCTTCGTTCCAGCCACGAGGAAAGGCGTTATCCTCCGGTCGGCATGTTCGACTCGACGCGAACAACACGCGCGCGCGCTGCGACCGCAACGCTGGCCATTGCGATTGCCCTCGTGACGATCGTCTTCTGGCCCCGTTTGCTGGGTCAGACCGCGAAAACTTCTCCCGATGTCGCCAAACCCGACGCCATCGGCAACTACTCCCTCGTCACCACCGTCCTCCGTCCCTCTCTCAGTACGCACCTTCTCAATCCGCCCATCACGATCGCCGTCGACGGCGGCAGCGAGCGCGCTCCAGGTCAGTTGTCCGGAACCAAACCGGTTCCTCCCGAAGTGGCGATCGAAGCTTTTGGCATGCCTGGATACGAATGCACTGCCAACAATCCCAAACTTCGCGGATGCGACGCGCTCGATCGCACCGACTTCACGATTCGCGATCCCAACACCATCGGCTACCACATCGTGAGTCATGGCGGCGCGGTCACGCTGAGCATCAACATTGAGGTGCACGACATCCTGCCCGTTTCCCAGGCAACGCCGAACGTGCCGTGGCATGCGCGCGAGATTATCTTCGTCGCCGTCCCCAAAGCAACGCCCGCACTTCGTTTCGTCTCCGAAATCCTCATCGGCGAGTGGAACGGCGAGCCGATCGTCTTTGAAGTGGGCAAGACTTTGCCTGACACGGCAAAGCAGGGCCTTGAGGATCTCGGCGTGAAACAGGACCTCGGCGACCGCACTCTTTACAGCTTTCGCGTAAAGGAGCCCCCAAAGGGAGAGCCACCGAAGAAGTAGACTCTCACCTGGCCGACTCATCCGCGCCGTCAGCTTATATAGTCAATGCGATGCCCGACAGACTCATTCGCACACTCCGCTTTGGTCTTGGCTGCGCTCTGCTGCTGAGCGCCTCTGCCTGCGCCGAGCCTTTCACTGTGCACAAAGCCTCATCGGTCCCCGCCACCACTCCGTTGCCCATGTATAGCGGCGGCCGCATGCATGTCAGAGCCGCAATCGACGCGGCTGACTACACCTCGCAATGGCCGGGGAGCTATTTCACCGCAGCCTTCGAAGGCACCGCCGTCTTCTTCGGCGTTGGTTCCAACAACGAGATCTTGCATGTGGTCGTCGACGGCAGGGCCGCCGCACCACTCGTCAAGCCGGAGCCGGCCGTGTATGAAATCGACAATTTGTGCAAGGGGAAGCATACGATCAGTGTCTTCGTCGCCACCGAGAGCCAGGATGGACCGAACACCTTCAGCGGCTTCGGCGTTCCGACTGGCGAGAAGGCCCTTGCGGCGCCGCACCGCACTCGCCAGATCGAGTTCATCGGCGATTCGCACACTGTCGGCTATGGCAACCTCTCGCCGAAACACGAGTGCACCCGCGACGAAATCTGGGCCGACACGGACGACACGCAGGCCTTTGGTCCCACCACTGCGCGTCATTATGACGCCGACTACCAGATCAACGCCATCTCCGGCCGCGGCATTGTCCGCAACTACGACGGCTTCGCTGCCGACACGCTACCCCAGGCGTACCCCTTCATCCTGTTCGACAAGAAACAGCAATATCAGGACGCCACCTGGCAACCGCAGGCGATCGTGATCGCGCTTGGCACCAATGACTTCTCGACGAAGCTCAATGCCCGGGAACCCTGGAAAACTCGCGACGCTCTGCATGCCGACTACGAAGCAACCTACTTGAAGTTTCTCACCCATCTGCGCCTACGCAATCCGCGCGCTTTGATCCTCGTGTGGGCTACCGATATGGCCAATGGTGAGATCGAGATGGAAGCGCAGAAAGTCGTCGGCCAGCGGAAGAAACAGGGCGATGCACACATCACCTTCCTGGCGGTCCATGGTCTGAGCTTCGGCGCCTGTGACTGGCATCCCTCGCTTGCCGATGACAAGCTTATCTCTGACAAGCTGATCCAGATGATCGACGCCGACCTCAAGGTCTGGCAATAGTGAATTGTCTTCCCCTCTAAACGCACCGAATTGACAACTCCCTGGGCGCACTGTATCGTTCCCCTAATTTCTTTATGGGAAAGACAGACGACCAGGGTGATCTGATTCAGGGGACGCTGGAGATGCTGGTGCTCAAGGCGCTCGGGCGGGGTCCTATGCATGGTTATGGCGTGGCGGAGTGGATTGAGCAGACTTCGCAGCAGGCGCTGAAGGTCGAGGAGGGCGCGCTCTATCCGGCCCTGCACCGCCTCGAACTGCGCGGGCTCCTCAACGCGGAGTGGGGCGCTTCGGAAAATAATCGGCGCGCGAAGTTCTACCGGCTGACCACGCAGGGACGGAAGCGGCTGGAAGCCGAATCGCAGCGCTGGGCGCGATTGTCGGCGGCGGTCGCGTTTGTGATGCAGGCTTCGTAAGGGGAGCGGATGCGCGAGCAACTGCACGAATTCCGGTTGCGGGTAAAGGGGTTGTTCCTGCGGCGTCAGATGCATCGCGAGATGGCCGAGGAACTTGCCTTCCATCGCGCCATGCTGCGCGCAAAGATGGCACGCGAAGGGGTGGCGGAGGCGAATATGGATGCAGCGGAGCAACGCCGGTTCGGAAATGCAGCGCGTTGGCAGGAACGATTGCGGGAGCTGTGGCAGCTGCGGAGCATCGAGAACTTCGTGCGCGATGTGCGTTTCGCCGCACGAATGTTGAGCAAGTCGCCCGGGTTCGGGGCAGTGGCTCTGCTGACGCTCGCACTCGGCGTGGGCGCCAACACATCCGTGTTCTCCCTGATCAACGGTCTGCTGCTGCGTCCGCTCGCCGTTCCGCAAAGCGATCGCCTGGCGGTGCTGGGGATCGATCGCGGCGGACCAAATTTGAACTACAGCTTCCCCGAGCCGCTGTTTCGCGGATTGGAGAAGCGGCACGACGTCTTCTCGACGGTGTTCGCGTTCGACGGCCACGAGAAGCTGCAAGTGCGCGCGCGCGACGGAAATGAGAAGGTCGAAGGACAGATGGTGAGCGGCGGTTTCTTTTCCGCACTCGAGACCGCCCCGCTGTTGGGGCGCACGCTTACCGAGGCCGACGACCGCAAGGGCGGCGATCCGGCCGGGTTTGGAGTCGTGATCGGCGAGACTTTCTGGCAAACCTGGTTCGGCCGGGCCCCTGACGTACTCGGGCGGAAGCTCACCATCGATAACACCGTTTTCACCGTAGTCGGGGTGATGCCTAAGAGCTTTACGGGAGCCGATCCGATGGATCGGCCAGCGCTGTGGGTGCCGCTGGTAACGGAGCCGATCCTCAACGGCGAGCGGAACATGACCAAGGCGGGCATTCACGGCTGGTGGCTGAATGTGCTGGGTCGGCTGCAGCCGGGCGTGACCCTGAAACAGGCCAACGCGGCGGTAGGATCGGCGAGCAACGCGATCCTGCTCGAAGATTCCAACGATGCAGGATGGGCTGCGAACCAGATCAAGGCGCACTTCCGATTTACGGCGGAGCGCGGCTCGGCCGGATTCACCTACCTGCGCCTCCAGTTCCGACGTCCCCTCATGGCGGTGTTTTGCATGTGCGGCGGCATTCTGTTGCTGGCGTGCCTCAACCTGACCAGCCTGTTGATGGCCCGTGGTGCGGCGCGCGAGCGCGAGCTGGCCACTCGCCTGGCGGTGGGCGCCTCACGCGGAAGGCTGACCCGGCAACTGCTCACCGAGAGTCTGCTGATTGCGGTTACCGGCACAGTTTTGGGTCTTGCGGTGGCGCCGCTGGTGAGCCAGGCTCTGAGCGCACTGCTCCTCAGCGGAGCGCGAGAATCACATCTGGATACGTCGCTCGATGTGCGCGTTTTTGCCTTTGCCGCGGTGGTGGCGTTGATGGCGACATTGGTGATCGGTCTGCTGCCGGCGCTACGCGCGACATCACACGATCTCCACGAACAAATCAAGAGCGGGCAGCATGCCCTCCGCAGGCGAGAGGGCAGCGGATGGCTGCCGCGCCTTCTCATGTCCATCGAAGTCGCGCTCGCTCTGGTTCTCGTGGTCGGCGCGGGACTGCTGGCATCAACGCTGGTCCGCCTCTACCGTTCCGGCGAAGGCTTTGATCCCCGCGGAGTCCAGAACGTTGCGTTCAGCATGGACAAGAGCGGGATGGATCAGGCAGCACTGATGGAGTTTTACCAGGCGGCAGGCCAGGGGCTGCGCCAGGTTCCAGGGGTTACTGAGGTGAGCTTTGCTCGGATGGTGCCGTTCACCGGATACGTCTGGGACGATGACGTGGCGGCGCCCGGACAGGCTGGCATCGACACGCACATGAACAGCGTCGCTCCGGCGTACTTCAACGCGATGCGGATCCCCATGCTCGAGGGGCGCGACTTTCGGTGGAACGAGACAGCCACAGACGGAAGAAAGATCGTGCTGAACCAAAAGGCGGCACGCCTCCTGTTCCCCCATGGCGACGCCCTGGGCCGAACGGTCCGCGAGAACGTTGGACCGAAGGATCAACCTGTCTCGTACGAAGTCGTGGGCGTGGTGGGCGACGCGAAGTATGAAGATTTGCGCTCCGACGCACCGCCGACCGGATATGTGCCGATGACTCAGGGGAACCAGCGGATGTCGCCGTCGTTCTACGCTGTCGTCCGCACCCAAGGCGATCCGGGATCGGTGGCGGGTGCAGCACGGAGGCTGGCGCGCCAGCTCGCGCCGGGAATTCCTGCGCCCGTGATGACGTCCATGATGACCACGGTCGACGATTCGCTGAGCGCCGAGCGGATGATGGCGCTGCTCTCGGTCTTCTTCGCCGCATGCGCCCTGCTGGTCACGGCCATCGGCCTCTACGGAACCCTGGCATACGCGACCGCGCGGCGCACCAGCGAAATCGGCATTCGTATGGCGCTCGGCGCGCAGCGAGCCCAGGTTGTGGGCCTGGTGTGCTGGCAGAACGCGGGGGTCGCGATCGCGGGAACCATGGCGGGCCTGTTGGTTGCGCTGCTCGCATCGAAAGCACTCGCCAGCTTCCTGTACGGAACCTCAGTGCGTGATCCGTGGGTGCTTCTCGGAGCGGTCACCGCCCTTGGCGTCATCGCCAGCGCCGCTTCCCTTCTTCCCGCATTGCGCGCCGCGCGCATCGAGCCCATGGCCGCCATTCGCTGCGAATAGGATCGCCCGCGGCGCGCGGGCCTCGACGCTGGTACCTGTCGGCATGATCTTAAGTGGTATAGCCGCGAAAATTGTTATCCCGCATCATGGCTCCTGAACATTTCGCGTTGGGAGATGACCTGGTGGATGGTGACTACGGTCATCACTCCCCCAGCCTGCAAGAATTGAATCTGCCTGCCCCTGCCAGGCCCGCACATGAAGGAGAGCGTCACCAAAACTGGCGCACATTCTATGCCCGCTGGATATGCGCGGCTCGGCGACGCAACTCGCCGGACCGACCAGGAACTGGAAACATCGGTGCCCGCCGGATCGCTCCCGGTGTGCGAAGGCCGCCGCTTATCGTCAACATCCCAAGTCCTCCTGACCGTCCTGTTGTTTGGCCTGCTGTTCGCCACTCTCACATCCACCTGTTCCGGCGCCGACCGTCCTGACGCGACCAATCAGGATCCTCATCTTCGCCTGGTCACTGCGGCTCGACCCGTCGGGGTCCACGCAGTGCGCGGCGACACCCAATCCGCCCGTCTTCTCGCGCAGATCGAGCAAGTGCGATTCAACCAGCAGTCGCTCTCCTTCGAACAGGGTGTGACAGTCGGACCCGACGCAGGAAGCCTTGAGATTCAGTTCGCTGCTCCCACCTCCAACGCCGCCGACTCGCTTCGTTACCGTTTGCTCGGCTTCGATACGGAGTGGAAAGACGCAGGCAAAGACCGGGCCGTACTCTACAACCATCTCGCCCCCGGTCGTTATGAATTCGATTTCCAGCAGGCAGAGAGTAGCGGCGCGCGTGGTTCCGTTGTCGCAAGCATCCCCATCACGGTGATCGCTCCGTATTGGCAAACGGGATGGTTCCGGACCGTATGCATCTTTTCTCTGCTGCTGCTGATCCTCGCGCTCTACAAACTGAGAGTGGGTTTCCTCGTGCGCCAGGTGCATAAGCTGCAGGAGACGATCAACCAGACGAAAGCCGAACTCACGCTTGCCGCCAAGATCGCGGGGGACGCACAAGAAGCTCTCAAGGAACAGGCCTTGAAGGATAGCCTGACAGGCCTGTGGAATCGAAGAGCCATTTTCGCGATGCTCGAAAGAGAAGTCTGCCGAGCGCAGCGCGATCACTTCCCCATCACGCTGGTCATGATCGACCTCGATCACTTCAAGAACATCAACGACAACTATGGCCATCCCATTGGGGATGAGGTACTCCGCGAAGCGGCTGGCCGCCTTGTCGAAGTGATGCGCCCCTATGATTTTGCCGGACGCTATGGCGGCGAGGAATTCCTGGTTGTGCTGCCCAGTTGTTCACCGCACAATGGCGTTCAGCGCGCAGAAGAGTTCCGCCGCGCCATCGCTACCCGGCCGGTTCCCACCGCGCTGGGCCCGCTCGCCGTTACCTGCAGCATCGGTGTCGCATCCTATGACGACGCCATGCCGCCGGAAGATCTCATCCATCGTGCCGACGAAGCCCTCTATCGCGCGAAGCACATGGGCCGCAACTGCGTCTGTGCCGCAAATGAAAAACAGGGTGCCGATCGTCGCTGGAGAGCCTAAACCGGCCACGATCCCGCTGTCCGCTCCACCCTATTTCAAGCGCCGAAGCGAATGCCCTGGCTCATGCGGCAGAGACTCGGGCTTCTCTCGACTCGACAATGTTGTGCGCTGACGCCTCGGATGAGAACAGAGCTATCAAACCTTCAACCAGTGTCGGGTGCGTCAGGACCGCATCGCGCAACTCGGTGTAAGGCAGGCCAGCGATCATAGCAATCTGAACGGCAGCCAGGATCTCTCCAGCCCCGACACCGAACGCCGTGAACCCGAGAATGCGATCGCTGTCAGGCTCCACGAGAGCCTTCACGAACCCCCGGGTCTCCGCGAGCGTGCGCGCGCGCAGGTTGGTGTTCATTGGGACCTTAAACAGGCGATACGCTTTCCCCTGAGCGGCCGCTTCTGTTTCATTCAGGCCGATGCGAGCCAGTTCGGGGTCGGTAAACAGACAGTAGGGGACCTGCCTGCCCGTCGTCACACGGTTGCCGCCGGTCAAATTGGCATAGACTACACGGAAATCGTCGATGCTGATGTGCGTGAACTGCGGGCTCCCCGCGACCTCGCCGATCGCCCAGACGCCGGGTGCCGTGGTCTGCAGGCGCTCGTTGACCTTGATGTAGCCACGGTCGGTGAGATCAACACCAGCCATTTCCAGACCGAGGTCTTCGGTATTCGGAATGCGGCCAGTGGCGCTCAATATTTGGCTAACCACCAGAACTTTCTCAATCCCATTCTGCTCGACAACGATACTCACAGAATCACCTGATCTGCCTGATACTCGCCTGATCCGTGCATCCAGGAGAATCTCGATGCCTTCATCCGCGAGGAGGCTGCATAGACCCTCGCTCACGTCGGGGTCTTCTTTGGACATCAGGCGACTGCTGCGACCGATAATGGTGACTTTGCTGCCGAAGCGACGCATCGCCTGAGACAGTTCTACTCCGACGTAGCCCGCGCCGAGAACCAGCAGGTGTTCCGGAACTTCATCGAGTTCAAGAGCCTCAATGTGCGTGAGCGGTTGTGCTTCAGCAAGGCCAGGAACCGGCTCGAGCGCGGCGCGCGTGCCCGTACTCACGATCACATTCGTACCACGCAGGTGACGTGTAGTCCCACCGGGGAGTGTGACTTCCACTGTTCGGGGGGCAACGAACCGGCCCGTGCCCAGGATGAACTCGGCTCCCGTGTTCCGATAGTTCTCCATATACATCTCGTTCAGACCGCGCACCATGCTGCGCTTGTGCTCGCGGACGGCCGCCATGTCGATGGCAAAGCCGTCGTGTCTGATTCCGAATTCGGCACTGTGGCGAACGTAGGACGCGACTTTTGCACTGTGGATGATGTTCTTGCTCGGCAGGCATGCGATGTTGGGGCACGACCCGCCGATGTATTTGCGGTCGACCACTGCAACTCGCCTTCCTTCACCAGCAAAGGTCCATGCGGCGATGGTCGAGCCGGTGCCGCCTCCGAGAATCACAATGTCAAGTTCTTCAGGTTGGGTCTTGTTCAGCACCTGAGCGGATGAGGTGCTTTCGCTGCGCTTCATGCGACATTTCCTTTCTGAACGACGGGTTTATTCTGAGCCCTCATGGAATGCACCAGGTCAGAGGCCGACGCTGCGCCAAGCGACAAGCCATGGCCGACCTCACGGACGATGCCCTCTTTCAATGGTTGAATGAGCTGTGCCCTTGGTGCCCATCAAAATTTCGATGCACGCCGGCTATGTTAGGGAGCGTTCTAAAAGACCGCGTTCATTAAACTTCCCAAAAATCCTGGCTTAACCCTTACCCTGACCGGACGAACGGCTCTCGGACGCGGGGACGTTCGGCTAGTCGCTACGAACGCACGTAACATAGATCCGAAGTGAAAATGACGCGACGATGAAGACGGACTTGCTGCGATTCAACGGAACGGTCGAACGTGATCCCGCCATCGATGTGTGGATGAAACAACACGCAGGCGAATTAGGAGAGATGGCGCGCGAGTGGTTCGAGGTGATGCGAAGGTGCGGGGACGAAGTTCGTGAGACCCTGCATGACGGCTGTCCGGTTGCTTGTCTGGGCGATGTGCCTTTCGGCTACGTCAATGTCTTCAAGGCGCATGTGAACGTGGGGTTCTTTCAGGGCGCCAAGCTGCCGGATCCGGGCCGCCTGTTGCAAGGCACCGGCAAGTCCATGCGCCATGTGAAGCTGCGACCGGGAACGCCCACAGACGTCGTATCGCTCGGCAATCTCGTCCAGACCGCGTACTCGGATATCAAGGCGCGCGTTGAAAACGGCTAGCTCAGAGGCGTACCAACGCTCGGAGAGTCGGATAAGGTAAGGTTCGATCATGCGCCTGGCCTGCACTCCGCTTCTTTGTTTGCTTCTGTTGCTTCCGTTTCCGGATTCGCACAAGTCGGCGGAGATGTTTCGGGTGAAGGTTGAGACTACGGCCGGCAGCTTTGTGATCGAGGTGCATCGGGACTGGTCCCCGCATGGCGCGGACCGGTTCTACGAGCTGGTGCGCGACGGCTATTACAACGACTCGCGGTTCTTTCGTGTGGTTCCTGGGCGGTGGGTGCAGTTCGGGATCAGCGGCGATCCGAAGACGGCGGCGGAGTGGCGGCATCGGGTGATTCCCGATGATCCTCTGGTGCAACACAACACGGCGGGCTTTGTGGCCTTCGCGAATACAGCACCGGATACGCGCTCGACGCAGGTCTACATCAACACCGGGGACAACACGCGCAACGACGGGCAGAACGGCTTCGCGCCGTTCGGACAGGTGGTGGAGGGGATGGACACGGTGGAGAAGCTGTATGGCGGGTACGGCGAGCAGGCGGGCGGGGGGATGCGGGCGGGGCACCAGGACGCGATGTTTGCCGGGGGGAATGCGTATCTGGACCGGGAGTTTCCGAAGCTGGACAAACTGATTCGGGCGTTGGTGGTGCAGCAGGATTGACCGACCCCTCGGCGGGCGCTCTTTTGTCCGGGATAGGACGGCGGCGTCCGCTGGCGAACATCATCCGGGCATCCGGTGGGGCGGTATTCGACGCCTGGCGTGCGACCAGAACGTCGAGCCCCGTCGAGCCGATGTTGAATTTCTTGCGGTTCTCTCGGATTGCGACTTTGATCTTGCCTTCTGGTGAGGCCGATGGATACGTTGGCGCGATTGGCCTCCGGCGTGCGAGTGTGCTCCGAGGTCCAGAACAACTTCTTCTCGGGAGGGTGGTATGAGGATGCGGTCGCTGCGGGTGTTGGTGATGGGGTGTCTGGTGACGGGGACGTTGTGGGCGGAGGGGGATCCATTTGCGGGCAAATGGAAGATGAACCCTGGAAAGAGCACAACCGTGGACGAGATGAAAGTGGACAGCGCGGGCGGCAACAAGTATGCCCTTGATCTGGGGGCCGGAATGATCGAGACGATCACGGTGGACGGGACGGATCAGCCTGGGCTCTACGGCACGACGCTGGCTATAACGGCTGAGGCGGCAAATCAATGGAAGGTGGTGCGGAAGAAGGACGGGACGATGGAGTTGACGGGAAACTGGACGCTCTCCGCGGACGGCGGCACGCTGACCGATGACTACAGCGAGTTCGACCCGAAAGGGGCAGTGACGACTCACCTGCTTTACAAGTACCAGCGGACGGGTGGCGGATCGGGCTTTGCGGGAGACTGGGTGAGCACGAGCCAGCCGACCGACTCCGTTGAGGTGGAGATCGCGGCGTGGGAGGGGGATGGGATATCGCTGACCCGACGGCAGGTGACGCGGCACGTGAAGTTCGATGGGAAGGATTATGCCGCCGAGGGGGCCAATCTACCGGCCGGCTTTGCAACCTCGGGGCGGCGGGTGGATGCGCACACGGTGGAGCTGACGGACAAGATTGAGGACAAGGTACGGGACACGCAGGAGATCACGGTTTCTGAAGATGGGAAGACGATGACCGTGACGATGCGGCCTTCGGGGCGGACGCGGCCGAATGTGATGGTGTTTGAGCGGGAGTGACGTCGCCGCGGCTTGCGCCGTGGCGGGCGTTCGACGGCTCGGCGGTCGGGAATCCTGCGGTGAGAAGGCTTGCGAAATGACACGGGGACATGACACCTCTTGCTGGTTGGAGTCATCGGAATAGCAGTGGTCAGGTGCGAGTGGCTGCCGAATCTTAACGACCGATGAAAAGAGGGTTTCTCCATGCAAACGCTGCGGGATGTTTTGCGCCAGGCGGAAGGACAGGGCGCTGCTGTCGGACACTTCAACATCTCCGATCTTGTTCTGCTGAAGGCGGTCTTCAGCGCGGCGAAGGATCTGAATCTGCCGGTCATTGTGGGGGCGTCGGAGGGGGAACGGGGCTTCATGGGCGTTCGGCAAACCGCGGCGCTGGTGAGGAGCCTGCGGGATGAGTTTGACTTCCCGATCTTCCTGAACGCGGACCACACGCACTCGCTTGCCAGCGCGGAGGAGGTAGCGAAGGCCGGGTTCGACTCGGTGGTTTTCGACCTGTCGGCACTGCCCTTCGAAGAGAACATTCGCCAGACGCGGGAGGCGGTGGTCGCGCTGAAGTCCATCCATCCGGGCATGTTGGTGGAAGGCGAGATCGGCGATATTGGCACCGGGTCAGAGATTCACGAGACGATGACGACGGCGACGGAGGGGCTGACGACACCGGAACAGGCGCGGCAGTATGTGGAAGAGACGGACGTCGACATTCTGGCGCCAGCGGTCGGGAACCGGCATGGCATGTCGCCCAGCATGGTGCGGGGGGAGACGAACAAGCACCTGGACATTCCGCGGATCGCGGCGATTCGGAAGGCGGCGGGGGTGCCGCTGACGCTCCACGGTGGATCGGGCACGGATGACGATGACTTCCGGAAGGCCATTGCGGCGGGGATCAGCATCGTGCACATCAATACGGAGCTGCGGGTGGCGTGGCGGCGGAGCCTCGAAGAGAGCCTGCGGAGCCGGCCGGATGAGGTGGTTCCCTACAAGCTGTTTCCGCCGGTGGTGGCGGCGGTGCGGGGAGTGGTCGAGTCGCGGATGAGGCTGTTCAGCGGGGTGGGCGCGGGGATGGCGGAGCGGCGGGCTTCCTGAGGGGTTGATTTGGGGCCAGGAGGGGGGTCGACCCCTCCGGATGTTGTTGATTCTATTTAGGAGCGTTCGCTTTGGACCCCCTGGTGTTAACGAATTGGTTATCGCTTGCCGTCGCGGGCTGGTGAGGTCCTGTTTGTTGGGGCATTTTCCCGCGGCGGGGGCGAATTTTGTGTTTTCCGGGAGGGACAAGTTTGCAAGTAATTGATTCTGCGAGACTTGACCTATGTTTACAAGCTCGACAACATTTGGCTTTTCGTACGTATTTGATTCTGCAGGGGGTTGTGCGCTGGAATTTGATTCCAAAGCACTTTGCTCCCATCGGTGTGGGCGCCCCCGGTTATCGGTTGTCGGCGCGGCTGCGTTGTCGAAGATCGTCGGCGGTCCGGCCTGGGCCGGTGCGATGCAATGGAAAAAGCTCTGGGCGGATCGGCAGGAGGCCGAGACGACAGAGCTTTCCTTCTTTAGGGTAGGAGAAGGTGAGGGACTGTTCAAGGGAATTCGGAGGGGGCTGCGGTACGAAAGTCAGGGTACAGGGTGCAGGGTGCAGGGTACAGGGTGCAGGGTGCAGGGTACAGGGTGCAGGGTGCAGGGTGCAGGGTGCAGGGTACAGGGTGCAGGGGTGCAGGGTGCAGGGTGCAGGGTGCAGGGTGCGGGGTGCAGGGTGCAGGGTAGAGGTTGGTTACAGGTTGCACGGTACAGGTTACTGGTTACGGGTCCATGCGCTCCTGAGGTACGCATCCTATTGACGATGATTGAGTTCCTGCAGCGACAGCTTCGTATCGGATGGCTAGCGGCTTTGTTCTTTCCGTTGTTCGGAACCGGGGTGGTGGCGGCTCAACAACCCGATGCCGCGACCGTGATCCATGAGGTGGATACAGCGGTCCAGGCCAGGATCGATCATCTTGCTGGATATACGGTGACCGAGCATTATTCCGTTTACAGAGGCAAGGACGAGGTCCATGCTGTCGCCGCCATGGTGGTCAACACGACCTACAAACGGGATTCGGGGAAGAGCTACGTGATCGTCTCGCAGAGCGGCTCGGCTTTGATGCGCGATCTGGTGTTGAACACGATTCTGGAGAATGAGAAGCATCTGAACGAGCCTGGTGTGCGCGAGGGCGCGTGGATCACGTCGGCCAACTATGAAATGAAGCTGAAGCCGGGCGGCCCGCAGCCGCTGGATGGGCGGGAGTGCCTGGTTCTGGAACTGACCCCCAGGCGGAAGGCTCCGTATCTAATCGAAGGAAACTTGTGGGTGGACGCGCGGGATGGGTCGATTGTGAAGCTGGAGGGGACGTCGTCGAAGAGTGCGTCGTTCGTGACCGGGCCGACGCAGATGGTGCGGCAGTATGCGGATGTCGATGGGTATCCGGAGGCGACGCATCTGCGGGCGGAGTCGCGCAGTTCTATGTTTGGGGAGACGGTGGTGAAGGTGGAGTACCAGGATTACCGGGTGGAGCTGCGGCCTGGGGGGAGGCGGCGAGGGGGTCTTTCTGAACCGGGAGGGGGGTGACCCCTCGGGATGTCTTTGATTCTGCGCGGTGGAATTTTCCGGGACCCCCTCCCTATTGACGACTTGGTTATCCCTGCTGGAATTTCAGACGGCTTGCGGTTGTGGACCACGAACCCGGTTGTCGAAGATCGTCGGCGGTCCGGCCTGGGCCGGGGCGTGGCAATAGAAAAAGCTCTGGGCGGATCGGCTGGAGGCCGAGACGACAGAGCTTTCCTTCTTTAGGGTAGGACGGGGTTGGGGGGTGTTCAAGGGGATTAGGTGGGGTGGGGGTACGGAAGTAAGGAGCCGGGTTGCAGGTTGCGGATCTCCGGCGATCGATGCCGCCAAAAATCGGCCTGCGGCAGCAAGGTGGCGCGGCCATACGCTTTTATCGCTGGAGTGAGGCCATGATCTTGGCTCGGAGCTCGGGATCGGGGTTTCTGCGGAGTGCCTCGCGATACCACTGGGCTGCGTCCGCACCGTAACCTTGGCGCTCTAGGCTCAGTCCGAGATCAAATGCGGACGCCGCATCAGTTTTATCCGCATTCGCTGCAATCCGAAAACTATCTGTTGCTTGTACCCAGTCCTCAGACATGAAATAGCAGTTTCCCAGGGCAAAGTGCATATAGGCGTACTTGCCGTCTGACGCCCTTATGGCAGCTTGGGCTGCTGAAATGCATTCCGAAGGTCGGTTGAGATCTCTGAGGATCTGCGCCTCTCTATATAAGCAAAAGGCTCGTCAGGCCTTAGGGCCAGACCCTCTTTATGTAAGCCAACGCTTGGTCATAGACACCTCGATCATCCAAGACTTCCGCCATGCTTCGGTACACGATCGGGAGTTCACTCTGAAAATAGGTCTTGGCCGAACTGCGAGTATCAGTCGTGGATACATCAACGCATCTGCGGCCGTCGCTGAGAACGCCATCGACGTCTGATGGCTCGCGGAGGTATTGCGCTATAGCAGCGTAACAATAATCATAATCGTAGGTCGCGTTCGTCCCCGCCTTTTCGTATGCAATTGCAGCTGTCGCGAAATCCTTCGCCTTCCATCGTCGATCACCCTCCTCGTCCCACTCATAGCTCTCCGGGGAGTAGATGGCTGAGTAGCGTTTAAACCAATTCTCGGATGCCTGAGTGTTCCCACTCTGATCTGATTCGCTTACCAACGACCTATAGGCGGAGAGCGCCAGATCCTGGCCACAAATCTGGGGCGCAGCCCGCGCGACTTCATCGTGTAGTGGCATTGCCCCGGCAAAGTCATTTCTGTCCTGCTTAACTCCAGCAAGAACATAGTTCGCGACATCGAGCGACTTACCCTTTGCCTGCCGAAGGATCGCATTTGCCTCTTGTTCTGCTTCGGACGACAGAGCGCTGGACGCCTTGACGGCATTCTGCTTATCAGGCCCTTCGTCAGGAGCTAAAGCAGCTATCAGGGTTTCGCTCCTCGAAGAGTCGAAAAGGATATATGCAAGGAGAGCACGGGAATCGACCGACGGTGCGACCGATGTCAGCTCCTTCACAGCGGAAATTGAGGAGTCGACAAGCGATGCATCATTTACTTCCAAACAGGCTATCGTTTGAAGTAGGCGAGGTTGTTTACACAATTGCACGCTGGAGGTTGCCAACTCTCTTAGCTTGTTGCTATCGACTTGGTATTCGGACGATGGCTCGTCCGAATACGTGTCGCCTTTCTTCTTCTCGATGAGAGCGCTCAGTTCCGTCCCGCGGTTAGAGCAATCCGCGCTCTCTACCGTGGACGATTGTGGAGCATCAAGCAGGGCCTTTACATACTTGGCCGGAACAGCGAAATTCAAGTTCTGCCCATCCTGGAGCATCCCAACTGCGACTCCGATGACTTCGCCGTGTGAGTCGAGTATCGGACCGCCAGACGATCCATGTGAAATCGGACTTGTGATCTGAATGAGTTCGCGGTCCTCCACGTTTCGTAATCCTGCGATGATTCCTTGGCTTATAGAGTTTTCGAGACCTTCCGGATTACCAATTGCGAATACCTCCTGTCCAGGCTGCGGTTTTTCCTGTGACAACTGCAGAGGAGTGGATGTGAGCTCCGCATCAACCGAAAGCAGCGCGAGATCATTTTTGCGGTCTACGCGGAGCACCTTTAGCTGGACGCGAAGAGGTCCAACGGCCAGTACAGGGGAGCCCGCGCTAACGACATGCGAATTTGTGACGAGCAAATGAGGTCGAATTAGAAACGCGCTCCCAAGAGCCGTGGGCTTGCCACTGCTATCGTTCAAGTAGACCAGGAACACTGAGTCCTTGGACTTTGAGAATACTGTTCTTGCGGTGCCGTCTGATTGACCGAGGCAGATACTTGCCGATAGCAGGAAGATGAGGAGCGGGGCTCTAAGCAAGAAGGCCTCCCAGTCCGCAACCGTACGTTGTCTCAATGACATCGTGGAAGGCTCAGATACTGAGCCGCAGTCGGTTGAGCTTTGGACATACTATAACTCTCCTATCCGTCAAAATAGCCAGAAAAGTCAGGGCTAGCGGTACACAGGAGGTGGAAGGGATATTACCTAAAAGCTGCAGAATCAGTGAAGCTGTGAAAGTAATAGTCGGCGGACTGGCAGCGTTTTGCGGAACAGCAGTCGTTCCTCAGTACACGTCGCGGAGATAGCGCTTTTGCTTCTTCATCTCTGCCAGGAATTCGTTGGCGTAGTCGGGGCCTTTGCCGCTGTGCGTGGCTACTGCTTCGAGTAATGCTGCTTCTACGTCGGGGGCCATGCGCTTCGAGTCTCCGCATACGTAGAAGTACGCGCCTTCGTTGAGCCAGCGGTAGAGCTCGGCTGAGTTCTGGCGGATGCGGGTCTGGACGTAGATCTTTTCTTTTTGGTCGCGGGAAAAGGCTGTGTCGAGGCGGTTGAGGATGCCGTTGGCGACCCAGGCTTCGAAGTCCTCTTTGTAGAGGAAGTCCTGAGAGGCGCGCTGGTCGCCGAAGAAGAGCCACATGGGCCAGCGGCCGACTCCTGCTTGTTTGTGCTGGAGGAAGGCGCGGAAGGGGGCGACTCCGGTGCCAGGGCCGACCATGATGACGCGCGTGTCGGGGTCGGCGGGGAGGCGGAAGAGCTGGTTGCTGTGGATGAAGATGGGGAGCTTCTCGCCTTTGGGGGTGCGCTCGCCGACGTGGGTGGAGCAGACGCCGTGGCGGTTGCGGCCGTGGGTTTCGTATTTGACGACGCGGATGGAGAGGTCGATTTGGGTGCCGAGGAGGGCCTGGCTCGAGGAGATGGAATAGAGGCGCGGGGCGAGGCGGGGGAGGATTTTGAAGAGCTGCTGCGGGTCGTCGAGTTTGGCGGGGGCGTGTTCGAGGAGGTCGAGGAACTCGCGGCCCCAGAGGTAGGCGTCGAGTTTTTCGCGGTTGGCGGCGATGTCGGAGAGCTCGGCGTTGCCGGTGTGTTTGGCCCAGGCTTTGAGGGTGGAGCCGGAGACTTTGCCGATCATGAGCCAGGAGGTGAGGGCCTGGCGGAGGTCGAGAGGCTTGCCGTAGAAGTCGGTGACGGGCTCCGTGCCGGTGAGCTGGAGGCGCTCGAGGACGAGGTCGATGGCGTCGCAGGCGTTGATGGGGAGGATGCCGGCGGAGTCGCCGGGGAGATAGGTGATGCCGGAGTCGCCGAGGTCGAGCTCGATGTGGCGGGTTTCTTTTTCGGAATCGGAGCCGGTGAGGAGGCGATTCTCAAGAACGGTGGCGGCGTAGGGGTTATTGCGGGACCAGGCGGCGCTGGGTGGACTTCCATTGTTGCGGATTGTTCCGACTGCATTCTTTCGATAGCCCCCTTGCGGACCCGCGGGTACCCTCCATTGTACGGGACTGAGAACAGCATGGCGGGGGGGAGGGGGGCTGGCGGTGATTGATGTCACCCTGGGGTCGGGGCGTGTGGCAGTGGAGAAGGGTTTGGCAAGGGGGAATCGGGGCTGACGGAGAGGAACGGCTCTGAAATGGGACCGGCCAGCATTGGAGCGGTACTTCGGATGTTCGGGCGCGCGGATGGAAACGAGGTTGACGTTCGCGTGGCCGAGGCCGAGTGCTGCTTGCTGTGGGGTGAACCTGGCGCTGTCCACTGTTTTTGGGGGGCCGGAGAGGCCGGTTTCAAACGCGGAATCGGGTCGTATGACCGAAGGTACTTCGGGGCTGCGACCAGCGGTGGAATCAGGTTGATATTGTCGGCGGCGAGAGAGTCTCTGCTGCTTGCTGTGGGGTGAACCTGGCCGCGGTAGCGGCTAAGGTGGGTGTCGGTTTCCGCGAAGTTTCAGTTCGAGACAGGTCGAGGTACTGTCGGTGCTGGCGACCAGGCGCCAGGATCCGGTTGCTATCCTGCGGCCGGCGAAAGGCGTCGTGCTGCTTGCTGTGGGGTGAACCTGGCCGCTGAACGCAACGCTGGGGGTGGCTGCGGAGTTTCCAGTTTGGGTCGAGGCCGAGGGTACTGGGGTGTGGGACCGGGAATCAGACGTATTGACTTCCGGTGTGGGAAAGGAGTCTGCTGCTTGCTGTGGGGTGAACCTGGCTGTCGGATGCGGCAGCTTCGGTGGGGCTCGCGGAGTCTCTCAGTCTGGGACAGGCCGGGGTACTGGCGTGGGAACCGAGTGAGTCAGACGCTATTGCTCTCCGGTGCCGGGAAAGGAGTCTTCTGCTTGCTGTGGGGTGAACCTGGCGCTGCTCGCCCTGGGGGGCGGGTTCTTTTTTGCCGGAAGAATTCGTTCTTGGCAGAATTCGTTCTTATCTGTCGACACATTTTCCTGTTTGCCGACGTTCTTTCTTTTTCCCCGCTCGCTTTTTCACGCGAGGGGGCTCGCCGTACCCCCGGTGGAGAAGACCTTCGGCCTGGATCAGGCTGGCGTTGCTTTACACGCCGGGCCGAACGCGGTACTGCGTTAGTGCTCGGTGGCGACCAGGTGGTGGGCGATGGCGAACATGGCCAGTTCGAGACGGGTGGAGACGCCGGTCTTGTCGAAGATGTTCGACAGGTGGCGCTTCACGGTTTCTTCGCTGAGACCGAATTGCTTCGCGATGTCGCGGTTGGAGCAGCCTTCGACGATGCAGCCCACGACTTCCATTTCGCGCGGAGTGAGGCCGAAGGTCTTGCGATCGGGAACAGCGGCCTGCTGCATGAGGTCGTGCAGTGCGCCGACGAGGTTGACGACGCGCTTGCCGCCGATCCAGTAGTCGCCGCCGGCAACGGCGCGGATAGCCGCGGTGATGTGGTCTGCGACGGCATCCTTAATGACGATGCCGCGGGCGCCGATCTGGAGGGCCTCGATGACCTGCTGGGTCTGATGGTGCTGGTGAGCAGGATGATCTTGACCGAAGGCGAGCCATTCATGATGGCGCGCATCGCCTCGATGCCGGGCAGGCGGGGCATGTAGACGTCGAGGAGGAGGATGTCGGGGAGGAGCTCGAGGGTCTGGGTGATGGCCTCATCGCCATCGGAGCACTCACCGACTACGTCGAGGCCGCCTTCGGCCTGAAGCATGTTGCGGACGCCGATGCGGATGACCGGATGGTCGTCGGCGATGAGGATGCGGATCGGCGGCGCGCGGTTTTGGTGGCTCGGGCAGGAGCGGCGGGGCGAGCAGACCTGGTGGGCGAGTTCATGCTTTGAGCCTCTGTTTCAGGATAATTGCGGCGAAACGGCATTGAGCCTCCATCTCGTCGAGTTTGCGCAAGCCGATCATCAGGATCGTCAACACCCGATTCGAGGACGGCGGCGGCTCGGGCGATCTGGAGAGCGCCGACCATGGAGGCGCCACCTTTAATGGTATGCGCTTCTTTCCTTATGGACACAGGATCGGCCTTGCGCATGGCGAGAATGCGCTCGTTGGTGTCGTTGAGGAAGACGGTGAAGACCTCTTCGAGGCCGTCGGGAGTGATGGCGCGGCGGAGACGCTCGAAGATGTCGGGATCGAGGACGGCATCTTCTTTCGGGGATTTGAGAGGGGTCGGCGGTTGCGACCGGGCGTCGGGCAAGGGCGGAGCGGAGGCTCTGAGGCGAGAGGGGTTTTTTGAGGACGGCGTCGTAGCCGTCGAGCTGCGGCGGGGGCGTGGCGCTCATCGCGAGAAGCAGAGCCCGAGGCGCGGCTTTGCGCAGGGAGCGGGCGAGATCGGAGCCGTTGAGACCCGGCATGCGGAGGTCGGCGAGGATGCAGTCGGGGGGATTGGACCGGGCGAGATCGAGGGCCTGAGCGCCGCTTTCGGCCTGGAGAACGACGCAGCCTTCGGATTCCAGCAGGATCGCCGTGACCGCAAGACTCACCGGGTCGTCGTCGACGGCGAGGATGCGGCGTGGGATGGGGGAAGGCCCGGAATCCATGTCGGTGACGATTTTACACATGGATTGTGACAGATTCATCGTGGATTTGCTAAGTATTAACGGGGCATTCTTCGCGGCCCGGGAGGATGAGGAGCATGACTGCAAAATATAGAGTTTTTGGGGCAATCCTCTTTCTGGCAGGCCTGTTTTTCATCGGTTCCGGTTTCGCCTACGCTCAGTATGACAACGGCAGCCTTGTAGGAACGATCCACGACTCCAGCGGAGCGGTCGTTTCCGGAGCGTCGGTGAGCGCCACCAACACAGCCACGGGGATCACCGAGAAGGCGACATCGAACGATGCGCGGCGATTACGAGTTCCCTTCCCTGCGGACTGGGGTGTACACGATTGCGGCGACGCAGAAGGGATTCGCGCAGGCGATCGCGCAGAACATCACGATTTCGGTAGGAAGCCGGCTGCGCATTGACCTGCGGCTGACGCCAGGGCAGACCGAGACGACGGTGGAAGTGAGCGACGTGGCGTTGCAGCTGGAGACGGACTCAAGCCAGAGGCAGCAGACGATCACGAATTATCAAAGCGAGGCGTTGCCACTGGTGAGCCGGAACTACTCCGACCTGCTGGGGCTGGTGACCGGGGCACGGCAGGCGCCAACGGCTGCGACGACCAGCTCGATCTCAGCCTGGTGCGCGCCGGCTCGTACAACGTCAACGGCCAGCGAAGTATGTTCAACAACTTCCTGCTGGACGGCATGGACAACAACGCGTACGGCGAAAGCAACCAGGGATTCGATAACCAGATCATCGCGGTCCCGCCGGATTCGGTGGCGCAATTCGCGGTGGTGACGAACAACGAGAGCGCGGAGTATGGGCGCGGGTCAGGCGCGACGGTGAACGTGGCCTCGGCGAGCGGGACGAATCGCTTTCACTTCACGCTGTACGAGTTTCTGCGCAACACGGATCTGAACGCGGCGGGGTTCTTCAAGCCGAACATTGTGAGCAACACAGGCAAGGTAACGCCTTTCCATGAGCCGGCGTTCAATCGCAATCAGTTCGGAATGAACTTCGGCGGCCCGATCATGCGGGACAAGCTGTTTTACTTCCTTGACTACGAGGGATTCCGGCAAACGCTGACAGCCGCTGACCGTGCTGACGCTGCCGACGCAGAATGAGCTGAACGGCGTGCTGGTGGTTCCGGTGAGGAATCCGCTGACGGGACGATCGTACCCGGCGGGACACGCCGATTCCGACCTCGGCATTCGATCCTCTGACTCGCCGCAGATGGTGAACTACTTCAAAAATATTCCAGTCTGCCGCAGGCGGGTCTGGCAACGACGGGGCTGAATTCGAACGACTACTCGGTGCAAGCGCCGTTCACGGATAACTCGGACAAGGGCGATCTGCGGCTGCGATTATCAGCAGAGCGCGAACAGCTCGCTGCTTCCTGCGCGTGAGCGACCGCAAAGAAACGGGCGTGAACCACGTGACGATTCCGCTGCCGCTGGATGGACAGACGCAACGGCACGATTCGCATTCTGGATCAGCAGGTAGCGCTGGGCTACAACGCACCTGTTTGGCGCGAGCAAGATTCTGGATGCGCGGCTGGGCCTTTCGCGGACGAAGGCCGGCAAGTACAACCTCTCGATCGGCGACAATGCGTTTCGCGATTCCCGGACTGCCGTCGAATCCGATCGTCGCGGGCGGACTGCCGTCAGATCGGCATCACGGGCTTCACCGGATTTGGGCGCCAGAGCACGAATCCGCAGTGGCAGGATCCAGCGCTGCTCGATCCGAAGGTGAACTTAACCTGGGTGAAGGGACACATTCGCTGAAATTCGGCTATGAGTACGAGCACGTCTGGATGGCGGTGAACGATAACAATCCGCTGTACGGCTCGTGGACCTACGGCGGCGGCTACAGCCTGTGCGACGCGGCGATCTCGGCTAACTGCGCTACGACCGCGAGCGGCGGCAGCGCCCACGGCTCCGGTATCGGACACGTACTGGGCGGACTTTCTGTTTGGCACGACGAGCGCCTACTCAGCTCGCGAACTACTTCGAAGCGCACCTGCGTCAGACGTCTCGACAGCGCGTACGCGCAGGACGACTGGAAGGTGCGTGCCGAACCTGACGCTGAACCTGGGACTTCGGTGGGAGTACGGATCACCCTATTCGGAGCTGGAACAACTACATCTCGAACTGGGATCCGACATCGCAGACGGTGCTGACGATCTACGCCGGGCGCGATGACCGGCAACGGCATCACGCCGGTGAACCCTGGCGGCGTGTACGGCAACACGCTGGTGAATCCGGACCTGACCGACTTCATGCCGCGCATCGGGTTCGCATATGCACCGTGACCAAAGACTGGCGATTCGCGGCGGCTTCGGCACGGGATATGTGCACTACACGCGCGCAGGTTCGGGCGACATTCTGGCTATCAACGCACCGCAGGCACAGTTTGCGGCGGTGACTCAGATCTACATCCGATACACCACACCAATCATTGCGCGACGCCGCTGCCGGCGCAGATCATTCCGACCGGCATCGACGACACCGAGCTGCTATGCGACAGCGAGCCAGGGTTATCCTATCGGGACTGGTAACGAGCTTCAACCCGGCGACCGACAACATCACGTGGGTTCCGAAGGACACGGCCGGACAGCTACGTGGAGAGCTACTTCCTGAGCGTGCAGGAGCAGCTGGCGAAGAACTCGCTGGTGGACATCGCGTACGTGGGCAATCACGGGCTGCATCTGGAAGGCTTTATGAACGGCAACCAGAAGAATCCGGCGAACGGGCTTCGCACGGCCGTTCACGAACTGGCCGTCAGCGACATCACGGAGGCTCTACAACGAGTTCTTCTCCAACTTCAACGCGCTTGAGGTGCGGTACGAACAACGGGCGGTGGCGGGGCTGACGCTGCTGAACTCGTTTACGTGGGAGCACTCGCTGGATAACGCGATCGGCATCGCTCGAAGGCAACACGCCTTCGCCGCAGAATGCGTACAACATCCGGGCGCGACTACGCGCAGTCGGACTACAACCTGCCAATTGCAAACGGGACTGAGCCTGATTTACGACACGCCGTTCGGGCGCGGGCGGCAGTTTCTGTCGCATTTGAACGGAGCAGAGGATGCGGTGCTGGGAGGATGGCAGATCAGCGCGATCAACACCATGCAGGCAGGGACGCCGTTCAACCTGACGTACACGCCGAACGCAGCGCAGCAGGTGTCGCAGCAGATTTCTGCAACCTACCGCGGCGCGAACGAGTACCGGCCGGACATTGTGCCGGGGCAGAAGGTGACGCAGGGCATCGGCTCGCGCGCGGCAAACACCGGCTACGTGAACTACATCAACTTTGCGGCGTTTGTGCTGCCGCCGGTGAAGGACGCGGCAGGCAATGCGCTGAGCCCGTTCGGAAACGCTTCGCGCAATCCGGCGCGCACGCCGTCGTTCTACGAGACGGACCTGGACGTCAACAAGAAGTTCAACACACCGCTGGAGTCGCTGAAGATCGAGTTCCGGGCCGAGGCGTACAACGTGTTCAACCATACGAACATGTATCTGCCGAATACGATCAGCGGGACGCAGGGCACGACGACGTCGACGCTGGGCGTGGGCGTGACGCCGGGCTTGTCGGCGATCAACGGCGGCGTGCCTTCGAGCGGCGGGCAGATTTCGAGCACGTTCGAGCCGAGGATACTGCAATTTGGTTTGAAGATTCTGTACTGACAATGCGACAACATCTTTATCTTTCGTGGGAGCCGCTCGTAGCGGCTCCTTTTTGTTTTGCGCGGCACGGTCGCGCGAACGGCTTTGGAGCAGGGCAAACTCGCGATGGAATCGCTGCGGCGCGCGGTGTAAAGTGAGCGGCAATGGAATCGCGGGAAACGAGAGAACTGCAAGCGGAGATGATGGCGCTGCGCGGGCGCGTGCGGCGACTGGAAGAGACGTTGAAGGATCACGGGATCGCGCTGTGGGAGAGGCCGGAGACGGCGGCGGCCGATCGCATTGAACGAGGCGAGCGGTACGGCGCAGGCACCGATAGCGGCGCCGCACGTGGAGGAAGTGGGAGAGCCCATGGTGCGATCGGCGGTGCCTCGGTTTCGAGGCGATCGAAACCGCTGGTGCTCATGCGGATCAGTCGCTGGAGAGCCGGATCGGGTCGCAGTGGTTCAACCGGATCGGCATTCTGGCAGTGCTGATTGCGGCGGCGTGGTTCCTGAAGCTGGCAATCGACAACCACTGGGTTGGACCAGCGGGGCGCGTGCTCATTGGGCTGTTGGCGGGCGCGGGGCTGATCGCGTGGTCGGAGCGGTTCAGGACGCGGGGCTATGGGGCGTTTTCGTATTCGCTGAAGGCGATCGGCAGCGGGCGTTCTCTATTTGTCGCTGTGGGCGGCGTTCTCGCTGTATCAACTGGTGGATTCCGGCGTGGCGTTTGCGGCGATGATCGCGGTGACGGCGTTTAACGGATTCCTCGCGTGGGTGCAGGACGCGGAGTTGCTGGCGCTGTACGCGATTGTGGGCGGATTCTGCCACGCCGCTGCTGCTTTCGACGGGCGTGAACCACGAGGTGGCGCTGTTCACGTACTTGCTGTTGCTGGACGTGGCGGTGCTGGTGCTGGTGGCGCTGAAGCCGTGGTCCCGGCTGCTATGTGGGGCGTTCCTGGGCACGGTGTTTTTCTTTGCGAGCTGGTCGTTCCAGTACTACAAAGACAGCGAATTTGGCGACGACGGCGTTTTTCCTGGCGGTATTCTTTTTGATTTTTGCGTGGGCGCCGCGGCTGGTGCGGCTGCGCGCGGATGGTGAGGGTGCGCACGCGCGGTGGGACACGCTGGCTCTGGTTATCGTGCCGTTGGCGAATGCGGGGTTGGGCTTCCTGGGTTACTACCTGATGCTGGACAGCGCGGGGAACGCAGTGGCCGCGCCATGGGTCGCGGTGGCCTTCGCCGCATTCTATTTATTATTGCTGCGGTTCCCGGCGCGCGGCGCGATTCATGGGAGCGCGTCGGCAACGTCGGCGCTGCACCTGACGATTGCGGTGGTGTTCCTGACGATTGCGATTCCGCTGAAAACGCACGGACGGTGGATGACGATTGGGTGGCTGGCGGAGGGCGCAGCGCTGGTGTGGCTGGCGCGACGAATTGGATCGACGCTGCTGACTGTGCTGGCGCTGCTGTGCCTGGTGCTGGGACTGGCGGCGCTGGTGGTGGTGAATCCTGCCGCGTCGCTGACGCCGGTGTTCAACGAGCGGTTCGGGACGTATTTGTTTGCGGTCGCGGTGTGTGCGTTTGTCGCTTGGCTGGCGGCTCAGGGGGCGAAGGAGACAGAGGCGGAATCGACGATTTCGTGGCCGGGGATTGCGGGAGCGGCGGGGCTGGCGGTGAACGTGCTGATCCTTCTAGCTGTGGGCTGGGAGATTCACGCTTACTGGTGGTATGTGAGCTGGCACAACGCGGCGACTGGTGCCTATGACGTTTTCCTCCGACGCGAAGACGGCGACATGATGCGTGACTACCGGATGTATGCGCAGTTCACGTACTCGGCGTTCTTTATGCTGTTTGGGGCGGTGCTGCTGGCGGTTGGATTCTGGCGCCGGGTAGCGTTTCTGCGGTGGCAGGCGCTGGTGCTGCTTGCTGTGTCGATTGGGAAGGTGTTCATCGTGGATGTGAGCACGCTGAGCCAGGGGTATCGGATTCTGAGCTTCCTGGGGCTGGGGGCGCTGCTGCTGGGCGTGAGCTTTGTGTATCAAAAGGACTGGCTGAATCTGCGAAAAGCGGCGAACTGAGAGAAGGGTGAGGGCCTGGCTTTGATGCATGGTCGTGCGGTGGTGGTATTGCTGGCGCTGGCGGCTTCGACGCCGAATGTGAAGTATTTCCGCTATGAAAAACCGCTGACGGGTATGACAGGGTCCGGGCAGACGTGCGCGGTGCTGGATGCGGGAATCTACACGCACGCGGCGCCGGGCTTGACGGACGTACGCTTATATCGCGGTTCGGAATCGGACGCGCAGGAGACGCCGTTTGTGATCCGCGAGGCGGCTCCGGTAGAGCCACAGCAGCGTGAGATTGCGCCGCTGAACCTCGGGCGGAAGGGTCCGCACACGACGTTTGAAGCGGCGATGCCGGAGGGGCGCTACAGCGACGTGGAGCTGGATATCTCGGCGAAGGACTTTACTGCAACCGTGGCTGTTACAGGTGCTCCGAACGAGAGCGGCCGGGAGGGGACGGAGCTGGGGCTGTTCACGATTTTCGATCTGACGGGGCAGAAGCTGGGGCGGAGCATGGTGCTGCATCTGCCGGAGTCGGACCTGAAGTATTTGTACTTTTCGATCGATGGGGCAGTGAAGCCAGAGGATGTGCACGGGCTGACGGTGGAGCGGGTTCCCGCAAAACAGCAATATGTCACTGTGGCGGATACGAATCAGGTGACACAGAATGGGAAGGAGACGATTGCGACGTTTAAGGTTCCGGCACATGTACCGGTGGAGCGGATCGAGCTTGTGGTCGGGGATCAGCCGGCGAACTTCAGCCGGGATCTGACGGCGAAGGCGACGCCGGTTTTGGCGGGGAAACAACTTACGGATCAGGAGCCGGCACAGCCGGTGGAGTCATCGGGAAACTTGCTGCGGCTGCACACGACTCGCGACGGGCACAAGATCGACGAGGAGGATCTGGCGATCGGCGCGCCGTGGGGCTCGTTTGGCGATGCGGGGTCGACGTGGACGGTGACGGTGGACAACGGGGATGATGCTCCGCTGGCGATCACGGATGTGAAGCTGGAGATGGCGGAGCGGCGGGTGTGCTTCGATGCGCAAGCCGGGACGCGGTATTCGCTGATGTATGGCGATGCCGCGCTTGCGGCTCCGCGGTATGACTACGCGACGCTGTTTGCGCCTTCTGCGGATGCCGCTTTGGCAGCGCTTGGACCTGAGAAGGCGAATCCGGAGTTTGAGGCGCGGCCGGATGAGCGAGCATTCACGGAGAGGCATCCGGGATTGCTTTGGGTGGCTTTGATTGCGGTGGTCGCGGTGTTGGGGGTGGTGGCGGTTCGGACTGCGAAGTCGACTCCGAAGGCTGGGTGAATAGGGAGATTCAGATCATCGCATGCATTTCGTAATCGCCACGTTGGTCGTGATCGCTTTTGCGCTGCTATTCATAGCCTCATGCTGGCTCACCCCCATCAACCTCCGTGCCTGGGTTCGGTTCTTTTCCAGCCATCGCCGAGAGCGCGATCCCCGATCTCCCCGCAAATTTGACGATTCCGATCCGGACCCGAGATTTCGCTAAGACGCATCGCGCTTTGTGCGATGTGCGGTATTCGATGGTGATATTAAAGAAAACCTCGGGGGCTAAAGCCCTTTTCTAATTTGGGTTCTTGCGGCACGACTGAAGTCATGCCCTGTTACAAGAGCACGCGGCTAAAACTGCTGGCAGATCGCTCCGAATTAGCGTAGCGTGGGTTCCACTTCGCTGATCCAGTCGGGCGACTTGAGGATTTCGCGCGGCTTCGAGCCTTCGGCGGGGCCGACGAGTCCATCGCGTTCCATCATGTCGATGAGGTGGGCGGCACGGCCGTAGCCGATGCGCAGACGGCGCTGCAGCAGCGATGTGGAGGCCTTGCCGAACTCGAAGACCAGCCGCACCGCATCGTCGAACAGATCGTCGTTGTCCTCCCCGTCGCTCCGTCGCCATCGATGTCGCCTTCCTCGCTTCCTTCGGGCCTTCGAGGAAGCCCTGGACGTATTCGGCTGTGCCCTGCTCCTTCCAGAACTCGGTGACGGCGGAGATCTCTTTTTCCGTGACGAAGGGCGCGTGGACGCGCTGCAGGCGCGACGGTTCCGGGCGGCAGGTAGAGCATGTCGCCGCGGCCGAGCAGGCTTCCGCACCGTTGGAGTCGATGATGGTGCGCGAGTCGACCTTGGTGGCGAGGCGGAAGCTCATGCGGGTGGGGACGTTGGCCTTGATGAGGCCGGTGATGACATCGACCGATGGGCGCTGCGTCGCGAGCACGAGATGGATGCCGACGGCGCGCGCCATCTGCGCGAGCCGGGTGATGGACTCTTCGACGTTGGCCCGATCGAGCATCATGAGGTCGGCGAGCTCGTCGATGATGATCATGATGTAGGGCAGCGGCTCCTGGTTCACGTCTTCGAAGAGGTAGTCGCTGCCGTGTTCAAAGAGCTTGTTGTACTGGTCGATGTTGCGGACGTGCGTTGGCGGCGAGCAGCTTGAGGCGGCGCTCCATCTCGTTGACGGCGTTGCGGAGCGCGTTGGCGGCGAGCTTGGCCTCGGTGATGATGGGCGTGAAGAGGTGCGGGATGCCTTCGTACATGCCGAGCTCGACGCGCTTGGGATCGACGAGGATCATGCGGACCTGCTCGGGCGTGGACTTGAAGAGCACGGCTCATGATCATGGCGTTGATGGCGACGGATTTGCCGGAGCCGGTGGAGCCGGCGATGAGCACGTGCGGCATGGTGGCGAGGTCGGCGGTGACGATGCGGCCGTTGATGTCCTTGCCCATGGCGATGGTGAGTTTGCGATTTGGCGTTGGCGAAGTTTTCGCACTCGACGACGTCGCGGAGCCAGATGGTTTCGCGCTCGGGGTTGGGGACCTGGATGCCGACGGTGCTTTTGCCGGCCATGCGCTCGATGAGGATGGATTCGGCGGCCATGGCGAGGCAGAGATCGTCGGCGAGGCCGGTGACGCGGCGAGTATTTGACGCCGGCTTCGGGGCGGAACTCGAAGGTGGTCACGACGGGGCCGGGATTGATCTGCGCGACCTGACCGTTGACGTCGAACTCGGCGCACTTTTCGACGAGCACTGTGGCTTCGTCGCGGAGCTCGTCTTCGCGGACGGCGGGGGTCTTCGCTGCGATGGAGCAGGGTGCTGGGCGGCAGGCGGTAGCCGCTGACGTTCTTAGGGGCGACGGTGACGGGACGGAGTTCGGTGTCGGCGCGCTCCCCGATCGATGGCGCTGGCGGTGCTGCATCCTTCTTCGCGACGGGCTGTGGACGAGCAGCGAGCACAGGGGCGGCGGGCTCTGGCTGCGCGGGCGGTTGAGGCTCTTTTGCCACGGTGCGCGGCATGGCGTCCCAGGTACTGGCGGTCCTGGTGGTGGGCGCGGCCGTCGTGGGGGAGAAGGTTTCCGCAAAGCCGACGTGGCGGTGCGGGAGGTCGCTGCGGTCGTCGGCAACCACGACGGGGGGCGAGAGTTTATCGGATTTGGCAGCTTTCTCGGCCGCCGTGCGGGCGTATTTCAGTTCCTTCTCACGAAGCTTGTCGGCACGCAACGAAGCTTTCAGCTCGCGCTTCTGGGCGCGGCTGCGGCGCCAGTTTGCGAAGCGATCGCGCCAGGCGAGGAAGAAGGCGAGCTTGATGCCCAGCCATTCGCGGGCGGTATTGAAGCTGAAAGTGGTGGAGAGGTAGATGGCAGCGGCGACCAGAGTAACGGTGACGATCCATGCGCCGGGATAGTTGAGAAAGCGAACGAGGAGGTCGGTGACGAGGCGGCCGATGAGGCCCGCAACGGGCAAACCGTAGAGGAAGGTGGGATGGCCGGGGACGAGGGCGAAGAGCGCGGTGAAAAAAGAAGGATAAGGACGATGCCGATGGCTTTGGAGCCGGGTGAGCCGGCAGGACGGGAGAGCATCCAGGTCCAGCCGAGGGCGGCGAGGAGGATAGGCAGGATGAAGGCGGAGATGCCTTCGATCTGGAGCATGACATCGCTGAGGTAAGCACCGGCGGGGCCGATCCAGTTGTGGACTGAGCCGGAGCCGACCGTGTTCAGGGACGGATCGGTGGGATGATACGAAGCCAGGGAGAGAAAGAGGAGGACAGCAGAGGCGAGGACCAGCAGTCCGATCAGCTCATTGAGCCGGCGGCTGCGGGTGGGCGTAAGCACCAAACGGGCGGGTTTCATGGGCAGACAGGTCGGGGGATTCGCCTCATCCGCGAGGGCGAGGCGAAACGTACTGAACTGCCAGAGCAGAATCATTATCCCAGATGAAGGGGGTGGTGGAGAGAAAAGGGGCTGGGGGAATCGGAGTGGGTATGGCGGCCGATCTAAGAGCCGGCCACCAAACGGCCGCCGAAGACGAACAGGGCAGCTCCGAGAATGAGGCGGTACATGGCGAAGAGGACGAAGCCGTGGTTGCGGACCCACTGCAGGAACCACTCGACGACGCCAAGCGCGACATTTCGCAGCGGACAGCGGTTCGCGAGCGGAGAATTCACGGGAGAGGGTGTCACCGTGAATACCGGAGGTCAGCTGTCTGTCTCAAACCAGGACAGCCCGCTCATTCGCGGCTGGAGCCGTAGACGGGAACGCCCTGATCGATTTTGAAGACCAGGCTGGCGGCGCGCGCGGTGAACGAAGACTGCGGATATTTCTGCTGCATGCGATCGAGGATGGCCTTGGCGTGGCCGCGGTCCTCGTCGGCGCGCTTGCCATTGTTGTCGGCGGCGAACATTCGCCCGCACGGCCTGGCGCCAGGCGCCTTGTAGAGTGCCTCGGCGGTTTGGGGGACGTTGGGGTGTTCGTCGGCGTACTTATGGTAGTAGTTGGTCTCTTTTTCGGGGCATTTGGCTGGCCCTGCCAGTCGCCGCAGAGCTTGTTGTCGATCATCTCGAAGGCCGCGTAGTCCCCTCCATTGGTGTGGGGTAATTCTTGAGGACTTTCCGCATCTCATCCTCATCCGGTCTGCTCGCGGAGGTAGGCTCTCGCGTTCCTTGGCGGAGGGCAGCGTGCGGCGTCGGCTTTCTGGAATTGCCAGCGGATGTCGGCGGCGCGATAGGTGGCTTCGGCGAGCGAGGGCGACTGGGGGATAATTCGACGATGCGGCGGTAGAGGAGGCGAGCGGTCTTGGCGACGTGCGGCGGAGGGTTGGAGACTTCGGCGTGGTCTCCAGGTATCGGCTTCGCCAATCAGGATTTTGTCGCCCTTGGGGGTGTTGTGTCGGACGACGCCACGGGTATCCAGCCGGAGATGGGCGGCGGCCGGCTTCGGGCCAAAGACGGGGACATCTTCCTGGCGCTGTCGGCTTCATCGGTGTTGGCGAATACGCGGACCCACTTGCCGTTTTTCTCGGCGACGACCAGCTCGCGGCCTGGCAATATATCGGAGATAGGGCCGCCGGAGTCGTCGGGGTTGGCGTAGAGATTGGCCTCGCGGACCAGGGTGGCGAGGGTGCCGTTGCGCGGCATTTGCTGGCGGGGCAGCGGCTTCTGGCCAGAGGCCGTGATGGCCAGAGCAGCGAACAGGGGGATGGTCAGGGACAGACGGATCACGGAGATATGACGGTGAAAAGGGGTGGTTCGTCTCACCGGTTGGCCGTTTCGGTTTCGTATCACTGGGCGTCTTTCTCGGCGAGAACCGATTGCAGGACCTGGGGCTCAACGTTGCCGCCGCTCATCACGATGACGACCTTGCGGAAGGGTAGGAGTTGATCGCGGTGGAAGAGCATGCCGGCGGCGGCGCAAGCTCCGCTGGGCTCCGGAGTGAGGCGGGTTGCGTGGAGCAGGGTGCGCATGGCGGAGCGAATCTCGGCTTCGGCGACGGTGACGATGTCGTCGACGTAGGCGCGGATGTGCTCGAAGTTGCGCTCGCCGAGGGACTGGGTGCGGAGGCCGTCGCACATGGTGCGGGTGGTCATGTCGGCGGGCCAGGTGACGACGTGGCCGGTGCGGAAACTTTCCTGAGCGTCGGCAGCGAGTTCGGGCTCAACGCCGATGACGCGAGTCTGAACCGGCCTTGGGGAGTTGGAGAGCTTGATGGCGGTGGCGATGCCGCTGAGGAGTCCGCCGCCGGAGACGGGCGAGAGCACGAGGTCCACGTCGGGGAGGTCTTCGAGGATTTCCAGGCCACAGGTGCCCTGGCCGGCGATGATCTGGTCGTCGTCGTAGGGCGGGATCATGATGTAGCCATGTGCAGCCTGGAGTTCTTCGGCTTTGCGCAGCCGGTCGGAGCTGGCCGGGCCCACTTCGACGATTTCGGCTCCGAGGGTGGCGGTGGCGCGCTTCTTGATCTCGGGGGCATTCGACGGCATGACGATGACGGCTTTGGCGCCCACGACACGGGCGGCGTAGGCGACTCCCTGAGCGTGGTTGCCGCTGGAGTAAGTGATGACGCCACGGGAGAGCTCCTCGGCGGTGAGCTGGGCGATTTTGTTGTACGCGCCGCGGATTTTGAAGGCGCCGATGGGCTGCAGGCCTTCGGCTTTGACGTAGATTTCGGCGTCGTCGAAACCCGGCACCATGAGGCGAACGAGCGGCGTGTGCAGGGCGACGCCGCGGATGCGGGCCTGGGCTTCGGTGAAGGCGGAGAGGGTGAGCAGGGCTGGGGCGGCTGCGGTGGCCATAGTTTTATTGTGGCCTGGGGACAGGTTGTTTGTCCGGTAGCACCAACTCGCCGAATTTGCGGCGGTATGTTCCGCAGATACACCCCGCCGTTGGGAGCGTGTAACACCGGCGTGCAGCAAAGAGGTTACGTTTGGGAAGAGCAGCAGGTGACTGCGAAAGCTGAGGGCTGACGAGGACGAAGAAATGCCGGCTGTGACGCGTTTTCCTCGTGGGATTTTCTTGCGTGAGGAGGGAGCATTGGGATAATGACTCACCCTGACCTCCCCAACGGAGTTGCAGAAAAAGCCACGCGCGATCGGCGGATTCCGGCTCTGGCCCTGGTCTGGATGTGGCGTGCCGGAAATGAAGGAGACCGTCCTGGGGATTTGGGCCGTGTGCTTTTGGATTGTTGCCGGAAAACAACTTCGCATTCTGCGCGGCCTGATTGTGCCGGCGTTGATGCTGGCATCTGTGGGCGTGGCGCAACAGGTTAGCGAGGTTCCTGCGGCGAAAGCCTCAGGCACGACCGATGTCGCCGCGGGGAACGCGCTCGCTATTGCTCCCGGCGCGGTCCTGACCCGCGAGCCAGGCACGGTGATCGGCACCGTGAAGGATGCCAACGGCAATGTGATTGAAGGCGCTGCCGTGACCCTGCGGGCTGTGGGTTCGGATGCGAGGGGCACAGCGACAGCGGATGCGAATGGGTTCTTCCAGGTCACTGTCGAGCCCGGTGAATATGTCGCGACCATTTCTTCGCCGGGGCTCGCGACCTGGACGAGCAGCGATGTCACGCTGACCGCAGGCGATTTTCGCGAGATTGCCGACATCGTGCTGAAGGTAAATGCAGCAGTCTTCATCGTCCGCGTTACGCCTTCGCAGGAGCAACTTGCCGAGGAGCAGATTCAGGCGCAGGAAAAGCAGCGGATCGGCGGGATCCTTCCGAACTTCTATGTGAGTTATGTGCCGAACGCTGCGCCACTGACAACCCGGCAAAAGTTCCAGCTGGCCTGGAAGAACTCGACTGATTTGGGCAGCTTTTCCGCCGATGCCATTACCGCCGGATTTGAGCAGGCGCAGAACAGCTACCCCGCTTACCACCAGGGAGTGAAGGGATACGCCAAACGCCTGGGCGCGGCCTACGGCGACGATGCGGGGAGCACCTATATCGGCGCGGCAATTCTGCCGACACTGTTCCACCAGGACCCACGCTACTTCTGGCGCGGAACGGGCAGCGTGTGGTCGCGCGCGCTGTATTCGATTTCGACCATAGCCATCTGCAAAGGCGATAACGGACGCTGGCAGCCGAACTACTCGTTTGTGGCGGGGAACCTGGCCTCGGGCGCGCTGTCGAATGTGTACTACCCGGAGGGGAATCGGGGATGGGGCACGACGCTGAAGGGCGGGGCGATCTCATCGCTGCAGGGAATCAGCGGGCGGCTACTGCAGGAGTTCGTGATGAAGCGGGTCTCGCGGGGAGTGGCGGCGCCGTAGGGGCGGTCAGATTTCTCCGCGCGGCCGCAGCACCGGTTTGCCTTTCTCGTTGAGCTCGACATAACCAAACGGCGTGTGGTGGTCGTGGGTGAAGAGTACCAGCCACTTCTCGGGGATGGCGCGCTGGTAGAAGCGCTTGCGTTCGGCGATGCAGGTGACGGGGTCAAGGTCGTAGCCCATGACCCAGGTGATGTCGAGATGGGCGCTGGTGGGGATGAGATCCGAGATGTAGCAGGCGTGCGGGCCAGCTGAGCCCTGCCCACCCGGCTCAATGTGGACAGCAAGGAGCTGCGCGGTGTGGCCGGGAAAGCATTCCACCGAGATGCCGGGGACGATGGGCGTGGTCTCGCCGGGTTCGGTGTCGAGCAGCGTCATTTGCCCCGAGGCGATGAGCGGATCGTAATTGTCGGAGATGTAGCTGATGGCGTCGCGCTCGAGCTGGAGGTGGCCATGGGTGACTTCTCCGCGATGGCCGAAGTAGCGGGCGTTGGGGAAGGTGGGCTCGATGCGGCCGTCGGGCGTGCGGGTGGTGTTCCATCCGCAGTGATCGAAGTGCAGGTGGGAGTTGATGACGATGTCGATGTCTTCGGGGCGGATCTGCGCGGCCTCGAAAGCGCGGGGGAGTTGTTCTTTTGCGCCGTAGATTTCTTTGAGTTTGGGAGGAAGCTTGTTGCCGATGCCGGTTTCGATGGCGACGGTGTGTCGGCCGGTTCGCACGATGACGGTGTTGAGTCCGAGGAGGATGCGGTTCTGCTCGTCGGCGGGTGCGCGTTTTTCCCAGAGCGGTTTGGGGACGACGCCGAACATGGCTCCGCCGTCGAGGAAGTAGTGCCCGTCGGAGAGGACGGTGAGTTCGAAGTCGCCGACTGTGGTGCGGCCGCGGATGGGGTTGGTGGAGTCGGGGCGCATGTCAGGTTACGGGTTACAGGTTACAGGGAGCAGGGTGCAGGGTACAGGTACAGAGGGTCGCGCTTTGCGCGATGCCCAGTGGTCGGTGATCGGCTCAATGGAGATCGTCGCTTCCCACATCTGCCAACAGCAGGGAGATGTGGGGCACCCAGGATTTCCTGCTCCCGGAGCAAAACCCCTTCAGGGTTTAGCGGGTCGGCTGGTTTGGCTGAGGCTGATTTGGCGTTCATCAGATAGTGCCCGAAGTGGTCGAGGATCTTCGCGTACAGCTCTGTCTGATCGTCTACGCCGGAGACCGAGTGCGTCTTACGCGGATAGATGTTGTAGTCGTACGGAATGCCGGCCTCGATGAGCTTCTGAATGTACTGTGTGTCGTTTTCGATGTGGACGTTGTCGTCGCCGGTGCCGTGCAGGATGAGGATGTGGCCCTTGAGGTCGGCGGCGGAATTAACGTCGGAATCGTCGTGGTAGTTCTGCGCGTCCTCCGAGGGCAGGCCGAGGTAGCGTTCCGTGTAGATGGAGTCGTAGTCGCGCCAGTCGGTTACGGGAGCGCCGGCTACTCCGGCAAGAAAGCTGTTGCTGTGCGAGAGCGCAAAGAGCGTAAAGCTGCCGCCCCAGCTCCAGCCCCACCAGCCGAGCCGATGCGGGTCAATCTGCGGAAACTGGCGGAGCGCCTCGTCGATGGAGGCCATCTGATCGGCGAACTGCGGCGGACCGAAGTTGTGATACGCCACCTGTTCGAACTCGCGGCCGCGGCCCGCCATTCCGCGGTTATCCACGTGGAGAACAGCGTAACCGTGTTCGGCGAGGAGCTGGTCGAAGAGAAGTGCTTGCCACCCCAGCGGTCCTTGATGGTGCCGGCTCCGGGTCCTCCGTAGGGGTTCACGATGAGGGGAACGCTTTGTGGGGCACGATCGCCCGGAGGCAGAAGGATGGTTCCGTAAAGGGTTGTCGTTTTGTCGGAAGCGGTGAGCTGGAGTTTCTGCGGCGCGAGGACGGCGTGGCTCTGAATCGGTTTCGAGCGCCAGAAGGGCGTGCAGTTGACCGAGGCCGGGGACGATGTGGAGAAACAGGCAGTGACGGTGGGCGGCTCAAGCAGGCTGGAGTATGTATCGATGAAGGAGCCGCCGTGCGGTGAGAATACGGGATCGTGGAAGCCGGTTTCCTGGGAAATTTGCCGGCGGTTGCCGCCGTCGAACTGGATAGCCCAGATCTGCTGCTGGCCCGGATCGCCCTGACTGGAGAGATACCAGAGCGTCTGCGTGCTTTCGTCGATGGCTTTAATCGCGGCCACTTCGTACATCGCCGCTCTCCACCTGGTTGGCGAGCTGAGCAAGCGTGGTCAGCGGATTATTGGGATCGAAGGTGTAGCGATAGATGTGGGTATAGCCGTCGCGCCAGCTGAGAACGAAGAAGGTGTGATCGCCAACGAACTTTACGTCGTAGGTCATGGTCAGATACTTCGGGTCGTGTTGCTGCAGGACGCGGCGGATATCGCCGGTGCGGACGTCGGCGAACCAGAGGTCGAGGCGCTGATGGTTGCGGGAAAGCGTCTCGACCCAGACGGTGCGGGGATTGACCCAGCCGAAGCGCGGAATGTAGTCATTGCCCGGATCGATGGGATCCTGAGCCAGCGAGTGCTGCCGCCGCCGGCGCCGACAATGCCGACACGGACAGTGGGGTTGGGATCGCCGGGCTGCGGGTAACGCTGCAAATCGACGGTGGCGTGAACCGGAATCCAGTCGACCAGGGGGTACTGCGGGACGGCGGCCTCACCCATCTGCAGGTAGGCGACTCGCGGGAGTCGGGCGACCAGAAGTAGTTGCTGCGGACGTCGAGTTCCTCCAGATAGACCCAGTCGATCGCCATTGAGCACGTTGGGGTCGGTGGAGGTGGTGAGGGCGGTGGGTTGTTCAGAGCCGTCGACGCGCTGCACGTAGAGGTTGCCGTCGCGCAGATAGGAGAGCGACTGGCCATTAGGGGAGAATTTGGATCGTCGCCGGACATAGCGCCGGTGTTGCCGATTTGAACGCCAGTGCCGGTTTTGGGCGTGAAGAGCCCAGAGAGAGCCGTTGGTATCGAAGAGCAGGTGCTCAGAGTCCGGAGTCCAGATGTAGTCGGGTTGGTCGTAACGGGCGCGGTGGTCGCGGTCGCGCTCGGGAATGGAGGCGTTGAGCAGCGCGGCGATTTTACTGTAGGCGATGAGCTTTTTGGGGTCGGGTCGGGGGCCTGAATCTCGAGCAAGTCGCCGGAGTTGGGGTCGATCCAGGTGGCTGACTTGCCGTCAGGGGACCAGGAGATGCCTTCCGGCGGATCGCCGGTGAGAGAGCCCGGGTGGCCGAAGATTTCCTGGATGGTCCAGGGCAGATCGCGCGCGCGCGGCCGCGAGGGAGAGGCCTAACAGACAGAGGAGGAGGAAGCCGGGGCGAATCTTGCGCTGCAGAGGGTTTCTAGTGGCGGAAGGCCGGCTGTGGCGGCGGCGGGGCCGCGTCCGCGGGTTCGGCGAAGGAAGAACTTAGCCTCGGGCCGGAAAAAACGGCACGAATCAGTGAGCTGCGGCGGGGCCACCCGGCCTGCGCTTCTTCATGAGAAAGACGAGGGGGATCATGCAGACGGTGCCGATGGCGAGGATGGCGATGACGTCGAGGTAGGCGAGCTGGGTGCTCTGCCGGACGAGCTGCTGGTAGATGCTGCCCTGAGCGAGGGCGCGGGCCTGGGAGGCGGAGGACGTGATTCCGTTTTGCTGCAGATGATTGGCGAGGCCGGCGACGGACTGGCGGAACTGGAGACAAGCGCTCGTTGAAGAACATGGAGAGACGGTCCTGATGGAACTGGGCGCGGCGGGCGAGCATGGTGGCGACGAGGCGGTGCCGCACTGCCGCCGATGTTGCGGGCGAGATTGGTGAGGCCGGAGACGTCGTTGTTCTGTTCACGGGGGATATCGGTGTAGGAGACGTGTTGATGGGGACGAAGAGGAAGGCGAGTCCGGAGGCCTGGAAGATGCGCATCCACGCGACGTAGGAGTAGCTGGCCTGAGTATCGATGGTGCGCAGCGCATAGAGGGCCGCGGAGAGGATGGCGAATCCGATGGCGATGAGGTAGCGGTTATCGACGTGGCCGACGAGGAAGCCGACCATAGGCATGAGGACGAGAATGGCGAGGCCTCCGGGCGAGATGACGAGGCCGGCCTGCTCGGCGGTGTAGCCCATCATCTGCTGGACGAAGAGGGGAATGAGGACGGTGGTGCCGAAAAGGGTAAAGCCGAGGACGAACATGAGCAACGCGGAGATGCTGAAGTTCCGGTTGCGGAACATGGTGAGGTCGAGGATGGGTCGCTGACCTCGTCGGATCTGGCGATCTCCCAGAAGATAAGGGCGACCAGGGCAACGATGCACAGGTAGAAGAAGGTGGTGATGACGTGGGAGCCAACCAGTCGTTCTCCTGGCCCTTGTCGAGGACGAATTGCAGGGACCGAAGCCGAGGGCGAGCAGCCGAAGCCCATGTAGTCGAGCTTGAGGCCGCTTTGCGCTGGGCGGCGACTTCTCTCTGGATGTGCGGTGGATCCTCGACCATGCGGTTGGTCAGGATAGAGGGAGAAGATGGCGATGGGGACGTTGATGAAGAATATCCAGCGCCAGTTGTAGTTGTCGGTGATCCAGCCGCCGAGGGTGGGGCCGATGGCGGGCGCGAAGACGACGGCCATGCCGTAGACGGCGAAGGCCTGGCCGCGTTTTGCGGGGGGAAGGTGTCGGCGAGGATGGCCTGTTCGCTGGGTGGCAGGCCGCCGCCGCCAGCTCCCTGGAGGACGCGGAAGAAGATGAGCAGCGGCAGCGAGGGCGCCAGGCCACACAGCATGGAGCTGATGCCGAAGAGCACGACGCAGATCATGTAGAACCGTTTGCGGCCGATGAAGCGTCGAGGTAGGCGCTAATGGGGAGGATGATGGCGTTGGAGACGAGGTAGGAGGTGAGGACCCAGGTGGCTTCGTCTGGCGGCGCCGAGGCCGCCGGCGATGTGGGGGATTGAGACGTTGGCGATGGAGGTGTCGAGGACCTCCATGAAGGTGGCCAGGGTAACGGTGAGCGCGACTGCCCAGGGATTATGTTTGGGCTTCCAGTTGGCGTCAGGGTCCTGGGGCATGGATGAATAGTTGGAGGATTCAGGGTAGCAGGTGGATGCAGGAAAAGTGGGGGAGGGGCGTGATTCAATAGGAGAAGGCGGATTCACGTATGAGAGTCACGGTGGAGATTTCGGGAGCGCTTTATAACGCTCCAGGAGCGAGCGGCGAGCGCGGGCGTGTTGATGGATGTGCTGATCGTGCAAACGCCGGAGCAAAGTTATCCGCCGGAGCGGAAACGGGGCGAAGGCACGCGGTACCCGGACCGATGGTGCGTGGCAGGGGCAAGTTGGGACCGCGATTCCCGGTGGATGAGACTCCGCACGACCTGATTATTGGGTGATTTGATATGGTCCTTCGCCCTTACCTCGTTTCCGTCGTCGTCGATGGGGACTACGGCAGGGAGATTGATGCCTTGCTGGGGTCGGGCGCTGTTTGGGCAGTCGATGCGCCAACGAACCACAGCGCCGTCGAGAGCTTATGGGCAACATCTTCTGAGCGGAGCCTTCTCACTTCTTAGTGATCTTCCCGAGGGCGGAATCTCCAGAGGAAACTCTCCTCAACGGGCTCGAAAGCATCGACCAACACCACAATGCCTATTCTGCTGATCCCCCCTATACGATCCTGCAGATCTTTGGAACAGTATTAACCGCCAGGGTAGAAGCGGAATCACGCAGGTACGGGTTCGACTCCTTTTCAGACATGGCCGACGGCTTTCGCGCGACTCGGCCCTCCTGAGAAGTGCTTCCCGGGTGATATCCTGCAGATTCCGAGATGAAAAATGAATTAGAAGCGTTGATGCGCCTGCAGACCATTGATGGGGAGACGACCCAGCTGCGGGCGGCGATTGCGGCTTTGCCGAAACGGCTGGCGGCACTGGAGACCAAACTGGCGGCGGAGAAGGCTGCCGTGGACCAGGCGGCGAAGGCGCTGAAGGATGAAGAGGCGCTGAGCGGCGGATGGAAAGCGACCTGAAGGATCTGCAGCAGAAGATCGTGAAACTGCGCGACCAGATGTCGAATGTGAAGACCAACGAGGAGTATCGGGCGTTCCAGCACGAGATCGAGTTTGCCGAGGCGGAGATCAAGAAGATCGAAGACAGCGAGATCGAGAGCATGGAGCGCTCGGAGCAGCTGGAGCAGAAGCGCAAGGCCGCGGAGAGCGATCTGAAGGACAGCGCCAGGGCGGTCGAGATTGAGAAGGAAGACGCGCGGGCCGAGTCGGCCGAGCAGCAGAAGAAGCTCGAGGAACTGACGAAGCGGCGGACAAAGGAGCGGGCGCTGGTTTCGGAGGAACTGCTGCGGACCTACGACCGTGTTTCGACGTCGTCGCGCGCAACGGGGATTGCGTACGCGCAGGGACAGCGGTGCACGGGATGCCATATGGGGATACGGCCGCAGATGTGGAACCAGATTCGCGCGGGCGAAGTGCTGGTGTGCGAGTCGTGCGGGCGGCTGCTGTTCTACGACGCTTCGCGGGAGCCGCAGCCGGAGCCGGTGGTGGAGAAACCGAAGAAGCGGGCACGGAAGGCGCCGGAAGCGGGCGTGGAGTGACGAAGCAGGGCACCGGGGTCCGGGCACCGAGCGCCGGACACTCCCGGACATAAGCGCTCCCGAACTTAAAATAGATGTTGCATGAAGCGTGTTGCCATCGATATGGACGAGGTGCTGGCCGATACGCTGGCCGAGCACATCGCGCGCTATAACCGCGATCACGACGAGGCGATCACCAAAGCCGAGCTTGAGGGCAAGTGGCTGTGGGATATCGTGTCGATCGACCGGCACGAACGGCTGGAAGGCTACCTGCGCTCGGAGGATTTCTTTGAAGACCTCCCGGTGATCGAGGACAGCCAGCGGGTGCTACAGGCGATGGCCGAGCGGTACGAAGTTTACATCGCAACCTCGGCGATGGAGTTTCCGAATTCATTTGGGCCAAAGTATCGCTGGCTGCGGCGCCACTTCCCTTTTCTCGATCCGCGAAACTTTGTGTTCTGCGGGGACAAGAGCATTTTGAAGGCGGATTACCTGATCGACGATCAGCCGCGGAATCTGCGGGTGTTTGTGGGTCGGGGAATTCTGTTTACGGCTCCGCACAATTTGAATGTGAGTGGGTATACCCGGGTGGATAACTGGGATCAGGTGGGGAAGTTGTTTCTAGCTGAGGGTGGGGTGAAGTCAGACAGGGGTACAGGGCTCAGGGTACAGGGCTCAGGGTACAGGGCTCAGGGTACGGGCTCAGGGTACAGGGCTCAGGGTACAGGGCTCAGGGTACAGGGCTCAGGGTACAGGGCTCAGGGTACAGGGCTCAGGGTACAGGGCTCAGGGTACAGGGCTCAGGGTACAGGGCTCAGGGCTCCGGGCTCAGGGTACAGGGCTCAGGGTACAGGGCTCAGGGTACAGGGCTCAGGGTACAGGGCTCAGGGCGACGGGCGCGGGAAAGTCACAGAGACATCCCTCAGCGGCTGAAGCCGGAATCATTTCTGCATCATTACGGCACGGCTAAAGCCGTGCCCCTTCAACGAAGATTCTTCAAGCGCGTAGATTCGTCATCGGAGGATTTCGACGAAGCCGAAATAGATGAAGACTCCACAAATGGCGGTGATGCCGATGGCGCTCCAAAGCTCGGCACGTCGCCTCGGTCTCTTTCAGGAACCCCACCACGTCAAAGCTAATAGGCCGAATCCAGCCACCAGATCGAAAGCGGGACTATTGTGCCCGCCTTGCGCAGCCTCAGCGACAGGCCGAAAGCGATCATCGCAATCCAATGCTTACATCAGCTCGTCGATAAAACTCTGCGCCGCTGCGGGGTCGATGTGGAGCGGGTACGAGAGCATCGTCCGGCCCTGGGTGACGGGCTCGGCTTCGTGTAGTGCGGGCAGGTCGGTGCGCTCGAAGAACTTGCCGATGGGAATCTCCTCGCCCCACAGATCGTCGACTTCTCCATCGCCTCCGATCCAGTTGTGGCGTCGTAGGCTGGCATCGTCTTCGAGCTTCTTCACGCGCGGGCGGAACCACTGGAAGGTATTGTCCTGGTTGTAGGTCACGCAGGGGCTGAAGATGTCGAGGAACGAAAAGCCCTTGTGCTGGATGGCCTGCTTGATCAGCTCGGTCAGGTGTTCTGCTCGCCGGAGAAGCCGCGCGCGACGAACGTGGCGCCCGCCGAGAGCGCCAGAGTGATGGGATTGAGCGGACGTTTCGATACTGCCGAAGGGGGTGCTCTTGGTCTTCATGCCGATGCGGCTGGTGGGCGACGTTTGCCCCGTGGTGAGGCCATAGATCTGGTTGTCCATGCACGATGTAGGTCAGATCGACGTTGCGGCGCATGGCGTGGACGAAGTGGCCGCCGCCGATGCCGAAGCCGTCGCCGTCGCCGCCCGTCACCAGCACGGTGAGTTCGTGGTTGGCCAGCTTCACGCCGCGTGGCCACGGGCAGCGAACGGCCGTGCAGCGTGTGCATGCCATAGGTATTCGATGAAGCCGGGAAAGTTCGACGAGCAGCCGATGCCGCTGATGGTGCACACTGGTGATTGGGAATCTGCAGTCGACGAGCGCCTTCTGCACCGCGGCGAGCACGCCGAAGTCGCCGCAACCGGGGCACCAGTCGGGATCGACCGTGCCCTTGAGATCGGCCATCGTCAGCGGCTTGGGGGTTGCTCATTGATCAGTCGCCATCGTCTGTTTCTCCTTAAACCATGACTTCGTGGGTTGGGACGGAAAGCGTGGTCGTCGCCGGCGAGTTGCTCGTGCACCGCTTCGACAATGTGGTGCGGCATGAAGGGCTCGCCATCGTACTTGCGGATGTGGCCGTTGGGGACGAAGCTGGTCTCGCTGCGCAGGTAGCGGGCGAACTGGCCGCTGAAGTTGTTCTCGACGATGATGGTGTGCCTCGCGCTTGCGCAGGATGTCGACGATCGCATCGCCGTGCAGCGGAACCAGCCAGCGGATCTGCAGCTGGTTGGCGGTGATGCCCTGCTCCGCCAGCTGCGCGCGCGCCTCGCGGATCACGCCATCGCGTCGAGCCCCAGCCGATGAGCGTGACGTCGGCATCGTGCGGCCCCTGCAGCGCGGGGCGGCACCGCGGCGGCGATGCCCTGCTCCTTGCGCATGCGCTTTTCCATCATGGCGCGGCGTTTGGCGGCGTTGGTGTACTCGTCGCTGATGAGCACGCCGTTCTCATCGTGCTCGTCGCTGGAGACGACGTGGGTGTAGCCGGGGACGCCGGGGATGGCGCGCGGAGAGACGCCGCTCTCGGTGATCTTGTAGCGCATGTATTCGTCGTGGCATCGCCGTTGGAGGTGATCATCTCGCCGCGGTCGATGGGCGGCTTGAAGTCGAGGATCTTCGGGTCGACGCTGAGTCGGCCTTCGGAGAGCAGCAGATCGCAGAGCACGATGCCGGGACACTGGAATTTGTCGACGATGTTGAAGATCTCAGGCATCAGCGTGAAGCAGTCGCCGATGTCGAGCGGCGCGGCGATGACGCGGGGATAGTCGCCAAAGGCCGCGCCCAGCATCTGCCACAGGTCGCCCTGCTCGGTCTTGGTCGGCACGCCGGTGGATGGGCCCGCGCGCTGGCAGTCGATCACGACGATGGGGATCTCCGCCATGGCGGACAGGCCGAGGCCTTCGGTCATCAGCGCAAATCCGCCGCCGGAAGTGGCGCACATGGCGCGAACGCCGGCGTGGGCGGCGCCGATGGCCATATTGACGACGCCGATCTCGTCTTCGACCTGGCGCACCATGATGCCCGCCTTGCGACCGTGCGCTGCCATCCAGTGCAGCACGCCGGTGGAGGGGCTCATGGGATACGCGCAGTAGAATTTGACGCCCGCGGCCGCGCCGCCCATGGCCATCGCAGCGTTGCCGCTGAGCACAGCGTATCGGTTTCCGTCATGGGCAGCGGGCTCGCGAAGGGCTTGAAGTTCTGCGTGGCGTACTCGTAGCCGGCGCGCGCGATGGCGACGTTCTCCTCGACGACCGCTTCGCCCTTTCTGCCGAACTGCTCGCGGAGCACGTCTCGAGCGAGTTGAAGCCGACGCCCATCATGCTGAGCGCCGCGCCGATGGCGAGGGTGTTCTGCGCGACCTTTTCCGCTGATGTCGGCCAGCGTGCTCACCGGCAAAGGGCAAAGTTGCACGCCAGTCGCGCAGCTCGCCGGGCTTGATGGGTCGGCGTTATAGATGCACGCGCCGCCGGCGGTGAGCAGGCGGAGATGGCGGTCCATCGTGTCCTGATTGAGCGGGATGAGGAGTCGATGGCATCGCCCATGTTGGTAACCTGGTCGACGCCGGTGCGGATGGTGAGAAAAGTGTGGCCGCCGCGAATGATCGACTGATAAGCGTTATAGGCGTTCAGGTGCAGGCCGCGCCGGCTGAAGATCTTGGCGAAGATGTCGCCGGGGGTGGCGACACCCTGGCCGGCGGCGCCGCCGATGCCGATGGAGAAAGTTTGACTCATAGCGCTCCCGCTGATTTCGACGAGGTCAGGCGTGGGTTCCTGAAGTCGAACCAGAATACAACAGCGAAGAGACGATTCGACAGGGCCGATAGGTCAGGACCAGACGGCATGGAGCAGAAATTCGCGATTGCCTTCAGCGCCGGTAATCGGCGAGTCGATGACGTCTATGCCTTGGGCGGCGAGTTCCGCCGACGCAGGCGCGGACGCGGTCGATGGCGAGTTGGTGGGCCGCAGGATCGCGGACGATGCCGCCTTTGCCGATGCGCTCGCGGCCGGCTTCAAACTGAGGCTTGATGAGGATGACGGCTTCGAGGGACAAATGTCTGACGGCGTCGGACGCATGTCGGACCGTCCGACACGCTGCGAAGAGCAGCCAGAACCGATGGAAGAACGAGGGTGGCGGAGATGAAGGAGACGTCGACGGCGAGGAAAGAGATGCCAGGGGGCAGGTCGCCGGAGTGAGCAAGCGTGCGTTCGTGCGCTCCATGAGGGTGACGCGGGCGTCGTCGCGGAGGGTTTGCGCGATCTGACCGTAGCCGGTGTGGACTGGCCAGAACGCGGGCGGCACCGTGCTGCAGCATGCAGTCGGTAAAGCCGCCGGTGGAGGCGCCGATGCGAGACAGAAGCGGCGGGCGAGGTCGATGTGCCAGTGGTCGAGGGCGGCTTCGAGCTTGAGCCCACCCCGGCTGACGTAGCGCAGATCGGAACCAAGGCAGGCGGATGGAGGCGTCATCGGACACGGCATGGCCGGGCTTGTCGCCTTGCTCGTTCCACGAGGACGCGCCCCGCGAGGATGAGGGCTTGGGCGCTTCGCTGGTTGGAGACGAGGGCGCGTTCGACCAAAAGCTTGTCCAGACGGTTTTTCATGGGTGGAATTCATGTTCGGATGGCGGTTGGGGTTTCCCACGCGACACTCCGTGTGCCCATGTCGCATCCTAGAAGAGAACGCGAGTGGGGACTATCCCGGAAATTTGTGCGATGGCTGACGAGATGAAAGAAACGAACGAGAGGCAGCCGCTGACATGGCTGGGTTGGCTGCTGGCGGCGGTGTTTGCGGTGGCTGCGGCGGGGCTGCGCTCGCGGCCTGTTCGAGGGCAACTGAATGCTGCACAGGGCGGCGCGGCGCAGATGCAGGTACAACTGGACCACGCGAACCAGGTGGTGGCGGTGCTCAGTTCGCCGCAGTCGGAGCATGTAGTGCTGACGGAGACGCGGCAGCCCGTGCACCCGGTGGGGCAGGTGAGCTGGCTGGCAAGCCGTGGAGCGCTGGTATTCGTGGCCGGCGGACTGCGGGACCTGCCGTCGGACAAGGCATACGAGCTATGGCTGGTTCCGGCGGGCGGCAAGGCTCCAATTCCAGCAGGACTGTTTCCGCCGGATCCGGATCATCGCGCAACGGTCGTGCTGCCGCCGGTGCCGGCAGACGCGCAGGCTGGCCGGTTCGAAGTGACGGTGGGACCGGGGCATGGCTCGGAGACGCCGTCGTTGCCTATCGTGATGCAGGGCGAAAGCCGATAGAGACAGCAGTTGGCGCCGAGCGTTGAACGTGACGTTGCGTAACCATGAGCGCGATACACTGTCCCGGGTTTGTTCTGGAGCTATGGGCGAGAAAAACCGGTCACGCTGGCGGTCGATATTGGGGGCACTGGGCTGAAGATGCTGTGCCTGGACGCCGAGGGCAAACCGCTGACGGAACGGCTGCGGGTGCCAACGCCCGAGCCGCCGACGCCCGCGCGTTTGCTGATGGCGCTCGATGAGCTGAAGACGAAGATGCCTGAGTTCGACCGGGTGAGCGTCGGGTTTCCGGGCGTGATCAAGAACGGCATGACGATGACGGCGGCGAATCTCGATTCGAAGTGGGTGGGATATCCGCTGGAAGCGAATCTGCAAAAGCGGTGGAACAAGCCGGTGCGCGTGGCCAACGACGCAGCGGTCCAGGGACTGGGCGCGATCCAGGGACGCGGGATTGAGATGATCCTGACCCTGGGGACCGGGATGGGGTCTTGCCTGTTTGTGGATGGGCGCATGTGTCCGCTGGAGCTGGGGCATCATCCATGGCTCAAGAAGACGTATGAGGACTACCTGGGACGGCGCGGGCTGAAGAAATATGGCGTGAAGAAGTGGAACAAGCTGCTGCGGAAGGCGATTGCGCAAACGCACGCGACCTTTAACTGGGATCATCTGTATCTGGGCGGCGGGAACACGAAGCTGATGACGCTGCAGGTGCGGCCTAATGTGACGATCGTCTCAAACCTGGACGGGCTGCTGGGCGGTGTAGCGCTATGGAAAGATGAGGGAAGCCAGTAGCGCTGGCCGCGGCTAGCGCGCGGCCATGTGCTCCGCATGCAGTTTCTGCAGTGGGTTCACGGTGATACGGCGGTTCTGGAGCGCTGCGATGCCTTCGGCGGCGGCGCGAGCGGCGGCCAGCGTGGTGATGGTCGGAATGCGCGCGTGACGGCGGCGCGGCGGATGGCCTTCTCGTCGAAGCACGGATCCTGGCCGCGCGGTGTGTTGATGATCAGCTGAATGCGTTCGCCCTTGATCAGGTCGACGACGTTGGGCCGGCCTTCTTTCACCTTGTAGACGCGCTCGACGCATCAGTGCCGGCCTTCTTCGAGCACGTCGCGCCGTGCCTTCGGTGGCGACGAGTTGGAAGCCGAGCTCCACGTAATCGCTGCGCCAGCTCGACGACGGCTGGTCTTGTCGCGATCGTTGACGCTGAAGAAGACCGTGCCTGAGCGGCAGCTTCTGTCCGGCGGAATCTGCGCCTTGGCGAAGGCTTCGCCGAAGTTGTCGGCGACGCCCATCACTTCGCCAGTCGACTTCATCTCCGGGCCGAGGACGGTATCGACGCCGGGGAATTTGCTCCAGGGAAATACCGGCGATTTCACGTAGAAGTGCGTGCCGGTCTCGAGATCTTTGCGCGTCGATGTTCGTCCGGCAGAAACTCGCGGAGCTTGCGGCCGGTCATCAGGCGCGCGGCAATCTTTGCCAGCGGCACGCCCGTGGCTTTCGAAACGTAGGGCACGGTGCGCGAGGCGCGCGGATTCACTTCGATGACGAAGACATCTTCCGTCGCGCTGGATGGCGAACTGCAGGTTCATCAGGCCGATGACTTTCAGCGCCAGAGCCAGCTGGAAGGTGTAGTCGCGAATCGTCTCCAGCGTGTGCGGCGCGAGATCGACCGCGGGCAGCACGCACGATGAATCGCCGGAGTGGATGCCGGCCTCTTCGATGTGCTGCATGATGCCGGCGATCACGACGTCTTCGCCGTCGCAGAGCGCGTCGACGTCGACCTCGGTCGGCGTCTTCGAGGAAATGATCGACCAGCACCGGCCGGTCCTGCGAATACTCGACCGCTTCTCTCATGTAGCGGGTGACGCCTCGTCGTCATAGGCGATCACCATGGCGCGGCCGCCGAGCACGTACGATGGCCGCACCAGCACCGGATAGCCGATGCGCTCGGCGCCGGAAGCGCTTCTTCGACGCTGGTCGCCGATGCGCCCGGGCGGCTGCGGAATCTGCAGCTCTTCCAGCAGCTTGCCGAAGCGCTTGCGGTCTTCCGCGAGATCGATCGACTCGGGCGAGGTGCCGATAATGGGCACGCCCGCGGCCTTCAGCGGCAGCGCGAGATTCAGCGGCGTTTGGCCGCCGAACTGCACGATCATGCCGATCTGCGCGCCCGACGAAGCCTCGTGCTCGTAGACCGCCAGCACATCTTCGAAGGTCAGCGGCTCGAAGTACAGGCGGTCGCTGGTGTCGTAGTCGGTCGAGACGGTTTCAGGATTGCAGTTGACCATGATCGTCTCGTAGCCGTCGTCGTGCAGCGCGAAGGCCGCGTGGCAGCAGCAGTAATCGAACTCGATTCCCTGCCCGATGCGATTCGGCCCGCTGCCCAGGATGATGACTTTCGTCTTGTCGGTGGGCGGCGCTTCGTCCTCTTCTTCGTAGGTGGAGTAGAGATAAGGAGTGTAGCTTTCGAACTCGGCGGCGCAGGTGTCGACCCGCTTGTAGACGGGCGTACGCCGTGCCTGCTGCGCAGCTGCGGACCTGCTCGCGGCGCTCGCGGCCGTTCGCAGATTCCAGCGTCGGCCAGCGCGCGTCGGAGAAGCCCATGCGCTTGAGCTCACGCAGCTGTTCCGGCGTGATGTCGCCGGCGGTCGGTTCGGCGATCGCGCTGCAGCGTCGGCAATTTCCTTGAGCTGGTGCAGGAACCAGGGTCGATGGTGGTGAGGCGCGCGACCTCGCGCACGCGACTGCCCTGCGCGAAGGCATAGCGAATGTACTGCAGGCGCTCGGGCTGCGGCGTGACCAGGCGCTTGGTCATGACGGCGCGGTTCAATGCACTTCGGCGCCGGATCTCTTGCCGGTCTCAAGCGAGCGCACGGCCTTCATCAGCGCTTCCTTGAAGGTGCGGCCGATGGCCATCACTTCGCCGACCGACTTCATCTGCGGGCCGAGGATCTCGTCGGCGCCGGGAAATTTCTCGAACTGCCACTTGGGAATCTTGACGACGACGTAGTCGATGGTCGGCTCGAAGCAGGCCGGGCGTCTTGCGCGTGATGTCGTTGGGGATTTCGTCGAGCGTGTAGCCGACGGCAAGCTTGCGCCGCGATCTTCGCAATGGGAAACCCGGTTGCCTTGGAGGCCAGCGCGGAGGAGCGCGACACGCGCGGATTCATCTCGATGACGATCATGCGGCCGTTGTGCGGGTCGACGGCGAACTGCATGTTCGAGCCGCCGGTCTCGACGCCGATTTCGCGCATGACGGGATGGCCGCGTCGCGCATCGCCTGGTATTCGCGATCGGTTAGCGTCTGCGCCGGCGCGACGGTGATGGAGTCGCCGGTTGGACGCCCATGGGATCGAAGTTTTCGATCGAGCAGATGATGATGACGTTGTCGGCGAGGTCGCGCATCACCTCGAGCTCGTACTCTTTCCAGCCGAGGACGGATTCTTCGATCAGGCACTCGTGGACCGGCGAAAGATCGAGTGCCGCGGGCGAGGATCTCCATCAGCTCTTCGCGGTTGTAGGCGATGCCGCCGCCGGTACCGCCGAGCGTGAAGGAGGGCCGGATGATCACCGGGAAAGCCGATCTTGCCGGCGAACTCCAGGCCGTCGCGCAGATTGTTGACCAGCGCCGACCGCGGCACGTCGAGGCCGATCGCGGTCATCGCATCCTTGAAGAGCAGGCGGTCTTCGGCTTTCTTGATCGCTTCGAGCTTGCGCGCCGATGAGTTCGACGTTGTACTTCTCGAGCACGCCGGAGTCGGCCAGATCGACCGCCAGATTCAGCGCCGTCTGTCCGCCGACGGTCGGCAGCAGCGCGAACACGCCCTGCTGCCGCTCGTCGCTCAGCATCTCGGATTCGATGCGGATGATCTCTTCGAGATATTACGCGTGAGCGGCTCAATGTAGGTGCGGTCGGCCAGCTCGGGATCGGTCATGATGGTGGCCGGGTTCGAGTTCACCAGCACGACCTCGTAGCCTTCGGCCTTGAGCGCCTTGCAGGCCTGCGTGCCGGAGTAGTCGAACTCGGCCGACTGGCCGATGACGATCGGGCCAGAGCCGATGACGAGAATTTTCGTGATGTCATTTCTGCGTGGCATCTCTTTCCAGCTCTGTATTCTGTTTCCGATTTGAGTTCTCGAAATGGCGGGCACGCATCCCGCCGATTGGCAAATTCTTCTGGAACTCCGCTCATCCTTCCACTCCTCCATCATTTTCCGGAAATCCCTGAAGAGGTAATGCGAGTCGTGCGGGCCGGGCGCTGGCTTCGGGGTGATACTGCACGCTGAACAGCGGCAGCGTCCGGTGGCGCAGGCCTTCCAGCGTGTTGTCGTTCAGATCGATGTGCGTCAGTTCGACTTCGCTCTGCTTCAGCGAATCGGGATCGACGGCGAAGTTGTGGTTGTGCGCGGTGATCTCGACTTTGCCCGAGTCGATTGCTGCTTCACCGGATGATTGCCGCCGTGATGGCCAAACTTGAGCTTGTAGGTTTTGCCGCCGAGCGCCAGGCCGATGAGCTGATGTCCGAGACAGATGCCAAAGATCGGCGTGCGGCCCGCAGGCGGCGGATGTTTTCCTGCGCATAGGTGACCGGCTCCGGATCGCCAGGGCCGTTGGAGAGGAAGACGCCGTCCGGCTTCAGCGCGAGCACGTCTTCGGCGGTGGTTGCGCGGGAACCACCGTCACGCTGCAGCCCTCGCCGCTCAGCATGCGCAGGATGTTCTGCTTGATGCCGTAGTCGTAGGCCACGACATGGAGATCGGCGCCGCGCGATCTCGCCGGCATCTCTGCGCGGGATTTGCTGCGATCGCGGGCCTTCGCGTCCCGAACTGTAGACGATCTTTCGTCGTGACGACGCTCGCGAGGTCGGTGCCGTCCATCTTCGGATCGAGCGCGCCTTCGCGACCAGCTTGTCCGGGTCGGTCTCGAGCGTGGAGATGACGCCGCGCATCACGCCGTTGGTCGCGCAGATGGCGGACCAGGGCGCGGGTATCGATCTCGCCAGATCACGGGAACGTTGTAGCGCTCCAGATATTCGTCCGCGACCTGCGTGCGAGCGCCAGTTGGAGCTGATGGGAGAAAATTCGCGCATGATCAGCCCTTCGATATAGGGCCGCGCGGCCTCGTCGTCGGCGGAGTTGGTTCCGTAATTGCCGATTTGCGGGATTGGTGAGGACGACGATCTGGCCGGCGTAGGAAGGATCGGTGAAGATCTCCTGATAACCGGTGAGAGAAGTATTGAAAACGACTTCGCCGCGGCATTCGCCCTGGGCTCCGTAGCCTTCGCCCCTGAAGATGCGCCCATCTTCGAGCGCAAGTATTGCCTGCATTGCCTCTCCGCGGAGTGGATTTTATCGATTTTAGCAGGGAGTGGCAGGCGGGCGCGCGAGAGGCGGGCGAAAAACGAGTGGAAAAACACGTGCGCAAGGACGCTGAAATCAGAAAGGCCCGCGTGGAGCGGGCCTTCTGGCCGGAATCATCGAGATAACCGGCCCTAGCGTTGCGGGTTGGATTGCGGCTGCGGCTGCGGTTGCGGTTGCGTGGGAGCAGCCTGTGGCTGAGTTGGATTCTGCTCCTGCTGCTGCAGTTCCTGCTGCTGGCTGGGAGCTGTCACCTCGGGCAGGTTCTTCGCCGGCTCGATTCCAGGGATGACAGGCGCCGTGCTGACCTGACCGGTGGCCGCATCGACGATGGAGATGCCGTAGCGATCCAGGGTGCTGGCCAGAGCCTCTTCCAGCGCAGCACGGTCCGTAGCGTAACGGGCGCGCAGAGATGAGCTGCGCGTCCGCAGCGGCAAGGCCTTTCTGCTGCACGAGCACGTTGGCCGTTGTCGAGGCGCCGAGGTGCAGCTTCTTGTTTTCGGCGTCGAGGCTCTGATGGTTGTATTCCTGGTTGGCGATGGCGGCGTTCACAGCAGCACGGTCATTGGTGAGCGCGTACTGATCGTTGACGATCTGCATGCGGATCTGCACGTAGAGCTGCTGGAGCCGCATCTGCGCCTGGCGGTATTTAATCTGCGAGCGCGCCTCAAGAGCCTGTGCGGGGCGATTGCGGATGGGAATGTTGAGGTTGAATCCCACACCCTTGTTGGGCCCGCTGCTGTTGAACAAGTGCGACACAGCGGTGCCGTACCCGACAGTCGGGTATTGGTTCGGAGCACAAACTGTGCCGGTGAAAAAATCGACGCAATCGGGGCTCGCGCGCCACCCAGGCCCTCGGCACCGTAAAACGCATACGCATCGAGGGTCGGGAGCAGGCCGTTTTTGGCGGCCTTGAGCGTGATCTCGTCGTTCTTCATGTTCAGAATGGCCTGTTCGACGGCGGGGCTGTTGGCTTCCGCCTGGCGGACCAGGTCCTCCGGCGACATATGCTCTTCCGGCGTTTCCACCAGCGTGACGCGGTCGGTGGGAATAACAGAGCGCTGGCGATACGAGGATCGTCGAGGTTGCGGGCGATGGCCTGCTTCATGAGCAGCTGCTGGTACTCGAGATTGCTCTGCGAGGCGATCAGCGCCTGCTGGTCGCTCGATGTCTGGCTGCGAGCGTTGACAACGTCGAGGGGCGCCATGCTGCCGACTGCAGCTGCTTCTCGTCGTCCTTTTCGAGCGAGGTGGACTGATCGAGGGCGCGCTGTTTGGACTGCAGGTCTTCGTAGGCGCTCACCAGGCCCCAGTAGATGTCCTCTACCTGGTTGATGGTGTAGAGAAGCTGCGACCGAAAGACCGAGTCGGCAATGCGGCGGTTGTTGGTGGCCTGGACGATGAATCGGCTGTTGAGGCCCCAGCCAAAGCCCTGCAGAAGGTGCTGGGTGAGCTGAGCGTTGAAGGTGCTCGTCAAAGCCGGACTGAAGGTATTGAAAGGGCTGTCGCTGGTCACGCGCGTGTTCTGAAATCCGACCACGAGCGCGGTGCCGCTGCGGAATCCCTGGTTATAGGTGAAGTTGTATTCGTCGGTGTTGGTGGTCAGAGACGATTTGCCGCCGCTGAACAGGGTATTGAGCTGAGGAGTCTTCTGGCGCTGCAGCTGAATGGTGCCCTGCACGTAGGGATCGAGGTTTTCGGGCGCTGGTCCGGCGCCGCTGGTGGAAACAGCAGACCGCCGACGCAGGTCCCGGCAACACTGGAGCCGCCCGGGCCACCACCCGAAGTGACGGTAAAACCGCCGCCGCCCAGGGTGTTCGTAACCAGAGAAGTGGGCGTGCCCTGAGGAAGCTGTCCGGCTTTGGTACGGAGAAGATCGGTATCCGCAATGTCGAGGTCGAGGCGCTGAATGGCGATGTCGTAGTTGTTCTGCAGCGCCAGCAGAACCGCATCGCCGAGGCTCAGATAGATCTTGCCGTCCTTAATGAGCGAGTCGAGATGCTGCGAGTTCAGGAAGCTAGGTTGATGGTTCGATGGCTCATAGGGAGCAAGAATGTTGGGAAAGTAGCCACGTGGTTTGGCGAAGTCCCGCCCGGTGTCGTGGAGAAAGAGCGGCTGCGTATAGTTTGGCGTGGGCTCGGGGGGAAGGCCGGGAGCCGCGGGCGCGGTCTGCTGGGGCGCCTGGGCATATGAAGGCGCGGTGCCGGCGAGCAGGCAGGAAACCGCAGCAACGGATTTCAATTTAGCGAAGAAAGTAGCTGAGCTCTTTCCACGATGACTGCGGGAAGCTAACATGGGCCGTCTCCACTCCTCTGGCAGGGCAACTGCAGTTCGATGAACGAGGGCGCAAACCGGGCTTCGCAAGCAGGCGAAATGCGCGCTCCAGGACCGCAAAAAACCGTTTTGGCTTCTCTCGAATACGAGGCGAGCCTCCGCCCGGTTCCGTAAACTCTTAAACAATCAGGAAAGCTGAGTATATCGTAGCGATTCGATGGTTCCGGGAGAAGCTGCGATGCGGAAAATCGTGCGACAAATGGT
>CAVPKU010000060.1:0-5710 GCA_963705765.1 uncultured Acidobacteriaceae bacterium | reverse complement strand
ATAGGGGTTGCTGCGGGACCAGGTGGAGGAATGGGCGACGGTGGTGCTTTCGAGTGTGCCGGATTGCGATGACTGCATTCTTTCGATGGCCCCCATTACAGGGTACAGGGTGGAAGGCGCAGGGTACAGGGTTACGGGTACAGGGAGCTGGGAGCTGGAGCCTGGAGCTGGGCAGACGCTGGTCTCTTCTTGCTATGGGTTGGGGGCGAGGCCGCCGCATTCTTTGGGGAGCTGGCGGGGACCGTACTCGCGGATGACGCCCTCGTCGAAACAGGTGGCCATGATATTGGACTGCTGTTGCGCCCAGAGGGTGCTGCTGACGCCGGGGCCGGCGGATGGGGGCGGCGGGGGCGCGGTGACGGGCGATTTACGGGCGAGCATGGCCTGGGGGATGCGGTAGCTGGCGAAGACGGCCTGGGCGATGGGGACTTCCTGAGCAGCGATGGTGGACGGGCGCTCTGGCGACGAGGAGGAAGTTTCTTAAAGGCGCCGGCAGTCTCACGATGGGGAAGGAACAGAGGATGCCCATAGATTTTTGTGGGCTGCAGTGGAAGCCGGTAGAAGATCGGCGACGAAACGGCCGCAGTGGCCGAAAGGATGAGGGGGGGAGCCTGGAGCGCGGTGGTGGAGAGATGAAATTGATACTGGGGAAGGGGCTTGCCGGCGACCGCGGCGGCCTGCTGGTACATCATGGTGAGTTTCTTTGAGTGAGCGGGGCGTTTGAAGGGCATGGTGATGTCGGACGCCGTTGGTTCCCTCTCTGGCCGGCTTTGAAGGCGCCGGTGCGGGCGATGAAGACGCGGCCGAGGTCGATGTTCTCGATTCTGGAGGGCCGGTCATGTTCGATGACGGTTTCCGAGCCGGTGGCTTTCCAGCCGGAGGGAACGCCGGCCGAGGCGGTGTTATCGGGGGCGGTGTGGGGGTAAGCTGGGCGGAGGGCTTTTGGTCGAGCGGGTCTGGGCGTGGGCGAGCCAGGACGAAAGGCGAACTGGGGCGAGGAGAAGGACAGAGACAAGTTCAGGGAGCGGGAGCCGGGGAGGAAGACAAGCTTGCATCGTCGGATCCTTCGTCGTCGGATTGTCACCGCGCGATGAACGGACGGGCAGCGGGCGCAGGGTGGGGTTCTGAACGGAACCGTAGCAAAAGGATTCGGCGATGCGCCAGAGCAACGACGGGGCATCTCGGGGCACGGGCTCTTTGTTTTTTGGGCGGAGAGGATTGCGGGCGGTTGTGGGGAGTTCCCGAAATGGGTCGGGAGACGGTACTTCGGGTTGGGCGCGGGGCGGTGAGGTGTTGATGTTGGGCCGGGAAAGGAGTCTTCTGCTTGCTGTGGGGTGAACCTGGCGTCCGGCGTTGGGTTTTGGGGCGCGGTTTTTTTCCTGGGGGATTTTTGGGGGGGTGGATTTTGGGATTTTTTGGGATTTTTGGATTTTTGGGATTTTTGGGATTTTTTGGAGTGCCCGCGACTGAAACGGCGGTACCTCCGTCGGCGGAGGGGGCAGGAAAAGAGCGGGCCTGCAAGGCCCGCTCTTTTTTTGACCACGATTTGGTGCGAGGTAGGTCGCCGATGGTTTGGGCTAGTGCTCGGTTTGCGACCAGTTGGTGGGCGATGGCGAACAGGGCGAGTTCGAGACGGGTGGAGACGCCGGTCTTGTCGAAGATGTTGGAGAGGTGGCGCTTTACGGTTTCTTCGCTGAGGGTGAATTGTTTCGCAATGTCGCGGTTGGAGCAGCCTTCGACGATGCAGCCGACGACTTCCATTTCGCGCGGGGTGAGGCCGTAGGTCTTGCGCTCGGGAACGGCGGCCTGCTGCATGAGTTCGTGGAGCGCGCCTGACGAGGTTGACGACGCGCTGCCGCCGATCCAGTAATCGCCGCCGGAGACGGCGCGGATGGCGGCGGTGAGGTGGTCGGCGACCGCGTCCTTGAGGACGATGCCGCGGGCGCCGATCTGGAGGGCTTCGATGATCTGCTGGGTGGTGATGGTGCTGGTGAGGAGGATGATCTTGACCGGGGCGAGCCATTCATGATGGCGCGCATGGCTTCTAGGCCGGGAAGGCGGGGCATGTAGACAGTCGAGGAGGAGGATGTCGGGCTCGCAGCTCAAGGGTCTGGGTGATGGCTTCGTCGCCGTCGGAGGCTCTCGCCGACAACTTCGAAGCCGGGCTCGCTCGAGAGCATGTTGCGAACGCCGATGCGGACGACGGGATGGTCGTCGGCGAGCAGGATGCGGATGGCCGGGGCGCCTGATTTGGCGGGTCGGGCGGGAGGAGCGGGGCGGGCAGACCTGGTGGGAGAGTTCATGCTTTAAGCCTCTGTTTCAGGATAATTGCAGCGAAACGGCATTGCGCTTCCATCTCGTCGAGTTTGCGCAACCGATCATCAGGATCGTCAACACCCGATTCGAGGACGGCGGCGGCGCGGGAGATCTGGAGAGCCCCCACCATGGAGGCCCCACCTTTAATAGTGTGCGCCTCTTTCTTGATCGTGGCAGGATCGGCCTTCCTCATGATGGCGATGCGCTCGTGGGTGTCTTTGAGGAAAACGGTAAAGACTTCTTCGAGGCCGTCGGGATCGATGGCGCGGCGGAGGCGTTCGAAGATGGCGGCATCGAGGACGGCATCTTCTTTGGGATCGTGTTTGGGCGGCGGAGGGGAAACAGGGACTGGGCGACGGGCGAGCGCGGAACGCAGGCTCTCAGGGGAAAGGGGCTTTTTAAGGACGGCGTCGTAGCCATCGACGGCGGGGGGTGGCGTGGCGGTCATGGCCAGCAGGAGGGCGCGGGGCGCGACTCTGCGGAGGGAGCGAGCCAGATCGGAGCCGTTGAGGCCGGGCATGCGGAGATCGGCGAGGATGCAATCGGGACGATCGGTGGTGGCGATATCGACGGCCTCGTTGCCGCTGAGGGCCTGGAGCACGACACAGCCCTCAGCTTCCAACAGGATCGCCGTGACCGCGAGGCTGACAGGGTCGTCGTCGACGGCGAGGATACGGCGAGGGATGGGGGGAGGCCCGGAATCCATTTCGGTGACGATTTTACACATGGATTGTGACAGATTCATCGTCCATTTGCTAAGTATTAACGGGGCATTCTTCGAGGCTCGGGAGGATCAAGAGCATGAACGGAAAATATAGAGTTTTTTGGGCAATCTTCTTTCTGGCAGGCTTGTTCTTCATCGGCTCTTCGAACGCACACGCTCAATATGAGAACGGCAGCCTTGTAGGAACGATTCGCGACTCGAGCGGAGCGGTCGTTCCCGGAGCGGCAGTGAGCGCCACCAACACGGCCACGGGGCATACGGAGAAGACAACATCGAACGACGCGGGGGACTACGAGTTCCCTTCCCTGCGGACGGGTATTTACACGATTACGGCAGCGGAAAAAGGGTTTGCGCAAGCAGAGGCGCAGAACATCACGATTTCAGTCGGCAGCCGGCAGCGCATCGATCTGCGACTGACGCCAGGGCAGACCGAGACGACGGTGGAAGTGAGCGACGTAGCGCTGCAGCTGGAGACGGATTCGAGCCAGCGCGAGCAAACCATCACGAGCTATCAGAGCGAGGCGTTGCCGCTGGTCAGCCGGAACTACTCCGACCTGATGGGGTTGGTGACGGGCGCGCGGCAGGCGCCGACAGCGGCGACAACGAGCTCGATCTCGAGCCTGGTGAGGGCAGGTGCCTATAACGTGAACGGCCAGCGGAGCATGTTCAACAACTTTCTGCTGGATGGCATGGACAACAACGCGTACGGCGAGAGCAACCAGGGATTCGACAACCAGATCATCGCGGTTCCGCCGGACTCGGTGGCGCAGTTCGCCGTGGTGACCAACAACGAGAGCGCGGAGTATGGGCGCGGGTCGGGTGCGACGGTGAACGTGGCCTCGGCGAGTGGAACGAACCAGTATCACTTCACGCTGTACGAGTTCCTGCGCAACACGGATCTGAACGCGGCGGGATTCTTCAAGCCGAATATCGTGAGCAACACGGGCAAGGTAACGAAGTTCCACGAACCGGCGTTCAACCGCAATCAGTTCGGGGTGAACGTGGGCGGTCCGATTCTGCGGGACAAGCTGTTTTTCTTCCTGGACTATGAAGGGTTCCGGCAGACGCTGACGCCGCTGAGCGTGCTGACGCTGCCGACGCAAAACGAGCTAAACGGAGTGCTGGTGGTTCCGGTGCGGAATCCTGTGACGGGAACAACGTATGCGGCGGGGACAACGATTCCGTCGACGGCGTTCGATCCGCTGAACGCGCAGGTGGTGAATGCCTTCAAGAGGATTCCGCTGCCGCAGTCAGGGCTGGCCACGACGGGACTGAACTCGAATGATTATTCGGTGGAAGCGCCGTTCACGGATAACTCGGACAAGGGCGATCTGCGGCTCGATTATCAGCAGAACGCGAACAGCTCGTGGTTCCTGCGCGTGAGCGATCGAAAAGAGACGGGCGTGAACCATGTGACGATTCCGCTGCCGCTGGATGGGCAGACGAACGGCACGATCCGCGTTCTGGACCAGCAGGTAGCGCTGGGCTACAACCATCTGTTCGGCGGGAACAAGATTGTGGATGTACGGCTCGGTTTGTCGCGAACGAAGGCGGGCAAGTTCAACCTGTCGATTGGGGACAATGCATTTTCGATTCCGGGGCTGCCGTCGAATCCGATTGTGGCGGGTGGGTTGCCGTCGGAGGGAATTACAGGCTTCACGGGATTTGGGCGGCAGAGCACGAACCCGCAATGGCAGGACCCGGCGCTGATCGATCCGAAGCTGAATTTCTCGTGGGTGAAGGGGAACCATTCGCTGAAGTTTGGGTATGAGTACGAGCACGTCTGGATGGCGGTGAACGACAACAACCCGCTGTACGGATCGTGGACGTACGGCGGCGGCTACAGCTTGTGCGATGCGGCAATCTCGGCCAACTGCGCGACGACAGCGAGCGGAGCAGCGGCGCCGACGGCTCCGGTATCGGACACGTACTGGGCGGACTTTCTGTTCGGCGCGACCAGCAGCTACCAGTTGGCGAATTACTTTGTGGTGCACCTGCGGCAGAGCCTGGACAGCGTGTACGCGCAGGACGACTGGAAGGTGGCTCCGAAGCTGACGCTGAATCTGGGACTACGTTGGGAGTACGGTTCGCCGTACTCGGAGTGGAAGAACTACGTTTCGAACTGGGACCCGACGACGCAGACGGTGCTGACGATCGCGCCGGGAGCGGTGGCGGGGAATGGCATCACGCCGGTGCATCCGGGCGGCGTGTATGGCAACACGCTGGTGAATCCTGACCTGAACGACTTTATGCCGAGGATCGGATTCGCGTACGCGCCGTGGACGAAGACGGCGATTCCCACGATCATGGCACCACCCATGATCACCACCCCCTGCACGACGGGAAAGTCGCGGAAGCTTATGCCTTCGTACAGCAAGCGGCCGACCCGGGCCAGGCGAACACGGTTTCCACCACCACCGCGACATTAATCATCAGCACAAGGTTGATGCCGGCCAGTGTCACGACCGGGATCAGTGCATTCTTGAAGGCGTGTTTGCCGATCACCAGTGCCTGAGGCAATCCCTTCAGGCGTGCCAGCTTGATGTACTCCGATCCCAACACCTCGAGCATCGACGAACGCGTCAGGCGCATGTGCGAGGCAGCGAATAGGCACTGAACCCAAGGCGAAGGCCGGCATAAGGATGTGCAGCACACCGCCGGATCCCGACG
>CAVPKU010000059.1:0-190204 GCA_963705765.1 uncultured Acidobacteriaceae bacterium | reverse complement strand
GGTTCTTCTCGAGCTGAGCGACCTGCTCGGTTTCGATCTGCCGGGCGCGCTCGTCCTTTTCCTGACCCTTGCGGGAGAAGATGCGGACGTCGACCACGGTGCCCTCGATACCGGGAGGGCAGGTGAGGGAAGCGTCGCGGACATCGCCGGCTTTTTCGCCGAAGATGGCGCGGAGGAGCTTCTCTTCCGGCGTGAGCTGGGTTTCGCCTTTGGGCGTAACCTTGCCGACCAGAATGTCGTTGTGGTGGACCTTCGCTCCGATGCGGATAATGCCGGACTCGTCCAGATCGCGCAGCGAGTGCTCGCTGACGTTGGGGATGTCGCGGGTGATTTCTTCCGGACCGAGCTTGGTGTCGCGGGCTTCAATCTCGAACTCCTCGATGTGGACCGAGGTGTAGTAGTCTTCGCGGACCAGTTTTTCCGAGATGAGGATCGCGTCTTCGAAGTTGTAGCCGCGCCATGGCATGAAAGCCACGAGCACGTTACGGCCGAGGCCGAGCTCGCCCTGCTCCGTGCAGGGACCGTCGGCGATGACCTGACCTTTGAGGACGCGGTCGCCCTGACGTACGATCGGCTTCTGGTTGATGCAGGTGTTCTGGTTGGACCGCTTGAATTTGATGAGCTGATAGATGTCGGAGCCGACCTCACGCGAGAGCTGCGTGGGGTGGTGCTCACCTTCAACGCGGACGATGATGCGCTCGGAATCGACGGAGTCGACGATGCCATTGCGCTTGGCCAGGATGACGGCGCCGGAGTCGCGGGCGGTGACGCCTTCCATGCCGGTGCCGACCAGAGGAGCCTCAGAGACGAGCAGAGGCACGGACTGGCGTTGCATGTTGGCGCCCATGAGCGCGCGGTTGGCGTCGTCGTGCTCGAGGAAGGGCACGAGCGAAGCGGCGACGGAAACCAGCTGCTTGGGGCTGACGTCGATGTAGTCGACTTCGCCCCGGTTGACGAGGACGAAGTTGCCCATCTTGCGGGCATTGACGAGCTCTTCGACGATGTGGAGGTTCTCATCCAGCTCGACGTTGGCCTGGGCGATGGTGTGGCGATCCTCTTCCCACGCGGAGAGGTAGAAGGAGTAGGGCTCGAACTCGAGGACCCGCTTCTTATCCTTCCTGAGGTGGTCGTTCATCTTGAAGGCTTCGCTCTTCTCGACGTGATCGCCGACGCGCAGGCCGCTTTCGCCGGCGTTGGTGATCTGGACGAAGTCGAGCACGCGGCTGTCGCGCACCTTGCGGTAGGGCGACTCGATGAAGCCGTACTCGTTGATGCGCGCAAAGCACGACAGCGAGCTGATGAGGCCGATGTTCGGACCTTCCGGCGTTTCAATCGGGCAGATACGGCCATAGTGGGTGGGGTGCACGTCGCGGACTTCGAATCCGGCGCGCTCACGCGAGAGGCCACCCGGCCCGAGTGCGGAGAGACGGCGCTTGTGCGTGATCTCCGAGAGCGGGTTGGTCTGATCCATGAACTGGGAGAGCTGGGAGGAGCCGAAGAACTCACGAATCGCGGCCATGACAGGCTTGGCGTTGATGAGGTCGTGGGGCATGGCCGTGGACATTTCCTGGTACACGGACATTTTTTCCTTGATGGCGCGTTCCATGCGGACCAGGCCGATGCGGAACTGGTTCTCCATGAGCTCACCGACAGCGCGCACGCGGCGGTTGCCGAGGTGATCGATATCGTCGACCATGCCGATGTTGCGGCGCAGCTTGAGGAGGTAGCGGATGGTGGAGTAGAAGTCCTCGGGAGTCAGGGTGCGGTGGTCGAGCGAGGTGGCGTCCTGATTCTCGTAGAGCTTGATGTTGAACTTGAGGCGGCCGACGCGCGAGAAGTCGTACTTGCGCGCATCGAAGAACATGCCTTCAAAGAGCGCGGTGGCGGTGTCGAGGGTCGGCGGATCGCCGGGGCGCAGCTTGCGGTAGATCTCGATGAGGGCTTCTTGGGCTTGCGGACCGAGTCGCGGCGCAGGGTGTTGGTGATGACGTTGCCCATGTCATCGCGCTCGGGGAAGAAGACGTCGATGGTGCCAATGCCGGCTTCGACAATTTTGTGAGCTTGTCGGAGGTGAGCTCCCGTTAGCTTCGAGGAAGACTTCGCCGGTGGAGGTGTCGACCACGTCGGCAGCCGTCATGGCGCCGTCGAGCTCAGCCTGTTCGACTTCGACCTGAGTGATCTTCGCGGCCTTGAAGCGCCTTCATGATCGAAGGGGTAACTTTTCGGCCGGAGTGCGCGATCTCGTCGCCTTTGGCAACGATGGCGTGCGCAGGCTTGGCACCGAGCAGGTGCGTCGGCTTGTCGCTGGCCGGATCGAGGGTCCAGAAGAGCTTGCCGTCTTTGATGTTGATTTTGTCGACGGTGTAGAAGGTGCGCAGAATCTCCTCGTCGCTCTTGAGGCCGAGAGCGCGAAGGAAGATGGTGCCGAGGAACTTGCGCTTGCGGTCGATGCGGACGTAGAGGGTGTTCTTCTGGTCGTACTCGAACTCGACCCACGAGCCGCGGTAGGGAATGATCTTGCCGAGGAAGTAGGTGCGGTTGTTTGCCGTCTCAAAGAAGACGCCGGGCGAACGGTGGAGCTGGGAGACGATGACGCGCTCGGTGCCGTTGACGATGAAGGTGCCATTCTGCGTCATGAGCGGAATGTCGCCGAAGAAGACTTCCTGCTCCTTGATATCGCGGATGGACTTTGCGCCGGTCTCGGGATCCTTGTCGTAGATGGTGAGGCGGACGGTGACTTTGAGCGGCGCAGAGTAGGTCATGCCGCGCTCTTCGCACTCCGCCTGGTCGTACTTCAGCTGCAGGCCAACAGGGTCGCCGCACTTGTTGCAGAAGTCGGGGGTGTTCTTGTTGTAGGTGCCGCACTTCTGACAGAGGACATCGCCGGGATGGAACGGGTCGGTGATGACCATGGCGCCGCAATGGACGCAGGTGGTGCGCAGGTGATGGAGACCTTTGAGGTGACCGCACTTGCACTCCCAGTTGCCGATGGAGAAATCCACAAAGTCGAGTTGTGAGATATTTCGAAAATCGGTGATGGGGAAGACAGAGGTAAAGACCGACTGCAGGCCGGAGTCATCGCGCTCCGAGGGCAGCTTGTCCATCTGCAGGAAGCGCTCGTAGGAGCGGCGCTGAACTTCAATGAGATTCGGGATGCGGATGGCGGTTGGGATCTTGGAAAAGTCGAGACGGCTGCGAACCGCGCGGTTCTCGTTGGACATTCGTTACTCCTCAGGACCCGTAGTGGCGAGGAAGAGAAGAGCGGCAGATCCGGGTCCAGTTGCGCTCGTCGATCCGATTTGTTCCAGCGCACGATGCATCCCGCCTCGTTCGGGAATACGTCGTACGTTCCTGGTTACGGCCGCACAAAAAGTGGAGTGCAACGCCGAATTTCACTTGCGCGGAAGACCGCAGGGGGGTTACGCTTCCGCTTTCTACCCCGGCGAACAAGTTCGCTGGGGGCTCAATCTGCTCGGGCAGATTTGCGGACGATGGTGTCCTCCGCAAGGCTGCCGGTTTGGCTGCCAGGTCTACTCAGAGATCGAGCGAGACCGGGACACTGATCACGGGGCGAAGAGCAGGGAAGCGAGACGAGAGGAAAAGTTCGGGGAACAGACAAAACGCCCGCAGGGACAGCAAGTCCCACGAGCGCCACAACCGAATTGTGCACTGTACTGTGACAGAATGTCCGATTCCCGCCGCTTTGAAACCTTCGCCCGCGCCGCCTGACAACTCACTACAGTCGTAACAGCAGGTCCGCCGCCTGGCCTGCGATTACGCCGGCAATGTCTGCCGGAGATAAAGTTTTAATCTTCCCGATTCATGCGCGCAAACTGCCACGCTCGTCAGAGACGAGCAAGATTACGGTTTGTGGCTGATCTGGAAGACGAAGTTACGCCCCGGAACCGGCAAAGTGGATGCAGCCGAGCGGAACGCACAAATAGAATCATAGCGCGTTCCGCTTTGGCACGCAAGTTGCTTGCCGAACGGGTCGCCGGACCAGGCGAAACTACTTCACCTCGACGGTCGCGACGCCTTCGAACTTCTTCTTAATGGCCTCGGCTTCATCCTTGGTGGCGTTCTCTTTGAGGTTCTTGGGAGCGCCGTCAACGAGGTCCTTGGCTTCCTTGAGGCCGAGCGAGGTGACTTCGCGTACGGCCTTGATGGTGTTGATCTTATTGGCACCGGCATCCTTGAGGATGACGGTGAATTCGGTCTGTTCGACAGCTGCCGGAGCGGCTGCCGCTGCTCCGCCACCGGCCACAACGACCGGGGCGGCGGCCGCGGCCGAAACGCCGAGGCGCTCTTCGAGCTTCTTCACGAGAGCTGCTGCATCGAGCAGGCTCAGGTTAACGATCTGATCTTCCAACTGCTGCAGGTCTGCCATTGTGTTCTCCACGGTTCTTCTGAATTTTGTGTTGCGCCCCGTCGCTTGCGCTCCGGGGTTGCCGCTCCTGCTTGCCTCGAGGTTTCCGATGTGCCCCAGACCAGGCACCCCTTGAGGAAGGGCGGGAACAGCTTCTAGCTTCTAGCTGTTAGCTTCCAGCAAACAGCTTTGCTTCCACAGCGAACGGAGCGATGAAAGCAGGAATCCTTAACTGGCGGCAGCTTCTCCGCCGGCAAACTTTTGCCTGGCCTTACTCCAGGGTTTGGCATCCGCCAAACCCTCTCGCTTTGCTCTCGCGATCTCGGCGCTCGCTCCGCGATTCACCCAAATCTGGTTCAGGCCGAGGCCTGTTCCGCAAACTTTTGTTTCTCGACGCCCTGGTTGATGACGACGGCGAGGTCGCGGCCGGCAGCGTTCATGACGGTGACGAGGCGCTGCGCCGGGGCGTTGATGAGGTAGAGGAGCTTCGCGAAGATCTCTTCCTTGCCAGGCATGGTGGCGAGGGCTTTGACTTCCTCGACGTTGATGACTTTGCCGTCGACGATGCCGAGCTTGAAGGTGAACTCCGCGTTATCGGTCACCCAGGTGGACAGTGCTTTGGCGAGGGCCACCGGATCGCCGCTGGTGTAGGCGACCGAGGAGACGCCCTTGAGGCCCTGGAGAGCGGCTTCGATCTTCGAGCCTTTCGCGGCGCGCGCGGCGAGTTTGTTCTTGAGGACACGATAGCGGCCACCGGCGTTGCGGACGGTCTTGCGCAACTCGAAGTCCTGGGCGACGGTGAGTTTGCTGAATGTGCCGATGATGGCGGACGTGGAGCTCTCGAGTTCTTTTGCGAGCTCGCCGACTTTCTCCGCTTTTTTCTGTCTGCTCAGTGCCATATGTAAGCCTCTAGCTGCTAGCTTCTAGCTGCTAGCAAAATCCTTTTAATGTTCGCCCGTTTGGGCCGAGATCAAATTTCACCAGCTAGCGGCTAGAAGCTAGCGTCTGAAAGCTGCTGTTAGGCGGAAGCCTTGGCGGCGCCGTCCGCTACGGCGGAATCGAGCGCGATGCCGGGGCCCATCGTGGAACTGATGGTGATGCCCTTGATGTACTTGCCCTTGGCCGCGGAAGGCTTGGCCTTCACGATGCTGGTGATGACGGTGATGGCATTCTCGACCAGCTTTTGCGAGGGGAAGGAGATCTTGCCGACCGGGACGTGGACGAGCGCAGTCTTGTCGGTGCGGAACTCGACTTTGCCGGCCTTGATTTCCTTAATCGCAGCGGTGACATCGTTGGTCACGGTGCCGGTCTTGGGGTTGGGCATGAGGCCGCGGGGACCGAGAACTTTGCCGAGACGGCCGACGGATTTCATCATGTCAGGCGTGGCGATGAGGGCATCGAAGTCAGTCCAGGATTCCTTCTGGATCTTCTCGACCAGTTCGTCGCCGCCGACGATGTCGGCTCCGGCAGCTTCAGCTTCACGTTGCTTGTCGCCGGTGGTGATGACGGCGACCTTCTTGGTCTTGCCGAGGCCGTGCGGGAGGACGACTGTGCCGCGAACCATCTGGTCTGCGTGACGCGGGTCGACGCCCAGACGCAGGGTCAGGTCGACGGTCTCATCAAACTTGGCGAACTTGATTTTCTGGAGGAGCGGAACGGCTTCCTGAAGGGGGTAAGGGCGCTTCTCGACCTGGGCGCGCGCCTTCTCAATCGACTTGCCGGGCTTGTTCATGTTTCCTCGTCTCCCACCGCACGGCGATGCCGCTTGCCGGCCGTGGTTCTAGTGACACTACGCACTTGGAGGGCGCAGGTATTGATTATCTATGAAAATGGGGGGAAAGACAAGGAAGTTGCCCTTGTTCTCGGATGGGAATACTGGCTCAAATCGGAATTTAAGATCGACACAGGCGTGGCTTTACACACGCGTCATCGGGGGACAAGCGCCCATCATGGTCGCAGACGACGGGACAACAAAAAAACGGGGGCAGGGGACCGCGGTCATGGTCGGGGTCATGGCTCTTGCGCTGGCGTCTCTGATCGTGTTCGGTGCGGGCGCCGTTCGCGCCGTTCTGACGCCAGGGCCAATCTGGTTTGAGGGACCGGTTGTCGGTTTCATGGACTCGATTCGCGCCGGCCGTTTGTATCAGGCAACTGCTTTGCAGGCTCCGCCTTATTCGATCCTGACGCACACTCCTCTCACGTATTTCCTGGACTACGGAATCTACTCCCACGAGGCGGATATTCGGCTTCTGCGGCTCGTGAACATCGTGGCGACACTTGGTTGCGCGGCCTTGGTCGGCCTGATCATTCGCCTGCAGGCCAGGGCTCGGAAGCTGGCAGGCTGGCTGGCGATCAGCTTCGGCGTGGGATTGTTTCTCAGCTGTACGCCCGTTTTTTTTTGGTCGCAGGTCGCCCGCTCCGCAGACGCATTTGCCTGCCTTTTCTCGATGGCCAGCCTTGCTGTATTGCTGGGAGCACGACCTTCACCTGTGCGCGAAGCGGCAGTCGGCACCCTGCTGGCTCTGGCGATTCTGTCCAAACAGAGCGAACTCGCGGTTCTGACTCCGGTTCTCTTCGCGTACGCAATATTTTGGGAACGCCGTTTTGCTGGCGTCCTCCGTCAGATTGCGTTCGCCATTGCAGTGCTCCTGCCTGTTTGCGTTTGGCTTCAATGGCGAACGCATGGCGGGTTTTATTCGAATGTCATCGATGGCAATGCGGTCCGAATGCAGTTTGCCTGGTGGGCGATGATCAATGAGCGTTTGCTGGACTGGTGGCTCTTTGCAGCGGGCGCAGTTCTGGCTGGTGCGCTGCGAAAGTCGCCGATTACGGTTTGGTGTCTTGTGGCTGTGGCGTTCGGAGTGGTGGGTACGGCCAAGCGTGGGGCAGACACGATGTACTACTTCGACGCTAGTGCTGCTCTGGCAATTCTGGCCGGCACCTCACTCGCAAGGTTCCGGGAGCCGGCGCGATTTGTTATGGCTGGTCTGCTGCTGCCGGGCACCGTTCTGATGCTCAGGCAGGATTTGAGCCGGATGCAATCGATCTCCGACGCGTCGTCTCGCGACTATGCACGCCTGATGATCTGGTTGAAGCCTCATGCCGGCCGGCAGAATATTCTGTCAGACGACGCGGCAATTCCTGTGGCGCTCGGAGAAATGCCGGTGTGGGATGATCCTTTTGTCTTTTCAGAATGGGCGGCGCGAGGACGCTGGAGCGATGCGACGATTGTCGCTGCTATTCAGCGGCAGCAATATGCAGTAATTGTGGTGACCGATCCAAATCTCCTCTGGACCCCGTCTCTTCGCCGGGCGATCACTCAGAACTACCGACTGGCCGTCGTATTTCCGGAGGTTATGCCAGCTCCGCGATGTGTTTACGTGCCGGGAAAGCCTGGGGATTCTGGGACTCAGGAATCCGGGGTGAATTCGAGTCTCGGGAGCAGCCGACTCGGTTCATCCTGCGCCGTTGACATGAGGTAGCGAGGGACAGCTTCGGTACCGTGGGGATTCGCCCCCGGCACTACGCCCCCCGGGACGCATTTCTTAATAACTACGGAAGAGCGATTCCCACATCAGGGCGGGTCAACGCTCACCTGTCATCGCCTGTGAGTACCGTGCTGTCCAGAAAGAGTGACAATCCGCTGACATGATGGGGGTAGATCGCTGCGGGTGTCTCCTTATGATCGAGGTATGAGAGCGCACGCGGGGAGACTGTTACTGCTGCTGGCGACGTTGGGAGTGCCGGGGGAATCGGGAATGGCCCAGGCGGCTCCGTCCGATGCGGGGCGACACTATGTGGGCTCCGAGGCCTGCAGGAGATGCCATGCGCAGGCCTATAACGGGTGGAAACAAACGCGGATGGCGAACGTGGTGCGGGATCCGAAGGCGCACCCGGAGGCGGTACTGGGAGACTTCGCTCATCCGGATCCGGTACGGACGTTCGCGCTGGACGATGTGGCGTTTGTGTATGGAAGCCGGTATAAGCAGCGGTATTTTACGAAGCGGGGGAACGACTATTTTCCGCTGCCGGCGCAGTGGGACGTGGCGAAGAAGAAGTGGCTGCCGTACCACGTGGAAGGCAACGCAGACTGGTGGGTTCAGTATTACGGGGCGACGAACTTCGATCGTCCGACAGGACCGACGTGTGACGGCTGCCACTCCGTGAACTACGACGTGGCGACCCACCAGGTGACGGAATGGAATGTGGGCTGCGAGAAGTGCCACGGGCCGGGGAGCGCACACGTCGCACATCCGACGCGGACGAATATCGTGAATCCGCAGAAGCTGGAGTTTGTGCGGGCGAACGATGTGTGCATCCAGTGCCACAGCCAGGGGCGGCCGGTGAGGAATCCGATCGACGGGCGCTACTACGACTGGCCGGTGGGGTTTTTGCCAGGCGAGCGGCTGGCGGATGTGTGGAAGCTGGAAGAACTGAAGCCTGGAGTGACGGATTTTTATCAATATGCCGATTTGACAGCGCACAAGAACCGGATGCAGGGGAACGATTTCGTGCAGAGCGTGATGTATCACCGCGGGCTGCGCTGTTTTGACTGCCACGACGTGCACAGCAATCGGAACCCGTCGAACCTGATCGCGACAGGGAATGCGCTATGCCTTCGGTGCCATACGGCAGAGAACCCTGCGGGATTGAAGGGGACGGTGGCCGAGCATACGCATCACGGAGCACACAGCGCGGGGAGCCAGTGCGTGGCGTGCCACATGCCTCACATCGAGCAGACGATTCCGGGGAATTATGTTGCGGCGCATACGTTCCGATTTATTTCGCCGATGGAGACGGAACAGAGCGGAATCCCGAACCCATGTACGAGCTGCCACGCGGACAAATCCAATGCGTGGGCTGGTGCAGAGCTGCGGAAGTGGGGAAGTGTGTCGCCGTGGCGGGTGGGGAACTAGAAGGCCACGAGCAATTTCATCGCGAGTTGCACAAGCAGAACAAAGCCGAAGCGGTTCGTCTCTCTTGCTCGAGGGACGCTCGCTTCGGCTGATCTGTGCGGCGGTTCGCTACGCTGTGACGTCGATGCCCATGGAGCGGGCGGTGCCTTTGATGCTCCTGACGGCGGCTTCGACGGAAGCGGCGTTGAGGTCGGGCATTTTCTGCTTCGCGATCTCGAGGACCTGCGCTTCTGTGACCTTGCCTACCTTGTCCTTGTTAGGCGTGCCGGAACCTTTGGCGAGGTTGGCGGCCTTCTTCAGCAGGACGGACGCCGGAGGCGTCTTGGTGATGAAGGTGAAGGTGCGGTCGGTGTAGACGGTGATGACGACCGGGATGATGAGACCGGCCATCTCCTTGTTCTGGGTGCGGGCGTTGAACTGCTTGCAGAACTCCATGATGTTGACCTGGGCCTGGCCGAGGGCGGGGCCGACGGGCGGCGCGGGCGTGGCTTTGGCGGCTTCGATCTGGAGTTTGACCTGGGTTGCGACTTTCTTTGTTGGTGCTGCCATTTCTAAAAACCTTTCAGCTGCCAGCTGCTAGCTTCCAGCTTCCAGCTCGATATTGGGCATTGCAAAACTGTGCGCTTCAGCATTACTCAGCTGGAAGCTGACGGCTAACAGCTGGTGGCTGCCTTTACGCGATCTTTTCCACCTTGCTGAAGTCGAGTTCGACCGGAGTGGAGCGGCCGAAGATCGTGACCATGACTTTGAGAGTTTCGCGATCTTCGTTGACCTCGTCGACGATGCCGTTGAAGTTGGCGAAGGGGCCTTCGGTGATGCGGACCGATTCGGACTTCTGGAACTTGACCTTGAGGCGCGGCTTTTCCTTGGAGACGTCGCTGCGGAACAGGATCGAGCCGACCTCATCTTCGGTGAGGGCGACAGGCTTGTCGCCGGTGCCGAGGAATCCAGTGACACGCGGCGTGTTCTTGATGACGTGCCAGAGATCGTTGTCGAGATCCATCTCAACGAGGACGTAGCCGGGCAGGAAGACGCGTTCGACCGTGCGCTTCTTGCCGTTGGTGATTTCAGTGACGGCTTCAGTGGGAATCATGACGCGGCCGATGCGATTCTGCAGGCCAAAGGCCTGGACGCGGGTCTCGATGGATTCGCGCACCTTGCGCTCAAAGCCCGAATAGGCGTGGATGATGTACCACCGGAAGCGCTCGTTGGCGGGGGGCGCGAGCTGCGGTTGCTGCTCGCCGCCTTCGCCGCCGTTGTTTTCAGGCGCCGGGGTTGGGTTTTCGGATTCTTCCGCCATTACCATTCAATCCTCTTGCGTACAAACTACCTATTGCAAAGCTCCGAGCCAGGAGTAGAGCCAGTGAATCGCATTGCCGAGCACGGCGTCGACGATCCAGAAGAAGCCGGCGAAGATGAAGACCGAGACGATGACGACGGCAGTCGTCGACTGGACTTCTTTCCAGGAAGGCGTGACGACTTTGCGCATTTCGGCGCGGACATCGCGGAGGAAGTCACGGCTGCGCGTGACCAATCCGAGGGCGCGGTTGGGAACGCCTTGTTCGGTATTCATGATTGCTGCCTTGGCCATAACTCGCTTCTTCTCTTCGGCGTTCTTTCCGGCAAACGACCCTACGGGCCGGGCTGGTGAAGTTGGTGTTGAACTGGCAGGGGCGGAGGGATTCGAACCCCCAAGTTCGGTTTTGGAGACCGACAGTTTAACCGTTGAGCTTACGCCCCTGTGTCAGCTGCCAGCTTTTAGCTTTTAGCCGTTAGCTCGTTGGCGGGGGGCGTACGCCGTGGGCCTAAACGATGATCGGCTGGGAGCTAAAGGCTAGCAGCTAAAAGCTATTTTGTTTCTTTGTGAGGGGTGTGCTTGCGGCAGCGATTACAGAACTTCTTGAACTCGAGACGGCCGGTGGTCGTCTTTTTGTTCTTCGTCGTCGAGTAGTTGCGCTCTTTGCACTCCCCGCACTGCAATGTGACAATTTCCCGCATCTTCTTATCCTACCTGATTTCGGGGCTTTTCCGAAGATTTGCCCTGATTTCCCCGGGGCTAAAGCCCTGGGGTCGTTTCTCCTTTCGGCGTGTGCCCGGCTAAACCCGCGATTTGAAGCTCGCGCTGAAGCCTCCTAACTATTGCCTGTCCACGCCGGCCTTTTGGTGAAGCCTTAGCTGACGTTCGTCTTGCGCCGGCGCGTCTTTCGCCTTCGCTTGCAGCCTTGGCCCTCGTCTTGTCAGCTGCCTTTACGATGATTTCGCTGATCGTGCCTGCGCCCACGGTCCTGCCGCCTTCGCGAATCGCGAAGCGCAGACCCTTCTCCATGGCCACTGGCGTGATCAGTTCCACTTCAGCTCCACGTTGTCGCCCGGCATCACCATTTCCGTGCCGGCCGGCAGCGTCGCCACGCCGGTCACGTCCGTGGTGCGGAAGTAGAACTGCGGACGATAGCCCTTGAAGAACGGCGTGTGACGCCCGCCCTCTTCCTTCGACAGCACGTACACGGTCGACTTGAACTTCGTGTGCGGCGTGATCGATCCCGGCTTCGCCAGCACCATCCCGCGCTCCACGTCTTCCTTCGCGATGCCGCGCAGCAGCAGGCCTGCGTTGTCGCCGGCCAGACCCTCATCGAGCTGCTTCTTGAACATCTCGACGCCGGTCACCACCGTCTTGCGCGTCTCGCGGAACCCGACAATCTCCGCTTCCTCGCCCACCTTCACCTTGCCGCGCTCGATTCGGCCCGTGACCACAGTCCCGCGTCCCGAGATCGAGAAGATGTCTTCGATCGGCATCAGGAAAGGCTGATCCAACGCGCGCGCCGGCAGCGGCACCTGCTTGTCCACCGCCTCCATCAGCTCGTCGATCTTCGCTTCCCACTGCGCTTCGCCGTTCAGCGCGCCCAGGGCCGAGCCGCGAATGACCGCAACGTCGTCGCCGGGGAAGTTGTACTTGCTCAGCAGCTCGCGCACTTCCATCTCGACCAGGTCGATCAGTTCCGTGTCCTCGACCGCGTCGCACTTGTTCAGGAACACCAGGATTAGGGCACGCCCACCTGGCGGGCCAGCAGCACGTGCTCCTTGGTCTGCGGCATCGGCCGTCGGTGGCGGCGACCACCAGATCGCGCCGTCCATCTGCGCCGCGCCGGTGATCATGTTCTTGATGTAGTCGGCGTGGCCGGGGCAGTCGACGTGCGCGTAGTGCCGGTTCGCCGTCTCGTACTCCACGTGCGCGGTCGCGATGGTGATGCCGCGCTCCCGCTCTTCCGGCGCGTTGTCGATCGAGTCGAACGAACGGAACGTGTTCTTCGGGTTGTGCTTCTGCAACACCTTGGTGATCGCCGCCGTCAACGTCGTCTTGCCGTGATCGATGTGCCCGATCGTTCCCACGTTCACGTGCGGCTTGGACCGATCAAATTTTTCCTTCGCCATGGTTTCCTTCCTTTTGTCGAACTATTCTGTTAACTTCGCAGACTCTCCATCTGCTGGGGTGGTCTTTGACCCATTGAGGATCGATTTTCCCGATTGCCTCGTCAATTTTTCCGGTCGCATTTGCCGTTGCAAAAAACTCAGTCACCTTTGCTCTTGTTGGCTCGTCCAAATCCTTCATCGGAACGAAGGAATCTGACACAGCCGGCCCGTATGCGTTCCCATCTGCCCGATCCCCGTTCATCGCGCGAAGAATCAGATCGACGCGGTCCTTGTCCATATTGCTCCCCTGTTTAACTTTCAATAACTCATTTTAACCGCGCCAGACTCGCAAATCCTCAGTATCGCGTAGAGCCGGAAAATACCTCTGGCGGATTTCGGGGGCGACCGCTCCACCTGGCGCAGGTAATGTTCGCGAATCTGGCCGCGGTCGGAATCGCCGAGGGCGGCATAGCTTTTCTGGGCCTTGCGCCGAGGAGGCCGTGGGCGAGGACGGATTCAAACTGGCGGACGCGGAGCCGGGCGCCGCCGACGCTCTTGAGGAAGACGGCGACCTGGCGGGGGCGAAGGCCTCGTCGATGGCGCGGCAACGCCGGCGTAGGTCTTCGTCCTGGACGGAATGGTGCCTGTTCGTACATCGTTCGTTGACTTCCCTCAGGGACTAAGGCCCCAGGATTTTGCGATTGATCTGGAAAGCTAAAGCCGTGACCTTTCAAGACAGCACTTCCTGGATCTGGAGCGGGAGATGGGAATCGAACCCACGACCAACAGCTTGGAAGGCTGTGACTCTACCACTGAGTTACTCCCGCCTGGACAGCGTACAGTGTTCGGCGTTCAGCGTTCAGAAAAAATCGTTTGCTGACTGGCTCTCGACTGGCACGGCTGACACATGCAAACGCTCGCTGACATTCTCAGCGAGCGAGATGACTGCTTAGAATCTGGAGCTGATGACCGGGATTGAACCGGTGACCTCTCCCTTACCAAGGGAGTGCTCTACCAACTGAGCTACATCAGCCCGTACAACGGCGAAAACCGAGCGCAACACAAGCAAAAAACGAGCACACGGCCCGCCTTTACGAACCAAACCACCCTAGCGGATTTCCTTCGCTGCTTCGTCGCCGTTCCGGGAGCGATCCGCGGTAAGGGCAATGCGAAGAGCGAAGCCGCCTAACAAAATCATGACCACGAGCCGGATTTTGCCGGCGTCCATGGTGTACCACGCGAGGGCGGCGAGAAGCGCGAGGAAAGCCAGCGCTAACAGTTTGCGCTTGTTGCCTGCGATCTCGCATCGGACGACCTCGAAAAACCTTGCCTCAAAACCGTCGCGCTATGTTCCGCGCGCATAACCTGGTGCACAGGGGAGGATTCGAACCTCCGTAGCTCCAAAGAGCGGCAGATTTACAGTCTGCTGCCATTAACCACTCGGCCACCTGTGCGAAAGGGAATTGACCCTCACTTGCCCGAGGAGGAGAAGAACTGGAGCTGGCGAAGGGATTTGAACCCCCGACCCTCTGATTACAAATCAGATGCTCTACCAGCTGAGCTACGCCAGCCCGGACCGTTGCCGTACGAGTCGAGCCTCGACACACTTCGGCGTCAGCGCTTGACAGGTACAGGATGAAAATATCACACGCGGAATGGGGGGAGCAATGCACGGAAGTGGAAGGATCAACTGCCCTGGACGGCGTGTTGGAGACCCCTGGAGAGGGGTAGTGGGTGGGTAGGCGGCTGTGTTTCCCACAACGGTCCTGGAACGGCCTGCTGAGGTTACTTTTGATGGAAGACGGAGAGAAGTTGATGGACGGCGGAGGTGGCGGAGGAGCTAGCTTCTTGCTATGGGGTGAACCTGGGCGGGGCGGGGCTTTTGGTTTTTGGGGTTTTAGCTTCTTGCTGTGGGGGGTGATCCTGGCTTGGAGCTCCTGGTTTTTGGGCTTTGGCTTCTTGCTGTGGATCATTCTGGCCGGGCTCTGGCTTTTGGCCTCCTGGTAGTGTGGGGTGATCCTGGCTTGGAGCTCCTGGTTTTTGGTCTTTGGCTTCTTGCTGTGGATCATTCTGGCCGAGGCTCCGGCTTTTGGCTTCTTCCTGTGGGGGATGATCCCTGGCCCGGGCTTTTGGTTTCGGTTTTTGATTTCTTACTGTGGGATCAGTCTGGCCGAGGGCTCTGGCTTTTGACTTCCCACTGTGGGGTGATCCGGGCTCGGGCTTTCGCTTTGGTTCCTGGCTTTGGGCTTTTTTTGCCGTGAGGTGAACCGGCCCGGGGCTTCAGACCTTTGGCTTAGGCTTTGATCTTCGAGTCTTTTTGCTGTGGGGTGGACCGGGCCTGGAACTCCTGGCGTTTTGGCCTGGGCCTTGGGCTTTGGGTCTTTTTTTCTTTTGGGATCCGGGGCAGGATTGGAAGCGCGGGGGGCGGGACGTGCGGGAAAAGCGACGCGGATGAGAAGATGGTAACGCTGCTTTCCGGAACAGCGGGAAGCCTTTTCGATGACCCATCGGCGCACGAAGCTGTCCATTGCCATTGTGCTTATCGTCCTGGTGCTGCTGGGCGGGGCGATTTATCTCCGCAAGACGGCTCCTCCGGAAGCGGCGCGGCTGCTGCCCGAGGCAGACGGGATGATTTATTTCAACCTGCGGCCGCTGCGGGCGGCGACGCACTTTGACCAGCATCCGGTGGAGCACTCCGCGGACTACCAGCACTTTATCGATGCGACGGGGATCCAGTTCGAGCGCGATCTGGATGAGGCGGCGTTTGCGCTGCACCGAATGCCGAACCCGAACGGACCGAATGGGTCGCTGGCGTTCAGCGAGGCGTTCATCGGGCATCTCGACGGGCGCAAGCTGGCGAGTTATCTGGCGAGCGTCGCCGCTTCTCAGGAAGATTACGCGGGGCACACGATCTACAACGTCGCGAGCGACGGGCGCACGGTGCGAGTGGCGCTGCTGGGGTATGACATTGTGGTGGCGAGCAACACGCCATCGACCGAACAGATTCACTCGATGATCGATCGCTACCGGACAGCGGCACTGCCGTTTTCAGGGTCGTCGCTGCTGTCGAAGTACTATTCGAAGCTGCCGTTGTTGTCGATTGCGTGGGGGATTGGGCAGATTGGTCAGCCACTGGCGAACGGGGGTGCGCGAGTGATGGGGTTGCGGCTGCCGCTGCCGCCGGATTCGACGTTTCTTGCGTCGCTGACGTGGATTGGGAAGATCCATTTGCGGATCGAAGAGATTGCGGCGACGGATGGGGCGGCGGCGGACACAACGGAGTCGCTGCAGACGATTCTGGTTCTGGTGAAGTCGATGGCGAACACGGCGGGAGCCGGTAGTTACGATGCGGATGCGAAGGCTCTGATCAACAGCATCGCAGTGGACCGGCACCGGAATGAAGCGGTTGTGACGGCGACGATTCCGACGGCGTTGCTGCAGCGGGAACTGAGCCATCCGCAGGAACTGAAGCCGCTGCCTGTCCCGAATGGCGGGAAGGCGCATTAATCTGGAGACGAGGCGGTAGCCGGTAGGCTGTAGGAGGTAGCGATTGGTTAACCTGAAGTATCCCCAACGATGTGGAGGAAAAATGCAGAAGTGGACGGCGCACAGATATGCCGTGGCCGCGGCGATGGCGGCAGCGATGGCGACGATGCCCTTGATGGCGCAGAAGGTTCTGACCGGGCAGGCTGCCTTTACGGATTACAGCAAGGAGGAGCCGGGAGTACGGCGACATCTGACGGTGGCGGATTTGCCGGCTCCGTATGCGAGCCAGGGGGTGGACAACGGCGCGCAGATGGTGGAGCGCCCGGACAACGCGTGGCCGCAGGCTCCGGCGGGGTTCAAGGTTGAGCTGTATACGACGGGGCTGGACCAGCCGCGGTTGATCCGGACGGCGCCGAATGGCGATCTGTTCGTCGCGCTGAGCTATCAGAACAAGGTGATGGTGTTTCGCGGTGTAGGTCCCGATGGGAAGCCGAAGGAAGTGTCGACGTTTGCCGATGGGCTGAGCCAGCCGTTTGGGATTCAGTTCTATCCGGCCAAGGATCCGAAGTGGGTGTACATCGGGAACACGGATTCGGTGGTGCGCGTTCCGTATCACGTGGGCGATTTGAAGGCGAGCGGCGCGCCGGAAAAGCTGACCGATCTGCCGGGCGGTGGACGGCTGCGCGGGGGTGGCCACTGGACGCGGGACATTGCGTTTTCGCCGGATGGGAAGCGGATGTTTGTGTCGGTGGGATCGCACTCAAACGATGACGATTCCGACACGCATCCGGAGGAATTGCATCGTGCGGACGTACTGGAGTTCACGCCGGAAGGGAAGTTCGTGAAGGTGTACGCGTCGGGGATCCGCAACTGCGTGGGCGAGACGATCAATCCGACGACGGGCGAGTTGTGGTGCAGCGTGAACGAGCGCGACATGCTGGGCGACAACCTGGTGCCGGATTACATCACGCACGTGCAGGAGGGCGGCTTCTACGGGTGGCCCTGGTATTACATGAGCACCAATGGCGGCGTGCAGGATCCGCGGCAGGTGGGGAAGCACCCGGAACTGGCGGGGAAGGTGATCACGCCGGACGTGCTGATGAATCCGCACTTCGCATCGCTGGAGATGCTGTTCTACGAGGGCTCGCAATTCCCGGCGGAATACAAGGGAGATGGATTCGCGGCGGAGCACGGATCGTGGAACCGCGCGAATCGCTCCGGGTACGAAGTGGTGCGCGTGCCGATGAAGGATGGAAAGGCAACCGGCGAGTATGAGGACTTCCTGACGGGATTTGTGCGGCCGGATGGGAAGGTGTGGGGACGGCCGGTGGGCGTGACGGTGGCGAACGACGGTTCCCTGTTCGTCACTGATGACGGGTCTGGTTCGATCTGGCACGTGACCTATACGGGGAAATGAAAACGACTACGGTGGTGAAGTAGGCTGGACCGGTGCAGGGCGAATCTCTCCAAACCTTTCGGGTGATCATCAGCCTGATCCTCCGCGTGGCGATGGTGGGGATCGCGGTACCGGTCCTGCTGCATCATTTTCCTGACTTCAAGCTGCCTTATCGCTACACGACGGACTGGACGGTAGTGGTGCTGTGCGATGTGCTGACCGTGGTGGCACCGCTACTGCGGATCAGGAAGCTGACGTTTCTGGCGGGAGCGGCGGCGATTGGCGCGCACTACTACTATCAGCATTCGGTACCGTTTCTGGATTCGGCGTACGTGGCGATGTCGATTGTCTTTGTGCTGTTGCCGACCAGCGGGCGGGACAAGGTGGGGAAAGAAAGGCCGAGGACGCGGTAGGGCAGGGAATCACCAGCAGTCAATAGGGAATAGCCAATAGCCAGAAGCGGATGGAGAGCCGGCTCGCAGGCTCATTGCTTAGAAGCGCTGAATGATGCGTTGCGATAGTCTGGATGTTGTGAGATTGCTATTGCACAGCGCCATTTTTGCTGCCGGATTCCTGGCGACAGGAACAGTTTTCGCGCAGCAGTCGACGCCGGGTTCAACCGAGCAGACGCAGACACCTGTACCTGCCACGCAGGCCGCGCCGACTACAACACCGCAGGCGCTGCCCGACGCGCCTGGAGCGCAGGAACATGCGGGACCGCAGCCGAGCGGGGCGACGGTGCTGTTCGACACCAGCATGGGGCAGATGACGTGCAAGCTTTTCGACAAGCAGGCGCCACAGGCGGTGGCGAACTTTGTCGGGCTGGCGACGGGCACCAAGGATTTCACCGATCCGGCGACCAAACAGAAGGCCAGGAAACCGTACTACGACGGCACGACGTTCCATCGCGTGATTCCGGAGTTCATGATCCAGGGCGGCGATCCGCTGGGAACGGGGACAGGGGATCCGGGATACATGTTCAACGATGAGTTCGATCCGGCGCTGAATTTTGACGTGCCAGGGCGGCTGGCGATGGCGAACTCGGGCCCGAACACCAACGGATCGCAGTTCTTTATCACGGAAGTGGCAGCGTCGTTTCTGGATCAGAAGTACGTGATCTTCGGGCAATGCGACGATCACAGCGTGAGCGTGGTGAAAGCGATCGCTCGGGTGAATCGCGACAGCAACGACAAGCCGCTGGAGCCGGTAACACTGACGAAGGTGACGGTGATTCCGGCAGGGCAGACGGTACCGGCGGCGCCCACGGGTTTGCAGGCGACACCGCAGTAGATTTTCAGGTTCTGAAAAAATCCCACGAAATGAGAGAAGGAGTTGTTATGTCGCGACCGGCAGGAACGTATGCAGTGATGAAGACCAGCGAAGGAACGATTGTGAGCCGATTGTTTGAGAAGGAAGCGCCGAAGACGGTGGCGAACTTCATCGAGCTGGCAGAAGGGAAGCGGGAGTGGAAGCATCCTGTGTCGGGGGAGAAAAGCACGGAGAAGCTGTACGACGGAACGATTTTTCACCGCGTGATCCCGGATTTCATGATTCAGGGCGGCGATCCTGCGGGCAACGGGATGGGCGGGCCGGGCTACAAGTTTGAGGACGAGACGAAGGGGTCGCCGCACCGTTTTGACAAGAAGGGCAAGCTGGCGATGGCGAACGCGGGGCCGAACACGAATGGCTCGCAGTTTTTTATCACTGTGGCGGGCACAGAATGGCTGACGGGCAAGCACACGATCTTCGGTGAGGTGGTTGAAGGGCAGGAGATTGTGGACAAGATTTCGAAGGTGTCGGCGCGATCGGACAAGCCGGTTAAGCCGGTGGTGCTGGAGTCGGTGGTGATTGAGCGGGTATAGCGGGGAGGGGCTATTTCTGCCTTGTGCGGTCTTCCAGGATGGCTTGTTTCCAACGATTGAAGGTAAAGTCGTTGTTTTCAGCTCTGCCGGTAGTGTTGTCGCGAAGTTCCTCCTTGTAACGCTTCTCGAACAGGTCGAGATCGAAGGGGATTTTCTCGGCGAGTTGGAGAACGTCCTGAAAGTCTTTGTCGCTGTCGCGCTTCAACTTGGTGAGGGCGACGTCGTACGGATCCATGACCATCAGGTGAAGATGTTGAAACGCTCCCGGATACATGGCACTGAGCCGGGATTCGTAGTCATAAGGCGGATTCGCGACTCCAACAAAATCGAAATAGACTTTATGCTCGATCGCGAGAGGGGAGCCCTGGCCCCCCTCTCGCAACAGGGTATCGACAGCGCTGCGTGGAGCGACATCCAGAACGTCAATGTCGGACGTCAGTCGGCTAATACCGTACCGCATCGTAACGGCGAAACCGCCAAAGCATGACAATTTGCAGACTTCGGACACCTTCGCGTCGAGGGCCTGCAGGAACTCCTTCCACGGGCTAGGCGGTAAGGTGGGCAAGATCCTCCTCCGTCAGTCGCGTGTCCAGTTTCCAATGAGCCGCAAGGACAGATCGCCGTTCGTGCGCGAACTTTCTCTGGCTCGGCGGCCATGAGTCCTGGCACAGCGTATCGGTCTTTGCGAGGCGTGCTTCTTCCAGCGTGCTGACAACCTGGGACAGGCGCTTCGCAAGGTCGCGCCTCGCCTTCTGTCGGGCGACTTTCTGGGCCAGAGCGACGACAAAGCCGAGACGATTTTGGCGGTTATGAACCTTGGCCTGGGTGGTAAGCCAATCCCAATCCATGTTCGGGTATCGCAGCGGCAGCCAGGGAAGTGCCTCGACTACGCGGGCATCGAGGTCCGACCGATCGAGCGCGTCAAAGAGAAGCTCGGCCGGATTCCGTGGCTGACCACGGAGGTGGGCGTAACCAGGATAGTCAAGTGCGCCGAGATCGGCCGCAAGTTGATCGTCGCTGTGACGTATGCAGAGGGAGACGGGAAGCTGTTCAGGAGTTGCACGCAAGTGGGCAACGGCTCTCTCGGCAACCGCGGGGGTGACGGAGCGCTCTCCCTTTTCCATCAAAGAGAGCAATGGCTGAGAGACACCGAGTCGCGCCGCTGCCTCGACCTGTGACATGCCCAGATCGATTCTGGCTTGACGGAGGGTCTGTCCAGTCATTGCGAGCTCCGAATCCATTCTATTACATAGCTTGTAATAACTCCATCTTCTGCACTCACGCGAAAAGCAAAACCCCTGCCTTTGCGGGCAGGGGTTTTTGTTGCGGACTGGCTGTGCGCGCTAGAAGAACAGCTTGGCGGAAATCTGCAACTGGCGCTCGCTGGCAAGAATGCCGCTGGTGCCGGTGGGCGTTCCGACCGGGGTACTGGTGTAGGGCGCGACTTCCGGCGCGATGCAGCCGTTGAAGGTGCCGGAGGCCGCCGGGCAGGTGACGCCGTCGGCAGTAGCACCTGGCTTGATGTAGAAGTAGCCGGTGGTCGACACGCTGAGGATGTTGGGATGGTTGAGGAGGTTGAAGGCTTCGCCCATGACCTGGAAGTTGATCTTCTCGTGGATAGGGAAGGTGCGAGAGATACGGAAGTCTAGATTGTTGTAATTGGGTCCTTTGACCGAGTTGCGTCCGACGAAGGGGGCGCGGCCCGGGCTTCCGAGACCGGAACTGGAACTCATGGTGCCGCCGGTGAGGCCGCCGTCGAGGCCACCGCTGGCGTTGGCGCTCATGAAGGGCGTGATGGGGAAACCGCTGGCGTCACTGGTAATGCCGGAGAAGGACCAGCCATCGGCGATGTAGCGGGCAACCGGGTTGGAGAGGTTATGGAAGAAGGGCGGCGCATAGACAACGCTGCCGGTGAAGTGCTGGCTCTGATTGAGGTCGGAGAGGCCGTGCTCACCCTTGATGTTGTAGGGATCGATGGGGAAGTCGGAGCCGAAGAAGGTTCCGAAGGCGCCGCCCACCTGGCCGAGATCGGTGGCCTTGCTCCAGGTGTAGTTGAGGAGCATTTCGAGGCCGTTGGAGAAAGGCCGCTTCACGCTGAAGACCATGGAGTTGTACCAGGAGCTGACCGCACTGAAGCCGGTGTTGATGGAAGCGTCGGCCGTGGTGATGCGACTGGTATAGAAGGGCAGGGTGGTTGTACCGGTCTGCGTGCCGGAGCCGTTGTAGATGTTGTAGGTGCGGGTGCCGGTGGAAGGGGCAACGTTGGTGTCGATGAAGGTGGGCAGGTGGAGCGTGCGGCTGCCGACGTAACCGAGGGAGAGCGTCAATTTGCCGGGAACCTGCTGCTCGACGGTGAGGTTGCCTTCGTGCGAGATGGGCGGAACAAAGTTGGGATCGAGGCCGTGGAAGCTGGAAACGAGAGCGGATCCGCCAGGAGTGACCTGTGAGGTAGCAGCCCCGCTGAAGGCAGCGCCGAGCGGCGGTCCCGGCGGGGTGAAGAGGACGTTAGGAAACTCCGGAGCTCCGGCAACGGCGGCACAGTTATTGGCGGGGCAGTTGAAGTTGTAGTTGGTCTGGTAGACGCCGTTCTCCACGCGCATGGCGTAGTAGGTGCTGCCCTGGGTGAGGGCGGCGAAGACTCCGTAGCCGGCGCGGACGACGGTTTTGCTGGTGGGCGTCCAGGCGATACCCACACGCGGCACGATTCGATCCGTCGGAGTTTTCAGTTTCTGCGTGTAGAAGGTGGCCAGCGTCGATGAGGTATTGGGGTGAGTGGGATCGGGCGTGATCTGGAGGTCGTAGCGAGCACCGAGATTGAGAGTGAGATTATTGCGGAGCTTCCAGGTGTCTTCGAAGTAGAAGGCCGGCTCCTTCATCCAGAAGTCGTCTTTGCCAACGTGGGTGATGGGGTCATTGACCTGGGTGAACGAGGTGTAGTGATAGCCCGCGGAGCCGGTGGTGGGTGTGACCTGGAAGATATCCTGCGACCACGCCTGGAAGGCGGCGACGGGTGAGCCGGGGTTGTAGTTGTAGAGGCCGCCACCCTGGAAGAGATTGATCATGACCTCGTGAACGAGGTTGGCCTCGCCGCCGACTTTCCAGGAATGCCGGCCCTGGGTGTGGGAGAAGGTGTCCGTGATTTGCCAGCGATGCTCATCGGGCTCGGCAGCGCGGGGCAGGGCGTTGGGCATGCCGTACTCTTCGGCGCCACTGACAGTGACGTTAGGGCCAGGAGCGTTGACACCAGCGGTCTCAAGGTCACGACCCCACTGGAAGAGAAGGTTGTTGACCGAAGTAGGGGTGAGGGTCGAGGTCCAGTCGGCGACGAAGATGCGCTCGTGGTAATAGGCGTTGCCGTTCTCACTCACCGAGTGATTGGTGTAGCTCGGGGCTGACGAGTAGCCGTTGGGCAGAGTGAAGTTGCCGAAGTCGAAGTCGGCGAAGACGTGATTCTTCTCGTTGATCTGATAGTCGAGACGGGGGAAGAAGATGTCGAGCTTGCCGGTGCGGGGATAGACGCCGGCGAGGCTCTTGAGGAAAGTGATCGCCGAAGTGCACTGGGTGGCGGAGATGGAGGCCGGGCACTGGGTGGGCGTGATCACGGAAGTGTTGGTGGTGGCGCCGCTGGGGGTCAACGAGATGTTGGCCGTGGATGAGTAAGCGAGCGGGGCGACCTTGCGGAATCCGTCATAGGTGAAGAAGTAGAAAAACTTGTCTTTGATGAACGGGCCGCCTACGCTGCCTCCGAACTGCTGTTGCTGTTTGATGGCCTGCGTGAAGTTGCCGTGGGCCTTGCCGTAGGAGTCGAGGGCGTTGAGCGAAGGATAGCGGAGATCGTAGAAGAGGTCGCCATGGATGAGGTTGCCGCCGGACTTGGTGATGGCGTTGACCTGACCACCGGCAGCCTGGCCGAATTCGGCGCTGTAGGTCGCTGCCGCAACCTGGAATTCCTGAATGGAATCGAGGCTGTAAACGTAGGGCATGCCGGACGCGCGACCGCGGGCTTCAGAGAAGAGGGCCTGGTCGTTGTTAGCGCCGTCGACGTAGTTGCTGTTGTAGAGGCCGGAGATGCCGTGGTAGCTGACGAGGCCGCTGGTGCCGTCGGCAGCGGTGTTGGGCGTGAGCAGAGCGAAGTTGCTCCAGTTGCGGCTGGCGATGGGGAGGTTGGAGATCAGGGTCTCGGAGAGTGACTGGGAGACTTCGGTCTTCTCGGTATCGAGCAGCGGAGCCTGGCTGGTGACGAGCACCTGGGAGGAGACGCTGGCCGGCGGCAGCGTGGCGTCGACGGTGAGGGTCTGGCCGACGGCGAGGATAAGACTGTTCTTTTCGACGGTGGCGAAGCCGTTGGCCGAAACGCGAACGGTGTACGGGCCAGGCTGCAGAAAGGGAGCGACGTAAATGCCTTCGCCATTGACCGGAATTGTGCGGGCGACGCCGTTATCTGTATTCGTGACGATTACAGATGCGGCAGCAATGACCGCCTGGCTGTTATCGGTAATCGTGCCGGTGATGGTGCCGGTGCCGGAAGACTGGGCCACGGCAGAATTTGTAGCGGCGGCAGTGACGAATAAGGCGAGCGCCAGGAGCAGGGCGACGCGGCGAATCGTGGTGAAGGCGCGGGGAACACAGGAGCAGGGAGCGAAGACACCGAAAGCGGCGCTTTCTCTGGTCATAATGGCTGGCCTCAAAGAAAAAACGTGAATTTGTACTGACAACTTGTGTGGAATCGCTGTCAGTATAGCCTGGGTTTTGAGCCGGTTCAGCGAATATGTGGTGAATGGGAAGCGAGAGCCGTGAATTGCATCGCAACTGTTGCAATATGCGGCAGCGGGCGGTGCGTTAAGCTGCCAGGTATGCGGATTCTTTCGCGGACCTCCTCTCTGACATTGCTTTTGTTGGTTTTGTCGTTACAGACCGGCGAGGCGCAGACCTATGCGGTGGAAAAGATCGCGTTCTCGGGGTCGACTCTGAGCCAGGGCGAACTGCTGGCATTCACTGGGCTTCGGCCAGGGGAAGTGACGCGCGAAGCGATGCAGGCAGCGGCGGACCGGCTGACCGGGTCGGGACTGTTCACCACAGCGAAATTTGAATTTGACGGGACGACACTGACGTTCGATCTGGAGCCGTCGCCGGGTGTAGTGGCGGTGCAGTACGACAACTTTCCGTGGTGGACGGACAAAGCGCTGAACGAAGTCATGGCTGCTAAGGTTCCGCTGTTTCACGGAGCGCTGTATCCGGGTGGGGCGATGCGGGAGCAGGTGACGGCGGCCCTGGTCTCGCTGCTGGCGACGAAGGAGGTGCGGGGAGCAACGATCTCGACAGCGCCGGTGGGCGATGCGGACGGGAATCAGGTGGCAATCCGATATCACATCGACACGCCGTCGGTGGTGATCGGAGCGTTTCACGTTTACGGGTACAGCGGAGTGTGGACGCAGCCAGTGGAGGCGGTGGAGAAAGCGGCGTTCCGGCAGAAGTTCGACGGATCGGTGCGTGAGAAGCTCGCAGACCAGGTGCATGCAGCGTACGGCAAGCTGGGCTTTATCGACATGCAGATGACGGAGCCTGTCGTGGGGGCGCCGAGCGTGGTGAACGGAGAGGTCGTGGTGCCGGTGAGCGCAACGATCACGTCGGAGGGCGGGCAGTATCACGTGGCGGGGATCCACGTGCAGGGCGATTCGCTGATGTCCCAGGAACAACTGGACAAGGGCGCGAAACTGCACGCGGGCGATGTGGCTGATCCGGATCAATGGAAGCAGATTCAGGAGATGGTGAAGGCGGTGCATCGGACGCACGGGTATCTGAAGGCGAAGGTCGATGCGAAGGCGACTCTGGATCGCGCGAGTCACACGGTGGATTACACAATCACCGTGGAGCCGGGCGCTGAGTATCGGATGGGAAAGCTGACGCTGGTGAATCTGGATGAGAAGCAGAAGGCGGAACTGATGCCCTACTGGCTGATGCACACGGGCGACGTGTTCAATCCGGATCTGATGGGGCAGTCGCTGAGCAATTATCATGCGCAACGCTCGCGCGATCTGCAGTCGATACGCGCTGGATTCACAGCCAGGTGGTCGGCGGACGAGACAACGCACACGGTGGACGTGGTGCTGACGTTCGACAAGAAATAGCGGCTAACGCCTGTCGAGCTGCGTTCACGGGGAGGCGAGCGGTTTCGCCAAGGGTTTCCGGTTCCTGAACAATTGTGTGCGTCGGGTCACAAAAACGGGTGACCTTTGTCACGGTGGGGTGCTGGCGGCGAAGCGTAGGTTCAGGAAAAGCCCGAGGTGCGGAAAGAGAGGGCATCGGCTATGCCAGGGACAAGGGGACACATCCCGGAGAAACCGGGGAAGACGACCTACCTGCATGCCGCGAAGCCGTTCCCGTTCAGGACGATCGTGGCGGCGATTGATTTCAGCGAGGAGTCGTCGGCCGCTTTGCGATGCGCGCAGGAGCTGGCACGGATGCAGCGAGCGATGCTGCTGCTGATCCACGTGATCGACCCGGTGGGTTACGCATTTCCGGACGGCGCGCCGGCGGTGGTGGCTCACGACAAAGCGGCAAAGGAAGAGCTGGGTCGGATTGAAGCGGAAGTGAAGAAGCAGGGGATCCCGGTGCACTCGCGGGTGGAGACGGGAATCGTGTGCGAACGGATCCTGCTGTCGCTGCGGGACCACAAGGCGGCGCTGTTGGTGCTGGGAACGAAGGCGGTGACGGGCGCGGGACGGGCGGCACTGGGCCTGGTGACGCGACAACTGCTGGCGCACTCGCCCTGCCCGATCCTGACCGTTTCTCCGGATGACGAGAAGAAACCGCGGAAGTTCGGGCGCTGGAACAACGTGCTGGCGGCAACGGATTTCTCGCCGGCATCGATGAGTGCGCTGCACTATGCGCAGCGCGTGGCGGGCGGGCATCTGATCGTGCTGCATTCGGCGCGGTGCGGGCGGCACCTGGAGTGTCCGAACTGCCTGGAGCGGCTGCGCTTTCTGGCTCCGTTCGATGAGGCGCATGGGCTGCCGGTGGACCATTCGGTGACGGGGGGCGATCCGGCGCGGATGATTGTGGAGATGGCGAAGAAGCTGCATCCGGATCTGGTGGTGATGGGCGCGCCTTCGCCGGCGCACACCGAGCATGATCTCGATCACAGCACCGTGGCGCAGGTGGTTGCTTCAGTGGCGATGCCGGTGTTGATCGTGCCGGAAGACCGCGAGCGGTACGCGGATGAGCTGATTGAGGAAGTGGCGACGGCGTGATTCGCGCGTTCGCGCGGGATCACGCAGGGTACAGGGCACAGGGTACAGGGTACAGGGCACAGAAGAAGCGGGTCGCGGGGGGCAATGTCTCTGCCGGCCGGTGTATCCTCCACCTATGAAGGTCGATCCGATAATACGATTCCGCGCATTGGTGGGTAGCACCAGCCGTGCAGCGGGGTCTTATAAACCCCGGTAAACGCCAGATCAGCGTGCCGGGAGGGGGCAGCACCCTCACCCACCACCAAGTTCAATCAGGAAGACCGCGGAATCGATTTCACATCGCTGCGCTGCAAGGATCAGGACATCGTTTTGCCGGGTTCGGTGTGGAGGACGGTGATGCCGGAGCCGGCGAGTTCCTTTTCGAACGCCGCGGGCGTGCCGACGAGCGGCGGAAAAGTTCCAAAGTGAATGGGAAGTACGGTTTTTGCGCCGACATATTTTGCGGCGACGGCTGCGAGCCGCGGTCCCATGGTGTAGTGGTCGCCGATGGGGAGCATGGCGAGGTCGGGGTGGTAGAGCTCGCCGATGAGCTTCATGTCGGAGAAGACGGTTGTGTCGCCCGCGTGGTAGAGGGTGGGGCCGTTGTCGATGGCGATGATGAGGCCGGCCGGTTCGCCGCCGTAGACGGTCTGGTCGCCGTCGCTGATGCCGGAGGAGTGGCGGGCTTCGGTGAGCGAGACGGTGACGTCAGCGTGTTTGTGCGAGCCGCCCATGTTCATGCCGATGCCCTGATCGTTGCTGAGCCCTTTGGACTGCAGCCAGCCGATGAGCTCGACCATCCCGATGGCGATGGGTCCGTGCTTTTTCGCGACGGGGATGGCGTCGGCGATGTGATCCATGTGGCCGTGGGAGAGAAGGAGGAGGTCGATTTTGTCAGGGAGTTTGTAGCCCTTCGGATACTTCGGATTGTGCTCGATGAAGGGATCGATGAGGATGTTAGTTCCCTTCGGCGTTGTAATGAGGACGGTGGCGTGTCCGAGCCAGGTGATGGACGTGCCTTTGAGATCGGCCATGATGATGTGAAATTCCTCCGCGAACTATCGTCGCACCTCTTCCCTTTAGATGCGTGAAGGCTGGCGGAGTTCCGGGCGTCAGACCGGGATGGCAATGAGGAAGAGAAGCATTGCGGTTGCGAGAGCCGCGACGCGAACGCGATGCATGGAATCCCATTTTTTATGTTCGGCCAGGGCATCGCGGGAGGGGGTGTCGGGGGAAATCTGCGCCATGCGGTTATTGATGGGGACGAGGAAGAGCAAGGTGAGGACAATGACGGCGACCCAGATGGCGGTGGCGGCTCCGAGCAGAGGGAACTGCGGCTGATGACGGAGGAGGATGGTTTCGGCGAGGAGCAGGAGGAGGCTGAGGCCGTACCAGAAGGGCATGGCGAAACCCAGCTTCGCAGCGAAGAGGCGAATGATGGCGAGGCGAGTGCGGTCGTCGAGCTTCTGCAGAACGGGATTGATGAAGGCGGAGACGGCAAACTCGGTGCCGATCATGAGGCCGATGCAGAGGATGGTGGCGATAGCAAGAATTGAGGTCATGGTTCAGCTCCTGGGAATGAGACGCGGCCTGGGAATATACTGACTCAGATGTTCGTACTGACAAAGTTGTCAGTGGTGAGGTCGGATCATGCCGGTATCGAAGAAGGAAATTTCGCCGTGCCCTATTGATGCGATGTTGTCCGTGGTTGATGGGCGCTGGAAGGGAACGATTCTGTGGCGGCTCTCGAATGGGCCGTTGCGGACGAGTGAGTTGCGGCGGAGCATTCCGGAGATGACGGAACGGATGCTGATCCGGCACCTGCAGGAACTGGTGCGGGATGGCATTTTGGAACGGAAGCAGGAGAGCAGCGTGCCGCCGTGCGTGCGCTACTCGATCTCGAAGTATGGCTGGACGCTGGTGCCGGTGCTGGAGGTGATCTGCGGATGGGGACGAACTCACCTGCGCAGGATCGGAGCGGCCTGCAGGACAGCGGAGGATTAGCGCGCGGTTGCGGGCCGGAGGACGGCGGGGAGGTTGCCGGCCCAGGCGTGGATGGCGTCCCAGTCGCGAGCGTCGCTGGCCGGCATTTTGCGGAGCGCGGGCAGGAAGCGGGCAAAGCCCAGCTGCTGCGGATCGAATCTTCCTCCGATGACCTGCTGTGCGACCGGAGTGAACCAGGGAAATTTTGCGAGCTCCTTTTTGAGCTGCTTTTCCGATTCGGCAAATTCCTTTGCATCAGCGTGGACGGGGCCGAGGACGAAGATGCCGGTGGGGCAGGGGAGGAGTTCGTCGCGATGGGCGGTTAGGAAGCGGCGGGCATCCTTGTGCAGGCGGCCGATGTAGAGGGCGCATCCGATCACGACCGCGTTGTAGTGCTCGAGACTCGAGACTTCGGACATGGGCTGGGCGTTGACGGCAAGACCCTGGCGGAGAAGGTCGTCGGCGATGGCGTGGGCCACTTCTTCGGTGGATCCATAACGAGTTGCCCAGGTTACAAGCACGGTGGCGGGCATGACGACCTCCGGAGCGGCGGAAGGCTCACACCGCGCGACGGCGAAAGCATGGCAGCTACGCAGCGGCCTGTCAGTGCCGCGGAGTCACAAGGGAAAGAACAGGAGACAGGAGAGAGGAGACAGGAGAGTGGCTGACGGTTTGACAGCAAGAGGCGGACGGGGATAGCTTAGTCGGCATGGGCGAAGAAAAGGCGAACATAATGGAAGGTGGGACCCTTTTCCCGATCTTTGGGCAGGGGCCGGTTGGGATTGCGCGGCTGGCCGCCGAGGGTGAGGCGGCCGACGCGGGGCATCTGGTCGAGTTCCGGACGATGGCGACGCGCTCGGTGCTCAACCGGGTGGATTCGAAGCGAGTGCCGTGGATGACGTGGGGGATCAATCCTTATCGCGGGTGCGAGTTTGGGTGCCGCTACTGCTACGCGCGGTACACGCACGAATACATCCACCCCAACGAGCCGACACCGGGGTCGCTGGGGACCCCGGATACAGGCGACCGCGATACCTCGGCTTTCGAGCTGTTCGAGCGGGAGATTTACATCAAGCAGAACACGGCGTGGCTGCTGCGGCAGGAACTGAGGCGGGTGCGGCCGGAGGAGTACATCGCGCTGGGGACGGCGACCGATCCGTATCAGCCGATCGAGCGGCGGGCGGAGGTGACGCGGGGTCTGCTCGAGGTGTTTGCGGAGCAGGCGGGGTTGCGGCTGGGGATCGTGACGAAGTCGACGCTGGTGGAGCGCGATATTGATTTACTGCAAAAGATTGCGGAACGGAACCGGCTATCGGTGGCGCTGACGATTACGACGCTGGAGGCAGACCTGGCGCGGGTTCTGGAGCCGCGAGCACCGCGGCCGGATCTGCGGTTCAGAACGGTGGAGCGATTGCGGGCGGCAGGAATCAGGACGGGCGTTTTGTGTTCGCCGCTGATGCCGGGGATCACGGACACGCCGCGGGCGCTGGATGCGATGGCGCGGCGGGTAAAGAGGGCGGGAGCGAGCTTCTTTTCGGCGCAGCCGCTGTTCCTGAAGCCGTGCTCGAAGCCGGTGTTTCTGCACTTTGTCCGGGAGAATTTTCCGGAACTGGAAAAGATGTATCAGTCGCGGTATGGGGAGAGGGCGTTCGTCTCGAAGGCTTATCAGGAGCGGGTGTCGGCACTGGTGCGGGCGGTGGTGCGGAAGCATGGACTCGAGCAGCGGTTTGGGGATGAGCCGTTACCGGGGAAGAAGCCGGCATGGCCGGTGCAGGCGGAGTTGTGGCCGGGCGCGGCACAGCGGCGGATTGCCTGAAGGAGATTCGGCTCGACAGGCTATATAGTGTTACGAAACCAGTTCGCCGATCTTCTTTTTCCCCTGTTGTGTAACCGTCGCTGTTGCAAATTGCCAAAAATGAAGGATGGGAACGAATGCGCCTTGCCATCGCAGCTGCCTTTCTGTTTGCTTTCACCGCCCACGCTGTTGACGAGGGGACTCCTCTCCGCGGGTACACGGCCGCGGACTCAGCGACCGAGACGAACTGGGAGCAGAAGTATCGAGCGTTGCCGGATCGCGATCATATTCGTGAGAACATGCGTCGGCTTTCGGCACGGCCGCACCATGTGGGGTCGCCGTATGACAAGGACAATGCAGAGTGGTTGCTGGCGCAGCTGAAGTCGTTTGGGCTGGACGCGCAGATCGAGCAGTTCACGACATTGTTTCCGACGCCGAAGTCGCGGCTGCTGGAGCTGCTGGGGCCGGAGCCGTTCAAGGCGAAGCTGCAGGAACCGCCGGTAGCGGGCGATCCGACCTCGGATCAGCAGAGCGAGCAGTTGCCGACGTATAACGCGTATTCGCGTGATGGCGATGTGACGGCGCCGCTGGTGTATGTGAACTACGGGAGGCAAGAGGACTACGAGGTGCTGGACCGAATGGGCATCTCGGTGAAGGGCGCCATCGTGATCGCGCGCTATGGGATGAGCTGGCGCGGCATCAAGCCGAAGGTGGCGGCGGAACATGGTGCGGTAGGATGCCTGATCTATTCCGATCCACGCGATGACGGGTATTACGAAGGCGATGTTTATCCGAAGGGGCCGATGCGGCCTGCGGATGGAGCGCAGCGCGGCAGCGTGATGGATATGCCGCTGTATCCGGGCGATCCGCAGACGCCGGGAGTGGGCGCGGTGGAGGGCAGTCATCCGAAGCTGATTCCGCTGGATCAGGTGCAGACGATCACGAAGATTCCGGTGCTGCCCATTTCGTATGCGGATGCGACGCCACTGCTGCAGTCGCTGGGCGGCGAGACGGTGCCAGAGGCGTGGCGCGGCGCGTTGCCCTTTACGTATCACGTGGGGCCGAGCACGGCGAAGGTGCATCTGGCGCTGGCGTTCAACTGGGACCGTAAGCCGCTGTACGACGTGGTAGTGAAGATTCCGGGGGCGAAGGTTCCGGATGAGTGGGTGATTCGCGGCAATCATCACGATGCGTGGGTGAATGGCGCGGAGGATCCGTTATCAGGCACGAGCGCGGAACTGGAAGAGGCGCGGTCGCTGGGGGCGCTGGTACAGCAGGGATGGAAACCGGCGCGGACGATCATCTATTGCTTCTGGGATGGGGAGGAGCCAGCGCTGCTGGGGTCGACGGAGTGGGGCGAAGCGCATGCGGATGAGTTGAAGGCGCATGCGGTGGCGTATTTCAATTCGGACACGAATGACCGCGGGTACTTCTTTGCGGCGGGTTCACATTCTCTGGAAAACTTCGTGAACGACGTGACGAAGGACATCGAGGATCCGGAAACGAAGATGCCGGTGTGGAAGCGGGACAAGCTGGTGGCGATTTCGCAGGCTTCGCCCCAGGATCGCTCCGAGATTCGTTCGCGGGCGGATTTGCGGATTCCGGCGCTCGGTTCGGGCTCGGACTTCACGGTGTTCGTGGATCACCTGGGCGTCCCGAGCCTCGACTTTGGCTATGGCGGCGAAGACGAGGCCGGGCAGTATCACTCCATTTACGACGATTTTGCGTGGTACACGAAGTTCCAGGATACGGACTTCAGCTACGGGCGGACCTTGGCGCAGACCGCGGGGACGATGGTGATGCGGATGGCGGATGCGGATCTGCTGCCGTTTCAGTATTCGGATCTGGCAGACACGGTGCATTTGTATCTGACGCAGCTGCAGGCGCTGGCGCAACAGAAGCGGGACGAGGCGAAGGAGCGGGATCGGGAGATCACAGAGGGCGTGTACAAGGCGCTCTACGATCCGAAGAAGCATAGGGTGCCGCCGGAGGAGGAGGCGATTCCTCCGTATCTGAATTTCGCGCCTCTGCAGCAGGCGTCGGATGATCTGACGGAAGCGGCGAAGGCGTTTGATAAGGCCTATGCGGCGGCGAAAGGCGAGGGGCCTGCGGGGGTGAATCCGGAACTGATTCGCAGCGAGCGGCTGCTGATCAACCCCCAGGGATTGCCGGGGCGTCCGTGGTTCGGGAATCTGTTGTACGCGCCTGGGCTGTATACGGGATACGACGTGAAGACGATTCCGGGAGTGAGGGAGGCGATCGAGCAGAAACAGTGGGCGCTGGCAGATCAGCAGATGGGGATCGTGTCGGCGGCGCTGGAGAAGGAGGCGGAACTGTTGCGTGGGGCGGCGAAGATGCTCCCGGCGAGCGCAGGGGAGTGAGTCCGGCCCGTGCACGCGACCGGCGAAGGCAAAGTTGTTGCGGGGAAACGTGGCGTTGCGTATAGTGCGAGAAAGCCTGAGAGCCAATAAAAGAGGGGAGTTCGAGCAATGCCGGGAGAAGCAGCAGCGGTTGTGGGGAAGTCTGTCCAGATTCGCGGAGAAGTGAAAGGCAATGAGGACTTGATCGTTGAGGGTCTGGTAGAAGGCACGATCACGATGAACGAACACCGGCTGACGATCGGCGCGAATGCGCGGGTGACGGCCAATGTGACGGCGAGGGATGTGGTGGTGCAGGGTTCGCTGCAGGGCGACATTCATGCTCTCGGCCGTGTGGAGTTGCGAGCGGGAAGCCGGGTGACTGGCGACATCCGGGCGGCGCGGCTTTCAGTGGAAGACAATGCGATCTTCTCCGGCAAGGTCGAGCTGGACGGATCGGGCCATGAAGGGGGCAAAGGCGCGGGAGCGCATCCCCCGGCGAGTACGGTGAGCGCGCAGCCGGCGAACGCGATGTTTGGAACCAACTAGGGAGTAGCCGAATAGGGAATAGAAAGGGCCCCGGATGTTTGCATCCGGGGCCCTTTTGTTTGAGCTGATGCTGTTTTAGTCGGCGACGTGGACAGTTGCGGTGAGTGGCGTGTCGCTGGAGGAGGAGCCGGCGGAGATTGTGTAGTCGCCGGGGGCCAGGGTAAACGCACTCTTTGCCGTGTCGTAGATGGACAGGTAGAGCGGATCGAGTTTGAGGGTTACGGTTTTCGATTCGCCGGGACCGACGGCGACGCGCTCCCATGCGACGAGGCGTTTGAAGTTCGATTCGCCGGTCGCGGCGGGGAGAGTGGCGTAGACCTGAGCGACTTCGGTTCCTGCGCGGCTGCCGCTGTTGCGGACGGTGAAGGTGACTTCGTCGCGAGAGGCCTTCAGGGCGGAGAACTCATACGTGGTGTAGGAAAGGCCGTAACCGAAGGAGAAGAGAGGGTCCTTCTTTTCGGACTCGAACCATTTGTAACCGACACGGACACCTTCTGTGACGGGCGCGTCGAAGAGCGGCAGTTCGCCGGGACGATGATGGCGCTCGCCGGGGTTCTTGATCAGGTCGATGCCGGGGACCTGGGGGTGGGGCAGTTGATCGTCGTTTTTCGGAAAGCTGATGGCGAGACGGCCGGAGGGATTGACGTCACCGAAGAGGATTCCGGCAAGAGACTGCGCACCGCCGATGCCGGGATACCAGGCTTCAATTACACCCTGTACTTTATCGATCCAGGGCATGGAGACAGGGCCGCCGTTTTCGATGACGACGATGGTGTGCGGATTGGCCGCGGCTACGGCGTCTACGAGCGCGTCCTGATTGCCGGGCAGGCCGATGGTCGCGGAGTCTTTACCTTCGCTCATGGGCTGGTTGACGAAGACGATGGCGATCTGCGAGGCGGCGGCGAGCTTCGCGGCCGAGGCCGGATTACCAGGATCGAACTCTACCTTCGCGCCTGCGGCACGGCGGCGGATTTCCTTCAGCGGTGATGAGGGGAAGTAGACGGCTTCCATCCACTCCGCGCCGCCCTGGTGCTGATGGGTCGGGGCAGCATTGCCGCCGGGGGCGTCGACTTGTGCCGATCCGCCGCCGGAGAGAACGCCGACGTCGGCATGGGAGCCGATGATGGCGATGGACTGCACGGACGATGCTTTAAGCGGAAGGATGTCGCCGGCATTCTTCAGGAGAACAATGCTTTCGTCGGCGATGTGCTCGGCGTCGTCGCGGCCGCGGAACGGATCGACAACCTGGGTGACGGGCGGATTGTCGATGACACCATTGGCGAACATGCTGCGCAGGACGCGATGGACCGCGTCGTCGAGACGGGACATGGGAACCTGGTTGCTCTGGACGGCTTGTTTGAGCGGATCGCCAAAATACTGCGAGCCAGGCTGCTCCTGATCGAGGCCGGAGGTGATGGCATGCGCGGTGGAGTGCGTGCCGCCCCAGTCGGAGACGACGAAGCCCTTAAAGTCGAAGTCTTTTTTAAGGACCTGATTGAGGAGGTAGTCGTTCTCGCAGGCCCAGTCGGTTGGGGAGTTGGGGGTGACGGTGACGCGATTGTAAGAGCACATGACGCCGGCGGGATGTGCGAGGCCGATGGCGATCTGAAATGCGAGCAGGTCGCTCTCGCGAGCGGCGCGCTCATCGAGGATGACGTTGACGACGTTGCGGCCGGTTTCCTGGTCGTTGAAGGCGTAGTGCTTGATATCGCCCATGACCTGGTTCGTCCTGGACGCCACGCGCGAGCTGGCCGACCATGGTGCCGGCGAGGACCGGGTCTTCTCCGGCGTATTCGAAGTTGCGGCCGTTGCGCGGGTCGCGGGCGATGTCGACGCCGCCGCCGATGGACATGTTGTAGCCGGTGTCGCGCAGTTCGCGGCCGATGACGGAGCCGTAAAGGAAGAGCGCGTCCTTATCCCATGTGCAGGCAGCACCAAGGACGGAGGGCAGGAGCGTGGCGTAGTGGCTGCCCTGGGCGGCAAGGCGAATGCCGACGGCGGAGTCGGCCATGTTGATGCCGGGGATACCGAGGCGCGGAACGCCCTGCACGTATCCGGCGCCGCCGAGAGAGCCTTTGGGGATTTCGGCGTCGGGACGAAGGCCGTTCCAGCCGGTGCCATGAACGAAGTTCATCTTTTCGTCGAGGGTCATTTCCTTGATGACCAGATCAGCGCGCTCATCGGGAGAGAGAGACTTATTCATCCAGGCGCGCGCGTCGGGTTTGGGAGTCTGAGAGTAGGCAGAAAGGGCAGTGAGCAGCACCGCAGCAGAGGCAAGGCGCAGCCAACGCGGCGCAGAAAGAGAGAAAACCTGCATAGTCACCTCGAACTGGAAAATGCTAATGGGAGGGGGTGGCGATCGTCAAGATAAAACGTTTGAGTGGGGTATGGAGGAGACAGGAGACAGGAGACGCAACAACATCGCTGCTTATCGGGCGGCGATAGATTTGTCCAGGGTCAGGACCCATTGGAGGGCAACGGTGTTCTCGTTGCGCGGCGTGCCCTGGGTGTAGTGCTCGACTTCGTAGTCGAGCTTGACGAGTTGAAAGCGAGTGGGGCGGTAAGCGATGCCGGATTCGAGTTCTCGCATGTCGCCACCGAAACTCGCGGCGGTGTAGCTGGGGCGGAAGGCGATGTACCAGCGGGGAGTGAGGACTTGTTTGAGTTCGAGGTAGCCCGCTGTTTCGTGGAAGTCGGGAATTACTGCGTAGGGCATGAGGAAATGGTCTTCCTCAAACTGAAGGCTGGTGTGACCGCGCGACCACTGTGCATCCACGCCGAGACCGGTGGCGGGGAGAGTGCTGGGATTGCTTTCGCCAGGGAAGAAGTAAGCGAAATCGCGGCTGAGATACGGGCCGCGGTAGGCGTCGACGCCAACGCGCAATCCCTGGCGGAGGGTGTATCCGGCGCCCCCAGCCCAGTTGCCGTATTGATCCCGAGCGAAGAGGCTGCGCGGATTGGCGGGGGAGGAATTGGCGAATTGAAGGCGGGCATCGACCTTGCTGCGGGTGACGTCGATCTGGGCTCCGGGAAGTCCGGCGGTGGTGACGGCGCTGTAGTAGTAGCCGTACTGCGGCGGCATGTCGATCAGGGGATTGCTGGCGTCGTCGTAGCGAAGAAGGAAGGAGCCGAAAGCGGTGGGAAGAACGCCGGCGCGCACAAGGAGTGAACCCTTGTCGGAGACGCGCGAGTAGTTGAGCGAGGATTGGAGGAGATAGCCTTTCGCTCCATACCCGTTGGTGGTGAAGTCCTGGTAGAAGTACGGGCGAGTCACGAACTGCCAGGTGCCGGTGACGGTCCAGTTGGTGTTGATCTTCCAGGTGGGATAGGTAAGAGAGCGAAAGCCCGCGGCGAATGCAGAGCCGGAGCGGGGCGGGTTGGAAAGGGCACCGGAGGCCGCGCCGAGGCCACTGATCGTCTCGCGAAGGTCGAGTCCGGAAGAAGCTTCCTGGGCGCACAGGCATGAGGCCGCAGCGAGCGCCAGGCCGAGGGTCGCGGCGCGGACGGTCGTCCTCAATTGAGCACCGCCATGGCGAGCTCTTCTTCGTCGAAGCGAAGCTCGGTCTCGTGCCGCATGAGGAGATCGAGAGGGAGGCTGAGGAAAACGGCGACGATGCGGGCGTCAAACTGGCGGCCGGCGTTTTCGGCGAGGATGGAGAAAGCGCGGTCGTGGGTCATGGCCCGCCGGTAGGAGCGGTCGGTCGTCATGGCGTCGTAGGCGTCGGCGATGTGGATGATGCGGGCATCGACGGGGGTTTCGACGCCGGCCTGACCGTGGGGATAGCCGCTGCCATCCCAGTTCTCATGGTGCAACTCGACGGCGTCGAGGTAGGGTGCGAACCCATGCACACCTTCGAGGATGCGGCGGCCGATGACGGGATGCTGTTTGATGATGTGCCACTCTTCGTCGGTGAGGCGGCCGGGTTTTTGCAGGACATGGTCGGCGATGCCGATTTTGCCGATGTCGTGCAGCAGCGCGCCGATGCGGATGCGTTCGACGTCAGCCGCGGCGAGGTTCATGGCGGAGGCGACGGCGCAGGAGAGTCGACTGACGCGGCGGCTGTGGCCGGAAGTATAGCGGTCGCGGGCGTCGAGAGCGCTGGCGAGCGATCCAACGAATTCGAGATAAGCGTCCTGGAGTTTTTCGCTGGAGGCGCGGACGGATGCGGCGGCCTGGTTAAAGATGTCGGCGAGTTCGCGGATTTCGAGGATCGGAGAGGGCGGACCCTCCAACTGGGACAGAACGCCGGTGCCTGCTGCATTCTGCAGATGCGAGACAACGGCAGAGATGGGTTCCACGATGGAGCGCGCGGACAGAATGCTGGAGAGGAAGACGATGGAGAAACAGATCAGCGCCAGGCTGAGGAACAGATTGTGGAGGCGGACCTGAATCGGCGCGGTGGCGGCGTCGACGTTGGCGAGGCTGCGCAGGAGGTAGCCACCGCTCCAGGATTGCAGGGGCACGGAGATCCAGTTGGCGTTCTGCAGGCGGAGATTGCACTCGGCGCGATCGCTGCAGCCGGCGAGGCTGGCGGTGAGGCGATTCATCGGAAGGTTCGGAATGTTGGAGGCAATGACCTGTCCGTTATGGAGAAGGACTGCGGGCGAGGCGAGGCCGGAGAAGTTGAAGATTTCACCGATGGAGAGCGAGCCGAGGTTTCCATTGTCCTGATCGATGGCGACGGAGGCGAGCACGAAGGTGCGGCCGTTGAGCACGAGCATGCCGGAGCCAGAGCGATCGAGATGGGTAGTGTCGAGAGGAACAAGCTGGGTTCGGTTCGCGTCATTCTGGCGGACGACGCCGGCGAGAGGGGCGCCATTGGGAGCCGAGACGAGGAAGAAGTCGAAGCCCATGTGCTGGCCGAGTTCGCGAAGCTGGTCTTCGACGGTTCTACGGGCTGCCGGGCTTTCAGAGTTGGATAGAAGGAGCTGGATTCCGGCCTTGAGAGCGGCATTCTCACCCACGACTTTGAGGAAGCGGCTGCTTCTCTGATCTCCCAGAGCGCGCATGCTGGCGATAGTGGCCTGGTTTTCGCGGAGAGACACACGGAGGCCATCGCGCACCGTGGACTGCACGAAGCGCTGCACCATCCAGAAGCTGCCCGCAAGAACGGCAGCAAAGGGTATGAAGCAAATCAGGAAAGCGCGAGTGCGAAAGCGGGTGGTCAAAGGGGGCACCTACTTCGCGTCAGCTTCGAGTGGGATGAAGAAGTCGGCGACGCCGTCGTGTCCCGCTTCGAGGTTGATGGACTTGCGGAAGAATCCGGCGTATTTGTGCCAGGCAACGACGGTGTACTGCCCGGGTGGAACATCGGGGATGCGATATTGGCCGGAGCCGTCGGCGCGTGCGTACCAGCGGTTCGGCGTGACGACGATGGTGGCTTCCATGTTGGGGTGGAGGTGGCAATAGACGTCGACGATGCCGGGTTTTGGGAAGGCGACTTTGCGGGTCTGGCCCTGGTCGTAGCTGCCGAGATCGAAGCTCTTCGCGCGGGAGAGAGAGAAGATGTTGTGGAAGATGGGATCCATATTGGGGAACGTGACGATGGATCCGGCGGGGATAACAAGGAGGTCGGGGGAGAAGCGGCGATCGAGCTGCGCGACCTGGGGAACGGGAGCTACAGTGGCGCTGGAGGGAACAAGGGAGGCGGGCGTTGAGCCTTCAATCCAGATGACGACGCGGGTGCGTTCGAACGAGAGCGGATCGGTCTGAGCATCCTCGCCGAGTTCGACGGTGGCGCCACGCTGATAGACCGAGACGGACGGCGTGACGCTGCGCCGGGTGAGCTTCTTCTTGATCAGAATTGTGCCGGTAATGTTCTCAGCACTGGCGGTGATCGCCAGCGCGGTAAAGACCAGGAGCGCAGTCGGGCCTTGAAATCGCATAAGGAGCCCTTAAATCCGTGATGATCGCCGAGTATTAACGCTCTTCCGCCGGGGATCTGGGGACGCAGTGGAGAGTGTTTTGGAAATCCGGGGCTAGTCTAGGAGGGCCAGAAGGTGGCGAGAATACCACTATCCGGGCAGGGGTAGGTCGGACGCCACGAGGGCCCGGGCATTCCAGAGGGATACGGGCTTCGGTGACAAAGGAATGACAATTGGCGGGCTTCGAGGGCCGGTGATTGCGGACGCGCGGTGCGCGTTTTCGATGGGGTGGAAGGAAGGTTGCGCGGCGCCGCCACTCGCTGACGACGCCGACGCAGGGGGTTTCTGTTACTGGGGTGACGCGCCGGGCTCCATCAACTTCTCGGCGAGGTAGACATAGGTTTCGGCCCAGGAGCGGGCGGATTGTTTCAGGTCCGCGCCTGCGCCGTGTCCGCCTTCGGTGATTTCGTCATAGAGGAAGGGCTCGTGGAACTCCTCCATTTTGGCGGCGAATTTGCGCGCGTGCTGCGGGCCGACGCGATCGTCGCGGGTGGTAGTGAAGATGAAGGGCTCGGGATATTTCACGTCGGACTTGAGCTGGTTGTACGGCGAGATGCCGGCGAGGAACGCGCGCTCGTCAGGATTGGTGACCGATCCGTATTCGCCGACCCAGCTGGCGCCGGCAGCAATGTGCTCGAAGCGGAGCATGTCGAGGAGCGGCACCTGAATGACGATGGCGTTGTAGAGGTCGGGATGCTGGGTCATCTCCACGCCCATGAGCAGGCCGCCGTTAGAGCCGCCGATGATGCCGAGGTGCCGGGGTGAAGTGATCTTGCGCGCGATGAGGTCCTGGGCAACGGCAGCGAAGTCGTCGTAGATGACCTGACGATGCGTCTTGAGGCCGGCTTCGTGCCACGCAGGGCCGAACTCGCCACCGCCGCGAATGTTCGCGAGGACAAAGACGCCGCCTTTTTCCAGCCACAGCTTGCCGCGGATGGCAGAGTAGGCGGGGGTCTCCGAGACTTCAAATCCACCGTAGGCATTGAGCAGCGTGGGGTTCTGGCCGTTCATCTGCATGTCTTTGCGATGAACGATGAAGTACGGGACTTTGGTGCCGTCTTTCGATGTGGCGAAGAGCTGCTCGACAGTGTCCTGGGAAGCATCAAAGAGCGGCGGTTGCGAGCGGGAGAGCGTGAGATGGCCGGTGGCCGCATCGCCCTGGAGGAGCGAGGGCGGAGTCAGAAATCCCTGAGAACTGAGGAAGAAGGTTTCGTTGGCGTCGCTGGCGGTGACGATATTGACGGCGCTGTTGTCGGGGACATCGAGCGTCTTAATGGACCAGCCGTCTTTGCCGGTGGGCGTGTAGACGTAGGCGCGGCCAAGGACATGCTTGAGTGTAGCGACGATGAGACGAGAGTGCGTGGTGGCACTCCCGTTGAGGAATTCGTCGGAGGTGGGAGCGAAGACGACGGCGGGACTCAGGTGCGTTGGGTCGCGGAGGACGTCGGCGAGGCGAACGGAAACCAGAGAGCCCTGGGTGAACTTGGTGCTGCCCGGAGTCCAGTCTTCATGCAACTCGATGAGGAGACGGCCGGAGAGCAGACCGGCGGGCTGAGCCTTGTGGGGAATGGCAAGTTCCTTCAGGCCAGCCGGCGTCTGGACCCACCAGCGAGATTCGAAGAAGGAGACATTGCGCTCGAAGGCGACGAGCTTGTCGCCCTGGGCGTCGTCGAGGACGAACGCGTGAGCGAAGATGTCGGTAGGTTCGCCGCGGAAGATTTCCTTCGCGCTGTCGAGCGGCGTGCCGCGCTTCCACTCCTTGACGATGAAGGGGTAACCGGACTGCGTCATGCTGCCGGCACCCCAGTCGCGAGCGATGAGCAGCGTGTCTTTGTCACGCCACGCAATTTCCTGCTTGCTGTGGGGCGAGCTGAAGCCGCCGTCGACAAACTTGTTCTGCTTGATATCGAACTCGCGCGACGTGGAGGCATCTTCGCCGCCGACGGAGAGGTCGAAGACGCAGTATTGATCGCCGGGATAGAGGCAGTTGGCGCCATGGAAGACCCAGCTGGTGTTTTCCGCCTTGCCGAGGGCGTCAACGTCGAGGACGGTTTGCCAGTGTGGATTGGGCGTCGAGTAATCGGAGAGGGTCGTCTTGCGGAGCAAGCCGCGAACGTTCTTTTCGTCGTTCCAGAAGTTATAGACGTCGTCGCCGCGGAGGCCGGGAATTGGCAGGCGGCTGGGATCTTCACTGACCTTGAGAGCCGCGTCATTGAAGGCGGCGAAGCGCGGATGAGCCTCGATCACTTTGGCGGTGCGGGCGTCTTCGGCTTTGACCCAGTCCATGGCGCGGGCACCGGTCGCGTCTTCCAGCCAGACGTATTTGTCAGCGGGGTCGTCGGACTGCGAGTGCGCATAGAAGGAAACGGCGCCGAAGGCGAGACAGACCAGGGCAAACGAAGAGGCAAGCGTGGCACGGCCATTCAGCATCCGGAAGGCTCCTGAAAGAACAGTGCCAGCCATTCTAAACAGCCGAGCCGCAAACAAGAAGACGCTCCGGTGAGGGAGCGTCTTCGGTGACGAACAAGGTTTCAGCTGGGATGAATCGGGCCGCGCCGGCTGCTCAGAAGCGAAGCTCGGGGCCGAGGGTTACGCGGAGGTTATTGAAGGTGCCGTTATTGAGAAAGACCTCATCGCCGCCTTCGAGACGGATGCCGAAGGGTCCCGCATAGCCTTCGAGGCCGCCACCCGGATAGAGCGCGAGGTGAGTGCCGGGACCGCCGACGCCTTCAACAGAATTGGTGAACGTGGATTGGGAAACCACGTTGCTGTTGTTCGTCGTGCTGAAGTTGATGAAGCCAACCTTGCCGGTGACGAAGGCACGGAGCCGGCCAGTGCCGGCGTAGAAGACCGGGCCAAAGAGGCCGGTGAGCGGACGGACGCCGGTTTTGACAAAGGTGGTGGTCACGGTAGTGCCGGAGTTGGTGGTCTGGGTGGTGGTGAAGTTGCGGGCGAAGTCGTAGTTCATCTCCGCTTCGATCGCCATCCAGTGGAAGCGGTAGGCGGCGCGTCCACCGGCGCCGACGAAGTTTTGGTTCTGTCCGCCGGGGCTAAAGCGGAAGTAGTCGGCGTAGACACCGACTTCACCGTGCGTGGCGCTCCCATATTCCTGAGCCGCCAGCCAGGACGGCGACGCCGTCAGCAGGCCCAAGCCAATCAGCAAAGCAATGCGCTTCATTTTTGATGTACTCCCAGAGAAATTTTGCTTGCGAAGAACTGCGCGGGATCTGAGGAACGCTGCGTCCGCTTATGTCATTCGGATGCTGCAGGGGTGTGGGGTGTTGACTGTAGCGTCAATGGAGGGAGCGTCAAACGATGCCGTTCGACGCGCTCTGCGAATGGAGAGGGTGGGATCGCTCAGGCTATTGCTGCACAAAGAATTCGGTCATGGAGGGCGCGGTGGCGGCAGCGCCGGGCGGACTGGCCAGGTTCAGGGCATCCATGATGGTGCGCAGCATGCTCTCGTGCTGATAGAGGGTGGCGGAAGTCTGCTTGAAACCAGGTTTGACGTTGGGACCCCAGAGGACCGGAGAGACGTGGCCGCCTCCGTTGGTTGTGTCGGAGTCAGCGGCTTCGTCGAAGTCGACGATGAGCAGGCCGTCGCCGCCGGACTGAAACGCGGTGCTCGCGGAAAGCGCAGCGACGATGTTGGTCTGGAGCCAGGTGTCTGCCTGTTGCGGCGTGCCGTCGTGCGCGTCGTCGTCGACGTTGGGGACGATGAAGGAGAAGTCGGGCAGCGCGTTGTTGGCGAGGTCAGTGGCGAATTGCGAGAAGGGGCAAAGGACTTCGTTCGCGACCTGTGGGTTGCTGGCGACGTCGGAGAGCATCGCGAAGGGATTGTGCCGGATCAGATAGAGGCCGGTGTTGCCGCCCGTGTATCCCTGCGTGATGCCTTCGGCGTAGACGCGAAAGCTCACTCCCGAAGACAGCATGCGGCGGGCGATGTTGTCGACGTTGAAGACCTGCGTCGAGTTGTCGTCGGTGGTGAGAAGCTGGCCGGTGGTCAGCATGAAGTAGTTGCCGATGGAGGGATGGGAGTCGGCGTAGTAGTTCGTCGGCAGTGCGCCGTGGCCGATGAGGCCGTTTAGATTTGGCCACGCCAAATTGCCGACGACAGTGGAGTAGCTCTGGTTCTCCTCCATGACGAGAACGACATGATGACTTGCTGGAACCTGCGGCGGAGGAGGAGCGGCGGCCTGCACCGTGATCGAGGCTCCGCCCGATTTCGTTGGGTCTTCTGTACTGGTCGCAGTGACGGTGACATTTGCGGCAGCGGAGGGTGCGGTGAAGAGGCCGGTGGCGGAAATTGTGCCTCCGCCTGTGACAGACCAGGTGACGGCAGAGGTGAAGCTGCCAGTTCCCTGGACGCTGGCCGTGCATTGGGACGTTGCGCCCGTGATCACGGTGGTGGGAGAGCACGACGGCGCGACGGAAGAGATGGCGGGGGAGGTAGCTTGCGGTGGTGCGGAGCCGGCAGTGCCTCCGCAGGAAATCACACACGAGAGAACCACACATGAGAGAACCCGGCAGACAAGCAGAACGCAAAGGTGATGAGTCTTCAAGGAGGTTCTACGGCTGCTCTTAGGACACACTCAGGCAGGGCAATAGTTGCCCGGGCCTAAGAGAGAAAAAGGTAATCATCCTCTGGTGATCGCACCAGAGAGGCGTTGCAGATGTTACTCGTGGCGCAGGGCGACCATGGGATCGACGCGCGAGGCGCGCAGCGCGGGGACGATGGAGGCGGCAAGCGCGACCGCAGTGAGCGTGACCGCAGCGATGGTGAAGATGGAGGGATCGTGCACCTTGACGCCGAAAACCAGGCTCGAGAGAACGCGGCCGAGAGCGAGAGCACCGATGAGGCCAACGCCGACGCCGAGGGCGGTGACGGTCAGGCCTTCTGTGACGATGAGGCGGAGAACGTGGGGGCGAGAGGCGCCGAGGGCCATACGGACTCCGATCTCGCCGGTGCGTTGGCTGACGGAATAGGCGAGGATGCCATAGATTCCGATGGAGGCGATGAGCAGCGCGACCGCGGCGAAGACGCCAAGCAGCACGCTGTTGAGGCGCGGCTGCGCGGCGCTATTGGAGAGCCACTCGTCTTCCGTACGGATGTTGGCGAGGGCGAGCTGGGGATCCAGTTCACGGATTTTTTGACGGACGGCGGGGAGAACGGCGCCGGGAGTGGAGTTGGTGCGAACGACAACGTCCATGAGCCCGGCGACGCGAGCGGCCATGGGGTAGTAGAGCTGCGGCGATTCCTGATTGAGGGCGGTGTCGCGGACGTCGCCGACAACGCCGATGACGGTGATGGCTTGTTTGGGAACTGCAGACGGGTGGAGGATGCGGCCGAGGGGATCGAGATCGCCCCAGAATTTTCTAGCGGTGGACTGGCTGACGATGAGGACGCCGGCGGTGGTGGAGTTGTCAGCATCTGTGAAGTCGCGACCATGGAGAAGAGGGATGTTCATCGTCGCGAAGTAGCCAGGGCTGACGATGCGCCAGTCGATAGGGACCAGCGTCGATGGAGGGAGCGCGGATGCGCCGGTGGTGAACATGGGGTGAGTGGTGTAGTTGCCGGCCCCGAAGGGAATGCCGCTGGAGACCGCTGCGCTGCGGACGCCGGGAATCGCGTTGAGGCGGTCGATGAGAGCGCGGAAGAGCTGCGCAGCGCCGCCGGTGACGGGATATTTTGCCGGAGGGGGGCTGAGCTGGAAGGTGAGCAGGCCGTGAGGCTGGAACCCAAGCTGGACGCGCTCGAGGTTGGCGAGGGTTTGAAGGAGAAGGCCGGCGCCGATGAGCAGGATGGTAGCGAGCGCTAGTTCGAGGGCTGCCAGCCCGTTGCGGAGACGCGCGCCGGCAGAACCGGCAAGGCCGCGTCCGCTTTGGCGAAGGACCTGACTGAGGTTCGTGCGTGAGCCGCGCACAGCGGGCGCAAGGCCGAAGAGGAATCCAGTGAACAGGGTGATGCCGACCGCGAACCAGGCGACGTTGGCATCCATGGCGATGGCCGGAACCGGAAGAGTGTAGGGCGGCAGGGTGTGATTGATGAGGCGGAGCGCGGCAATAGCGGTGACGAGTCCGAGAAGGCCGCCGCCGCAACATAGGGCGATGCTTTCAATCAAGAGCTGGCGGATGAGGCGACGGCGGGTGGCGCCCATCGCGGTTCGCATGGCCATTTCGCTTTGGCGCGCTGCGGCACGGGCCAGCAGCAGATTGGCGATGTTGGCGCAGGCGATGAGCAGCACGAGAAGAACGGCGAACATGAGGACAAGCAGACCGGTTCTGAGGTCGGAGCTGACAAAGGTGTCCTGCATGGTGAGGAGGCGGACGCCCCAGTCGTGAATCTCGGGATGGACCTGGCCATCGTGGATGGAGATGGCGTTCATCTCCGCCTGGGCCTGCGCGATGGAGACGCCGGGCTTAAGGCGGGCGAAGATCGTGTTGACGTGATTGAGACGGTTCTCGTTGGGCGGATCGATGACGAGTGGCGTGTAGAGGTCGCCGCCGCTGAGGAGATTGAGCGCGGCGGGTGCAATGCCGACCACGGTGGTGGCCTGGCCGTTGAGAGTGATGGTGCGGCCGATGACGGAGGGATCCGCTCCGAAGCGGCGTTTCCACAGACCTTCGCCCAGCATGACGACGGCGGCGGCGCCGGGCTTCTCTTCGTTGTTGTTGAAGTCGCGGCCTGCGATCGGGTCCAGTCCGAGAACGCGCGTCAGCGCGGGGCTGATTGGGTTACCGGTGAGTTGCTCGGGGTCGCCTGCATCGGTAAGGGTGTAGGTGGCGTAGCTGATGGCGGCGAGTTGTTCAAAGGAGTGGTTCTGGTCGCGCCAGTCGATGAAGTTGAGGACCGAGGTGCCAAAGCTGGGCAGATGCAGCTTGTCATTCTTCTCGGCGACCTGGACGAGGGTGGAGGGATTTCTGAAGGGCAGCGATCGGATGAGCACGGCGTTAACGATGCTGAAGATGGTGACGTTGGCTCCGATGGCGAGCGCGATGGTGAGGGCGACGGCCGCGGTGAAGAGCGGAGATTTGCGCAGGATGCGGAGGGCGTAGCGGACGTCGTTCATAGAGGGGCTGGTCCTCGACGAGTTCAAGGTACCGTGGTCACGGATGAATGTCGTGGCTGTTGTGATGAAGCGAGTCTGGCAACCGGTGAACGGGCCGTTGAGCCGGGGAGCGGTAGATAATCCTGGCAGGGAATTCGAGGACGAGGGCAAGGACGGATGAGCACGGTTTTGGTGACGGGCGGTTCCGGTTTTATCGGGAGCCATTGCATTCTGCAACTGCTGGAAGCGGGGTACACCGTGCGGACGACGGTGCGATCGCTGGGCCGCGAGGCCGATGTGCGGGCACTGCTCAAGGTGGGTGGCGCGGAGCCGGGAGACCGGTTGACCTTCTATGCGGCCGATCTGCTGCAGGACGAGGGCTGGGCTCCGGCAATGAAGGGGTGCGAGTACGTGCTGCATGTGGCGTCGCCATTTCCTGCACGAGTGCCGGAGGACGAGAGCGAAATCATTCGGCCGGCAGTCGAAGGGACGCTGCGGGTGTTGCGGGCGGCGCGCGACGCGGGAGTGAAGCGGTTGGTGCTGACCTCGTCGTTTGCGGCGATTGGATACGGGCATAAACAGCAGGACAAGCCGTTCACGGAGGCAAACTGGACGAACCTGAAGGGCAAAGATGTGTTGCCCTACGTGAAGTCAAAGACGCTGGCGGAGCACGAGGCGTGGAACTTCATGGGACGGGAGCGCGGCGGGCTGGAACTGGCGGTGGTCAACCCGGTGGGCGTGTTCGGACCGGTGCTGGGGCCCGACTTGTCGACGTCGATCCTGATTGTGCAGCGGCTGCTGGAGGGTGCGGTGCCGGGGTGTCCGAAGATCTGGTTCGGAGCGGTGGATGTGCGGGACGTGGCCGATCTACACCTGCGGGCCATGACGCATCCGGAGGCACAGGGCGACCGGTTCCTGGCGGTGGCCGGAGACTTCCTTTCGTTCCGCGAGATCGCGACGATCCTGAAGAGCAGCATGGGGGAGTGGGGCAGGAAGGTGCCGACGATGCAGCTGCCGAACTGGATTGTGCGGCTGGTGGCGATGCGCGATCCCGCTGCGAAGCAGATTGTGCCGGAGCTGGGGAAGCGCAAGAATGCCACAAGTGAGCATGCGCAGAAGGTGCTGGGGTGGAAGCCGCGGTCGCGGGAAGACGCCGTGGTGGCGACTGCGGAGAGCCTGGTGAAGCTGGGATTGGTCGGGGCGAGCCGGAAGCAGGAAGCCGGTAGGGGAACGCAGCGATGAAGGTCATCATTACGGGTGCGACGGGGATGGTGGGGGAGGGAGTGATGCTGGAGTGCGTCGAGAACCCGGCTGTGAGCGAGATCCTGCTCGTCAGCCGGAAGGCGTATGGGGCATTGCCACCGAAGGTGAAGGAACTGGTCGTGCCCGACTTTATGAAGGTGGAGAATGCGGCGGGCGAACTCGCGGGATACGATGCGTGCTTCTTCTGCGCCGGTGTGAGTTCAGTGGGGAAGAGTGAGGCGGACTACACGAGGATTACGTATGACACGACGCTGCACTTTGCCGAGACGCTGGTGAAGGTGAATCCTGGGATCGCATTCGTCTATGTGTCGGGCGCCGGGACCGATTCGACTGAGAAGGGCCGGCTGATGTGGGCGCGGGTGAAGGGGCGGACGGAGAACGCGCTGACGCGAGTTGGGTTTCGGGCGGAATATAACTTTCGCCCGGGATTCATGAAGGCGATGCCGGGACAGAAGAATCTGCAGTTGTCGTATCGCGCGTTCGCATGGCTGTATCCGGTGCTTCGGGTGGTGGCGTCGAATTACGCGAGCACACTCCAGGGTGTGGGGCGGGCGATGATCCGATGCGCGGCGGAGGGATATTCGAAGACGGTGCTGGAGGTGAAGGACATCAATGCACTGGGAAAAGCGAGCTGATGTAGCGGTCGCGAGGAGCTGTTAGCCAGAGGCTGTTAGCAAGAAGCGATTGGCAAGGAGCGGGCACCTCATGGAGCGGTCACCTGAAAGCGGTCGGCGAAGCTCTGATTCCCACGAGTCCCTTCTCGCTAACAGCTTCTCACTAACAGCCTCTCGCTAACGCCACCCGTCAGGGAGCGGTGCAGGCGAAGCTGGCGGCATCGTTGGGGTCGCCGGAGCCGTTGTATTTCGCAACCTTTGGCCAGGGGCAGAGCGGGCGGGTCATGACGACCTTCGCGCCTCCAGTTTCCTGGGATGAGTATTTGGTTGCGACGATGTCGCCTGGAGGGGAATCCTTCTCGACCCACTTCACGAGGGCGTCGAAGAGGCCGAATTTTTCACCTTTGGCGGTGGGGATTCCGAGTTGTCCGAAGGCGCTGGGACCGGGGCCGCTGGTGCAGTGCTCGACGCCGGGGGCCATATAGAGGCGGGCGAAGGATGCGGTCTGCGCGCCCATTCGGTGTTCGACGCTGGTGAAGTACGCGACGGTGTTCGCAGGAGCGATGGCCTGGTCGTTCCAGCCGTGATAGAGGATGAGCTTGCCTCCGCGGGCCTCGAAGCGGGTGAGGTCGGGGTTGACGGCATCGAGGTCGGCGGCGGTCCTGTCGACGGAAAGGCGAAGCGACGCGTCGGGATCGGCCGTGAGGACGTTCCATTTGGGATCGCCGGTGACGATGTAGCGGAAGTCGCCCAGAACATATCCGGCACCGGCGGAGGCACCAGGAGCTTCGCCGACGACCCATTCCTTCCAGCTCGTTTCATCGCCAGGCGTGAAGCCGGGGAAGAGCGAGTTGCCATGGCTGTCTTTCGGGCCGGAATACATCGTCCTGAGTTCGTCGATCTGAGGCTGGGTGAGGCAGTCAGTCGACTCGTCACCTTTGCAGAGGAGGACAGCGGGATCGAAATGACACTGGGCGGGGTTGGTGATGATGCCGTCTTTGACGCCATCGAGGTTGTCGCACGCGGCGAGCGAGGCTCTTTGGATGGCAGGGAGTTTGAGGTCGGAGATGTAGCCTTTGGGATCTCCGATGAGGGCCTGCGTGGCTGCGACGCCGGCGCCGGTGAGGCGGGACCAGTTATAAGCAGGTGCGCCAGCCAGGATACCGTCATAGTCGTCGGGGAAGCGCTGGGCTTCCATGAGGGCTTCGCGGCCACCATCGGAGCAGGCGTCGAAGTAGGCTTTCGACTGCGCCTTGCTGTAGAAGGCCTGGATGATCTGTTTTGAGATTTCGGCGGTGAGATGCACGGCGCGCCAGCCGAAGTCCTTTACTTTTTCGGGATGGCCGAAGGCCCAGCTGGCATCGCCGGCTTCGGCCTGGTGGCCTGCGTCGGATCCGGAGACGACGAAGCCGCGCATCAGGTAGCCACCCATCTGGCGGTAGTAGATGGACCCGGCGAATCCGCCATTGCCGGTGCCGAGAAGGCGGCCGCTCCAGCTCTGATCGGGTAGCCAGACTTCAAAGTGGATGGCGGAATCGCTGGTGGGGTGCAGGACGCCGGCGACCCGGCAGAAGGCGGGGAGTTTCTCAAGCGGCGGGGTATTGGGAACGATGAGCGTGCCCGTTACAGGTTCGGCCAGGGTGATGGTGGTGTTCTGCAGCGTGAGTTGCTTAAGGCCCGCGCAGTCCGCTGCGTGCAGGCTGATGGAGCTTTGCGCTGCGAGTGCAGTCGCGAGAATGACCACGGTTCGGAGCACGGAGGTCGATTGCCCTTTCTGCTTCGGAACCTTTGTACCAGAAGGAGACGAGCGCGCTGTGAAGAGAGCGCGCCTGCAGCTGCCGCTCTTTAGCGAGCGGCGGCTGTGGCTTGCTGGTATTCCTCGTAGGGACCTTTGAAGTCCTCGATCACGCCTTTGTCGAAGTGCCAGATGCGGGTGGCGACTTCATCGATGAGGTCGTGGTCGTGGGTGACGAGCAGCACGGTTCCCTCATAGCGCTGGAGCGCGATGTTGAGCGCGTTGATGGCTTCGAGGTCGAGATGGTTCGTCGGCTCGTCGAGGATGAGCAGGTTGGGTTTCTGCAGCATGAGCTTGCAGAAGATGAGGCGCGCGGTTTCGCCGCCGGAGAGTGCAGCGGTGGGCTTGAGGCCTTCTTCGCCGCGGAAGAGCATCTGGCCGAGGATGCCGCGGATGTCTTCGGTGGTGGCTTTCTCGTCGAACTGGCGCAGCCAGTCCAGTGCGGTGATGCCGGGCTCGATGACTCCGGTCGTGTCCTGGGGGAAGTATCCGATTTGGACTTCGTGGCCCCACTTCACGTTGCCGGCGTCGAGGGTGAAGTCTTTTTCGGCAAGGTAACGCTGGTTGGCCAACAGCGACTTGAGCATGGTGGTTTTGCCCTGCGCGTTGCGCCCCATGAGGCCAATCTTTTCGCCGCGCATAATGCCGCCGCTGAAGTTATCGATCACAGTGAGGTCATCGTAGGCCTTGCGCAGGCCCTCGATTTCGGCGACGTACTTGCCGGAGGGGCGGTTCTGATCGAAGCGGATGTAGGGGCGGGCGATGTTGGAGCGGGCGAGGTCGGTGGTTTGTAACCGCTCCACTTCCTTTTTGCGGCTGGTGACCTGGCTGGAGCGAGTGCCGGCGGAGAAGCGGGCGATGAATTCGTTCAGCTGGGCGATCTTTTTCTCGCGCTGCGCGTTTTCTGATTCGAGGCGCGAACGGATCTGGGTCTTGGCGAGGACCATGTCGTCGTAGCCGCCGGTGTAGGTGATGATGGTCTGGTAGTCGATGTCGGCGATGTGGGTGCAGACCGAATTGAGGAAATGGCGGTCGTGCGAGATGGTGATCAGGGTTCCTTCGAAGCGGCCGAGGAAGTCCTGGAGCCAGTGGATGGAGTCGAGATCGAGGTAGTTGGTGGGCTCGTCGAGGAGCAGCGCCTGGGGTTTGCCGAAGAGAGCCTGAGCGAGGAGGACGCGGACTTTCTGGCCGCCCTGGAGTTCGGACATCTTGCGCTCGTGGAGGTCGTCGGCAATGTCGAGGCCCTGGAGAAGAATGGCGGCGTCGGATTCGGCGGTGTAGCCGTCCTCTTCGCCAACGATGCCTTCAAGTTCGGCGAGGCGCATGCCGTCGTCGTCGGTGAGGTCGGACTTCTCGTAGATTTTGTCGCGTTCATGGAGGGCGGCCCAGAGGCCTTTGTTGCCCATGACGACGGTGTCGATCACACGGAAGGCGTCAAAGGCGTACTGATCCTGCTGGAGGACGGAGAGTTTTTTCGGGCGGACGACGTTGCCCTTCTGGGCATCGAGGTCGCCGGAGAGGATCTTCATGAAGGTGGATTTGCCGGCGCCGTTGGGGCCGGTGAGGCCGTAGCGGCGGCCGTTGGAGAAGGTGGTGCTGACCTCTTCGAACAGAACTTTGGCGCCGTAGCGCATGGTGATATTGCTAACGGAAATCATGCAGCTCTCAATGGATCTGGGATGCTTCTATTTTAATCGAGGACTGGCCGGGACTGGAGGTCCAGGCGGACGGCGCTTCGCGCCAAAACGATCAGGCGAGGAAGAATTTCGCTGGTTACGAATTTCTGTCGGGTAACCGGGGCGGCGCGTTTTTGGTAAGTATCTGAAAATGGGCCAATTACTGAATGGTTAACGATGGAACGGGGCGTGCTGGCAGGTGGGCAAGGATTTTTGTCACTGGAGGCAGGAAAATGGAAGACTCCTCGATTCAGACTGAGCCCTCGATGGTGAAGTTCGTCGCGCCCTTGATCGCAGCGGTTGTGGTGGCCGTTGGCGGCGTGGGCTATGCGATGCACGAGCATCACGCGGCACAACAGGCGGCAGCGCAGAGCCAGCAGGCGAGCGCGGAGCTGGCGCAGACGCGCAGCCAGCTAAACGATCTGACGGCGAAGGTGAGCGAGCTGTCTACGAAAGCTGAGGAGCAGCAGGCGGCGGCTGCACAGACCCCGGTCCTGACTCCAACTCCGACTCCGGTGACGAGCCACCGTGTGGCGGCAAAGCCTCGGGCGAGCCGGGTGGCGGATCGGCGGCTGACGAAGATGCAGGCACAACTGGATGCGCAGGGCAAAGCGATCGAGGAGGCGCGGGGCGATCTTGTCAGCGCGAAGACCGAACTGACGGGATCGATTGCAAAGACCCATGACGAGCTGGTGGTGCTGGAGAAGAAGGGTGAGCGCAGCTACTTCGAGTTCGATCTGCAAAAGTCGAAGCAGTTCGCGCACGAAGGGCCATTGGGAGTGAGTCTGCGCAAGGCGAACGAGAAACATCAGTATGCGGATCTGGAGCTGATGGTGGAGGATCGCGACCTGACGCAGAAGCACGTGAATCTGAATCAGCCGGTGATGTTCTATCAGTCGGACACCGAGCAGCCGATTCAGGTGGTGGTGAACAGCATCACGAAGGATCACATTCACGGGTATGTGAGCGCGCCGAAGTACCGGAAGTCGGAGCTGGCGTCGATGTCGGATGCGGCGACGAATGGGGCGAATGCGCAGCCGGATCCGGATGGGGTGGTTGGCGATACGCAGACGGCGACGCCAAGGAAGAAGCTGACGGTGCCTCAGCAGTAGGGACTCGCCGTCCAGGCCCGTTCGACGCGCAACTCGCTTCGCTCGCGGCTTGCTCAGGGCAAGCTCCCGCGCTTTGCGCATAAAACGTTATCGAGCGGTGCTTCGATATACTTTGCCTCGATGAAGATTCTGGTTTGCATCAAGCAGGTTCCGCAGAAGGATGCGCCGCTGCGGCTGAACCCCGAGGGGACGTGGATTCGGGATGACGTCTCATGGGAGACCAACGAGCCGGACGCTTACGCGCTGGAAGAGGCGCTGCGGCAGAAGGAAAAGCACACGGGCGAAGTGGTGGCTATCACCGCGGGGCCGGCGCGCTCCGGGCAGGTGCTGCGGGAGGCGCTGGCGAAGGGTGCGGATCGGGCCATTCACCTGGAGGACGACCGCTTTGCGCAGATGGACGCGGCGAACACGGCGCGGGCGATTGCAGCCGCGATTGAGGGCGAGAATTTCGACCTGATCGTGACCGGGCTGCAGTCCGATGACTTTGGCGCGGCGCAGACGGGCGTTCTGCTGGCGGAGATCCTGGGGATTCCGCACGCGACGATCATTATTGGCATCGAGAAGACGGATGCGGGGCTGAAGCTGAAGCGCGAACTGGAGGCGGGGCATTATCAGCACATCGAGATGACGATGCCGGCGGTGCTGACGATTCAGAGCGGGATCAACAAGCTGCGGTATGCGACGCTGATTGGGATCAAACAGGCCAAGATGAAGCCGCTGCGCAAGGTGGCGTGGGCCGAGGTTGAGGGCAAGCTGTCGAAGTATGTGCAGAAGATTGAGAAGCTGTACGTACCGGGCAGCCAGAAGAAGACGAGGAAGATTGAGGCTCCGGCGGGCGAGGCGGCGAAGCAGGTGGTGGAATATTTGAAGAATGAAGCGCGGGTTCTGTAGGACAGCGTTCAGCGTTCAGGAATACCACCCGGGCTTGGCGACGTGCGCGGCGAACATCGAATTTGGTAAGCTGGCGGAAGTCGTGATGGTCCCCCGGTTCGACGCGGCGCGATTCCCGATAGAACTGATTTCTGGAGCATGCACTCTGAAGGAGAGAGACGCGAAGATGGCGAACATGAGTATCCCCGATATGGAGCGAAATCTGAACCCAGCGCAGGTGGACGCGCTCGACAAGCGGCGACGCTGGGGACTGGTGTTTCAGGTGATTGCGGGGCAGTTCGGATTTTTCGCGGTGTTGCTGCTGTTGTGGACGGGGCAGGACCTGACGGAATCGCCGGGCTGGGTGCATCCGATGTTCTACTTCAACGTGCTGGCCGGGCTGATGTGCGTGATATTCGCCCTGTACGGGACGTATCTGCGGCGCGGGCGGATCCACGAGTACTAAAGAGCAGGGATTAGGGAATAGGGATTAGGGAATAGAAAAACCAATGCGAGTGCCGAGAGCGGCGCGCAGATTGCGAAGGGATCGGGGGGAGCTTCGGCTCCCCTGACTTGTGTATGGCGGACATGATTCTGGTGGTGGCGGAGCAGCGCGAAGGGAAGCTGAACCGGGTTTCCTTCGAGACGATCGCAGCGGCGCAGGCGATTGCGAAGGAGACGGGCTGGACGGTGGAGGTGGTGCTGCCGGGCGGTGGGATTGCGGCGCTCGCGCAGGAACTGGCCGGCAAGGCTGTCGCGAAGGTCTACGCACTGGAGGCGGATGCGCTGGCGGCTTATACGTCGGATGCTTATGTCCATGCGCTGAAAGCCTTCATCAACGAGAAGCAGTCGAAGCTGGTGCTGTTTCCGCACACGTATCAGGTGCGGGATTTTGCCCCGCGGCTGGCGCTGGCGCTGGACCGGACGCTGATCTCGGACGCGACGGGATATAAGGTTGCGGGCGGTGCGGTGCAGTTTACGCGGCAGATGTTTCAGGGGAAGTTTGCGGCGGATGTGTCGTTTGGGGGCGACTCGCCGTGGATGGCTACGGTGCAGATTGGGGCGTTTCGCGGGGATCAGGCGGAAGGCGGCAGCGGGGTGGTCGGAGACCGTTGCGGCGAACGTGGGCGCGGCGGCGCGCGTGACTCCGCATGAGGTTTTCCAGGAAGCGAAGCAGACGGTGGATCTGTCGCAGGCGGAGGTGATCGTCGCAGTGGGGCGCGGGATCAAGGAGCAGAAAAACATGCCTCTGGCGGAAAACCTGGCGGCTGCGCTGGGCGGCGAGGTGGCGGCGTCACGGCCGATTTGCGACAACGGATGGCTTCCATTGGAGCGGCAGATTGGGTCGTCGGGGCAGACGGTGGCGCCGAAGCTGTACATTGCGCTGGGGGTAAGTGGAGCGATCCAGCACATTGTGGGGATGAAGGGGTCGCGCACGATTGTGGCGATCAACAAGGATCCCGAGGCGCCGATTTTTGAGATTGCGGATGTGGCGGTGGTGGGGGATTTGTTCCAGGTGGTGCCTGCGCTGACGGAAGAAGTGAAGAAAGCGAAGGGCAGCTAACAGCGAGCAAAAAGCGAGCCAGGATCGAGCGCACCAGTGTTAGCGAACAACGTTTAGCGAAAGACTTTTAGCGAAAGACGTTTGGCAGCGGCGCTGCGAGGGCGGTGCTATACTCGGCCAACTCTTCGCTCCCTATGTTGAAAACCCAGGTTTTGCGCAAACCCGAGAATCCGGGGCTGGCGGTGGTGCCTCCGCTGACGGAGGCAGAGCGCCAGGAGGCGATTGGGCGGTCGGCGCTGCGCAAGGCGAGTGTGCGATTGCTGCCGGTGATCGGGCTGGGGTACGGCATCGCGTACATGGATCGCGTGAACGTGAGCTTTGCCGCTCTGCAGATGAATCGACAGCTGAACTTTTCCGCGACGGTGTTTGGGTTGGGAGCGGGGCTGTTCTTTCTGAGCTACGCGGCGTGCGAGATTCCATCGAACCTGATGCTGATGCGGTTTGGGGCGCGGCGATGGCTGGCGCGGATCATGCTGACGTGGGGCCTGATCTCGATGGCGATGATTTTTGTGCGGACGCCGGTGCAGTTTTGTGCGATGCGGCTGCTGCTGGGAGTGGCGGAGGCGGGATTCTTCCCGGGCGTGATCTTTTATCTGATGCAGTGGTTTCCCGCGGGTTCTCGAGCGAGGGCGGTGAGCCGTTTTTATATTGCATGGCCGCTGGCGTCGACCGTGATGGGTGGGTTGGCGGGCTGGCTGATGCACCAGGATGGGCGGCTGCATCTGGCCGGGTGGCAGTGGCTGCTGCTGGCGGAGGGACTCCCGGCGGTGCTGATGAGCGTGGTGTTTTTGCTCGGCCTGCCGGACAGTCCGGTAAAGGCCAGGTGGCTGACGGAAGATGAGCGCGCGTGGATTCTGCGGAAGCTGATGGAAGAGTCAGAAGCGCGCGGGCACGGTCGGCATGGCCTGGCGGATGCGTTTCGCGATGGGCGGGTGTGGCTGCTGGGAGGGTTCTTCTTCTGCGTGCTGCTTGCGTCGTACGGGTACGCGTTTTCTGCTCCGGCGCTGGTGCTGCAGGTGACGGGACTGAGCACGACGCGGGTGGGCTTCATCATCGCGGGTCTGGGCGTGGCGGGCGCGCTGGCGATGCTGGGGAACGGATGGAATTCAGACCGAACGGGTGAGCGGTTCTGGCACATTGTGACGCCGCTGGTGGTGATGGCTGCGGGCTTCGTGGCGGTGGGCCTGTCGGTTTCGCCATTGATTGTGTTGCCGGCGCTGGTGCTGGTGGTGGGCGGGAACGCGGCGGTGCAGGGCCCGGTGTGGACGATTCCCGCGGAGTTTCTGCAGGGGAAATCGGCGGCGGCCGGTGTGGCGACGATCAATATGATCGGGATCCTGGGCGGGTTTGTCGGGCCGTACTGGATGGGCGTGTCGAAAGACGCGACGGGGACGCTGCAACGCGGGCTGCTGACGATTGCGCTGCCGTCGTTGCTGGCTGCGGTCCTGATCGTCATCCTGTGGCGGAAATGGCCGCCTGGGCAGATGGCGGTCCGCGCTCGTGAGGCGTGAGTTGCGCAATCTGCCGCTTCTCCAATAGAAATGAGGGTCCGGCCTGCACGCGAAAGTGCATCTGAGACGTTGAACCCTATGACTGTTTTTCGAAAACCCCTGGAAGGCATTGAGCGGCCGCAGATGGAAGCGGACGTGGTGATCGTCGGCGGAGGGCCGGCAGGAATGGCGTGCGCGCTGCGGCTGGCGCAGCTGATCGACGCGCACAACGAGAAGCATCCTGAGGCGCCGCTTTCGAAAGACAACATCAACGTGCTGGAGAAGTCGCGCGAGGTGGGGCAACACTGTTTGTCCGGCGCGCTGCTGGATCCGCGCTCGATGAAGGAACTGTTGCCCGGGTTCGAGAAGGAAGCGCCGCTCGATGCCGAAGTCACGAAGGAATCGGTATGGTTCCTGACCCAGAAAGGGCAGCACAAACTGCCGATCGTGCCGCCCCCCCTGCGCGATCACGGGAACTACGTCATTTCGCTGAATAAGTTTGTGAAGTGGCTGGGGCAGAAGGTGGAAGAGGCGGGGATCACCGTGTTCACGGGGTTCGCAGCGTCGGAGGTGCTGTGGGATTCGGACAGCAAGGATGTGGAGACGGCGCGCGTGGTGGGCGTGCTGACCGATGACAAAGGCGTGGACAAGGATGGGCGGCCGAAGGGAAATTTCGAGCCAGGATACGAGTTGCGGGCGAAGATCACCATCCTGGCAGAGGGGACGCGCGGGAATTGTGCGAAAGAGGTGATTGGGCGGCTGGGTCTGGAAGATCCGGAACACGCGCAGACGTATGGCGTGGGGATCAAGGAGTTGTGGGAGATTCCAGCGGGGCGGGTGGCGAAGGGCGAGGTGCTGTACACGCTCGGGTATCCGCTGACGAGCCGGGAATACGGCGGGGCGTGGGTCTATGGCATCGACGAGACTCCGGATCGGGGCACGCAGGTGAGCGTGGGCTACGTGACGGGGCTTGACTACGAGGATCCGCGGATCGATCCGCACCACGTCTTCCAGAGCTTCAAGGAACATCGGTTCGCGCGGCGGATTCTGGAGGGCGGCAAGATGATCCGCTACGGCGCGAAGAGCCTGCCCTACGGCGGATGGCTGACAATGCCGCGGATTTATGGAAATGGATGGATGCTGCTGGGGGATTCGGCGAGCTTCTTGAATTCACAGCGGTTGAAGGGGATTCATCTGGCGATCAAGAGCGGGATGCTGGCGGCGGAGGCGGCGTTCGACGCGCTGGTGAGCGGGAATACCTCGGCCGATACGCTGAGCGAATATAAGGCGGCGGTGGACCGCAGCTGGATTCGCGAGGAACTGTGGGCGGTGCGGAATTTCCACCAGGGGTTCGAGCACGGGATGCTGGAGGGCATGGTGAAAGCGGGAATCCAGCAGGTGATGCGCGGGGGGAATCTGGGGCCGGACGCGAAGAATCATGCGGGATATACGCGGATGCGGCGGCTGGATGGGCTGGGCCCTGCCCAGGCGGGTCGGGCGGCGGAGATTGGAAACGCGAAGGGCGATGGCAAGCTGACCTTCGACCGGCTGACGGACGTGTTTCACTCCGGCACGCGGCACGATGAGGACCAGCCGGTTCATCTGGTGGTCGCGGATCTGAACATCTGCAGCGAGCGGTGCACGAAGGAGTTTGGGAATCCGTGCCAGTATTTCTGTCCGGCGGCGGTGTACGAGATGGTGGACGTGTCGGACGCGACGAGTGGCGTGTCGGACACGCATCCAAGCGCGTCGGACAATGTCGGACATGCGGCGAAGAAGGAACTGAAGATTAACTTTACGAACTGCGTTCATTGCAAAACATGCGACATTATGGATCCGTATCAGATCATCACGTGGGTTCCGCCGGAGGGTGGCGGAGGGCCGAATTATGACGGGATGTAGGGAATCAGGGGTCTTATTGTTGCGTCCGCGCGGCGGGCGCGAGATGGATCAGGAATTCAACCAGTAGCGTCTGTTGACGGATTGCTCCAGCTGCTGAGGAAACGCTCCTGAGGAACGATGCTTTGGGCTGCACGGCTGCCCGAGGCAGAAGGAGATGGCTTTCGTATGAGCGGAGGGGGCCTGCGATGCCCGCGGTGTGCGGGGTCGGACGATCTGCGAACCTCGCGGCGGCAGTGGTTCGACGTGTTTTTCATGGTGCTGGGACTGAAGGCGTACCGGTGTCGCCTGTGCCGGACGCGGTTCCATTCATGGAAGACGCTGCCGGCAGCCGGCGACGGGGCTGACGCCGACTTTGAGGCCAATCGGGAAGCCTGAAGCTGACGGGCGCAGCGTGCATCGAATAGAGTAGAAACTCATGGCGAGCGCGCTCGAATCCATGCAAAGTGCGGCGACGGGCAAGACCGAGCGGCTGATCGACAAGCACGGTCGGGCGATCACCGACCTGCGCGTGTCGGTGACGGATCGCTGCAACTACAAGTGCGTGTATTGCCGGACCGGCAACGAAGGCGCCCTGTACGCGGATCTGCCAATCGCGGACTATCTGCGCATGGCGCGGGTGTTCGTTGGGTTGGGGATTGAGAAGATCCGGCTGACAGGTGGCGAGCCTCTGCTGCGCCGAGGACTGCTGGAACTGGTGCGGGATCTGAGCCGGCTGCGGACGCTGGATGGCGCGCCGCTGGACCTGGCACTGACGACGAATGGACATCTGCTGGAGGAGATGGCGGAGCCGCTGCGCGAGGCCGGGCTGAACCGGATCACGGTGAGCATGGACGCGGTGGATGGGGAGAAGTTCGCCCGGATTACGCGCGTGCCGGGCAGCTACGAGCGCGTTCTGGCCGGGGTTCGCGCGGCAAAGAGGGTGGGGCTGGCTCCGGTGAAGGTGAACTGCGTGCTGCTGCGCGGGTTCAATGAGGATCAGATTGTGCGGTTCGCGCAATTTTCGCGTGAAGAGGGCGTGATCGTACGGTTTATCGAGTTCATGCCGCTCGAAGAGGATCGATCGTGGACGCCGCAGTCGGTCGTAGGGCTGAAGGAAATCGTGACGGCACTGGGGAGCTATCGGCCGGTGGTGCGGATGGCGCCGAATGCGGCGAGCGAGACGGCGGTGCGGTACACGTTCGACGACGGCGTTGGTGAGATTGGGATTATCGCGCCGGTGACTCAGGCTTTTTGCGGAGCGTGCAGCCGGGTGCGGCTGACGTCGGACGGAAAGATCCGGACTTGCCTGTTTTCGCAGAGCGATCACGATTTGTATGGCGTGATGCAGCGCGGCGGCAGCGACGGCGATATGGCGGAGTTCATCCGGCGGACGATTGAGAAGAAGGAAGCGCGGCATCACATTGGGGAGCCGGAGTTTCTGAAGCCCTCGCGCAGCATGGTGCATATCGGGGGCTGAGGACTGGCCGTCCAGGCGGACCGTGCTTCGCACGACTGCGGCGAGATCTCTTTGCCGGTCCCTATAATGGACGGCGAAACATGCCATCCAAAAAAACTCCTCTGACCGTTGTCCGCAAAGCTCACCTTGGTTTCATCAGCCTTGCAGTGCCCGGCATTGTCTTGATTGGCGGACTGACTGCGCTCACGGCGCGGCCGGCGGCGGAACTTTCCAATCCAAAAGAGGCGGCGCGGCTGAACAGCATCGGCGTCGCACTGATGAATCAGCAGCTGACGGAAAAGTCGGCGGCAGAGCTACAGAAGGCGCAGGCCGCTGATGCGAAGTCCGCCATTCCCGTGCTGAACCGGGGCATTGCTCTGCTGTACATGCAGAAGCTGCCGGAAGCCGATGTGGAGCTGCGGCGGGCGGGGAAGATGGCGCCGGACAATCCGCGGGTCTGGTACAACCTGGGCCTGACCGAGATGGATGAGGCGAATCAGAAGGGCGCGATCGAGGACATGCGGAAGGTGCTGGCGATCGATGCGAAGGATGCCGATGCGCATTACTTTGTCGGGTCGCTGAACATGAGCCTGGGCGACATCAATGCTGCGATCGGGGAGTTTGAGACGGCGCTGAAGCTGAATCCGCTGCACTGTTCGGCGGAGTTTGGTCTGGCTCGGGCGCTGCAACGGGCCGGGCGCGTGGATGAGGCGCACGAGCACCTGAAGACTTTCCAGCACTTCACGCAGGCGAAGATTTCGTCGCCGCTGAGCGTGGGGTATGGCGAACGTGGGCATTATTCGACGATGGAGGAGATGGCGTTGCCGGCGGAGTCGGTGGGGGCGATGATCCCGGTGAAGTTTGAGGCTTGGACAGCCGAGGCAGGGAAGGGCGCGCACAGCCGCGGATTGTCGACGGTGGGCGGTGGAGCATGCGTCATCGATCTGTATGGTCCGGGATCGCAGGATCTGGTGGTGATGGGGGATGGGGAGCACGCGATTCAGGTCTATCGCAATCTGAAGAACGGGAGACTGGAGCTGATTCCGCCGAGCCAGACAGGGCTGGATGAGGCGGGACAGGCGTGGGCGTGCGCGGTGGGCGATTTCGACAACGATGGCTTACCGGACCTGGCTGTGGCGCTCCGAGATCGCCTCATTCTCTTTCACAACCTGGGCGGCGGCAAGTTCGAAGACGTGACGAAGAAGGTTGGGATCCGACAGGTCAACGACCCTGCGGGTTTGACGTTTGTGGACTTCGATCATGATGGGGATCTGGATCTGCTGGTCACGGGGTCACGTGCAAACGTGCTGTGGCGGAACAATGGCGACTCTACATTCACGGAGTGGACGGGGCCGACGGGGCTGGGGGGCAAGGGGAGCACGACGCAGGCGATTCTGTCGGACATCAATAACGATCGCGCGGTGGACCTTGTGGTGACAGGCGATGGATCGCCGACAATCTACCTGAACCAGCGCGAGGGAGCGTTCAAAGCGGTGCCGCTCTACCAGGACGCGAGTCTGCCGGCGACGCGCGGGGTTGCGGTATTCGACTTCAATAAAGATGGGTGGATGGATGTTGCGGTGACGCATGCCAGTGCACCCGGACTGACGCTGTGGCGGAATGTGGATGGAGAGAAGTTTGAGCGCGTGTTGCTGGCGCTTCCAGGCGATGTAAAAGGCGCCTGGGGCATGACGCCGATCGATATCGACAACGATGGCTGGATCGATTTGGCGGCGGTGCTGGAGACGACGCATGGCGCTGAGGTGCACGTCTTTCGGAATTTGGGGCCGAAGGGATTTGAAGACGTTTCTGCAGCTCTGGGACTGGACAAGGTCAAGCTGGACGAGCCTCGGTCGGTGATTGCAGCGGATGTCGATGGGGACGGAGCGGCGGATCTGATCGTGACGCAGTGGAATGGGCCGCCGGTGGTGCTGCGGAATGTCGGTGGCAACAAGAATCACTCGCTGCGCATTGCGCTGACGGGGCTGGCCGATAACAAGACCGCGATCGAGACGAAGGTCGAGATTCTGGCTGGGGGACAGTGGCAGAAGTTCGAGGTGGCGAGCGGGTCGGGTTATTTAAGTCAGGGGTCGACGCAGATTGTTGCGGGCATCGGGCAGGCGACGAAGGCTGACGTGGTTCGGCTGCTGTGGCCGACCGGGGTACCGCAGGATGAGATCAACATCGATACGGCGAAGCTGCCGCATGGCGAACTGGCGCTGAAGGAACTGGATCGGCGGGGAAGCTCGTGTCCGACGCTGTTTGCGTGGGACGGGAAGCAGTACCGGTTCGTGTCGGACGTGATTGGAGCGGCGGTGGTGGGGCATTGGGTGTCGCCGGTGTCCACGAACAAGAACGATCCCGATGAGTGGATCAAGGTCGATAGCAGCCAGTTGCGGGCGCGCAACGGGCTGCTGAGTCTGCGCTTCGGCGAGCCGATGGAGGAGGTCAACTACATCGATCAGCTGCGGCTGGTGGCGGTGGATCACCCGGCGGGGACGGAGGTTTATCCGGACGAGCGATTCCTGAGCGAGCCGCCATTTGCTTCAGGCAAGACGGTGGCCGTGTCCGACACGCGGCCGGTGGCCGGGGCGTGGGACAACGCTGGGCACGACGTGCGGCCGCTGCTGTCGGACAAAGATCACCGCTACGTCCAGGACTTCACGAATCTGAGCTATGCGGGATTTGCGAACCTGCACACGCTGACACTGGATGTGGGAGCGTGGTCGCCCGAGCGGCCGCTGCGGCTGCTGATGGATGGGTATATCGAGTACTTCAGCGCCTCCTCGATGTACGCGGCGTGGCAGGCGGGGATGCAGCCGATTCCGCCGCGGGTGGATGTGCAAATGTCCGACGGGAGTTGGAAGCGGATTGTGGACGACATGGGATTCCCGGCGGGACTGCCGCGGACGACCGTGGTGGATCTGACGGGCAAGCTGCCGGCGGGTGCGCGAAAGATTCGGATCACGACGAACCTGCAGATCTACTGGGACCGCATTCGCGTGGACAACGGGCAGGATGCTTTGAGCCAGGTACGGCGGACGGAGGTTCCGCTGGCGATGGCGCATCTTGCGTTCCGCGGCTACCCGAAACAAGTCGAAGGAGCCACACCAGGCGATCTGACGTATGACTACAACCAGATCAGCGCGACGGGACCGTTCTTCTGGGCGCGGGGTGAGTACACGCGCTACGGCGATGTGACGCCGCTGCTGGGGAAGATCGATAACCGTTATGTGATCTTCGGGACGGGCGAGGAGATCGATGCTGAGTTCGGCGCGGTTGGATTGCCGGAGCTACCACGGGGCTGGACGCGGGATTACTTCTTCTATGCGAATGGGTTTGTGAAAGACATGGACTGGTGGGAGGCGTCGCCGTTCACGGTGGCGCAGATGCCATTCCAGCAGATGAGCGAGTACCCGTACCCCGCGAGCGAACATTATCCGGAGACGCGGGATGCGGATCGTTATTGGCTGGAGTGGAACAGCCGGTGGGAGAGCGGGAACCGGCGGCAGCGGTGGCAGTTCGACTATCGGCCGGCGCACGAAGAGCCGCAGCAAGAGCAGCGAATAGGGAACAGGGAATAGCCCGGAGCTCGGCAAAGGTCCGCCGCACCGCGAGCGATTTCTCCGCGGCGCGACGCAACAGCTTGTTTCTTTGTTTTGCTCTCTGTCTAGCGAACTTTGATCGCGATCAGGATCACGAGGGCGAGCACGTTCTGCGCCAGCAGCGCCATGGTGAGCCGGATGCGATCGAGGAACGGATAACCGGGGGAGCCCTCCGCAATTTTCGTGCTCAGGCGGCGGTAAAGAGAAACCCAGGCGTAAGCCAAAATGATGCCAAGCAGATCAATGATTGCGAGCCAACTCGGTGTGACTGGCAGGTCGGTGGAGTAGATGTGCCCGGGATGATGCAGACTGGCAATCCAGCCGAGCAACCAGGGGGAGATCACCAAAGCAGCAGATTCAACAAGGGCAAGAGACATATAGACCCGGGCGTGGCCTTCGAACTGACCGTGCCAGGGTCCGGAAGCGGACGCAGCGGTCGTCATGGTTGTAGTGGTCACCTGCAATGGGATGCGAAATTCGCGTGAAAAGTCGCGGTGACTGATGGGAGTTACTAACGGATCACCCCTCGCGGTAGCTGCGCTGGTAGGTGCGGGTAATGCGGTCGTGCCAGCCCAGGGAGTCCTCATCGAAAATGGCCCAGAGGAAGCCAAGGCCCAGGGGAAGAGCGGAGAGCAGCATAGCGGCGATGCGGCCGCGGAGGGCGGCACGGCTGGGATTTTCGTCGTTGAAGGTGCAAAGGGCGATGCGGGCGTAGCGCATGCCGGGTGTCGCATCGGTCAGGGTGAAAAACAGAAGCTGATAAAGCAGCCATGTGGCGAGCAGGATGGCCGCTGCGCCGATGAGGGCGATGCGGCCGTGGGGCAGATTGGTGCTCGAAATGGCGAACACAGTTGAGAACAGAAGGAAGGCGCAGAGTGTCAGGGCGCAGTCCACCAGCGCAGCCATCGTGCGGTCCTCAAGCGAGGCGACATCGAGGACCGGCTGATCCGGCATCGATGAGGAAGACGAAAACGACCGGCGCTCGCGGATGGGGGGCTCCGTATCAAGGTGGATCGAGTGCCATTCGGGTCCCCGCACAGGGCGCACGGGAGCGGAAGATTCGGGTTCGATTATAGAAGCCTGGAATCCGATGCTTCCGCCACGGGAGTTGTCTCTGGGCTGAGGCTTCGGAACGACGGCTGGAGCCTCGGAGAGCGCGTCGAAGCCGGGCTCGTCGCGCAGGGGACCTTCAGCGAGGCGGGGCCGGGCTTTGCGCGGTGCGACCAGTTCGCGGGGAGTTGTGATCAGCCGCGCGGGCAAAGGCCGAGTTGGTTCCACAACGGCGGTTTCGAGCGGATCGGAAAGGTTGTCGCTGAGCTTCGACGGGGCGGTGGCCAGGGCGTGTGCTTCGGGTGGGGTGGACCGGAGTGTGGGCAACGAGTCACTGCTGACCGAATAGCGCAGGAGATCGGGCTGGTACGGTTGGCGAGCAGTTTCGGGGTCTGGTTCCGCGACGGATTCCTGGTGGATGGCGAGTTGTTGCGGTTCAGGCTCATGCCCCATCGCACCAACACCGGGCGCGTTGGGCACACCAAGTTGGGCGGGCGGCGCGGCGCCGGCTGCGGCGCTCTGAGAATCGAGGGCGGATTGGGCGGCTGTTTGGGCGGCGAGCGACTCGCGCCAGCTGGGGAGGCGGGAGTAACGTTCTGCAACGCGAGCGGCGATGGATGCAGGCGTGAAGGCTTCTTCCATCCCCGGGAGCGTGGGTTGATTGGCGGTGCGTGGACCGCGGCGAGCGCGGACGCGGGCGGCGATTACATCTTTCCAGGACTGGTCAGCGGCCTCGGCGCTGTCGCGAGTCGGGGGCGATGGCAGGGGCGGACGAGAGTCCGGATTGGGGGGAGAACCGGTCACGAGTGCCTCTTCCATATTCTGCACGCATTCCGCGACGCAACTCTGTTGAAGAAGGCGCGTCTGTGAAGTCATTGAGGCAGAACCCCGAAACCAGGAGGAAGGTTGCGAACCGAGCCCGCGGCGGGTCAAAGTGCCGGCATTCCGCTTTGCTATGCTGGAGTTGCCGCGCGCGATGAGAACCCGTCTGTTTTGGTGTATCACGCTGTACTGGTTGTTGCAGCCGCGGGTTGGGGCGCAGGCGGTTACCACACAGTTTCCCCTGCCGGCAATGCAGGACGCAGGGCACCGGACATCGCCCGGCTCCATCCCTCTGCCTGACGAACCCAGTCTGATCAGCCAGTTGCCGGAGGCGCACGTGGCGCCGCAACCGCCGCAGGGTGTTCCGGTCAAGCTGGTGGCGCGCAACCAGTCGCGCCAGGGGCTGAAGGACGCGCAACCTGTATACGCTCGAGGGCGATGTGGTGGTCTACTACCGCAACTACATCGTCCACGCGGACAAGGCGACGTACAACGACAGCACCAGTGAGATCGAAGCGCAGGGACACCTGATGATCGACGGTGGTCCGGACGATGAGCATTTCGAGGCGGATCACGGCACGATCAACGTGGATGCCGATACGGGGGATTTCTTCGATGTCGTGGGGACGCTGGGGGTGGAGCGCAGTCCGCGCGGGCGGATGGTATTCACTGCGCCCAATCCTTTTGCGCTGACGGGACGCGAAGTACGCCAACTGGGGCAGGGACATTACCGGGTGATTCACGGCACGATGACGTCGTGCCGACTGCCGAAGCCGGACTGGCAAATTTTGTCGCACATGATCGAGGTAAACAACGGCGTCGCGAAGACGAACAATGGTCTGTTCGAGTTCTTTCACGTGCCGCTGATGTATCTGCCGTACGCGACGCATCCAGTGAGCGACCAGCGGCAGACGGGAATCCTGCTGCCGTATGTTGGCAACAACACGACCAAGGGGCTGATCCTGGGAGAAGGTTTTTATTTGACGCTGGGACGCAGCGCCGATCTGACGATCGCATCGCAGTACTACTCGAAGCGCGGGTGGGCGCCGAACGGATTATTTCGCTACAAGGGGCCAGGGGAGGATTTCGGGACCCTTCACTTTCACAGCCTGCTGGACCGCGGGCTTCCCATGGGTAACGGCGAGCGGGCGAATCAGGGAGGCGTCGATGTGAGCGGGGACGGCCGCTACGATTTCTCCGAGCACACGACCGCGGTGGCGGATGCGGAGTATCTGAGTTCTTACGTTTATCGGCTGGTGTTCGAGGAAGACTACGCGATCGCAATCAACTCCGAAGTGAAGTCGCAGATGTTTCTCACCCACGAGTGGCACGATTTATGGACCAGCGTACGTTTCAACCGGTATCAGGATTTCCAGAGCGCGAGCATTCCGAGTGACGAGGTGAGAATTCTGCACCTGCCGACGGTCGAAGTAGATGCGGCGGACCGGCGGCTCGGCGGCGCGGACAGCGTTTCCCCGGTGTGGTGGGGTTTCAGCGGCTCAGCGGGGGCCCTGTCGCGCTTCGACTATCCGAATTTCAGAACGACGGCGAGCGTGCCGCGGATTGACATTTACCCGCGTCTCTCGATGCCGCTGCACTTCGACGGCTGGACCTTTCGGCCGGACGCGGCGTTCCGGGAGACGTGGTACGGCAAGAGCCAGTTTCCTGTGGATCTGGAGCAGATTCCGCTGGTGCGTGGCGCCGGTGCTCCGCGGACGGACGTGGAAGGCGGGTTCGATCTTCGTCCGCCGGTGCTGGAGCGCGACTTCTCGGCGCCATGGCTGCAGCGCTTTCTGGGTGGCGGGATGCGGCACACGATCGAGCCGGAGGTTGCTTACCGGTACGTGACCGGGATCAACAATTTCCGGGAGATCCTGCGCTTCGACGACACCGATATTGCCAGCAATACAAACGAGCTCTATTACGGGCTGACGCAGAGGCTTTTTTTGCGGCACCTGCATCCGCATCCGTGCACCGGCGATGAAGCCATGGGACCCGATTCGATGTGCGGAGGCGGAACGCGGGACTGGATCAGCTGGCGGATAGCGCAGAAATACTACTTCGAGCCGGATTTCGATCATGCGATTACGCGCGGGACGCCGAATCCGCTGACCACAACGCTGGATTTTACGGGCATCGATTTTTTGACCGATGCGCGGCATGCGACTCCGGTGATCTCGCGGCTGCGAATGCGGACAACGACGGCGACCGATGTGGAGTGGGACCTGGACTATGACGTGAAGGAAGGGAAGATCACGTCGAGCAATATTTTCGCGGGATATCAGCACGGGCCGTACCGGCTCCAGTTCGGCGATTCCTACGTGAACGTGCCGCTGGGGACGACTCCGCTGACGACGGCAAAGACGCCGCCCGGGTCACCGAACGCGCCGAACCCCTTCAACCAGATCCATGTCTCGGCAATCTACGGCGCGGCCAACAAGCTGGGACCGAGCATTGGCATGAACGCGGCCTACGACCTCGAGCACCAGCAGCTGCAGTATGGCGCCTTGCAGACGCAATACAACTGGAACTGCTGCGGCGTGGACTTCCAGTACCGGCGATTTTCGCTGGGTTCGATTCGCGACGACACGGAGTATTTTTACAGCGTGAACTTTGCCGGATTCGCCAGCGTGGGCGATCTGACGCATCGGATCAGCGTGTTCTGAGAGAAGCCGGGAGCCAGGAGCCTGGAGCCGGTAGCGCAAGCTGCGATAATGGAGGAGCACCCTTAGGGAACGGCTTTTGGGCCGAAGAAGGCGGTTTTTCTTGTTCAGAGGTTTTTTTCGTGCGGGCTGGGCCCTGGTTTTGACCGCGGCTGCCTGCGCTGCACAACAGACTCCCACGACCCCCGCTGCGACAGCGACGCCTGGCTCCGCTACTGCGGCAGCAACCGATGCGGCTCCGGCAATTGCACCGGCGCTCAATCGCAAGATCGAGGTCATGATCCGCGAAGAGCTGAACGTTCCACCGCAGTACGAGATCGCGGTGGGGCCGCGCGAGAAGAGCGACGTCAACGGATTCGACACCATCGCGGTGACATTTTCCCTGCCGAGCCAGCCGCAGAAAAAGCAGATGGTAGAGTTCCTGCTGTCGAAGGATTCGAACACGCTGGCCCGGTTGTCGAAGTGGGATATCGGGACGAATCCGGTGTCGCTGCTGCCGATCGAAGGGCGCCCGGTGCGGGGGAATCCTGAGGCGAAGGTTACGATCGTGAACTTTGACGATCTGGAGTGTCCTTTTTGCGCCGCCATGAATGCGGAGTTCTTTCCGGCGACCCTGGACCGGTACAAAGGGCTGGTCAAGTTCGTTTACCTCGACTACCCGCTGGTGGAGATTCATCCCTGGGCGATGCATGCGGCGGTGAACGCGAACTGCCTGGCAGCGCAGAATGCGACCGCGTACTGGAACTATATCGACTATCTGCATACGCACGGACAGGACGTGAGTGGGCCGGACCGCGATGTGGCGAAGTCGACGGCAATGCTGGATAAGCTGGCGAGCCAGGAGGGCGTGCGCGAACAACTGGATGCGACCAAACTGGACGCGTGCGTGGCGAAGCAGGACGACAGCAGGATCACGGCGGAAATGCATGCAGCCGATAAAGCAGGAGTGAGCGCGACGCCAACTTTCTTTGTGAGCGGCGAACGGTGGGCGGGTCAGCTGGAAGAGCACCAGTTGTGGATCATGATCGATCGCGCGCTGACGGAGCAGGGCATTACTCCGCCGGCTCCTGAAGCGCCCGCGCAGCTAACGTCGACGCCATCGAAATGAGTCTATGCAGGGTGAGGGGACCACATTTATTCTGAAACGTACGCGCCGCCCCCCGATTTGCGGCGCCGCAGCAGGGAGAACTGTTTGACCTCGCAATCGGATTCATCCAGCGCGAACGGTGCTGGCTTCTCCAATCTCAAATTCACTCTCACGGGGCTGGCGGTGGCGCTGGTGTTCTGCGTCGGATGCCAGAAGTCGCATGACGCGAACAGTCTGGCGACAGTGAACGGCAAGCCGATCCTGCGTTCCGATGTGGAAACCATTTTCCAGAACAATCTGGGCGAGTCCCACCAGACGCCATCGCCGGTGCAGGCGGAGATCATGCGGCTCAACATCGTGCGCCAGCTGATCGATGAAGAGATCGTGATGCAGCGGGCGGCCAAGCAGAATCTGGTGGCGACCGACGAGGAGGTTTCAGACCGGCTGAACGAGATCAAGGCGCCCTTTACCAAGGAGGAATTTCAGAAGCGGCTCGACACGCAGCACATGTCGCTGGACGATCTGAAGCGGGAGATCCGGCGCAACCGCACCGAAGAGAAACTGTTCAACAAAGAGATCACCTCGCGGATCAATATCACCGACTCAGATATCGCCAACTACTACAACGAGCACAAAGCGGACTTCAATCTCATTGAGCCGAACTACCATCTGGCGCAGATCATCGTGACCTCGAGCCCGGTGCCCCCGCAGCAGGTGGGCAATCTGCAGAACAGCAAGGCGATGAACGATGCGGAAGCCAAACGGAAGATCGAGGTTCTGCACAACAAGCTGGAGAGCGGCGATGACTTCGCTTCGCTGGCGATGAACTACTCAGAGAATCCGAATACGGCGGGCAACGGCGGCGACATGGGATTTGTCTCCGAATCGCAGCTGAAGTCCGACCCCGAGGTCTACGCAGCGATTGGGAAGCTGAAGCCTGGCCAGGTCACCGACATTATCCCGGTCTACGGTGGGCCGTCGAAGCAGGCTGTTGGCTACGCGGTCTACAAGCTGATCGATCGCGAAGTTGCGGGGCAGCGGCAGCTGAACGATCCTCGGGTGCAGCAGACGATCCGTCAGCAGTTGCGTGACAGCCGTGAGCAACTTCTCAAGAACGCGTTTCTGGAGATGCTGCGCAACCAGGCCCGTGTGGAGAATTACTACGCGGAAGAAGTCTTCAAGAACGGCGCGCAATAGGACTAGCCGTCCAGGCGGCCGCGCTTCGCGCCTTTGGATCGTGCCCCCCGCAGCTATTTGCTAAACGGCCGGCCCGGGATGATTCCTTTTCCTTCCTTGATCGTGTGAAGCATGTCGGCTGCGAGGCCAGGATAGCTTTCCTTCGCGCCGCTGGGCCAGAAGATTTCGAAGTCGGCAGAAGTGGCCGAACCAAGGCCGAAATGCAGCCGGGAGTCGTGGATAGAGATATAGCTGCACTGGCTGGTGACGGTCTGCGCCTGGACTTTGCCGCCGTAGTGCGCCAGGACGCGTGCGCCGATTGCGCTGCGGTTGCTCTTCGTTCCCTCCAGACGAACCTTGATCCAGTGATGGCCGGGCGGTGAGTCGTTGCGCAGCAGCGAAGGCGGCTCGTTGCGATTCATGATGAGCACGTCGAGGTCGCCGTCATTGTCGAAGTCGCCGAACGCGACGCCGCGAGAGGAGTGGTGGGCCGCGACTCCGGGTCCGGTTTCCTCGCCCATTTCCACAAAGTGGCCGTTGCCCAGATTGCGCCAGATGATGCGCGGCGTTTTTCCGGGAAAGCGCGTGGGAAAAACCTTATCGAGCTCGGGGTAGACGGTGCCGGTGGCCAGAAAGATATCGGGCCAGCCGTCATTGTCGAGATCGACGAGCCCGACACCCCAGTTGATGAAACGGTGCTCCTGACTGAGGCCGACCTGGCTGGTGACATCGTCAAAATAGCCTTTGCCATCGTTGTGATACACGCCGGTCGGCTGGTTGTAGAAATGAGTGCGCACGATGTCGAGATGGCCGTCGAGGTCGTAGTCGCCGACGCCGACACCCATGCCGCTCATGCGCTGGCCTTCGGTGTTGACGGCAATGCCGCGGACGAGGGCTTCTTCGCGGAATGTGCCATCGTGATTGTTCATGAGTAGGAAGCTGAAGGTCGCATCGCAGGCGACGAAGATGTCGGGCCAGCCGTCCTCGTCGGCATCGAGGACGACCGCGGTGAGACCGAAGGATCCGCTGAGCGCGCCAATGCCGGATTCCTTTGTGATGTCGGTGAAGGTGCCGTCGCCGTTGTTGCGGTAGAAGAAGTGGGTGGGCGGCGACGAGGCCGAGGGGACCGCAGTTGACAGGTTGACCCTCGTAGTTGCAGTTAGGAATGGCCATGGATGGTTTGGGCCCGTGGACCATATCCAGCTGAATGTAGTTGGCGACGAACAGGTCGAGCAGGCCATTGCGATTGCGCTCGATGAAGGTGCAACCGGAGCCGTAGTGAATGCCTTGCTGCAGCAGGCCAGCCTTCTCCGTGACTTCGGTGAAGGTGCCGTTGCCGTTGTTGTGGTAAAGGCGGTTCTGGCCGTAGTACGTCACGAAGAGATCGTCGAAACCGTCGTTGTCGTAGTCGCCCACGCAAACGCCCATGGCCCAACCGTCATCTTTCAGGCCTGACTTCTCGGTGACGTCGGTGAAGGTGCCGTCGCGATTGTTGTGGTAGAGACGGTTCGTTGTGCCGGGCGGCGCGCCTTCGAGTCGGCGGCCGTTGAGGAGAAAGATGTCCATCCAGCCATCGTTGTCGTAGTCGATGAAAGCGCAGCCGCAGCCGGTGACTTCGAGGATGTAGGTGGAGCTGTCGAGGCCGCCATAGATGGTGGGCTGCGTGAGGCCGGCGGCAGAAGCGATGTCGACAAATCTGGAAAAAGGAGCCGCCGCTGGTTGCGTGGCTTGTGCCGCGGCGCGCATACCAAGGGGGATCAGGAGGGGCGCGGTAGCTGCGGGAAGGCTCCGCAGCACGCGCCGGCGGGTCCACTGGTTCTGACTCATGGGGTCTTTTGCGTTCCGCGCAAGGGACTCAGTGATGGGGCTGGTTCTGGGCCACGGTCAGTTCCTGACTCAGCTCTCGGGCCTGCGTGTTTTGAGGGTCGAGACGAAGAGCGGATGCGAGCGCGTCGCGGGCTTCGGGAAATTTGGATTCCATGCCTAACGTAGCGGCCAGGCTGATCCATGCCTGGGTAAAGCCGGGCGCGGCTTGCAGGGCCTGATGGAAATGCTGCTCTGCTCCCGCAAGGTCGCCTTTGCGCGAATCAAGGTAGCCGAGCTGGTTCTGGGCGAGGGCGAAGTTGGGATCGATGGCAATCACTTGTTCGAGGGCCTGGTGCTCGCCGTCCGGATCGTTCGCCTTGTCCAGAGCCAAGGAAAGCTTCCACGAGATCAGCGCGTTATCGGGTGTGGCGGCGACGGCTTCACGATAGCGCTGAATGGCGAGCTGGAGATCGCCCTTTTCTACGGCCTGATCCGCCTCGGCGGTCTTGCTGCCTGCGATGCTGACCTGGGCTTCGTGCTGGATCAGGTTCTGGTAGAGAACCATTTCTTTGCCGGCGTCCTCGGTCTGGCCCTGGGTGCGCAGCACTTTGGCCAGTTCGAAGTGCGTTTCGGGCTGGGTGTCTCCGAGCGCGACCGCCTTGCGCAGCTCTTCGATGGCGCGAACCGGGTCGTCGAGGCGCGAGAGGGCAACGCCGAGGTTGTAGTGGAGGTTGGCGAGGTTCGGATCAAGACCCTCCGCTTCGGTGAGGTGATCGCGCGCAGCGGCGAAGTCGCCTGCCTGGCGCTCGAGGACGCCGTTGAAATAGAGCGTTTCGAAGCGATGGGGAGCCTCGGTGAGCATTTGTTTCCCGACCGGGCGAGCTGGCCCCCAGTCTCCGTTGAGGACGAGAGTCTTCATGTACGAAATCTGTGCGTCCACGTCGTCGGGGTGGGACTGATAACACGCTGCAGCGGTGCGTTCGGCTGCGTCGTAGAGCTTCGCCTTGACGTCGAGGGTCACCAGCGCCGCGGACAGACGAACGGATGTCGGCCAGGTCTTGAGGGAGTCGGTGATGGTGGTGATGGCGTCATCCGGCATGCCGTCGGCGTTGTAGGCCACGGCGAGGTCGATGGCGAGAGGAACGTCGAGCTTCTTGACGGAGCGAAGAAACCCGATCACCGCTGGGTAATTTTTCTGCGCAAGCAACGACTCGGTGAGGCCATGGATTGCCATATCCGAGCTGGACTCGATCGCAAGGGCGGCGCGCCATTCTGTTTCAGCCTCCCCAGGCTGGCCAAGAGTCGCTTCGATCGAAGCGAGGAGCAAATGCGGTTTGAGGATCCCGTTGTTCGTTTGAATAGACCGCTGCAGAGGTGGTACCGCGTGCTCGAGATCTCCCGACCCGTAGAGGCTCAGACCGAGGAGGTAGTTCAGTTGCGCTGAATTCGGGTCGAGGCGGAGTCCGGATCGAAAAGCCTGCTGGGCGCAGACGAACTGCTTTTGGTCGCCATAGAAGTTGCCCAGGTCAATCCAGGCCTGCGCGTCGGGATGGGTTCGCAGCCGTGCGGCGAGCGCAGGCGGTCTCGCACACGGGGTGGGCGCCACAGCGCAGAGCCCCTCGGGAATGACGCAAGCGCAGATCGCGAACAGTGTGATCAGAATTCTCCGGATGGACGATCCTGAATCCGCCGGGGAGGAAATACAGAAAGCAAACATCGTGGGTTTTCTAAGGGTTTCTGAAGGAACGATACCCAACCGGAAGGGCAACGAGCAAGGGTTTTCGATCAGTTGGGAAAACCTTCTGAAGCTTTCACGATACGGATCTGGTGATCGGTGAAGTGCAGGTAATTTCCCGGTAATGAAACCTTCGGCATGTGGCAGCTCACACAGTTGGACTTCGCCACGGGGCACATTTTGGCTTTGCCGGTGCTGGTGGGTCGCGCGGCGGGCGCGTGGCAGGCCAGGCATTTGGAATCGTAAGAGGCATCGTTGCGCACCAGATCCTGGTGTGGATCGTGGCAGGCGATGCAGCTGATGCGTGGATCCGTGCCATTGAAACAACGGCTGTTGGCGAGGCGGTAAGGCTGGAAGCGGACGTCGAAGACACCGCGCCAGCCGTTGCGCACGACCGTCTCCCAGGAGCGATGGCATTGGCCGCAGAAGTTGGAGATCGATTCTGCGGTCATATCCTTGAGGTGCGGGGGAGTGCTGCTGAAGTCGCCGGTGGCAGCATCGGAGGCATGGCTGAGCGCACCCTGGTGACAATGCGCACAGGTGACTCCGGGATGGATCGTGTTCAGGGTCAGCTTATGCGAGGTGACGGCGTCGCTGGCGTGGCAGCCGAAGCAGAGTTTGGTGTCCATGGGCGTCAGTTCGCGGCCCATGGCCTCCTGCAGTGTTTGTGGCGCCAACCGCTCGTCCCCTGTGGTAATTCCGAGGCCACTGGCAGAGGGGTAGAAGCTCACGATGCTCTCGTAGAATTTTCCATCCTTCTCGAAGACCCAGGTTTGCGCCTGTGCGCCGAAACTCCAGCGAATGGGCATGGAAAGCGTGCTGGGGCCGTCAGTGACCTTGTAAACGCTCTGTCCGTTGTGGGTTTCGACGGTCCACGTATAAGCACCCTGATGAAAGCTTAGCTTCGGATGCGGGGTGAGGACGGGGTTGGTGTCCGGCAACTCGAGGGCATGGGCCATTGGCGTTTCCGGCTGCATGGCCTGACCGCGGTGGCACCCAGCACAACTGGTTTTCGCGGTCTGACTCTGCGCAACGGCGACCGCGGAGCACGAGAGCACGAGAACTATCGTCCGCAAGATTGCCGGAAAGAGAGGCGCGACTCGGAGGTTAGGGAGCAGTCGGCGCTCCCTGCTGGCCCATGGCGGGCGCGGGTTTGCTGGTTCGCTCGGTCAACCGGAGGCACGCGGACCGTTCGTGCCGGGCATCCTCTTCACGTCCGGCTTCGGAATAGGCGCGCGCCAGGGCCAGATGAATCTCGAGATTGTTCGGATCGAGGGGGAGAGCGCTTTCGAGCGCTTTCGTTGCCGATTGCACATCCCCCGTTTCCAGCAGGGCGCGGCCGAGCGAGAGCTGGGCCATGGGGAGGGTGGGGGCCTCTTCCGCGGCTGTTTTGGCTTCGGGCAGCGCCTTTGCCGGTTCGTTTTCCATCAGCAGGGCCCAGGCGAGCATCGTTTGATCGACCGCATTTTTCGGATCGACGGCGAGTTCGCGGCCAAATTCTGCGATGGCTGCGTCCTGGTCCGTGGGATAGAGAAGATAGCCTCGCGTGTAATGCAGGTTGGCAACTGACGGATAGCGCTGAAAAAGGGTCTGAAAAGCCTGATCGGCGGCCTGCAAATCTCCTGAGAGCAGAAGCCAGGTGGCGTTGCCGGCAAGGGCGATCGCGTCCTGTTGTGCTGGGTCGGCCTCTTTAGGAAGGTTCGGAATCCGCAGAGCGGCGAGGCCTATGGCCGCGACCAGGTCATGGTTAGAGATGTGCTGGCGAGCAAAGTAGCCGTAGGAGGTCAGCGCCTCCTCGAAACGGCCCAGCTTCGTGAGCAGGAGCCCCTCGTGATAACGCAGGATCTGAGAGTTGCGCGAGTCGTCGGCAGCCCCGAGAGATAAGGCGTGCTGTACATCGCGAAGGGACAATTCGTACTGACCCAGTTCGAATTCGCACAGACCGCGGAGGGCGGTTGCGGGAGCGGCATCGGGCATCAGGGCCAGGTAATGCGAAAAGGCGTCTTCGGCCCGGGAATAATCGTCAGCGCCGTAGCGCAGTTGGCCGAGATACCACCAGCCATCGGGCCATAAAGGGTTGACGCGTACCACCTGCGCATAGAGTTCCGACGCATGACCGAGGTCGCCGGCCTGGCGTGCGGATTCAGCCTCGGAACGCAGCTGGTCGAAAGACGGATCCGCAGGCGGCACCGTGGATTGAGCCGGCACCGAGATGACAAAAACAAGGGCTGCGCAGGCGACCAGGATCGCTCTGAAACGACTTCGGCTTCGCCGTCTGATGACGGCGTGGGCCTTGAACCACACTGCCGGATTGCTCCCTGGAGGATCGAACACCGCGGATGATGGGTGATCGTAACACACGCAGTAACCATCCTGGCTCGGCCGGCGCGGCGGGTCCAATGCGCCATTTTCAAGGCTTGACGGGCAGTTTCCCATTCAACGACAAACGCTATCCCCCGTGAGTAACATCCGTATCCGACATGGTAAAGTCCCGGACCCGAATTTTTCTTGACAACCCTATTTTGCCAGGGGTAAAACAACGGGTCAGCGTCGGGTAAACCGTTTCAGCGAAGACTGTTCAGTTGTAAAGTCCTCAGGAATGAGGGTGGCAGTTTCGGGGAAACAACGGAAATTCAGCGCCGAGTAGAGACAAGCCGGAAGATTGGCTTCAGTAAAACAACAACAACGATTTGCACGATCCATGCACGATTCACAGGAGGCACAGGTATGAATTCCATTAGACGTCTGGCAGGGGTGTGCTTGCCAGGGTCGCTGGTTCTCTCAGGGCTGCTGATACTGGGGCTGGTGTTGTTCACCAGCGTTTCCGGTCACGCACAACAGCTCACGGGAACCATCAGCGCGACAGTTTACGATGCGTCCGGAGCGGTCGTTCCCGGCGCTACAATCGTCCTGAAAAACGCAGACAGCGGAGATACCCGGAGGACGGTCTCGGACTCCGAGGGCTATTTCACGTTCACGGCCGTTCAACCGGCAACCTACAGCATCCAGGTCAGCGCCAAGGGATTCACGAGCTGGCAGTTGAACGGGATTGTGTTGCACCTCGGCGATACGCGCACCGTGCCAGGCATCGCTCTGAAGGCGGGCGCCTCGAACACGACGGTCGAAGTCGTTGCCGACAGAAACGTCGAAGTTCCGCTGGATACGCCTGAAATCAGCGACTCGATGAACGCCCAGCAGATTGAAGACATGGCACTGGGCGGCCGTGACGCCGGCGAATTGCTCAAGATGATGCCGGGCGCAGCCTTCGCCAACGGTCTCAGCCAGGGCTCGTCATTTAACCCCAAGGTCACAGGCACCAACAGTGGCCCGGTGGGCGCTTATTCAGTGAACGGCACGCAGCCGAACGGCTCGATGGCTTACATGCTGGACGGCGCGAACCTGGTCGATCCAGGCAACGCCGGCACGCAGATTGCCAACGTCAATCAGGACATGGTCAGCGAAGTGAAGGTCCTGAGCGGCAGCTACGACGCTTCGTACGCTTACGGCCCGGTGATCTTCGAGGCCTTCAGCAAATCGGGCGGCAAGAACTTCCACGGTGAAGGCTACTTCTACGCTCGCAACTCTGCACTGAACTCCTGGGAATCGTTCCAGAAGGAGTCGTACATCTCCACTCTGGCGTCGGCGAGCAATACGCAGAACGCAGCTTCGCTGAGCCAGCAGCTGAATCCGTCCGAGTACTACTACTACATGGGCGGAAACGTCGGCGGTCCGGTGATCTTCCCGCACTTCAACCGGAACCACGACAAGCTGTTCTTCTGGGGCGGATATGAGTACATGATCCAGCACCCGGCGAACTCGGTGGCGTATTTCAACCAGCCGACTTCGGACCAGGCAAACGGGATCTTCGACAAAGCGACCCCAGCCTCGTCCAACAACGGCGGCTACCAGTACGCGTATTACGTGCCCAACAGCAATTTGCCGGCGAACGCGACGACGGATGCGAGCGGCAACCTTCACATTCCGACGACCGACTTCGATCCGAACATTCTGGGCGTGCTGAAGTATTACGCTGTCACGCATGCTCCGAACATCACACCGAGCGCCGCCAATTCGTGGTCGAACTACGCCTATGCTCCGAGCATCCCGCAGAACCGCTGGGAAGCGACCGGGCAAACTGGACTATGCAATTACAGAAAACACGAAACTGAGCGGAACCTACGCATACCAGAGTGAAGTCGACCAGCATCCGATCACGATCTGGTGGGCGCCGCCCAGCACGCTGCCGTATCCGGCTCCGGTGCAGGCGAAGGTCAACGCGCAGGTCATTCTGACCAACTTCACGCATCAGTTCAATGCCACCACGACGAACGAGGCGGTGTTCACGCTGTCTCGCTTCGTCAACCCGAATACGTTCGGCGGCACTCAGGCCGATCGCAGCACCATCGGAATGGGCGGAGTGTCGGGCTTGTTCGGCACGACGACCAAACAGATGCCGAATATCGTCGGTCCGTGGACCGGGAACAACTTCGCGCTCTCGAACATCGCTCAGGAGCCGTTCGACGTTCCGTTCCAGGGGCAGGGTACCTTTGGCAAGCTGGCACGGGTACCGCAGTTCTACGACACGGTCAGCAAGGTGATCGGCACGCACACCGCCAAAGCCGGCTTCTACTTCGCGCGTCCGTACAACGGCCAGACCAACGGCAGTGACGACGGCGCGGGCAACATGGGGCAGTTCAACCTCGGATGGCCGCAACAGTACGGGACTGGCAACATCGTCGCCGATTTCGAACTGGGCGTCGTGAGCAACTACGAGCAACAGAGTGCTAACCCGACTGACACGATCCAGATGAACCAGTGGGCACTCTGGGCGCAGGACTCCTGGAAAGCCAACAAGCAACTGACCCTGAACCTCGGCCTTCGCGCCGACCACATCGGTCAGTGGTACGGAGAACCGGCTGGTATGCAGGTTTGGGTACCAGGCGCGTACCAGGATTCCCAAACTGCACCGGCGAACACGGGCCTGAGCTGGCATGCGCTGGACTCGCACATCCCGCTCTCGGGCTTCAATTCTCCGCTGTTCTACTGGGATCCGCGTGTCGGTCTGATTTATGACATCTTCGGCAGCGGCAAGACGGTCTTCCGGGCCGGAGCGGGCGCCTATCGTTACCAGATTTCGGTGAACGAGGCGACCATCGACAACGTGGCCGACGGTCCGCGGGGCATCATTAACTTCACCACGCCCCATTCGTTCCAGGGGTACGCCAACATCGCAGCTGGCGGCTCGCCGCCTTCGACGGTGCAGGAAACCTGCTGGCTGTGCGGCAGCACGGTCGGTGCGGACTTAATGGGCGACGATCGCACACCGTTGACCATGACTTACAACGTATCCATCGACCAGGCAACCCCATGGCAGTCTCTGCTGGAAGTCTCCTACGTCGGCAATCACACAACCGGCGAAGAATTCAACGGCGGCAACACGGACTACAACGACCTGGATGCGGTTCTGCCGGGTGGATACTTCAAACCAGACCCGGTCAAAACGACCGGTTTCCCTGGCAATCTCTGCTCACCGGCCCCGAACAATACGGATAACACGAAGCCGAACTATGTCACCTTCGTGCGTCCAGCAGGACTTCGTGCCGTTGCACAACTACCTGCACCTCTACCTCCTGACGCATCAGTCGTACGAGAAATACAATTCGATGCAGGCGTCGTGGAGGAAGAACGGAGCCAAGCTGAATTTCCAGGCGAACTACACCTTTAGCAAGGTGATGGGAGTCCTGGACGGCGACAGCTCCAACGGTGGCAGCAACGGATGGGCGCAGGTGCCGTTCCGCCTCAGGGAGAATTACGCTCCGCTGGGCTACGACCACACCCACATCTTCAACGTCTGGTACATCTACAATCTGCCGTCGCCGATTCACGGCAACCGTGCACTGGCGACGCTGATCAACGACTGGAAGCTCTCCGGCTGGAACACGTTCCAGAGCGGAGCGCCGTTGCAGCCCAACTCGGGTGGCAACTTCAACGCCAACTATCAGGGCAACTTCGGCTCCGCCCGGTCCGGAACGCCGGCTGGAGTTCACCGAGCCGAACGGAACTTACGCCAGCCAGATCAACGCGGCAAGCTGGTTCGGTCATTCCGCCAACGTGCAGGTACATCCGCTCATGACCTGCAACCCGAAGTCAAACCTGCATTCGGGTCAGTCCATTAACCCGAACTGCTTTGCGGCGCCCACGGTGGTCGGTGTAGCCGGTCCGACACAGTATCCATACATGCGCGGACCGCACTACGTGGACAACGATCTCTCGATCTTTAAGAGCTTCCCGACTCGGGAAAGCCAGAGGATTGAGTTTCGTGTCCAGGGTCAGAACTTCATCAACCATCCCAACCCGCAGTTCACCCTCGGCGGTGTCAACGATCTCCAGCTGCAGTTCGCACCAACGCTGGGATCGACGAACAACAACACCAACATGACCGGTGCACCGAAGTTCACCACTGGTCAGCGTCTGATGACCTTCTCGGCGAAGTACTTCTTCTAAGAGGAGAAAACGCAGGCGCCGGGGACAAACTCCGGTAGAACGGAAAAGAGCGGTACTCAACAGGAGGGGTGGCGATAAGCCACCCCTTCTTTTATAGTTTCGACGAGCATGTCTTTCCCCGGATTCCTACGCCCGGTTGTGCTGGTTGGCTGTCTGGCCGGGGCCGCTCTTCTTCTGCTCCATGCTGCTCCCTCTGTGAGCCCCATTCGTTTTGAGCTGAAGAAGATTCCCTTCACCCTCGAGAACGATGAGACACCGGGCAAGAACGCGCCTGAAAGCATGGCGGGGGGTGTAGCTGTCTTTGACTACAACGGAGACGGCAAGCCGGACATCTTCTTCGCGAACGGCGCCAATATCGCGACGCTGAAAAAGGATGATCCCAAATACCGCAATCGTCTCTTTCGGAACAACGCCGACGGGAGTTTTGCGGATGTGACGGACGCCGCGGGCCTGGCCGGGTCCGGCTACGATATCGGCGTTGCGGCCGGCGACTACGACAACGACGGGTGTCCGGATCTTTTCGTCGCCGGCGTTTACCGCAATACGCTGTACCACAACAACTGCAACGGGACCTTCACGGATGTGACGCAGAAGGCGGGCCTGGCAGATTCCAATGACCCGCAATATGGGCCGCTGTGGGCGGAGGGCGCAGCCTGGGTCGACGTGAACAACGATGGACGGCTCGATCTCTTCATCATCGACTACATGCAATGGACCTACGGTGCGCAGGCCCTGTGCCATTTCGGCGAGATTGCCGATTACTGCCATCCCCGTTATTACAAGGGCCAGCCCGATCGGCTCTTCCTCAACAATGGCGACGGCACATTTCGCGAGGTTTCGAAGGAGTGGGGAATTCGCGATCACGTCGGTAAGGGCATGGGCGTGGGCGTGGCTGACTACGACCTGGACGGCAAGCCGGATCTGTTTATTACGAATGACGCCGAATACAACTTCCTCTTTCACAACCTCGGCAACAAATTCGAAGAGGTTGCCTTCGACGCCGGCGTGGCGCTGCCCGAGGGTGGACAATTCATCTCCGGAATGGGCCTGGATTTCCGCGACTTTAACAACGACGGCTATCCGGACATTGCCTTCGTCGCGCTCAACAACCAGACCTTCCCGCTGTTTCAGAACACGGGCAAGGGAGATTTCCGCGAAGTGACCACTCCCGGCGGAATGCGCGACCTGACCATGAAGATGTCCGGCTTTGGGGCGGCGCTCTACGACTTTGACAACGACGGCTGGAAGGATCTGTTTGTCACGCGCGGCCACGTGGAGTCGCAGCCATTACCGGGCACCGACATCGCGCAGCACAACACAGTCTTTCGCAACCTGGGCGCGAGCGGGAAATGGGCGGCACTCACCGAGGATGCCGGACTGGACGCCGCCGCTCCCGCACGGCACCGGGGTTGTGCCTTAGGTGATCTCGACAGTGATGGCCGAATAGATGTAGTGGCGACAGCGCTTTCGGCTCCTGCGGAAATCTGGATGAACCGCAGTCCTCATCCCGGTCATTGGCTGGACGTTGCGCTGCGGGGAACGCGCAGCAACCGCGATGGGATCGGCGCACGGGTTAAAGTTGTCAGCGCAACCGTGGGTGCGCAATACAACCACATGACAACCAGCGCCTGTTATGCCTCCTCCAGCGACGGGCCGGTGCACTTCGGCCTGGGTCCGGACGCGAAGGCGGATACGGTGGAGATCCATTGGCCGGCGGGTGGGGTTCAAACCCTCACGAACGTCGCTGCCGATCAGGTGCTGAAGGTTACTGAGCCGGGCTCAGCCGACGAATCGAAAACCCCAGGCAAATCCTCAGGACACTGAGGTCTACTTGCCCGGACCCTGCTGCTGTTGTTGCGCCGTGAGCTTGTCGACGATCGCCCGCTCGCGCGCTCCATCGGCCGGACGGCGGAGCCGGTAGTAGAGAGTTGCGAGCTCGACGTGGGGCTCCAGCCAGTTGGGATCATCGGTCACCAACTTCTCCAATTGATCAGCGGCTGCCTGATAGTCCCCTGCAGTGCTCTTCCACATGGCAGACTCATAGCGGGCCATCGTCGCGTCCGGCTTCAGCGCCAGCGCTTTGTCGAGATACTTTTTCGCCTCGTCCATATCGCGCCGCTGGTAAAGGATCGCGCCCAGATACAAGTTCGCGTCGAAGTCGTTGGCGTTCTGTTCCAGTGCCTGTCGGAAAACCGGCTCGGCACCCTTCTGATCGCCATCCTTATCGCGCGCCGTGCCGTCGAGCGTGCAGAGGCCGGGCAGTGAGGAGTCGATCCGCACGGCGTTGTCGAGATCACGGCGTGCCGCGGCGAATTCGTTCAGGTCCAGCAGTGTAGAGCCAGCGAGCATCCATGCATCGGCGCTGCTGGTCATGCCGGCCGATTTTTCTACACGAGTCACGCCGTCGCGAGGATGGCCGCCACGGATTAACGACTCGCCCAGCGCGTATTCAAAGTCCGGATTGCCAGCGTTGGCGGGCTCCAGAGGCGTCAGCATTGCAATCGCGTCGTCCGCTTTACCCGACCGCGCCTGCGCATCGCCCAGCAGGATGGCGACGCGGATCTCGCGCGGATCGGCGCGGTGTGCCGCTTCAAAATGCTCCAGCGCGTTGGGTAGGTCGCCTTTGCGGGAATAGGCGAGGCCGAGATCCAGCTGAACGGAGCCAAGATTCGGCGCGAGTTTGAGGGCAGCCTCATACTGCGCGATCGCCGCGTCCACTTGTCCGGTGTGGGCCAGCGCCGCTCCGAGATTCACACGAGCCGCCAGGGTGTCCGGTCGGACTGCAAGAACGGCCTGGTAGTCGCGAATCGCAGCCGGCAGATCGCCGCTCTGCTGTTCCTGGATGGCGCGGGTCAGGAGCTGGTCCGTCGAGGGATTCTGGGCAAAACCCCCTCCGTAAGCCAGCATTACCAGAGAGAGGAGACCTGCGCGCATCGCCCTCAGAATAGCCTGGAATCAGCGACTTCGATGCGCGATAATGGAGGGTTTCCGGGGCGGCCCTATGACGAAACGCATTCTATTTTCGGTTCCGATCTGCCTTTTCCTGATGACATGGAGCGGTCTTGCGCAAGTGGGATCCATTCCCGCGGGTGGCGGCGCTTCCGCGACTCCCAGACCCGATTCAATTGCGGATACGGGGTACTGGGGGTACATGGCCAATGCACCCGGCGGGGTCATCTCAGGTCCGGCTTTGTTTGGGAAGGTAGTGGTCGACGGCAACCCCCTTGTCTGGGAGCCGATCACTGTGACGGTTTCCTGCGCCACCGGTAAGACCGATCTGATGACGGCAACAGGCCCGGACGGCAAGTTCGTCATCGATCACGTGAACCTTACCCGGGCTTACACTGCGGCAGGTGATTTGCGGAACCAGATGGAACAGCACTTCGACGGTTGCACGGTCCGGGCGGAACTGGCCGGCTTCCATTCGACTTCCGACACCATCACGCAGCGGGTCATGCGCGACAATCCCTTCCTTCAGGACATCACACTGAGCCGGGAGGAGAACGCGCCCGGTACGGACGTCAGCACCGTTACGGGATCGGTGCCTGAAGCTCAGAAATACTTTCAGAAGGCGCACGACGAATGGATGCGTCGCACCAGCGAGGCGGCGAAGACGGACCTGGAGCAGGTGGTGAAGCTCGATCCGAAATTTGCCGAAGCGTGGTACCTGTTAGGCCGGATCCAGGCTGCGTCCGATGTGAATGCCGCAACAGAGTCACTGAAGCAGGCGCAGGCTCAGGATCCGCGGTTCGTGGCACCCTGCGTCTGGTTGGCCATGATCGCCATTCAGAAGCGCGACTGGCAGGAGGCCAGTGTCTGGTCTTCGCGTGCCCTGGCGCTCAATCCCACGGGAACGCCCCGTATTTGGTACGAAAACGCTATTGCGGACTTCCGCCTGGGAAAGAATGAGGCTGCGCATGCCGCCGCTGAAAGGGCTCTCGCGATGGATCCGGAACACACGGTCCAGAATGCCGAAGAGGTTCTTGCGCTGACTCTGATCGACAAGGGCGACTACTCCGGCGCTCTCGACCATCTGCGGAACAGCCTGACCTACGTCCCCTCAGGACCTGACGCCGACCTGATCAAGAAGCAGATCGCGTTTGTGGAGCAAAAAACAGCTCAGAGGAAATAGCTCCCTGTTCTTTGAGTCCCGTGCTGCAGACCGCCGCGGATCGGCGGGACACAAACTGAACCCCCTGGTTCAACTGCTAATCTAAATACTGTCCCACTTCAGAAAATGCTTTCCTCCGCCGCTGAGGCGCTTTTGCGCTCTTCCTCAGAGCTTCGGGGGTTCTTCGGGGACCCCCGCAAGGGCCGGGGAGATTACTGCACCACACGGACGATTCTTTGGCGGAGCTGCATTACGACGAGGCGAACTGGACGCCGAGCCATAACCCATGGCTGGTGGCGCTTACCGTCACGCTCGCGACGTTCATGGAGGTACTCGACACTTCCATCGCCAATGTGGCTCTCCCCCACATGGCCGGCACGCTGGGCGCCAGCCAGGAAGAAGCAACATGGGTGCTGACCAGCTATCTGGTTTCGAGCGCCGTCATCCTGCCCATTTCGGGGTGGCTGATGGCGCGCATGGGCCGCAAGCGCTTCTACATGACCTGCGTCGTGATGTTCACAGTGTGCTCCATGCTGTGCGGCCTCGCCACCTCTCTGCCCCTGCTGGTGCTGTTTCGGGTGTTGCAGGGAGTGGGTGGTGGCGGACTGGCGCCCAGCGAGCAGGCGATTCTCGCCGATACGTTCCCGGTAAGCAAACGCGGACAGGCATTTGCCGTTTACGGCATGGCCGTAGTGGTGGCGCCGGCGATTGGGCCTACCCTCGGCGGCTGGATCACCGACAATTTCAACTGGCACTGGATTTTCTTCATTAACCTGCCGGTCGGTCTCCTGTCTCTGTTCCTGACGCAGCGCATGGTCGAAGACCCGCCGTATCTCAAGGAAGAGCAGAAGAAGGTGGGCCGCATCGATTTCATGGGTCTCGGCCTGATCTCCATTGGCGTAGGCTGCCTCGAGTTTGTGCTGGACAAGGGCCAGGAGAAGGACTGGTTCGGCGACTCGATGATCACCACATTTTCGATTGTTGCTGCCTGCATGTTGCTGTTCTTCGTCTGGTGGGAGTGGCGCCATGAGGATCCGATCGTCGATATCCGGCTGCTGAAAAATCGCAACTTCGGCACCGCCGTTTTTCTGCAGTTCGTGCTGGGCATGGTCCTGTTCGGCACCACCGTGCTGATCCCGCAGTTTCTCCAGGTGCTGCTGGGATATACGGCGGAGCGCGCCGGCATGGTCCTGTCGCCAGGAGCGCTGGTGCTGATGCTGACCATGCCGATCGCAGGCCGCCTCGTCGGATCGGGGAAACTCGACCCGCGTCTGCTGGTTGCTTTCGGCTATGCCATTACCGCTGTGGGATTGTTTAATCTCACCCGGCTGGACCTTGGCGTTTCGTTCGGGCAGATCACGCTGTGGCGGGCCTACCAGGTCATGGGGCTGTCGTTTGTGTTCATCCCCATCAGCACGCTGAACTACCTCGGTGTTCCGCGCAACAAGAATAACCAGATTTCCAGTTTTTCCAACTTCGCGCGCAATATCGGCGGTTCCGTCGGTACCGCCCTGCTCACGACATTTCTGCAGCGTACGCAGCAGACGCACGTCGCCAGTCTCAGCGCGCACGCGGTCGCAGGAAGCCTGCAGTACTCGCGCTTTGTGAACATGACGCGGGATGCGCTGGTCAGGATGGGGATGAGCGCCGACGCGGCGATGCAACTCGCTATGGGCAACGCCTGGCAGTCGCTGAACCGGCAAGCACAGATGCTGAGCTACCAGAACGCGTTCTGGGGGTTGGCCCTGATCGTCGCCTGCCTGATTCCGTTGCCATTCGTCATGCGGCGCCCACCCCGGCGACAAGCCGCGCCGGAAGAAATAGCCGGGCACTAGTCGTGAAAGCTCTTGTGGGGTCACCCCGGCCCGCATATTCTTTAGGGACCAGCGATGGATTTTGAAAACCTCCGGACGTTTCTGGAAGTGAGCCGCCTGAAGAGTTTTTCGCGCGCTGCCCAGAAACTACTCCGCACACAGCCGGCGATCTCGGCCCAGATTCGTACCCTGGAGCAGGAGGTGGGGGCTCGTCTCTTTGAGCGCGACGGCGGCAAGGTGACGTTTACGGCGGCTGGGCGGTTATTCGAGCCGTTTGCCGAGTATTGCGTCGAGCGGCAAAAACACATCTTGCTCGCCATTGCCGAGCAGGAGCGCTCTCCGCGCGGGGAACTGGCAATCAGCGCCAACGAGGCGACCCATCTGTACGTACTGCCGCAGGTTTTCGCGCATTTCCGGCGCCAGTATGCGCGGGTGATGCTGAGCGTAGTGCGGGCGGAGCGGCTGCGCACGATCGAAAGCGTGGTGAACCGCGAGGTGGATTTTGGGGTAGTTTCGCTGCCGGTGCGCGACACACGGTTGGCGATTGAACCCATTCATCGGGACGAACTGGCCCTGGTAGCGCCACAGGGACACCCGTTGGCGGGCCGTGGCTCCGTGCGTCTGCAGGAGGCGGCGAAGTATCCAATGCTGTTGCCCGCTCACGGCCGACGCCGGGAACAGCTGGACGAACTTTTCCGCGTGAATGAGGTGGTTCCGCGCGTGGCCATGGAAGTGGAATCGAGCGAGATGCTCAAGCGGTATATCGAGGTGGGGCTTGGCGTGGGCTTCTTGCCGCGTACCAATGTCATCGAAGAGGAGCGAACGGGCGCGCTGTGTGCCCTCGCGCTCGACGGAGTGCGCCTTGCGCGGGATCTGGCGCTGGTCTACCGGAAGGATCGCCAGCTTTCGAAGGCAGCGCAGGAATTCCTCGAAATCTCGACCCAGCCCTTCAAAAAACGCGACCAGGAAGCCGGGCACGGACGGTCTCGCGGTGCCGTATGATTGAAAACGGCGTTAATTCACGTCCACCAGCATGTTCGGCAACGTATTTTGTGTGTTAAGTTTCAGCGGGGACGTGGTTTTTGCAGGGACGCGAGTTCTGAGACATCCATTGATTCGGAGGGGTTGAGAATTGGGAAAAAGCATGGTCCCAAGGCGGCTGTTCTTTACCAAGGGAGTGGGTAAGCACAAGGAACGGTTGACCTCATTTGAGCTGGCTTTACGAGATGCCGGCATCGCAGCGCAGAATCTGGTGCGCGTATCGTCCATTTTCCCTCCGCAGGCGAAACTGATCGGGCGCAAGGAAGGACTGAAGTATCTAAGTCCGGGCGAGGTTGTATTCGCGGTTGTCGCGGAAAACTCAACCCGGGAGCCACACCGGCTGGTGGCGTCGAGCATTGGCGTCGCAATCCCGAGTGATCGTAACACCTACGGTTACTTAAGCGAGCATCACAGCTTCGGTGAAACCGAAGATCAGGCCGGAGAATACGCCGAAGAGCTGGCCGCGGAGATGCTGGCGACCACCCTGGACGTGGATTTCGATCCGGATAAGAGCTGGGACGAGAAAAAAGAGACTTACCGCATCTCGAACAAGATTGTTCGTACCGCAAATGTGACGCAGTCCGCCATTGGAGACAAACGAGGCCTCTGGACCACCACAATTGCGGCGGCCATTTTGATTTTTGAGTGATCTGGAGTCTGCATCGGCTGGGCGTGGGCCAAACGGCCTGCGCCTTTTGCTTGCTTCGGCATAATTTGTAACTACGGTTAGAGCAAATATGACAGACAACGGAAAATTTCGCGTCGGATTGATCCAGATGAGCTGCGGGCCGGACCCGGACGCCAATCTGGAGAAGGCCGCGGAGCGGGTGAGAGAGGCAGCGCGGCTGGGAGCCGAGGTAATTTGTCTGCCCGAGCTGTTTCGCGCGCAGTATTTTTGCCAGCGTGAAGATATCGCGCTGTTCGACCTGGCCGAGCCGATCCCGGGACCGACCACAGAGAAGCTCGGTGCGGTGGCACGCGAGGAAAAAGTGGTGGTGGTTGCCTCGCTGTTCGAACGGCGTGCGCCGGGCCTGTATCACAACACGGCGGCGATCCTTGAAACGGACGGACGCATCGCGGGACTGTATCGCAAGATGCATATTCCCGACGATCCGCTCTACTACGAGAAGTTCTATTTCACGCCGGGGGACCTGGGGTTTCGCGCGTTCGACACCTCGGCGGGGCGCATTGGGACGCTGGTGTGCTGGGACCAGTGGTATCCCGAAGGGGCGCGCATCACCGCTCTCATGGGAGCCAATGTGTTGTTCTATCCGACAGCCATCGGCTGGCACCCGCACGAGAAAGAGGAGTACGGGACCGCCCAGTACGATGCGTGGCAGACCATTCAGCGCTCGCATGCGATTGCGAATGGCGTTTATGTCGCAGCGGTGAATCGTGTGGGCTTCGAACACGGCGACATACGAGGCAATCGTGTTGAGGGACCAGGTCTGGAGTTCTGGGGTGGGTCGTTCCTGGCCGATTCGTTTGGGCGCGTGATCGCAAAGGCAGCACACGATCGCGAAGAGATCCTGATTGGCGAAATCGATCTGCACAAGATGGAGGACACGCGGCGCAACTGGCCGTTCCTGCGCGACCGGCGCATCGATGCGTATGCACCCATTGTCAGCCGCTTTCTGGATGGCGACGGCGAATGACTGAGGAAACGCAGACGCCGAATCTGCGGATGACGCCAGACAGGCTGGGGTACCGTATGCCGGCTGAATGGGAGCCGCACGAAGCCACATGGCTGGCGTGGCCGCACAATCCCGAGGACTGGCCGGGGAAATTCCAGCCGATTCCGTGGGTCTACGCGGAGATCGTCGGCCACCTGGCGCGTATGGAGGACGTGCATATCCTCGTCGATGACGCGGCGGCGGAGAAGCGTGCGCGCGGTGTGCTGAAGAAAACCGGCGTGAACCTCGGGCGGGTGCACTTCCATCTTTGGCCTACGGATCGTGTGTGGACGCGGGATTCAGGGCCAATCTTCGTGAAGAAACACCACGAGCGGTTGCGGCAGGCGAATCATGCACCGGCCGATGAGACATCTGCATCCGTCGCTGTTACAAATTGGAAATTTAACGCCTGGGCGAAGTATCCGGACTGGCATCTTGACGACAAAATTCCTGGGCTGGTTGCGGACCTGCTGAGCCTGCCCCAATGGGAGCCGACGATAGAAACGATTGCGGGCCCGCACAGGATAGTGCTCGAGGGCGGTTCAATCGATGTGAACGGCGCCGGAACGCTGGTTACGACCGAAGAATGCCTGCTGAGCGAGGTCCAGCAGAGAAATCCTGGAATCAGTCGCGAGCAGATCGAGCAGGTGCTGCACGATTACCTCGGCGTCAACCAGGTGCTGTGGATGAATCGCGGCATCGCCGGCGATGATACGCACGGACATGTGGACGACATCACGCGGTTCGTCGGGCCGAACACAATTGTCACCGTGATTGAGACAAATACGGCGGATGACAATCATCTTGCCGCTCCAGGAAAACCTGGACCGGCTGAAGTCGGCGCGGAATCTCGATGGAAAGCCCTTCGAGATTATCGAGCTTCCCATGCCACCACCGATTGTCTTTCAGGGGCAGCGCCTCCCGGCCAGCTACGCTAATTTCTACATCGCCAACGACCTGGTGCTCGTACCGATCTTCAACCGAGCGGCCGATCGCCAGGCGTTAAACATTTTGGCTGAGGCCTTCCCGACCCGCGAAGTGGTTGGGATCTATTGTGGCGATCTCATTTGGGGTTTGGGCACCCTGCACTGCATGACTCAGCAGCAGCCAAAGGCCGACGCGCTATGACGCCGGACGAGACCCTGATGCAGGCCGCGCTGGAAGAAGCGCTTGCCGCCGCAGCAGCGGGAGAGGTTCCAATAGGCGCGGTGGCGGTGATCGGCGGCGAGATCGTCGCGCGGGGCCAAAACCGCGTGCTGCGCGATGTGGATCCAACGGCGCACGCGGAAATCGTCGCGATGCGGGTAGCGGCCAGCGCAATCGGCAACTATCGGCTCATCGATTGCGAGCTCTTCGTCACGCTTGAGCCATGCGCGATGTGCGCTGGGGCCATGATTCATGCGCGCCTGAGAAGGCTGATTTACGGGGCTGCCGATGCGAAGGCCGGCGCGGCGGGCTCGGTGCTTGAAGTGATTAATCACCCGAGGCTCAATCATCAAATGACAGTGACCTCCGGTGTTCTGGCAGCGGAGTGCGGCGAGTTGCTGCGGGGATTCTTCCGCGAGCGTCGCTGAATTCTCCTACACTGAGGATCACATGATCAGGATGATCGTCGTCGACATTGACGGCACATTGCTCGCGTCTCCTGGAAGGGCGATCAGCCAGCGCAACTGCCGTGCCCTCCGAGATGCGGAGGCGGCGGGCATCGAAATCGTGATCGCCACGGGCCGCCGCCAGGCTTACGCCGTGCCACTGATTGAGCCCGCGGGCCTGAAGCCGGAGACCGTCTTCATCACGTCAAACGGCACGGTGACGCGAACGTTGGCGGGGGAGAGAATCAACCGCTTCCTGCTGCCGGTGGAAACAGCGGTGGCGCTTTGTCCGGCGCTGCGGCCGTTTGGGACTACCGTTTTCACGTTCGATCATGATGGTCCGGGTGAGTTGGTTCTCGAGTCGGTGGAAGCGCTCGAGGGGCGCGTGTCGATGTGGGTCGAGGCGAATCGGCCTTCGATTCGCCAGGTTCAGCCGCTGGAGCGCGCCTTTGATGCGGGTGAAGCGCCGGTCCAGGGGATGGTTTGCGGTCCCGTAGAAGACATGCGGCGCGCTGAAGAGTGGCTGGTTGAGAGCGAGTTGGCGGCGTCGATTGAAATTCATCGAACCGAATACGCGTCACGCGATCTGACCATCCTCGATATTCTGCCGCCCGGCTGTTCGAAAGGCTCGGCACTGCAGCGGCTGGCACAGCAGCGGGGCGTGGCCGTTGAAGAGGTGATGGCCATTGGCGACAACTGGAACGACCTCGAGATGCTCGAATTCGCAGGCCGGGCTGTCGTCGTGGCGAATGGCGCTCCGGATTTGGTCGAGCTGGCGCGGCGCCGGAAGTGGGACATCGCGCGGGCCAGCGACCAGGACGGCGTGGCCCAGACGGTCGAAAACCTGCTGGCGCAATCTGGCGTCCCACCGGAGTCTGTGGATGTAAATAGCACATCCGTAACCGGTTATCGCCCTTCCGGGGAGTGAGCGATTCACCTCCATTCTGCGTCAGGATGGTAGAGTGAAAAGGATGCTTCGTTTCGGCAGACGCTCGTGGTGTGCCCTGTTAGCCGTAGCTTTTTCGGCGACGGCTGCGCACGCGGCTGAGCACGTCACACTGAAGAACGGCTTCGATCTCGTCTGCGACCATCGCGAGGCGGTCGGCACCAACGTTCGTCTGTATGTGGACGCGGCCGGATCGAGCTTTCTCGAAGTGAAGGCTTCCGACATCGTCGCGGACGAGCACGTCGATCTGCCCAAACCGGTTGCGGAGGCTGCCAAACCTGCAGCGTTGCCTCCGGAGCCAGAGAAGCTGACGGATACCGATCTGCAGCCGATGCTGACGAAGGCCGAAACCGCGTACAACATCGATGCCGACTTGCTGGCCAGCGTGGTGCGCGCGGAGAGTGCGGGTCACGCTCATGCAGTGAGCCGGGCCGGAGCGCAGGGGCTGATGCAGTTGATGCCTGGAACCGCGTCCGAACTGGGAGTGGCCGACACCTTTGCACCGAACCAGAACATTCAGGGCGGGTCCGCTTATCTGGACACGCTGCTGAAGCGGTACCACGACAACCTGCAACTGGCGCTAGCCGCGTATAACGCGGGGCCGGGAGCCGTGGATCGCTGGCATGGCGTGCCACCTTATCGCGAGACACGCCTTTACGTCGCGCGGGTGATTCGCGAATACAACCGGCGCTATGCGGCGCGGCATCAGGCCGAGTTGCGGGCCGCCGAGGCGCGGTGACGCCTTCTCCTTTCCAGTCCCTGGAGTCCTGATTTGAAATCGAACCGAACCCGGATGATGGCGCTCGTTGTTCTGCTGGTGCTGGTGGCGCTGGTCTGGTTCGGGCGCCATCGGATCCACTTCGACTGGCGCGTCTTCGGGCAGCAATTGCGCATGGCGGACTGGCGCAGGATCGGCTTCGCGCTGGGCGCGATCTATGCCGGCTATCTGGTGCGGTCGGTGCGCTGGGTGTGGCTGCTGCGGCATAAGAAGAAGCTGCGGCCTCTGGCGCTGCTGGGGACGCAGGTGATCGGCTTTACAGCCGTGGCGCTGATTGGGCGCGTGGCGGATTTGGTCCGGCCTTATCTGGTCGCTAAAAAAACGGGACTGCCGCTCAGTTCGCAGATTGCTGTGTATGTGGTCGAACGATTGTTCGATGCCGGCTCGATGGCGCTGATCACGTCGTCAGTGATTCTGCTGTCGCCGCCGGGAGCGCTTCCGCATCCGGAGGTTCTGAAGCGCGCTGGAATCTGGGGCCTTGCGCTCACGTTTGCCGGCGGACTATTCCTGCTCGCGGTGCGGCTGTGGGGCGATAAGATCGCACGCCTGTCCGGCCGGGGGTTCGGCAGGGTGTCGGCGGGTTTCGGGCGCGCGGTGGAAGACAAGATCCAGGCGTTTCACTCCGGGCTCGACACGATGCGGTCGTTTGCCGACTTCGCGGTGACGACGGCGCTTTCGCTGGGCATGTGGGTGCTGATCGCGCTGGCTTATCTGGAGACGATGCTGGCGTTCACAGCGAGTCCGGAAATGGCGGCGATGACGCCGGCCAAGGGCGTGCTGATGATGGTGGTGAGCGGCGGCGCGAGCGTGATTCAGCTTCCCGTTTTGGGCTGGTTCACGCAGATCGGGCTGGTGGCGGGCGCGATCTCGAAGTTCTTTGGCGCGGCTCCGGAAGCGGCGATGGGCTGCGCGGCAACGTTGCTGCTGATCACGTTCCTGGGTATCGTGCCGATTGGGTTGATCTGGGCACGGTTCGAGAACGTGTCGCTGCGGAAGGTCGCTCAGGAGAGCGAGCATGCGAAGGAAGAGTTGTCGCATCCTGGCTCGGTTCGTGGGGAAGCGGCCGGCTGATGAGTGCGGGCGGTTTTGATATTCCTGCTTCCGCTTTTTCGCAGGTGACTTGTTTTCAGCGACTTAGGCCAATGTTACAAGTTTGACAACATCCTATCTTGTTGCAACGAGGGCAGTTCGCTCGTGGTGTCGAATGCTGCATTCATGGTTGTGAATGCGGCACTCGTGATGGCGACAGCGCACATGATTGAAAACAAGTCAGAAGAGAGGCACTCGCGAATGCTGCATTCGTGTGTACGACTGACGGCTTCGTGAGTGCGAATGCGGCATTCACGATCATGAATGCCGCACTGGTGTGCGGGACCTGTGCAGGTTACAGGTGACAGGTTACAGATCACAGGTCACGGGTTACAGGTCACGGCCTGGCGGATCGGCGATGGCAAAGATCGGGCATGCCGGAAAGGCATGGGGTCCTGGGACCCGGCACCGTATTCGGAGCACAAAGCTCGGAACACGGAATAGAGCCGGAAATGAAAAGGGACTCGCAAGGAGTCCCTTCCTGATTCAGGCTTCCTGTTTAGTTTGGGGTGCTGCGCGGAGCAATGCAAGAGAAGAATGGCGCGTCGGCAAACCAAGGTAATGGTTCTGATGGGGGCAATGTTCCGGTTGGCCGACCACGGCAACAACAGGTAGTTTGTTACACTCGGCGAATTGAGGACAAGAAGGACTGGGCAAACTGAAGGTCGGAGCACTGTTTGGATTGGGCGTATTGACGCTTGTCGGAGTCGGTGTTCTGTGTGGCGGCCTCGTGTTAATCGGATTCTGTCGCCGCCCGGTGCAGACATCTCCGAAACAATGCTTGTGTTGAACGACGTTGACCGTGCTGGTTTCGAGGTCATCTATACAAACTCTGATCGCCTCGCTAAAGAAGAATGGGTAAATGTCTACGTGTACGATTCGGGCAGCCGGTCCAATTGGCTAGCTCGGCTAATCCACCGTAAGACGCTCCTCTTCTCCTATGATCCGGGTTATCCGGCTTAAAAGCCGCACATTGAAGCGGCTGGCCCCAGAAGGGTTCGGATTTCAATCTCGCATGTGTCTTCTGTCATCTACCAGAGCCATCGTTGGAAGGCGCTCTCGGTGGATTATCAGATCGGGTTGATCGATTATCCTTGACCTGACCGACAGGCGATTCTGGCCGTATCACCGGCAAACCGGACGTTTCGGCCAGCCGGGGCCGGTCACGGATGCTGACCCCGAATGGGAAGTATTGCCGACCACACGTCAGTTGGCGCTCCCCAACGGAACTTTTCCAATTCCGCTTTATGCAAGAATCGGACGAACGGTTGGTCGAATAGACTGATGCGGAACTGATCTCCAATGCGATTTCCGGGTGAATGGTTAATAAGAACGACTTGGCGCACGGCTGTGTGCGCGGCAGCAGTTTTTTGGTGGGGATCGGCGCAAGCCGCCTCGGTGCGCGTGCAGCCGATCCAGGATTGCTCTCAGCGACCGCGGATTACGGTGTTGCGGGACGGCGAACCAGCTACGGGAATCGCGGTCAAGGTTTATATGACCGTCGAACATGCGACCGCAGCGCATTATCAGGATGAGATAGGCACAACGCTGCGGACGAATACTCGTGGCAAGGTAGTGCTACCGAAGCTGCCGCAGGGCATCGCACACGTCGTGGCGCATTGGAGTTCGGGGTCGATCACGACACCCGACCTCCAGGCGGATTTGTGGATTCGATATTTCCGCGAGGACCCTGATCCGACGGATTCTTTCACAATGGATCTACAGCCGTATCCGAATAATCAGCAATATGTGGAGCAAACCGCAAGAGCCGCTGAAGCGAAACCGATTGCGGAGCGGATGCAGCAGTTCGGCGGAACTGTGATCGATCCGACCGGAGCTACCATCCGGGACGTTTCGATTGAGGTGGCGCGGCTGCACTTTACGGGAAAGAGGTCGGTGCGGGAAATGCGAACGGATGCGGAAGGGCACTTTTGGGCGGTGCTGCCTGCGGGCGACTACATCGCCATCTTCGATGTGGCTGGATTTCAGGAGAGGGTGCAGGCTTTAACGATCGATCCAGCGGCGAAACAGAGCGAATTGCGGGTGGTGCTGCGGGTGGGCGCGGTGACTGAGTAACGGGGGCGGGGTATGGCCGTATGACCGGCATATGGGAAGTTTCAAAGCCTGATGCCGGATGCTGATAGGGAAGCCTGTCACACTGGATTGATTGGCGGTATATATTCACGATCCCATGAGATTTGAGTTCGCAAAACGCCTGAAGGAAGCCGGATTTCCGCAAGACGCGGTCTACGGAACTTTCTTTTTCAATGGTATGGGCAATCTGGTTTTCATTGACGAGAATCTGGAAGGCTCGACGTGGGCGACGTATGCCCGCTGTCCCACGCTCAATGAACTTATCGAGGCGTGTGGGAACAGAGAATTCGAGTTTCGGGTGCGGAATGACTGCTCCTGCGTGAGAACCAATGCCATCAGCAACGAGGATGGGGTGCCTCTATGGTTTGAGGGAGCCACTCCCGATGAGGCCCTGGGCGAGCTCTGGATCGCACTCTACGCCTCGACTTTGCGCGGTGACGGTCGCTGACCCAAGCTCAGATGGTTGCCGTTAAAACCGGCAAACCGGGAAGTTTCGGGCGTGGATGGCCCGGGCGTGAAGGCCGAGTTCCTTTAGCGAGGGCATTTCCACGGGCTGAAACGTTCCGAGCCTCGGAAGGAGTTGCCAGACAGGAGCGTGCGAAGGCATACTTCTGGCACTCGGTTCGGCTTTGTGCAGGCTGAGCCGGGATCCTTCACGACCGGACAGGAACGGGGGCAGGGACGGGGTTATGTCGATCGATACTAAAGTTCCGCAAACAACGTCTCGCTACGATCCTTATCGCAACTACAAGTTTCGGGTGAAGTGGGACGGCAAATATGTGGCCGGGGTGTCGAAGGTGAGCGCGCTGACACGCACGACGCAGGTCGTCACGTATCGGACCGGGGGCGATCCTTCGAGTCCGCGCCGCATGCCCGGCCAGAGCGAGTACGAGGCGATCACGCTGGAGCGCGGGGTGACGCACGATGCCGACTTCGAGCAGTGGGCGAACAAGGTGTGGGATTATCACAACTCGTCGGTCGACGATCAGCAGGGCGGCACGGGCAATCAGGACGTCTCGCTCAAGGACTTTCGCAAGGACATTGTTCTGGAGGTCTACAACGAAGCCGGTCAGAAGGTATTGGCGTACAACATTTATCGTTGCTGGCCTTCAGAGTTCCGGAGTGTTCCCGAGTTCGACGCCAACGGGGACGCGGTCGCTATTCAAAGCCTGAAGCTGGAGAACGAGGGCTGGGAGCGCGACACGTCCATCCAGGAACCGACGGAGCCGAGCTACACGCTTCCTGCCGAGTAGGGAATTCGATCGAAATGCAACAAATCCAGGCGTGCCAAAGCGGGTGCCTCAGGGGCTCAAGCCCATCTGATTTTGCAGCCTTTGCGGCACGACTTCAAGTCATGCCCCTTCAAAACTGGCCGGGCCTGAAGGCCTCGTTGGAGCGCGTCTTATTCACCGGCCTGAAGGCCGGTGCTTCTACCGTCGTGCCGCTTCGCGGCACCCGATGCCAGATTCCGCGTTTATTCCGCAAGCTGTTCAAGTCATGCCCCTTCTAAAACTTGCCGGGCCTGAAGGCCTCGTTGGAGCGCGTCTTATTCACCGGCCTGAAGGCCGGTGCTTCTACCGTCGTGCCGCCTCGCGGCACCCGATGCAGATTCGCGTTATTCCGCAAGCTGTTCAAGTCATGCCCCTTCAAAACTTGCCGGGCCTGAAGGCCTCGTTGGAGCGCGTCTTATTCACCGGCCTGAAGGCCGGTGCTTCTACCGTCGTGCCGCTTCGCGGCACCCGATGCGGATCCGCGTTTTTCCGCAAGCTGTTCAAGTCATGCCCCTTCAAAACTTGCCGGGCCTGAAGGCCTCGTTGGAGCGCGTCTTATTCACCGGCCTGAAGGCCGGTGCTTCTACCGTCGTGCCGCCTCGCGGCACCCGATGCGGATCCGCGTTTTTCCGCAAGCTGTGAAGTCGTGCCCTGTTACAAAACGAAGCAGCAATTCACTAACGAACTTCTGAGACACCACACTCGGGCGGGCTCAGAACCAGGCGGGTTTCAGGAATACTGCACAGACAAGTCTGGGGGCTGTTAGGCCCCCAGACCTGGTCGTATGTGACGGCTGCGACTTAGTGCTTCTTCACTGCTGCTTTCTTCCTTGACGCCGGAGCCTTTTCGCTCATCAGCGTGTTCAGGTCGGCGGCATTGAAGGGATACAGCTTCACGGATTGCTGGCCGGTGTTGTTGAGGGTGATGTCGACGCGGCGATTCTGAGCCAGATAGATGATGGCCAGCTTCTTATCCATCGTCTTCTTCTGGACATCGGTCAGCTCAGGATTCTCGTCGACGAGGGTCTTCACCTCATCCTTCGAGAGCTGCTGTTCCTTGCCGACGGCCTGGGTATCAATCGCCGACTCAGAAACGCCCTGCTGGACCAGGAACGCCTTCACGCGATCCACACGGCGTTGGGTCAGCGCCTGGTTGTACTTGGCGCTGCCACGAACGTCTGCGTGGCCGGTGAGGGTGATGCGCGCGTCGGATTTGTAGGTCAGGTAGCTCTTGAAGTCCGTCGCGAGGGTGCTCAAAGTGCCCTGCTGACTTTCGACCAGACCTCCTTCAGGATGGGCAGCTCTGGGCTGATCCGTCGGGAAGAAGACGCTGTGCAGAGCGAGGCGCTGCTCGAGTCGAACCTGCTCGGGAGACGGTCCAGGCGGCGGGGGCGGAGCCTCCACCGTGACGTTGGTCGTCGCGGAAGCGGTCTGTCCCTTGTCGTCCTGTACGTTGCAGGTCACCGTGATGGTTCCAGCGGGAGCTCCTGCGGTGGACAGGGTTGCGGAGTTGCCGGTGCCGTTGATGGATCCGGCAGAAGCGGAGTAGCTGTAGGTGAGGGGACGGTTCTGCGGGCTGACGCCGGTGCAGGAGATGCTGGAGCTGCCATTGGGCTGCACGGTGGTGGGATTGGCGGTTGCACTCGCAGAGGGCGGCTCGAACTGCTTGACGGTGAACTGCGAGGTGCAGTCGGCGGACTGGCCGGCCTTGAGACCTTCGCCGACATGACCGGAGACCGTATAAGCGCCGGGCTGCAGGCTGGCGGTATCGATCGTAGTGGTGGAAGTGGTGCCGGCCACGGTGAGACCCTGGCCGCTCCAGCTGTAGGTCGGCTTCTTTTTCGGATCGAGATTGCTCGCGGTGCCGGTGACGGTGACCTGTTCACCCGGGAAGACGGAGGAGGGGCTCACGCTGCAGGCGTACTGTACGGGCGGCGGAGGCACGATGCTGCCAAAGTGCAGCAGGAGGCCGGTGCTGAGCCGCACCGCATCGATATTGGCGCGGCCGCCGTTGAAAGGCTGCGGGCCAAAATCGGCATGCATGTACTCGAAGTCTGCCTGGAAGATGCGCAGTGCGACATGGCGGGTGATGTCGTAATCGAGGCCGGCACCGGCGGTGAGGGCGGGTCCCCAGGTGTAGGCGTGGGCAAGAATGTTGGTACCGTTGCCGGGGAAGTTGGGGCCGCCGATGCGCGCTCCGCCGGCGAGTCCGTGGACAAATACGGCCATGCCTTCGGTGGGATAACGGAAGATGATGCCGGCCTGAGCGGTGGAAATGCCGTCGTTGGCGCCATCGGGATGGTTGGCGTATTCGATCTGGCCGCCCGCGTACCGGTTAAAGAAGTAGGAGACGCTGCCGATGGCGCCGTAGTTGATCGACGAGTACCGATTGTCGAAGGTGAGAGGGGGTACGTCCGTCGATACCGAGCCGTGCGGGGCAAGGTAGGAATATCCCATGAATACGTCCCACCGGGAAGCGGACTGATCGGCGCTTCGAGCCGCTGGAGCCGACGGGAGCGAGGACGAAGTCTGTCCTTGCGCTGCCGCCACGCCGAAGAGCATGGCACATCCTGATACAAGGCCCGCAAAACTTGATAGGCGAAAATGCATGGGTTTGATCCTCCACAATAACTGCTGTTTCAAATGAAGTTTCCTGAAGAAGTCCCAGAATACTCCAGACGGGACCAACAGCCTCAGGGGTGGGGTGATTACTGGGGTACCGACTGCCCTTGACAGCGCAAAGAAAGCGAGCGTCGATGTCGGGAGGATAGGGCTGGAGATTGGATGAAGTTAGTTAGGCGGCTTTCTTTTTGCGGCTCGCTCGGGAGGTCTTTGCGAGATGGTCGTGGGACGCGAGGCTTTTGCGCAGGGCATCCATGATGTTGCACGACTTTCCCTTTCGTTGGGGCGGGTTCGGGCTCGGGCAGGGACTTGCCTTTTCGCTTCGCGTTGACCAGCTTCACGACTGCGGCTTCGTAGTCGTCCTTGTAGCCGGAGAGATCGAACTTCGAGGTGCTGCCATGGATGAGTTGTTTGGCGAGGGTAAGTTCCTGGGAGCTGACCGTGGGCTCTTTGATTTCACCGATTGCAGACTTGGCGTCGCGTAACTCGTCCTTGTAGTGAAGCTGGTAGAGCATCAGGCCCTTCTGCTTCGGGTCGGTTGGCGCGCCGAGGGCAACGAGATGCTCGCGGCCGCTGAAGGCGATTTCTCCGATGCCGTAGGTGCCGGTGTCGTCGAGGGCTTTGCGCATGACGGCGAGGGCTTTGGCCTGGGTCTCATCTTTGGGCGCAACGAACCAGGGGCGGTCGTAGAGGAGCGGCGCGATCTCCTCGGTTTTGACGAACTGGCGGATGTCCATGGTGGTTGCGGTGGCGAGGCGGAGGGCCTTGAGATCTTCGGGGTCAATCTCGATGAATTTATTTTTGGCGTACTCGAAGCCCTTCACGATGTCGCCCTGCTCGACCTCGCCGCTCTCGTCGACATTGCGGTGATGGACGCGCTGGTGCGTGCGCCGGTCGACGAGATGGAATTCGACGGAGCGGTGAGGATTGGTAGCGGGGAAGATGCGGACGGCGATGGAGACCAGAGAGATCTGGATGGATCCGGACCAGGTGGGACGTGCGGGCATCGTAGCGGCTCCTTCGAGAACAGCTACAGAGTACGATGCGCGAGAGAGAGACGGAGGAGAGTGGGGCGCGCGTGGTGCGCGCCCCGCGATGCAGGCTAGAAGGGTTCGCCGGCTGTGTCCTGGCTGCTCATAGGTGTGGCCACGGGGAAAGCGGCGCCGACCAGTTCCAGAATCGTGCTGTTGCCGTTGATGACGACCCAGACATTGCCGGAGCCATCGATGGCGATGGCGATCGGCTTATTCAGGCCAGGTTGAAAGCCATTCGATGGAGATTCGGCGGTGCCGCTGTTGTAGCCGGAAAGCTCGCTGATGCTGCCGGGCGTGGGATTCTCATCGGCGCCGGGGATCGGTCCGTAGTTGGCGCTCCAGATATTCCCGCCGCTGTCGATGGCGAGGCCGTAGGCGCTGCCGTAGGGGCCGGTGATGCCGCCGCCGGTGAATTTATTTTCATCCTTGAAGGCTAAGGGTGGCAGGTCGGTGGGCTTCAGTTCCCAGACACTGCTGTCAGAGCCGGTGGGACCTCCGTAGTTGGAGACCCAGACGTTCCCGGAGGGATCGATCGCGGGTTTTTCGGGAGCGGCGCCGGCGGCGAGCGGACTGGAGGAATCAGGCGTCGCGCCCGGTCCGGGAGTATTGGGAACGAAGAGGCTGACAGTGTTGTTGTTCAGGCCGCCGGCATTCGCGATCCAGATGTTGTTGTTGACGTCGATGGCGATGCCGGAGGGATCGTCGAGGCCGCCATCGGGTACGCCGTTGATGTCCTGCCCGGAGGTGTAAGGAAACACGCCGCCAGAGAACTCGCTGAGCTGGCTGCCGTCGCGGTCGGTGATCCAGACGTTGTTGCTGCTGTCGAGCGCGACGCCCCAGGGGGCGGCGAGGGCAGGATTAGTAAAGCCCGTGGCCCCGGTGATAGAGGCGGTGTTGGCGAGGAGATTGACGCTGGGCACCATTTCCGTGAGGCTGGCTGTCGCGCCGTTGTTGCTGCCAGAGTTGGCGATCCAGAGATTCCCCGAAGGATCGATGGCGATGCCGCTGGGTTTGCTGAGATCGCCGCCTCTGAGCCCGTTGGTTCCGGCAAGATCTTTGCCGTTGGGGGCCAGCGCGGTGATGCAGTAGATGGGGGTTGGATCGGTGTCCGGATTGCACTGGTTGTTATTGGTGATCCAGACGTAACCGTTGGCATCGATAGCCAGATCCTGCGGACCGTTCAGGCTGCTCGCGTTGTAGGTGATGCCCATGGTGAAGTCGTTGGGCTGGCCGCCGGAGTACGAGTAGGGTTTGGACCCTGCCGAAGTGACGAGGCCGTAGAGGTTGGTGTTGGCCGTGGTGTTGCCTGGATTGCGGGCGATGTTGAGGGCTGCGGTCGCCGTATCGGTGGGAGCGTCGGCATTGCTGTTGAGCGCGTTGTTGAAGAGTGTGGTGCAGCTGTTGGTTCCGTTCACCAGATTGACGCAGGCGGCGAGGACGTCGGCCAGGATGTTGATTTCGTCGGTGGGAACAGCGCCGTTGCCGGCGGGAGTCGTCACGAGGGCGTTGCCGCTGCCGAGGTTCACCAGGTTGAAGAAGCTGGAGATGGCGTTGGTGACATTCTGCGTGGGCTGCGTACCGTTGGGCGCGGAGAAATGGACCGGGTCGGTGACGGTGGGGGGAGCGAAGCCGGACAGCGCATAGGCTGCGGCGACGGTGGTGACTTCGTTGATCTGAATCTGGGAAGGGAGATTGCCGAAGTTGGCGCAATCGCCGAGCACCGACAACAGCGTGGCGCTGGGGTTGTTCGAGCCGTTCTGAAGCGTGACGCCGCTGTAGGAGAAGAGGAAGGCCTGGGTACCGGGAGTGCAGTTGGCTCCCCAGTCGGCGACCTTGATGGTGAATGTGCCATCGGCTCGGGTTGGGACGTAGTACCAGCCGTTCCAGGCAGCGCCGTTGGTGGCGTCCTGCTGCGTGTCTGCCGTGGGTACGAGCAACGACGTGGCGGGTTGGCCGTAGCCGTTCGCGGAGAGATTGACGCCGAGAAGGAAGATTTCGGCGCCGGCGATGGGCTGGCGGCCTCCGTGGAGCCTGCCGGAGATAGCTCCGGTGGGATTCGGATTTGCGACAGGAGCCTTGGTGGCGATGCTGTTGACCGAGCATCCGGTGATGAAGATTGCAGAACAGAAGATTACAGAAGAGAAAATTGGAACGGCGATCCGCCTCCAGGCGCGTTGCATGGGGTGTCTTGAGCTCCTCCAATAAGATTTGCCTGGTTTCCGAACGGACCGGCGACGAGCAGTGATGGTTGTGTGCAGCCTAGCATGGGGTCCTGCGACGACCAATGACACGAAACGGTCAGTGGAGAGCGTCGAGGCTGTGAAAACACTGCATTTGCCGGCGGTCACGAAGCGTTTGCGGATGCAGGAAATTGCCAACAGGGAATAGAAAAGCAGGTTCCCGCCGCCAGGGTGGGTGACAAGGGCTAAAGCAGGTCCCTCCACTCCGCTCCGGTCGGGATGACAGGAGCGCAGGCGATTACTGATCGCGCCGGGAGCGATTGCGCAGGTAGCTGCGGAGGCGCGGGTAGGCAACGCCGGCAGCGCCGACAATGAGGCCGAGGACCAGCGTCGGGTTTTCTGGCGAGTCGGCGCAGCCGCCGATGTCGTCCTGGGCATGGACTCGCAGAACCGAGATGAGGAGCAGGAACAGGAGAGGGAGAAGTGATGCAATTTTTTTCATCGATTGACTCCGAAACTACTTGTGAAATGAATCGGGCCTGGATGAGCGGCGAGCCTAAGGCCGCGTTCCAACGGTGTTGTTCTTGACTGCGGTGACCAGGGGGACGACGACGGGAGCGGCGGCGCCGACGAGTTCGGTGACATTGCCATCGCCGTTGATGGCGACCCAGACGTTGCCGGAGGCGTCAATAGCGATGCCGTTTGGCTTGTTGAGTCCAGGCTGGAAGCCGTTCGCGGGCGAGAGGAAGGAAGTCGTAGACGGGTTGTAGGCACTGACGCTGCCGACATTGGACGCTTCCGCAGGGCCGAGGTTTGCCGTCCAGACCTTGCCGTCCCCATCCACTGCGATGCCGTAGGGCCCCCCGAAGTTCCCACTGACACCGCCGCCGGTGATGCCAGTGGTGCCGGAGAACGCGGTACCGGGCCCATGAAGTTATTGAACTCGCTGATGCTGCCGTTGAAGCCGGAAAAGGGCATGCCTTCAAAATTGGACATAAACACGTTGCCGGAGTGGTCGAGGGCGATGCCGATGGGCGCCTGTAGGCCGCCGCCGGTGCCAGCGATTGCGACCGCAGACCCCAAAGGACTCAGCTCAGCGATATATGTGCCGTAAGTATCCACACGGAACGCAGCCCGCATTGCTGGCCCAGACGTTACCGTTGGACGGATCGATCGCAATTCCCTCCGGATTGAAAAAATGCGTGCCTCCAGATGTATTGACGGTGGTGAAATTTCCGCTTCCACCGAGGGCAGAGCTAAATTTGCTGACGCTGCTGCTCGAACCACTGAGATTGCCGACCCAGATATTCCCTGAGGCGTCGATCGCAAGGTTGTAAGGATTCACTAGGCCATTGACCCCGGCAGTTGTGCTCGTTCCACCCGTGGTTGGATTGGCCGAACTTATCTTTGTGAGGACGCCGTTGGCGACGGCACTGGTGACGTAGATATTAGGGGATGGTGTGGCGTCGTCGATCGCGATACCTGTCAGGCCGGACAGCGTTACCCCGCCGGTGTATCCGGATCCCGAGAGATTTGCGCCGGTCGGACTACGCTCGGTGATCTTGTTGTCGACATCGTTTGTAGCCCAGACGTTACCGGAAGCGTCCACGGCGAGGTTGGTGGTACCACCGAGGGCGTTCCAGGTGATGGCGAGGGTCCAGTCGTTGGGAGGATTGCTGAGTCCTCCGGAAAACGCGGGAGTGCTGGTAATCAGGCTGAAGAGGCCCGTCGTTGGGGTCCCCACGTTAGTCCCAGAATTATGGGCGATGTAGATCGCTTCGGTCGCCGTTTCACCTGCCGTTGCCCCAGACGTGCCGGCGCTCATGACATCCCCGAAGAGCTTGGTACAGCTGGTACTGCCGGACGTCTCGTTGATGCAGGCGCCGAGGATGTTGGCGAGCGAAATCACCGTTTGCTGGAGGGTTGTTCCGTTGGCGTCGCCGGTGGCCTGGGCGGTTCCGAGGCTGACGCTGGCGAGATTAGCGGCATTCAGGACGGCGTTCGTCAGGCCGGTCGCGTTGGTTGTGGAAACCGAGATGTGGGTAGCATCCGCAGCGAAGCCAGCGAGTGCGTAGGCCGCGGCGACGGTTGTGATCTCGTTCATCTGAACGCTGCTGGGGAGGCTGGCGCAGTCTCCGAGGAGCGCCATCAGGGAAGCCGCTTCATTGTCGGCGATGCCCTGGTTCGGGTTGCCACCTCTGCCATAGAGATAGATTTTCTGGCCCGCGCTGCAGGTGAAGTTGGCGGACAAAATATGGAAGACGCCGAGGCTGTTCGTCGACACATAGCCTCCCACGGTATCCGTGGTGACGCCGGCGCCGCTGAGCATCGACGTGGATGCCTGCCCGTACCCGGAAGCGGATACGGTGACCCTGAACATATAGACGCGCATGTTCGTGATGGGGAACTGACCGCCATGGGCAATGCCGGTGACTGAGCCGGCGGGAATCGCCGGACCTGGATCAGGAGCCGTTACGGGAGCTTTGTTGGCGATGGTGCTGACCGAACATCCCGAGGCGAGAATCGTAGTGCAAGCGAACAGGCGCCAAGCTAGCCGCATGGTTTTCTCCATCTTGTTATGAGTGCGAGCTTGAAATCGACCCGGTGCGGGGAAGGGGACGATTAGTCTCTGAAGCCTAGCATGGGGTCCTGAGGAGCGGCAAAGAAAATAGAGGGCAAAACGCGACAGAAATGTCACGATTTTGTCCACCGTACGCAGGTAACTAAGTTTTGAGTACGAAAGCGGTTACGGGCAGGTTCCGCAGGTGGTATTGCTAAGTCAGAGAGCGCGGCGAACGGCTTTGCGGACGGTGTCGGTAGCGACTCCGTAGACGGCGTGGGTGACCCACTCGCTGATGCGTTCCTGGGTGGGCTGGCTGCCGGGAGGGGCGGTGAGTCCGAGGCGCGGAAGGATGGTTTCGTGGGTGATGCGGTTGAGGGTGATGCCGAAGGCGGCGCCGCGCCACGCGCCGAGCGAGGGCTCCATTTCAACGAGCGCACCGTAGGCGGCACCGGCCAGGGCGCCGAAGATCCAGTGGATCCCCTGGAGGGCGAGTTCGCGCTCCTGCTCGGGCAAGCGGCGGCGAGAGACGTTTTCTGCAAGGAGGACGGGCGGCGGGGTCTGGCCCTGGGTGCGGGGCGGGAAGACTTTTTCAGCGATGATTTTTGCGCCGGCGCCGGCGAGTCCGCCGATGAGGCCGGCGAGAATGCCTTTGGAGATGCTGCGGGTTCGGGTGGTCGTGCTCATGGGGTGTGAGATGCGTTGCGAACAGGGTACAGCGTACAGGGCGCAGGGTACAGGGGAGAAATGGATGCGCTGCTAGAATCGAGGCAGACCGATGAAATGTCCTTATTGCGGGTTTGGCCAGGACCGCGTGATCGATTCGCGCGAGAGCAGGGAAGCCGACTCGATCCGCAGGCGGCGCGAGTGCGAGAAGTGTAACCGCCGGTTTACGACTTACGAACGCATCGACGAGATCCCCTATATGGTGGCCAAGAAAGACGGCCGGCGGGAGAAGTTCGAGCGCCGCAAGGTGCTGGAGGGGCTGATGCGCGCCTGCCAGAAGCGGCCGGTGTCGGCGGGGAAACTGGAGCAGCTGGTCGATGAGGTGGAGGCGTACGTGACCGAGTCAACGGACCGGGAGCGGACGACGGCCGAGATCGGGGAGCTGATTATGGATCGGCTGAAGGGGCTGGATACGGTTTCGTATATCCGGTTTGCCAGCGTGTATCGGGACTTTAAGGATGTGAGCGAGTTTAAGCAGGAGCTGGAACAGTTGCTGACGCACCATGCGGAGCGAAAGACGAGCAGGAAGCCGGAAGCTGGCAGCAAGTAGCCTGGGAGCCTGGAGCCTGGAGCGAAGGAGAGAAGTGGCGAAGACCCATACAGTGACGCTGATTCCGGGAGACGGCATTGGGCCGGAAGTGACCGATGCGGTGGTGCGGATCCTGGAAGCGACGGGGGTGAAGTTTGCGTGGGAGAAATTTGCGGCCGGGGCGAGCGCGTTCGAGAAACACGGGGAGTACATCCCGAAGGATCTGTACGCGTCGATCGAGCGGAACCGGGTCGCGCTGAAGGGACCGGTGACGACGCCGATCGGCGGCGGGTTCGCGTCGATTAACGTAACGCTGCGGAAGAAGTTTGAGCTGTATGCGAACTTCCGGCCGGTGAAGAACCTGCCGGGGCTGGAGACGAAGTATCCCAATGTGGATCTGATCATCATTCGCGAGAACACCGAGGGTCTCTATGTGGGCCTGGAGCACGAGGTGGTGCCGGGCGTGGTGGAGTCGCTGAAGGTGATCACGGAAAAGGGCTCGACGCGGATCGCGAAGTTCGCGTTTGAGTATGCGGCGAAGCATGGGCGGCGGAAGATTCACGCGATCCACAAAGCGAACATCATGAAGATGTCGGATGGGTTGTTTTTGCGCTGTGCGCGCGATATTGCGAAGGGGTATCCGGACATTTTCTATGGCGAGCACATCATCGATAACACTTGTATGCAGCTGGTGATGAATCCGTACCAGTACGACACGCTGCTGATGGAGAATCTGTACGGCGATATTGTGAGTGACTTGTGCGCGGCGTTTGTGGGCGGGTTGGGGCTGGTGCCGGGCGCGAATATTGGCGCGGATGCGGCGATCTTTGAGGCGGTGCACGGGTCGGCTCCGGATATTGCGGGGAAAGACATTGCGAATCCGACGGCGCTGCTGCAGTCGGCGATTCTGATGCTGCATCACCTGGACGAGGCTGCGGCGGCGGAGAAGTTGATGGCGGCGGTGGAGAAGGTCTACATCGAGAAGAAGACGCTGACGCGCGATGTGGGCGGGACGGCGGGGACGAAGGCGTTTGCGGATGCGGTGATTGAGTGCGTTCAGCGATCGTAGATCGCTGAACGCAGGGATTAGGGATTAGGGAATAGGGATTAGAACAGCGCGGGATGACAAGGGTTAAAGGAGTGGTGATGAAAGCTGGTTGGATCGCGGTGGTTGTGGCGGGGCTGGCGGTGGTGACGGTGGGCGGGTGCAGGAAGGAGTCGTCGGGCAACGCACCGGCGCAGCAGTTCGCGACGATTGACTGGGCGAATGCGGGGACGATCCAGGGGACGATTCACTACACGAAGACGGCGCCGAAGCCGGTGCCGATCGATATGAATCAGGATCCGGCGTGCACGCTGGGGCCGGCGCTCTCGAGTGAGCAGTACATCGTGGGCAAGGACGGCGGGTTCGCGAATGTCTTTATCTCTATTCAGGATGGGCTGGGGAATAAGGTGTATGCCGCGCCAACGCAGCCGGTGGGCATCGATCAAAAGGGCTGCCGTTATGTGCCGCACGTGGTGGGCGTGATGATCGGGCAGCCGGTGAGGTTCACCAACAGCGATCCGACGATGCACAACATTCATATGGTGCCGACGGTCGCGGGGAATCAGGCGGTGGATGTTTCGCAGGCGCCCGCGGGTGGGGCGAATCCGCCGGTGGATCAGCGGACGTTTGCCAAGCCGGAACTGATGATGCCGGTGCGCTGCAATAACCATCCGTGGATGCAGGCGTTCATCAATGTGTCGGCGAACCCTTTCTTTGCTGTGTCGGATGTTTCGGGGCATTACGTGATTAAGGGCGTTCCGCCGGGGACGTACACAATCGCTGCGGACCAGGAAGTGGCGGGAGAGAAGACTGTAACCGTGACGGTTCCTGCGAAGGGGACTGTGACGGTGGACTTTTCATACTAGGAGACCGAAGACAGGAGAGAGGAGACGGAACAGACCCTCACTCCTGTCTCCTCACTCCTGTCTAATTCCAGTAGTCGTCCGGCAGGTTCACCACAATCGGCTCCGGTGTGCTGCGGACGACGATCCAGCGGAAGGGCTCTTCTTCGGAAAGATTGATTTCCATGTGCGGCGTGAAAGCGGGGACGTGGAGGAAGTCGCCGGCGCGGACGGTGGCCTCGGATTCACCATGCTCGCCCCAGCGGATGAGCGATTCACCTTCGAGAACATAGACGATGGTTTCCTGTTCGCCATGATGGTGGATGCCGGTGCGCGCGCCGGGTTCTACCAGAAACGTCCCGCCCCAGAGGCCGGTGGTGATGCCGTGGTCGCGCGAGATGGCGGCGAGGCGCTGCGAGCCTGGAGTCTGCGCGGTACCGGGGTCGAAGGCTTCGGGATGGATCGCGGTGAGGGGTAGATAGTCAGGCAAGGTTTGTTCCTCTCCCTTCCAGATGAGGCCGGCGGGCGTGTGGATTCGACCGCTTGCAGAGGTGACATTCGAGAGGCCACACGCACTTTCGGAGGATACGGGTGCACGGGAGCCAGTTAAACTATCGTTACAGACCTACAGCAGGGCCACGTTTTTTGACGCGCGTCCGCGGTGTATCTGAAGAAGGCTTGCGATGCGGCAGAAGATTGGAATTTTGGGCGCGACCGGGATGGTCGGGCAGCGGTTCATTCAGCTACTGGAAAACCACCCGTGGTTCGAAGTGGCCTGGCTGGCGGCCAGCGACCGGTCGAGTGGAAAGCCGTACGGCGAGGCGGTGCGATGGAAGCTGGACACGCCGCTGCCGGAGCGCATTGCTGCGATGCCGGTTTCGCCGGCGACTCCAGCGGGTGCGCCGAAGATAATCTTCGCTGCGCTTGACGCCGATATTGCGCGCGAACTCGAACCGCAGTTTGCTGCCGCCGGATGCGCGGTGATCTCGAATTCGAGCGCGTTCCGCATGGAGCCGTCGGTGCCGCTGGTGATCCCGGAGGTCAACGGAGATCATCTGGCGCTGGTGGAGAACCAGAGCTGGCGGAAGAAGTCGGGCGGGTACATTGTGACGAATCCTAACTGCTCGGCGATCGGGTTGGTGATGGCGCTGAAGCCGATCGTGGATCGGTTCGGCGTTGAAGCGATCTTCGTGAGCACGATGCAGGCGGTGAGCGGCGCGGGGTATCCGGGCGTGGCATCGCTGGACATCCTGGGCAACGTGGTGCCGTACATCAAAAACGAAGAAGAGAAGATGGAGCAGGAGACGCTGAAGCTGCTGGGGCGGCTCGAGGGCAGAGTCGTGACACCGCTGGCCGCGAAGATGACCGCGCACTGCAATCGCGTGGCGGTGGAAGACGGACACACGGAGAGCGTGAGCATCCAGCTGGGCACGAAGGCGACGCGAGAGGAATTGATTGCGGCGTGGGCGGAGTTTGCTCCGCTGAAGGGGAAGGATCTGCCGACGGCTCCGGCGCAGCCGGTGGAGTATGTCGCAGCGGATGACCGGCCGCAGCCTCGGCTGGACCGGATGCGAGGCGCGGGCATGGCGGCGACGGTGGGACGAGTGCGGCCGTGCGGCTTGCTGGACTGGAAGTTCACGGTGCTGTCGCATAACACGATTCGCGGGGCGGCGGGCGCGGCTCTGCTGAATGCGGAGCTGCTGGTGTCGCTGGGCAAGCTTGATCCGGTGGCAGTGCCGGCATGAACCGCCTGGTGGTGATGAAGTTCGGTGGAACCAGTGTCGAAGATGCTGTCGCGATCCGGCGCACGGCGGGCATTGTGGCCGGCCGCGTCGCCAAAGGACTGCAGCCTGTGGTTGTGGTGAGCGCGATGGCGAAGGTGACCGACCTGCTGCTATCGGCGGCGGCCACGGCGGCGAAGGGCGATCGCGCCAGCGCGATGGCGATCACGGAGCGGCTAAGAATCCGGCACGCCGATACGGCGACGCAGCTGGCGTTTGGTGCGAAGCTGCACGACGATCCGCTGGCGGCAACGCATCCGGATGAAGCGCTGTCGGCGACGCATGCGTGGATGGATGCGGAGTTCGATGGCCTGGATGAAGTGCTGCGCGGGCTGGCAGTGGTGGGCGAACTGACGCCGAGGATCGGCGACATGATCGTGTCGTACGGCGAGCGGCTGTCGAGCAAGATGATCACCGAGTCGTTTGTTCGCTGCGGGCTCAAGGCGGTCCACGTGGATGCGCGGCAGTCGATCGTGACCGACGCGCAGTACGGCAAGGCGATTCCGCAGGACACGCTGATCGAGCAACGTCTGAAGCAGAATGTGATTCCGCTGCTGGCCGAAGGCCGGGTGCCGGTGATGGGCGGCTTTATCGGATCGACGGAGCAGGGCGTGACCACCACATTGGGCCGGGGCGGATCCGACTTTACGGCGGCGCTGATCGGCGGCGGCATCGATGCGGGCGCGATCGAAATCTGGACGGATGTGAACGGCATCATGACGGCCGATCCGCGCGTTTGCCCGGATGCGCTGCGGGTGAAGACGATCAGCTTTGAAGAAGCCGCCGAGCTGGCCTATTTCGGCGCGAAGGTATTGCACCCGGCGACGATTTTGCCGGCGGTGAAGAAGAACATTCCGGTGTGGGTGCTGAACTCGAAGAATCCGGACAACGGCGGCACGAAGATTACGGCGATGCCGGCACACTGCAAAAGCCCCTTCAAGTCGATTGCGGCGAAGAAGCGGTTGACGATCATGGATGTGGTCGCGAGCCGCATGCTGCTGTCGCACGGTTATCTGCGGGCGATCTTCGAGGTGTTCGACAAGCACAAGTGCCCGGTGGATATGGTGTCGACGTCGGAGGTGAGCGTCTCGCTGAGTCTCGACTCGAATGAGAAGCTGCCGGCGATTGCCGCGGATCTGAGCAAGCTGGCCGATGTGAAGTACGAAGGGCGCAAGGCGCTGATCTGCATGGTGGGCGAAGATATCCGCGGCCAGAATGGGATTGCCGCGCGCGTCTTCCAGACGATACGGCACGTGAATCTGCGGATGATTTCGCAGGGGGCGTCGGAAATCAACATGAGTTTCATGGTGGAAGAGGATGATGCGGATGAGGCAGTGCGTTCGCTGCACGCCGAGTTCTTCGCGGATGCGGATCCGGCGGTCTTCGATCTGGAAGGACCCTCGCGCATCCCGACGACAACGTCGTCGGGATGACTGGCGCTCGGGAGGCCGCCGTTCGGTGCGCGGCCTTCGGCTGCTTGCTCAGGCCAGGCCATTCGACTGTGCCCGGCTCGCGAGGAGCCGGGCTTCGCTCAGGATGACAGGGAAACAGGGAGTAGATTAGCGATGCTCTTCATGGTGTTAGGGCGGGGCAAAACGGGCAGTCTGGTGGCTGAGGTGGCGCATGAGCGCGGTCACGGCGTGCGCGTGGTGGGCGAGGAAGAGAACCGGAACGCAGCGGCTCTAACGGCGCCGGTGCTGGCGGGTTTCGACGCGATCATCGACTTCACAACGCCGGAGTCGGCGGTGCAGAACATGCGCGCTTGCCTGGCGACGGGCGCGCGGGTCGTGGTGGGCACGACCGGTTGGTATCAGCACCTCGACGATATGAAAGCGCTGGCGCAGCGGCGGGGTGGCGCTCTGCTGTACAGCGCGAATTTCTCGGTCGGCGTGCAGACTCTGTTCAAGGTGGCTCGGGAATTGGCGACGGTGGCGCACGGCTACCGGTTCAGCATCACCGAGACGCATCACGCGACGAAGAAAGATGCGCCGTCGGGGACCGCGCTCACGCTGAAGAAGGTCGTTGAGGGGGCGTTTCCGGGGACGAGCGTCGAGATCGCATCGAAGCGCGAGGGGGATGTGCCGGGAATCCACGAGCTTGAGGCACGGTCGGACAACGACGTAATCACGCTGCGGCACGAAGCACATTCGCGGCGTGGATTCGCCGAAGGTGCGGTGCGGGCCGCGGAGTGGATTGCGGGGAAGACCGGCTGCTGGGCGTTCGAGGAAATTGTAGGGCAGTTATAGCGGAATGACTTCTTTCAAATTCTCCTGGCAAGACATATGCCTTTATCTGGTGCTCTTCGGTTGCTGGCTGATCGGAAGTTCCGGCCAGATCCTCAAGAACCTTCCGCATCGCGCGGGCCTTGTCTATCTGGCGGGCGCGCTTGCTGTTGCCGTCACGCTGGCGATACTGCGCTGGCTGCAGTCGCGAGGGTCGGGGCAAATTGGTTGGGGCTGGATCGCGGCGTTGCTGATCGTGCTGGCCGCTCTATATTTCGTTCTCTATCCAATCTCTCAGCGTCACACTCTGGGCGTTGGCTCGGACGGCGAAGATGCCCTGCGCATTACCGCATCGCGCGTGCTGCACGGTGAATATCCTTACTACGCCAAAACCTACCTGGGCAATGCGATCAGCCCGATGCCGGGCGCAGTTTTCCTGGCGATCCCGTTTTATTTGCTGGGAAGGGTCAGCCTTCAAAACCTGGCGTGGCTGGTGGCGCTGGCCGTTGTCTGCACGCGGTTCTTTCGCCTGCGCGCAACGGTTGCGGCATTTCTTGTGATCCTGGTGCTCGGAAGTGCGAGCACGCTGGATGCATTTGTGGTCGGAAACGACTACGTCACCAACGTCTGGTACATGTTTGTGCTGGCTTACGCCTTCGTAAAGACGTTCGAGCAGAATCCAGGCGGATGGCGACATATTCTGTCCAGCGTGCTGCTGGGACTGGCTCTTGGTTCGCGCCCCACCTTCGTCGTTTTTCCCCGCTCCTGCTTGCCTATTTGTTGCAGCGCGGGCGCGGAACCGTTGCTGCGTGGCGCAGTATCACGCCGCCAATCTTTGTGGCGGCGGCGGTGACCCTGCCGTTTTATCTCCACGACCCAAAACACTTCTCGCCTTTGCATATCCGGGGCAAGCTGAGCTTTCTTCCTGCTGGAGTGGGCGACCTACTGACGATCGCCTTGCCGTTGCTCGGGCTGGCGGTGGCCTGTGTCGGGTTCCTTATCGAGATCACCCTGCCGCGTTTGTTTCTTCTGGCGGGGATCGCAATGGCCGTTATTACGCTGACGCCTGCGTTGCTTGACGCGGTCCTGAACGGATTCGCGCGGGGAGGGTGGGGATTGCTGGATTACTCCGCTCCCTCCGCGATGTACATCGGGTTGTGGGCGTTGTCTCGATTTGAGCGCGAGACCGGAACAGAACTGGAATCTCCTGCCGCGGCCTGAGCGATTTTGAGCGTGGCTCCGGGTGGCTCGTTATCGCGAGGCGGCATCCGCCGGAGTCAGCTCAGATGCGACTTCCCGCCGACGCAGCGGTTTTGCAGGATTCCCGGCGCAGACCATCATCGGCGGAAGGTCTTTTAGAACCGAGCTGCAGGCGCCGACGACGGCGCCCCTTCCGACCGTGACACCGGGACCGACGAAGACGCGGGTCGCCAGCCAGACTTCCGGTTCGATCGCGATGAAACTGCCGATCATGTCGAAGGTGGGCCGGGTGTAGTCGTGGTAGGCGGCGGCGAGGTAACAGTGCTGCGAGACGCAGGCATTGTCGCCGATGCGAATTTCGCCCAGCGTATATAAGGTTGCGTAGTCGCCGATCCAGCTGTAGTCGCCGATGGTGAGTTTCCAGGGGTAGGTGACCTCCGCGGTCGGGCGAATGATGACGTTGCGGCCGATTTTGGCTCCGAACAGGCGCAACAGAAAACGTCGCCAGCCGTACATGAACTGCGGGGACCAGCGAAAGGCCGTCGCCTGGACGATCCACCAGAGCTGCACGAACCAGGCCGGGCGTCCGCGAAAATTGTGAGGAAGGCGAAAGCTTTTCAGGTCCTGAACCGACGCGGGGACGGGTGTCTCCATCGTGTGAAGTGTAGAGCATCAGAGCCGGTGTAGACTCGTCTGTTATGAACCTGCAGGGCTGCGGAACCGCGCTGGTCACGCCGTTTCGCGCGGACGGCAGCATCGATGAGCGGGCGCTGTACGACCTGGCCCGCTGGCAGGTGGAGAGCGGGATCGGCTGGCTGGTCGCCTGCGGAACGACTGCTGAAACACCGACGCTGGATGACGGCGAGTGGCTGGCTGTGATTCGCATCATCACGGATGCGGCGCAGGGGCGGGTGCCGGTTTGGGCGGGGTGCTCGCATAACTCGACGAGAGAAGCGACGGTGCGGGCGCGGGTCGCGGCGCAGGTGCCGGGTGTGACCGCGATCCTGAGCGCGAATCCCTGGTACAACAAGCCGACCCAGGAAGGGCAGTTTCAGCACTTCAGAGCGGTGGCGCAGGCAGTGCAGCTGCCGGTGGTGCTCTACAACATTCCTGGACGGTCGGCGGCGAATCTGGAACCGGCGACGGTGCTGCGGTTGATTGAAGCCGCTCCGAACATCGAGGCGGTGAAGGAATCGAGCGGCAACCTGGTACAGATTACGGAGCTGATCACGCAGGCGCCGAAGGATTTTCGGGTCTTCTCGGGCGACGACGGGATGACGCTGGGGGTGATCGGCGTGGGCGGCGCGGGGCTGGTGTCGGTAGCTTCGAACATCATTCCGGCCGAGATGGCGGAGATGGTGAAGGCGGCGCTGGGGAACGAGTGGGCGGTGGCGCGGCGCATCAATCAGAAGTATTTCCGGCTGATGCAGGGGCTGTTCAAAGAGACGAGTCCGGGGCCGGCGAAGGCGATTCTGGCGATGATGGGCAAGCTTGAAGAGCAGTACCGGCTGCCCATGGTGCCAGTGGCTCCAGGAACGCGAGCGTTCCTGGAGAAGATGGCCGGGGAACTGGGGCTGCTGGTGCACGCGCCCAGGATTGAGGGCGATTTGCACATGTATTGAGGCAATTTGCCGGGAGAGTTGTATTTTTCCGGCGTCCTAAATTTTCAAGTCAGAGGAATAACGGCGCCAACTTTGTGGGTGGTTATTGGCGTGGAAGGGCTTTGGAATCAGGGGGTATGACTTTAGTTTTGGGGCCCGGGGGTTGACAGTTTTTGGAGTGCAGGCGAACTTGGTTGGCTATCGTTCGATCAGGGACAAATTATCTACCGAGAAAGCCGACTTTTCGTTCTCAATCCGAGGTGAAGGCGCGCCTTCACTGATCCGCCCGTTGAAGAAAGCGCCGGGTTGCGGGAATCGGACTTCATTCTTCGCGCAGCAGGATCAGGGGATCAATCGACAGCGCGCGTTGTGCGGGGATCCATGTGGCCACCAGACCGAGCAGGGCCATAGCAACCACCACACCGGCGAGGACCAGAGGATCCCGCGGCGAGGCCTGATAGACGATGACCGCCAGGATGCGCGTGGCCAAAAGTCCAAGGCCGAGACCGGCGGTCGAGCCAATGGCCAGGAGTTTGACGGCGCGTCCCAGGGCGGCCTGCAGCACTTCTTTGTGCTGCGCGCCGAGGGCGACGCGAATGCCCAGCTCGCGGAGCCGCCTGCTGACTGAGTACCCGGCCATGCCGAAGATGCCGGTGATGGAGAGCATGGCGCCCATGAGGCCGAGGACGCCCAGGGCGACGGTGGCCATGCGGGGTCCGAAGAGGGTTACTTCCATGGGCTCGACGCGCGTTTCCACGACGACGGGCAGGCCGGCATCGAGTTGCCGCAGAGCGGTTCTCATCGCAGAGGCAAGATCCGCCGCGTTGCCGAGAGTGGGACTGGCGCGCACCACCAGCGTAGTCGCCGTCATGGGCGCTTGCAGGATGGGAAGAAACTGCGCCGGCTGCGGGTCTTCGGTGAGGTTGTAGTACTTGCCGTCTTCAGCGATGCCGACCACCTGGATGCGGGTGCCATCACGGAGTTTGTAGTAGCGGCCGAGGGCGGAGTCAACGGAACCGAAGAGCCGGCGAGCAAATTCAGCATTCACCACGGCGATGCGCGGGGAGCTTATGTCGTCCTGCCAGGAGAAGTCGCGCCCGGATAAGAGGACGGTGCCGGCGGCTCGAAAATACCCCGGGGAGACATGGAGGGAATACGCGTGTGCAGCCGTATTCACTGGCCGCAGGTCGGGTGAGTTATCGCGAAAGACCATCGCATTGCCGATAGCCGGGTCGAAGGGTACGTTATCGGCCAGGCCCACGGCCTCCACGCCAGGGATGTTCTCGAGGGCTCGAAGCATGCGCTTCTGCATGGGGGGCACGCGGTCGCCGCTGTAGCCGGCCATGCCCAGGTCGGCCACGGCCAGCATCGTATGCTGCAGGGCGAACCCGAAATGGGCGTGCAGGGAGCGCGCGAGTCCGCGCACGGCCACCAGAGAAGAAGTGACCAGCACGGCACAGATCGCAATCTGCGCGACCAACAACAGATCGCGCACACTGACGCGCCTTCCGGCTCTGCTGCCGGAAGCCTTGATGACTTCGTACGGATTAGTGTGGAGCACCTGGCGGACCGGGACCGCGCCGAAGAGAAGACCGCTGAGGACAGCGAGGAGCAAAGCGGCGAGATAGACCCTGGCGTCGGGATTGACGGCGAGATGGAGGGGCAAGCCGCCGAAGGGACGCCATGCGGTGAGGGCGCGCAGTAAGACCACGCTGCCGGCAAGTCCGACGGCGCCACCGGCGAGTGAGATCAGAACAGCTTCGGTGAACAGGGCGCGCAGAATGCGCTTGCGCGTGGAGCCAAGGGCAAGGCGCAGAGCCACTTCGCGGGAGCGATCGGCAGCGCGAGCGGCAAAGAGGCTGCCAAGGTTGGCGCAGGCGGCGAGCAGAATGAGCATGGTGAGCAACATCAGCCCGGCCAGGAAAGCCTTCACCGGGCGGCCAAGATAGTCACCGTAAAGACCGGGGCGAACCAGCGTGAAGGTCATTTTGTGTTCGTCTTTGGGATACGCCTTTTCGAGGGCGCTGCCGATCGCGTTCACGTCGGCCACGGCCTGGGCGGGAGTGACGCCTGGCTTGAGGTAGCCGATGACATCGAAGATCCAGCGATCGCTGCGGGTGGTGAGGTCGTTGCCTCCGAGGGCGGGATGCTCGACCAGCGGCACGAACATCGCGGGATTGAAGAAGAGCAGCGTCCCGTTAAAATCCGGAGGCGCGACGCCGAGGATGGTGAAGGGATGGCGATTGAGGCGGACCACGCGGCCCACCACATTGCGATCGTCGTGGAAATGGGCGTGCCAGTACTCATAGCTGAGCACGATGTCGGGCGCGCTGTTGGCGCCGTGCTCGTCGGAGGCATGGAAAAAGCGGCCCAGACAGGGCTGGAGACCCAGCGCATCGAAGTAGTTGCCGCTGGCGTCCTCGACCCAGACTTTGGATGGATCGCCCTTGCCGGTATCCAGCCCGACTTCATCGACGGTGAACGCCATGAGACTGTCGAAGCTGTGGTTGCGATCGCGGAGATCGAGGTAATCGGGATATGACTGGTAGGAGGAGGCCTCGTAGCTGTGCTGGAGCTGGTAGAGGCTCGCGGGCCGCGCCACGGGCAGCGGGCGCAACAGGAAGGCATTCATGATGCTGAAGACGACGGCGTTGGCGCCGATGGCGAGGGCGAGTGTGAGCACGGCGGCGACGGTGAATCCAGGGGAACGGCGCAACTGGCGGAGCGCGAAACGCACGTCGCTTTGAATGGACTCGAGCGTCGGCCACTGCCACACTTCGCGGCTGCGCTCCTCGATCACAGTCGGATTGCCGAAGGCAATGCGCGCCCGCCTCTCCGCCTCCGCAGCGCTCATGCCCTCGCCCTTCAACTGCTCCACGCGCTCTTCCAGATGCAGGCGCATCTCTTCATTGAGATCGTTGTAACGCTGACGGCGGCGAGAGAAGCTGGGAATCCAGTTCATGGGAACCCCTTTTAACGGGCTGGAGATTTACCCGGTTGTAGAACGAGTGCGATCCCCTCGAACATACGTTCGAAGCTGGATCTCTGCTCTTCAAGACGGCGAAGGCCGGCAGCAGTGATCTGGTAGGTTCTTACCCGGCGATTGGTGGAGGAGAGACCCCATTCAGCTTTGACCAGCTTTGCTTTGAGCAGGCGCTGGAGAGCCGGGTAGAGGGAGCCTTCTTCCACCTGGAGCAGGTTTTTGGAACGCTGCTGGATGTGCTGGACGAGCGCGTACCCGTGAGCAGGCTGGCGGCGGAGGGACTCGAGGATCATCATTTCGAGCGCCCCTGGGAACAGATCGCGAGACGTGTCGGGAATAGGCATGGTTGCTACAGGCCTAGAGTAAACAGGGGTACGAAAGAGTTGTCAAGGCGTTTTTTCGGCCTAATCCCGGGATTCGGTTTTCCCCCTGGGACCTGGACACCAGGACCGGCCTCGAACGCGCGCCTCCGTTGCAGACAGCCTCCGCCAGCAGGCGTTCCGCTCGTCCTGAACCGTAACAGGCCAGGTCACTCATCCAGCTTGCTTTGAACCCAGGAACGGGAATGTGCCCCCTGAAACGAACTAGCAGACATCAATCCGGTCAGGTTCGGTTTCTTCATTCTTCAGAACACCCAGCGTGTAAGAAGCGGGCGCGCCGGGCATCCAAAGGACGGCCTGCGGCAGCCGGGATGCCGCTGCGCGCCTTTGTTTAATTCCACAGGCTGAAGCCGCCATCCAGCTCTTTCGCCAGCCCGAACTCGCGCAGGGCGGTCTGTGGCTTTTACCGTTATCCTGCTGCGCAGGATTGGGGGCTGGCGGACCGATCTGTCGTGAAAGGCGCAGGAACCGAAACACAAGGTCCTTCGCTTCGGCTGCGCCTTGGCTCAGGATGCCACTTCAGCTTTAGGGCGTGGTGGGACCCTCTTCTGCGCGCGGTTCCGCCGCCCAGGCGCTCGCTTCGGAATGACCATTCTATTTTTGTTGAGAATTTCCGGGACACCATCCCTGGGCCGTGTTGCGGGCGAGGCAGGTTACGGGAGTGCCCGTCGTTCCGAAAAAGGGGATGTTGCGACGGGGGCGGGGAAGGTAAAATTCGCAGCGGGATTGGCCCGGACCACGGGCGAGGCCATGCGAATGCGATTGTTTTCCTGGGCGGGGCTGATGGGCTCCGCCGCTTGCGCTTTGGTTTTGGGATGTGGAGGCGGTGGGTCGGGCGACACGGGTCCGGTGCAGACCGGGCCGACGATCACGGGCGTGACGATGACGCCGACCGCGGCCACGGTGACGATTGGGGCAACGCAGCCGTTCACGGCGACGGTGAGCGGGACGGGCGCGTTCAACTCCGCGGTGACGTGGATGGTGGCGGGGCCGTCGGGATGGGCGGGGAGCGCTGGATCGATCGATAAGACGGGACTGTATGTGAGCCCGTATCCTGCGCCGGCAACGGTGACGGTGACAGCGCTGGCCACCGGGGATCCGTCGAAGAGCGCGTCGGCAACGGTGACGCTGGTGGCGCCGGCTGCGGCTGCGGGGCCGGCTCTGACGGTGGATGCGGGGAATGAGACGCATGCGATCAGTCCGCTGATTTATGGGATGAATGCGTACCTGCTGGATCCGGTGACGGTAGCGAACGCGAACGTGACGGTGACGCGGTGGGGCGGCGATGGGACGTCGCGCTACAACTACAAGACGGACTTCACCAACGCAGCCAGCGATTATTACTTTGAGAATTTCGCCAGCGGCGGATCGATGCTGCCCAACGCCAGTGGGAGCACGAGCTTTCCGCAGTATGTTGCGGCGAACGCGACGCTGGGCACCAAGGCGCTGGGTACGGTGCCGGTGAACGGGTGGGTGTCGAACGCGACGGCGAAGGCTTGTAGTTTTCCTGCGGCGACGCTGCCCGGGCAGGCGAGCGTCAACAACGACGGATGCGGGAACGGGATTTATCCGCTGGGCACGCAGGGATGCACGCAGACGAATGGGTGCGCGATTCTGGGGACGGATACGACGGCGGCGATCACCAGCGTTGCGGAGCCTCCGCCGGCGCCGCCGCTGGCGAGTGCTGCAACGCTGGCCTGGGCGCAGGGGACGTGGGCGGGTGGATGGGTGAACTCGCTGGTGACGAATCCGAATTTGGGAACGGCGGCGAGCGGGAAGGGCGTAGCGATCTGGGATCTGGACAACGAGCCGGCGTGGTGGGATGCGGTGCATCGCGATGTGCATCCCAAGCCGTCGACGTATGACGAAGTGACGCAGGGCGGGATTGGAACGGCGCTGGCGATCAAGACGGTGGATCCGACGGCTGAGGTCAGCGGGCCGGTGATTGATTTTTGGTACAACTACTTCTACTCAAAACAGGACATCGAGAACGGGTGGGGGAACGGGCCGTGCTACGAGCCCTGGGATCATCCGACGGATCGCGCCGCGCACGGCGGGGTGCCGATGATCGAGTACTACCTGCAGCAGTTCAAGGATGCCGAAGCGACGTATGGCATGCGGCTGCTGGATTACGTGGATATTCACGGGTATTTTGGCGCGTCGTATCCGGCGGGGTCGTCGAACGGCGTGGGGCTGACGACGGCGGGTGACAGCGTAGAGCAGCAGGTGCGTCTGGATTCGACGCGGGCGCTTTGGGATCCGACGTACACGAATGCGAATTATCCGCAGCCGAATTATTCGGGCGACGCGAACTACACGACGAGTTGCAGCACGCCGCTGCAGGCGCCGCAGGCGATTCCGATGATGCAGGGGTGGGTGACGCGGAATTATCCGGGGACGAAGACGTCGATTGACGAATATAACTTTGGCGGCCTGGAGCACATTAACGGGGCGCTGGCGCAGGCGGATGTGCTGGGGATCTTTGGCAAATATGGGCTGGACCTGGCAACACTGTGGCCGACGACGACGTATGCGAGCCAGGGGCCGGGGAACAAGGCGTTTGCCATTTACCGGAACTACGACGGGGCGAAGTCGACGTTTGGGGACATGTCGCTGGAGTCAACGAGCGCAAACCAGGGACAGCTGGCGGTGTATGGCGGGCTGCGAACATCGGACCAGGCAGTGACGGTGGTGGTGATCAACAAGACGTTTGGGACGCTGACGAGCAGTTTGGCGCTGGAGAATCTGACTTCAGCAACCGGAAACGCGAAGGTCTATCAATATAGTGCCGGGAATCTGGGGGCGATTGTGGCGTTGCCGGATGTGCCGGTGCCTCCGCCGAACCCGGTGGCGCCGAGCCCGACGAGTACGATCGCAAACTATTCGTTTCCGGCGAGCAGCATTACCCTGTTTGTGATTCCGACGCAGTGACGGGAGACAGGAGACGGGAGACAGGAGACAGGAGACGGGAGACAGGAGAATGGCTTCACATCGAGATTTGATCGTCTGGCAGAAAGCGATGGAGCTTAGCGTTGGGGTCTATGGTTTGACGCGGGGATTTCCCCCCGACGAGTTGTATGGACTGACATCCCAGCTTCGTCGGGCGGCCGTTTCGGTGGCGAGCAACCTTGCGGAAGGATATGGACGCGCTTCGCGACCCGACTTTCGGCGCTTGCGGCGATCGCACGCGGATCGGCACTCGAGGTTCAGACTCAGCTGGATATCGCAGCGAGACTGGGCTTCGGCGACTTGAAGCGCATGCAGGATGCGCAGAGGCTCGTGGAGGATATCGCGAAAATGCTTTGGAAATTGATGGAGCGACTCAACAGCGATCGTCGGATGATTCCTCAAGTCTGAACCTGATCCAGGTCCTTAGTCTCCTGTCTCCTGTCTTCGTTCTCCCGTTTCCTGCTTCTCGGGGACGTTGACGCGCGTATCAATTCCTGTTTTGCTGGCGGAGTGCATCCGCTGCGGCTGCTCTTCGGGATTGTGTGCCTGGTTTCGGCGCTGCTCGACGCGTTTGAGACGGTGATTCTGCCGCGGCGCGCGACCGGACGCTTTCGCCTGACGAAGATCTTCTACATCGCGACCTGGAGGCCGTGGCGTTGGGCGGCGCGGCACGTGCGCCATCCACGCAAGCGCGAGACGATGCTCAGTTTCTATGGGCCGTTGTCGCTGGTGGTGCTGATCGCAGCCTGGGCGGCGTTCCTGCTGCTGGGTTTTGCGCTGCTGTACTCGGCGTTTCCACACCCGTTTGCTGACCCGAACAACGCAGGGCACCCGTTCATCACGGACATCTACGTCAGCGGGACGACGATCTTCACGCTGGGTCTCGGGGACGTCATCCCGCACAGTCTGTACGTGCGGTGCCTCGTCGTTCTGGAATCGGGCATCGGCCTGGGATTTGTGGCGCTGGTGATCGGCTACTTTCCAGTGCTGTACGGGGCGTTTTCGCGGCGCGAGGTCAACATTGCACTGCTGGATGCGAGGGCCGGGTCGCCACCGACGGCGTACGAGCTGATCAAGCGGCATTCATTCGAAGGTGGCAGCGCGGCGCTGGTGTCGCTGCTGGAGGAGTGGGAGCGCTGGTCGGCCGAGCTGCTGGAGAGTCACATTTCGTATCCGTTACTGTGCCTTTTTCGCTCGCAGCACACCAGCCAGAGCTGGCTGAGCGCGCTGACGGCGATTCTGGATACCTGCGCGCTGCTGATTGCGAGCGTGCAGGAACAGAGTGCGCGCCAGGCGCAGCTCACGTTCGCCATGGCGCGTCACGCGCTGGTGGATCTGTCGCAGATCATCGCGACACGGCCGGTGGCGAACCCGCAGGATCGCCTGCCGGCAGAGAAGTACCGCATGGTGTACGACAAGCTTTGCTCGGCAGGCGTGCGCGTGTGTCGCGACGAACAGAGCGCGGCGCGGCTGGTCGAGTTGCGCCAGCTGTATGAGGGCTACGCCGAGGCGCTGAGCCAGTATCTGGAGATGCCGTTGCCACCGTTTTTCATCGAGCATCCGAAGAAGGACAACTGGCTGACGGTGGCGCGGGTGCGCGCGGAGGCGGAGTCGGGGAGTCCCACCGCCAGCTCCGTGCTGCTGCATGACGAAGATCATCTGTTCTGAGCGGAATCACGAGCCTCCAGGGTCACCGGAAAGAGCCTGTGCTGGCCTGCGGGTGGGTGGGCGTCTCAACAGGACGATGGATTTGCGATTCCGCGACATAACGAAAGTAATGTAACTCCCAAGGCAACAACTTCTACCCTCGTGGAACGATCGCGGCGTGCTATTTCTGATGCGATTTACCCCCAGCATAACTCCTGATATCTCCATCTCCGGCGATGTAAGGGGTTGCACGGTCGATGCTCGCGATTTCTCTGGCATCCGTTGGCGGACCGTCTGTCCCCGGCCTCTCCCCTCGTTCCGTGCAATGAATTAACTGAGTGGTCATCATTTTCGTCGATCGCTGACGAAAGAGAATTGACCCCGGGGAAGGCGGGGTGTACACCCAAGATGGCGCTCAGCGGGCGCGTGGTGCTTGTCAGATAAAACTGTTTATCAAAGTCGAATCGTTCTTGTTCATGCTTTGGTCGTCTGACGCGCCGCCGTATCACAGAGCGTTCAGGAGGTGTCCAGTGACACTATGGAAGCGTCTGCTATGCCTGACCGTTGTCGCCTTGTGCGCAGGGTTCATGGCAAATGCACAAGAGAACGCAGAATTGACGGGAACGGTAAAGGATCCAAGCGGAGCTGTGGTTCCCAATGCGCAAGTGACTCTAACCAACACCAGTACCAATGAAGCCCGATCGAGCAGCACGAATGCGGCGGGGTTATACGATTTCGCCGGTCTGCACATCGGCACTTATCAAATGAAGGTTGTGGCCAGCGGGTTCAAGGCTTATGAGACGACCGGGATCGTCATGAACGTGGCGGCGACGGTACGGGAAGATGTCGATCTCACGCTGGGCTCCAGCTCGACGACGGTGACGGTGCAGGCCAACGCGCTGCATCTGCAAACAGAAACCAATGAAGTGAGCAACCTGATCACGGGCTCGCAACTAACGCAGCTGGCAACGAACGGGCGCAACATGGTCTCTCTGACCACGCTGGGCACAGGTGTTTCGAACAACCTGGGATCGTTCAACGGCGTGACGGCGCAGGGCAGCGGGTTCGGACTGAGCTTCAACGGCATGCGCCCCGATCACAACAACTGGCTGATTGACGGTGGCGAGGCCTATGACCGCGGCAGCGGCGGAAAATTCGATCTGATGCCTTCGCCGGATGTGCTGGCGGAATTTCAGACGCTGAGCAGCAACTACAGCCCGGACTATGGAATCAGCTCCGGCGGCACGATCACCATGGCGCTGAAGTCCGGCACGAAGGACTTTCACGGCGGAGCATGGGAGTTTAACCGCAACGACACGTTTGATGCCGTGAATCACTTTGCATCCAGAACGCAGGGCGTTCCGGAGCGGCGTCTGAACATTTTCGGCGGCGGCGCGGGCGGCCCGGTCTTCATTCCCGGCCTCTATCCGAAGTCGAAGAGCAGAACGTTCTTCTACTGGAGCGAAGAGTGGCGCCGGTATGTTGCCGGTGCGAATCCAGCGGTCACGAACACAGTGCCGGCAGCAAACTTCCCGACGGCTGCGGCGCCGCTGACATATGTTCCGTGGAACGAACTGACAGCAGCGCAACTGCCTGCGGGCGTTTGCAACAACGGCGTGGCTCCACCCTGCGTCCCGAAGACCTCGGATCCGGCGAAACTGGCGCAGTACACCGCACTTGGACTGACCCCGGGGGATGCATTCCCGGGCAACGTAATTCCGGCCGCACTGATCGATCAGAACGCGGTGCGGTTTATGAGCACAGGCGCGATTCCGAAGCCGAATATCGGAACCAGCCAGTTCTCGTCATCGCCAAAGCAGCCGACGTTCGTGCGTGAAGACGTGGTCCGCATCGATCACGACATCACGGACCGTCTGCACCTGATGGGGCACTGGATTCATGACTCCATGTCGCAGACGATCTATCCGACCATGTGGAGCGGAGACAGCTACACAACGGTTGGGGACGTCTTCCAGAATCCGTCGTGGGCTTCGGTGATCAAGCTGACCCAGACGCTGTCGCCGTCCCTGTTGAACGAGACTGCGCTGAATGTGAACGGAAACACGATCAACATCAACCCGGCCGGTATTTATGCACAGCCCTCGGGCTGGAATGCCGGGACCTTCTTCACCGGAAACAATGCCATGAACCGGCTGCCAACGGTGGCTTTCGGTGGACCGCTGGGAACCAACTGGACTGAAATCTACTGGCCGTGGCATAACTCGTTCCTTGATTATCAATTCCGCGACGATCTGTCGTTCACGCGGGGAAGGCACGGGCTCAAATTCGGCTTTTCGTACATGAGGATGGACAAGAACCAGCAACTGCAGGCGGATACAGAAGGAGACTTCAACTTCGGGACCGATTTCTCCGGAGACTCGTACCTGAACTTCCTGCTGGGCTTTGCCGACCGCTATCAGCAGCTGCAGGCTCAGACAACGCCTCACTGGATCAACAACACCTATTCCGTGTATGGCATGGACAACTGGCGCGTTGCGCCGCGGATGACCGTCAACGTGGGGCTGCGTTATGACCTGCTGCCGCATGTGATGGAAAAGAACAACCGCGTGGCCAACTTTGTTCCTTCGTCCTTCACCGCTTCCAATGCGCAAATGCCGGATCCCGCCACCGGGGCGATGAACCCAGCGGGGACGGGCTTTAAGACAGCGCAGGGGGTAACGTACTACGCCAACGGCATTGAGCTGGCGGGCGTGAACGGTTATCCGCGCGGCGTTGTGGACAACTACTACTTCACCTGGCAGCCGCGAATCGGATTTGCCTACGATATGTTCGGCACGGGCAAGACTATTCTCCGCGCCGGCGCAGGCACGTTCTACGAGCGGATCCAGGGGAACGACATCTACGGAGCAGCGGTGAACCAGCCGTTCGCGTATCAACCGAGCGCGAACAGTGTTTACTTCTCCAATCCGAAGACGAGCGCTCTGACGGGCGCGACCGCAACGACTCCGGTATTCCCGGCCAACATCACCAACCTCGGGCGGTACTATCCGACGCCGGGGACCGTGCAATACAGCGTCGGCCTACAGCAGGAAGTGGCGCCGTCGATCGTAGGCGTGCTTCAGTACGTGGGCTCGGGCGGCTGGGATCAGGCGGATCAGCGCAACATCAATCCGGTTCCGCTGAACGATCTGGTACACCGGCAGGCAGTGGCTGCAGGCGCTTCGGCGAACCTGTACCGCGCCTATCCTGGATTCGCGGTCATTAACCAGGAAGAAAACGCCAGCAACTCAACCTACAACAGCATTCAGGCAGCCCTGCGCATGGAGAACAAGCACGGTCTGACCGCGCAGTTCGCTTACACCTATGGGCACGAGATCGATATCGCCAGCGGAGATTTGGGATCCACCAACCCCGCAGGCGGCAACAGTTGGGTTTCGAATCCATTCGATCTGAAATATGACCGGGGGGCGGGTGTTCTGGACCGCCGCCATATCTTCACTGCGAACTATGTCTACACGCTGCCCTTCTTCAAGAGCGGCACGACCCTGGAGCGCCAATTCCTGAGCGGCTGGGTGTTCTCGGGCGTGACAGTGGCACAGGCTGGATCGCCACGGCTGGTTCGTTACTCACCCGATGTTCTGGGTTTCGGCGGCAACGCGCAGAACCGTCCGAATCTCGTGGGTAAGGTGGGTGGCGATAAGACGCAGCAGGCGTGGTTCAACAAGGGTGCGTTTGCAGCGCCGACGCCAGAGTGGGCCGGTGGTGCAAACCACGGCTTCGGCACAGCCGGCAAGGACAGCATCGTCGGGCCGGGAATGCAGAACTGGAACCTGAGCCTGTTCAAAACATTCCCATTCACCCCGAGCGAGAACAGTCCTCGCGTTGAACTCCGCGTGGAGACCTTCAACACCTTTAACCAAACGCAGTTCAACGGAGTCGACACCAACTACACCGACTCCAACTTCGGGCAGGTGACCAGCTCGCTCGATCCTCGCGTCTTCCAGTTTGGAGGAAAGTTCATCTTCTGAGCGAACGCAGTATCAACCGGACGCAGTGGAGCCATGCTCCACTGCGTCTTTCTCTTTGCTGATGCCGAAGACGTGCCGGGGTTCGGCAGTGCTGTAATGGTGGTCTGAGGGATTGCCTGACGATGTTGCCGGGTTCGCGATGCGAGTTGTTGCTGGTGGCAGCCATCTGCGCAGGGGGCGCCACGGCGCTGGCGCAGACAGCCGGTCTGCGGGAATCGCAGGATCTGCAGCAGGCCCGGGCGCTGGATCAGCAGGGTCGCTACGCGGAAGCGGCACCGGTTTGGCGCACGGTCACCGAGCACAACCCTCGCGATGCTGCGGCGTTTGCAAGTCTCGGACTCGACCTGGCGCGGCTGGGGAAATATCCGGAGGCGGTGCCGGCCTACGAAAAAGCGCTGAAACTGAATCCGCACATTCCGGGGCTGCAACTGGACCTGGGGCTGGCGCTCTTCAAGCAGGGCAAGCTGGAGGAGGCGATTCCGGCGTTGAAGCAGGCTGTTGCGGCAGCGCCAACCGGCGAACAGGCCGGTCTGCTGCTGGGGATGAGCTACTACGGCACCGCGCGCTATGCGCTGGCGATTCCGTATCTGCGCGCGGCTGTTGGCCGATCGCCACAGAACGTGGAGATGCGCAGCGTGCTCGCGCAGAGTTGCCTGTACGCGAAGCAGTACAGCTGCGTGCTCGACGAGTACAAGCAGATTTTGACCGTGAATCCGGACTCGGCGCCGGCGCACATCCTGGCCGGCGAGGCGCTGGACGGGATGAACCAGACAACCCAGGCGATTGCGGAATTTCAGGCGGCGGAGAAGGTGGCGCCCACGGAGCCAAATGTGCACTTCGGCCTCGGATATTTGTTATGGAAGCAGCATCGGTATCCGGAGGCTGCGGAGGAATTCAGAAAAGAACTGGGGAACGAGCCGACACACGCGGCGGCGCTGGCCTATCTCGGCGACGCGCAGATCAAGCTGGAGCATCCGGCAGACGCCGAAGCGACGTTGCGGCGCGCGGTGCATCAGGCGGGCGCTACACCGCTGGCGTGGCTCGACCTGGGCATCGCGCTCGCGGGCCAGGGGAAGAACGACGAGGCGATCCAGGACTTTCAGCACGCGATCGCTATGGATCCCAGGGCCGTAGATGCGCATTGGCGGTTGGCGCGACTGTATCAGGCCACAGGCAAAAGCGAAGAGGCTCGCGCGGAGTTTGCCAGGGCGCGCGCTCTGCACGAAAAAGAGGATAAGAGTCTGGTGCAGCAGATGACGCCGGCAAGCCCTGCTGCGGCTCCACCGCGGTAGGGTGGAGACAGCAGCTGGGAGCCCGGAGCCTGGAGCTGGAAACACTGAACCTCTGGCTGTGACCCTCCGTTGCGCGATTTACCGACGGGCGATGAACGTCACCTGGGGAATGCGGAACCAGACAGCGTCGCCGTCGATCTGGATGGTGAGCAGTTGGCGCAGGTCTGGCGCGGCGTTCGTGAATATTCCGCGCAACTGCTCGACCCGATCTGCGGGAGTCCTGGCGCGGCGGACCCAGTCGTCGAAGTCCATGCCGCGTGGGCTTTCGCTGTAGTGGTCGGTGACCTCGCGCTCGATGGTCAGGCCGGCGTCGGCAAAAAACTTCCTCCACATGCTGAGACGATAGCCGCGGACGTGGGAGGGATCGCGCGTCTTCTCGATGTGCTGGAAGAGCGCGTCGAGGGCATCGTCCTCGGGACCGTAGTTGTCGACGACGACGACCTTGCCTCCGGGTTTGGCAACGCGGGCCATCTCGCGCAGGGCCGCTGCGTTATCGGCGAAGTGATGCGAAGCCAGGCGCACGGTGACGATGTCGAAGGCCGCGTCGGGGAAGGGCATCTTCTCGGCGGGTCCCTGACGCGTGACGACGTTGGCGAGGCCGCGCCGTGCGGCATTCTTCGCGGTTTCGGCGAGCATGGCTTCAGTCAGGTCGTAGGCGACCACTTCGCGCACGTGGGGAGCGAAGGCCAGGGCCGTGTGTCCTGCGCCGGTGGCGATGTCCAGAACCGCATCGGTCGGGCCAGGAGCGACGAGGGCGACAAGCGCTGCCAGCGTGGTGCGATCGCCGTGTCCGACGCTGCTGGAATAAGCTGCGGCGGTCGCGCCGAACTGTCGCTGAACCTTCTCGTGGATCTCGTGCCCGCTGGTTCCAGTGCTCATGACTTCATCGTAGCCGCTGGGTTGGCTGCGGTCGAACACGGGCCAGCCTCTTGCGGCGATGAGGTTGGCGTCCCGGAATTTGTGATGCTGCTCACAGCCAAGCCCGTTTTATGACCGCTACAGTTCGGGTAGTTTCCGGACGCGAGGTTCCCCATCAGAGCGGCCATCCCATGGATCTGTGTGCCGTGTGCGGCGCTGGCGCTGTTTGCAGCGAACGCGCAGCAGAGCCCAGTTCGCGCGACACCCGCTGTCGCGGAGTTCGCGCATTTCCTCGTCGAGCATCAGGCCGAACTGACAGCGAGCGTGCCTTCGGGCGCCGGAATCACGGTGGAGTATCCGCGCGAAGGCTCGCTGTTTCCCGCCGACATGACCCCGCCGCTGTTTCAGTGGCGCGACGCGAACGCGGACGCGACGGTCTGGCAGGTCGAGGTGGTCTTCGGCGAGCACGGCCGGAAGACTCGCGCGTGGTCGCAGGGCGAGAAGATGCAGGTGGGTCCCGTTGATGATTCGTTGGTGGGATTTGTGCCGCCGACGCTCACGCCCGAACAGGCAGAGTCGCACACGTGGCGCCCGGACGCGAAGACCTGGGAAGAGATCAGGAAGCACTCGCAGCGCCAACCGGCGACGATTCGCTTCACCGGATACAGAAATCAATCCGACAAGCAGGCTGTTTCGACGGGGCAGGTAACGATTGCCACGTCGCCCGATCCGGTGGGTGCGCCCATCATGTATCGCGATGTGCCGCTGATTCCGCCGCCGCCGGAGAGCGAGGAGCGGGGAATCATCAAGCCGCTGCCGGATTCGGTGCTGCCGAAGATCAAGTGGCAGCTGCGCTACGTCTCCGATACCGAAAGCAAGACGGTGATGACCGGCCTGCCGACCTGCGCGAATTGCCACTCGGTGGCACGCGACGGGCGGACCCTGGGGATCGACGTGGATGGGCCGCAGAACGACAAGGGCCTCTACGCGCTGATCCCGGTGAAGCCGGTGAGCACGATGAGCAACGACTACGTGATCCACTGGAGCGCGTTCAGCGAGGAGCGTGCGCAGAAGCGCTTCGGCTTTATGTCGCAGGTTTCGCCGGACGGCAAGTACGTGATCACGTCCATCGACGTGCCGCACGCGCACGGGACGCGCGTCGTCGATCGGCTCTACAACGGCTTCTATCGCAACTACGGATTCGGCCAGGTCTTCTTTCCTACGCGCGGCGTGCTGGCCTGGTACAGCCGCGAGAGTGGACAACTCACCCCGCTGCCGGGCGCTGACGATCCGAACTTCGTGCAGACGAGCGCCTTCTGGAGTCCGGACGGAAAGTACCTGGTCTATTCGCGGGCCACGGCGAAGGATCCGTACGCGCCGGGGCAAAAGCAGGCGACCTACGCGAACGATCCGAATGAGACGCAGATCCAGTACGACCTCTACCGGATTCCGTTTAATGACGGCAAAGGTGGAACACCGGAGCGCGTGGTGGGTGCTTCAGACAACGGGATGAGCAACAACTTCCCCAAGGTTTCACCGGACGGCAAGTGGATCGTCTTCGTCGAGTGCAAAAACGGGCTGCTGATGCGGCCCGACAGCAAGCTGACGATTGTTCCGTTTGAGGGCGGTGAGGCGCGGCCGCTGGCTTCGAACCTGCCGGTGATGAATTCGTGGCACACGTGGTCGCCGAACGGGCATTGGCTTGCGTTTTCGTCGAAGAGCCCATCGCTGTACACGGAGTTGTATCTCACGCACATCGACGCGGAGGGCAATGCGAGCCCGGCGATTCTGGTGGAAAACGCCACGGCGTCGAATCGCGCGGTGAATATTCCGGAGTTCGTCAACATCGCGAAGGGGGGCCTCGAACGCATCGACACACCGGCCACCGATTTCTATCGAATGTTCGACGAAGCGGTGCAACTCTCCGACAAGCGGCAGTACAACGCGGCGGTTCCGGCGTGGCAGAAGGCGGTTTCGCTCGATCCCGACGATGCGCGCGCCCACAACAATTTTGGAATCGCGCTGGCCGGAGCGGGCAGGGTCAGCGACGCCATTGGGGAGTATCAAAAATCGCTTGCGCTGAATGCACACAGCTCTCAAACGGAGAACAACCTGGGCAGTGCGCTGGCTCAGGCCGGGAACCTGGCGGAAGCCCAACAGCATTTTGCTATGGCGCTCGAGATTAATCCCGACAACGCGTCGGCCGAAGTGAACCTGGGCAATGCACTGTCCGCGGAGGGTGGCCACACGGAGGAGGCGATCGAACTCCTGACGAAGGCGCTCGAGATCCAGCCCAACTCGGCCGACGGACAGAACGGCCTGGGCATTGCGCTGGCGCATGAAGGTCATTTGCCGGAGGCCACCGAACATCTGTTGAAGGCGGTGGAACTCGCGCCGCAGGATGCCGGCTATCGATTCAACCTTGGCCGCGTTTTCGCGGCGCAGAGTCGATTCGCGGACGCACTTCCGCAATTCGAGGAAGCGGCGAGCCTGACCCAGCGCCAGGACCCCGCGATCCTGCAGATGCTGGCGGCGATGCAGTCCGAGACCGGCCGCTTTGCCGATGCTGAGAAAACGGCGGAAGAAGCTCTGGATCTGGCGCGACGGCAGCAGAACACAGCGCTGGCTGCGTCGCTGGAAGCGAACCTCGCGCGGTATCGGACGCAGGCGCAGAGCCCAATTCATAACGGGGCCGGTGGGCCGCGCTAGCGCGCAGGAGAGCGAGCCATGGCGAACGATCCCCAGAACCGAACGCCCCAGAATCAAAACAGGAATCAAAACAACGGGGAGCTGCGCGCCGGATCGCAAACAAATTGTGACGCAGAACACATGTCTGCGGGACCTCCACCCTTCGATGGAGGCGGTGACGCCGCCGCTGCACTAGTCTCAGGTGTTCCCCAGAGAAGTGGAGCGGTAGTGGGAGGGGCCTGGAAAGAGCAATTTGCCGATGCGCCTGACACTCTGAAGCGCACGCCGGACGACCGGACGGTGGTATGGGCGGGTGGCGTGGCGATCGGCGGCGATGCATTTGTCACCATGGCTGGTCCTTGTTCTGTCGAGAACGAGCGGCAGCTGATGGAGACAGCAGTGCGCGTGGCCTCGGCCGGCGCGCGCGTTCTTCGTGGCGGAGCTTTCAAGCCGCGGAGTTCGCCGTATGCGTTCCAGGGCCTGGGTCTTGAAGGCCTGCAGTTGCTTGCGCAGGCGCGCGCGGCGACCGGGCTCGCCGTGGTCACCGAAGTGATGGCGGCGGCGGACGCTCCGATGGTCGCCGAGTACGCCGACATTCTGCAGATCGGATCGCGGAGCATGGAGAACTATGCTCTGCTCGAGGCCGCTGCGAAGACGGGCCGTCCGATCCTGCTGAAGCGCGGCATGGTGGCGACCATCGCCGACCTGCTGCAGTCGGCGCAATGCATCGTCAGCAATGGCAATCCGAACGTGATCCTGTGCGAGCGCGGCATTCGCACCTTTGAGACAGCAACGCGCAACACCTTCGATGTCGCCGCAATTGTGGTGCTGAAGGAATTCTCGCGGCTGCCGGTGGTCGCCGATCCCAGTCATGCGGCGGGTCGCAGATGCCTGGTTCCACCGCTGGCGCGGAGTGCGGTAGCCGCCGGCGCGGACGGCCTCATCGTTGAGGTGCATCCGAATCCCGACAAAGCCTGGAGTGACGGCGAACAATCTTTGACGTTCAGCGAATTCGGCACGATGATGGCGGATCTCGCTCCCTGGTGTGCATTGCGGGCCGCTTGCAGTTACGTGCTGGAGACGGTTGCGTGAGATGGCTGACGACAGCGGCGAGCGCGGTATGCGGATTGGTGGTGGTCGCGCTGGCGTACGCGTTGCCATCGCAGGACCCATCGGCGCGCGCCGCACATCACAATCCAGTTGAACTGCCTGCGATGATTTTCACCGCGGCGCCGGTCTACGATTCGCTGGCAGCGCTCAATGGTGGCGAGCGTTTTCCCAATGGCGCGCAGTTGATGGTGCTGCGGTCGGGGCATGCTGAGCCGTTGGCACCGGAACTGGCGGCCAGCGCGGATGCCAGTGTTTCGTTCGACGCCAGGACGGTTTTGTTCTCCGGGAAAATCAACGCCAACGATCCGTGGCAGATCTGGCAGGCGCCCGTCAACGGTGGAACGCCGCAACTGGTGCTCTCCAGGAAGACGAATCTGATTCGTCCGCTGTGGATGCCGGACGGACGGATGGTCTACGCGCGGCAAGGGCCAGGCGGGTTCATTCTCGAGACGGCCGCTCTCGATGGATCGGGCATGGTGAAGCTGAGTTATTTGCCCGGGAATTTTATTCCCGACGATGTGTTGCGCGATGGGCGCGTACTGTTCGAGTCGGAATTCCCTCTGGGGGGTCGTGCGACGGCCTCTCCAGGTACCGCGATGGCGCCGGAGATGTTTCTGGTGTACGCGGATGGCAGCGGTGTGGAGAGTGTGCGCTGCGATCATCCTGACGGACACCCGGGCCGAGCGCACGGGCACCAGATCAGCTCGGACGGCGCGGTTGGAGTTGCCGGCGACATCGTCTTCACGCACGGGTCGCGTCTTGCGCGGTTCACTTCGGCGCAGGCGGACGAGGCTCCGGTTGCAGCTCCGGCGGGTGAGTTTGCGGGCGATGTTGCGGAACTGCCCGACGGTCGCTGGGTGCTGGCGATGCGCAAGCCCGGCGCGCAGCACTTTGCGTTGGCAGCGTGGAAGCCCGGCGCGCCGACGACGGTCCTGTTTGCGCAGGATTCCGTGCGCGATCTCATTCAGCCTGTAGTCGTCACGCCGCGCACGGTGCCGAATCGCCATCCTTCCGCGCTGCATGAGTGGACCACCGGCAACTTGCTGGCGCTCGACGCTCGCGCGTCGCGGAGTGGGACGCTCGCGGAGCCGGCGGTGCAGGTGCGAGCCGAGACGCTGGGTACGGATGGGCGCGTGGTTTCGCTGGGGACAGCGCCGGTGGAGAACGATGGCTCATTCTTCGTGCAGGCTGCCGGAGATCGGCCGCTACGCTTCATTCTGCTCGACGCGGCAGGGCATCCGCTGCGCGAGGAGCACGGCTGGTTCTGGGTGCGGAACGGCGAGCAGCGCATCTGCGTGGGTTGCCACACGGGGCCGGAGCGGGCTCCGGAGAATCGCGTGCCGCTGGTGCTGTTGCGGAGCACGACGCCGGTGGATTTGACGGGCGGGACGGCTCCCGCAGCGGCGACGGGAGGGCACTGATATGCAACTGCGACTGTTCCTTATTGTGAGCCTCGCTTCGATCGCCGGTGCGCAAACGCCGCATTCCGATGCACGCCCGCAAAACGGCCAGGAATTGCGCGCTTCCCATACTCCTGACGCGAAGTCCGCGATTCGCTTCGACGATGTTACGGCGAAAGCGGGCATCGACTTCATGCATAGCTTTGGTTCGGCCAAACTCGGGTCGCTGCTCGAAGGCACCGGCTCTGGATGCGTGTGGTTCGACTACAACAACGACGGCTTGCTGGATCTGTATGTGCTGAGCGGCCGCCCGCTCGACGACTCGATGCATCCCTATCCGCTGAAAGAAAAGCCGGCTACTCCGCCGCACAACCATCTCTATCGCAACAACGGCGATGGAACCTTTACGGATGTGACGGAGAAGGCCGGGCTCAATCCCGACCTCTACGCCGTGGCGGTGACCGCCGCCGATTACGACAACGATGGCTATGACGACCTGGTGGTGACCGGCTATGGCAGGACGATTCTCTACCACAACAACGGCAACGGCACTTTCACCGATGTGACAGAGAAGGTGGGGATCAAGGTTGACGGATGGGCGATTAGCTCCACGTGGCTCGACTACGACAAAGATGGGTGTGTGGATCTCTTCGTCGGCCGGTATGTGAAGTTCGATCCGAAGTACCACAACTATTACGCGGCCGATAACTACCCGGGGCCGCTCGACTATGAGGGCGAGACCAACAAGCTTTTCCATAACAACTGCGACGGCACGTTCACCGATGTGAGCGAGAAGTCCGGGATCGGCGCCCCTATTGGACGCACGATGGGTGTGACTGCGGCGGACTTCGACGGCGATGGATGGCCGGATATTTACGTTGCAAACGACCGCACGGAGAATTTCCTCTTCCACAACAAGCACGACGGGACTTTCGAGGAGATCGCGAACGACGCGGGCGTCGCCTATGGACAGAACGGCGAGGCGACGTCGTCGATGGGGCCGGTGTTTGCGGACATCACCGGCAGCGGTCGTCTCGATCTGTGGGTGAGCGACGCGCACTACAACCGCCTGATGAAGAACAACGGCAAGGGCGGCTTCGAGGACATCGGCATCCTCTCCGGACTCTCGCAGGCCAACGCGCAGTACGTGAGCTGGGGCACAGGGGTCTACGACTTTGACGACGACGGCTGGCTCGACATTGCGGTGTTCCACGGCGGGTTGATCCAGATGATTCCGCAGGAGCATTCGGTGTTTCGTGGATTGGGTGACGGCAGGTTCGAGGATGTGTCGCCGACGGCGGGTCCGGCGCTCAGCGTGAAGACGGTCGCGCGCGGCGCGTGCTTCGCTGACTACGATAACGATGGCAAGGTCGATGCGTTCGTCGTGAATCTGGGCGGGAAGGGAATGCTGCTGCGCAACGTTTCGGCGGGCACGGGGCATTGGATTGCGATCCAGCTAAAAGGCGCACGGACCGATAAGAATAATGCGGGGAGCAATCGCGACGGCATCGGGTCGCGCGTGGAAGTATGGTCTGGCGGGCGGGAGCAGGCGGCGGAGCGCGTGACGTCGTCCGGCTATCTGTCGCAGGATGATGGGCGGCTGCACTTTGGGCTGGGAGCCTCGGGGAAGATCGACAAGATTGTCGTGCACTGGCCGAGCGGCCGCGAGCAGATCCTGGAGAACCAGAGCGTCGATCGCGTGCTGACCGTGGAGGAGCCGCAATGAAGAGGCGTCTCCTGGGAGCGGCGGCGTGCGCGGGGTTGTGTGTGACCCTGCTGTGCTCGCCGTGGCTTGCGAAGGTCGCGGCACAGCCGGATCCCACACCGGAAGAGCGTTATGCTTCGCCACTGGAATTGTTGTTGTCGCCGGATGGCGCACGCCTCTATGTGCTTTGCCAGGGCGCGGATGAGGTGCGCGTTCTCAACGCATCCACAGGCCACGTGCAGCAGATTATTCCCGTCGGCCACGTGCCGCGTGGTTTCTCGTTCTCGCCGGATGGCCGGCGGCTGTTCGTGACGAATTCCTGGGACGATACGGTCACCGTGATTGATACAAATACGGCTTCCATCGTTGCGACGTGGGCGGCGGGATTCGAGCCCTCGAGCGTGGTGGAGAATCGAGAGGGCAAAAGGCTCTTTGTTGCCGATCGGATCGGCAACAACATTACAGTGCTCGATGCGGCGACGGGCGCGGAAGAATCGACGCTGGAGGCGGGGCGAGGGGCCAGCTATCTGGCGATGACGGCGGATGGCAGGCGCCTGTATGCGACGCATGTGTATCCCAATGCCACGCCGCATCGCACACCGCCGAAATCGGAAATTACGGTTATCGATCCGCAGCGGGCGCAGGTGGTGGACCGCATTGCGTTGCCTTCTGTCGCCGGTGTCTTTCATGTGGCGTTGTCGCACGACGGCCGACTCGGAGTCGCGGCACAGCTCCATCCGAAAAACCTTGTTCCCTTGGCGCACGTCGAGCATGGATGGGGTTTCGTCGATACGCTGACCGTTTTCGGTGCGGATGTGGGCAAACCGGTTGAGGTGCCGCTGGATGAACTGGAGCGTTACTACGCTCGTCCCTTCGGCATCGCCGTTGCACCGGACAAGTCGCGCATCTACGTTAGCCACGGCGGATCGGATTGTGTCTCGGTCATCGACGTCCGCCGGATGTTCGCGTATATCCACGCGCATCCGGAGCCCTTCGCTGAGGATCTGTCAGCGAGCGCGCATTATGTTGTGGCTCGCGTTCCGGTGGGCAAGAATCCGGCCGGAGTGATTCTGAGCCGCGATGGTACGCGGCTGTACGTTGCGAATCGCCTCGACGACACGATCAGCGTCATCGACACGCGCACGCTGCGCGTGGTGCAGACGATCCAGTTGGCCGGTCCGAAGAAGATCACTCCGCTGCGGCGTGGCGAGCAGACTTTTTATTCGGCGCAATATGCCTTCCAGGGGCAGTTTGGCTGCGCGAATTGCCACATCGACTCGACCTTCGACGGCCTGCAGTGGGATCTGGAGCCGGACGGATTCGGCCGGGACATCGTCGACAACCGCCTGATCGAAGACCTGCGCGGCACCGAGCCGTTTAAGTGGAACGGCGGCAACCCCACGATCGTGAAGGAGTGCGGCATCCGCACCGAGATGTATTTCTGGCGGTCGCAGAACTTCGACGATCTGCGCCTGACGGATCTGGCACTTTACATGCGCAATTTGCCGTCACGACCGAATCGCTGGCGCGCGGCGGACGGCAAACTCACGCCGCCGCAGGAGCGTGGGCGCGCGATCTTTTACCGGAACACGGACAAGCTGGGCCAGGCGATCCAGCAGAGCAATCAATGCGCCTATTGCCACAGCGGACCGAAGGGTACGAGCCAGAAATCCTTCGACGTAGGGACGGGCAAGGCGGTCGATAACAGTCCGCTCTTCGACACGCCGCAGCTGATGAGTGTCGCGCTGACCGCACCGTATCTGCACGACGGATCCGCGCAGAGTCTGGAAGAAATCTGGACGGTCTACAACCCGCACGATCAGCATGGCCGGACCAACGACCTGACCAAGGACGAACTCAACGACCTGATTCAGTACCTGAGGACGCGATGAAAAGGCACATAGCCATTGCGGTTTTAATTGTGGCCTGTACAGCCGGAATGTCGGGTCAGAGCACCGCGCGCCCGCTGCACAAGGTGCACGCGATCGCACAGGAGCAGGGTGTCCCAGTAATGCCGCGCTTCCGCTTCGTGAACTACACCACCGCGAACGGGTTGCCCAACGACCACGTCTTCACTGTTCTGGTGGATGGGGACCGCGTGTGGGCGGGCACGGAAAGCGGACTCGCTCTCTATGAGAACGGCACGTGGAAGACATACACGACTGCGGACGGGCTGGCGCATCGTGCAGTGCTGTCCCTGGCGCTCGACAAGCGCACGGACACGGTGTGGGCCGGCACCATGGGCGGGCTGAGCCATATCTCGGCGGGAAAGATTGAGACCTACACGCAGCTGAATTCCGGCCTCAGCAACGATGTGGTTTACGGCGTGGCCACGGAAGGCGAGAACGTTTGGGTGGCGACGGCGGCGGGCGGTTGCCGTCTGAACACGCGCACCGGCGAGTGGACGCTCTACAACGAGCGCAACACCCCGATGAACGAAATTTGGGTGTACGCGGTCTCGGCGACGGCCGACAAGGTCTACTACGCGGTGTGGGGCAGCGGGCTCCTCGAATACAACCAGAAGACCGGCGTGTGGGATAAGTGGGACGATCCGGATGGCGAGAATGAGATCGTGCTGCTGAAGGATCAGGGACTCATTCATGAAATCGTCACGTCGGTGAGTTATGTCGATAACATCGTGTGGGTTGCGACTTACTTTGGCGACAGCCACTATGACGGACGCCACTGGCATAACTTCCTCACGAAAGACAGCGGGTTGCCGAGCAATTTCACCAACACGGTGAAGGGAATCGATCGCAACCGCGCGTGGTTCGGGACGGACAGGGGGCTCGCTTATTTTGATGGGACGAACTGGGCCGTCTACACGCCGGCTCTCGACACGGGCAAGCCGCAGATGACGGTGCGCGATGCGCAGGGAAAGGTTACGGAGATCCCCGTCGAAACAGCGCCGGCGCATAACTACATTTTGGGAATTGATTTTCAGGGTCGCGATCTCTGGGTTGCGACGGCGAAGGGTTTAAGTCACGGAATCTATCAACCATAGGAGCGATTTATGAGTGCAATTGCGGAGTTACTGACAGGTTTGGCGCACGCGCCGATTCAAAAACGGGCGATCACGAACCACGGCGTTCTGAACGAGGCCTACGCGTATGCGAAGCCGAGTTCGTTCTCGCGCGGGATGCGGATCGACCTCAACGGGCTGACCATTCTGCTGATTTCGGGCACGGCCAGCATCGATGACGAGGGGAAGAGCGTGCACATCGGCGATCTGCGCGCGCAGTTGCGACGGACTTTTGCGAACATCACGGGGCTGCTGGAGAGCGAGGGCTGCACATGGAAAGACATCGTGCGGACGAGCTGCTATCTGCGCGATATCGACCGTGACTACGAAGCCTTCAACGAGGAGCGGACCGCTTTCTTCAAGGAACAGGGACTCGATCCGCTGCCGGCGTCGACAGGCATTCAGGCGAAGCTGTGCCGGCCGGAATTGTTGGTGGAGATCGAGGCCATCGCGATGTTCCTGACGAAGAAGGAAGAGGAGAAGTAGCCGTGCGCATGCTGCGGTGGATGGCGTTTGCCGCTGGACTGGCGCTGGCGCTTTTGCTGGCGCCTGGACTTGGTGCGCAAAGCGCCGGTCCAGGGGCGGCCGCGGCGGGGCCGGGATGCGATTGCGGCAGGCATCCGCCAGGTCAGACGCCGGATCGCACAGTGGCTCCGTACGCGGGCGAGCCGGCCGATCTGCAGCCATACGTGAAATTCTCGCAACCGTACGACCTGAACTACACCACGCCGAATCGCTACTTCGGCGCGGGGCGCGACATTCCTGAGCCGACCGACATCAGCGAAGTCCGGATCGGCTTCATCGGACCGATTGCGAAGCAGGCGGATCAGGTGTTCGGTCTGCGCATGCTGCACGGCGCGCAGATGGCCATCGACGATGCGAACGCGCGTGGGGGATACGGCGGCAAGCCGTTTCGCCTGATGGTTCACGACGACTACAACAACTGGCAGCGCGGATCGGAATACGGGGCGGAGCGGCCCACGGATTCCGCGATCTGGGGCTCGACTTCGGACGAAGCCGTGAAGATGGCTTACGAAGAGGGAGACTGGGCGATCTTTGGAAGCATCAATTCAGAAACGACGCACATTATCCTGCGCGTCGCTCTGCGGGCGGAGATTCCCATCGTCAACTCGGCGTCCACCGATCCGACGATTCCAGAGACTTATATCCCCTGGTACTTCACCGACATTCAGGACGACCGCGTGCAGTGTTTCACGCTGGCGCGGCGCATCTTCACCGAGTTGGGCCTGAAGCGGGTGGCGTTGCTGCGGGTGAACAATCGCTACGGGCGATTTGGGGTGATCAAGTTTCGCGATGCGGCGCGGCGGCTGGGGCATCCGGTCGTAATCGAACAAAAATATTTGCCGGGGGACACGGATTATCGCCGCGCGCTGCGGATCATCCAGGACTCGCGTGCCGATGGGATTGTGGTGTGGGGCGATGAGGCGGAAGCGGCGGGAATCCTGAAGCAGATGCGCGAGCTGGGGATGAAGCAGAGGGTGTTTGGCAGTTATCGAACGATGGGGGACCACCTGTTGGCGCAGGCAGGTCCGGCGGCTGAGGGGTTCGAAGCCGTGTATCCGTACGACCCGTCGCGAACCGATCCGAAGTGGGTTGACTTCAACCAGCGTTTCGAGGCGAAGTACAACGAGAAGCCGGAGCAGTTTGCGGCGCTGGCCTACGATGCGATGAACGCGCTGCTTGCGTCGATCTGCAAGGCGGGGTTGAACCGCGCGCGGATCCACGATGCGCTGTCACAGATCTACGAATATGACGGCGTCACTCAGCACATGGTGTTCGATCCGTTGAACAAGAATGTGAGCCCGATGTATCTGGGCACGGTGCATGACGGGAAGATCACGTACCGTGTCAAGCCGATGGACAACAGCGTTCAGCGTTCAGCAGTCAGCGATCAGCAAGGACCCGAGGCGACGACCCCTTACGCGCGCGTCGGTGAAGAGGGCGTGAGCTACCTGGGTCCGCATGAGGCAGACATTGCTGGAGGCACGGCGAAAATTGTGCTCTTTGGGCCTCATGCAGCCGACGTCGCTTCGAGCGCTGCCGTGCGCGATGTCCTCACTGCTAGTCCGACTCTCTCCGGCGTGATTCCGGTGGAAAGCGGGCAGAACTGGGGCAAGGCCTCCACCGAGTTGGTCAAGGCGCTAATGGACGAGCATGCGGTGGCCATCGTGGCGCTGGACCGCGACTGCGCGCATCTGGCCGAGCAGCTGGCGCTCAAGACCTTTGTGCCGGTGGTAGCGTTGTCCGACGATAAGGCGCTGACCTCGACCAATGTGCCCTGGATCTTCCGCCTGCCTGCGACTACCAAACCGGCGGATGCGCTACGGCTACTCGCAGAGGCGGAGCGTTCGAGTGGGAACAATCCGGAAAAGCTACGGGCGGTACTGGCCTCGGGAACGAGGGTTGCGGGGATGCGGTTCCAGCCGACGGGCGAACCAGCAAACTAATCGGCGAGAGAAGCCGGATAGAGAAGCTAAGCGGGCGCCAGGCTTGGGCGCGCGGCCGGGGCAACTTTGGGCTTCGTCTTCGCCTTTTCTGTATCGAGCGTGGCCAGTTCCCAGGCGGAGCGATCGCGAAGCAGGCGCGAGACCAGAGCCGTATGCATGGCGTGCCCGGCACGCTCGGCGACCACGTGTCCGAGGATGTGGTGGCCGGCCAGCGCCAGATCGCCGATCAGGTCCAGCACCTTGTGGCGCACGAACTCATCGGGGAAACGCAGATCGCCGTTGACGACGCCGTGACGGCAGAGCACGATGACGCTTTCTTCGGTGGCGCCGCGGATCAATCCCATATCGCGCAGTTTCTTCTCGTCCTCACGCCAGCCGAAGGTGCGAGCCGGAGCGATTTCGCTCTCGTAGCCGCCGGTGGCGAGGTCGACCGTGTATCCCTGGCAGCCGATCGGAGAAGGGAAGTCAATCTTGTAGGAAACGGAGTAGCCGTCGCCGGGGTAGACGCCGATGAATTTATCGCCCTCACGCACTTCGACGCTCTTCAGAATGCGAAGATACTCGCGGCGGCGGCGCTGGCCCTTCAATCCCACTTCGCGGAAGGCCTGGGTGTAGGGCTGGGCGCTGCCGTCGAGGATGGGCAGTTCGAGATTGTCGAGTTCGACGAGGACGTTATCGATGCCGCAGCCGAGGAGTGCCGACAGTAAGTGCTCGGTGGTGGAAATGAGCACGCCCTGGCGCATCAGGCTGGTGGCGTAGCTGACTTTGGCGACGTTGCGGCCGGTGGCAGGAATCTCAAAATCGTCCAGATCGCTGCGCCGGAAGATGACACCGGAACCGGCAGGTGCCGGCAGCAAACGCATGCGCACGGGAGCGCCGCTGTGAAGGCCAACGCCGGCAAACTCGATCGGGGAGGAAATTGTGTTTTCCAGGTGCGATGATTCAGCCAAGCGTCGTCCTCAATGAAGACATAGACTACATCCCGTCACGGAAAGTTGTTCTGTGGCAAAAATGCCACACTGTACATGCCGAAAGTCACGGTACCAGGAAAGATTATCCCTATGGCAAATCGAACAAACAAAACCCCTTACTTCAATAAATTGCTGCAGGACACGGTCACCGCCCAGGAATCCAGGTTGATGACCCGGATACGTCAACTCGTCGAAATCGAGTCCCCCAGCGACCACAAACCGAGCGTCGACTGCTGCGTTGAAGCCGTCGCGGAAATGGCCTCGCAACTGGGTGGAACCGTGCGGCGGCATCGGCAGCGCGCCTTTGGGGACGTGCTGGAGCTGCGTTTCGCCCCCAGCGTGAAGGCGAAGAGAATTCTGCCTCCGGTAATGCTTCTCGGTCATCTTGATACGGTCTGGTCCCTTGGCGCACTATCCGGCATGCCGTTCCGGGTCGCGAAGGGACGGGTATGGGGTCCGGGTGTGCTGGATATGAAGGCGGGCGTCGTGATGGGGCTGACTGCAATAGAAGCTCTGCGGGAGACCTGCACGATGGAGCGGCCGGTCGTTTTCTTACTGAATGGTGACGAAGAAGTGGGCAGCACAGTCTCAAGGCCGATCACGGAGAAGCTGGCGCGCGAGGCGGCGGCGGTGTTTGTGCTGGAGCCGGCGCAGGGACTCGACGGCGCCTACAAAACGGCGCGCAAAGGGGTAGGCGATTACACAGTGCGCGTCCAGGGTGTGGCGGCGCATGCCGGAGTCGACTTCCAGAAGGGGCACAGTGCGATTCACGAGCTGGCGTGGCAACTGGAAAAGGTGCGGGGCTTCACCGAGTTGGATCGCGGGCTCACCGTGAATGCCGGTGTGATCCGCGGGGGGACGAGAACGAACGTGATTGCGGCCGAAGCCGAAGCGGAAATTGACGTGCGGATTGCGCGCGCGAAAGACGCTGCAAGAATCGACCGAAAATTTCATGCGCTGCGCGTTCGCGACCGCTCCTGCGTCCTGCAGGTGGAGGGCGGAATGAATCGACCTCCGATGGAACGGAGCCGTGGCACGGTCGCACTTTTCAAGCGCGCCGCGACATTGGCAAGGGAGATGGGGTTCTCACTCGCAGAGGCTGCCACCGGTGGCGGTTCCGACGGTAACTTCACGGCCGCGCTCGGAGTGCCCACGCTCGATGGAATGGGTGCAGTCGGCGAAGGGGCTCATGCATCTCATGAATCGGTACTGCTGAAAGATTTGATTCCGCGGACGGCGTTGCTGGCGGAGATGATTCGAACTACTTGAGGTGAGGTCCGATGCTGAAGCTGATGGAGATCGGTCTGCTGGCAGTGACGATCCTGATTGTTCTGGGTCTGGTGATGGCTGGGCAGCCGGAAGCGCCACCGGTCTCGGATCACGCCATCGGCGCGCGCGATGTTGAGGACGAAGCGCACCAGAAAGCCAGCTGAGGACTAGCCGTCCAGGCGGACCCGCTTCGCGGAGGTTCACTCTCCGACGCACCTGAGCCGAACGAAGTATTAAGGAACGACGACCTGGGGCGCGACTCCAGCACGCAGTCTCTGCTCGACCCCTTCCATCATGGTGGCGACCAGCGCTAGCGGCAATCCCATCACATTGAAGTAGCAGCCGTGCACGCGTGGGATCCATCGCGCGGCGCGCCCCTGGATGGCATACGCGCCTGCTTTGCCTCGCGACTCACCGGTGGCGATGTACTCGGCCAGTTCGTCGTCGGAAGGAGTCAGCATGGTCACCCACGTGACTTCTGCCGCCACTTCGGTGATGGTGTCGTTTGCGGTAGGAGCCAGGATCGCGACTCCGGTGATCACCCTGTGCGTGGCGCCGGAGAGCAGGCGCAGCATGCGGGCTGCGTCGGCATCGTCTTCCGGCTTGGCGAGGATCTCGCCGTTGGGAGCAACCACCGTGGTGTCGGCGCCGAGAATCAAGGCAGGTTCGTCGGCCCGGTTCCGCAGCGTTGCAAAATCCCGCGAAGCCGCAACTGACTCCGCTTTTTCGCGCGCCAGACGCAGTACGTAGCCGATGGGGGTTTCGTCAGGGCGCAGATCTTCGAGGATATCCGCGGGTAAAGCCTCAAAAGCGTATCCCGCCTGCGCGAGGAGGTCGCGACGCCGCGGCGATGCAGAAGCCAGCACCAGCATGGAGAAATTATTGCAGACGGAAAGGTGCGGGCCGGCCCGCTACGAGTGTTCGGGGCTGGACCCCGGCTCGGGAAAGTCCGAGTCGCTGTCCTTGATCTCTTCGTTGGAGTCGCGGTGCGGCAGCTGATTCGCCATACGATTGTGCGATTCCCCGGGGCGGGAGGTTTGGGGCGGATTGTCCTCGATCGCGCCTTTGTTTGCATCCGCATCTTTGCTGTTCATCATTCCTCCCTGGGGTCAGGCCTGAAGCGTTGCTCGAATGGATGCGCGGCAGACGCTTCGACGATGCTTCCCGTTCCTGCGTCAAGCTCTCGTTGACCTGTTATTTTGGACCGAGTGGCATCCCGATTCAACCCGGTTGATCTGCTCGCGGTCGCTCTCAGCGAAGCGCGCAAGGGGCGCGATGAGGGCGGCGTCCCGATTGGCGCCGCGATCTTCACGCGGGATGGCCGCCTGCTTGGCTCGGGACGCAACCGGCGTGTGCAGCACGGCGATCCTTCAGCGCACGGCGAAACCGACGCTTTTCGCAATGCCGGCCGCCAGCGCAGCTATCGCGACCTCATCATGGTTACAACGCTGGCGCCGTGCTGGTACTGCACCGGCCTGATCCGGCAGTTTGGATTCGGTACGCTTGTCGTCGGGGAGAGTCGCACGTTTCAGGGAGGCGTCGCCTCGCTGCGAGAGCTGGGCGTTGACGTCATCGACCTCGACTCCCAGGAGTGCGTCGATCTGATGAGCGCCTTCATCCACGAGCATCCCGACATCTGGAACGAAGACATCGGGAACTAGGCATCCAGGCCCATTCGACGCGCAACTCGCTTCGTTCGCCGCTTGCTCAGGGCCGGCTACCGCGCTTCGCAGGACTGGCCGTCCAGGCGATCGCGCTTCGCGCCTTGCCAATGAAGCGATGGGTCGTAAGACCGGCGGACCCGGGTCGCAGGAGACGCAGACCCGGGCGCGGTTCTCCTGGCGTCGCGATTTACACCGCGACAGCTTGTTCGCGGGCCCGGGCCTTCTCCACCCATTCCCGCGCTTCAGCTGATTTCGCCCACTCCCCGGCCACCTGGCGCGTGGAGACGTTGACGCGGTTCCAGACGTTGACGAGCGAGATGGTGAGCACGAGCCCCGCCAGCTGCTTTTCGTCGTAGTAACGGGAGGCGCGCGCCCAGAGGTCATCGGGCACCGGGTCGGGACGGTCGCTCAGGCGGGTGACCGCTTCCGCGAGTTCCAGGGCGGCCCGCTCGGCGTCGGTGAAGTACGGAGCGTCGCGCCAGGCGCCAACAGCAAGGAGCCGCTCGGTCGTTTCACCCACCTTGTTCAGATCGTGGGCGTGCATGTCGACGCAGACGCTGCAGCCGTTGATCTGGCTGACGCGCAGGTGAACGAGCTGGGCGGTCTTCTCGGGGATGCCGGCCTGATCGATCGCGGCCTTGAGGGCGAACATAGCCTGCATCGCTTTGGGAAAAATCATGGCGGGGTTATTCATGCGTGCCTGCATGGGGATGATCTCCTTGTTGCTGCAAAATTCAGACTTCGTCTTGCATAACCGTGACGAATGGCAGTGGCGCGATGTGACAAACCCGAGCACCGTGCGCGCGCCGTTAGTGTCGTGTTTCGAAGGCTTCTTTACGGACTGAGGTCCGAGTAAAAGCAGGTCCCTCCGCTCCGCTTCGCTGCGGTCGGGATGACAAGGTAAAGGAAGATCAGAAACACCGCACTAGACTGCGGCGGATTTTCTCTTCGAAATGTCGCAGAGCATATCGGAGTGAATGTTCAGTCCGATATTGGTCATGTTGTAGACGTGTTCGCTGGCGACCAGCCAGACGATCTCGCAGATTTGCTGCTCGGTGTAGTGGCGCTTCAGGCGCGCGAATCCTTCCGGATCGACGCGCTTGTCCCGTGTCAGCTCGGTTACATAGTCGAGCGCGGCGCGATCCGCCTCGGTGAACAGCGGGCTGGTGCGGTAGTCGCCGAGCGCGTCAAATTTCGCCTGATGCAATCCGGCCTTGATGGTGAAAGCGCGGCCGATGTCGATGCAGAACAGGCAGACGTTGATATGCGCCACCTGCTCGCGGATCAGCATGACGGTTTCGCGCGGGAGGGTGAGCTTCTTGTCGAGCGAACCGATTTTGCCGACGAACTGGCCGAAGCCCAGCGGCATGCGCGCCACAAACACTTTGAGCGGCGTCATCACTTTTCCAAACTGCCGCCGTGACATGGCATAGATCAGCTTGAGCATCAGCCCTTTCGGTTTTTCAATCGGCGTGAGCAGGGGCTCGTCGGAGATGGCGAAGGAAGAATCGGGTTGTTTCACTGTGTGCCAGCATGGGGAACCTCCAGCGTTCCGAAATTGTTCTTCACAGATAAGACGGATGAGGACGCGCCGTTTGGACAGCGGCTGCTGGCGAAATCCACATTGATACGGCGGCTCGCCGGACGCAAAGCCCACGAGGCGACCGCAAACAGCGCCAGCGTTAGGGTGACGACGACGTGCCACGCCGGATCGTGGCACACCGCATGCGAAACCGCTGCGCCCGTCATGACAAAGAAGATGCCGGCGTACGCCCACTCCTTCAGCCGGATGAATCCTGGCGCGAGAACCGCGATGGTTCCGGCAATCTTCCAGAATCCGAGGATGCTGGTGAGATAAACGGGATAGCCGAGTTGCACAATGCCGGCCACCGTCTGCGGGTTGCGCGTAATCTGGCCAACGCCTCCCGAGAAGATCGCGAGCGCGAGCAGAATGGTAACGATCCAATAGGCGATGCGTGCGGGGTGCCCTTCGAGCGGAATCCGGACAGCGGTCTCGACGCTTTTCTGTGGAGCGGGCTTAAGACCCCAGGACACAACAAGAAGCAAACCGAAAATAGTCGGCCCGATCCATCGGGCAGGTCCATCTCCGGCGAAAAGGTGCGACGCGACGGCTCCCGAATAGGTGAAGAACATGCCCGCATACGCCCACTCCCGCAGCCGCGGGAAACGGGGAACGAGCATGGCGACTGTGCCGAGCAGCTTCCAGATCCCAAGGATAATGAGGAAATAGCCGGGATAGCCAAGATGCTCCATGATGCCGCGAACATAGGCGGTGCGAAGCAGGTCCCAGATGCCTCCCATCGCCATTTCCCAGGCGACGAGCAGGGTTGTAATCCAGTACGCGATCACGCGGGATCGGGAAAGAGTGGGGGTTGGCATGGAGAACCTCCTTGTCACAACCGGCGATTCCGGTTCGTCATACCCATGACGGATACATCTGGGAGAATGTGACCGATGGATCAGCGGGACTGGCTGGCGGAGCAATTCGAGGAGAATCGCGGACACCTGCGCGGCGTGGCTTACCGAATGCTGGGGTCGCTGAACGACGCCGACGATGCCGTGCAGGAGTCGTGGCTCCGCCTGAGCCGGAATGGCGCGGAGGACATCGATAATCTCGGCGGCTGGCTCACCACAGTCGTCGCGCGGGTCTGTCTCGATATGCTGCGTTCGCGACAGTCGAAGCGCGAAGAGCCACTCGAACCGGCCGCTGGGACTGAGCCCATCGCAACACAGCAAAAAGCGAATGCCAATCCCGAGAGCGAGGCTGTTCTGGCCGACTCCGTCGGACTGGCGCTGCTCGTCGTGCTCGATCGCCTCGATCCCGCCGAGCGACTCGCCTTTGTGCTCCACGACATGTTCGATCTGCCGTTTGAAGAGATTGCCGGGATTGTTGGCCGAACCGAAGCCGCTGCGCGCCAGCTGGCCAGCCGTGCGCGCCGCCGGGTGCGCGGCGCCGATCCAACCACAGGCGAGACCATTGGCCGGCAGCGCCGCGTCGTGGACGCATTTCTCGTCGCGCTGCGCGCAGGAGACGTCCCAAGCCTCGTCAGTCTGCTCGATCCGGAATTCAGCGTGCGGGCGGATGCCTTCGCTGCCGGCGGTGTACCGCGGGACATTCATGGCGCCGAGAATTGGGCGAAGCAGGCCGTGCAGACGGCGCGTGGGGCGAAGTTCGCGAGCCCTGCGCTCATTGATGGCAGTGTGGGCCTGGTGATTGCCCCCAGGGGCCGACTCTTCCGCGTGCTGCGGCTGACGATTGCCGGCGACAGGATCGCAGCGATGGAAGTCATCGGAGATCCGGAGCGGCTGCGTCAACTGGAGCTGGGCGTGCTCGAGGGCTGAGCTCCAACCGTTGCGGCGACGTGGGGTTACCTCTGGCAACCCGTGTGTTTTCCTCAGCAAGCACGCGATAAGCAAAGCAATTCACTTGCTCGCAGTGATGATTGTCACCGACAATCGTGCACACCAACCCGCAATCTGTCCTGTACCCCGCATGGCTGCCAGTGGTCCCTGGACCTACCGGCATCCATCGCGCAACAGTGGTCTCCGCCCGTCTTCGCTCCGTTCACGCCGAGCCCGCGAGTGGACAGATAACCCGAGCCGGATTGCCCGCACAGGCAATCGGAGAGAACAACATGCCGCTCTACGCAGAACGCCCGCCTCTGCCCTCCGATGACAAACGATGGAGAATCGTCAACGGCACCATGCGCAAGCATGGCTACTCGCGCAACGCGCTGATTGAGACGCTGCACACGGTGCAGTCCTCCTTTGGATTTCTGGATCCGCCGGCGATCCGGTTCGTCGCGCAGTCGCTGCGGGTCCCGCTGAGCCAGGCCTATGGCGTGGTGACGTTCTACCACTTCTTCAGCCTCAAGCCGCCGGGCAAGCACACCTGCACCATCTGCACCGGCACCGCCTGCTACATCAAGGGCTCGGAAAAGCTGGTGGCGCAGGCGGAAAAGCTGCTGCACATTCATCCAGGACAAACGACGCCGGATGGGGAAGTATCGCTGACGACGGCGCGGTGCGTGGGAGCGTGCGGCCGCGCGCCGGTGATGCTGCTGGACGGCGAGCTGTCCGGACAAGTAGAAGGCGCGGAACTGACGCAGCAGCTGGAAAGGTGGACGATGCAATGAACGTTGAAGAACTCCACGAGATTGCCTCCACCGCAGTGGAAGAGCGCGACAAGTTCGAGTACGCGATCAATGTTTGTATGGGCACCGGCTGTCTTTCGCAGCACAGCGACAAGGTGAAGGCTGCGATTGAGAAGGAAGCCGAAGGCAGCGACAAGAAATGCCACGTGCGCAGAACCGGATGCATGGGTTTGTGCGCGGCCGGTCCGCTGGTGCTGATGGAGCCGTCGGAGATTCGCTATGGGCATGTGCATGCCGGCGACGCGAAAGAAGTAATTGCGTCGCTGGGCGGAGAGCCGATAGCGAGGCTCGATCCACAACTGGGCGGGTATTTTGACGGACAGACGCATGTGGTGCTCGAGAACTCCGGCCACATCGATCCCGAGAAGATCGACGAATACATTGCGCGAGGAGGGTACGAGGCGCTGGTGAAGGCGCTGACCGACATGAATCCGGCGTCGGTGATCGAGCAGATTTCAAAGGCGGGATTGCGTGGGCGCGGTGGTGGCGGCTATCCGACCGGCCTCAAGTGGGACACCGTCGCGAAGGTCAAAGGCGCACAGAAATACGTCATCTGCAACGGCGACGAAGGCGATCCGGGCGCATTCATGGATCGCAGCGTGCTCGAAAGCGATCCGCAACGCGTGATTGAGGGCATGGCCATCGCGGCGTATGCCATCGGCGCGACGAAGGGTTATATCTATGTCCGCGCAGAATACCCGCTCGCGGTGCAGCGCCTCACCGTGGCGTTGCGCGAAGCACGGCGGAGAGGATTCCTCGGCAATTCGATCTGCGAGACGCAGTTCAGCTTCGACATCGACATTCGTCTCGGCGCTGGAGCGTTTGTCTGCGGAGAAGAGACGGCGCTGATCGCGTCGATCGAAGGTAAGCGCGGCACGCCACGCCCGCGGCCGCCGTATCCGGCGGTTTCGGGACTGTGGGGCGATCCGACCCTGATCAACAACGTCGAAACCTTCGCCAACGTCGCTCCCATCATCCGCCACGGCGGCGAGTGGTTCTCCGCGATGGGCACGGCGCGCAGCAAAGGCACCAAGGTCTTCGCGCTGACAGGCAAAATCAAGCGCACCGGCCTCGTCGAAGTGCCGATGGGCATGACGCTGCGGCAGATCATCTTCAACATTGGCGGCGGCGTTCCCGACGGAAGAAAATTCAAGGCAGTCCAGACTGGCGGACCCTCGGGCGGCTGTTTGCCTGAGGAACACCTCGACTTGTCCATCAGCTACGACGCTCTGATCAGCGCCGGTTCCATGATGGGTTCGGGCGGCATGATCGTCATGGATGATACGTCGTGCATGGTTTCAGTCGCCCGCTTCTTTATGGAATTCTGCATGACCGAGTCCTGCGGTAAATGCGTTCCCTGCCGCGCGGGAACGGTGCAGATGTTCGAGCTGCTGACGAAGATCTGCAAAGGCGAAGCAAGCCACCGCGATCTGGATCAGCTGACGGAGTTGTGCGAAGTGGTCGGCGCCACCAGCCTGTGCGGACTGGGGCAGACGGCGCCCAACCCGGTGCTGAGCACGCTGCGCTACTTCAAACATGAGTATCTGGCGCACATCGACGAGAAGCGATGCCCGGCGGGTGTCTGTGAATTCAGTCCCGCTGCGGCGGAGGTGCATGCATGAGCGCGGAGCCGAATGTTCGTACCCTGACGATTAACGGCGAGGAAATCAGCGCTCGCTCCGACCAGTCCATCCTCGATGCCGCGCGCGAGCACAACATCGACATCCCCACCCTGTGCCATCTTGAAGGGCTCTCGGAAGTCGGCGCCTGCCGCCTTTGCCTCGTCGAAGTGAAAGGCGCGCGGCGTCTGCTGCCGGCGTGCGTGACGCAGGTGGCGGAGGGCATGGAAGTCACAACGCACACGCCCAAGATCGATCGCTATCGGACGATGATCCTCGAGATGTATTTCGCCGAGCGCAATCATGTTTGCTCGGTGTGCGTGGCCAACGGCAACTGCGAGCTGCAAAGCCTGTCGCTGAAGCTCGGCATGACGCATGTCGAGATTCCGTACCAGTATCCGCAACTGCCGGTGGACGCCTCGCATCCTCGCTTCACCGTCGATCACAACCGTTGCGTGCTCTGCACCCGCTGCGTGCGCGTCTGCTCGGAGATCGAAGGCGCGAACACCTGGGGAGTAATGGGACGCGGTGGGCAATCGGTGGTGATCACGGATCTGAAACAGCCGTGGGGCGAATCGGAATCGTGCACCAGCTGCGGCAAGTGCGTGCAGGTGTGCCCGACCGGCGCCATCTTTGAAAAGGATCGCGCGGGCAGCAAGGTGCGCAAGCATCCTGAATTTCTGCCCTACCTGCGCATCATGCGCGAAGGAGAACAGCCATGAGTGATGTAAAAACACTCGCCACCGTCTGGCTCGATGGCTGCTCCGGTTGCCATATGTCCCTGCTCGACATGGATGAGCGCCTCATCGAACTGAGCAGCCAGTTCCAGCTGGTTTACAGCCCTCTGGTCGATCGCAAGACTTTTCCAGACCGCGTCGACGTCACCCTGGTCGAAGGAGCCGTCGCCAGCGAGGACGACCTGAAGAAGATCCGCAAGATTCGCGAGCACACCCGCGTGCTGGTTTCGCTCGGCGACTGCGCGCTCACCGGCAACGTCTCCGCGATGCGCAACATGTGCGGGGTGCAACCGGTCTTGTTCCGCGTCTACGACCAGAATGCCGATCTGCAGAAACAGGTACCCACCGTGGGTGTGCCGGCTCTGCTCAATCGCGTGCGTCCCGTGCATGAGGTTGTGCCGGTAGACGTCTTCGTGCCTGGCTGCCCGCCCTCGGCCGACACCATCTATCAGGTGCTGTCCGAACTGCTGGCCGGCAAGGTGCCCTCGCTGGGCGGCGTCGCTCATTTCGGTTGATTGGAAAAGGAAAGCAGGAGATTCATGCCCCGTACCATCGTCATCGATCCCGTCACACGGCTGGAAGGTCACGGCAAGATCACCCTGCAGCTCGACGAAGCCGGCATCGTGCAGGACGCGACTTTCCACGTGACGCAGTTGCGCGGCTTTGAGAAGTTCACCGAGGGCAGGCCGTTCTACGAGATGCCCAACATCACGGCGCGCATCTGCGGGATCTGTCCCGTCAGTCATCTTGTCGCCTCGTCCAAGGCCTGCGACGCGATCCTCGCCGTGAAGATTCCGCCCGTCGCCGCCGACCTGCGCCGCATTCTGAACCTCGCGCAGCTGATCCAGTCGCACGCGCTCAGCTTCTTCTATTTGTCCTCCCCCGATCTGCTCCTCGGCATGGACGCGCCCCCTGAGGAGCGCAGCATCCTGCATGTTGCGCATACGCACCCCACGATTGGCGCGGATGGCATTGCGCTGCGCTCGTTCGGCCAGAAGATCATTGAGTTGCTCGCCGGACGGCGCATTCATCCTGGCTGGACCGTTCCTGGAGGCGTCAACGAAGCGCTGAGTGCGGAAAAGCGCGGCCAGATGCTCGCCATGATCCCCGCCGCGAAAGCCGCGATCCTGCGCACGCTGGGGTGGTTCAAGGGCGCGACCGAGAAATTCACCGCTGAGATCGGCGTCTTCGCGAATTTTCCCACGCTGTTCATGGGCCTGGTCAACGAGCAGGGCCTGGCCGACTACTATGACGGCGCGCTGCGCATCATCGATTCGGAAGGCAACATCATTGCGGGCGAGCTGAATCCCGCGCACTACGCGGACTTCATCGGCGAAGCCGTTGAGCCGTACACCTACATGAAGTTCCCCTACTACAAGCCGCTCGGCTATCCAGGGGGAACGTACCGCGTGGGGCCGCTGGCGCGCCTCAATCTTGCCGACCACTGCGATACGCCGCTGGCCGATGTGGAATGGCGTGAATTTCGCGCGATGTCGCCCAAACCGCTGCTCAGCTCGTTCTACTACCACCACGCGCGGCTGGTAGAGATGCTGCATGCCACTGAAACCATCGAACGCCTGCTGTCCGACGAGAAGATCCTCGACAAGCATGTGCGGGCCACGGCTTCGGTCAACAATCTCGAAGGCATCGGCGTTGCGGAAGCCCCGCGCGGCACGCTGATCCATCACTACAAGGTGGATGAAAACGGCCTTATCACCTGGGCAAACCTGATCATCGCTACCGGTCACAACAACGCTGCGATGAACCGCGGCATTCTGCAGACCGCTCGCCATTACGTGCATGGCGATCAGATCGCCGACGGCATGCTGAACCGCGTCGAGGCCGTGGTGCGCACCTTCGACCCCTGCCTCAGTTGCTCCACGCACGCCATGGGCCGCATGCCTCTGTCCGTCGAGCTGCGCGCTCCCGATGGCGCCCTCATCAAAGAAGTCCGGCGAGGCTGAAGCCATGCATCCCAGCGTGGCCCCGAAGCCGAATTCGATCCACGACCCCGCGCCTCCGGCACTCCTGCTGGCCTGCGGCAATTCGCTCCGCCAGGACGATGGCGTCGGGTTGAAGATCGCCGAAGCGGCCGAACATCTGTTCCCCGCCTCGCGTCTGCGCATCGTTGCCGCCCAGCAATTTACCCCGGAGATGGCTGCGGACCTGGCCGAAGCGAACCTCGTTATCTTCGTCGATGCGTCAGCCACCGATGAGCCAGGTGCGATCCGCGTTGTGTCCGTTGCCGCTCAAAGCGAAGCGCCGGACACGCATCGTCTCGATCCGCCCGCGCTGCTCGCGATGGCGCAGACTTTTTGCGGCCATGTTCCGGCGCGCGCCTTTGCTCTCACCATCGGAGCCAGCCACTTCGGTTACGGCGAAGACCTCTCGGGTCCGCTGCGCCAGGCCGTTCCCCGAGCCCTTGCGCCTGCTCACCAGTCTGGTGACCGCATTCGCTGCCGACGCCTGAAACAGCTGGTGCACGACGTGAAGTAGTCATCACGGCCCGGGCTGTTGATTGCCAGGAGGGCTTCTGTGAAGGCCATTGTCTACGACCGCTACGGTTCCCCAGACGTCCTTCGCTGCGCAGAGACTCCTTCTCCAACGCCCGCGTCTGGCGAAGTGCTGCTCAGAGTCTTTGCGGCTGCTCTCAATCCTCTCGACTGGCACTACATGCGTGGTGCCCCTTACGGATTCCGCTTCATGAGCGGCGTGGTCAGGCCGAAAGAACGCCGCCTTGGCATGGATGTGGCTGGCCGCATCGGATCCGTGGGCCCGGGCGTCTCACAGTTCAAACCCGGTGATGAGGTCTTTGGCGTTTGCCGCGGAGCTTTTGCCGAAGAAGTCTGCGCGCTCGCAGCGAATCTGATCGCCAAACCGCCGAACATCACGTTCGAACAAGCTGCTTCCGCGCCGGTGGCCGCCTTCACGGTGCTGCAATCCCTCCGCGACAAGGCTCGTCTGCAGCCGGGGCAAACACTGCTGATCAATGGTGCGGCGGGGGGAGTCGGTACCTTTGCGGTGCAGATCGCCAAACACTTCGGAGCCGAAGTGACCGGTGTCTGCAGTTCGCGCAACGTCGATCTGGTTCGTTCTCTCGGGGCCGATCATGTCGTGGATTACTCGAAGGAGGACTTCACCCATCTGAGACCACGCTACGACGTGATCCTCGACTGCATCGGGAATCACTCGTTGTCGGCATGCCGTCGCGTCCTTACTCCGCATGGCATCTGCATCATGGTCGGCGCCCCCACCGGCCGCTGGATCGCTCCAATGGGGCGATTCCTGCGCGCGCGCGCCCTGTCGCTATTTTCAGAGCCCAGGCTGGTTCCCGTCCTCGCGAAGTGGAGCGGCGACGATCTCAGGCTGACCGCCGACCTCATGGGATCTGGCAAAGTCATGCCGGTCATTGACCGGCGCTGCACTCTGGACGAGGTTCCTCAGGCCATCAGCTATCTCGAGACGGGCCACGCGCGCGGCAAGGTGATCATTGTCGTGCGTAAATAGACCTCAGTACGACTGCAGCATCGCCTGAGGCTGCGGCGGTGCAGACTGCGGTGGCTGGCCCGGGTTCGGTTGTTGGTTGGGCGTCTGGTCCTGCGGCGGTGGCGCCTGGCCGTGCGGCGGCGCATAGTGCGGCCGGCTCTGCAGCTTGAAGTCGTCGCGGATCACGTAGAAATTCTGTTCCGGCAGATCGGCCTCGAGCAGGTCGCCTTCGTTGGTGTAATACACCTCGACGGTGAATCCGTTCTCTTCGCTGATCACCACGCTGATGTGGTGTGCGTCCACCGGCTGCCCGTGGAACGTCCCCTTCACATCCGGTTGCGCGGTGTATTGCGCCGGTATCAGCAAGCCCGTCTGCTTCGGGATCACGATCCAGGTCGTCGCGGGTTTCGCAAGCGCAAAGTGTGCCATCGCGACATACGCAGCCGGATCGAGGTCTGCCAACAGCACCGTGTGCTGATGGCGATCGAAGGTGTTGGTCGTAGTCTTGCCGCTTGCCGCGATGTTCACCTGAAATTGCTTGCCCGAGGGATCGGAGTTCATGCCGAACGTCACCTGCGAGCCGTTCACGGTGCCCGAGAGCTGATCGCGCACGACGTTCATCTGGCCGTCGAGCCGATCGTCATTGGTGAACGAATACGTGAACTTCGTCAGCTTGAGATCGCCCCGCGAGCTGATCTGGTATCCGCCCGATACGGCATTCACCGTGCAGTCCGCCGAGCCGACGGTCTTCCCATCATTCGCCTGAACGATGCTGAAGTGAGCCTGGCCAGCGGGAACGGCTGGGGCCTGCGCGAAAAGGGCCCCCGCGCCAATCAAGGGTGCCAGTGCAGAAAAAAGAGTCAAACGCATGGTCTTTGGACAAACCTTCCTGCTGGATTAGACCCCATTTTCAGCCAAAGGATGCGGTGCCCGGCCAGCCTATCTGAACAGGCTCAGATCGATGGAGTTTGCCATGGCGTCGTAGCCCGCGTCCTTCGGATGCAGGTGGTCGCCACTGTCGTAAGGCGCCGCGTAGACGAGTGGGTTCGCGGGATCGCGCGTAGCTTTATCAAAATCTACGGTCCCATCGAAAACACCGCTGGTGAGGATCCACTGGTTTACGGCTTCGCGGATTTGTTCACCCTGCTCTGAAAAGTAACCGGCGCCCTTGTAGGGCGTAAGCGTCGCGCCGAAGACCTTGATGCCGTGCTCGTGCGCTCGCGCCACCAGTTGGCTTAACCCCTGCTCCAGATCCTGCGCGGTCAGGTGATAATTCGGCCGGTTCGGCTCGTGCAGGCCGCCGATGTCGTTGATGCTTTCGAGCACGATCACGTAGCGCACGCCTGCCTGGGCGAGGACATCGCGATCGAAGCGCGCCTGGGCGTTCGGGGCGATGCAGGTAATCAGCACGCAGTTTCCGCCGATGCCTTCGTTGAGCACGGCCAGATCGGCAGTCGCGGGATTGTTGTGCAGGCGAGTCGCCAGGTAGTCCGGCCAGCGGTGATTCTGATTGTCGGTGGCGTAGGCGCCGTCGGTGATCGAGTCGCCAAAGGCCACCACGGCTCCGGCACGCGGAGACACCGGTTCGACGTCAACCCCCTTCACGAAGTACCACGAGGCCACCGGGTTCGCTCCGGTGAGAGAGGCAGCGCTCACGGCGTTGCTGCCCGCCAGAATGTAGTTAATCTGGTTCGCGCCAGAGTGCACCGACACATCGCTTACCTGCTGGAGCGGCAGAAAAAAGCTGATGGCGAGATTCGTGAATGCCGGCGTGGCCATCGCGACCGGATCGCTGATGGCCTGCGTTCCCGGCGGAATCACGATCGACGCCTGGCCGCCGAAGGTGAGCGCGTGCAGCGAATCCGGTTGAATCGCAGACTCTCCGGCGCTGAGCGCAACACTGGCCGCGTCGATGCGCAGAGGCTCGGTGCCAAATTCATTCGTGAAGCGGATGCGTAGCGCTTTTCCAGGGATTGACGTGTGCACGATTTCGCGCAGCGTGGAATCCACGAGAGTCGGAATGGTGTGCCAGGGATCGCCTCCAAACGGAGAAGTGGCCCAGGTCCCTACCCATTTCGCCGGCGGCGCGGATGGTGCCGCCTGGGCGGCGGCAGTCAGGCCACACGCAACAAACGGAGCCAGTGAAAAGAGCGCAAAACACGATGACAAAAGCGGGGCGCGCAACAAACGCATCAGAAAGAACCCTCCACGGGAGACTGCGGATCGTTGGAACCGATCCATCATAAGCTCTGCGCGCAAAGGGAATGCCCTTTCCCCGGGACGAAGCCGAGGAAAGGGCATCGAGGAAGCAAGTCGGAAACACAGCGAGCAACACAGAGATGCTCGCCCGCGTTTCGACAGGACTATTTTTGCGCTTGCGCGAAGCGCTTATTGATCTCGTCCCAGTTCACCACGTTCCACCACGCGGCCAGGTAATCCGGGCGCCGGTTCTGATACTTCAGGTAGTACGCGTGTTCCCACACGTCGTTGCCCAGAATCGGGTAGTAGCCCTGCGACAGCGGGCTGTCCTGGTTGCCGGTGGTAATGATCTTCAGCTTGCCGTCCCAGATCAGCCAGCCCCAGCCGGAGCCGAATTGCTTCGCCGTGGTTTCGTTGAACTGCTTTTTGAAGTCCTCGAAGCTGCCGAAATCTTTTTTGATCTGCTCGCCGATGGCGCCCGTGGGCTCGCCGCCGCCCTTCGGCTTCATGATCGCCCAGAACATCGAGTGGTTCACATGGCCGCCGCCGTTATTGCGGACCGCGGTGCGAACGTCTTCCGGAACGCTGTTCAGGTTGCGCAGCAGATCTTCGGCCGAATGTTTGCCCAGGTCGGGATGTTTCTCGATGGCGGCGTTCAGATTCGTGACGTACGCCTGGTGATGCTTGTCATGATGCAGGTGCATCGTCTGCTCGTCGATGTGCGGTTCCAGCGCAGTGTAGTCATAGGGAAGAGGTGGAACTTCGTGTGCCAAAGGTTTCCTCCTTGCGAGGTGGGAGTGGTGAAATGTCCGAGGGGGTTGTGCGGGCCAGACGCCTTTCAGGACGGTAGACAGCCCGCATCCATCAGCGCCCTCGATCATACTGGATGCGCCACCTCTGTTGCAGGATGCGGAACCCCGCAGCACTTTTGCCTGCATCAACCTCCGGTGGGATTGCCGTTTCGCTGCTTCTCTCCGTTAAATTGGGAGAAGGATCGAAGTCCGGCCCCATGGCATCTTCAGGATGAGTTCACAGCGTCTACCTGATTTGCCGCAAATCCACTCCATCCCCGCGAGAAGAACCGACCCCAGTTGGCTCCACTTTCCATCACGCGACGAGAGCTGCTGAAGCGAGCCGGAGCCGCCGGAGCCCTGGCTCTTGGCCCCTCAGCGCTCGCGCAGAACCAGGCGCAGCAGCCTCAGGTGAAAGCCGGGCAGGAGCCGAAGTCCGAATCGCAGGCTGCGCAGCAGTATCCTCACCCGCCCGGCGTCTTCATCAATCGCCCGCTCACCCAGGTCACCACTGCGGCCGAAGCGCTGCTGGATGATCTCGAAGGCCGCGCCAGCGATTTCTTTTACAACGAAGCCAGCCCGCGAACCGGCCTGGTCCGCGATCGCGCGCCCGCTTCCGGCCTCTCCGTCAGCCGCGTCTCCAGCATCGCGGCTACCGGCTTCGGCCTCACCGCGCTGTGCATCGCGCACAAGCGCAACTACCTTCGCCCCTACGACTGCGAACAGCGCGTGGAGAAGACCCTCGCCTTCCTCCTCGAAGATTGCCCGCATGAGCATGGCTTTCTCTACCACTTCATCGATCTGGAAAGCGGCCAGCGCATGTTCGGCAGCGAGCTGTCTTCCATCGATACCGCCCTGCTGCTGTGCGGCGTGCTCACTTGCCGCCAGTACTTCGCCGGCAACCCGCGCATCGAAGGACTCGCCACCACGTTCTACCGCCGCGTCGACTGGGAGTGGATGCTGAACGGTGGCCAGACCCTCTCCATGGGCTGGCTTCCCGATCAGGGATTCCTCAAGCATCGCTGGGACATTTACTCCGAACTACTCACCATGTACCTGCTGGCCATCGGCTCGCCCACGCATTCCATCGGCGCGGCCAACTGGAACGACCTGCAACGCCCGGTGGTGCAGTTTGGCGGAATTGACTACATCAGCGGCGTCGCGCCCCTCTTCATTCATCAGTACGCGCACGCCTGGTGCGACTTTCGCAACGTCGCCGACCTGCACGCCAACTACTTCACGAACTCCATCGCCGCCACCCGCGCCCACCAGATCTGGTGCCTGACGGAGAGCCGCCGTTTCTCGTGGTTCGATCAGAATCTCTGGGGCATCAGCGCTTCCGATTCCCGCGATGGCTATCGTGTGTGGGGAGGCCCTCCGGCCATGGGTCCGCTCGACGGCACCGTAGTCCCTTGTGCTGCCGGAGGCTCGCTCGTCTTCCTCCCCGCGGAGTGCAGCCATGTGCTGCTGAGCATGCGCGACCAGTTCAAGGAGAAGGCTTACACCCGCTATGGTTTCGTCGATGCGCTGCAGCCCAAGGCCAACTGGTTCGCGCCCGACATTCTTGGCATCGACCAGGGAATCACCATGCTGATGGCTGAGAATCTCCGCACCGGTTTCGTATGGGAGCACTTCATGAAGAACCGCGAAATCGGCCACGCCATGAGCGAGGTGCAGTTCCATCCTGACCAGGACGCGCAAATGCAGTTGCTGTGACGCAAACTTCACGGCGGTGCCGCTATCATGGGGCGGAGCCGATTCATGCGCTTTCCCTTCATCCTGCTTGCCTGCCCTGGCCTGTTTCTCGCCTCACTCCCAGGCCTCGCCCAGAAAACTGCGCCGCTCTCGCCTCTGCCGCCGCAGAACTTTCAGTTCGCCGGCTCCTGGGACTGCGAGGGCGCATTTGGCAACGGCCAGGCGCACAAATCCTCCTATGCCGGCGCCATCGTTCTGGGGGGCAAATGGCTGCAGCTCGAGGAAACCGATCTTCAACCTGCGACGCACTACGTTGCCGAGTATCTAATTGGGTATGACTCGCAGCAAAAGCGGTTGGTGGAGTTCGACGCCAACAACTTCGGCGCTGCTGTCTACACCAGCGACGAGGGATGGCACGACGGCGTTTTGATCATGACCTCTCCCGTGCTCCCCGATATGAAGGCTCCCGATACGAAGGCTCCCGATACGAAGGCTCCCTATGCTGCCAACCGCTTCATGTTTTCTATCCATGGGCCCGACAATTTCACCGTGGACTGGCAGATCAGCAAAACCGCTGCGCTGGACTGGATTCAGTCCGACCACCTCGCCTGCAAACGTGCACGGAACGGATAGACCAGAAATCTGCGAATTCCCCTCATCCATTCCCCTCATTCACCTTCATGTAACGTACCGCTCGCGCTTTTTCGTAGAGAATGGCTGACGGAATGACGACAGTGAATACGCGATACAGATGGCTCGATGGCCAGGGGCCGGCCTTTGGCGCACCCGGTCTCGAACCTCGCTGGACCTCAAGCGCCAAGGACGCGGTGGGCACCGCTTACGCCGCCTCCAGCAAAATCTGGTTCACCGTTTCTCACGGCATTCTGAACGAGATTTACCACCCCACCATCGATCGCCCGCAGATTCGGGACATGCAGTTCCTGATCACCGATGGGGAGACGTTTTTCCACGAAGAACGCCGCGACCTGACCCACGACTTCGAGTACATCGACTCCGACGCGCTGGCTGTGCGCCTGACCAATCGCGACCGCGAGGGCCGCTACACGATCACCCGCGAGGTTATCGCCGACCCGCACTACCCGGTGATGCTCGTGCATGTGCGTATCGACGGCGACGAAGAGCTGCTCGCGCGGCTCCACGTCTACGCGCTGCTGTCGCCGCACCTCGAAGGCGGCGGCATGGGCAACAACGCGCGGTTGGCAGATGTCGCAGGCAAACGCGTCGCCATTGCCTGGCGAGAGGGCATGTCGCTGGCCATGGCTGGCGGATGCGGGTTCAGCCGCGCCAGTTGCGGCTATGTTGGCGCAAGCGACGGCTGGCAGGACCTGCGCAACAACTTCAAAATGGACTGGGAGTTCGGCTCCGCGCTCGACGGCAACATTGCCATCATGGGCGAAATTCCTTCCGAGCACCTGCGCGACTTCACCCTGGCGGTCGGCTTCGGCGAAGGCCATCATGCCGCGCTCACGGCCACATTGGGCTCACTTGCTGTGCCCTTCGAGCGCCATCTCTCGCGGTTCATCGAGCAGTGGCATCGCGCCGCCACGCCGCAACACCTGGCGCGCAACTCCGGCGACGGCGGCCGACTGCTGCAGATCAGCCACAATGTGGTGCTCGCACACGAGGACAAAACCTTTGCCGGCGCCTTCATCGCTTCGGCTTCGATCCCGTGGGGCTACGCCAAAGGCGATGACGACCTGGGCGGCTACCACCTGGTGTGGACGCGCGATATGGTCCAGACAGCGACGGCTCTGATGGCCTGCGGCCGTACCGAGACTGCGCTGCGCGCGCTCGCCTACCTGGCTTGCACGCAGAAGCCCGATGGCGGTTTCTCGCAGAATTTCTGGGTCAACGGCGAGCCCTACTGGACCGGTATCCAGCTCGATGAGGTCGCCTTCCCCATCATCCTCGCGTGGCGTTTGTGGAAGCTCGATGGGCTCGGCAATTTCGATGTCTTCCCCTTCGTCGAGCGCGCTGCCGGCTTCCTGGTTCGCTACGCGCCCGTCACGCAGCAGGAGCGTTGGGAGGAGATTGCGGGTTATTCGCCCTCAACCCTCGCAGCGGTCATCTGCGGGCTCATCTGCGCAGCCGATATTGCCCGTGCCCACGACGCACCCGAGCTGGCACACTTCCTCGAACAGCACGCTGACTGGATCGAAAGCCACCTCGAGGACTGGACCGTCACCAACAACGGCGTTCTGCACCCTGACGTCAAGCGCCATTACATGCGCATTCGCCCGCCGGAATGCGGCGATCCTTACGCGCACGAGGAGTGCGGGCGCGAGGTGGTCCACATCAACAACATCCCTCCCGGTGAGCAGGCGGAATTCGAGGCGCGCGAAATCATCGACGCCGGTTTTCTGGAACTGGTGCGCTACGGCGTTCGCTCTGCCAACGATCCCCTGATCATCGATTCGCTGAAAGTTGTCGATCGTGTGCTCAAAGTGGACACGCCGAAAGGTCCCTGCTGGCTGCGCTACAACCACGACGGCTACGGGCAGCGACCCGACGGCGGACCGTTCCTGGGCTGGGGCAAAGGCCGCGCCTGGCCTCTGCTCACCGGCGAGCGCGCCCACTACGAGCTGGGTGCCGGCGGCGATGTCAGCGATTTGATCCGGACGATCGAGCGCTTCGCTTCCGACGGAGGTATGCTTCCCGAGCAGATCTGGGACGAAGCGGACCGCAATGGCCTCGTGCTCGGCGGCCCCGCCGGCTCTGCGATGCCGCTGGTCTGGGCGCACTCGGAATATCTCAAATTGCTGCGATCCACACACGACGGGAAGGTCGTCGACCGCATCCCCATTGTCGAAGAGCGCTACGCACAGGGAAATCATCCGCCCAGCCACATCGAAGTTTTCAAAGTGCTCCGCCGCCAGATTCGTCAGATTCCCGCAGGCAAATGCCTGCGCATCACCTCCGCCTCGCGCTTTCAGGTCACCTGGACGCCCGACAACTGGACGACCACCCATGTGCTCGACAGTACGCAGCTGGGCTACGCGGGCTCCTATGCGGACCTTCCCACAACCCCGGGGCAAAGCGGCGCGCTTTCCTTTACCCTGTTCTGGCCGGACGAAAACCGCTGGGAAGGCCGCAATTTCGAAGTCGAGATCGAGGCGTGAGACTCGCCATCCGTTTGCGTCATCTCATCACTGAGAGCGAAAATCAAAGTTGACCCGCCCGGTTGTCCGCAACCTTCCATGCTGCAAACCCAGGAGGAGAGGCCAGGAGTATGAACGATCTCGATCAGTTGTCGATTAACGCCCTGCGGTTTCTAGCTGTTGACGCGGTGGAGAAGGCCAACAGCGGCCACCCCGGCGCGCCTCTGGGCGACGCCCCCATCGCGTACCTCCTCTTCCACAAGTACATGCGGCACAACCCGAAGCACTCGAAGTGGTCCAATCGCGACCGCTTCGTGCTCTCGAACGGCCACGCCTCGGCGATGCTGTACGGTGCCCTTCATTTGACCGGCTACAACGTCTCGATCGAGGATCTGCAGCAGTTCCGCCAGTATGGATCGAAGACGCCTGGGCATCCGGAGTACGGCGATACCGACGGCGTCGAAGTCACCACCGGCCCGCTCGGCCAGGGATTCGCGATGAGCGTCGGCATGGCCATGGCTGAAAAGCATCTCGCTGCCGTTTACAACCGCCCCGGCTTCAACGTTGTCGATCACTACACCTACGGGATTTGCGGTGACGGCGATCTGATGGAGGGCGTCTCGCACGAAGCTGCCTCGCTGGCCGGCACGCTGGGACTCGGCAAACTAATTTTTCTGTACGACGACAACCTCATCTCGCTCGATGGTCCGACCGAGCTGTCTTTCACTGAGGATGTACTGAAGCGCTTTGAGGCGTATCACTGGCACGTGCAGATCGTCGAAGACGGCAACGATCTCGAGGGAATCTCGAAAGCTATTGAGGCCGCCCAGGCCGTCAAAGACAAGCCATCGCTGATCGCAGTGCGGACGGTGATCGGGTACGGCAGCCCCAAAGCCGGGACCAACAAAGCCCATGGCGAAGCTCTCGGCGCGGAAGCCGTGAAGCAGACCAAAAAGAATCTGAATTGGCCCGAAGACAAGACCTTCTGGGTTCCCGAAGACGCCGCAAAGAACTGGCTGCAGGCCGTCGATCGCGGCGCCAAAGAGGAGTCCGACTGGAATGCCCTCTTCGCCGGCTACAAAAAGCAATTCCCCGATCTGGCTGCGGAATTCGAGCGTGTTCACGAAGGCCGCCTGAAGGATGGCTGGCAGCAGAGCCTGCCGCAGTTCCCGGCCGATGGCAAGCCAGTGGCGACGCGCAACGCCGGCTATACCGTGATGAATGCCTTCGCAAAGGCTGTGCCCGAATTCCTGGGCGGCGCGGCGGATCTCTCCACTTCGACGAAGACCGTCATCAAGGACAGCCCCAATTTCCACGTCGATCCAACCGGTCGGAACATTTTCTTTGGTGTTCGTGAATTCGGAATGTGTGCAGCGGTCAACGGTATGGCTGCCCACGGCGGCGTCATTCCCTACGGCTCAACCTTCTTCACCTTCTCCGACTACGCCAAGCCGGCGATTCGCCTGGCCGCGCTGATGCAGATCCACTCGACTTTCGTCTTCACGCATGACTCCATCGGCCTTGGCGAAGACGGACCGACGCATCAGCCGGTCGAGCAGCTCACCATGCTGCGCGCCGTTCCGCATCTGACAGACTTCCGCCCCGCCGATGCGAACGAGACGTCCGCAGCCTGGGGACTCGCACTCGAGCGCGGGAGCGCGTCGTTCATGGCGCTGTCCCGCCAGGATCTGCCGCTGCTCGATCCGGTGAAGCAGCGCGTCTTCGAAGGCGTGCGTCGTGGAGCCTACATCGTGGAGCAGGGAAGCGACTCGCCCGACATCCTGATCGTCGGTACCGGCGCTGAGTTGTGGCCGGGCGTCCGCGCCGCCGAGCAACTCAAGAAAGACGGCATCGTCGCTCGCGTGGTCTCCATGCCCAGCGTCCGCATCTTCGAAGAACAGTCCGACAGCTACAAGGCGTCGATCTTTCCCGATCATCTGCCCAAGCTGGCCATTGAAGCCGGCTCAACCCTGGGCTGGTGGAAATACGTCGGCCGCCACGGCGATGTTATCGGTCTGGATCGCTTCGGCGCTTCGGCGCCAGGACCCATTGCGCTCGAGAAGCTCGGCTTCGGCGTCGACAACGTCGTCGCTCGGGCCAAAGCTCTGGTGGAACGCGCTCGCAAGGCGGAGCCGGCCCTGGCGGGAAAATAATCATGAAGCTGGTGATTGCTGCTGATCACGCCGGATACGCCCTGAAAGAAGAAGTGCGCGGCTACCTCGAAAGGCTGGGGCACGAAGTCGTCGATCTGGGCGCCTTCAGCGCCGAGCCCTCTGACTATCCGGATTTCGCTGAAGCGGTCGGGCGCGCGCTGCACGCGGGCCGCGCCGAACGCGGCATTCTCATCTGCGGCAGCGGCGTGGGCGTTTGCGTTGCCGCCAATAAAATGCCCGGCATCCGCGCCTGTATGTGCCACGATCACTATTCCGCGCACCAGGGCGTCGAGCATGATGACATGAACGTCCTCGTGCTGGGTGCGCGCATCATCGGGCCGGAACTCGCGTTCGATCTGGTGGCCGCCTTTCTCGATGCGAAATTCCAGTCGCAGGTGGAGCGCTACGTTCGACGTCTGAACAAAGTCAAAAATATCGAAGCTCGCAATATGCCGGAAGCTCGTAACACTGCGGAAACAGCAAGATCTTAGAATCGCTCCGGGCCCCCAGGTTTCATAACCCGCAACTCAGCAATCAAAACTGGAGATGCCATGGACGGCATCAGCACCATATTGTGGGATGTCGGCGGCGTGCTCCTCACCAACGGCTGGGACCACCAGCAGCGCGATGCCGTGCTCGCTCGCTTCGGGCTCGATCGCGCCGACTTCGATCGTCGTCACGCCGAGATCGACCAGGCATGGGAGAGGGACGAGATCGGCGTGGATGAATATCTGCGTCGGACCGTCTTTTTCCAGCAGCGCACCTTCACTCCGGCCGAGTTTCTCGAAGCCATGCGCGCCCAGTCCTCCGTGCTGCCGGACAGCGGCATCGGAATCCTTCGCCAGCTTGCCGCATCCCAACAATATGTGCTGGCCACGGTCAACAATGAGGCCCGTGTATTGAACGAGTTCCGCCTCAAGAAGTTCAACCTGCTCGATGCATTCGACGCTTTCTTCAGCTCCTGCTATCTCGGTCTCCGCAAGCCGGATCGAAAGATCTACCAGGTTGCGCTCGATGTGCTGCAGCGCGATCCCGAGCGAGCTGTTTTTATCGATGATCGTCCGGAGAATGTTGCCGCCGCTGCATCGCTGGGAATTCATGGCATCCGTTATCAGGGTTCAGAACAACTCGCGGCAGAACTCGCCGGGCTGGGGGTTTCGCTCGCGCAGGATCGCTTGCACGAATTCAACGTGCGAGAGGCGTAAGGTTCACAGGACCACAGCAAGGCGCTAAAGAGCGCAGGAGGAACAGACCATGGAACTCGGAATCATTGGACTGGGCAGAATGGGTGGCAACATGGCGGATCGCCTGCACCAGGGCGGGCACAAAATCGTCGGCTTCGACTTCAGCGCCGAAGCGGTGCAGCGCCTGAACGACGCCGGATCGAAAGGCGTATCGACCCTTGAGGATCTTGTGAAGAACCTCTCCGCGCCTCGCGCCATCTGGATCATGGTCCCTCAGGGCAAGCCGGTCGACGAAACCATCGCGAAGCTCAAGCCTTTGATGCAGAAGGGCGACACGTTCATCGACGGCGGCAACTCCAACTACCAGGACAGCCAGCGCCGCTATCGCGAACTCAAGCCCGAAGGCTTCAACTTCGTCGATGTGGGAACTTCCGGCGGCATCTGGGGACTCAAAGAGGGCTACAGCATGATGATCGGCGGCGATGACGAACCCGTCGAGCGACTCTACCCCATCTTCGAAACCCTCGCGCCCGCAAAAGACAAAGGCTGGGGACACGTTGGCCCGGCCGGCTCCGGTCACTTCGTGAAAATGGTTCACAACGGTATTGAGTACGGCATGATGCAGGCCTTTGCCGAAGGCTTTGCCATCATGCAAAAGAAAGAAGAACTGGAACTGGATCTGCCGCAGATCGCGCAGATCTGGCGCTACGGCAGTGTCGTTCGTTCCTGGCTCCTCGATCTCACCGCGGATGCGCTCGCGAAAAATCCGGAACTGAAGGGCCTCGAACCCTATGTCGAAGACTCGGGCGAGGGACGCTGGACGGTGTTCGAGGCCATCGACCTCAACGTCGCTGCGCCGGTGATTACAGAATCTCTGCTGCGCAGAATCCGCAGCCGTGAGGAATACAACTTTACCGACCGCATGCTGGCCATCATGCGCAATGAGTTTGGCGGTCATGCCGTGAAAACTGAAAAGGAAGCCGCGGCGTAGCACGAATCGCGAGCGAGAACCGAAAGGGGCACATCGATGGCAACCACAGAAGTCAGGGTCTCTCCCGAAGACGTGAAGCAGGCAACGTCTCAGGTTGAAGAGCGCATTCCCGAACCCAGTGCCGTGGTCATCTTCGGCGCATCCGGAGATCTGACCAAGCGCAAACTGCTGCCCGCTCTCTATCATCTGGAACAGGCCGGCCTGCTGCCAGAGCAGTTTCGCATCGTCGGCGTCGCGCGCCGTGAACTGGGCGACAGCTTCGCGCAGGACATGCGCGAAGGCATCATCGAGTTTGGCGGGGTCGACAAGAACGACAGCAAGCTCGACGAGTTCATCAAAAGAATCAGCTACCACGCGATGAATTTTGATGATGACAACGGCTACGCCGCGCTAAAGGGGCTGTTGAGCCAGTACGATCGCGATTTTGGAACGCGTGGCAATCGTCTCTTCTATCTCGCCACCGCGCCCGAATACTTCGCCGACATTGTGCATCGTCTGGGCGGCCACGGCATGGCTAAGCCCGAGGTCGGCAATGTTCGCGTCATTATTGAAAAGCCCTTCGGCCACGATCTTGAAAGCGCCAAAGAACTCAACGACGACGTCAACACCGTCTTCAGCGAGAACCAGATCTTTCGCATCGACCACTACCTCGGCAAGGAGACCGTGCAAAATGTGCTGGTCTTCCGCTTTGCCAACGGCATCTTCGAACCGATCTGGAATCGCAACTTCGTCGATCACGTGCAGATCACGGCGGCCGAGAGCATCGGCATTGAAGGCCGCGGGCCGTTCTACGAGAAGGCCGGAGCCCTGCGCGACGTCGTCCAGAACCACATGATGGAGCTGCTGTCTTTCGTCGCTATGGAGTCCCTGGCCAGTTTCGCTGCCGACGCCGTGCGCCGCGAAAAGATCAAACTCTGGAGTTCCATCAAGCCCATCAATATTTTCGATTGCGTCCGCGGCCAGTACGGTCCCGGCATCGTCGACAACCAGATGGTGAAGGGCTATCGCGAAGAGGATCGCGTCGATCCGAAATCGCAGACCGAAACCTACGCCGCGGTTCGGCTTGAAATCGACAACTGGCGCTGGGCCGGGGTTCCGTTCTACTTGCGCGCCGGCAAACGTCTCGCCAAACGCGTCACGGAGATCACCATCCAGTTCAAGCAACCGCCGATGTTACTTTTTGGCGCGCACATGCACGGACCCTGCGCCGACATCCAGCCCAACGTGATCACCATGCGCATCCAGCCCGACGAAGGCATCTCGCTCCGCTTCGGAGCCAAAGTCCCGGGCCCGCAGATGGCGGTGTGTCCCGTGGTGATGGACTTTAACTATGCGCACGCCTTCGGATCCTCGTCGGCTAATGGTTATGAGCGCCTGCTGCTCGACGCTATGCTCGGAGACGCAACGCTGTTCGCGCATCGCGATGGCGTGGAGACCACCTGGGCACTCTATACCCCGGTCATCGATGCGTGGGCGAAGAAGTATCCGCAGACCTTCCCCAACTACGCGGCCGGTACCTGGGGCCCGGAGTGCGGCGATGAACTTATCGGCCGCGACGGCCACGTCTGGCACGGAGTATCCGAAGGACAGCCATAACAAGGCTTCCTTCGTCTCGCCTGCGGCGATAGAATGCCGCTTTGCGCGAAGAAGCCAGCTCACCACCGTTCCATCCGTAAGTCGCAAACATGGCCAAAAAGATTCACGTCGACTACCGCGTCTTTCAGCAGCAGGATGCGCTTTCCCGCGCCACCGCGGAACGATTCGTTCGAGGGCATTCAGTCGGCAGTGGCCGCGCGCGGCATTGCGCGTATTGCTATCTCCGGCGGAGGCAGCCCGAAGCCCGTCTTCTCTCTCCTCGCCGACCCAAAAGAGCCTTATCGCGCCGCCATTCCGTGGGATCGCCTCTGGATTTTCTGGGTCGATGAGCGCTGCGTTCCACCCGAGCATCCCGACAGCAACTACGGCGTCGCCCGCGAACTGTTGCTCAGCAAAGTCCCGCTGCCGCCCGATCACGTCATCCGCATTGAGGGCGAACTCGATCCGGAAGAAGGGGCCGCTCGCTACGAGTCCGCTATTCGCGGTCACTACCGGCTCGAAGGCGCCGAGGGCCCGGTGTTCGACATCGTCCAGCTCGGCATGGGGAACGACGGCCATTGCGCCTCGCTCTTTCCGCACACCGCCGCATTGCACGAGATGATTCGCCTTGCTGTTGCCAATCACGTTCCGCAGCAGACGCAAAGCTGGCGCATTACGCTCACCTGGCCGGTCATCAATGCAGCGCGCGATGTCTTCTTCCTCATCGACGGCAAGGCTAAAGCCGATCCTCTGGGCCGCGTCCTGCAGGGGCCGTACGATCCGGAGACTTTGCCTTCACAACTGATTCAGCCGCAAAATGGGCGTCTGCTCTTCCTGCTCGACACCGAAGCTGCGGCGCACTTGCCTCCGCCGGGCGCGGACGGCAACGGAACGCTGGAGCTTGCAAGATGATTCTCGCCGGGGACGTGGGCGGCACCAAGGTTCACCTCGCGCTGTATGCATTCGAACATGGCCAGCTGGTTCACGTTCGCGACGAGCGTTTTCCTGCGCACGAATTCAATGGCCTGCAGGAAATCGTCCAGCGCTTCCTCGCAGAAAGTTCCAACCCCGAAATCACCGCCGCCTGTTTCGGCGTTCCCGGCCCGGTGCGCGGCGGCCGTTTGCGCCTCACCAACCTTCCCTGGGTTCTCGATGCGCGCGAGCTTTCCGCCGGCCTCAATATCACGCATCTCTTCCTCATCAACGATCTTGAGGCGAATGGCTACGGCATTCCCGAACTAACCCCGGAACAGATCCTCACGCTCAATCAGGGCGACCCTGCAGCAGTGGGCAATCGCGCGCTGGTCTCGGCCGGCACCGGGCTCGGCGAAGGCGTGCTGGTGTGGAATGGCAAGACCCACGTGCCGATGGCGTCGGAAGGCGGACACTGCGATTTCGCCGCGCGCAATCCGCTCGAGATCGAGCTGCTCGCCTGGCTTATGCAGAAATTCAACGGCCGCGTCAGCTTTGAGCGCGTCGTCTCCGGACCAGGGCTCACGAACATCTACACCTTCCTCCGCGATCAAAAAAAGATGGAAGAGCCTGCCTGGCTCCATCAGCGGATGCAGACCGAAGATCCTAACGCCGTCATCGGGCAAGTGGGCGAAGCCGGCCAGAGCGAACTCTGTGCGAAGGCTCTCGAAATGTTCGCTGCATCCTATGGCGCCGAGGCCGGCAACATGGGGCTCAAGGTCCTCGCCACCGGCGGCATGTATATCGGCGGAGGCATCGCGCCCAAAATGCTGAAGACCATGCAGGGCGGCGCGTTCATGCACGCGTTTATCGACAAGGGCCGTCTCAGCGAAGTCCTGATCCATACGCCCGTCCACATCATTCTTGAGAGCCGCGCCGCGCTCATGGGCGCCGCCGCGTACGCCGAAGCCCGTGCCGCCGAAATTAGTGGCAAGTCCGTGCGCGCTGCATCGCGCTGATTCCCCACCTCGCACCAGCACCGGAGATCACGATCGAGTCTGCTGCCTTCTACATTTTGCCGATTGTTTTCCTGGCCACGCTGATTCGCTCCGCCTTCGGATTTGGCGAAGCGCTCATTGCTGTTCCCTTGCTGGCTCTGTTTCTTCCTGTCCAGGTAGCCGCGCCTCTGGCCGTGCTGCTGTCCATCACCATCGCCGCCGTCGTGGTCGCGCAGGACTGGAGAGAGATACACGTCCGCAGTGCAGGATGGCTGCTCCTGGCCACGCTGCCTGGGATCCCCTGCGGCTTGCTGTTGCTCACCAGCCATCACCAGGCCGTGGTAAAAGGCGCGCTCGGTGTCGTCATCCTCGCCTTCGCGGCCTTTTCGTTGTTGGCTCGCGCACCCATGAAACTGGAGCACGACGGCTGCAGTTGGCTGTTCGCCTGCGGTTTCAGCGCTGGGGTCCTCGGCGGCGCTTATGGCATGAACGGACCACCCCTGGTGGTGTACGGAACGATGCGCCGCTGGACTGCACAGCATTTTCGCGCCACGCTGCAGGCCTACTTCCTGCCCGCAAGCCTCCTTGCTATGGCCGGCTACTGGATGGCCGGCCTCTGGGTCCCCGCCGTGACGCGCGACTACCTGCTCTCGCTGCCGGTCATGCTCCCCGCTGTCTTTCTTGGCAGAGCCATCAATCGCCGTTTGCATGGCGACATTTTTCTGCGGCTCATCTATGTGGGTCTTGCTTGTATCGGCGTATTGCTGTTGGCCGAAACGCTGCGGGCGGCGAGATAATCCCATGACAACGCTCCTGTCTTTCGCGTGGTATTTTGGACTTTCGCGCGCTGCTTTGCCCAGAGCGCGGCATTCTTACATCACGAGGCTGTTGCACTTATGTCCATGAAACGCCTGTTCGTCGCAACCCTGACAGTCTGCAGCTTGCTCCTGATGCCACGTCTCGCGCTCGCTCATGCCCACCTGCTCACCAGCACGCCGGCGGCCAACGCGACCGTGCATGGTCCCGACGTCGCCATCGAATTGCGCTTCAACTCCCGCGTTGACGGCCATCACTCGGTGCTCGCGATCGCAACCACCGAGGGCAATGCGCAAATGACCATCGACAACCAAAGCAGCCCGAGCAATCTCAATGCGCACGCGAAGCTCAAGCCGGGCAGCTACACGCTCAAGTGGCAGGCGCTCTCCACCGATGGCCACATCACGCGCGGCGAAATTCCCTTCACCGTTCAGCCTTGATCTGGTTCGTTCGCGATTTCGACCTGCTCTCGCTCCTGCTCCGGGCGACTTCGTTCTCCTTTGAAGCGGTCGCCTTCGGCGGCGTCTTCTTTCTGCTCTTCTGCGCGCGTCCTGCGAGGCTGGATGACAACGCGCAAGCGCGCCTGCGCCGCATCGCTGCGCGATTTGCCCTCGGACTCGCCCTCACGCAGATCGCCCTAATCGCCACCACTTCGGCGATGCTTACCGGCAACTCCGGCATGGGTCTGCGCGACGTCGCGCAAGCCGAGTTCTTCATCTCCGGAAGCATTTTTGCCGCTGCATCGTTAGCACTCGCACTTTCGCTGAGAATCACTTCAAGACTTGCCCCCGCCGCTCTATTCGTGCTGGTCGCGCTCGGCGCATCCGTTTCGCTCAGCCACGCAGCCTCGCGCATGGATCATCGGCCGCTGCTCATCGCGCTCACCGCCGCGCACCATCTCGGCATGGCTGGCTGGATCGGCGCGCTGCCGTTTCTGCTCATTGCTATCAAGCTGTCGCACGACGCCACTGTCTCGCAGCGCATCGGTCGCCGCTTTTCCGCGATGGCGATCGTCAGTGTAGTCACTTTGATCATCGCCGGCGCTGGCCTTTCCTGGTTCTACGCCGGCTCGTGGCAGGGCATGGTCGGAACCTCCTACGGTCTGCTCCTTTCTGCCAAGATTGTTCTCACGGCGCTGATCCTCACCCTCGGAGCGGGCAACTTCTTCGCGCTTCGTCAAATCAATACCGATCCCGCGCCGTTGCTCTTCCGTCTCCGCCGCTTCAGCGAAACGGAAATCGGGCTCGGCCTTACGGTCATCCTCGCCGCCGCGTCGCTGACTGCGCAGTCGCCCTCGGTTGACGAAACTCCGCAGGACACCCTCACCGCCCATCAGATCGTCGAGCGGATGGAGTGGCGTCGCCCCAGCTTCCACACGCCGGCCGTCTCGCAACTCGCCCCGCCCACGCCGCTCAGCGTTGCCGTGCGCGAAGCCACCTACACCGGCGGCAGCGCCAGCGACGCCAACGACCGCGCATGGTCGGAATACAACCACCACTGGGCGGGCCTCATCGTCCTCGTCGCTGGCGGGCTCGCGCTTCTTTCGCGCATGCCGCACCAGCAGTGGGCGCGTTACTGGCCCGTGCTCTTCCTCGCACTCTCCGTTTTCATCCTGATGCGCGCCGACCCGGAATGCTGGCCGCTCGGTCCGCGGCCCTTCTGGGCCAGCTTCACCGCGCCCGATGTCCTCCAGCATCGCCTCTATGCTCTGCTCATTGCTGTCTTCGCGATTTTCGAAACAGGCGTTCAGACTGGCCGTCTCCGCTGGCGGCACGCCCGGTTTGTTTTTCCAGTGCTCTGCGCCGCGGGCGGAGCGCTTCTCCTCACCCACACGCACGCCCTCGGCGAGGGCAACGATGAAGTTTTCGCCGAACTCAGCCACACCCCCATCGCCATCCTCGGCGCAGCCGCTGGCTGGGGACGCTGGCTCGAACTCCGCCTCGACGGCTCCGCGCCGCCCTCCCGCGAGCGCCGCCTCGCAGCGTGGATCTGGCCCGTCTGCCTCATCCTCATCGGCATCCTGCTGCTCAACTACCGCGAATCGTAATGCCGTCCGGTCAGGACCGCGAAGCGCGTTCGCCCGTCCGGCGAGGACCGAACCTCACTCGCCACTCATCCTCTGCCCCTCCGCCATCCGATAATGAATGCGTGGGCGCCGTGCGCATGGCCGACAAGAAGAAATCCATCCTGACAAACTCCGGGCTCGGCAATTCAGGATTGATTCGGGAATACCTGGCCTACCTGCGAGTCGAGAAGGGCCTGCGTCCGCTCTCCTGCGAAGCCTACCAGCGCGACCTCCTGCAGTTCTCCGAATTTCTCGAGGACAACTCCGCAACGCTCCTCGTCGCCACGCAACAACACATCGCCGGATTCCTCGCGCATCTCGCAAAGCACAGCGTCGAATCGCGCTCGGCGGCGCGAAAACTCTCCTGCCTGCGTGGCTTCTATCGGTGGCTCCTCCTCGACAAGCGCATCCATCGCGATCCCACGCTGAACCTTGAATCGCCTGCGACGTGGAAGGTCCTGCCGAAATCGCTCGCCGTCACTGAAGTCGACTCCATGATGGAGCGCGCAGCCCTCGCCGCCGATCATCCCCAGGCCGACGGCATCGCCCTGCGCGACCGCGCCATTCTGGAACTGCTCTACGCCGCCGGCCTGCGCGTCTCTGAACTCACCGGCCTCAACGTCGCTGATCTTTCTCTCGATGCCGGACGGGCGCTGGTCCGCGGCAAGGGCGACAAGGAACGCATCGTTCCTCTGGGCCGTGCTTCCATCGAAGCGCTCGAACAATATCTGAAGAACGGTCGTCCAGCACTTGAGAAGAAATCCTCCAGCCGCCTCTTCCTCTCCGCGCGCGGAGTCCCCCTCAGTCGCGGCTGGATCTGGCGCCTGGTGAAAACCAGCGAGCACACCGCCAGCCCGCACATGCTCCGCCACAGTTGCGCAACGCACATGGTGGAGCGCGGCGCTGACCTGCGCACCGTGCAGACCCTGCTCGGCCACGCCGACATCGCCACCACGCAGGTCTACACGCATCTGGCCCTGGGACGTCTCAAGGCCGTCCACCGCGAACACCATCCGCGCGCGAAGCGAGTCCCCTCATGACCGCGCCGAAGAGCAGGCCCGCACCCAAGCCGGCCATCGTCCGCCACGTCGACGACTTCCTCACCATGCTGGCTCACGAGCGCAACGGGAGCCCCCACACCCTGCGCGCCTACGACCGCGAACTCCACAACTTCGCGGAGTTCATCGTCGCCACCTTCGAAGCAAACTTCCCACTCGCCCGCATCGAGCACCTGCACATCCGCGCCTATCTCGCGGATCTCTACGGTCGCGGCCTCTCAAAGGCCTCCGTCGCCCGCGCTCTCGCCGCCATTCGTTCCTGGTTCAAGTGGCTTGCTCGTCAGGGCCTGGTCGAGCAGAGCCCTGCCTCCCTCGTCGCTACGCCGAAGCTGCCGAAGCATCTGCCCCGCGTTCCCACCATTGAGGAGATGAATCGCGTCGTCGAAAGCTCCGCCGATGACTCCGCTGCCTGGCCCGAACGCGACCGCGTCATCTTCGAATTGCTGTATGGGTGCGGCATCCGCAACGCCGAACTCGTCGGCATCGATCTCGCCGACATCCACTGGGCTAACGACGCCATCCTCGTTCGCGGCAAGGGCCGCAAAGAGCGCTATGTTCCGCTCGGCGATGCCGCGGCTCAGGCGTTGCGCGCTTATCTGCCTCTGCGCGAGCAGAAGCTTGCCGCCTCCGGTAAATCGTCACCGGCACTGGTCCTCAATCTGCGTCTTCGCGGAGACACCCGTCTCACCACCCGCAGCGTCGGACGCATCGTTAAGCACATTGCTCTGGCTCATGGTCTCCCCGCCGACGTCCACCCCCACACTCTGCGCCACGCCTTCGGCACGCACATGCTCGAGGAGGGTGCTGACCTGCGCGCGATCCAGGAACTCCTCGGCCACGAGCGCCTCTCCACGACACAGCGCTACACCCAGCTCACCGTCGGCCAGGTCGCCGCCGTCTACGACCGCACGCATCCCCGAGCGAAGTAAGAAACCAGCGTGGACGCCAGGCAATAGGCGAATAGAAGACGAAAGTGGCAGTAATCGCCCCGATTCCCGCGCAGTTTTTCATTTTTCTGCCTCAGATTCAGTGCGATATCCTTTTCTTCCCTATGGCTTCGACCGTCTGGAAGGGCTACATCTCGTTCGGACTGATCTCCGTGCCGATCCGCCTCTTTGTCGCGGCGCGCGAGAACCACATCTCCTTCAACCAAATTCACGAGGTGTGCGGCTCGCGCATCAAGCAGCAGATTTACTGCCCCACCTGCGAGCGCGTCGTCGAGCGCAGCGAGCTCACCAAGGGCTACGCCACCGACAAGGAAAGCTACGTCATCGTCACCAGCGATGAGCTCAAGGGCCTCGAGGCCCAGTCCTCCGAGACGATGGAGATTCTGCAGTTCGTCCATCTGCCCGACGTCGATCCGCTCTATTACCAGACCTCGTACTTCACCGTCGCCGAAGATCCAGGCCGCAAAGCCTATTCGCTCATCCACAAGGGCATGCAGGATCTCAAGCTCGGGGCCATCGCCAAGATCACGCTCCACCAGCGCGAGCAGATCGTCATGATCCGCCCCTTTGAGAAGGGCCTCGTGCTGCACACGCTCTACTATCCCGAAGAAATTCGCGCCGTCGCCGAGTACGACAACCAGCCCGAAGTCGAAACGCAAAAGGCAGAAGTGGCGCTTGCCGAGCAGTTCATGACGCAACTCACCGGCGCATTCAATCCCGAGAATCTCAAGGACGAATACACCAGCCGCGTCGAGCAGCTGATCGAGAGCAAGCAGGGTCAGGCGGAAGCGCCTGGCAAGCAGCCGAAAAGGAAGCTGGCTCCGGTCATCGATCTCATGGAAGCTCTGCGCAAGAGCATGGGCCAGGCCGCCCCGGGCTCAGTCACGGCTTCAGCTCCAGCGCCGAATCCCGACGACGACGAGAAAAAGCCTCCGCAGCGCGCCACAGCAAAGAGGAAAAAGACCGCGGTCCAGGCTTAGGACTCGTCAGTCCCCGCCGCATTATTGGGTCAGCGCGATGGCGATCGCGGTCGCCACCTCCATCGCATCCCGGCCCCGCACCGCGATTCTCTTCATGCGTGCATTTTCGCCCGCCGCAATCTCGATCGACGAGCGCGCCACCCCCAGCAACTCCGCCAGAAACTCGATCAGCGCCGCATTGGCCCGCCCCTCCACCGGCGGAGCCTGCAGCGCAATCTTCACTGCCGCATCCTTGCCGTCCCCCATCACGCCTACAATCGCGGTCCGGCTCGCGCGTGGGGCCACGCGCACCAGGAAGCTCGCCCCCTCCGCCGTCTCCCGCACCGGTACCTTCATCGCGCCACCGCGCGCTCGCCGAACAGCGCTGTTCCGATCCTCACCAGCGTCGACCCCTCTTCAATCGCAATCTCAAAATCGCCCGACATCCCCATCGACAGCTCACGAAAATCGAGCCGCGGATGTTGTCGCGCCAGCTCTTCGCGCAGCGTCCGCAGATGCCGAAAGCTGGCGCGCGCCGTTTCCAGGTCATCATCGAGCGGCGCAATTGTCATCAGTCCGCTCATCGCGAGGTTTTTCAAATCCGGCAGCCGCTCCAGCAGTGACGTTAGCTCCGGTTCGTCAGGGGCGAGTCCCGCCTTCGTCGGCTCGTCACTGATTTTTATCTCCAGCAGCACCGGCAGGGTCTTCCCCAACTTCGCCGCCGTGTCGTTCAGCCGCTCGGCCAGGCGCAGCGAATCCAGGCTGTCGATCCCGTCGAAGATCTCCGCAGCCCGTGCTGACTTATTCGACTGCAGATGTCCAATAAGGTGAACCGCGGCGTTCGCGACGCCAATCTGCGCCAGCCGTTCGCGCTTCGTCTCATATTCCTGCACCCGGTTCTCGCCGAACAGCGTCAGTCCCGCCTGCGCCGCCTCGGCCAGGGCCTCCGCGGAATGCAGCTTGGAAACCCCCATCAAACGCACATCGGCGTGATCTCGCCCGGCTCGGCGGCAGGCAGCCACCACCCGTCTCTCCACTTCCTCCAGCCGTTCCCCAAACCCACTCACCTTTCCATGGTAGGCGACATCCCCCGTCCGGCGGTGTAGGATTCCGACAGTAACGCGGCCCCGTGAAATCTCCTTCAACATTGCGGCAACTCTTTAGCCGCGCGCAAGCATCCTGGCTCACAGCATATGACGTATCCGTAATGAGGAACTTCGAAATGCGCTCGGTGGTTCTGATCCGCGGTTTGCTCATCGGCATGGGATACGAAGTGCCCTGCGAGATGCTCGCTATGAGAGACTCGCAGGCCCCGTCAGGCCAGGCTGCCTATTCCCGCTGCAGTGTCATCGATGCTCCTACCCAACTGCCCGACGGTGAATACACGGTCGCCTTCCATGGATACGTTGTGGCGGCGAGGAAACAGGCCGGCTTGTGGGTGCCGGACGAGACCGCCGATCCCGTGCTGCCCATTCGCGTGGAAAAACCCGCGCCTCCCGTTCACCCGTCGTTCCACCTTGAAGAAGCCGTTGAAATTCTGCCGGCCCTCAAAAACCACGTAGCCTGATGCAGCGCGCCCCCGCGCGCTAGACCGGCTCCTGCAGCAGTTCGTTCATCTTTTCCAGCAGCGCATCGCGCAGCCGATGCAGGTCGCGGACCTGGTCCTGCACGTCGGCGCCGATAACCTCCGGCTCCCACGCAGACGCTAACTCCGCCAGCGCATGCGCCTCCTGGTGCAGCCGGTCAACCTGCTGAAATGCGCTCACCGATCCCATCGCATTCTTGCGTTCGCTGTCCAGCCATCGTCCCAGACGGCAGCGGTGTGGGTCGAGCGTCGGCGGTGTTCGCCGCGTGCCCAGCAAAAACGCCTCCATCGCTGAAACCCATCCCCGGTGTGCGACCGCAGCGTGCATGATTGTCCGCTTGCGCGGAGCCACCGAGACCGCGCTCACCCACAGCGGATCCGGATTCCACGTTGTGGACCAGCCCGGCAGATCGTCGCCCGGCATGGGGTACGCAATGCCGTTCCCCTGTCCGTAGATGCAACCCAGCTGCAGCAGCAGCCGTCCGTGGTCCACCGTCTCCACGCCTTCGGCAATCGCCATGCGATCGAACGCCGTCGCCAGCCCCAGCACGCCTTCCAGAATGCTCAGGTCTTCGGGATCGTCGAGAACATCGCGTACGAAGCTGCGGTCGATCTTCAACGTGTTCACCGGCAGCCTCTTGAAGTAAGTGAGCGACGAGTACCCGGTCCCGAAATCGTCGAGTGCGATCGACACGCCCATCTCGCGGCACGCCGCCAGCACATGCGAAACCTGGCCCACGTCACGCAGCGCGCTGGTTTCCAGCACTTCCAGCTCCAGGCTCGACGGCGGAATCCCCGGATGCGCCGCCAGCAACTGGCGCAGCCGCTCCACAAAATCCGGCTGCTGCAAATGATGCGCGCCAATGTTGACGCTCACCGGAATCCTCAACCCGGCCGCATTCCAGCGTTCCAGCTGGGTCAGCGCGTGCTCCACCACCCACTCGCCGATGCGGTCGATCAGCGGATGGTTCTCGATGATCGGCAGAAATTCGCCCGGCGGCACGAGCCCGCGTGTCGGATGATTCCACCGGATCAGCGCTTCGGCGCTGGTCAGCGCGCCCGTGCTCATGTTCACGCGCGGCTGGTAGTGCAGCACAAATTCGTTCATCGCCAGCGCCCTGCGGATCTGCGCCAGATCCTCGTGGAAACTGCGCACCGTAATGTCCTGAGTCGGATCGAAGACCTGGTAGCGGTTCTTTCCCGTCAGTTTCGACTGGTACATCGCCTGTCCGGCCTGGCGCAGCAACTGGTCCGCGTCCACCTCTTCCGGCTGCGGATAGAACACCACGCCGATGCTGGCGGAAACCTGAATGGTGTTGTCCGCGCACTCCTCCGGCTGCGCGGCACAGGCCAGCAGGCTCTCCAGAATCGGTCGCGCCGCATCCACGCCGGGCAGATCCAGCAGCACCGCCACGAATTCGTCCCCGCCGATACGCGCCAGCGAGTCTGCCTCTCGCAGAACCCGCTTCATGCGCCGCGCCACTCCCATCAGCAACTGATCGCCGGCGTCGTGCCCGTAGTCGTCGTTCACCGCGCGAAAACCGTCCAGGTCCACGCACGCCACCGCCAGCATCTGGCCTCGCTGCCGTGCCTGCGCCATCGCCTGTTGCAGACGGTCGGTCAGCAGCACCCGATTGGGCAGATTCGTCAGCGCGTCGAAATGCGCCATCCGCTCCAGCTGCTCTTCCCGCTGCTTGGTCTCCGATATGTCGGTAAAGTGCGCAACGTAATGCTGAATCTTCGAAACATGGTCGTAGACAGCGTTGATCGTCAACGCCTCCGGATAAACATTGCCGTCCTTTTTCTTGTTCCAGACCTCGCCGGACCAGTGCCCGTTATCGTTCAACGCGCGCCACATGTCCGCGTAAAACTCGTCGCTTTGCCGGCCCGACTTCAGCAGTCTCGGATTCCGCCCCAGCACCTCGGCCCGGCTGTATCCCGTGATTTCCGTGAACGTTTCATTCACGTCCAGAATCGCGCCCTGCGGGTCCGAGATCAGGATGCCTTCCCGCGCGTTCGTAAAGACGCTCGCCGCCAGTTGCAGTTGCTCCGTGTCTTTCTTCTTCTGCGTGATGTCCTCGGTAAAAATCAGCAGACCGCCTACCGCCCCCTCCACGGTTCGCCATGGATGCATCTCCCAGCGCAGCCACTGAATCGAGCAATCCTCCCGTACGAAGCGGTCCTCTTCGCAATACAGGTTTTCCCCCGCCAGCGATCGCCGGTGCAGCGCCTTCCACCGCTCCGGAATCTCCGGAAACACCTCGTAGTGATGAGCCCCGATCACCTGCTTCGCGTCGAGCCCAAAGTCCCGCACCCATCGCTCGCTCGCCGCCAGATACCGCATCTCGCAATCGAACATCGCGATCGCCGCAGGCGCATGCGCAATGAACAACCGGAAAATTTCACTGGTCTCGGCCTGTTGGCGCCACGCATCGATGGGCTCGGTAATGTCCGGACAGATTCCGAACATACCCAGCACCGCGCCCGCTTCGTTCTTCAGCGGATACTTCCGGTTATCGATCCAGCGATGAGAACCGTCGCCCACCTCGATTCGCTGGATCTCGTGTGTGCTGCATCCTGTCGTCAGAACCTCTTCATCCCTGCGATACAACAGGTCCGCCACCGGCTCCCCATACATCTCATACGCGGTCTTTCCCGTGAACTCGACGGTCGGCTTCGGATCGCGGAGGACTCCCTCCATCCCCCGCGTCACCGCGACATACACATGATCGCGGTCCTTTAGATACATGTAGTCGTCGGTGTGCTCCATCAGCGTACGGAAGTGGTCCACGATCGCTGCCAGTTCCGGGCTCTCCGGTTCCATCCGCTCCACCAGCGCCAGATCGAGAATCACCGTGCCATTCGCATCGCGTCTCTTCGTGAACTGCGCGTGCACCGGCCGAATCTTTCCGTCTGCATGCCGCAACCGCAGCCGCACGCACCCGCATGGCTCCGGAACCTCCGGCGCCAACAGGGTCATTAACCGCTCTCTGTCTTCAGCGTGAATGCAGTTCTCGAGGCGAACGCGGGAAGTTAACCAATCCTCAACCGCGTAGCCTGTTAGTTCCTCGATGGACGCATCGGCCGACAGCACAAGCGGTGGATCGGTTAGAGCAAGTCGCATCGTGCATTCCTTGTCGCCAGCCGTCTCGCGCTGTCAGGAGGATACCCCGGGCTGTGAATAACCAGTCAAGAATTATCTAAGTGGATCAATCGGGAGATAGACCTGGGGGTAACTTGTCGGCGGAACCGCAGTTATTCCGGCCCCCGGCAAATCAAACCAGGCCTTTGCGCCGCATGACCCCGACACCGCCCTCAACTGTTTCATTTCGGCCCTTCCGTCACGTCACCCGTTACCAACGAAACTCGCAAGCCACCCTTTTTCAATCAATTGCAATCTCCGATGCGCGATACTAAAGTGTGACCCCTGCGGCCTGACGCGTAACGAAAGGCGTAAGGGTAATGGAAGGAGCACGGTACCCCTGATGTCCCTCGCAACTCGGCCGATCATCCGCTGGACCCTGGCCGAACTCCGTAACGCCGCCTTGTCTCCGGCGCCCAAAATCGCTGTCTTCGACTGCGACGGCACCCTCTGGGACGGCGATGCCGGCCTCGGTTTCATGACCTGGTCCATGGAGGCAGGCCTGCTCTCGCGCGACGCCAGCAACTGGATCGACGACCGCCACCGCCTCTACCGCCAGGGCGAAGTCTCCGAACTGCAAATCTGCGGCGAGATGGTCCAGGTCTATGCCGGCCTCCGCGACGAAGAACTCCGCCGCGCCGCAGTCCGTTACTTCACCACCCACATTGAAGCGCAGATCTTTCCCGAGATGCAGACCCTGGTCGCCGACCTTCGCGCCGCCGGATCGGACATCTGGGCCGTCAGCTCCACCAACAACTGGGTCATCGAAGAAGGCGTGCGCCGCTTCGGCATTGGCCCCGAGCGTGTCCTCGCCGCCCGCGTCAAGGTGAAAGACGGCCTCGTCACCAGCGACCTCATCGACGTTCCAACGGACGAAGGCAAGGCGACCGCCCTCAAGGCTGCCGGCATGCCCCATCCAGACCAGGTCTACGGCAACTCCATCCACGACGCGGCCATGCTCAAGATCGCTGCGCGCGCCTTCCCCATCAATCCCACGCCGGCGCTCGCCGAAATCGCCGCCAGGCGCGGCTGGAGCGTCTACTACCCGGAGGCGGTCCTCGCCGACCACACAAAATAAATCATGAGAATCGCATCGCTGCAGCCGAGCATCTCGATCGTTCTGGACCGCCTCGGCTGCCTCGATCAGCTTGTCGCCTGCACTCGCTATTGTGTCGCCGCCGTTCCCGCTCTGAGCCAGCGTCCCCTGGCCATCGTCCACGACTCCTGGTCCACCACCGTGGATGAGCTGCTCGCCGTCCGCCCCGACCTCGTCATCGCCTCGGTTCCCTATAGAAACGAATCCCTCGCCGCCATCCTCAAAGCCGGCTGCCCCGTCCTTGCCCTCGCCCCGCATTCTCTCGCCGACATCGAACAGGACATGCGCCTCATCGCCGCAGTCGCCTCCGCCCCGCAGCAGGGCGAGCGCCTCGTCGCCGACCTCCGCGACGCCATCGCCGAGATGCGCCGCTACACCGCCGATCTGCCCAGCTGCCCTCGCGTCTATTGCGAGGAGTGGGGCAAGCCCCTCATCCACTCCCAGCTGTGGGTCCGCGAGCTCGTAGAAGCTGCAGGCGGCGTCTTCCTTGGCGAGCCCGGCGCCCAGACCACCCCCGAGGCCGTTGCCGCCGCCGATCCCGACGTCATCCTGGCCGCCTGGTGCGGCGCAGGCGACCGCGTGCCGCTGGAAAAGCTCGCCGCCCGCCCCGGCTGGCAGGACCTCCGCGCCGTCCAGCAGGGCCGCGTCTACTGTATTGCCGACGAGCTGCTGAACACCCCGGCCCCCACGCTGATCGAAGGCCTCCGGGCCATCGCTTCAGCTCTGCATCCTCAGGTTTTCGGTACTTCCGGCGGGATTCGCGCCCTGAAACGGCATCCAACCGTTCCGGTCGGCGTCTAAACTGTGGGGCAATATGGCAGATACGGCCCAAATCCGCGACCCGAAGACCCTCCGATTCGTCGCGGCGGCGCTCATCCTGCGCGGCGACGAGGTGCTCATCTGCCAGCGCAAGGCCGGCTCCCCGATGGGCCTCAAATGGGAGTTTCCGGGCGGCAAGATTGAAGCCGGCGAGTCCCCGGAGCAGGCCCTCCGCCGTGAGCTCGACGAGGAGCTGGGCATCGCTGCCTCGGTCGGTACCCGCATCGCTCACCTCCGCCACACCTACCGTTCCGGAGGCGCTGTGGACCTGCAGTTCTTCGCCGTCCACTCCTTCACGGGCGACATCAAGAACCAGATCTTCGAAGACGTGCGCTGGGTCCCCCTTCGCACCCTGCCCGAGTACGACTTCCTCGCCGCCGACCGCGACCTGGTCCGAGACCTGGCAGCCGGCAAGCTGCTGTAGCCTGTTCGCATAAAATGGATTCGTACGTTGCGTCCTGAGTCCCTGCGGACAAGCGATGGTTCCTGACTGGCTGTCATTCCCGTCGATCCCGAGCGAGCCTTCCCAACCGGCGCGCCCCTCCGCTCCTGTTCCGGCAGAATCGAACTTCGCAGCTCTCTACGACGAAGCCATGCAGACAGCAAATCAGGAAATGTCGCAGCTGATCTCTGCGGATTGCTCTGATTCCGGCTCAGACGCCTCGATCGATGATCCGATCGGCAATCTCCAGTTCCGCAGCTCGTTGTCTGCTTTTGGAGCCGGAAGTCCCTTCGCTCCCATGAGCACCGACTTCGCGGTCACGCAGGAAGAACTGATGCAGCAGGTTGCCGCCATTCGCCTCCGGCAAGGCACAGGCATCGGGGGATCCAGCACGGCCTCTGTTGCCGGCACCGCGGCGACGTCCCAGGGAGGACCGTCCGAGATTCATCGACTCATCTCGTGGCTCGACTCGCACGCCCACCTGCACTCTTCTCATCAGTGCGCCGCCTCGGTTCGCCAGGCGATGGAAGCCGCCGGGATCCAGACGGCAGATCGCCCGCCGTCAGGCGATGCAGGCGACTACGGCCCCTTCCTGATGCGGCACGGAGCCCAGGTGATCGCGCAGGAAACCTATGCGCCCAAAGCCGGCGACATCGCCGTATTCGATCGATCGGACGATCACCCGGCGGGACACATCCAGGTCTTCGACGGCCAGCACTGGGTCTCCGATTTTGTGCAGCACACCTTCTCGCCTTATCGCGATCAGGACAGCACGCCCCCTGTCACCGTCTACCGGCTGTCCTGACGCCGGGCTGTTTTCGGCATTTCGCTGCCGGTCGAGCTCATCCAACCCTCAGACTTTGAGCGATCCACGGAATCCGCGAGCGCGAAAAAAACACGGTGAGTCGTTCTCGTGGACCGTTTTTCAAACCGGAGTCGGAACCGGGGCGCCTTCGAGCGCAACAAATCGTGCCGGCTGGCAACAGGCACGGCTGAGCCGCGCCCGGTCCGCCTGATACTGCGCGTCCTCCCCCAATGCCTCCAGCACCGTGGCGAGAATCGAAGCAGCCGCAGTATTGCGCGGCGACACGAGACGGTAGTGCATCCACTTGCCGTCGCGGCGCGCCGCCACAACGCCCGCCCGGCGCAAATAGGCCAGGTGCCGCGAGATCTTCGGCTGCCCCTGGCGCAGGATCTCGACCAGATAGCAAACGCACACCTCGCGGCCCGCGATCAGGTTAAGCAGGCGCAGGCGTGTCGGATCCGCCAGAGCAGCGAAAAGCGGCGCGAGATCGGACTGTGTCGCGAGTCTGCTCATGTTGGTATTATATACGCCTTGACAGATATGTGCACATGAGAATAGATTCGCTTTAGCAAATATGAGGAGGAACGCATGAGCAGCGCAAATCAGGTGAGGGAAGAGGTCCGGCAGAAATATGGAAACGCCGCGCGAGCGGTTGCGGAGAAGGGCGGTGTGCAGGCCTGCTGCGAGCCGAGTCTGCGCTGTTGCGACCCCATCACCACCAGTCTCTACACCGATGAGGAGAAGCGCCTGCTTCCGGAGAAGGCCGCGCTGGCGTCGCTGGGATGCGGCAATCCCACCGCGCTCACCGAGCTCAAGCCCGGTGAAGTAGTCCTCGACCTCGGCTCCGGCGGCGGCATCGATGTGCTGCTCTCGGCGCGGCGCGTCGGCCCGCACGGCAAGGCTTACGGCCTCGACATGACCGATGAGATGCTCGCCCTCGCGCGCGAGAACCAGCGTCAGGCCGGCGCCGAAAATGTCGAGTTCCTCAAGGGCGAGATCGAGAATATTCCCCTGCCCGACGAGTCGGTCGACGTGGTCATTTCGAACTGCGTGATCAACCTGAGCGCGGATAAGGATCGCGTGCTCCGCGAGGCGTTTCGCGTGCTGAAGCCCGGCGGGCGGCTCGCCGTGTCGGATGTTGTGGTGCGGGGCGAGGTTCCGGCGGAAGTGCGCAGAAACATGTTGCTGTGGGCGGGCTGCATTGCCGGCGCGCTTGAGGAGAGTAATTACCGGTCGCGCCTCGAGGCGGCCTGCTTCGAAAACATCGAGATCGAGCCGACCCGCACCTACAGCATCGAAGACGCCCGTCAGTTCCTGACCGGCGCGGGCATGGATGTGGATGCGATCGCGCCCCAGGTCGAAGGAAAATTCATGAGCGCTTTCATTCGGGCATCGAAGCCGGCGCCGTCGTGCTGTGGAACCGAGTGTTGCGGTGGAGCGCGGGCGGGAGCGAAGGGATAAGCCATGGCCGATTCCTGGAATGTGTTGTTTCTCTGCACCGGCAACTCGGCGCGCTCCATCATGGCCGAAGCGATTCTCAACCACAAGGGTAAGGGCAAGTTCACGGCCTACAGCGCGGGCAGCCATCCGACCGGGAATCCGAGGCCGGAAGCGTTGCGGCAGATCGAGTCGGCTGGGATGTCGACGGCGGGTCTGCGCAGCAAATCGTGGGATGAGTTCTCCGCAGCGGACGCGCCGAAACTGGATTTCGTCTTCACGGTGTGCGACAGCGCGGCCAAGGAGCAGTGTCCTTACTGGCCGGGACAGCCAATGACCGCCCACTGGGGCATCCCCGATCCGGCAGCGGTCCAGGGAACGCCGGAGGAAATAGCGCGCGCGTTTCGCGACGCCTTTGTGATCCTCGACCGCCGCATCGGCCTGTTCCTCGCCCTGCCTCTGAGCACGCTGGCACAACTCGCCATCAAGCACGAAATCGACAGGATTGGCCGCTCGTAAGCGCGCGAATCTGCGGAGACTCGAAGGATGAAGAAGAGCCGGCTTTCGTTTCTGGACCGTTATCTGACGGGGTGGATTTTCGCTGCCATGGCGTTCGGAGTAGCGCTCGGCTGGCTGGCGCCGGGCGTGGTCCCGTTTCTGAATCGCTTCAGCGTCGGCACCACGTCGATCCCGATTGCGGCGGGCCTGATCCTGATGATGTATCCGCCGTTCACGCGAGTCCGGTATGAGGAACTGCATGAAGTGTTCCGCGACGGGCGGGTGCTGGGGCTCTCGCTGGTGCAGAACTGGGTGATCGGGCCGGTGCTGATGTTTGGGCTGGCGATTGTGTTTCTGCGCGGCTATCCGGAGTACATGGCGGGGCTGATCATGATCGGCCTGGCCCGCTGTATCGCCATGGTGATCGTCTGGAACGAGCTGGCGAAAGGCGACACGCAGTACGCAGCCGGGCTGGTCGCATTCAATTCTCTCTTCCAGGTTTTCTTCTATTCGGTTTATTCCTGGGTGTTCATCACCGTGCTGCCGGGGTGGTTCGGGCTGCGCGGAGCAGTGGTCCATGTATCCATCGGCGAGATTGCCCGGAGCGTCTTCATCTACCTGGGCATCCCGTTTCTCGCCGGATTCCTGACGCGCACGGTATTGGTGAAGGCGAAGGGCCTCGCGTGGTACGACCGGAACTTCATTCCGCGCGTGGCGCCGCTGACGCTGATCGCGCTGTTGTTCACCATTGTGGTGATGTTCTCGCTCAAAGGCGGCGCGATTGTCCGCCTGCCGCTGGATGTGCTCCGGATCGCTGTACCGTTGCTGATCTACTTTGTCGTGATGTTCCTGGTGTCGTTCTATATGGGACGGAGGCTGGGCGCGGATTATTCGAAGACGACGACGTTGTCGTTTACGGCGGCTTCCAACAACTTCGAGCTGGCAATTGCGGTGGCAGTGTCGGTGTTCGGCATCAACTCAGGAGCGGCCTTTGCTGCGGTGATTGGGCCGCTGGTGGAAGTGCCGGTGATGATTGCGCTGGTGAACCTGGCACTTTATTTCCAGCGGAAATACTACCCGGCCGCTGCGAGCCTCGATCTGGAAGCGCCCTGCGCGCCGGTAACGCCGCGAGGATGAAGCGAGAAGAGCATAGATATCCTGAGGGATGAAGCTGGCTCTCGCGCTGCCCCTCACATCCGCAGCGGAGCACACAGCAGCCAGATCCCGTACCCCAGCAGCACTGCCACCGCGCACAGGTTCAGCAGCACATACAGGCGCAGCAGCACGGGCAGCACCCGTCCCAGGACCGCCGGCAGAAGCGTTGCGCCGACGAGAAAACTCGCGGCCACCAGAACCGCCATACCATGCCCGGCGAAGACAGGCAGCCACGTGATCGATTGCAGTCGGTACGGTGCCCAGCCGAACGACAACAAAGTCGCCAGCAGCGCGGCCACGGCGCACCCCAGAGTGATGCGGCTCGCCGCCGAGCCCTCCTCCAGCCACCTGCACTGCTCATCCAGAATCGCCAGCGGCCACGTCTTCGCTGTGATCCAGTCCAGCAAACGGATCACCGGCCGATTGCCGGTCTGATAGCGACGCCGCACCGGCGCAAGCCATGGAGCGACATAGTAGCCGAACACCGACGCCGCGCCGTCCCCGAATGCTCCGCGTCGCGATTGCGGCCTCGGCGCCCTGCGTGGGAATTCAGCCCGCCGCGTCGACAGGGCAGTTTCCAGCGCCAGCCCCGCGCGTGGGATGGAATACAACTCCTGTTCCCGGCCTCGGTTCCATCCTGAATCCCGCAATCCCCGTGACCCACTCCGAACCATGTCTCTCTCTCCTCCGCCGTGATTGCGCGGCAACCGCATTTCTGTTGCTGAGCACACTTCCGTTGTGTCTGCAACCTATGCTGTCGAGCGCATCCTGCAACCTTTGGATAACTCGCTTACCTATAAGTTAGATTGACACACTTATCCGGTCACGCGTGCAGATCATCAGTAATCGCAGTTGGATGACCCTTGGCGTGCGCCTGTAAGGCTGCCGCTGCGCCGTACCTGGCTATGCGCCCTGCACAAATGGATCAATCCGGTGTGACTGCGGTCCGAGCTGACGAAGTACTGTCGTGGAAACCGGCTCCATAACACAGCAATGAAACGTCTTTCGACGGCCGCCTCGAACGGCGCAAACGGGCGGAGCCGAGAAGGACAGCCGGGCCCAGGGATCAGAACCGCACAGAAGAAAGGATACCTTTAGTTCGCGGTAGGCGCTTCGATGTGATCGATCACAACGACATCGACCTGGCCCCTGCTGGGTTCGAGCTTCAAGCCGAGTTGCTCTTCGAGCGCGGTGAAGAGGCCGGGGGCGTCGGGCTGGTCCGAGGACGCGTGAGCGCCGTTGTCCATGCCTTTCATCGCCATACTCATAGCGGGAGTCCAGCGGAGGTCGAAGTCGTATTTGCCGGTGAGACCTGTCTTGTCGATGACAACGCGGCCTTCGGTGTCCGGTTGATTCGTCAGGATCGTGGCCAGGCGGCTGATATTGAAGTCGGAGGCGGTCATCTCAACGCCATTGCCCCCCATGCGCATCATCATGCCGCCCCCGGCGGGTCGATGCAGGGGCTCATTCGGTGAGGGCGGCGGAGGCGCGGTAGCGGGAGCGTCGGAAGTTTCGGGTGGCGGCGCCGATGCCTTGAGCCTTGGGCCGCCCTTCGCCACGACCAGCGCGTAAACCGGAAGTTCTCGCTTCTCGAAGTGCACCTTGATATGGAACCGGTCGGTCAGCAGCGATTGCACCATGAGCCCGGTCTCATGTCCGCGGTCTTCTCGGGGCAGCGCCTGGATTTTTGCCGCCTCGTCAGCGTCGGCTTTGGCGTGGATGTCAAAGCTCTGCTCGAGGAGGGAATCGGAGCCGATCAACTGCGCATCGGAGGTGAGTCCGTAAGCGTTGAGGATGATGCGGCGCAGCGGAATGTTCTCCATCTGGTAGTTGTCGCCCATCGGCCGCATCATCATCCGCTGCGCGCCTTCGTCGGCTTTGCGGACGGTGGCGACTTCGAAGGTGGGCACGCTTTCGCCGGGCTTAGGGACGATGAGCTCCTGAGCGGCGAGGGGCAGCGCAGCGCACAGCGCGATGACCGGCGGGATGAATCCTTTCATCAGCAGCAATCGCATCGGCGTTTTCTCCTGGTCCTGGGTTGTGGTTTCGACGGGGTTTCAGTTACGGACGCAGGGCCGGGCGTTTCGTTTGCGCAGGTTCGTCACTTAATC
>CAVPKU010000058.1:0-298634 GCA_963705765.1 uncultured Acidobacteriaceae bacterium | reverse complement strand
CCGTGTTATGTCCTGTTCTTGGTTTCAGTTCGTGCTCCTTAGGCCGGGCAGTGGGGGTAACCGCCGACAGGTCCAGGCAGGCGCAAGCTCCGCTGATAACCCGGTACTTCGTGGCCGGAGCGGTCAACAGGACGCTGTCGCGGCGCAGGCACCGCAGACGGACATTGCCGACAGCGATCGTGGCTGGCCGCTACGGCAGGTACAGGTGCAGCCCGGCGGGCATGTGGTCAGTCGTGGCGATCGTGCCGCGGAACACCCCGTTGATGTAGGCGGCGACGTTGGCTGGATAGGCCCGGCCGGGGCTGTGCTCGGCGGTGAGGCGCAGGATGGCGGACGGCTGGCATTTGTGCCCGTCGGCGTGGGCGACGTCTGTTTTGCCTACCGGTGGTGTGCTCGATCATCGTGACTCCAATTTCCGCCCCAGGAACGTCCCCGGGCAGCTACGGGCGCTTCCGGTAATGCAGGTCAGCACGGTAGAGATCGCGCAACGGCGCGGACTTCGTTGATGAACAGGCCCGGCTGTTCCACGCGGCGAAGTGACCGCCGCGGTCCAGTTCGTTCCAGTGCACGATATTGGCGAAGCGCCGCTCGGCCCAGCGGCGGGAAGGCCAGCGGTACCTCCCTGGGGAAGATGCTGCACCCCGTCGGGACGGTGACGACATCACTGGTGGCGGTAGTGAACCAGTCGGTGACCTGGGCGATGCTCTCCCAGTACAGCCGGGCGGAGGAGGCGCCGGTGCCGGTCAGCCAGTACAAGGTGATGCTGTCCAGTACCTGTTCGGCGGTAAGGACCTGGCTGAGATCGCCTGGAGATCGGTCCAGGCCCACAGTTTCTCCACGATCCATGCGCATAGCCCGGGGGTGAATCCGCCAGCGAGTAGCCGATGGTCTGCGGCCGGTGCCTGCTCGACAGAGTCGCCTGAGCCGGTGCGGCCGCGTTCGTCGAGATCGGCCACCGCGGCGCGCTCACGGTCAGTCAGGTCACTGGCCGCGCGGATCGGGGCCGCCAGCGGCGGCGCACTGGATGCCCAGCAGCCTGCCGGGGAACTGCAGCGCCAGGCTTGTGAACACGCTGGTACCCCAGTCGCTGCCCTGGGCGAGGAACTGGTCATAGCCCAGCCGGGTCATCAGCGTGGCGCACGCGCGGGCAATGCGGTGCACGTCCCATCCGGTGCTGGCCGGCTTGCCGCTGAACCCGTAGCCAGGTAGCGACGGCACGACCACATCGAACGCCTCAGCCGTGTCCCCGCGCGGGTCGGTCAGCGGGCCGAGGGTCTGCTCGAACTCCAGGAAAGACCCCGGCCAGCCATGGGTCATGATCAGGGGAGCCGCCCCTGGTGTGGCGAGCGGATGTGCAGGAAGTGGATGTCTAGCCCGTCAATCCTCGTCATGAACTGCGGGAGCTCATTCAGACGCGCCTCTGCGGCGGCCCAGTCGTAGCGAGCAGGCCCAGTAACCGCAAAGATCCTGCAGATAGCCCAGCGGCACGCCCCTGCGACCAGTCATTCACCGTCTCGCGTTCCGGCCATCGCGCACGCCCCAGGCGGTCGCGCAAGTCTGGCCCGGCGCCGCGCCATCCACGCCGATCACGAACGGGGCGATCTGATTCGGCATAGCCGCATCATCGCAGCCCGTCGGGTAGCCCGCCGTCACCCTGGCCCCCCGCACGAGAAAGCCCCGCGGCAACCGGGGGCGCCGGGGCCCCTGGAGCAGCGCCACCCGCCGGTAGGAGGCCACGCAGCCGAGGTCGCTGAGGCGGAGGTCCAGCCGTCCGGGACCTGATCGCGACGCTTTGGGGATGGCGACCCGGGATCGGGCCACCGGGTCGAAGTGGCCCGGGCGTCCGGGAACACTGCCGCGGCCGCCCGGGCGTCGTGCCGTGCGCCAAGCGCGAGCCACTGGGGCAAGGGCCGGCACCGGGCTCTGGGCTGTACGCCCGCTCACGTCCGATCGGCAACGTTGCCGCGGGAGGGGAAGTGCGCTCGATGAGCGAACGCGTCCGACGACCAACTTCAGTGCCAGCTGGACCAGAGTCAACCAGACCAGCGATCCTTCGTTCTATTCCCGGCTGCTCGACGCGACCCGCGCGCAGGGACTCGAACAGGCCCGTCGCCAGCCGGATGCCGTGTTCGGCCCGCTGGAGCTGCGGGCCGGGCTCCGTGTGCTGGATGTCGGCTGCGGGACTGGTGAATACCTGCGGATCATGGCTCCGCTGGTCGCACCGGGTCTTGCGGCCGGTATCGATTTGAGTGCCACGCTCATTGCAGGCGCCCGACAAGGCGCGGCAGCTGACGAGACCAACGTGTCCTTCCGGGTGGGCGACGCGTACGACTTGCCTTTTCCCGACGCATCTTTCGACCGCGTCGTCGCCACGCAAGTGCTGCTTCATCTGGCCGATCCGTGGCGGGCAATTGCGGAGATGCGCCGGGTGCTTGCGCCCGGAGGGCTGCTGTCGATCGGGGAATGGGATTGGGACAGCACGTGCCTGGCCGTCACCGACCGGGAACTTGGCCGCCGATTCGTGCATCTGCTCTGCGACCAGATGCACAACGGCCTCATCGTCCGCGAACTGCCCTGGCAGCTGACCGGCCATCGATTCACGCACGTGGCCGTGACGCCGCAGGTTCGGCTGTCCCGTGAACCCGACGCCGCCTACACGTGGCTCATCGAGCCCGTGACCCATGAACTAGTCCGCGCGGGCGCACTCACGCCCGCTGAAGGCGGCCGGCTCCTGGACGACTTGCGTGAGCGAGCAGGCACCGGCCGGTACTTCCTGGCCCGTACCTACTACTCGGTCCTCGCCACCCCGGGCTAGGTGTACTGCAGCTAGGCAACGCCGGGTGCTGGCGGCCTGGGTCGTCGGAGATGTGACCGGGTAGGGCAACCGGGACGGACAAGACGGAAGTGGTGATCAGCAATGCCCGGATTCGTGCTGGGGCCCGGTGAGGGACCCGCCTACGGATTCCACGGCGCACGGGTCGTGATCAAAGCGTCAGGCGGCCAGACGCTCGGCCAGCTCGGGGTAATGGAGTCCACGTACCTGCCTGGCTTGTCCGTCCATACGCACGTGCATGCCGGAGAGGACGAAATGTTCTACCTGCTGGCGGGCGAGCTCACCGGCTACTGCGGCGAGGACGGCTGGACCGCCCGGGCCGGAAGCTTCGTCTTCGTGCCGCGTGATCACCCGCACAGTTCCACGGTCACCAGCGCCGGGCCAGCCACAGCCCTCGTGATCACCGGGCCATCCCAGCTCGACGGCCAGATAGCGGCACGCGGTGAAGCCGCCCCGGCCATAGGCCCATGACGGTGACCGAGCTCCACGCCCGGGCCAGGGGAAGGATCAAGTCAACCAGCGCGAACGTGAGCGCCGGGCCGAGGCAGACCGGATCCGCGTGCCGCTGGGCGCCGATGATGATCAGCCCCAGTGATGCGAAGCGGAACACCGAGACCAGGCCGGTCGTCGTGCGGACCTCACCGCTCCGGCCCGCGCACCGGGTGATGCCCGGCCGATTTGACTGAGGGCCGCCGGGTGGCGAAGGGCGGTCCGCGGACATCCCGCGGATAGTGCTGCACCGCGGTGGCGTGGTCGCTACGGCTGGAGGCAGGTGCGAGGGGGGTGGAGGGAAGGTTGGGGTAGGCCTGGTGGATGCTGGTCGCGTCGTGGGTGAGGTCGGCGCGGTCCATGATGAGCGCGGCGCCCGCTTGGCGCGCGAGTTCGGGCTTGACGCGGCCGAGGGTGCTGGCCATGAGCCGGAGGATGGGCGGGGGGACGTGGCGCTGGGGCTGGCGGTGCGCCCGGCGGCTGCCTGGAACGCGGCGGCCAGCTGATTGAAGGTGTGGTTAGCGGGGCCCCCGATTTCGAGGATCCGGCCGCGCACTGCTGGGCTGGTAATGGCGTGCTCGACGAGCGCGGCGACGTCTGTCACCGAGACGAAGTTGACGGGGTTGTTCCCGCGGCCGAAGATAACCGGCCGGCCCGAGCGGGCCGCGGTCTTCGTCGAGCACGTCGATCCAGAGCTCGAGGAATGCGGTGGCCCGGACGATGGTCCAGTCGGCCCCGCTGGCCCGGAGGTGCTGCTCGGCGGCGTACTTCATGCGGGACAACTCCATCGGGCTGTCTGCTGCGGCTCCGACGACTGACACCAGCACGAACTCGGCGCCCGCTTCCCTTGCCGCGTCGATGAGGTGATGTTGCCCGCCAATCGACCGTCGACGGCGACACCCGCCGGGGCCGGCGAATCCGTGGACGGCGGACACCACGACGTCGCGCCGCTGACGGCGGCCGCAACGCTGGCGCGGTCGCGTACGTCGCCGGTGACCACCTCGACATCGCTCCCGGCGAGGTGGCGGCGCGCGCGGGGTCGCGGGTCAGGACCCGGACCGCCAGTCCCTGGCTGGCCAGCCGGGCCGTCAGGACACTGCCGAGCCGGCCGGTGCCGCCGCGAGCAGGATCATGGCTGGCCGCCTGACGTGACCTGTTTGCGTACCGCCGCACCGGCGTCCCCGCCGTCTTCCTGGACCGGTTCGAGGTAGAAGCGGGCCCAGTCGGCGAGGCCGTCAGCAACCCCGAAGATCACCACGCCGCGCATGAGATGCCGGGAGCCATCTGGCCGGGTGCCACGGTGCTCCCACTCCGTCCAGACCGTGTCGCTGTCCACCGCGCTGCACAGTATCTCGGCGCTGAGGTCGGGGATCGCGGCGAAGATCTGCTCCAGTTCCTGCGCACCTGTTCCCGGCCGGTAAAGCCGCGCTCCGGATGAGCCGGGGTCATGTTGCGGTAACCAGGAGCGAAGCAGGCCAGGAGGCCTGCAAGGTCGTGATCGTTGGTGGCCTGGCATAGGCGCCGGGCCATCGCCGCCGGCCCGCCGCCGGCCTCGTCATCATCCATGTCATCCCGCTTTTCTGTTACAGTTACATGTAATCGATACATGACTATGGAACGGAATAAGGTTGACTGTCAAGCCCAGGCGCCGGTACGACTCGCCGCGGCGAGCCGAGCAAGCCCGCCAGACTCGCGCTGCGGTGACCAGCACCGCGCAGCACCTCTTCCTGCGCGATGGGTTCGCCGCGACCACCATCTCGGCGGTCGCCGCGGGCAGGAGTGTCGGCAGAGACGATCTACAAGGCCTTCGGCGGCAAGCCGGGCCTGGTCCGCGCCATCTGCGAAGAAGCACTGAGCGGCGAGGGACCCGTCCCGGCCGAGACCCGTTCTGACGACCTGCAAGCCAGCGAACCCGACCCGCGAAAGATCATCCGGGGCTGGGGCAGGCTTTCCGCCGAGGTCGCCCCCCGCGTCTCGCCTATCCTGCTGCTGCTCCGCGCGGCTGCCTTCACCGATCCGGAGATGGCCAGCCTGCGAGCGGAGATCGAGGCCAGCCGCCTCACCCGGATGACCCGCAACGCCCGCACCCTCGCGGACGGCGGCCACCTCCGCGCCGGGATCACCGCCGAGCACGCCGGCGAAATAATGTGGACCTACAGCTCACCCGAACTCTACGAACTGCTCGTCGTCAACCGCCGCTGGCCACCGCAGGAGTACGGCACCTTCATCGCCGACGCAATGATCGCCGCCCTGCTCCCCAGGGAAGCCCGGGCCGTCCAGGGCGGGCGGGCGGATGCTGTTGACATTGCCGCCGCCCTGTGACGCAGGCATGCAGGGCAGTTACCTGGCCGCCTGGAGGCAGAGCGATCATGGCTGAGATCCCGCTCCACTACTTCCGCGGCCGTGACGGTGCGCGGCTCGCCTACCGTGAGCTCGGCGCAGGCCGCTCTGGTCCTGATCCACGGCTATCTCTCCACCGCCATGACCCTGTGCCGGCGGGGCTCCGGGCGCATCGCGGCGCGTGGTTTCGCGTCATCCTGCCGGACCTGCGCGGCCACGGCGCCAGCGCCAGGCCGCACGACCCCGGCGCGTACCCGCCGGACGTGCTGGCCGACGACGGCCTCGCCCTGATCGGGCAGCTCGGGCTTACCGGCTACGATCTGGGCGGCTACTCCCTGGGCGGGCGGACCGTCATCCGGATGCTGGCGCGTGGCGCGACCCCCGGCCGGGCGATCGTCGGCGGGCGGGGACTGGAGGGGATCTCCACACCGTCGGGCGCGGCGGGCGGTTCCGTCACATCCTCACCAGCTTCGGCACCTTCGCGGCCGGCTCCAGGAACAGGCGATGGAAGACTGGATCAAGGCCTCCGGGGGCGACCCGGTCGCGCTGGTCCGCGTGCTCGACCACGTTCGCCGACACATCCCGTGAGGAACTGGCCCGGATCCCGGATCCCGACCCTCGTCCTGACCGGCACCGAGGACGGCCACGACACCTCCGCCGAGGCGCTGGCCGCACGCACTCGCCCAACGGGCAGTACGCCCGGCTGCCCGGCAATCACGCCACCGCCATCACCACGCCGCAATTCGAAACGGTCGATGACCGGCTTCCTCGAAGGCAGCAGCCCGGATAGCCCGCCGCGGTAGTTACCCGCTGCGGGAAGAGCAGGCCGGGTCACGGCGCATCAGCGGCCGCTGCCGGGTTCGGCCCGGCAGTTGCCGTCGGCCTGCACGACCTCGCCCCGGCGGATGACGAACCGCGGCCAGCCCTGAACTGCCCAGCCGTCATAGACCGAATAGCCCGCCCGGGAACGCATCCGTGCCCCGTCGATGACCCGGCGCTCCTGCGGATCCCACAGCGCGAGGTCAGCGTCGGAGCCGACGGCGATCGCGCCTTTCCGGGGTAGAGGCCGAACAGGCGGGCCGCGCTGGCTGAGGTCAGCTCGACGAACCGGTCCAGCGAGATCCGCCCGGTCACGACCCCCTCGGAGAACAGCATCGGCATGAGCGTCTCGAGATCGGCCACACCTTGCCGCGCCGTCACCACGTCCAGCCGGGGTCGAGCTTGGCCGCGAGCGTCCACGGCGCGTGATCGCTGCAGACCGTATCCACGTCGCCCGCCGCGAGCCCGCGCCACAGCGCGTCCCGGTCAGACTGCTCCCGCAGCGGCGGCGCCCCCACGTACTTGGCCGCGTCCGGCTCCGCGAAGCGCTCCCGGGTCAGGTGCAGGTACAGCGGCCTGGTCTCCACGTAGACCGGCAGCCCCGCCGCGCGGGCCTGCCGGCACCGGTCCAGGGCAGCCGCCGAGGACAGGTGGACGATGTAGAGGGGCGCGCCGGTGCGGCGGGTCAGGCCGATCGCGTCGTCGACGGCCGCGACCTCGGCGCTGACCGGCCGCGCGTCGGGGAAATTGCGCACCGCGCCGCGTCCCGCCCCGATCAGTTCCCTGGCCGGTCTCGGCGAGGATGCCCGCGTCCTCGCAGTGAACCAGCGTCAGTGACCCGGCGCGCCCGGCCGCAGCGATCGGCGCCGGCCAGGCCAGGCGTCCCCGCGGCGTACTCCGGATCGGACAGGAACACCTTGAGGCTGGTGTGCCCGTCCGCGGCCAGGGCGGCGATCTCGGCCTGCGTGCCGTCGCCCAGGCCCGCCAGCACCGGGTGCAGGAACCAGTCCACCGCCGCCTCGGCGGCCGCGCCCGCCGTGTCCCGCGCGATCGCCGCGCTCATCGACTCACCGGGCAGCGCGAACGTCATGTTCCCGACGGTCGTGATGCCGCCGGCGAGGGCCGCCAGCGAGCCGGTCCAGAAGTCGTCCACCCAGGCGGGTTCCTGATGGCCCACCGCCTCGGCCACCGCGCAGACCAGGTGAACGTGGGCGTCGACGCCGCCGGGGATGACCAGCAGGCCGTGGGCGCCGAGTTCGCCGTGGCCGGTCATCGCGCCCCGATCTGGGCTATCCGGCCATCCTGCACCCCGACATCGGCGATCTCATGACGGCCCGGGGTAACGACGGTCCCGCCGCGGACGACGAGCTCAAAACGCGGAATCACCACCCGAGTATCTAAACCGTACCGGGCCCGCTGTGGATGGCGGCCTGTTCGTCGTAGGAATACAGCTGGCACCGGACTGGCCGGGCCGCCGGGACCGGGCAGCAGGACATAAGGGGGATTCTCGAATGAAGACCGGGGAAACCTGGAAGCACATCCACCCACTCCGAGCGGGCGCAGATCGCCGAGCCTGGACACCCTGTCGGCCCAGCAGTGGACCGCCCATCCTGGTGCCGGGCTGGACGGTCCGGGACACTGCCGGCCATATTGTGGCCGCCGCCGAGCAGACTCCGGCGAACTTCTACAAGGAACTGGCCTCGGCTGGCTTCAGGTTCAACGTGTTCACCGACCAGGAGGCGCAGGCACCTGGCCGCCATCGGCCCGCAGGAGCTGGTCCGCCGCCTCCGCGCGCGTACCTCGACCACGAACCACCCGCCCGCTCCCGTGATGGCGATGCTGGGCGAGATCGTGGTGCACGGCCAGGACATCCGGCGGCCGCTGGGCCTGGACCACCAGCCGCCCGAGGCGGCGCTGGTGGCCATCGCCGACAGCTGGAAGAACTCCAACCTCCTGATCGGCTCGAAACGGCAGATCGCCGGCCTGCGGCTGGAGGCCACCGACGCCGAATGGCGCCATGGCGATGGCCCTGAAGTGTCCGGTCCGCTGCTCGCGCTGATCCTGGCCATGACGGGACGCAAGGCAGCTCACACCGACCTCAAGGGCGAAGGTGTCACCGAACTGGCCCGCCCGGCCGTGAACGAGCCGGGCGCCCGGTAACCCATCCGCGCGTTCTCCCGCAGCCTGTGGGCCCGCCGGGTCAACCGGCGGGCCGGCCGGGCCGTCTGTACCTGGCGCGAGCCGGGACCGCGGGTTCATGCTGGGTACGCATCGTCAACGACGGGGAGGGCGCCATGGAGGTTCAGCGAGGGCGGTTCACGGGCCAACATGAAGGGGACTTCGTCGTCTTCCTGATCGGCATGCGGATTAACCATCCATTCGGGTCCGCAAGTGGCGGCCGGTGGCGGTGGCCATGCCGAGGATGCTGAAGGTACTGGACCAACGTCCGGAACTGGGCTGCCTCGGATTCCAGCAGTGGCTGGGGCGGACGACGATCTGGTCCAGTACTGGCGCGACTCGGGTCGCTGGTCGGTTCGCGCGGGACACAGGTCTGCCGCACCTGGAGCCGTGGCGGCAATTCAACCGGGCGGTCCGGGCGTCGGGCGACGTCGGAATCTGGCACGAGACGTTCAAGGTCGGGCAGGCGAATACGAGGCCGTCTACGGCAACATGCCGCTCTTCGGGCTCGCGGCCGCCGCCCGGCACCCGCCCGCCGGGCAGAAAGCCGATACCGCGGCCGCGCGCATCGGCGCGACCGCGACGACAACCCGGTAGTCCGGCCCTACTGAAGACGAAAGGGGTCGCGCGTGGGGGACGACCCCCGGCCACTCTCCCACCGGAACCCAGTGCTGGCGATCTAGTGGCCGAGGAGAGCGGCCAGGCGGGCGGGGGCGACGACCCGGTAGGCGTCTCTGGCACAGCTCGGCTATCTCGGCCCAGTCAACCTCGCCGCTCGGCCGGACGCCGAATCCACCCCCGGCCGCCCACATAGGGCGGCGTGGAAGAACCGGCTGGGTTCTGGACGTGGTGAGCTCATAAGCTGCGCTCCTGGCAGTCCGGCACACCACAAATGCGGGAAGTCATTCGGCGTGGTGGCCCGTAGCGCCCACAGCGTCGCGAAGGAGCGTCTATGTCCCTGGACGAACCAGGCGGGTGCGCCGTGGCTCAGCCGCTCGGTAACCTCGGGCAGCTCCAGGCAGATGAGCCGGACCTGCCCGGCCAGATCGGCATTCACAAGGCCTCCCCGCACCACTCGCTCGGCTGATCCGCCGACCCTGGAAGCCTAACTCCGGGTCACCCGCAGGCGAGGTCCTCACCCGCCCGGTCTCCGGCACGTAGTGGCGGCTCAGGTCGGCAGGATCGATCCAGACGCGCATGATCGCGCGCGTAGAAGGGTCACGGAACCGCTCCGGCGTCGGGACCCACCCCGCCCCCTGCTGCGCCTGCTGCGCGTGGCGCCGCCGCTGGCCAGCCCCCAGGCCCCGGCTGGCCCGGCACGGGCGACGGTTCAGCGGAAACCCGTCCCGCCCAGCAGCGGGAGATCGGTCACCGCCGCCGCGGCCTCATCGGAGTAGGTCGCGGCCAGCACGACCCCGACCCGCAGGCTCATCTCATCCAGGTCCAGCTGCCCCCGGGCGTAGTGCTCCCGCAGCAGCCCCAGCAGGTGCTCCCGGTCGGTTGTCGCTGACCAGGGACCGTGGGGCCGGGCGGGGGCGGCGCCGGCGGAGGTGGCGTCGGCCACGGCTAACTGACGGGGCGAGCGACGACTGCCGTGCCGTAGGCCACGATTTCCGTGAGCTGCTGGCCCATCTCGGACGGCGTCGAACCGCATCGCGACCACCGCGTTCGCCCCCAGCAACCGCGCATTTTCGATCATGCGGTCGATCACGTCCAGGCGGCTGTCCTCGAGCAGCTCGGTGTACTGGGTCACCTCGCCCTGGCGTAGACGCCTTGAACCCGGCGCCGATCGACTTGACCGGGCGCCCATACTGCGCACGACCAGGCCGAACGCGACGCCGAGGTCCCGCTCGACGGTCATGCCTTGCAGAGTGAGCGCGGTGGTGACCGGGAACGCGGCCGGTGCGGGTTCGTCATGGGCGCCATCGTAGACACTCGCCCGGGACAGGTCCCGGAGATGGCCTGCCTCTCCACGGCGTCGTCTCCCATGATTCCGTGGCCGCCGGGGCTGGGCGCGCTGCCGCGGGCATCCGGTGCGCCCCGACCACGCCGCGGCGAGGAGCAGTACTCCGGGGACAACGCCGCTGACCCCCGCGACCAGCGCGGTAGCGGCACCGCCCGCGGCCAGGCCAAGACCGGCCAGCCCGCATACGGCGACCGCTGCCCCGAGATAGTGAAAGAACCGCTGGCGGAAGGCGGCACCGAGGGCGACGAAGTGCACGCCGACGACGGTGGATACCCAGGCGACCCCGGCGTCCGGGGGTGTGCAACGGGCCGTTGAGCAGCGCCAGGCCCGCGGCCAGGGCGGTGGCCTCCGCGGCGACGATCGTCCAGGTAGTTCCGGCCCGGCGAGGGCCTGCGCCGGACCATTCCCTTGGGTGCTGCCGCGGCCTCGCCGGCGGTACAGGGCGAGCAGCACGATGAGGAACACCACGAGGCCCAGCGCGCGCAGGGGCAGACGGGCCGCGAGCGGCAGCGCCCCGGTGTTGACCAGGATGTAGATGAGCCCGAATACCGCTTCAATCAGGGAACCCAGCCGCTGCCCCGGCATGTTGCCTCCTTCGCTGCCGCGTCCGTCACGGACTGGCACGGCGAATTTGATGTCACCCTACTCTATCCAATAGAGTCAACTTATATGAAGCAGGGTCAAGGCGGTCCGCGGGACGCGGTATCGCCGCACGGCGGCGCTACCAGTCGCCGCTGAGAGAGGCGCAGGCCGCCGACACCCGGCGCAGGATCACGACCGCGGCCCGCGAACTGTTCACCGAGCGCGGCTTCACCGGCACGACAGTCGCCGACATCGCCAGGCGGGCCGACGTGTCGGCGCACACCGTCTACGCCACGTTCGGGTCCAAGGGGGCCATCGTCCGCGCGCTGCTGGACCAGCTGGAAGACGATGCCGGCGCCGCCGGGTGGCTCGCCCGCATCGCGTCCGAGACCGACCCGCGCCGCAAGCTGGCCGCGTTCGCCCAGTGGACCACCGCGATGCTGTCCACCAGCAAGGCGGTCATGCGCCGCCGCCCAGCGCGCCGCCGCGGACCCGGCCATCACCGACCTGAAGGCACTCGGCGACACTCATCGCCGGGAGGCCCTCGGCAAGCTGGTGTCCGCGATCGCCGCCCACGGCAGCCTGCGGCCGGACATCACCCGCACCCAGGCCGTCAACCGCGCCTGGATGCTCACCGGGGTCGAGCTCTCTCGCAGCCACCGGCCCCTGCGGCTGGTCCGACGCTGAGTACGGGCAATGGATCACCGAATCACTCCAGGACCAGCTGCTCGCCGACTGACCCGGCCAGGCTACCGACGCCCTATTCGGCTCGCAGCAGCTCGGCCGAGGGTGACCGGGCAGCCGAGCAGCGCGGGGACGAAGGCGAGCACGTTGGCCGCCGACGAGCACGCCGAGGGCTAGCGCGGCGACCGGCAGGATCTCGACCACGATCAGCGGCACCACTCCGAAGTTCGTGGCAAACACCCGCCACAGGACTCTCCCGGTTGCGATACCCAGTGGCACCCCCGCCGCGATACCGACCAGGGCGACCGCGGTGGCCTGCCAGCTGACCACCGCCGCGACCTGATACCGGACGAACCCGAGCACCTTGAGCAAGCCAGCCTCGGCCCCGCGCGGCGGGACACGCTGACCAGCAGCAGGTGCACCATCGCCGCCGCCCCGAACAGCGCCAGCACCACGCCGAACAGCAGCGGGAAGTTCACCGACTCACCGAAGTTGACCAGCTCGACCGGCTCCTGGGCTCCGGACGGCCGAGGAACTGCGGGGTAGGCGCGGACGTGCCGGGCCAGCGCGCCGCCACAGCCGCCTGGGCCGGGGGGCGGCCCGGGCCAGCAGCGAGTAGGCGGTGCCCTGCTGCACCCTGCCCTGGCAGGCGGCCCGGGCCAGCACCGGCGGGCATTGCAGCGTCCGTCAGCGCGCTCAGGGTCATCGCGGCCCCGCTACCCAGCCCGCCGGTCTCCGAAGCTCGGCGGGAACGCCGCACGGCCCACGACGCGGAACCGCCAGCCTGGTGAGGGGCAGGCCGCCCGGATCCCCTGACCGTGACATGGACCAGCCCGCCGGGGTGCGCACCGACGCTGCGCATGGTCGCAGGCGCCCAGGATGATCTCGTGGTCAACGTCCCGGCGGCCCGCCCGTCCACTACCGAGATCAGCGGACGAACCGCGGATGGCGGTGATCGCGACCACCCGGACCTGACGGCCGTTCACGTCGATCAGCTCCGAGGGGGCGCGAGGGTGATCCGCCCGATGGCGCGGTCGTTTTCTCAGGCTGGCCAGGACGGACCCGGTGATGGCGGAGGCCGCTGACCCGTCCCCCTCGTTGGGTGAACTCGGCCTGGAACGGAACACCGTACAGCGCTGACGAGGAGATGAGCCGGGTCAGGCTGGCGCCGAACACGGCCGTGGCGCAGAGGGCGGCCACCGCCAGCACCATCCCCAGCAGCGCGGTTCCCACCGGGACGGTACTTCTCGATTCGGTTTCTGCAACAGGCCCTGAAGGCGGGTGCGGTGGACATCTATGTCGTGCCGGATGGAACCAAGCTGGCCGACGCGAAGCCGCTGTTCACGAATGTCGCGCCGCAATCGGTGGAGGGCTACAGCAACGTGCTGGCGGGCAGCTACACGATTGTGGTCACGCCGACGGGTGTCGTCACAACGCCTTCGTCGAGCACCGCGATTCAATTTGTGGCCGGGCAGGTCCGGACGGCGCTGATCATGGATGCGCAGTTGACGACGATCCGCTGGTACGGTGACGATCGGGAACGATCTGAACTGAACGTGGCGATCGGCGCTCGGCGTACGGCGTTCAGTCAGATTTAGAGCGCTTCCACACAATCGAAATCCAGACGGTAGGGAACCTCTTCGCGCAGGATGGCGAGCGCCTGCTCGTGGGAGAGGCCCGCGCGATAGGGACGATCCTCGGTGAGCGCGCTGTAGACGTCGGCAACGGCGATAATGCGAGCTTCAATTGGAAGATATTCGGCGGTCAGATGGTTGGGGTAGCCGCGGCCGTCCAGCCTCTCATGGTGTGCGCCGGCGACGAAGGCCAGGTCGTCGAAGGAATGGATGCGGGAGAGAATTTCGTTGGTCAGGCGCGGGTGTCCTGGACGATCTGCCACTGTGCGGCATCGAGTTGACCCGGCTTGTCGAGAATGGAGTTGGGTACGCCAAGTTTGCCGAGGTCGTGCAGCAGGGCGGCGCGATTCACGAATTGCAGGCTCGGATTGCTCAGGCCGAGGTTGCGCCCGATGCGCAGCGCGGCACTGGTCACGCCAATGGAATGGCGAAAAGTGCAGGAGGACTTCGCGTCGACAACGTCCGCGAACGCTTCACAGATCAGGTCGATGTCATCGGCCTGGACGTCATGAATTTCCGGCGGAGCGAGGTCCAGCGCGGCCTGGCGGGTTTCGTATTCGGGTGTATCGGGGAGGGCGGAGTACCAGAGGACGCCCCGTCGCTGCAGGCGATCCACGATGCGGACCAGTTCCGGGTCAAACCAGCGGCGGCTGCGTTCGCGAAGAACCTCAAGGGCGGCATCGGTGCCCTGCTCCGTGGCAAACACGTCGAGATGTTGCGCGACAGCGAGGATGCGCGACTCGATGGGAATCGCTCGCCCCATACGGTGGTCGGGATAGCCGCTGCCGTCCCAATGCTCGTCGAGTCCGCGCACGGCCTCAGCGGCGATATCGCCGAGGCCCAGTTTGCGAACGATGTGCGCGCCGCGGTCGCAGCGGAGCGTGATCAGCTCCTCGTTGTTGCGGTGCTGCGCAAGCCCGATACGAACGATGCCCACGAGGCGATCGACGCCGGATGCGTCGGGCAGAACGTTATTCCAGAGAAGGCGGAGTGTAGAACCCTTTGGCTGAGAGGGACGGGTCCAGTCTTCCAGCTTGACGGCGGCTTTGACGCGTCGTTCGTCCCCGCCACCGATGATCTGGCATAAACGGGCGGCATTGCTGCTGCAGCCGATGTCTTTGAGAAGGAGCGCAAAGTAAAGACTGGCGCGCTGCGTGTCGGAGAGGTCGAGTTCTTCCGCCAGCCGCATTCCCAGGACGCAACTGCGCAACGCGTGACCGGGGACGGCTCCTTCGGTCAGGTCGAGCGCGAAGGAGAGCGCGGAGAGGATCTCCGGCAACGACACGGACTGTTCAGCGGTCTGCTGAGACTGCTCGATTACGAAGGTGGACACGGTGGTTTGAGGGAATTCGTTGCGCCAACCGTAGCAAAGGACGGTCGGCGCGAACTCCCCCAAACGTGGCCGTTACCTCAGCGTGTTTGGTGGAAAAGCTGTGGATTTCTCCAAATCGAGCAGCTTCTTCTTGCGTTCCTGGCCCCAGCGGTAGCCAGTGAGTTTGCCGTCGCTGCCGATGACGCGGTGGCATGGAATCACCACAGCGACTGGGTTCGTAGCGCAGGCTCGGGCCACGGCGCGAACCGCCTTGGGATTGCCGAGGGATTGGGCGACCTCGGCGTAGCTGCGCGTCTCGCCACGGGGAATCCGACGCAGCGTTTCCCAAACACGCATCTGGAACGCGGTAGCGCGGAGGTCGAGCGGCAGGTCGAGCGCAGCAGGATGCTCGGTGAATTGCGACAGAACTTCTTCAAGTTGTGGATGAAGATTCGCGTCTAACTCAACCTGCGCCTTTGGAAACTGCGTGTGCAGGTCGCGAACCAATTGCGCGTCGTTGTCTCCGAGAATCACGGCGCAGAGGCCACGTTCGGTGGCGGCAATGAGCAGCTTGCCCAGCGGAGTCGAGCCGATGGTGTAGCCGATGCGGGCGTCGACGCCACCCGCACGGTAGGCGCGGGGAGCCATGCCGAGCTGCGTGTTTTCGTACGCGCGGCCGGGGCCGGAGTATCCCGCGTCGTAAATGGCGTCGGTGACGCGCGCGGATCCCGTGGTCAGCTCGGTGCGGAACGAGGCCGCGCGGCGCTGGCGCTGATACTGCGCGGGCGTAACGCCGAGGACGCGCTTGAAGGTGCGCTCGACGGTGAAAGGGCTGCGCCCGGTCAGGCGTGACAACTCGGCGAGGGTAACCTGGCGGTCGCGCTTCAGCCCGGCGGAGACGGCTTCCACCAGGCCGGCGTCGGCGTGACGCTGGAGCGGACGGCAGCGGCGGCAGGGGCGGTATCCAGCGGCGGTGGCCGTGGTTGGATCGGGAAAGAAAACAACGTTGGCGCGCGACGGGCGGCGGCTGGGGCAGGTGGGCCGGCAAAAGACGCCGGTGGTGGTAACGGCGTAGACCATCTCCGCGTCGGCTGCGGGATCACGGGCCAGAACTGCGGCCCAGGCCTGGTCTTCGGTGAGCATGGCGGCTGTGTTCATCGTACTCGCGTCTCCTCTGAGGATGAGAATCGCAGGAACGACGATCGAGGACACTCCGGGAATTGCCTGCAGAGTCCGGCGCTCAGTTTTCAGTGCTCGGCGCTCAATTTTCAGCGCTCAGCACAATCTGAACTCGGTCTCGGGAGCGCGCTTCAACTTTGTCCCGGCCATGCTGGGCGCGGTGCTGCTGTGGGACTTCATGACCCGCGTCATGCAGGGCATTACGACGGCCTTTCTCGAGGACGTCTGGTCGCGCAATTTTCTCAACCTCTTCGCGTCGCCGCTCTCGGGGCGGGCGTTTACGTCCGTTTACCGGCACGCGGTCCGGACCGGATTCATCGCGCAGTATTCGGCAGAGACGGTTTCCTGGGGAATCGGGAGCGTCGGCCGGCGAAAGCCTGCGCCTCCCTATAATGGAAGAACGAGCGAGCCCGGCTCCCTGCATCCGCATACCTTAACTGTCGATAGGTGAGCCAGCGTTGAAACCCGTTAAGCGAAACCGCGAAGGCGTCAAGAAAACCAAGCGCAAAGTCCAGGCGAAGTGGAAAGCTGTCCGTAGAGGGCATGCTCCCGCGCCTGCAAACGCAAAGCAGCCTCCCCAACAAGCAGAGGAGCGTGGCGGACCCCGCGCTGCACGCAGATCCAATAAAGCTTCGCGATCTTCCCCTTACGCCGGCAATGATCGCCGATCTGCTCCTCGCGAGACGCGTTCGACCGAGATGCGGCCCATCGCGATCGACGCACGAATTGGCGATGCCCCTGCAATCGAGAGGTCTTTTGCGAATTCCAGGAATCCCCGACCGGCAGCCCAGAGGGAGCCAAAGGGTCCAGTGATCGCGATCGCGGGACGGCCTAACGTTGGCAAATCCACGCTGTTCAATCGACTCACCGGCTCGCGACGGTCCATCGTGGGCGACGAGCCCGGCATCACGCGCGACCGCATCTACGGCGAAGTCAGCTGGAATGGACGGACGGCGCGTCTGATCGATACGGGTGGTATCGTCCCCGACGACGAGGCACAGATTCCGGCGGAGATTTTCCGCCAGGCGCGGTTCGCGTTCGATGAAGCAGACGCGATCGTCATGGTCATCGACGGCCGGACGGAACTGGCTGCTCCGGATCTGGACCTGGCGCGGTTGCTGATCAAGACCGGCAAGCCACTGTTTCTCGCGGTGAATAAGATTGACGCGCAATCGATGGACGCGGCGGCAGAAAACTTCCGACGGCTGGGCATCCGAAATCTGATTCCGGTATCGGCTGAGCACGGCAACGGCATCGGCGATCTGCTCGACGACGTTTTCGCAGTGCTGCCTCCGCAGCAGACGGCGTCTGAAATCGAACCGGCGGAGGAGGAAGCAGCGACTGCTTCCCTGCTCCGCACGCACGGCGAATTTGAAGAACACGAGACGCGCGTCGCGATCATCGGACGACCCAACGTGGGTAAGTCCACGCTGCTGAACGGGCTGACTGGATCGGCGCGCGCCATCGTCTCGCCGATCGCAGGGACCACGCGGGACGCTGTTGACGAAGTGATGCAATACAAGGGCCACGATCTGCGCATCGTGGACACAGCCGGGATTCGCCGCAAAGGCAAGACGCACCTGATGGCGGAGAAGCTTTCGGTGGTGATGGCGCGACGGCATCTGGAGTCGGCGGATGTGGCATTGCTGATGATCGACGCAACCGAGGGGGTGACCGCGTCGGATGCAACCATCGGAGGATACGCGCACGAGAGCGGCCGCTCGGTGATCATCGTTGTCAATAAGTGGGATCTGGTTACGACGGGACGCACGGACGGGAAGCCTGCGGCGGATCGCGTCATTTTCGAGCGCCAGCTGCGCTCTGTTTTGAAGTACCTGAGCTATGCGCCGGTGCTGTTCATCTCGGCTTCGGAAGGACGCAATGTTCCGCGCGTGTTGGACACCGTGCTGCGGGTTGCGGCCGAAAGGCGCAAGCGGGTTTCCACGGGGCAGATCAACCGCTTCCTCGACCGGGTGGATTTCCAGCGCGCCAGCGTGCCAATGTCGAAGCGAGTGCGGATTTATTACATGACCCAGGCCGCGGTTGCGCCACCGACGTTTGTTCTGTTCACCGACCGCGATGTGAAGCTGCACTTCTCCTTTGAGCGTTTCCTGGAGAATCAAATACGTGCGGCATTTGGATTTGAGGGGACACCGATCTGGTTCAAGGTGCGTCCGCGCAACGAAGCTCCCGGACGGTAAAAAGTCCTCACTGCGGCAACAAAAGTAACCACGAAAAATTCTTTTTTGGAATTCCACACCACTGCGCGCGCGGAACTGGCAACGCGATGCTCCGTTAGGCTATCGAACCAGATATAAGGCGGAAACGCTTTAAACCCGAGAAGGAGGATGGATGTCCCCTGTACGGACGAAACCAACTGAATCGGCAACAAAGCGCAATGTCTTCACCGACCCGCGGGTCCGGAGGGGCAGTGTGACTCGAGCCGAGTCCCCAACCATGGGGCCGCTGCTGGAATACACTGGCTCATCCGGAGGCACCACGAAATGGTGCAACCTCTACTATGGAGGCGAGACCAGAGCGGGCGGGTAAGCTTCCACGGCGGACCAGCCGCCGAACCGGTCGGAAGTTGTTGGCAATCCGTCCAAAGATTGCCGAGCCACCGGAGCGTGCTGCCATACCGCGGAGGCAGTGGAAAGGCAGGGACGGATCCAATCGTGCCTGCTGATGGCACATCCTGACCCGGGATGCCGCTAAAACCCGAGCCAAAATCGAGCGGGCTGTTCGGAAACGGACAGCCCGTTTTCATTTGTGCCGAACCTTCCGGCCCGCAGGCACGTACTCCGTCTCACAGCTGGACCGTCCGCTTGGCATTTCCTGAAGCCCCGCGTGCCTGTACCGAATCCAATCCGCAAACCAGCACTGGAAATGCATTCCCCCGTCACGGAAAACTGTGTACCGCTTCCTGTATCCTGAGTTGTTTCTGAATCGTTTGATTTGAGTCTTTCGGTCCTGAACGACCTGTCGAGGTCCCGTAGTGAAAACGCACTTTTTTCTACCCTTTCTTACGCTGCCTGTACTGCTGGCCGGAGCCGTGGGTTGCGACAACGCAAAACCCCAGCAATCCGCGGGAGCGGGGATGCAGGCGCTGCCGGTGCAGACCCTGACCGTTGCCGCCGTGCCGGTTCCGCAATCCGACGAGTACGTCGCGACGATCAAATCGCGGCGCTCAGCGACGATCAATCCAATGGTGACGGGCAATCTGACGAAGATCCTGGTTCATTCCGGGGATCACGTTGCGCCAGGCCAGTTGCTGATGGAGGTGGATCCTTCGAAGCAGGAGGCCACGCTCGCGTCGCAGGCCGCAACGGAGCAACAAAAACTGGCTGTGTACCGGTACAACCAGGCGCAGGTGGAGCGGCAGCGCGGACTGTTTGCAGCCGGCATTATCAGTAAGGATGCACTGGACCAGGCAGAGCAGGCCTTCGCCAACTCGAAGGCTGATTACGATGCTGCGGTCGCAACGCGCCAGGAGCAGGAAAAGCAGTTGGCGTACTACCGCATCACAGCGCCCTTCGACGGCGTTATTGGCGATGTCCCGGTCCACGTGGGGGACTATGTTTCTTCGTCCACCATGCTGACCACGGTAGATGAGAATAAGGATCTTGAAGCTTACATCTACATTCCTACCGAGCGGGCAGCGCAGATTCGCCGCGGGCTGGGCGTGCAGATCGCCGACAACAGCGGCAAGGCCATCGAGAACAGTTCCATCGATTTTGTTTCACCGCAGGTGGATGACCAGCTGCAGGGAATCCTCGTGAAGGCCGCGGTTCGTTCGCCGCTGCTGCGCAATCAGCAACTGGTGAAGGCGCGGGTAATCTGGGGCATGTCGCCGAAACCGATTGTTCCTGTGCTGGCGGTGACGCGCCTGGGCGGCCAGGCCTTTGTGTTCCTGGCCCAGGATGCCGGCGCCGGGCACTTCGTCGCGCACGAGCAGGCCGTCGATCTGGGCGACACCATCGGCAACGACTACGCCGTGCTGAGCGGTCTGAACAACGGCGACAAGGTCATCATTTCCGGCACGCAGATCCTGCAGGACCACATGCCTGTTATGCCACTGCCCGCCGGTCCTCCGTCGGGTGGCCAGCCGCACGCCGGCAACTGAGGCCGCAACAGCGAACAGAGATGCACGGAGAGGCTACCCTTGGTTGACTTTTTTATTCATCGCCCGGTTTTCGCCACTGTTTGCGCGCTCCTGATCATTTTGTCGGGAGCGGTCGTAATTCCGTCGCTCCCTATCTCGCTGTATCCGCAACTGGCACCACCGCAGGTGACGGTTGCGACGGCTTACATCGGAGCGAACTCGGGCCAGGTGGAATCCGCCGTCACCGTGCCGCTTGAAGAAGCCATCAACGGCGTGCCCGGGATGCGCTATATCCAGTCCACCAGCGGCAACGACGGTACCAGCGCGATCACCACCACGTTTAACACCGGCTACTCGCTCGACATCGCCGCCGTTGACGTGCAGAATCGCGTGTCCTCTGCCACCGGTCTGCTGCCCGCAGAAGTCAACCAGACCGGCATCACCGTGAGTAAGGCCAACAGCAATTTCGTCTTCGGCGCAGGCGTCTACTGCGAACACAACGAGTACAGCAATCTGTTCATGACCAGCTACCTTGATGTTTACGTCAAGGATGCGCTCAAGCGCGTGAAAGGCGTTGGCGACGTCGTCATTTTCGGAGCCGGCAAGTACGCGATGCGGATCTGGCTGGACCCGGTGAAGCTGGCTGCACGGCAGCTCACGGCGTCTGACGTGGTAAGCGCGTTGCGGGAACAGAACGTCGAAGTTCCGTCCGGCCAGGTGGGCGCACCGCCCTCCGATCTGAAGCAGTCGTTCCAGATCACGGTGAACGTGCAGGGCCGCCTTAGCACGCCTCAGCAGTTCGACAACATCGTGGTGAAGAACACGCCCGCCGGCATCGTGCAGATCAGAGACGTCGGCCACACTGAGCTGGGTTCGGAAAGCTATGGCAGCGCGCTGACCTTTGATGGCATCCCCGCAACCGGATTTGGTGTTCAGCAGCTTTCCAACGCCAACGCACTCCAGGTGGATCGCGACGCCAAAGCAGAACTCGAGCGCCTGTCGAAATCCTTCCCGCCGGGGATGAAGTATGCGGTCGCATTCGACACCACCACCATCGTTGGGGCATCGATTCATGAGGTCATCAAGACCCTCATTGAAGCCATCATCATCGTCATCCTGGTTATCTTTGTCTTCCTGCAGGATTGGCGGGCTACGCTCATTCCGGCCGTCACCATTCCGGTGTCCCTCGTCGGTACTTTTGCTTTTGTCAGCGTCTTCGGCTTTTCGATTAATTCGCTGACGCTGTTCGGCATCACCCTGGCCACCGGCCTCGTCGTCGACGACGCAATCGTGGTCATCGAGAACGTGCAGCGCCATATTTCTGAGGGTGACAGCGAGCCCCACCACGCCACATCCGCCGCCATGCGCGAAGTCACCAGCGCGGTGGTTGCAACGTCGCTGGTGCTCATCGCCGTGTTCGTGCCGGTTTCGTTCTTCCCCGGCACCACGGGTATCCTCTACCGACAGTTCTCGCTCACGATCGCTTTCTCCATCGCCATCTCGGCCTTCAACGCACTGACGCTGTCGCCGGCGCTCGCCGCCCTGCTGCTGCGCAAGGAAGAGGAAAAGCACTCGGTTCTGCATCTGGCCGAACGCGGCGTCAAGGCCATGGGCCGCGGCTACGCTCGTGCCATCCACGGGGTTCTGCGCATTCGTTGGGTCATGATCATCTTGTTTATCGTCGGCCTTCTGGCTGCCGGCTATGAGTACAAGCGTGTGCCCACGGCCTTCGTCCCGCAGGAAGATCAGGGCTACATCATGATTCTGGTCCAGGCGCCACAGGGCGCGTCCTTGTCGTACACGAGTCATATCGAGGATCAGGTCAGCGGTCTGCTCGCACAGGACAAGGCCAACTTCCTGGGTTCGTTCGCGATCGGAGGATTCAGCTTTTCCGGCAATGCCCCCAACTACGGCATCGTCTTCGTGGCACTCACGCCGTGGGATCAACGCAAAGGGAAAGGCCAGTCCGCAGCCGAATTGGTCAACGGTCTGCGAACCAAACTCTTTATGATTCCGGGTGCATTGATCATCCCGCTGGAGCCTCCGTCGATCCAGGGCCTGGGCACCTTCGGCGGTTTCCAGTTTGAGTTGCAGGATCGCGGCGGCAACACGCTGACGGATCTGGACAGGACGGCGCACCTGCTGGCCGCCCGCGCCGGGCAGCGCAAGGATCTGACCGGCCTGTACACCAGTTTCACCTCCAACGATCCCCAGGTGCTGGTGCGCATCGATCGCGAAAAAGCCAAGGCGCTGGGAGTGCCCTTCAGCCAGATCTCGGACGCGCTGCAGGTTTATATGGGTTCGGAGTACGTGAACAACTTCGACTTCAACAACCGCAGCTATCGCGTTTACGTGCAGGCGGCACAGCAGTTCCGCCAGAACGCCTCCGACATTCGGCAGTATTACGTCCGATCATCGACCAACCAGATGATCTCGCTGGATAATCTCGTCACCCTCGAGAACACCTCAGGCCCACAGGTGATCAGCCACTACAATCTCTTCCGTTCTGCGGAGATCGACGGCTCCGCCGCGCCCGGTTACAGCACCAGCGAAGGCCTGGCGGCCATGGAAGATGTAGCCAATCACAATATGCTGCACGGCATGGCGTATGAGTGGACCGGGCTCTCCCTGGAGGAAATCGAGTCTGCCGGCAAGGCCCTCACCATCTTTGCCCTCGGAATTCTCGTCGTCTATCTCACCCTCGCAGCGCTCTACGAGAGTTTCGCCCTGCCCTTCATCATCCTGCTCGCCGTGCCCATGGCGGTTCTGGGGGCGCTGCTGGCACAGTCTCTGCGCGGCTACGCCGATGACATTTACTGCCAGATCGGTCTGGTGATGCTGATCGGCCTGGCGGCCAAGAACTCCATCCTGATCGTCGAGTTTGCCGAGCAGCTCCGCGCAAAAGGCCGGCACGATTGTCGATGCCGCCATCGAAGCGGCGGAATTGCGCCTTCGCCCCATTTTGATGACATCGTTCGCCTTCATCCTCGGGGTGCTGCCGCTAGCCGTTGCTTCCGGTGCCGGATCCGCTGGCCGCCGTTCGGTAGGCACCACCATCATTGGTGGTATGTTGCTCTCCACAGTCTTAAACCTTTTCTTTATCCCTGTGCTGTATGTCATGCTGCAGACGTTTCTTGGTCTGTTCAAAGGCAAGGGGTCGTCGCGTCGTCCTGCACAGAGCGTGGATACCACCGACTATGCGGCAACGGCGGGAACCCACCAGTCCTAGATTCAGGGGTTCGAGACCCCGCGCGCTTCGCTGCTATCTCCGCTGGAAATCCGGCGACCCCAGCAGCAGCCCAGCCAAAAGCGCCGCGTCCTGATCCCCAGGCGGTGGCAACGGCGCGACAGAGTTCAGCAACTGCCCGAACTCACGCGGCCGGACGAAGTTCACCTGCCGCGGCGGCGGAAGTTTCGCCATTGGCCCAGGCTGCGCGCTTCCCTGCTGCTGCGCGAGCTGCGCCAGTACCGCGTTGCGCGTGTGGTCCGATACCGAGCCATCGAGCAGCAGGTTCTCGAGCTTGCCTTCCTTCGCATCTGCTGTGACGCCAGGCGTTGCTTCAATGCCCATCAGCTTGTCCCAGCCCATCACAGTGCCGGCATTGTTGTCGGCGAGGGCGAGGCTGAAGTTCATGCGGTCCAGCAGTTCCCCGCTGTTGAGCCAGGCATCTGCCATCCACGAATAGCCATTCGGGGTCTGGCAGCCATAGAGCGGCATGCCCAGTTGGCCAATCGCCTCCACCAGCGCGGCCGGGTGGACCACTTCGCCGCCGGTTGCCCGCACCGCAGAGATCACATACTCCTCGGGAGTTTTCACCTTGGCGCGATACGCATCCTTCGACCAGAATTCGGGCGACTGCAGCATGGTGCGCAGGACTTCACGGATATCGCCGCCGGTCTTGACCCAGGTCGCCGCCATCGCGTCCACCACAGCGGGAGGTGGATTGTCGCTGACGAATCGCTGGGCGATTTGCAGCGAGACATGATGCGCCGTGACCGGGCTATTCGCAAGCAGATGCAGAACCTGCATGCCTTCCGACTCGCCGTTGAAGGCGAACTGATGCCCCAGGGCGACTTTCTGTCCGGGCTCGTGACGGCGAGGGTTAAAGGTGTAATCTCCGCCCTCGTCGGGCCGCTCAATGTCCCAGCCGGTAAAGATCTTCGCCACCTCGGTGACGTCGCGCTGCGTGTATCCGCCGTCGACGCCGAGGGTGTGGAGTTCCATCAGCTCGCGCGCGTAGTTTTCATTGAGTCCCACAGGACGCGCTTTAGCGGCCTGGCCGTTCATGCCCATCTGGGAACGCCACGCGGCGAGGGAATGCGGACCGACGCTCTCGGTCTGGTCGAGATAGAAGAGCATGGCGGGGCTCTGCGCGGTTGCGACGAGAAGGTCTTCAAATTTGCCCATCGCATGCGGACGGATGACCTTGTTCTGGTAGTCCGCCAGATACCAGGGCGCGAATTCGCCCTTGCGCAGATACACGTTGAAGTGGTTCAGCCAGAAGTCGGTCATCACCGCTTCGAGCTGGCGCTCGCTGTAGACGTCGCGCAGCACGCGCGTGACGAGCAGTTCGCCACCCACAACGAGCTGCGGGTTGATCATCGCGAAGACAGTTTCTTTCTGCTCCGGCGTCAGGTTCGTGAACAACGCGACGCGTTCGGGCCGCTGCAGACGCTGGAGGAAATCGCGGAACTCGTCGGGCTTCATCTCGATTAGCTTCTTCACGCGCTGATCCGGCGGAAGGCTCACGAGATTCGTCGCGCCCAGATCTGCGTACAGTTGTTTCTCCTGTTCTTCGAGCGACGGCTGGGCTGGTTTCGCGGCAGCGGTCGCGGGCAGCATGTCGGGAGGAGGTGGCGGAGCCATGTCGTTCGTGGGCGCTGTCATCGAATTTGCGGGAGCAGCTGAGGATTGCCCGGTGCTCTGGACTTTCATGTCGGCGTTCTGTACAGCGCCCTGATTGGCTTTCTCGGCCTTTTTTTCCTGGCGATCCCGGAGCGCGGCGATCTGGTCGTTGTAGATCGCCTTCTCCACCGGATTCCCGGGAACCCCGCGCCTGCCCTGCTCCGCCTGGCGAATCATCGCCGGCGAGGGGAAGCGCTCGATCAGCTCGTGCCGGCTCAACTGCATTGCGGGATAGGCAGCCAGCCGCGATTCCAGCGCGGAGTCGTCGATGGTCTCGGGATTGAGTTGCTGATTGATCCACTTGTCCAGGCCCATGGCTTCAACGGCGGCGACATCGCCAGGCCGCGGTCCGAAGGTGAGGCGGTTCAGCACATGCAGGGCGCGCTGATCCTGGGTTAGCTGCGACTGGCTCGCCGCGGTCATGTCGGCCTTCTTTTTCTTGCGCGCGAAGGCCAAAGGCTCGCCGGGGGGTAACACCAGCAGGGCAACCAGAAAGAAGGCAAACCAACGTTGAACGGAGGCCAGGAAGCTCGTGGGCATGCTGGGGATGTCCTCTCGGACAGTCTGTCCTGATCCTGCTAACCCACGCAACTGCCAAAAAGTCGCGGACTGCCAAAATTTCAGTCATGCGGCATCACAGGGCAGGCTTAAGGGTCTGCCCCGGTCTTCGGAACGCTGAACGCCGAACGCTGCTCTATTCGTCGCGCAGCAGGATCAACGGATCGACGCCCAGGGCTTTCTGCGCGGGAATCCACGCGGCGATGAGCCCGAGGAGCACCATGGTGACGGCGACGCCGCCCAGCACAACAGGATCCCTGGGCGTTGCCTGATAGACGATGTACGACAACACCTTCGTCGCCGCCACCCCCAACCCAATGCCAAACACCGACCCGACTGCCAGCACAATGAACGCCCGGCCCAGCGCCGCGCGAAGAATTTCTTTCCGCCGCGCACCGAGTGCCATGCGAATGCCCAATTCGCGGAACCGTTTGCTGACGACATAGGAACTCATGCCGAAGATTCCGGTCACAGCCAGCATCGCTCCCAGCATTCCGAGGACGCCCAGGGCCACACTGGCCACCCGTGGCGCAAACAAGGCTCCATCCATCTCCTTGTTCCACGTCTCGATCATGAGAGGCAATCCGGCGTCCAGGCCGTGGAGGCTTCGCTGCAGCGCGCCCGCAATTTCCTGCGGATCACGATTCGATCGCACCAGCAGATAGATCCCCGTGGACGAGTGCTGCAGGATGGGGAAGAACATCGCCGGTTGCTGCTCCTCTGTAATCGATCGATATCTCCCGTCCTCCACGATTCCCACGACTTCAGCCCGGCTCCCGCCCCAGAACTTGAAGTGCCCGCCGACGGCCTTATCCACCGAGCCAAAAACCTTGCGGGCGAATTCCCGATTCACCACCGCCACCAGCGGCGCACTCTTCTCATCGCTCCAGCTGATATCCCGCCCGGCGAGCAGGGTCGTGCCCGCCGCCGCAAAATATCCCGGCGATATGTTGTAGTTCATCGCGTCCGCCGCAAAGTTGGTGGGGCGAAAGTCGGTGGTCGCATCCTTGTAAACAAACGAGTCGCCGCCGCCCAGGCTCAGCGGTATATTGCTGGTGTAGCCGGCCGCCGTGACTCCCGGAATTGCGCTCGCCGTGTCCAGCATGCGCCTCTGCATCGTGGTCGCGCGATCGTCGGTGTACCCCGCCCACTTGAGGTCGGTGGTCGCAAGGATCACATGGTCCGGCTGGAACCCGTACTCGCTGTGCATCGACCGCGCGAGCCCGCGCACCGCCACCAGTGACGACGTCACCAGCACCGCGCAGATCGCAATTTGCGCTGCCAGCAACAAGTCGCGCACGGTAAACCGCCGCAGATGAGCCATCACACTGCCGCCGGCCCGGATAATCTGCCACGGATCCGACTTCAGCACCTGCCGCACCGGCACGCTCCCAAAGAGCACGCCGCTCACCAGTGCCAGTCCGAAGGCCACCAGGTAAGTCCATAGGTCAGGATTGACAGGCACATTAATAGGAATGTTGGGGACCGGTTGCCATGCCGTCAGCCAGCGCAGGATCACAACGCCGCCTGCCAGTCCCACCACGCCGCCCACCAGCGAAACCACCACCGCCTCGGTGAGCAACTGGCGCAGGATCAGGCGCCGCCGCGATCCCAGCGCCATACGCAGCGCAATCTCCTTAGCGCGATCCGCCGTCCTCGCCGCAAACAAGCTGCCCAGGTTCGCACACGCTGCCAGCAGGATGAGCCCCGCCAGCAGCATCAGTCCCGCCATGAAGGCCCGCGCCGGCCCTCCGAGCATGTCACCCACCAGGCCGGGGCGCGCCAGGGTGAACTTCACTCCATCGTCCTCGTGCGGATACGTCTTCGCGAGCCACGCGCCGATCGTGTTCAGATCCGCGCTGGCCTCCGCAGGCGTCACACCCGGCTTCAGCCGCCCCGCCACAAAACCGGAGTGGTTGCCGCGTTCTTCGAGGCTGTTGTACCCCTCCATCTGCGGCTGCTCTACCAGTGGGACCCACAGCCCTGGCGCAAAGAACAACTCCGTCCCGCGAAAGTCCGGCGGCGCCACGCCCAGGATGGTGTAGGGATGTTTGTTGATCTGGATCGCCCTGCCCAGGACGCTGCGGTCATCGTGGAACTGAGCGTGCCACAAGGCGTAGCTCAGCACTGTGAAGGGCGCGCTGTTCGCACCGCGCTCGTCGGCCGCATGATAAAAACGCCCGATGTAAGGCTGAATCCCGAGCGCGTCGAAGTAGTTTCCGCTGGCCAGATATGGCCACACCGTCACGGGATTGCCCCCGCCGATGTCCACCCCGACCGGCCCAATAATGTTGTACGAAAACAAGTCGACGAAGGTGTGGTTGCGTTCGCGCAGATCGCGATAGTCGGGGACCGACTGCGACGGATACTGGAACCGCTGCACCATATACAGGTTTTTCGCGTTGGGCACCTTCAGCGGCTTCAGCACGATGGCGTTCATCACGCTGAAGACCACCGCATTCGCTCCGATACCCAGCGCGAGCGTGAGCACCGCCGTCACGGTGAATCCCGGTGACTTCTTCAGCTGCCGGAGTGCGTACTTGACGTCTGCGAACATGGCGCGGGCCTCCACCTGACTGTCACGCAGTACGCTTCACCGTACGCTTCCGTTCCCATCGCACAAGCTTTTTCTGTGCGGCGCACCTGTCTTCCGTAACCAGTGGGCACACCTCGCCAATTTTGCCGGAAGGCAGGTGGCTCCTCAGGGCGCGCGCTATTCGTCCCGCAAAGCCTCCATTGGGTCGACTCCGGCCGCATGTCGCGCCGGAATCCAGCTGGCGACCATTGCCATCACGACAATCGCCACGCTGATCCCGCCAAACACAATCGGATCGTTCGGCCGGACACCCACCAGCAGGTTCGCCACCAAACGCGCCAGCCCTGCGGCCAGCACCAGCCCAATAACCAGACCAACACCGGCCAGCTTTCCCGCCTTGCGCAGGATCATGCGCAACACATCCTCGCGCTGCGCTCCCACCGCCAGGCGCAGCCCGATCTCCCGCATCCGTTCGGCCACGAGATTCGCCATGACGCCGAAGATTCCAATCGCCGCCAGCAACAGTGCGATAACAGCGTCCACTCCCAGCGTGGTCTCGGCGTAGAAGAGTCCCACGAACGACTCGCCCATCATCTGCCGGTAGGTCTGCACCGCATCCAGCGGCACAGCCGGATCGACGCTCACCACTGCCTTTTGCGCCGCACTGGCCAGCGCCAGCGGATTTCGATCCGTCACCACCAGAAACCGCGCACCCGCGGGGGGCAACTGCTCCGCGTCCAGCGCCACAGCGGGATCTGCAGTCTCGGCTCCCCATTGGAACGCCAGTTCGTCGGACACGCCGACAATCTTCACCCAGGGATCGTCGCGCCCACTCGCTGCGCCCATCCGGATGCGGTGGCCAAGCGGATTCTCATTCGGAAAATAACGCCGGACGAAGGCCTGGCTCACCACCGCGACCGGTTGCGTCGTCCGCCCGTCGCTGCTGTCGAAACCGCGGCCCGCCACAATGGGAATATGCAGCGCTTCAAAATATCCCGGGCTCACCATGAGATGAATCGCGCTCTGAAATTTTCCGGGGACCACGACGCGATTCTCGACTCGAAAATCGTCCATCCATCCGTAATCGCCCCACGGCAGCGTGTTCGTCATGGCTACGTGTTTCACGCCAGGCAACGCCTGCAGTTTCGCGAGACTGTCGTCGTAATAGGTCGCTTGCTTTTCCGCAGTGGCATAGCGATCAGCCGGCAAATGCACCTGAAAGGTCAGCACCTGATCCGGGTTATAGCGATCTCCGCCGTGTCGGATGGCGCGCGTCCCCTTCGTCATCAGCGCGGCGCCAATCACCAGCGCTACCGCCAGCGCGATTTGCGCTGCCGCAAAAATGTTCCGCAGGCGATGGGTCCGCCGCGATCCGCTCGTTGTCCGCGATCCGGCCTTCAACTGCTCGGCCAGGTTCACGCGCAGGGCCTCCAGCGCCGGCATCAAACCCGCCGCCAATCCCGCGCCCACCGCCAGCAGCAGCGAGTAAATCAGCACCCTCCCATTCAGCGAAATGTTCGACCACCCGGCCATGTAGCGGGCCACGCGCTGCGGCATGGCAGCCAGATTGAAATGCAGATCCAGCTCTGCGATCAGCAGCCCTCCGGCTCCGCCTAACACCCCCAGCAGCACATTCTCCATCAGCAACTGGCGCAGCAACTGCGACCGGCCAGCGCCCAGCGCCGTTCGCATCGCGACCTCAGGACGCCGGGCCACGCCCCGCGCAAACTGCAGGTTCGCAATATTCGCGCACACCACCAGCAGCACAAACAAGGTCGCCCCCGTCAACATGCGCATGTACATATTTGTAAAGGGACCGTTGATTCCCTCCAGCAACTCCTCCACATGCACCGAGCGTCCCTGATTCGTCGCCGGATAAGCGACCGCCAGGCGCTTTGCGATCCCCTCCATCTCGGCCTGGGCCTGCTTCACCGTTACGGCCGCACGCAAGCGTCCGATTGCGAGGTAGTAGTGGTTTTTGCGCTCGTTCAGTTCTTCCGCCGTAGGCGCCAGCGGCAGAAACACATCCGCCGTCGACGGATACTGCACGCCCTTTGGCATGACGCCAATGATCGCGTAGGTCCGGCCATTCAATTCGATCTGCCGTCCGACAATTGCCGGGTCGCCGCCAAATCGGCGTTGCCAGAACCCGTAGTTCAGCAGCGCAACTTCGTCTTTTCCCTCCTGGCCCTCGCTGGGATCAAATCCGCGCCCCATCAGTGGCTGTGCGCGCAGTACGGAAAAGAAATTGACGGAAGTGGTCGCAGCCATCACCCGAGCTGCTTCGCCGCTGGTGCTCAGGCTGACTTCGTCCATGCGGTAGATGGCGAGATCTTCAAATGACCGGCTCTGCGCCTTCCAGTCCTCGAAATTGCCCAGCGCCACCTGCTTGTAATTGCCGCGCCCCTGCTCATCGCTGAGCGTCATCACGCGGTTCAGATCCGGTACGGCCAGCGGCCGCAGCACGATGGCGTCCATCAGGCTGAACATCGCCGAGTTGGCCCCAATCCCGATCGCCAGCGTCAGGATCACCGTCAACGTAAACCCCGGAGACTTGCGCAACTGCCGCCATGCGTATTTCAGATCCGCAACCATCATTTGCCCGCTTTCTAATCGACCGTGACCTTGTCCGTCCCCGCGTTAACCGCTGGCCGCGCCGGTGCGTTCCTGAACACTGAACGCCGAACGCTGCGTCTTTCATTCCATCCTCAATGTCTTAATCGGATCGACACTCGCTGCCCTTCTGGCAGGAACCCATGCCGCCGTAAGCGCCAGCAGTGTCATCAGGACCGGTACGGCGCAGAAGGTGACCGGATCCACCGCCTTCACGCCAAACAGGAAGCCGCGCAGCAGTTGGGCCACCAGCGCCGCGCCGACAAGCCCCGCCACCGATCCGCCGAGCGCCAGCACCAGGCTCTGCCGCACGATACCCTGCACGATCTGCCAGCGCTGCGCTCCCAGCGCGAGCCGGATCCCGATTTCGCGGGTGCGCCAACTAACGATGTAGGCGATGAGGCTGTAGACACCCACGCCTCCGATGACCACCGCGAGGACACCAAACGCCAGCAGCAGAACCGTGAGCGAACGCGATGCTGACTGCGACGACGCGACCACTTCGTCCAGCGTGCGCAAGCGCGTCACAGGCACGTCCGGATTGATCGCTGCCACTGTATTTCGCAGCTCTGCCGCCGTCTCCTGGGTGCTCGCCCTGGTTCGCAGCAGGACGTACATGACCGGCGCCTCCAGTTGTTCGGTCATGGGCGCGTAGACTTCATCGCCAAAGTCACTCGCCACCGTGCGCTCATGGGTGTTGGTGACTACCCCAACCACCACCGAAGCCGCCCTGGGGTCCAACACCGCCGCAGTCTTCTCAGCGGCCACATCAATCAGATGTTTTCCGAGCGGATCCTCATTAGGCCATAGCTCCTGCGCCATCTTCTGGTCGATCACCAGCGCTCGGCTCGCGCCCGACATGTCCTGGTCTTCCAGAAGCCGTCCGCTGACCAGCCGAATTCCCAGCGTGGCAAAGTAGCCGGGAGAGACCATGCGGCCTGCGGCCAGCCTGGCTCCTTCGCGCGGCGTCCGCGGATGCCCCTCGGCGTCATACACGTAGTTGCCGTCCTGCCCGCTCAGAGGCAGCAGATTGGTCAGGGCAGCACTTTCCAGTCCAGGCAGACCCTGCAGGCGATCCAGCAGTCCGGAGAAGAATTGCTGGCAATGACCCCGTTGATTCGCCGGCTCCGTGCCAGGCAGTCCGGGGCACATCGTCGAATCGAGCGACACCTCGGCAGTAACAATACGATCGGTGGTGAATCCAGGATTCACCTGGGACAAGCTCCACAGGCTATGCAGCATGAGTCCTGCTGCTGTAATCACGACGACCGACAGAGCGATCTGGCCCATCACCAGGAGCATCGATATGCGGAACTGACCCGCCTTGCCTGCCACGCTGCGGCTACCCGCATGCAAGCTGTCACGCAGGTTGGGTGACGCCATGCGCAGCGCCGGAATCAACCCGAAGAGAATCCCGGTGACCACCGACGCGATCGCTGCGAAAACAAAGACCGGCCAGTGCAAGGAGACATCGGCGAGTCGCGGAGTATCGGCCGGCAGCAGGGACACCAGGGCCTGGAGGCTCACCGCAGCGACGAACAGCCCAACCAGCCCAGCGACCGCGCCGAGAACCACGCTCTCTGCCAACAGTTGACGCACCAGACGCGAGCCCGTCGCACCCAGCGCGCTGCGCACGGCAATTTCGCGCTCGCGGCCCGCGGCCCGAGCCAGCATGAGGTTCGCCACGTTGGCGCACGCAATCAGCAGGATCAGCCCGACCGCCCCGAACAGCAGCAACAGGCGCGGCCGCATCGCACCTACTTCTTCTTCCAGCAGAGGCACCACCTTCATATCCGATGCCCAGATATCGGGCATGCGGAACGGAAACGAGTTGAGCAGGCGTTTCTGCAAACCATGCATCTCCTGCTGCGCCTGCGCTGCTGTTGCCCCTGGATTCAGCCGGCCGAACGCCCGGAGATCGAAGTTTGCCCAGGGATCGAACACATCGCCGCTTTTAAAGGTCACTGGAGTGACGAACTGCGTATCCGCGTAAGGAAACCGCACGCCGCCCGGTATCACGCCGATCACGCGCCGTGTAATCCCGTCGATGCGAATCTTCTCGCCGAGGACTGCGGGGCTCGCGGCAAAATGCTGCCGCCAGTAGCCATAGCTGAGCACGACCACCGGATCATGGCCACCCATCGCGTCCTCGGCCGTGAAGAACCGGCCCAGAACCGGACGAACCTCGAGCACGTCGAAAGCATTGACCATCACCTCGGCGCCAAAGACTCGATTCGGAGCATTCGCATAGCCGACGTTCGATTCAGCGTCGGGCCCAAATCCGCTGATGGCCGAGAACGCCTTCGAGTTTTCACCCAGCGCACGAACCCAGCCCTTGGGAAAATACGCCGCCGTGGCCTCGCCGCCACCGTAGTTGATCCGCATCAACCGGTCCTGCTGCGGATAAGGCAGAGGGCGCAGCATGATCGAATCCACCAACGTGAAGATCGCGGTATTCGCGCCAATCCCCAAAGCCAGCGTCAGCACGGCTGTCAATGCAAACCCTGGCGACTTCCTGAGCTGCCGCACCGCGTATTTCAGATCTCCCCACATTGTTCCTTCACCTCGATTGCTGAATCTCGCTTCCGACCGCTTCCTGTCTGTTCACTTTCCCTCTTCACGGTTTACTCATTCGCTGCGCAGCGCTTCCATCGGCTCGACGAGCGCAGCGCGCCGCGCCGGCAGCAGACAAGCGGCTGCTCCGACTACCATCAGCACGGCCATGGCGGCGCTCACCATCACCGGATCATAAGGGCTGATTTCAAACAACAGGCTGCCGACGAGCTTCGCGGACGCGAGCGCTGTCGCAATGCCTGCCGCGCCTCCCACAGCCACTGGCAACAGCCCATCTCGCAAAACCAGACGATAAATATTCGCGCGCTGCGCACCCAGCGCAAGGCGCAGCCCAATCTCGCGCTGCCGCTGCACCACGGAATACGTCACGACACCGTACACACCCAGTCCAGCGAGCAACAGAGCGCTGACCGCAAAAACGACCAGTAGATCCATTTCGAAACGCCGGTCCGCTACTGAATCTGCCACGACCCCGCTCAGCAGCCGCATCTCCGGCACAGCAACGCCCGCATCCACGCTCCAAATCGCTTTCCGGATCGATTCCGCCATCGCAGCGGGAGCCTGGTGTGTACGGATGACCAGCCCGCCGATGGCATCGCTGCGGAACCAGTACGGCACATAGATCAACATCGGATCCGGCTTTGCCAGAGTCACTGTGCGCGCATCCGCGACCACGCCCACCACCGTGAACGGCGCCTCACCCTCAGCCCCCGCGCGCCTGAATTGCTGCCCCAGCGGGCTCTTTCCCGGCCATAGCGCCTTGGCGGTGCGCTCGGAGAGAATCGCTTCGTTTCGTCCCCATTCGCTGTTCGTAAAGAAGCGTCCCGCCAAAAGCCGCAGATGGATGGCCTCAAAATAATTCGGGCTCACCCAGCGCCAGCTTTCCCCCGGCAGCTGCGTCCACGGCCGCGTGTCGCCGGGCAGCTGCGCCATGTCTCCCCAGCCTTCTCCATTGAGCGGCAGAACTGACGTCAGAGCCGCCTGCTCGACCCCCGGCAGCGCATTCAACTTCGCCAGTGCGTCGCGATAGAACTCGGCGCGTTTGGGCCGGTTCGGATAATTTTGCCACGGCAATTCCACGCTCACCGCGAGCGTGCGTTCCGTGTCGAATCCCGCGATCCACGCGCATCAGCTTCACCAGGCTCGCTACGACGAGTCCCGTCATCAGGACCAGACCGACGCTGACCGCCACCTCAACGCCCACCAGCACGCGTCGTGCGCGTTTGCTGCCGCGCGACTCGCTCGCCAGGCGCGATTCGCTGTGAAGAACCTCCTGGGGAGCCGTGCGCGAGACCATCCACGCCGGGGCGGCGCCGGCCAGCAGCGTGGCCACCATTGCCAGCAGGAGCGCGCATCCGGCACCCGCCCAATCCAGATGCAATGCTCCGCGGAAATTCAGTTCCGGCGGCAGGTAGTGCTGCATCAGCGGCACAATCAGCATCGCCAGCAGGATTCCGAGCCCGCAGCCGGCGCCAGCCAGGATCACCGTCTCGCGCATCGCCATGCGCAACATCTCAGCCGCGGCTTGCGCCCAAGCCGCCGCCACGGCCATCTGCTGTTTTTGACCGGCAGCGCGCGCCAGCAGCAGGTTCGCAATGTTCACGCAGCCCACCAGCAGCAGACCCGCCACCGCACCCAGCAGGATCATGAGCGGCTTGCGGCTTCCATCCACCAGATCTTCCTGCCACGGAGTCAGGACAGCGGCGAGCGTCGCTTTCTCATTCGGCGGCAGGGTGGACGCAATCGCATGCTGTTCCGCATTCAACTCCTCATTGGCCGCCGCCACCGACACCCCGGGCTTCAGCCGAGCCAGGCCGAAGTAGTTCAAATCCCCCATCGTCTCTTCGAGCAGATCTTTGTCGAAGGCCATGGGAATGATCGCGCCGAGCGATTCCTTGCCGCCCCATGCTGACGGCAGGTGGAATGACTCCGGCATCACGCCCACCACCGTGTAGGCAAACCCGTTCAACTTTACGGTCCGCCCGATGATGCCCGAATCCGCGCCAAACTGATCCCGCCACAGCGGATCGGTGAGCACAGCCACCCGCTCGTGTCCCTTTTGCGATTCGTCCACGGTGAACGCGCGTCCCAGCGAGGGCTGCACCCCAACCACCGCGAAGATCCCGGGTGTCGCGCTCATCACATCCACCTGCATCGCTCGTTCGCCCTGGGAGCCGGAGGTCTGCAGCGGCATGTCATATTCCTCAAGCGCCGCCATGGCTGCAAAGCTCCTGCTGTGCTGCTGCCAGAAGGTAAAGTGATTCGCACTCACCGGCAGTGTGGGGTACATGTCGGTCCACTCGGCGACTTTCTCCTGCACGCGCACCAACTGCTCGGCATGAGGGAGAGGCAGAGGCCGCAGCATTACGTCGTAGACGAGCGTGAAGATCGCCGTCGTCGCGCCAATGCCCAGCGCCAGCGTCAGCACCGCCGTCAACGCGAACCCCGGCGACTTTCTCAGTTGACGCAGCGCGTATCGAATATCGTTCACCATTCTCGGTCCTCCCTAAACGCTGCTTGCGAACTACGATTAGCCGAACAACTGTCAGCAAAGGACGTTTAGCAGAAAGCCGTTAGCTAAATGCTGCTTGCCAAACGCTCTTCGCTAAATGTTTTTCGCTCATCGCCTTTTGCTCGCTCTTGGCTCGGCCTCACTCCGCACGCAGTGCGTCCACCGGATCCAGATTCGCTGCCCGCTGCGCCGGAATGATCGCCGCTGCCAGGGCGGCGAGACCCAGCAGCAACGTTGCACCGCCCAGCATCATCGGGTCCCACGCCTTCACACCGTACAGTTGATCGGCGATCAACTTGCCCGCTCCAATCGCCGCAGGAATGCCGATCAGCAGTCCCACCCCGACCTGCCAGAACGCGCCGCGGAGCACCATCTTCACCACGCGGCCTCGATCGGCTCCGAGCGCCATGCGCACGCCAATCTCGCTGGTCCGCTGCTCCACCGTGTACGCCGTCACGCCGTACAGCCCAACGGCGGCCAACACCAGCGCGAGCCCTCCGAACAACAACGTCAGCGTCGCAATCATGTTTTGCTGCGCAAAGGAGGTGTCGATGAGGTGCTGATAAGGATCGACGGTGTACAGCACAAGGTTGGGATCGATGTCCCCCAGGGCCTTGCGCACCTGCGCCTCAAGGTTCACCGGATGTCCTGGCGCCCAGAGCACGAGGTTGTAAAGATAGTGCGACCACGCCTCGCCGGCCTGGTCCACCGTCAGAACCGGATCAGTTTGCGACTCGGCCAGAAAGAACATTGGTCGCGCCGGCTTTTCCATTTCGTAGGAGTTGTAGCGCATCGTTTTCGCCACGCCCACGATCTCCCACCAGCCCGCGTTCTCCTTCTTGTCCGGACCGAAATGCTGCCCGATTGGGTTTTCGCCCTTGAAGAACCGCTTCGCAAAGGCTTCGTTGACCACCACAACCCGCCGGGTCGACGCGGTGTCCTGGTCGGTGATCGGCCGCCCCATCAGCATCGGATTGCCCACCGTTTCGAAGAACCCCGGCGTCACCCGCAGCCACATCGCGCCATAGTCTTCCTTTGCGCTTGGCTCCGGTTTGCCTTCGACGAACACACCGGTGTTCCAGCTATCGCCGCTCATCGGTGCGTACAGGCATCCGGCCACTTTCTGCACTCCAGGAATCGCGCCGACTTTGTCGAGAATTTCTTTGAACAGATTATCGAGTTGTTCAGGCTTATAGTTCGCCAACTTCGGATTGATCCAGGCTACATAGCGGCCATTCATCTCGAAGCCGTAATCCTGATGCTCGAGATTGCGCAGGCTCTGGCCCAGCAGCGCCGCTGCGCTCAGCAGCACCAGCGACATGGCGGCCTGCGCGATCACCAGAATCCGCTGCGGCCACTTCGCCTTCGTGCCTGTCGTTCCGCGCGAGCCGCGCAGCGCTTCGATCGGTTCAGCGTGCGAGGTCATCCACGCCGGGGCGATCCCGAAGACGACGCCCGTGGCCACTGCGACGCCCAGCGTAAACAGCAGCACCGGCACCGACGGCGTCGACTGAATCGGCACATAGTTGTCAGCGCTCGCGATGCCGAACGCCAGATGCACGATCAACCGCGTACCCGCATCGCCACGGCCACGCCGAGGATGCCGCCCACCACGCCGAGGGTTACGCTTTCCACCAGTGCCTTACGCACCAGCCGGCTCCGCGAAGCGCCCAGCGCAACACGCACCGAAGTCTGCTGGCGATTCTTCAGGCCGCGGGCCAGCAGCAGATTTGCAATATTCGCGCATGCCACCAGCAGCACGCATCCCGCAGCAGCCAGCAGCAGCTTCAAACCGTCTTCATACTGGGCGCGCATATCGTCCACGCCGGCGCCGCCAGGCGTCAGATAAAGCTTCTGCTGCTGCCATACCTCTTTTTCCTGCGGAAGCATGTCCGCAACATGGCTGGCCTGCCAGTCGTGCACTTCCACCCGCAGCCGCGCTTCCAGCTTTTTGGGATCCGTATCCTGCTTCCACCCGCCCAATGATGTCCAGCCAGTGCTGACTCGGCAGCTTCAGCCGTGTCGTCGAGCCCTCCAGCATCGGCTCCGTCGTCACAGGAATCCAGATGTCCGGCATGCCCCATCCCGAGAGCTTTGCGCCAAAGAAACCCGGCGGCGCCACGCCCACCACCGTGAACGGATGCCCGTCGATCAGGTAGACCGATCCGACGACCTTCGGATCCCCACCATACTTTTCCTTCCAGATCCGATAGCTCATCACCGCAACCGGCGGCGCGCCTTCGATGTCATCGGAGGGCTGCAACACGCGTCCAATCCACGGCCCGATGCCAAACGTCTGGAAGAAATTCCCGGAGACATACTGACCGTTGCGGCTCACCACCAGCTGCTGGCTCCCCGCGGGCCGCATCGCCAGTTGCTGCGAACCGCCCTCCAGCGCCGCCAGGTCTGCAAACTCCGGCGTGTTATCGCGAAAATGCTTGTAGAGGTCCCAGGAGAAGATGGAAAACTCCTCGTCCTGTGTGTAGCCTCCCCATCCACAGCAATGAATCTTCTTGCCGATGCGCCATAGTTCCCCGGGCTTCGTAACAGGCAGCGACTTCAGCATCACCTGCTGCACCAGGGTGAAGATCGCGGTTGTCGCACCGATACCGAGCCCCAGCGTGACGACAGCCGTCGCCGTAAAACCCGGCGACTTCCGCAGTTGCCGCAATGCCTGTCTCAGTTCAGGAAACACGCTCGCCTCCATGACTTCGAATGGGGAATTGCCAAACTGGCTCAGAGAGAGCAGTGCATGCGCCGCGCCAGTCCCTTCAGTCCTCAGACCTTTGAAAAGACATAGCTTCCGCTTTGTTTCAGACTCGTTCGCTGTCCGTAATCGCAGATTTCTGTTCGGAATCGAACACTGCTCGGGGCAGCCCCAAGTCGGCTGGGCGGGCCGACTTACGCCTTCCGGCGCAGGTAGATGGAACTCGGGAATTGTCCCTCGCCCGTGCTGAGGCCTTCGTCAAAGGATCTCGGTTGGATATCCGGAAAGCAGCGCACGAGGTCATGCAGACGCTGATGGTGGAGCAGCGCCAGCGAGGCGGCCATCTCGAAGTTTGGATTCATTAGCAGAAATGCGTATAGCAGAGCCGTCTCATGCCAGAAGAACAGCCCGGACGTAAGCACATCGGATCCGTAGTCGTAGGGGAAGGTGATGTCGTGAAAGTGCACATATACTCCGATCGCCAGGCGCGGCAGCATCTCGAGAATGATCAGATTCACCTCGCCAGCGGGAGCCAGCGTGTGGCTGGAGTCTACGAAAAACAGATCGCCGCCTCGCAGTCTTGCGACGCACTCCAGCCCCACGTCCTGCACCTTCTTCTGGATCAGTTCCAGGGTGCCGGCCTCTGCCTCTCGCTTCAGAAAGGCCGTCGGAAAGGGCTCGATGCAGATGATCTCAGGCGTGTAGCCCTCGTCGCGCGCGGCCTGCAGGCAAACCGCAGTAGATACGCCGCAGCCGATCTGCAGAATCCTCGCTGGACGCATCTGGCGCACGAAGCAATAAAGAAAGTCCGCCTCGACCTCGCCATATCCCTCATCGCTGCCGTTCATTTCGACCGCAGTTCGGTGGATCCGCCATTGGCGCAGTGACTCGCGATAAGGTTTGGTGCACTCCTCCACCCACGCAGCCTGCATGTCAGGGTTGCACTGCATCGCATACATGCTGCGCGGAGCTTTCCATTGCGCGCTGTTCCGCAGAATACGCAGATCAGGAATCTCGGAGTAGAAGTGGCGTGGAAGGATGTCGAATCTGAGCTTCTGGCCGAGTTCAAAAACCCGCCGCAGCAATCGCTTGCTGGCGTTCTTCAGCCTGCGTTTGAGTGTCTTCTGCATATCCGGTTCGCCACTTTATTGTATGTGGGCATCACCTGTCTGCAACCCCAGCGCCTGCACGTAGGTCGGGTTCACTCGCTCGCCGGCGAATTGAACCTTCCGCAGCAAATCGGCAAACGCCGCGTCAATGTCGCCCTGCGGCGGTCGCGCGGCCAGCCGTTTTTCGGCATCGCCGGTCCCGATTGGAGTCTTCGCAAACGCGAGAATCTCGTCCCAGTGCGCGGGGCGGTCAAACGTCACCACACAGGGCGTCGCGTCCATCCGTTTGTAGGTCCAGAATGCCCAGCCGATATGATTCTCTTCCAGGGTCCTGCGGAAGCCTTCGACCCACGCGTCCTTGTTCTCGCCCGACTCGCCCAGCCAAATCGGAACGTGATGCTGGTGGCGAAAATCGAGATACGGCTGGATCACACTCTTGTCCGTCGTCTCGGTCCAGTACTTGTGGAATGTGAACATCATGTTCGGGTCAAACGTGCCGCTAAAGACACCGAAGTCGGAGTCCCAGTTCGCCCCGCCTAAGATCAGTACGTGGTTCTTGTCCACCTGCCGGATGGCGGCGGAGATCCTCATGTACATCGGCACCAGCTCGCGCTTGAGCGGCTGCAGCTTTTGCCAGTTGGGCAGCGGCTCATTGAGCAGATCGTAGCCCAGCACCGTTGGATTCTTGCTGTAGTGCGCAGCAATCCGCTTCCAGACAGAGACCACCTCATTCTGCGCCTCCTGGCTCGTGTAGAGCCATGGATAGCCCCAGCTGTCGTCGATGTTCGAACCCGTCTGCCCGCCCGGCGCACAATGCATGTCGAGGATGACGTAGATCCCGTCCTTCTGCGCCCATTGCACCAGCTGATCGACTAGCTTGAATCCTTCGGCATCGTCGCTGTTAAAGAACTTCCAGTGCAGCGGCACGCGCACGGAATTGAAGCCCATGGAGTGGATGCGGTCGATATCCGCCTCAGTGATATAGCTCGCGCGCCATTGTTTCCAGAACTGCTCAGCCTTCTCCTCCCCCAGCAGCTCTTTGGTCAGATCCTCGATCTCGCGCGGCGACTGCGGTCCCCCCTCGAAGTGAAACATGTAGCCTTCCACTTCGAACCAGTTCCCGAGGTTGATGCCGCGCAACAGCACTGGCTGCCCCCCGCCGTCGACCAGATCTTCGCCCTGCACGTGAACGAACCCGTGCTTCGCCTGAGCAAAAACGATTGGAATGGAAAAAATCAGAACGACAAAACAGAACAGAGCGGACTGAACAGGGAACTTTTTCACGAAGAGAATCCTACTCCCTGCTGCTCGCCGTCTCTCCCTCACTCCCGGCATCCTGCAGCGGACTCTCGCGTTCGGCGACGAACCGTATAATCCACGCACGGAGACGACCATGTGCTTTTCAGCAACCGCTAATTTCGTTGGCAGCGGAGTTCTCGGCGGCCTCGGCATCGTCACGCTGACCCGTGTCAAGCATCGCCGGGAATTGCTGTTCGCCTCGCTCCCATTGCTCTTCGCTATCCATCAGTTCATCGAGGGATTCGTCTGGCTCGGCCTCGATGGAAGACTCTCGCCCATCGTCACTCACGACATGGGCGCGGCTTACATGCTCTATGCGCAGGGGCTTCTTCCGTTCCTGTTACCCCTTGGCGTGTTTTTCTTCGAACCGAACGGCGTCGCCCGCAAGCGCATGGTCCCCTTCCTCATTGTCGGCGGAGCCACCGGGCTGTATATCCTGTGGGCGCTGACGGCCTACCCGACCCAGATCTACATCCGGCAAAACAGCATCGTGTACACCAACCAGGGAAGCGCGCACATGATCATTGCGATCCTGTACGTCATCGCCACCTGCGGTTCTTTGTTCTTTTCAAAAGTCAGGGCGATGGTCGTTTTCGGCGTAGTGAACCTTGCGATCCTCTTGATTGTGGATGCGGTCAAGCAATACGCATTCACCTCGGTATGGTGCGCCTACGCAGCGGTCGCCAGCGTGATCGTGCTCATCTATTTCTGGAGAAGCAGCGGACACCGGCCTTTACGCTATGCCCTGGCACCCTAGTGCCCGGTTCACCGCGATTCGAACCAGTTCGTAAGCTACAGGCCACCGGCTACAGGCTAATGCACGAACTGCACGATGATCTGATTCGTCGCCAGCGCGGCAACGTAAGCCAGCACGCCCATATAGACGAACTGCAGAGCCGGCCAGCGCCAGCTGTTTGTCTCGCGCCGCACGATCGCCAGCGTCGAGGTGCATTGCAGCGCGAACGCGAAGAACACCACCAGCGCCATCGCGCCGCCCAGTGTCAGATCGTGCCGCAACGCCGCCTGCAGCCCGAGGGACTGCGTCGCAGGGTCCGCCCCGTAGAGTGTCCCCAGTGTCCCGACGATCACCTCGCGCGCAACCACCGAGGTCAGCAGGCCAATGCCGATCTTCCAGTTGAATCCCAGGGGCCGGATCGCGGGTTCGATGAGATGGCCGAGGCGCCCAATCACACTCGTCGTCAGATCGGTGTGGAAAGGGACATGGCTCAGGACCCAAAGCACGAGCGTGACGACCAGAATCACCGTCCCGGCCTGGCGCAGGAACACCTTGCCGCGATCCACCAGCCGTAAGCTCAGCGAGCGTACTGTAGGAAACCGATACTGTGGCAGTTCGAGGATGAACGGCGCCGACGAGGCCTTCAGAATCGAGGACTTCAGCAGCCACGCCGTCGCCAGCGCCGCCACGAATCCCAGCACATACAGCGACAGCATCACCGCCGCGCGCAACCCGAATAAATCTCCAAGAATCGGCTTGTTGGGGATGAAGGCCGCGATCATCAGCATGTAAATCGGCAAACGCGCCGAGCAGGTCATGAAGGGCGCTACCAGGATCGTCGCGAATCGGTCGCGCTTATTCTCGATGGTCCGCGTGGCCATGATCGCCGGCACCGCGCACGCATACGCCGAAAGCAGCGGGATGAAAGCTTTGCCGTTGAGCCCGATCGAGCGCATCACCCGATCCGCGATCAGAGCCGCGCGCGCCAGGTAGCCGGAATCTTCCAGCACGCCGATGAACAGAAAAAGCAGCAGGATCTGTGGCAAAAAGACGAGCACCGAAGCCACGCCGCGCCAGACGCCGTCGATCAGCAGCGATTCCACCCAATTGTGGCCCAGCAGCGCGCCGATTTTATCGCCGCCCAGGTTGAGAACGTTGCCAAAGGCATCGCTCAGCGGCTGCCCGATCGAGAACACCACCTGAAACACTGCGAAGACGACCGCCAGAAAGATCAGCGGTCCCCAGACTTTGTGCAGCAGGACGCCGTCGATTCGCTTCGTCCACTCATTGGAAATCGGCGCCTTGTACTTCGTCCGGGTGCTGATGCCAGTCGCCCACTGCCGGTAGGAGCGAGGATTGCCCATCACGGGCAGTTCAATGCGGCCAGCCGCCGGCGCCACCGGCTTCTCGGGCTCGGCCTTGCGATTCAGAAATTGGGTGATCGAGTCGAGTCCTGTGCCGCGCGTCGCGCTGATCTTCGCCACCGGCACGCCCAGTTCCTGCGCCAGCGCCAGCGTGTCCACTCGGCCGCCGCGCGCCTCCATCACGTCACTCATGTTGAGCAGGACCAGGGTGGGAAGGCCCAGACTCAGCACCGGTGCAGCCAGCATCAATTGCCGCCGCAGTTGCAAGGAATCCAGCACCAGCAGGATTGCGTCCGGCGCGGGCGTGCCCGGCATCTCGCCGTGCAGCACATCCACCGCAACGCGCGCATCTTCTGAATAAGACGATAATCCGTAGATTCCAGGCAGATCGATCAGGGTCAGGTCGCCGCGGCCAATTCCGTTCAGCCGACCCACCCGCTGCTCCACCGTCACACCCGGATAATTCGCGACCTTTTGCCGCAACCCGGTCAGCCGATTAAAGAGCGTCGACTTGCCCGAATTCGGCGGTCCCACCAGGGCCACCGTCCGAATTCGCCCAGCGACTCTCGGCTCAAGAGGAACCTCAATCGTCGCCGTGGTGCTGCAGCAATCGCTCATCCCTGCCTCGTGCCCTGCCCTTCGTATTCGCGAACCCGGATACCCCCGGCCGTGTCTCGCCGCAGAGCCACTTCAAAGCCGTCAATTGAATACACCGTTGGGTCCCCCGCCGGCGCGCGCCGTACCACCATCACCCGCGCCTCTGGAACAAACCCCATGTGCATCAGGTGATGCTGGATTTCCCCGGGCAGATCCAATGACTCCACCACCCCGACCATTCCAATGGGCAATTCGCTCAGAAGACTCAACTTCCATGCTCCGGACAGGGCCACTTCATCCGTGTCCTCGACCCCAAAATCCGATAATAGCGCAATTGCGACCATTTTGCTCCTATATTGCCGACCGTAGGTGCAGCATACGGGCGGAGACCCCGGAACTCCGTGATTTTGGTCACACCTGCGACCCGTGACTTTCGCCAGGTACCCTTGCGGGAACCCGTCCCGGAATCGGGATTTCCGCAGGCCGTCCTTCCTTTAGGATCGGATCAGAACGGCTTTGCGTTTAGGTTTTCCTGATCGACTTCTTGCCTGGAGTTCTTGTCCGCATGATTTGCGCGCTTGGTTCCCCGCGCTTTGTAGTGCGGGGCGTTTGGATTGCCCTGCTCGCCACCCTGATTTCCCACTTCGCCGCGCCGGCCCATGCGGCTGTCAACGCCTCCGCCGCAGCCGGCAAGAAACCCGACGCGAAGCCCGCGCCCGACACCCTGGTCTTCGTGAACGGGGATCGCCTCTCCGGTACGCTGGTCCGCGCCGTCGGCAGCGAGGTCGTCTTCCACAGCGAGATCTTTGGCGACCTCGTCGTGAAATGGGACAAGATCAGGGAGTTACATACGGGCACCAGGCTCGCCGTCCTCGAAGGAAGCGTCTTCACCCACCATGGGCAACTTCCGGCGGGCATTCCTGAGGGCGAGTTGACCGTGGTCGACCAGCTCATCACCATCCACCCCGCCACCGGCGCGGCGATCGCGCCCATCCCCCTGAAGAGCGCCGAGTACATCGTGGATGAAACCACGCTGCGAAAACAGATCGCCGGCCATCCAGGATTCTTCGCCGGTTGGAACGGAGCCATCACGGCCGGAGCCACCGTCGTGCAGGCCAGCCAGTCTCAGTACACCTTCGCGGGATCCGTCAACCTGGCGCGTTCCGCACCGACCGTGAACTGGCTCGATACGCACAACCGCACGTCCCTGGATTTCAGCGGCTCCTTCGGCAAAATTATCCAGCCCGCGTATGCCAACGACGGTGTGATGACCCCCGCGAGCAGTTCGAAAAGCTCCATCTACCACGCCGACGCCGAGCGCGACGAGTACTTCTCGCCCCGCCTTTACCTGCTCGCCCAGACAGCCTTCGACCACAACTTCGCTCAGGACCTGGACCTGCAGCAGATCTATGGCGCCGGCATTGGCTGGACCGCGGTCAAACGCCCCACCCAGGAGCTGGACGTCAAATCCACGCTGCAGTATGAAGGCCAGACTTTTATCGCCGCGACCGAGGGCGAGGACCAGAACCTCATCGGATCGACATTGAACAGTACCTGGGCGGCCAAGCTTCCTTACAAGGTGCAGTTCAAGCAACAGCTGTCGTGGATTCCGGCGTACAACAACCCCTACGCCTACTCAGCCTCGGAATCCGACTCCCTCACCATGCCGGTCTTTCGCAAGCTGGCGTTTTCCGTCGGCTCCAACGACAGCTACCTGAATGATCCTCCGCCGGCTTCCCCTCCAACGAAACGGAATTCGTTCGAGTTCACGACAGGACTGACCTACACAATCAAGTCGAAATACTGAGGATCGGGCCACCCTTAGTGTCCTGAAGTCGCCTGCGCCGGAATGGGCGAACTCACCGAGGACTGCGCAACGCCATACTCCAGCGGCGTGGTCAGCAGCTTCATCGCGTCGGGTGACATGGGCTGGCCCGCGCTCTTCAGCAGCACAGTTACCTGCCAGACCTGCGTCTCGTTCAGCACTTTGTTGAACGCCGGCATGCCGGTGAGCCGGATCCCGTTGGTGACCTTCCACCAGGTCTCTCCCACAGGGTCATCGTTGACGCCGATCACGCCATTGCGATGCGGAGCCCACAACTGTGGCGCGTGCGGATACATGTGTGTTGCGTATGCTGATGGCCGCCCGTACAAACCGTGGCAGGCCGCGCATTGCTCGCGATAGATTTGGGCACCGGCGGTCAGGTTGGTCGCACTCGCCTCAATCGGCGCACTCTTCGGCATCTCGTTGTCGATACGTGCCTGCAGCGGAACCCGCACAATCTGCTTTTCAAATGGAAACGCAGAATCGGCTACCGCAACCGGCGGATGTCCCATATGGAGATAGACCAACGCGCACAGCGGAAGCACCAACAGCCCCAGCACGACTCCCAGCAGAAATCTCATCCGTAATTTTCCTCAGTCCCCAAAATAACCGCATGCCTCCCCGGCATCCTTGCACGGTGATGAAGATTCCGCAACGCGCAGCCGTGCCTGCTTCGGGTCTCTCCGTCTCCTGTCTTCCGCCATCCCTCTGTACCCAGCCCCCTGTACCCTATACCCTGTACCCTGTACCCTTGTATTTTCCGTCTAAGCAGTGGAGGCACCCAGGTTCATGTATTTTCGCAAGTTCTTTGGATACGCCCTGTATCCGCTCCTCGCGCTCCTTGTCCTTTTCCCCTCTGCAATCCGCGCACAGGATTCCTCCTCCCAGCAGCCCGCTGCCACGCCGCAAACCCAGCCCCCGGACCAGACTCAGGACCAGCAGTCCGCCCCCCAGGACCGCGCCCAGGTCCTTCGCGAAGCCCAGGCTCGCGTCAACGCCCGTCGCAAGGTTCGCGTCCGGCAGATCATTCAGGAGACTTACAGCCACAAATATGAGCTGAACTTTGCCGGCGGCTCCCTGCGTTTCACGCCCGGCAACTCCCTGCAGCGCATGAACGAGGCAGGCTGGATCGTCGATGTCACCGACTATATCCATGGCGACCTGGGCATCGCGGCCGATTTTCGCGGCTACTACGGCACCGCCTATACGGGAACGAACCCCTATTCGGTCTTCAACCCCAGCATCAGCCAGTACACCTTCATGGGCGGACCCCGCTACCGTTTCTTCAAGGGCCAACGCTGGGGCTGGACCGCTGAGGCCCTCGCCGGCGCCGGTCACGGCAACTTCGGCACCGGAACCCACGGCCTTCCACCGCAGTTGGTCGGTCTCTACACCGACTCCACGGTCCTGAACTTCCTCGGTGGCGTTTCTGCCGACTGGAACCTCAGCCCGTCCGTCGCCTTCCGCTTCTCGGGCAACGAAGTCATTACGAATTACGGCTCCAGCTTCCAGGAAAATTTAGGCGGCAACATGGGCATCGTCTACCGCTTCGGCCGGAGATAAACAAAACTGATCGTGATCCTTCCGGTGCCCCATTCTGATGCGCCTTTCCTGCGCATCAGAATGGGCATCGCGCGCAAGCGCGATTCGATAGCACCCGGCTACCGGCTCCTGGATCGAGAACAATTCCTGTACCCTGCCCCCTCCACCCTGTACCCTGTTCCTTCATGTTCCTTGCCGCGGCCACTGCATCCCTGCTGACCTACGCTCAGGCCCTGGCCTTCTTCTTTGTCAAAAACGACCTCCGCCACTACCTGCGCACCCACTACGGCGACCACACCTTTCAGAACCTCTACCACTGGCAGCTTTTTTCCTTCGACACGGCGCTCCTGACGCCTTATTTCGCCGTGATGATCGTGCTCGCCCTTTACGGCTTCCACCGCTACACCCTCGTCTGGCTCTACTACCACAACAGGAAAAACGCCACCCACGAGCCCACTTCGCACTTTGAGCAGCTGCCCCGCGTTACGATCCAGCTCCCCATCTTCAACGAGCAGTTTGTCGTCGACCGCCTCATCGACTCGATCTGCAAGATCGAATATCCGCGCGAGTTGCTCGAAATCCAGGTCCTCGACGATTCCACTGACGAAACCAAAGAGGTCGCCCAGGCCATCGTGGAGCGCTTCCGTGCCGTCGGCAATCCCATCGTCTACATCCACCGCACCAACCGTGTGGGATTCAAAGCCGGCGCCCTCGATGAAGGTCTCAAGACCGCCACCGGTGAATTCATCGCCATCTTCGATGCCGACTTCACGCCTCCCGCCGACTGGCTGATGCGCGTCATCCACCACTTTGCCGAGCCCGAGATCGGCATGGTCCAGACCCGCTGGACCCACCTCAACCGCGACTACAGCTTCCTCACCCAGGTCGAAGCCATTCTGCTCGATGGACACTTTGTACTCGAGCACGGCGCTCGCGCCCGCTCCGGCGTCTTCTTCAACTTCAATGGGACCGCAGGCATGTGGCGCCGCATCGCGATCGATCAGGCTGGCGGCTGGCAGCACGACACGTTGACCGAGGACACCGACCTCAGCTATCGCGCGCAGATCGTCGGCTGGAAATTCAAATACCTTCAGAACGTCGAGTGCCCCGCCGAAGTTCCTATCGAAATGACTGCCTTCAAAACCCAGCAACAGCGCTGGGCCAAAGGGCTCATCCAGACGTCGAAGAAGATCCTGCCGCGGCTCTTCCACTCCGACGTGCCGCTGCGGGTCAAAGTCGAAGCCTGGTATCACCTCACCGCCAACCTCAGCTACCCGCTGATGGTCATCCTGTCGGTGCTGCTCATGCCGGCCATGATCATCCGCTTCTACCAGGGTTGGTGGGAGATGCTTTACATCGATTTCCCCCTCTTTCTCGCGTCGACGTTTTCCATCTCGTCCTTCTACCTCGTTTCGCAAAAAGAGCTGTTCCCAGGACGCTGGTACAAATGCCTGCTCTATCTGCCGTTCCTGATGTCGCTCGGCATCGGACTGACCATCACCAACACCATCGCGGTGATGGAGGCGATCTTCGGCATCCAGAGCGCCTTCAAGCGCACGCCGAAGTATCGCGTCCAGAAGAAGGGCGAAAAATCAAAAGGCGCCGCGAAATATCGCAAGCGCCTCGGCCTGATCCCCTTCATCGAACTGCTCATTGGGGGCTACTTCGCTCTCTGCATCTGGTACGCCGTCGCCAACGAGAACTACTTCACGGTGCCCTTCCTGTTGCTGTTCGTCGTCGGCTACTGGTACACGGGATTGCTTTCGTTATTGCAGGGACGGTTTGAACGCTGGCGCAGTGGCGCGAATCTGGATGATGCGTCGCCGAAGCCGTTTCCGGTGGGGGTTTAGAAGGATCCGGCGTCGTTCAGGCCAGCTACGATTTGAGCAGTTCCGACGCTTTTTGCTGACTCCCCAACCCGACTTTCTGGCTTCTCCGCGTAAACGAATCTCGTCGAGGAAAAGCCGGCATCAGTTCGGCGCCACCACAGAAGCAATCCATAAAACGATCATCAGAACGTTGCAAAGAATAGGAAATGGCCGCTCATCCCTTTTCACGCCGAAGCTCTGAATCAACAGAAGGACAGATCCGAGAACACAAAGCAGAGGGACGAAAACTGCCATAATTGCCATACCCGAATCGGCCATCCATTGGAATAGTCGGGAACTGCTCGCAATCGAACCAATGCGCGCGACTGCGAGCATAAGCAGGAGCCAAAGCAGAAACGCGAAGAAGTTGCCCCAACTGGCGTAATAGAGAGACGACGAACTTGGCACTCGTCGTTTCCACTTCCAAAGAGTTACACCCGCCGGGCATCCAAGCAGAACGAACTTCACGAGTTCCCCTACGAACCATCCGTACCTTTCCCAATCCACGCATTCCCCAATCACTAACTTGGTTCTCCGCTTCCATCAGGGCACGATCCTTGTGGTGCATATCGCACCGAAAATAACCGGGGCCTTAGCCCTCAGAGGCCTCTCACCGGAAAAGGTGAACGGCCACCGGAAGCCGCAGCTTTTTCCAGATCTTATCGCCCGTATAGACAGGCAGATTCAGGGTGATTCCAAGCGCCAGGCACGCTCGATCTCCTAAAGAGAGGCCTAAGGGGCGCGTTTGATCGAGTAGGGCACCGCTTGCACGAGCCTGTTCTTCGTCGAAAGGATAGGCGCGGTCCACGATAGAAAGGGCGCTCTCCCAGGCTTCTCGAATGGGAGAGCCCAGCTTAACGAGTCTGAGCTGCGCTTCAGCGATATTCACAACACTTGCGATCGGTTCGGGGAAATCTGGCGCGGTAAGAACAGCACACCCCGGCTCCTGCAACACGATCGCGAGAATCGCCGAGGCATCCAGCACGCATTTACTCATGCGCTGCTTCTTTCCTCCGCTCCGCAATCAGTTCGTCAACCGCATGCGTGCCCGGCTTGATATAGCGGCGCATCATCTGCTGCGCCTCTCGAATGCGCTGCCGGCGGGTGGTCAGGCGATAGCCGTTCTCCTGTCGCTCCAGCAGAAGCTCTCCCCCCGCTTCCACGCCCAATTCCCTACGCACTTCCGCAGGAATCACAACTCTGCCATTTTCACTTAATTTTAGCCTAATCTGCTGAGTTGCCATTTCTATCTCCTGTGTCAATTTATCTTATCAGTGGCAAGCCAACAATACATGGTGCAATCGGTCTTTCTGAACGCTGAGCGCTGAAAACTGAACGCTGGAACGTGCATCGCAACGCCATGCACGTTTCTAGACCCCCTTCTTCAGCGGCTCCCAAACATACTTGTGAATCTGCAGACTCAGCCGTGCAGGCACGCCATCCGCCAGCATCCACTCCACCAGTTCCCGCGGATCGAGCAAGGCATTCTCCGTGCTTCGTTCCCCCGACGGTGTCTTCGAGAAGGCCGGTGACAGCAGCACTTGCCCTGCTCGCCGCTCCAGCCCATGCTCGCGAATAAAATCCCGCGCAAACTCATAGTCCGCGCGATCGAGGATCACAAACTTCACCTCGTCCCGGTCCGTCAGGCAGTCAAGATTCGCCATCCGAAAACTTCCGCCCTCGCCCGACCCCGGACACTTCACATCCACAATCTTGTGCACCGCCGGTGGAACCCGCTCCACCGGCCGCTCTCCGCTGGTCTCGATCATCAGCTCATACCCCTGGCTGAGCAGCCGCTCCATCAGGGGAACCAGCTCCCGTTCCTGCAGCATCGGCTCGCCGCCGGTGAACTCCACCAACTTCACGGGAGCCAGCTTCTCGATCTCCGCGACCACCTCGTCCTCGGATAATTTGTAACCGCCGGTGAACGTATACTCCGAGTCGCACCACGCGCACCGCAGGTTGCACCCCGCCAGCCGCACGAAGATGCACGGCACGCCGGCGAAGCTCGATTCGCCCTGAATGGATTTGTAAATTTCGATCAGATACAAACGGCGCGCCCTCTATTTCTCTTTATCGCGGGATGCGGCCCGGTTCACCAGCCATGAAAACCATCCAATGACGCCGAACAGACCAAGCGCGCAGGCCAGCCCGATCCACCAATGAGATTCCATGGTCAACTCCGCCTGCCGTTTACTCGACCCTCACTCGCAGTTGGCTCGTCTTTCACTCGTAATACGTCGCCGTCGTCGTGTCGGTCTCGTAGATGGTGCAGTCCTTCACGCGCACCCGGCCCTTCGTCATCTCGCGCAGCTGCTGATTCGTCTCGTCGTAGAAAAACTTTGCCAGATTCTCTGCCGACGGATTGATCGTCGTGAACGGCTCCAGATCGTTCAGCATCTGATGGTCGAGCCGGTCGATCACCGGCCGCATCACCTGCTTCAGATCGCGAAAATCGAGCAGCAGCCCCGCCTGGTCCAATGTCTCGCCGCATAGCGTGATCTGCACTTTGTAGTTATGCCCATGCGGATTCTCGCACTTCCCCTTGTAGTTGCGGAGAAAGTGCCCTGATGAAAACCCGCGCTCCACTGTCACTTCGTACATGTCTGTTGTTGGCTTCCCGGCGCAAATGCGCGCTGGTTCCATTCTATCTGCGGCGGACGCTCGGCCCTGCATCCGGCCCTCGCCCACGCCGCCGCAGCATCCGCCGTTCCTCGGTGCGCCGGTCGACTTGCTCGAACAGCGCCGTCATCACGCCCAGCAGGCCGACGACCAACCCGCCCAGCATCAAAAACAACGCAGACGTCTTCCATAGCGTGCCGTTCGCGGGCAGCGCCGGCTGAAACCGCCCCGAAGTGAGCGACATCACGAAGCAGCCCGCCGCAAACAGCACCAGCACGCCGGCCAGGATATAAAGATTCCGCGCCACCCGTCAGTCTACCCGCCTTTCGCTGGCCGTTTCATCGCTGACCGGACTTTAGCTGACCGCTTAGCTGCCTGGCTACTCTACCCTGCACCCTGTACCCTGCTCCTGTGGACATCTCCATCGTCATCCTTGACGACAACGCCGGTAGCCTCGAACTTCTTTCGACGGCCCTGGCTCAGGACGGCGTCGTCATCCACACCGCCTCGCGCCCCGGCGAAGCGCTCGACCTGGTCCGCGAGCAGCGGCCGCAACTGGTTCTCACCGATCTGGTCATGCCCGAAATGTCCGGCCTCGACGTCCTCAACCGCGTGATGGAGATCGCTCCCGCCACCGACGTCGTCCTGATGACCGCTCACTACACCACGGAAACCGCGGTGCAGGCCATTCGCAATGGCGCCGCCGACTACCTCGAAAAGCCGATCCGCCTGCCCATCCTGCGCGAGCGCGTCGGCCGCCTGATCGACGACGCGCGTAAACGCCAGCAACTCGGCACCGATCCCGAGTTCGAAGGCATCATCGGCTCCAGCCCGCGCATGGCCGAGATGTTTGCGCGCATCCGCCGCGTTGCGCCGCACTATCGCTCCGCGCTCATCCAGGGCGCCACTGGAACCGGAAAGGATCTGGTCGCTCGCGCCTTACACGCGCGGAGCGGCGTCAAAGGCCAGTACGTCGTGCTCAACTGCTCCGCCGTCGTCGAAACCCTTTTCGAAAGCGAACTCTTTGGCCACGTCCGCGGCGCTTTCACCGGCGCGGACCGCGACAAAACCGGCTTGTTCGAGTCTGCGAACGACGGCACCCTCTTTCTCGACGAGATCGGCGACATGCCGATCGCCACCCAGGCCAAGCTGCTGCGCGCCCTCCAGAATCAGGAGATCCAGCGCGTCGGCTCGCTGCAGACGCGTAAGGTGAACGTGCGCGTGATCGCCGCCACGCATCGCAACCTGCGCCAGGCCGTCGCCGACCGCCTGTTTCGCGAGGACCTTTACTACCGCCTCGCCATGGTCGAGATCCCGGTGCCCACGCTTGCCGAGCGACGCGAAGATCTGCCCGCACTCATTCAGTACTTCGTCACAAAATTTTCGCAGCAGTTCGGCAAACAAATTCGCAGCGTGTCACCGCGCGCGCGCCTTGCTCTTGACCGGCACGCGTGGCCTGGCAATGTGCGCGAACTCGAGAACGCGATCGGCCACGCCGCGATGATGGCGGAATCCGACGAAATCGACGCTGGCGACCTGCCTGCTGCGCTTCTGGGCGAGCCAGTCGCCCCCTCGCCTGCAGACACTTCCCATCCCCCGGCTACGGTGCTTTCGACCGCCGTGCCCGAAGACGCCTCCCTCGCCGAACACGAACGCCAACTCGTCGTCTCCGCTCTGGAAAAGGCGCAGGGCAATCAATCCCAGGCCGCGCGCGCCCTCGGCATCGGCCGCGACGGGCTTCGCTACAAGATGAAGAAGTACGGCCTGCTCTGATCGGGCGAGGTCCTGGCTGTCTGGCTACTTCGCTGACTCGCCGACAGGCTGACCTGTGTCCCGCAGCATTCGTGCCACGGTCTCGCGCACCAGCTCCGGTGACGCTGGCTTGGCGAGGTAGTCTGTGAACCCGGCCTCCAGGATCTTTTCCCGATCGCCGCGCATGGCGCTCGCCGTCAGAGCCAGCACCGGCAATTGCGCGAATCGTGGCTCGGCTCGCAGGGCAGCCAGCACGCCATACCCGTCAAGGCCCGGCATCTGCAGGTCCAGCAGAACCAGATCTGGATTCCCCGATCGCACCCGTTCCACAGCCTGCTCGCCGTCTTCCGCTTCCATCACCTCGTAACCCGCGCGTTCCAGAACCAGCCCCAGCAGCTCGCGGCTGCTGGGGCGGTCGTCGGCGATCAGGACCAGCGGCTTTCCTGAAGGATTCGTCATCGCGCACACTCCGTTCTCAGCTCAGCAGCATGAGCTCACTAACATCAGTCTCATTCGGGAATCTGGGGGAAGATGCACCTATCCTACGCTCCGGGAGCGACCGTTGGCAGTGTGAAGGTGAACCGGCTTCCCTCGCCCGGCACGCTGTCCAGCTCGATCCAGCCGCCGTGCATCTGCACCAGCTCTTTCGTGATGGAGAGTCCCAACCCTGTTCCCTCGCGCACGCCGCGCGTCGTGTTCCCCACCTGGTAGAACTTGTCGAAGATGTTCTCCTGCTCTTCAGTCGGAATCCCAATCCCTGAATCGCCCACCGTCACGCGCGCGAACCCGGCATCTTCGCGGATTTCCACCCAAACCTTCCCGCCCTCCGGAGTGAACTTCACCGCATTGCTCAACAGGTTGTAGAGCATCTCTTTCACCCGCAGCGGATCCGCGTCGACCATCGCATCGCGCTCGCCGCGCTCTTCGATGTGAATCCCCTTCCCCGCCGCGCCCGGCCGGACCGCATCGAGCGCTTCGCCCACGCTGCGGGCCAGCGGATAAACCTCCTTCTTCAGGGTCAGCTGTCCCGCCTCGATCTTGCTCAGATCCAGAATGTCGTTGATCAGTTCCAGCAGATGCTCCGAGTCGCGCCGGATGTGCCCGACAAAACGCTGCTGCCGGTCGTTCAGGTCGCCGTCGTGCCCCTCCTGCAACAACTCTGAGAATCCGATGATCGTGTGCAGCGGCGTCCGCAGCTCGTGACTCATGCTCGCCAGAAACTCGCTCTTTAGCCGGTTGGCGCGCTCCGCTTCTCGATTGCGCGCCTCCAGTTCTGCCGTGTACTGCTGCTGCAATCGCCTCACTTCCTTGTCTGCCCGCTTCCGCTCTGTCACGTCGCGGATCACCGCCGTCACGTGCATCCCGCCTTCAGTTTGAATCGGGCTCAGGCTGATCTCCACCGGGAACAGGGAGCCATCCCGCCGCCGCGCGTGCAGGTCCAGCCCGGTACCCATCGGCCGCGTGCGCGGGTGCTCCAGGTAGCTGTCGCGGTGCCGGTAGTGCGTGCGCCGGATCGCATCCGGAACCAGGACATCCACCGACTGCCCCAGCAACTCGTCGCGAACATAGCCGAACATCTCCTCGGCGACCCGATTGATCAGGACGATCTTTCCCTCTGCGGATACCTCCACAATCGCGTCCGGCGCCGCCTCCAGCAGCTGCCGGAACCGGCGCTCCAGACGCGTCGCCGCTTCGGCAGCGAGACGCTGCTGCCGTTCCGACATGTCGACGTTCGTCTCCATTACATGCGGTTCGGGCACGCCAAGCTCGCGGACCCACCGGCTCAGAACCGTCACGCGCTGCCCCTTGCGATTCCGGTGCAGCATCTCGCCTTCCCAGTGCCCGTCCTGCTCCAGCTGCCGGTTGATGTCCTCCTGCGGCTCCGGAAACGTCGACTGCAGCAACTCGTGGCTCACGCGCCCCAGCGCCTCGGGCGTTGTCCACCCGTAGAGCCGCTCCGCACCCTTGTTCCAGTAAACGATCCGGTCCTGATGGTCCCTCACGATGATGGGCTCATACGCCTGGTCCAGCATCTGGGCCTGCCGCTCGGCCAGTTCCTCCTGTTTCTTCTGCTCCGTGATGTCGCGCGCGATTTTCGATATCCCGACCAGCTTTCCCGTGCCGTCACGTACCGGCGAAAGCGTCAGAGAAATCACCAGCTGCCGCCCGTCCTTGTGCCGGCGCAGCGTCTCATAATGCTCTACCACTTCCTCGGTTCCGACCCGCCGCAGCAGTTCCCGCATGTCCTCTTCATAGCCAGGCCACGACAGCATCGTGATCGGCTTGCCCACCGCCTCCGCCGACGAGTACCCAAACATCAGTTCGGCGCCGCGGTTCCATGTCGAGATCACTCCGTCCAGCGATTCGCTGATGATCGCGTCTCGCGAGAACTCGACAATCGACGCCAGGCGTTGCCGGGTTTCCTCGGCCTGTCGCCTCGCCGTGATGTCCCGGCTAATGCCCGCGAACCCCAGCAACTGTCCGTACGCGCCGAAGATCCCGAAGGCTCGCATGTCCACGGTGATCGGTTCGCCGGTTTGCGCGTGCCGCAGCCGAAATTCCCCGTTCCAGGGCTCGCCTCGTAGCAGCGCCGGCAAGACTTCGGAGTCGAATTGCTCCTTTTGATCCTCGAGATCCACATCGAACACCGAAAAGCTCCGCACATCATCCTTTTCGGCGAACCCCAGCAGCTCCCGGCCGGCTCGATTCATGTAGCTCGTCTTCAGCGTTGGATCGGTCAGGCTCACCAGGTCGGGCGTGTTCTCGACGATCGCCAGCAGCCTTCGCTGGTTCTCCGCCGTCTTCTTCTCTTCGGAGACGTCCCGCCACGTCAGCAGCGCGCCCTGCACCTCCCCCTTCGTACCGAAGAAGGGCCTCGCGCGTACACGGACCCAATAGCCTGCCGCCGCACCCGGCGGCCGTATGTATTGCTCCCCGTCCACGGTCTGGCCGCGGAGCGCCACCGTGCCGGGCAGATCTTCCGCCGGCCACAGAGTCTGGTGATCCGGCAAATAGATCCCATAGGCCTTGCTCCATTCCGCGACCGGTGGCCCCTGGGGATTGATGCCGTACAGCCGTACCGCGGCAGCATTGGCAAAAACCACGTTTCCGTCGAGCCCGAGCGCCACAACGGCTTCGTCCATGTTGTCGACCAACGCGCGCAGCACATCGGCCGGAGTTGCAGTTATCGGCCCGCCGCTTTGCGGCTTCTGCGATGCGCCATCAGCGCGTGGACGCGATTCAGGCGCGGATTCCTGACTGCGCTTCGGGGGTTTCATGGGGACAGGGTCATAGTGTACCCGCGCCTCCGGATCGGTGGCATCTGCCTGCGTCATTTCGCGCAGTCCAGGCTCCTGGAGGTGTCCTGTGACGCAGGCGCAGGCGGTACAGGGCTTTTCACCCGCTCAATTCGCGCTGCTTTGTGGCGCTCCAGGGCAATGGCCCACGGCTTGCAAATGAAAAGTCGAGGTGGGATCCGACTTGGAAGTTTCTCTCATACACGACGGAGGCGCACACTTCACCGCTGAAGCGCGCCACCACCGCATTGTGCTCGATCAGCCCGCTGAAGACGGCGCCACCGACCACGGGATGTCCCCAGCCGAGCTTCTCCTGACATCCCTCGGAGGTTGTGTCGGCCAATACGTTGCGCAATACCTGAGCACCCGCCGCCTTTCCTCTAAGGGGCTCGCCGTTGTTGTCCGGACACAGCCCTCCCCTCGTGCTCTCCATCTCGGCGAATTTCAGGTTGAAGTCACTGTGCCCAGCCTCACTGACCGCCAGCTTCGCGCTCTTGAAAAATCCTTCCCCGCCGGCCTGGTCCAGAATGCGATCCGCTTCGAAAACCAGTTGCAGATCACCGCTGTCCCCGCTTCGATCAAAAAAGGTCAGAAGGCAGATCGATAAGCTTCGACGCCCAGCCGGTCCATTTCCTCAGCCGCTCGTCACTCCGAACCCCGCGACGCAACCCGACCCGTGCTACGCTGGCAAAATCGGAGGAGCCCCACCATGTCTCGCTACTCCCGCCGCGATTTCATCAAGGCCACAGCGGCTGCCGGCGCCGCTGTCACCCTCAATAACGTTCCCCTCTCGGCCGAAACCCGCCGCGCCACCGACCTCGTCCCCCTCGGCAAGTCCGGCGTGAAGGTCACACGCCTGGCTTTCGGCACTGGCAGCATGAACGGAGCCGTCCAGCGCAACCTCGGCCAGGAAGGCTTCAATCGCCTCGTCCGGTACGCGTACGACCACGGCATCCGCTTCTTCGAAACCGCCGACTCCTATGACGACATGCACCGCATGCTCGGTATCGCCCTCAAAGGCATTCCTCGCGACACCTACCAGCTCATGACCAAGGTGACGACATTCGACGGCACCGATCCGCATCAGCGGATCGATGAACTGCGCAAGCAGATCAACTCCGACTACTTCGAAGTGATGCTCCTCCACTGGCAGCGCGGCACCGAATGGCCGCACGAAACCACCGGCTGGCAGGACGCCATTGAGAAGGCTCAGGATCGCAAAGTCGTCCTCGCCCGCGGCGCATCTGTCCACGGTCTTCCCGCCCTCGAGCAGGTGCCGACGTTCAACTGGCTCCAGGTCGCGATGATTCGCGTCAACCACAACGGCACCCGTATGGATACGCCCATCGCCGATGGCCCCGGTCGCGGCAATGTCCCCGAAGTCGTCGAGCGCATCCACCAGGCACACGCGGCCGGGATGGGCGTGGTCAGCATGAAGCTCGCCGGTGAAGGCGCGTTCAACAAAGAAGATCGCCAGAAAGCCATGCGCTTCGCCTTCCAGAACGCCAAAGTCGACGCTGTGACTGTCGGCTACAAAAGCCCCGCAGAGATCGACGAAGCCATCGAGAACATCAACATGGCGCTGGCGTAAGCGAGCGAAAGAGCGGTCAGCCTGGTAAAGCGGTCAACGAAGAAGCGGTCTGCAGAAGGCCTCGAGATTCTCACGCTGACCGGCGTTCCGCTGACAGTTTCTTAGTTAACCGCTCTTTAGCTCACCGCCTCTTAGCTGACCTTCACCAGCACGCACGTGATGTCGTCGTGCTGCGGTGCGTTCTCCTCGAACCGGTCCACATCCGCCAACAAATAGTCCAGCAGCACTTTCGGCGCGAGATTCACGCCCCACCGCACCATCGTCAGCAGCCGATCCTCGCCATACTGCAGCTGGGTCAGGTTCTCCGCCTCCACCACACCATCGGTGAACGCCACCAGCCAGTCGCCTGCGTCCAGCGTCAATTCGCCCGACGCATATGGCGCGCCATCCACCACGCCCAGCGGCATGCCGCCCACGTCCAGCCGTTCCACTGCGCCCGACCGCCGCAGCACAATGGGATTGTTGTGCCCCGCGTTCACATAGGTCAGCCTGCGGCTCGCCGGCTCATACTCAGCAATGAACGCCGTCGTGAATCGCCGCCCATTCTGGCTGTTCGTGCACGCATAACGGTTCATGCGTGCCACCAGCTCCGTCAGCGTCCCCGGCGTATCGCTGAGTGTTTTCAAACTGGCCTGGAACGTCGCCATCAGCATCGCCGCAGGCACACTCTTCCCTGCCACGTCGGCAACCGCCATCAGCCAGGTCTTTCCCTCTGACCCCGGCCGAGCAAACACGTCGTAGTAATCTCCGGCCACCGTGTTGGCTGGTTTCGTCGCAAACGCAATCTCCAGCCCCGGTACATTGGGCGGCTGCCCTGGCAGCAGCCACGCCTGAATTTCCTTGGCAATCTGCAGATCGCGCTTCATCACCACGCGATCGCCCACTTCCATGATCAGCAGCGCGAACATGAGCAGCGCGCCGTAGAAGCGCAGATCCGGAGTATTGATCCCGAAATCGCCGTGGCCCCACTTCCAGTGCCACTGGCTCCCGGGCAAAAACGTCAGCACCAGCGCCACCAGCAACAGGATTCGACGCGCCGGCGTCAGCTTCTCCAGAAATGCCCAGAAAAACTGCTTCGCTACCTGCCAAACGTGCCGCCCATGCGGCATTCCCTCACCGCGACTCGCGTCAATTTCCTGCGAGTAGAGCCGATAGCTGGTCCGCGCATCGCTGCGGAACTGCTTCCACAGTTCCTCCATCTCCATGCCGGCGGTGACGCGCTGCCAGAAACGCCCCACGCTTTCGCGGAAGCCTGGCCCCTTGCGCCCGCCGTACTGTCCCATCCCCGTCTGTGTTGGACCAGTTCCCATTCCACCCATGCGCGCTTCTCTGTGAACAGCATACGCAAGCGCGCTTCCGCGGTTCACAACCGATCAGGCTATTTCGCTCCATTGTCGACTCCCGCCCCGCTGCAGCTTCGCCTCCAGCGCGGGCACGTACCCCACCTGCGCATCCGGCTCCAGTTTTCTCGCCGCCGTCAGCGCCATCTGCCATGCCGATTGCGCCGCTACCCTGTTGCCGGCTGCCGCCTCGACATTACCCAGCGTCATCTCTGCTTCCAGATCTCCCGGCGCGATCGCTGCCGCTTCCCGCGCCAAAGCCAGAGCCTGTGCCGTCTGGTGCTGTCCGAGAAGCTTCCACACCCTCTGTACTCGACCCAAGGCCGCGGCCTGCTCCAGGTGGATTCCATCCCCGCCGTTCCCCCGGTAGACGAAGACGCTGTTCTCAATCACCTCCGACGGCGGCGCATGCTGCAAATCCCGATATGGATTCAGCAGTCCATCCGGCCACTCGCACCCGCTCAGATCGCCGGCACTCACCACCACGGCTCCGTGCACCACCGGCGGCACAATCTCCGCGCCGCCCAGCCAACCGGTGTCCGCGGTTGGCAACGCATGGCATCGGATTCCGTAGACCCCCGGATCCACCTCCGGCCACGCGAAATAGGCAAACCAGCACTCCTCCCCTGGATGCCGATCCTGCCACGCCTTCACCTGATACAGTTCCTGCGCCCAGTCCACGTTGGCATCGCTCAGCAGATTGTGCGTGTTCTTCGCACCGCCCCACGCCTCATTCGCGTACGCCATTTGCTGCGGATAATTCGCCATCGACGATGCGATGTGCACTGCGACCAGCGCCACCATCACCCCAGCCCATGCCTTCGATCCGCGTGCCAGCGCCACCGCCCCGGCTCCCGCAAAGATCGCCGCCAAAGCAAACAGTGGCAGGATATGCCGTGCGCCAATGTCGATGCCGCTTGCCATCGCAATCGCCAGGTACATTGCGCCAGGCGACAGCACGTAGAAAACCTCGCGTGCCCGTCCAATCTTTCCCGTCACCGCCGCCCACAGCGCCAGAGCATTCAGCGCCAGCAGCCCCAGTGTCGTCTTGATCAGGATCGCGATCGGGAAATACCACCACTGTCCGTGCGCGTAGACCTTGCCCAGTGCGAACGTCGGATAGAACTGCGCCATCCGCTTCACGTCCGCCAGCCCAATCAGGTACGACTCCGGCAGCAAATGGAACCGCGCCACCGTCATCACCACGGCCTGATCGAAGCCTCCCAGTGGCTGCACGTACTCCGCCAGACTGGTGCGCAGCAAACCCTCCGGCCGCGATGCGTAGCGGAATCCGTAGAATGCCCACAGCACAACCGCTGCCATCACCACGACCGCTGCGAAACCGCTGATCACCCGCATGGCCTGTCTTCCGCGTTCGTCGCGCTCCGCCGCTACCACCTCCCAGATCATTGCCGGCAGCAGCATCGGCGCCAGCAGGATCCCCGAGTGCTTCGTCGCCGCCAGCAGTCCTGCCATCAGGCCCGCCAGCAGCAGCCGTAACAGCGTGGGCTGGGTCGCGAAGCGGTAGAACGCCAATATCGATGCGAGGAAAAACAGCGTCACCCCAACGTCGGTCGTCACCAGCGCGGAGTGAGCCATGATGTTCGGGTCGAACACGACCAACGTCATCGCGAGCAGCGCAGCGCCATCGCCAAACCACTCCCGCGCCGCGAGGAACACAACCAGTGACAGACCCCACGCCAGCAGTCCCGCAGCCATGCGCATCCGGAACACCAGCCGCTGGCCGGCGCCATCATTCTTTGCCAGCCAGTCGCGCCCGTCCAGATACGCTTCCTTCTTGAACTCCCGCCCCTGCAACGGCGGAATCCACAACTTCTCCCCCAGCAGGGGTACCGTCGCCAGAAGCTTGACCAGCGGAGGATGCTCCGGGTTCAACCCGTAGTCGCCGGTCTTCCACATCATGTACCCAGCAAACATGTGGTCGTCTTCATCGAACGTCAGCGACTCGCGATGCACCGCGGGCAGTACCAGCATGGCCTGCACCACCAGCAACAACGCCACCGCCATCCACACCACGCCTGGCGGGAGAGCGCCGTTCCTCACCCTCGCCAAAGGCAGCCCCTGAGCTACTGGAAATTTCTTCATCCGAACGAGTTTATTGCCCGAGCCACAGTTGCGCCCTGAGAATCTCTCCCTTCGAAACGCGAAAGTCACCCCAGCTGCCGGCCACAGGCTACCGGCTCCTTACATCGTCCCTTCACCCAGCCTTCGTACATTGGTCGCAGAGGACGCCGCGATGCCCGAAAGCCATCCCGAGCTGGACGAACTGCAGCACAAGTATCGTGCCGCCGTTGACGAGTGGGTCGCCGCCATTCGCCGCGAAGAAACCCTTGCCTCCGTCGATCACTCGGTCGCCCAAATTGACCAGTGGGAGAAGGCAGCCTTCGACGAAGATGAAGCTCGCACCCGTGCAAAGGCGGCGAAGAAACAGTACGAAGCAGCTCTACGCGAGAAGTTCTTCAACTTCTGACCACGCGACAGATCCCTCCGACTACCGGCTACAGGCTTGCAGCTACCGGCTGCACTACTCCGCTGTGGTCGGATCGATCATCATCCGCACCTGCGCCACGCTGTTGGCCGGAAACCCGCCCATCGACGCGTGCTTGCGGACCATCCCCTCATCGGGCGCAATGTAGATGCAGTAAATCTTGTCATCGGTCACGAAGCTTTCCACCCACTGTACCTGCGGCCCCAATTCACTCAGCACACCGCACGACTTCTGTGAAATGGCGTGCAGTTGGTCCTTCGTTAGCTTCCCCGCGCCTGGAATTTCCCGCTCGATGACAAACTTCGGCATATGCTCTTCTCCTCGTTGAACAGGTTCGTCGCCTCGTCAACAGGGAGAGCAACTCCGGCCGACCCATCGAGTGTACACATCGGAAGAGACGTTTCTCCGGTTCCAGCTCCAGGCTCCCAGCTCCAGTCTGCCTCACTCCATCCTCAGCACCTGCATCGGGTGGATCGATGCCGCCCGCCGCGCCGGCCAATAGCACGCCAGAATCGCAGACGCCATCAGGACCAGGCCCACCGACACAAACGCCAGCACATCCAGAGGATGGACGCCGAACAGCATGCTCTGCATGGCGCGCCCCACAAAGTAAGCGCCAATCAGGCCCAGTCCCAGTCCAATCGCGGCCAGAATAATGCCTTCTCGCACCACCATCCCCACCAGCCGTCCGCGCGTCGCGCCCAGCGCCATCCTCAGCGCCAGTTCGTGCGAACGCTGCGCTACGCTGAACGCCATCACGCCGTAAATCCCCAGCACCGCCAGGAACAGCGCCACCACTGCAAATGTCCCGAACAAAATCAGCGTGAACTTCTCGCTGGCCATCGTCTCGGCGCGAATCTGATCCAGCGTTTCCGGCTGCGCCAGTGCGATTTCCGGATCGACGGAGTGCACCGCATTCGCGATGCTCCTCTGCATCGCCAGCGGATCCTCGGCCGTGCGCACCCCGAAGGCCGCCTGTGGCCACGGAATCTGCCAGAACGGAATCAGCATCTCCGGCCGAATGTCGCGCTGATCGGCCGCATGCACATCGTGATAGATCCCAACAATCTGCCACTCCTGCGCAGGCCCCAGATTCTGCACTCCAGGAATCAGTTGCTCCACAGAAATCTGCGTCCGCAGCGGGTCCTTCCCGTTCAGCCACTTCTTCACAAAGCTCTCATTCACCATCATGACTTTCACGCCATTGGCCGAATCTCCATCGTTGATCTGGCGGCCCTTCATCAGCCGAATCCCGAACGTTGCGAAATAGTCCGGCGTCACCATCCCAAACCCGGCTCCCGGCCGCTGCGAAGGATCGGCATAAGTCTGTCCGCCCACAATGGTGAACGGCATCCCGAATCCCGCCCCATACAGCGGCATTCCCGTCATGGCCGTCGCGTGCTGCACCCCCGGCACCGCGTCGATCCGCGACAATATGTCACGGTAATAGGCACTGATCTGCGCTGGATCCTTCGAGCGCACATCCGGCACCGGCAAAAAGAACGTCAGCACGTGATCCGTCTTCACACCCAGATCCACCTGCGTCAAATTCCAGAAGCTGTGAATCGCCAACCCTGCGCCCGCAAGCAACACCAGCGCCAGTGTGAACTCACCCACCACCAACACCCGGCGCAGCCGATGCTTCCCGGCACTGGTCCCCGTTCGCCCGCCCTCCTTCAGCGATTCCGCTGGATCGATCCGCGATGCGTACCAGGCAGGAGCGATCCCCGCCAGCATGCCTGCCAGGGTCGTCGCCAGCAGCGTGAACAACAGGATCGGAATATTCAGCCGCAGATCCGCCTCGTAGGGCAGCGTGTCCCTGGGCATCACCGCAATCAAACCCTGCAGCATGCCGTACCCAACGGCCACGCCCAACGCACCACCCGCCAGCGCCAGCAACAGGCTCTCCGTCAACAGCTGCCCAAAGATCGTCCTCCGATCCGCACCCAGCGCGCTGCGCACTGCCATCTCCTTCTGACGGGTCATGCCGCGCGCCAGCAGCAGGTTCGCCACGTTCACGCACGCAATCAGCAGCACGAATCCCACTGCCCCCAGCAACATCCACAACATCTGGATCCGCTCCTTCGGCAGGAAATCGTTTTTCAGCGGCTCTACATACGAATCCCATCCCTTGTCGCTCTTCGGATACTGCTCCGAGATATGCTTCGTCACCGAATCCATGTTCTGCTGCGCCTGCTTGATCGTGATGCCCGGTTTCAGCCGCCCCATCACCAGCAACCAATGGAAATCGTGGTTCAGCTGCTCCGGCTTAAACACCAGCGGCACTGTCAGCTGTTCCTGCCCCTTGTCCCAAATGCCGGGCCGTTGCACGCCGACCACTGTGTACGGTTGCCCGTCGAGGCGAATCGTCGTTCCGATGATGTTCTTGTTCGACCCCAGCTTCACCCACAGCTTGTGCGTCAGCACCGCGACGTGATTCTTTCCTTCGACGCCCTCCTCGGGCAGGAAGAACCTCCCCAGAAACGGCGGCTCCCCCATCATCTGCAGCATCGGAGTCGAAGTCAGGCGCGCCGGCAGAAACTCCGGCTGGTCTTTGGTCGCCACGTTGAAGCTGGTCCCGCTCCACGCGCACAGATCCGAGAACACACTCGACTGATTCTTCCAGTCTGTGTAGTCTCCCGCAGAAACTCCGTTATGGAAGTTCTGGATCTTCGACCACACCATCACCAATTGGTTGGGCCGCGGATAAGGCAGCGGCGCCAGCAGCGTCGCATAGTCCACCGTAAAAATCGCCGTATTCGCGCCGATCCCAAGCGCCAGCGTCAGAAGAACGGTGAAGGTCAGGCCAGGATTGCGTCCCAGCATCCGCAAACTGAATCGAAGATTCTGCCCCAGCTTATCCATACGCACTCCTTCAACGCATGACGTCGGGTGCTTCAAATCGCGGGCCGGTGCAGCTTAGACGTGCTGGACCAGGCTTCCGCTCGACGCGGTGCATCAACAAGCCACACCGCTGCGCTCTGTTACGCAGCGTAACGGAAACAAGTTCCCCGCTTTTTGAAATGTGACGAACGGGCAGAACTCGGCCAAGCGCCGGAACCGATTTTCAGCCGAGAGAAATTTCAGCTGACCGGTTGGTCGCCAACCGCACTTTAGCTAACCGGCTCTTAGCTGACCGGACTTCGGCTCATCAGAAGATATCCGCTCCCACTTTCGGCTTGGCTGCTGTCCCCGTGACCTGAATCGGCACGACCGCTCCCGCGTTCTTCTTTTTGAAGAAAGGACTCAGTGGCTTCAGCAGCATCGATTTCCATCCCGTGGTCGCATGCGAAATTCCCTGCTGCAGCGCGATCTTTCCCTCCAGGTGAACCTTCGTGTCCAGTAAATTGAAGGTCCCGTGCAGGTGCGCATCCGCTCCGGGCAGAGTCGCGCGTATATCCGGAAAATAGGCCGTTCCCTGATCGAACCGCGTCTCGGATCGCGCCGCGAGTGTCGCCTCCCGCGGATTCTCACCCGGCTTTTCGTCATTCTTGCTGACTCGGGCCGAGAAGGCATCCACCTTCTGCTGCTTCTTCGCTTCGACGAATCGCATTCCCTCCAATGCCACGTCGCCCTTCAGTTGTAGCCGCTGCAGGAACCGCTCCGGCCCCGAACCAAACTCCGCCGTCGCGTTAAAATTCACCTTTCCCGCCATCTGCGGCTGCGCCTTCTCTACGATCCTCAACAAATCCTGCATCTCCGCGCCCTGCGTCGCAAACGTCACCGCCACGCGCTTGGGCGATCCCGCGATGGTCCCCTTCGCCGTAATCAAGCTCGTCCCCGTCTTCACCTGTGCGTTTTCAATCTGCACATCGGCAGTCATGCCGTTGACCGCCGCCTGGTACTGCGCGTCCAGCCGCACCTGGTTTGCGTCGTCCGCGCGAAAATCCGGAATCGCCGCCGTCCCCTCCACCTCGATCCGCGAAAACTTCCCTGAGAACCAGCCTCCACCCTGCACATGCCCCGCAAGTCCCTGCAAGTGGCTCAGGTCCGCGGTTTGCAACTGGTAGGTCCCGTCCAGCGGCGTCGTCAGATAGCTGTTGGTCCGGAACGGTCCCATCTTCCCGCTCGCCAGCACCATCCCCTGCGGTCCCGGCGTCTTCACCCGCAACGCAAACTGCATCGGCCGGCCGGCTTCGAGGTCATGAATCTGCAGCGCCGGAAATTCGAACCGGATCGGGCTGTCGCCATGCCTCAAAAAATCCAGCACCGTCCCATCCGCGCAGATTGTCTCAATCTTTAGCTTCGACTGCGAGGTGTCCACCACGCCGTTGTCGAAATCCATGCCCCGCGCCTTTGTGCCAGCGGGCGGAATCTGCACGTGCAGATCCTCCAGCCGGATCTCGTACAGCAGGTGCGGATGGAACAGCAACATCCCCCACTGCCCCGCCACTGTCATACGCTTCACCTTCGCCAGTGGCGGAATCCGCGTGTCGCCATGCCGGTAAAACGTAACACCTTCCGCTACAAATCCAGGATGAGGAAAATAGGTTCTGTGGTAGTACGTCACCGTCACCTTGCTCTGGAAGACCTGCTCCAGCAGCGGATGCACCATCCGGTACCGAAACGGCCAGAAGAAAAACGCCAGATGCACCACGATCATCGCCAGCGCGATCGCCGCGACGGTGATCGCCTCGGTGGCATGAATGCGGCGCTTTATTTTTGCAGAAGGGCGAGTGGCGACGGTCATCGTTCAATTTTCCCGGGGCCCAATCTGACCAGATGGTGCGTTCCCCACACTGGTTGTACCCGCGCACCGCGTTCTGAACTTCGGTCCTCTCGCCACTGACTCCTGGCTCGCTTTTCTCTCGCCTCCTGCTTCGCCCCTGTCTCTTCATATCCTCCCGTCCTCCTTTCGTTCACAAATTCGCCCCTCCGTTTTGCTACCTTAAAAGGTGATCGCAATGAGACGTTTCCTGACCTTCTTCCTCGCTTTCGCGCTCGCCGCGCCCGTCGCCTTTGCCCGCTCGCACTCCGACGCGCAAAGCGACACGCGCGCCGCGAGTCCTGCGCACCACGCCGCGGCGGCCAAAGACACCGCCGTTCCGCCGCCCAGCGCCTACAACGACCACCCCAAACTCGCCATCATCCTGGTGATCGACCAGTTCCGCGGCGACTACCTCGACCGCTGGCGCGCGGACTTCAAGAACCGCGGCTTCAATCTGTTCCTGCAAAAAGGCGCCTACTTTCCCGACTGCTATTACGACTACGCGAATACCAAGACCGCTCCTGGCCATGCCAGCATCGGCACCGGCGCTTACACTGACGGCCACGGCATCGCCTCAAATGACTGGTGGGACCTCTCCCGCAACCAGGATCGCCCCGTCTCCTCCGTTGAGGACGAACGCTACCGTCTCGTCGGCGAGCCCGACTCCAGCATTCCCGCCAATCAGCCCGGCGCACCGGACACAGCCGCCAAATACCTGACCGGCTCCTCACCGCGCAATCTGCTCGCCTCCACCGTCGGCGACGAGCTCCGCCTCGCCACCCAGGGCCAGGCGAAAGTCTTCGGCGTCTCCCTCAAGGACCGCGCCTCGATCCTGCCCGCGGGCGCTACCGCGAATGGCGCGTTCTGGATCGATCCAGCCTCCGGCTACTTCGTCACCTCCACCTTCTACATGCCGCAGCTGCCTGCCTGGGCCACCGCCTTCAACACCAGTGGCCGCATCGCCCAGGCCGAGCAGGAAGCCAACGCGCCACCGAACACGACCCAGTTCTACGACCTCGTCGGCCGCACTCCTGCCGCCAACTCGTATGAACTCGACTTCGCCGAGGCTCTCATCCAGGGCGAACAACTCGGCCAGCGCGACGTCACCGACCTGATCACCGTCAGCCTCTCCGCCAACGACATCCTCGGGCACCAGATGGGCCCGGACTCGAACAACGAGCACGAAATGGTCGACACCCTCGACACCCAGCTCGACACCTTCTTCAACTGGCTCGATAAAAATATCCCCGGCGGCCTCGGTAATGTCTGGATCGCGCTCACTGCCGATCACGGCGTCGCGCCCGTCCCTGCCACCGCCGCGCAATATGGACTCAACGCTGCGACCTTCGACATCGAGAAGCTCTCCGAAGCCCTCGACTACGCCATCAATATGAAGTTTTCCCCCGGCGAAAAGGTTCAGTACATCCTCCCGCATCAGGAGTTGCCCTACCTCTCGCTGAACCAAACCGAATTTATGAAGGCCGGCATCAACGAAGCCGAAGCGGAAGCCGCTGTGCAGCAGCTTCTGCCCGCCGCTGTCGCTTCGCTAGCACCGTCGGGGCCCGAGCCGCCTCCGAGCGATGCGCCGCCCGCAGCCCCTGCCAACCCGTCCAATACGCAGGCCCCGCCCCAGCCTTCCGAAACGCGCCTGCCCCCGCGCCCTGTGCTCTTCCGCAGCTACACCCGCGAACAGCTCGCCACCGGATCCTACCCACCCACGCCCTGGGGCGAACTCCTGGCCCACAGCTACTCGCCCAACGGCGGCTGGTACGTCATGGTCATCCCCGCGGCGTTTCAGATGGAGACGCTCTCCTCTATCCAAACCACGCACTTCAGCCCGTACTCCTACGACCGCCACGTTCCGCTCGGGTTCTTTGGAGCGCCCTTCGAGCCCGGCATCTACCACGGGCGCGTCCAGCCCGTCGACCTCGCCGCCACTTACGCCGCGCTTCTTGGCGTGAATCAACCATCGGCGGCCATCGGACACATCCTCACGCAGGCTTTCAGGACAGCGAGTGATGTCGTCTATCCCAAGCCGAAACCCACACCGCTCGTACGAACCCACCGCCCTCCGGCGCCAGGCGCAGCGCACCACCCAGCTACCACCCCGAAAGCCACCCAACCATGAATGCAGTTCTGAACGCCGAACGCAGATCGCTGGACGCTGTCGTGAACGATGTACCCTGCACCCTGCACCCTGTACCCTGTTGTGCTGCCGGGGTCAGCACAACATGAAGCCCGACATGCGGGTCACTCTCTGCGGGCTCGATCTGGTCAGCCCCGTCCTCGCCGCCAGCGGCACCTTCGGCTACGGCGCCGAGTTTGAAGAGATCGTCAACTTCCGTAAGATCGGCGGCTTCGTCACCAAAGGCGTTTCGCCCGAGCCCATGGCCGGCAATCAGGCTCCGCGCCTCATTGAAACGGCTGCGGGCATGATCAACGCGATCGGCCTGCAGAACGTCGGCGTCGACAAGTTCATCGCAGAAAAACTTCCGCCCCTCCGCAAGTACCCCGCCTGCGCCACCATCGTCAACGTCTTCGGTGCCACCATCGAGGACTACGTCACCGTCATCAACCGACTCAATGAGGCCGAAGGCATCGCGGCCTACGAACTCAACGCTTCCTGCCCCAATACCAGGCACGGCGGCATCGCCTTCGGCTCCGACCCGGACACGCTCTTCGATCTCGTCTCCCGCACGAAGTCCCGAGCCAACCGTCCCCTCATCGTGAAGCTTTCCCCCAACGTTACGTCCATCGCCCTGATGGCGCAGACCGCACAGCGCGCCGGGGCCGACGCGCTCTCGCTGGTCAACACCTTCCTCGCTCTTTCCATCGATACAGAAACCCGCCGCCCGCGCCTGTCCAACATCACCGGCGGTCTCTCTGGTCCCGCGATCAAGCCCATCGCCGTTCGCATGGTGTGGGAAGTGGCAAAAGCGGTGAAAATTCCGATCATCGGACTCGGCGGCATCGTCACCCCCGAGGACGCCGTCGAATTTCTCCTCGCCGGAGCCACCGCCGTCCAGATCGGCACCGCCAGCTACGCTGACCCGCGCGCCACCGAACGCATCGCCAATGAACTGGAGCAGTGGTGCGCCCGCCACCACGTTGCCCGCGTCGCGGATCTAACCGGAGCGATGGAACTCAGCGAAAAAACAGTTGGCTGAGGGTCCCGGCCCTGGAAACGGCTCTGATTGGAACCCATCAGACAGACGTTAGCCCACCGCTCTCTGGCTTCCAGCTTTCCGCTTCAGGCCGAGCGCCCCTGTACCCTGACCCCTGCACCCTGTACCCTGTCCTGTGGGACTGCTCAGCCACCTCTTCTATCCCTGGGGCCTCATCCTCCAGGCCGTCGCCATCGTCCACTTCATCCGCCGCCGCCCCGACACCTACTGGATCTTCGTCATCCTCTTCCTCGGCCCGCTCGGCGCGCTGATCTATCTCTTTGTCGAAGCCGCACCCGACCTGACCTTCCTCTCGCGGCAATCCGCTCGCGGTTTTTCTCGCCGCAAACGCATTCGCGAACTCGAAGCCCTCACCCAGGTCAACATCGCGGTCGGCAATTTCGAGGAACTGGGCGACCTCTACATGGACGAAGGCCGCCTCGCCCAGGCCCACGCGGCCTTCGATCGCTCCATCGCCGGCGGCAGCACCACTCTCGACCCCTTCTACAAACGGGGCGCCTGTGCCGTTCTCATGGGCGATGCGACGGCCGCCATCCCCGACCTGGAATTCGTCGTCGCGAAAGATCCTTCGTGGGATTTCCATCGTGCCCAGGGTCTGTTGGCCCACGCTTACGCCCTGACTGGCCAGAAGGAAAAGGCCGAGGCCTTCTTTAGGGCCGCCACCGAGACCTCGACCATGTCGGAGACCTACCTCAATTACGCCGAATTCCTCGCCACAGAAGGACGTGTCGCCGAAGCGCGTGAATGGGCCCGCAAACTCCTCGACAAAGCCCACGGCATGCCGGCGTATCTCCGCCGCCGCGAACGCCCCTGGTTCCGCAAAGCGAAAAAATTCCTCAGCCGCCTGCCGAAGTGAACAGCGAACCTCCGACAGCGAACCGCTATCACAAAGTCATCGTCGCCCGATTGTCCTGAGTTGCCCCGCGCTTTCCCTGTACCCTGTGCCCTGCGCGCTGTACCCTCTTTTCCATGCTCCGCCCCGCGATTGTCACGGCCCTGCTCCTCGCCACGCTCCCCGCTCGCCCCCAGGCCACCGGCATCGTCTCCATCGGCGACGCCGTCCGCACCTCCGACACCGCCGCCGCACGTGCCCGCTCCGTGCACACCCGCAGACTTACCCGTCCCACCGCGCCGCGCCCCATTCACATCCTGTACATGCACGGCATCAATCAGGTTGGCGCCGGCGACTCCGCCGCACTCCGCAAAGCCATCTGCCACTTTCTGCATGCGTGCACAGTAACCCCCCAGGGCCGCCTCTACGCCGCCGGCCCGTTCACCACAGGAGCGACGCCGCCACCCTTCGCCAACATGGGCGCACCTATCTGGACCAGCACCGATGACTGGAGCGCATCGGCCCCCTTCATCGACCGCTACCGCATCGAAGGCGATGGCCACATCCCGATCGTGCTCGACGAGATCAACTGGTGGCCGGTCGTCTACCCCGTCAAATGCAAGTGGCTCATCGAGCATGATGCGTCGCTCACCGGCCCCGCGAGAGCTCAACTCAATATCTGCGCCGCCGCGCCCACCGGCACGCAGCCCGACCCGGCCCACGCCGGCCGATTCCTCTCCTACCAATGGATCCCGAGCGCGCAAATTTCCAAACTTGGCAGCCTGCATCGCATCGCCACCATCGGCAATCGCAACCTCAAAAACGGCCTCATGGACTGGGGCTTCGCCGATGCCGTCCTCGCCCTCGGCCCGACGCAACAGATTCTCTACGCCGGCATTCGTGAGCTGCTCGTGCAGTCGCTCCAGGCCGATGGCGTCGACCTCGCCAACATCGGTCCCCATGATCCCGGCCCCGAGTATTACTTCATCACCCATTCGCTCGGCAGCTATCTCGCCCTCGCGACCCTCGACACGCAATCCTTCAGCCCGAACAGTGACGTGCTGCCCGCCTTCACGCCGACATCCCAGCAGAAAACCGCCGTCGATTATCTCTCCGCCCACACCGCAGGATTCTTCTTCCTCGCGAACCAGATCGAGCTTCTCGAACTCGCTCACGTGGGCCCATCTCAATCCGCGACCACACCCGCACCCTGCCCTATAGCTCCGGCCACCGACGCACAAGCAACCAGCAACGCACCCTCGACTCCGGCGCCATCCGCCGCAACTCCCGCTGGAACCGCCGCGCCCGCCACCATCACCCACTGGCAATGCGAGCGCGCCCAATACGTTCAGCAGCAATCCGCAACCGCTGCAGCTATCCCGCAGATCATCGCGTGGAGCGATCCCAACGACCTGCTCTCGTGGAACGTGCCCGCCATCGACGGAGTCCACGTCGTGAACATTCCTGTTCGCAACGCGGCCTTTGGCGTTCCACCCTTCCTCGTCTCACCCACCGGCGCCCACGCCAACTATGCGCAGAATCGCAAAATTCTGCGGGCCATCTTCGCCCCGACCCCAAAGTCGTGATCGCTCCCTGCTTCCAGCTTCCGCCTTCCAGCTGCCGTTAAGATGGAAGGGATCATGTCCAACGCAAAGCTCGGCTTCTCTACCCGCGCCATCCACGACGGCCAGGCACCCGATCCACGCACCGGAGCCGTCAACGTCCCGCTCTATCTCACCTCGACGTACGAGCTGCAGGGCATCGAGGAGCATCGCGGCTGGGAGTATTCCCGCGTCTCCAATCCCACGCGCGACGCCGTCGAGGCCAACCTTGCCTCCCTCGAAGGCGGCACCAGCGGCCACGCATTCGGCAGCGGCATGGCGGCCATCGCCGCCCTCGTCACGATGCTCAAAGTCGGCGATCACGTCATCTGCGGAGACAACGTCTACGGCGGCACCACCCGCCTCTTCACGCAGGTCATCCCGCACCACGGCATCGAGTTCAGCTTTGTCGATACGTCGGACCCCGACAACGTCACGCGCGCCATCCGTCCCACCACGCGTCTGGTCCACATCGAAACACCGACCAACCCGCTCATGACCCTTACCGACATCCGCGCCGTCGCCGCGATCTGCCACGAGCACGGCATACCGATGAGTGTCGACAACACCTTCATGTCCCCCTACTTCCAGCGCCCCATCGAACTCGGCGCCGACGTCGTGATGCACTCGACGACCAAATTCCTCAACGGCCACTCTGACGGCCTCGGCGGCGTCCTCGTCACAACCCGTCCCGATCTCGCCGAACAATTTCGCTTCGTGCAGAAATGCACCGGCGGCATCCTTTCGCCCTTTGAAGCGTGGTTGATCCTGCGCGGAGTCAAGACACTCGCCGTCCGCATGCGCCAGCACGACGCCAACGGCCGCGAAGTCGCCGCGTTTCTCTCGAAGCACCCCAAAATCAGCCGTGTCCTCTATCCAGGCCTCGCATCGCACCCCCAGCACGAACTCGCCAAACGCCAGATGACCGGCTTCGGCTCCATGATCGCGTTCGACGTGGGCTCGCGCGCCAATGCCGACAAGGTTCTCCGCAGCGTCCGCGTCATCACCAACGGCGAATCCCTCGGCGGCGTCGAATCGCTCATTTCACACTCGGCCACCACCACGCATGCAGCTCTTTCTGATGAATACCGCCAGCGCATCGGGATCACCCAGGGCCTCGTCCGCATCTCGGTTGGCATTGAAGACGCAGCCGACATCGTCGGCGACCTCGATCAGGCTCTCGCGAAACTATGAAGCTCGCCGCCCTCCTGCTGCTCTTCAGCGCGAACCTCTGGGTGCCCCATTCTGATCGCAGGTTTTTGGCGATCAGGGTGGGCATCGCGCGAAGCGCGATCCAGACGCCGTCCTCTTCGCAAGCTTCTACCTACCGCTACGTCCGCATTGGGGCGCAGCACAACATCGTGACCCACCCGCGCGCCGGATACGCCCTCATGGGCGGCGGCACCGACCTCGACGAGGCCTTCCGCTGGCTTTGCGACCGCGCCGATGGCGGCGACTTCCTCATCCTCCGCGCCCACGGCGACGACGACTACAACCCCTACGTCCAGGGCCTGTGCCACCTCAACTCGGTCGCGACGCTGATCCTACCCGACCGCGCGTCGTCTACAAATCAATTTGTAATCGACACGATTACACATGCGTCGGCCATCTTCATCGCCGGCGGCGATCAGGCTCGCTACATCAACTTCTGGGCCGGAACTCCCGTCGAAGCCGCTCTTCGTGATGCAGTCCGCCGCGGCGTTCCCATCGGCGGCACCAGCGCCGGCCTCGCGGTCCTCGGCCAATACATCTACTCCGCGCAAAACGACCGCCCCGACGACAAAGATCTCACCTCCGACGAAACCCTCGCCGACCCCTTCTATCGCCAGGTCGTCATCGCCCGCGACCTCTTCGGCATCCCGATCCTGCGCGGCATCATCACCGACACCCATTTCGACACACGCCATCGCGAAGGTCGCCTGCTCGTCTTCATGGCCCGCATCCTCGCCTCAGGCCAGGCGACGACGATCCGCGCCATAGCGGTCGACGAACGCAACGCCGTCCTGGTCGATCCCGACGGACACGCTCAGGTCATCGGAAAGGCCGGAGGCGAAGCGGACTTCTACGAAGCCACCGGCAAGCCACAACAGTGCGAACCCGGCAAGCCGCTCACCTTCAAAGCAATCAGCAAACGATCTGTGCCAACCGGTGGAACCTTCAACCTCGCCCGTTGGCAAGGCAACGCCGCCGTCTCAACGATCTCCGTCGATAACGGCAAAATCATCGCGGCCCGGCACTGACCAAATGTAAAAAGGCAGGCTCAAAGAGCCTGCCTTTTCTGTACCCTGCAACCTGTACCCTGCTCGCTACTGATGCGGCCTCTGCTCCGGCTGAACCGGATTCAGCACGCCCGGCTCCAGCACGGCGGGGGTCTCTTCCTTCAGCTCCGGCAACGGACCTTCCAGCGCGATCTTCAGCACCTCGTCCATCGTATCCACGAAGTTCAGCTTCATCGCACTCTTCAGGTTCTCCGGAATCTCCGGCAGATCTTTCCGGTTGTCCTCGGGCAGAATCGCCTCAAAGATGCCCGCGCGATGCGCTGCCAGCAGCTTTTCTTTCAGGCCGCCGATCGCCAGCACCTTGCCGCGCAGCGTCACTTCTCCGGTCATCGCCAAATCGCGGCGCACCGGAATCTTCGCCAGCGCACTGGCCAATGCCGTCGCCAGCGTGATGCCCGCCGAGGGCCCATCCTTCGGGATCGCGCCTTCCGGTACATGAATATGGATATCGACATTGCGATAAAAGTCACGCGGCAGCCCCAGGTGCGCCGCCCGGCTGCGCACGTACGACAGCGCCGCCTGCGCCGACTCCGTCATCACGTCGCCCAGTTGCCCGGTCGTCGTCAACTTGCCTTTGCCGTCCAGCACCTGCACTTCGGTTTGCAGGATGCTCCCGCCGACCTCGGTCCACGCCAGCCCGTTCACCAGACCGATTTCGCTCTTCTCGTGCACCATGGAATCGCGGAACTTCGGCACACCCAGGAATTCAGAAATGTTCTCCTGCGTCACCGGTTCCTTGTGCTTCGCGCCGGCCTTCACCACGCGCCGCGCCACTTTACGGCATACATTGCCGATCTCGCGCTCCAGATTCCGAACGCCCGCCTCACGCGTGTAGCTGCGAATCATCTCCGTCAGCGCCGCATCGGTAAACGAAAGGTTCTTTTCCGTCAGCCCTGTGTTGTCGCGTTGCTTCTTCACCAGGTACTGCTTGGCAATCTCCAGCTTCTCGACTTCGGTGTAGCCATGCAGCCGCAGAATCTCCATGCGGTCCTGCAGCGCCGCCGGAATCGTGTGCAGCACATTCGCCGTCGCCACGAACAGCACCTGCGACAGGTCGTACTCCACGTCGAGATAGTGATCCTGGAAGCTGTGGTTCTGTTCCGGATCGAGCACTTCCAGCAGCGCCGATGCCGGATCGCCGCGGAAGTCCGACGCCATCTTGTCCACTTCATCCAGCATGAACACCGGATTCCGCGTGCCGGCTTTCTTCATCGACTGGATGATCTGCCCAGGCAGCGCACCAATGTAGGTCCGCCGATGGCCGCGAATCTCGGCCTCATCCCGCACGCCGCCCAACGACATGCGCACGAACTTGCGTCCCGTGGCCTTCGCGATCGACATACCCAGCGACGTCTTGCCCACGCCGGGAGGCCCGACAAAGCACAGAATCGAGCCCTTGGGATTCTTCACCAGCTGGCGCACCGCCAGAAATTCCAAAATCCGCTCTTTGATCTTTTCCAGGCCGTAGTGATCGGCGTTCAGCACCTTCTCGGCGTGATCGATGCTGCGCGTTTCCTTCGACTTCTTCTTCCACGGCACAGCCAGCAGCCAGTCGAGGTAATTGCGCGACACCGTAGACTCAGCCGACATCGGCGGCATCGCCTCCAGCTTCTTCAGCTCCTGGGTCGCCTTCTCGAAGACGTCCTTGGGCATGCCCGCCGTTTCGATCTTCTTCTTCAGATCGTCAAACTCGCTCTTTTCGCCGCGCCCCAGTTCCTTCTGAATCGCCTTGATCTTCTCGTTGAGGTAGTACTCTTTCTGCGCCCGCTCCATCTGCCGCTTCACGCGCGACTGGATGCTGCGGTCCATGTTCAGCTTCTCGATCTCGATATCGAGTACATCGGCGATCTTCAGCAGCCGCTCGGGCAAATCGAAAATGTCCAGCAGTTCCTGCTTGTCCGGAACCTCGAGCTGCAGATTCGCGGCAATCGTGTCGGCCAGCTTCGAAGGCTCATCGGTGCGAATCGCCGATGCAACCGTCTCCACATTCAGCGACTGCTGCAGCTTCACGTACTGCTCGAACAGCGACGTCACCCGCTGCACCAGCTGTTCGATCTGCGGCGTGATCTCCGGCAGCGGCTTGGCCACCTTCACCGTCGCAACAAAAAACCCATCGGAGTCGTTGATCTCAACCGCGCGCGCCCTCTCAATGCCCTCGACCAGCACCTTGATGTTGCCATCCGGCATCCGCACGCTCTGCACGATGTTGCCCACCGTACCGACCTGGTAGATCTCGTCCGGTCTGGGCTCATCCACCCGGGCATCGTGCTGCGTAGCGAGGAAGATCTTGCGTTCCCCGTTCAGCGCCTCCTCCAGCGCCCGCACGCTCGATTCACGGCCCACCACGAACGGGGTCATCATGTGAGGAAAGATCACCATGTCCCGAATGGGCATCATGGGGAACTTGCGAAGCTCGTTTCGTTCCCGGTTTTCTTTCGACGGCTGGCTCACGGAGGTCCTTTCGAAGGTGCGGCCTTCGGATGATTGTAAAGGGTCGTGCCCTTAAGAGCAGAGTAACCCATTCGGAAAACGGATGCGCGGCATCACGCCATCTTTGGCGTTACCAGGGAGTGCAGTTGGGTACGGCCCATGCAAAAAAAGGAATCGCCGCCCGCATCAAGCTGCAGACAGGCCCTTGAGCAGCGGCCTTCAGGGATTGCACGGCTATTCTGGCAGAAAGTTCGATCGTCCGGCAGGCCAAAGTGCGCCGCCCGAAAAGACCCATCAACCCGCTTTATCCAGCAACATCATGGAGAGGTTGCGGTTTCTCACCATCTCCGCCTGGATCTCCATTTCCTTGACTTTCTTGTTGCTGGGCAGGTGGTACATCAGATCGAGCATCAGTTCTTCCAGAATCATTCTCAGCCCACGCGCTCCCACCTTGCGCAGCAGCGCTTCCTGGGCGACCGCCTTCGTCGCATCTTCGCTGAAGGTGAGCTTAACGCCTTCATAATCGAACAGCTTCTGGTACTGCTTCATGATGGCATTCCGTGGCTTGGTCAAAATCTCCACCAACGCCACTTCATCCAGCTCGTCCAGGATGCCGATCACCGGCAGCCGTCCTACAAATTCCGGAATCAGCCCAAAACGGATCAGATCCTGCGGCTCCGCCTGGCGCAGCAATTCGCTGTCGCGCTGCGGATGAATCAGCGCCCCGGTGGCCGGATCCTGCTGTTCCTTGTCGGCCAGAGCCTTGAAGCCCAGCGCCTTCTTGCCGATACGCCGCCCCACCACGCGCTCCAGCCCCACGAATGCCCCGCCGCAGATGAACAGGATGTTCGTCGTGTCCACCGGCGTGAATTCCTGGTGCGGATGCTTGCGCCCGCCTTGCGGCGGTACATTGGCAACCGTTCCTTCGAGGATCTTCAGCAGCGCCTGCTGCACGCCCTCGCCCGAAACGTCTCGCGTGATCGAAGGATTCTCGTCCTTGCGGCCGATCTTGTCGATCTCGTCGATATAAATGATGCCGGTCTGCGCCCGTGCTACATCCCCGTCCGCCGCCTGCAGCAGCTTCAGGATGATGTTCTCCACGTCCTCGCCGACGTAGCCCGCCTCGGTCAAGGTGGTCGCATCGACAATGGCGAACGGCACGTCCAGCATCTTGGCCAGCGTGTGCGCCAGCAGCGTCTTGCCGCTGCCGGTCGGCCCCACCAGCAGGATGTTCGACTTGGCCAGTTCCACATCCGCTCCGCGCGTCCGGTTCATCTGCACGCGCTTGTAGTGGTTGTAGACCGCCACCGCCAGCTTCTTCTTCGTCTGATCCTGGCCGATCACGTACTCGTCCAGAAAACCTTTGACCTCGAGCGGCTTCGGCAAGTGCGTCGGCGCCGCGCCGGTCGAGGTCTCAGTCCTGTCGTCCTCGAGGATCGAGTTGCAAACCGCGACGCACTCGTCGCAGATGTATGCACGCGGATAGTCGCTCGGCGATGAAATCAGCTTGGCAACGGCGTCCTGCGATTTATGGCAGAACGAACAACGTAGGGCTTCATCCGGTCCGGTTCGCGTCTTCATCTCCGGCTACTCCTCTACCTCAGGGGGATACAGTCAGGCAATTACTGACCGCTGGTATTCCGCGGGCGATCGATGATCTCATCGATAATCCCGTACTCCTTCGCCTGCGGTGCGTTCATGATGAAATCTCGTTCCACGTCTCTTTCGATCTTCTCCAGGGCCTGGCCCGTGTGTTTGGCCATCAGCTTGTTGGTGATCTCGCGAATTCGAATGATCTCGCGCGCGTGGATATCGATATCGGTTGCCTGTCCCGCCAGTCCGCCCATTGACGGCTGGTGGATCAGGATGCGTGAGTTCGGCAGGGCGAAGCGCTTTCCCTTCGTACCCGCCATCAGAAGGAAGGCCCCCATGCTCGCAGCCTGCCCGATGCAGTAGGTCACCACACCGTTGCGGATGAACTGCATGGTGTCGTAAATCGCCAGCCCGGCCGTAATCGATCCGCCCGGCGAGTTGATGTACAGCTGAATGTCCTTTTCCGGGTCTTCTCCGGACAGAAACAGTAATTGCGCAATCACCAGGTTCGCGATCATGTCATCGATCGGCGTACCGAGAAAGATAATGTTGTCGCGGAGCAGACGCGAATAAATGTCATAAGCCCGCTCACCGCGGCTCGTCTGCTCAATGACCATGGGTACTAACGCCATCTTGTTCTCTACTCTCAGTTCTGAGGCTTTACGTCCTCATCGTCTGTGACAGGAATCACCCGCGCGCCCGATTGCGCGCTTCAGGCCAACCGTTCTACCAGCAGACTACCTGTTTTCTCCCGTCGCAGTTGCTCGCGGATCCGCGCCAGACTTCCATCGCGCTGCAACCTGTCCCGCAGTGTTTCCAGCGGTTCCCGCGTTTGCAATGAGATTACCTGAAGCTCGCGCTCCACTTCTTCGTCACTGACCTGAATGTTTTCCACATCAGCGATGCGATCCAGTACCAGCGTACCCTTCACTTCCCCGATTGCTGACTCTCGCTGCGCCTCTCGTAGCCGATCGAAATCGAGCCGGCGCATATCTTCCGTGCGCATACCCTGCGCAGCGAGAGCCCTCAATCCTCGTTCCAGCCGGGCATCGATCTGGCTTTGGACCAGCGATTCAGGCACCGGGAACTGGAACTTTGAAACGAGTGCATCTACCAGTCGATTCCGGGTATCGACCGAAACCCTGTTTTTCTTATCGCCTGCGAGATGCTCTCTCAACTTGTTCCTGAAGTCTTCGAGGCTCTCGTAGTCTCCCAGCTCTTTGGCGAATACATCGTCGAGTTCGGGCAGCACGCGTTGCTGGATGCCTTTGACCTCAACTTTGTACGCAACCGTTTTACCCGCCAGGCGCTTCTGCCCGAAATCCCCCGGATAGGTTACTTCGAACTTCAGCTCCTGCCCGGGCCTGGAACTCCGCAGCGCGTCGCTAAAAGCCTGCACTGTGTCCTTCCCGCCAATCTCCACAGAAACGTCCTTGCCCTCAATGGGCTGGGCCGCTGGCGGCGCCGTTGACTCTCCGGATTCCCCACCCTCGTTTGCCGCCGCATTCTCCCCATCCACGTCGCCGGTAAAGCTGATCTTCGCCCAGTCCCCATCCGCCAGGGCGCGATCCTCCGCCACGTCCTCCAGATGCGAACGCCCTTCACGAATCCGGTCCAGCTCCGCGTTGAACTCCTCCTCGGTCAGCTCCGGACTCGGCGTGTCGACCTTCACATCCTGATAGCCGTCGACCGCGAACTCCGGCAGCACCTCAAACACAGCCTTGAAGGTCAGCGGCTTCCCTTCCTCCAGCTGCAGATCGGTCACCTGCGGCTGCGACACAGGGCGCAGGCCGTTGTCCGCAATCGCGGCGCGAAAGCGGTCAGGCACGATGTTCTCCACCACATCCTCACGCAGCGCGCCGGCAAAGCGCGAACGCAGTACGCTCTCCGGCACCTTGCCGGGACGAAAGCCAGGAATCCGCGCCATCTTCTGATAGCGCTTCAGCACGCTGCGGAAGGCCTTGCTGACTTCCTCCGCCGGCGCCTCCACCTGCACCTCGCGCGTGCACTCCGGATTCAGCGTCGGCTGCGCCTGGGTGTGGGCATGGTCGTGTCCATGCTCATGTTCGTGGCCTTCGTGGGCGCCTTCATGAGTAGGCTGCGTGGCTTCTGTTTCCGCCGTTGCGGCGGGATTCAATTCGCTCGTCTCTGCTGTCAAGGTGTGCCTTCCGGGGCCGCATTTCCCAACTCGAGTCTGGCAGGTCGTGCGTGCCAGGGCCGGGTGGGGAGCGGCGAAGTGAGTCGATCGATGCGTCCCGCCGCTCGGTTGGCGTCCGCGGGAAGAATGCGCTGATCTGTCTCCTCTTTAATGTTACGGTTGCAACCGATTTCCGGCAAACGGCCGGGAGCTCGATCCCGGAACCACGAAGCCGGAAGTACCGTGGCGCTTTTCACCGATGGCTCTCCACACCACCGCCGGGTGCCCCATCCTTGATCGCCGGTCGTTGGCGATCAGGGTGGGCATCGCGGGTAAGCGCGATGTTCACCGAACCGGCCTCCAGCTGACCGCTTCTTTGCTGATCGGCTCTTAGTTAACCGGTTTTCAGCGAACGGCCTTCAGCTAACCCTCTCTCCGCTCGACCCACAACCGATACAGTCCCCACGCCGCAATCGTGGAGTCATCCCGAATCGTCCCGTCAAGAATCATCGCCTCGAATTCTGCGATAGTCGCCGTCCGCAGCACCAGGTCGTGCTCTTCCGGATCGGGATCGGTGCCCCCCGGCGTCAGCCCCGTCGCCAGGAAGACGTGCATCTTCTGCTGCGCGAATCCGTAGGCCACCCACATCTCGCCCAGTCGCGTCATCGTCGCCGCGGTCAGGCCGGTTTCCTCGCGTAGCTCGCCACGCGCCAGTTCCTCGGGATCGACATTAGAGGTCTCCCATCCGCCCTGCGGCAGTTCCAGTGCCCGCTGCTGGATCGTGTAGCGGAACTGCTCGATCAGATAGATCGTCTCGCCTTCGATCGGGAGAATGATGGCGCAGTCGTCTTTCTCGATCACCCCGTAGATGCCGCGCGCCCCGTTGCTGCGCTCGATCTGGTCTTCGCGCAGCCGCAGCCAGTTGTTGCGATAGATTTCGCGGGTGGAAAGCGTCCGGATACTCATGCAGCGACTATAGCCGCAGGATGGAAGCGGGGGCATCCAGCGCGACGCATCCTTTCAGACAGCCTCGGGCGTTCTCACCGCGTCAGACGATCGCCTTCAATTTTGAAAATCCTTTCGAAAGTGTCCGCAGACTCGGGTGACCTCAGGGTAGCCCGCGTACCCAACCTCCGTTATCTTCCCAGAACGACCGCCATGCCTCACGATAGCCCTCAGACAGCTCCCCATTCGTAGTCCCTGATTCTTTGCAGTGCCAGAACTGCGGTGTGCTTGTACGTCGCCGCCCAATCGCAACCATGACGAAAGTCACTGAGCTTTCCTCCAACGACGCTCCCCGGTATGGATGGAACTTCAAACGTCGCCGATAGAAGCGCATTAGCAGTTCCTAATTTCTGATTGCAGTTCTTGGCCTGAACTTTGCCCTGAGCCCTTGGTGTCCATATGCGTCTTCTGTCTCATTTGCCGTTCGCAGGATTTCTCTGCCTTGTTGTGACTCTGCATGGGCCCGCACAAACCACATCACCCGTAACGAAGCAGAGTTCGCTCGTGGCTTCTGCAGCCGCTTTGCCGGGCACCGGGTCCCTGGCAACCGACTCGGCGAATTCTCCCGACGCGCCGCCCGCTGCTCCTCTCCCCTCGGCAATCCACGGCATCGCGCTTCGCACGACGGTTGAAGTGCATGCGATCACCGATCGCCTCTCCACCGACCAGGATTCTCCCCAGCCCTATCACGCCACCGCCAACGAAATCATGGCATCCGCCGGCACCCATGGCGACCTCTCCCGCTATCTTCAGGTGTTGCCCGGCGTCGTCTTCAACAACGACTACAGTGACGACCTCATCGTGCGAGGCGGGAACCCGCTGGAGAACCTCTTCCTTGTCGACGGCATCGAGATCCCCAACATCAACCACATCGCCTCTCAGGGAACTACCGGCGGCCTGGCTTCAATGATCGATACGGCCGCGACCCAGGGCATCGACTTCTACACCGGCGCCTACGACGCCAGCTACGACGAGCGGCTCTCGTCAGTGGTGAACATCCACACCCTGCTCGGCAGAAGCGGCGAGACCCACCTCGAATCGGACCTTGGCTTCATCGGTCTTGGCGGCGTCGCGGTGACGCCCCTGGGCCAAAAGAACTCGCTCCTGGTGGCGGCCCACCGCAGCCTCCTCAATCTCGTCACCAACGACATCGGTCTGGGAGGCACGCCTGTCTACAGCAACCTCCTCGTTCGCGATCAATTCAACCCCAACCGGACCGATGCCTTCACCGTCCTCAGTCTGAGCGGCTTCGACTCCATCCATATCGTTCCCGGCGGATGGAAGGGAGTCGGCACCGGAGCCAACGGGCTTGAGACCAGCACGATCAACATGCAGTACGCAGGCTGGCGGACCACGAACGGCCTGCTCTGGCACCACACATTTACCAACCGGCAGATCGGCATCTTCACCGTCACCGACTCCGAGCAGCAGGAGGACATTCAGCAGCAGGACCAGTTCTATCAGGTGCAGCACACCAACTCGGTGATCGCGCAGACGTTCACCCCGGTACCGGTCTACACACAGTCCTCGCGCGACGGCCGCACCAGCCTCAAGTATGACCTGATCCTCAATCCCGAGGGGCGATGGTCGATGATCGCCGGAACATCAGCCAATCTGAATCATGTTAACTACCGCATCGCCCAGCCGCTCGGCGAACAGTCGCCGCTCAGCACCAACCCGGCCAACTCCGATGCCGATTCCTTCTCTCCTGACTTCCTGAGCGGCGAGACGGGCTCGTATGCCGAGTTCACCGTCCATCCCACCAGCCGTTGGAGCATCAGCGGCGGAGGCCGCCTCCAGACCTTTGCGTTGGGAGGGCACGTCACTGCGACGCCGCGCCTCTACTCCGCCTTCCGTATCTCGGAGCACACTGCGGTCCACGCAGCCTATGGCGAGTATGCGCAGATGCCGCCCTCGGTCTACGTCACCGCATGGCCCCGGAACTATGCGCTGCGCCCGATCCGCGCGCGGCATCTGGTCGCCGGCGCCGATCTCTACTCCGGCTCGCATGCCCGGTTCGGCGTCGAAGCCTATCAGAAGGACTACCGCGACTATCCGGTTTCGACGGAGTACCCTTCCCTCTCGCTGGCCAACATGGTCGACGAGCTCGGCCAGCAATTCCTCTGGCTGCCGTTCGCCAGTCGCGGAACCGGCTTCGCGCGCGGCGTTGAAGCGACGGCCGCCGCTCATCTTGGAACCCACCTTTCCGGCCAGGCGAACGTGGCCTGGGCTCGCAACGAATTCGCCGGGCTCGACGGCATCTCCCGCCCCGGCAACTTCGACTACCCGATCGTCGGCAACACATCCGGAACCTGGCACTCGAAACATTACGAGCTGAGCTGGCGCTACAGCTACACCAGCGGCCATCCTTATACTCCGTTTCTGCTCGATCTATCGGCGCAGCAAAACCGGCCGGTCTACGACCTGTCCCGAGTCAATGCGCTCCGTGCGTCGGTCTATTCGCGATTCGATTTCGAGATGGACCGCTCCTTTGCGGTTGGAGACCGGACCCTGATCCTTTACGCCGGGCTCGACAATGCCTGGAACCGCAGGAACTTCCTCGGCTACTTCTGGATGCCGCGCGCCCAGGCCTATGGATGGTGCTCCCAGGATCCAGCCAGGTGCGTGAGCGAGCAGTACGACATGGTCCGCTTCCCGGACTTCGGCGCGCGGTTCGTGTTCTGAGGGAGAGCTGGAGCAGGAAGACGGAACCGGAGAAGCCGGCCCAGATTCAGAGTCGATCAGAGCGCGCCCGCGGTCTTCGTTACATGCCGGGTATAAGTAAGGTCATATTGCACCGTCCAGGTCTTGCCGCCATCCGTCGATCCCTGGCAAAATTGTCGAACCTTGTCCGGCGATAAATTGAAGAACTGGAGATGGCGGCGGAGTTTGTCGCCGTTCGGCTGAAGAATATCTTCAGTCCAGTAATCCATCACATTGCCATTGAGATTTCCGTAAAAGTAGGTCGCGCCGGCTGCGTTGTCGACCCAATACTGCTCCCAGCGCTTCAGATTCACGTTGTAGGTGTTGTAGCTCTTTCCGAAATAAGCGCTCCCCGCCGACGTCCAGTTCTCCCAGATGACACAGCCACCCATCTCTGTGGAGATGTGGCTGGTGCCGGCCTGAATACCGTTGGCGGTTGACGCGACGTCCCAGTCTCCAACCCAGAAATCGAATTGCCGGAACTCGGGGTCTTCGCAGGGCGCGGCATTATGGCTGACCTGTTTGGCGAGCGCGATGAACTGCGGATCGTTCCGGAATGCGTTCCACTCCGGATCGCCCTGGACGCGGCTGGAGGTCGAGTATCCTCCATCCGCAGATTTCTTCAGCGCAGCAAAAGCCTGCGCCCCATCGCCCATCGCGGCGTACGTGGTCGCAACTTCATAGTCCACGATGAAACCGGGAAGACCCCCGTGTGCGCCCAGGACTCTTGCCTTCTCAAAGGATTCGAGCGCCGGAGCATAGTGTTGCGTCGCGCGTTCCGACACTGCGAGACGGTACCAAAACCGCCCGTTGGCGGGTTGCTGCTTGACCAACAACGCATAGGAATTTTCGGCGAGCGCCCAATCGTGGCCTGTGTAGGCGGCATCTGCTTTGGACTCTGCGGTGTCCGCGGGGGACGGAATTTGCGCCAACAGAGGACGGGCGAAGATCACTGACAACGCCGCGAAAGCCAAAACGAAACAGCCTCGGTTCAGACGATGCATGTTGCCCCCCGGTTCTTCGTTGGAGAAGCGCGGAGCACAGTATCAGCGATGGCTGGCGAGTCTTGATCCCCGGGCGTGCCAGTTTGTGACCAACACTTCCGATCCGGTGACCAATACGGCTACCGGGCGGTTTTCACGTCTGGCTGCCGCTGGAAGAACGGGCTCAGTTCCTCTTCCTGCGACTCGGCTGGCGCGAAGACGAGCCATCCCGAACCGCCTGCCAAAAGGATAAGACCGAGCAGGCCACGCAGGGGCGGCCATGTTCGCTCCAGTGCAAGGCCGCCAAGCGAAGCAAGCAGCGGCGCGACCAGAAAGCGAGCGGTCATTCGTGCTGCGGAGAGGCGGCCGATCAACCAGAAGAGCAGGAAGAGGCCGGGAATATCAATCAGAAGCGTTCGAAGGAAGAAGATCTGGAGCTCCCTCGAGTTCGACGTTGGGCTCGGAGTAAACGCGGCGGCGAGGGCGAAACAAACGGCGCTGACGCCGCTGGCCATCGCGGCCATCGGCAGCGTTGACCCGCCCGGCACGGCGTGTGCAAGCCTTACGGCGACACAGTTGGTGGCGGCGATGACGAAGGCCGTGACGAGGAGGACGAGCAGCGCGACTGCTTCGCGCCATGAGCTGGGTGTTGCAAGGGGGAAGAGAAACAGGATTCCGGCGATGGCGACCAGGGCGCCGGCCAGAGCGGCTCTTCCCTTTCGCGGCGAGCAGTCCTGAAGATAGGGTTCGAGGACCACGGCGAAGACGGGGGTGAGGCAGAGAACGGCCACAGCATCAAGACTGGAAATTCGATCTCGCGCAAAAGCAGCTGCGCCGGTTGGAATCACGAAGAAACCCAGGCCGATGCCGGCGCTGGCCCACACGAGGCGCCCCCGCGAAAACTGAATTCTGCGCACGAGGGCGATGGACGCGGTCGTGGCGGCGAAGGCGGAAAACAGGATGGCCTGGCGGGCCGGGAGAGAAAAGACATTCGCTGCTGATCCCGGAAACAGATCGGGGAGCAGCCAATCCAGGGCCCACAACGCAGAAAGCAGCAGCAGGCCGAGACGCGGAGAGAGGCCGGCGCGCAGTCTCATCGATCTGATGAGAACACATCGCCCCAGGTGGAGGACGGCTGACGCAGTTCGCGTTCAGGGATGAAGTAGCAACAGAGGCGGGACCTCACCTCATTGATCGAGAACTCGCCCGCGCCGCCGCTTCGTCACGAAGGCAACCGCCCACTGCATCAGCACAAAGAGGCGATTGGCAAACCCAATCAGAAAATAGATGTGCACGACCGCCCATACAAACCAGGCTGGAAATCCCGGGAAACGCACAAAACGCAAATCGGCAACGGCGTAGGTGCGGCCAACGATGGCGAGGTCGCCCTTATCCCAATACCAGAAGGGAGCCGGCGCGCGGCCGTTCGTTACCCGGCTCCGAATCAGGCGCGCGACGTATCGTCCTTCCTGAATGGCAGGCTGGGCAACGCCAGGGAGAACCATGGATTTGTTCGACGGGAGACCGAGCAGGTTGCGGGCGGGCGCAACGACGTGCGCGGTGTCGCCGATGGCGAAGATGTCCGGATGTCCGGGCACCGACATATCCGGATTCACAACGATTTTGCCCGACGGATCGGCGGTGATGCCGAGCCATTGCGCGGCCGGAGAGCCAAGCACGCCAGCGCCCCACATCACAGTCGCTGCCGGGTACGCTTGCCCTCCCGCCACGATCCCGGAACTATCGATTGCGGTGACGCGGGAATTCGTGTGCACCTCGACGCCGAGGCCCTCGAGATGGCGCTGCGCATCGCGAGACAGATCTTCGGGATAGGTCCCGAGCACACGCGGCCCGGATTCAAACAGGAGGATTCTGGCTGAGCGCAGGTCGATGTGACGGAAGTCCCGCTTAAAAGCCATGTGAAACATCTCGGCCAGGGTTCCCGCCATTTCCACGCCGACGGTGCCACCCCCCACCAGAACGAACGTCAGTTGCCGCTGAATCTCCTCGGCGGATGCGGTGCCGGATGCGGCCATGTTTTCGGCGCGCTCCAGCGCTGCCAGCACCTGCGTGCGGATGACGTCCGCCTCTTCCAGCGACTCCAGCGGGGTGGCAATGGCGCGCCATTCATCGTGTCCAAAGTAGTTGTAGTGGATGCCCGTGGCTAGGATCAGAAAGTCGTAGGGCACGTCGCGATTCTTCAGGCGAACCAGGCGGTTCGCAGTATCGACGCCGACAACCTCGTCCATCAGCACATCGACGTTTCGATGCTTGCTGAGGACACAGCGCAACGGCGCCGCAATCTCATCCGGGGACAACAATCCCGTCGCAACCTGATACAGCATGGGGCGAAACAGGTGATAGTTCCGCTGGTCGATCAATGTCACCTGAACCGGTGCGCCGCCCAGCGCGCGCGCAGCGTAGAGACCACCGAATCCACCACCGACGATGACGACGCGAGGGGCAGCCATAGAATCCTCCACCGCATAGGATGATGCGACGACCGCGTCGGCGTCGCCCGGATCGTATAGGCAGCGGAGATTCGCAAGGGCTCACGATCAGTCCGATGGGATTTTAGTCGCACCCTGAGAGGAGACACAGCAAAGTGCGAAGGGCGGATGCCCTGGTATTCCCCGATACAAAAACCCTAGAAGCTAAAGCTCGCCTGAAGATTAATCGTCCGGTTGCCGCCCGATTGCGGCCCGAAGAAGCCTCCCGCAAGCGACTGCGATTTGCCGAAGAAAGACCCTGGAAGATTCGGGCCCAGCTGTTGACCGGCGGTGAGGCCGCCGTTCGGGGTGCCGAGGTTCTCGTGGTTGAGAATGTTGGTCGCCCAGACGGTGAGGTTCAGCGTGTATCTGCGGTTCACGGCCTGATCCATACGGCCGGGGCCACCGCGTGCTCCGCTGAGCCCGCCGCCACCGAGTCCTGGAGGACCGCCGTGGAAGCCGCCGCCGCCACCACCACCGCCGCCACGCTGGCCTTCGCCGAGCTTGGGTCCGATGCCGATGGCCTTGGCGAGACGCATGTTCAGGCTGACGTTGGAGGGTCCGGTGCCAAGGCCGTAGGGCACGATCTTCTCGCCGCTGCCGAACGGATTGGTGTTGAAGCAGCCGAGGGACGTCTGGACCGCGCCGGCTTCGGTGCAGGAGGCCGCGAACGTGGGCCGCGAGTTGAACTGATTGTTGCCGGTAAGGTCGGTCCCGGTGGTCACGTTGAACGGATTGCCGGCGTTGGCGACGAGCATGGGCGAGGCCGAGATGTGCCAGGGGAACATCACGTTGCCGAAGACCATGACGCGGTGAGCGACGTCGAAGCTGGTGCGTCCGTAGTCGAGGCCGGGATCGCTCGAGACCGAGGGCACGGAGCCGACGCCGCTGGTATCGCCATGCGCGTTGCTGTAGGTGTAGTTGGTGAAGAAGCTGAAGTTGCGGTAGTTCGCGCGAATGGTGGCCATCAACTGATGCTCGCGATAGAAGCCGCCGGACTGATACTCGAGGTTGTTCTGGTCCGGCTCGGTCAGCGGCGAGGTCGGATACTCATTGTTGTCGAAGCTGCTCTGGTCGGCGATTTCCGCCACGGCCGCGCTGAGATTGTCGGTGAAGTATTGATGCACGCCCTGCGAGTAAACGTAGGTGACGTTGCCCGTCATCAGCTTCGAGAGCTGTCGGTCAACCCCGATGGCAGCCTCCATATCGTTCGCGGCCTTCATATTCGGGCTGACGGAATAGAAGGTGGGCGCATTGCGGCCGGTTCCGCTGGAGACCGTGCCAGGATCGTAGGGCGCGTTGGGAAAGAAGAAGCTGGGATTGCTGACGATCACTGAGGTTTCGTGCTTCTTGTCGGGGCTGAGGTGAATGGCCTGCGCAATGTACGGCACCTGAGCGCCGAATCCGTTGGCGACCGTGAAGCGCTGATAGAACCAGCCGTACCCAGCGCGAATCACGGTCTTCGGCTGTTGTTTGCCGGAAGCGCGGCCGAGCGCGTAGGCGACGGTGACGCGCGGCGCCCAGTCATTCTTGTCGTTGATCCGGTTCTGCGTCTCCCAGCGCAAGCCATAGCTGAACGTGAGGCGCGGGCTCAGCTTCCAGTCGTCCTGATAGAAAAGCGCGCCGTCGAAGAGGATAGCGTGGGCGACAGGATTGGTGGCGTTGGTGAAGCTGTATTGCTGCGGCGCGCAGGTCCCCTGCGAAGGATTCACGCAGCCAACGTAGTCGGCAAGACTGGAGAAGACATAAGAGCCGTTGCTGCCGCTGGTGCTGAGGTTGGTGTCGTCGTAGGTGCGAACGCGAGCGCCAAAGTTGAGCGAGTGCGCACCGAAGGCGCCGGCAAAATAGTTCTGCAGCTCGAAGTCGTTCTCGTGATCCTGGACCGTTTGCGCGTTGCTGCCGCCGTACGTGAACGAACTCTGCACCGTGACGGACGGCAGCGGCTGGCCCTGCGCGTTGAAAGCGGTCGCGACAGGGTTCTGGGTGTTGCGCACGCGGCGGTACTGAAAGCGGATATCGTCGACGAGCTTCGGGCTCAGAACGAGGCTGTCGGAAATCTGAATCTGATTTTCCTGCTGGTTGGTATCGATGGCGGTGGAAGGAAGGCTGAGGGCGTTGAGGCCGCCGTTCGTGTTCACGCCGCGGTTGTATTCGTAACGAACGGTGAGGGTGTTGGCCTTGCCAAGCTGGAGATCGAGTCGTGGGCTCAGGCTGATGCGCGAGCTGGGATTATCGATAGCCTCGTTGAGTGATGTGCCGGTGGCCACGCCGTTGACCAGGGTCACGCTGCTGGGATCGATGGCCTGGAGAATGGCTTCGTTCTGTTGACTGCGCGAGAAGACGCTGACGAAGTAGGAAGCGGTTTTCGTGATGGGGCCGCCCACAGAGCCATGCAGCATCCACGAGGAATACGCGGGCTCGGTCTTGCCGAAGAGGATCGGGTTCTGCGAGTTGAACGCGGAATCGTTGCCGGAGATTTCGGCCTGGCCGTGGAGCTTGTCAGTGCCAGGCTTGGTGAAGATCTCGATGCGGCCGTAACCGAGGCGATCGTACTCGGCGGAGAAGGGATTCTGGTTGACGCGGATTTCGCGAATCGAAGACTTCGGCGGAAGCTGTCCACCAGTGAACCCATCGATATAGATCTGGCCGCCGTTGGGACCCGCCGAGGGACCGGCGAGGGCCTGAAGTTCGTTCTGCAGCTCATCGGGATCGTCAGAGAGCGCGTTCAGGTCGGCACCCTTGATAACGATAGCGCTGGCGTTGGCGTCGGCAGCGGTGCTGATGGCGGTGTTCTCGGCCTGGACCTGGACGTCCTGCTGCTGCACCTGAATCTGCAAAGCCGGATTGACGTTCTTCATCTGGCCGGCGGCGACGGCAATGCTGGGAACGCGAAACGCCGCGAAGCCCTCAGCGGTGACCCAGACGGAGTAGGTTCCGGGGGTGAGTCCGTGGATGGTGTAGACGCCGCCGTTGTCGGAGGTTGCTTTGCCGGCGGTTTTACCGGCGGAATCGAGGACGACGACGGTGGCGTTCGGAATAACGGCGCCGGAAGGATCGGCAACCTGACCACGTATGCCGCCGGAATTTTGCGCGCCAGCTGCGGGCGCGGACTGTGGGTCGGAGGTCGCGCCGGTGTTCTGGGCTTTCAGCGGAGAAGCAACCAGCGCGAGGACAATAGCGAGCGCAACGGACGCAAATCGAGTCGAGGAAGTCAGACACTTCAGGCAGTGGAGAATTCTGGATTTCACAGTTCCCTGTTTCAACGTGGTTTTGTCCTTACTGTTCGAGCGCCGCTTCAGGATTTGGGTTGCGGCTGGGTTCGGAACCGGCTCGTGCTATGAGAGACGAGAGTTTCGCGCGCCGGGTTCACTGTATTTTTAACGATTCATGCTTAATCCACACTTAAGGTGCACCCTCGCCTCCGCTTTGGTCGCCGCCGCCGAGCCCGCTCCATGCAGAAGAGAACATGCTCTGGCTGCCACTGGCGGAGGCCTGCAGCATGGGCTCGACACCGGCGAGGAGTCGGATCGCGGTCGCGGAGTCAGGATTGCCGGAAGTAGCGACGATCATCACTGCGTCATCTTTGTGCAGGTCGGCAACGTGGATTGCGGGAGAACGCTGCAGGACGCGAGCGAAACCACCGCCGCCTGCACCGGCGCCTTGTCCACCGGGACCCGCTTGTCCACTTTGTCCAGCTTGTCCGGCGCGGGACTGGCCACCGCCAGCTGGCGCGCCTGCTCCAGCGGCCGCGCCACCGCCCTGGCCCGGGGTTCCGCCTCCCGCCCTGAGGCGCATAGCGATCATCTGGGCCATCTGCGGATCGAGCTTGCGCAGATCGGAGTCCGCTGTGGCCTTAATGGTTACGGTTTTCTTCGTGACCAGATCTTTGACTGTGAAGGTGTTCGCAGCCGCGTCCGTCGAGACGATCGTTCCAGCGATATTGCGGAACGAGCCGGAGACGATTTCGTCGGCGGTGACGTCGTCGCCGGAGCGGTTGCCGCGCGCGGTGATCTGATCGCCAGGCTGAATGGCGGCAAGAGTTGAGCTCTGCGCATCCTCGAAGCGAACAGAGTCGGGCGCGTAGCGCCGAACGACCGTCGTCGGCGTGGTGTGGATGGTCAGCGTGCGATTCGTCGCCGTGATGGTTACAGTTCCGGCCGACGCATCCACCGCTTTCACCAGGCCGCCAACGCCGCGGCGGGCCCAGTCCGCCTGATCCTGTTGCTGTTTAGCGGCGATGTCGGATTGCTTGTTGACGACGACGATCCGGGCGGCAGGCGGATCACCCGCTTCGAGGATCAGAACCCGGTCGCCGACGGCAATGTCTGTAATGGCGATTTTGGTGGCGCCGGTCAGAGTTTTGGAACCCGGTGCCGTGCGGACGACGTTCGCGGTCTCCGGCACGGCGACGGTGACGCCGGAGCCGGAATCCTGCTTGACCACAACGGTGTTCCCGCTGACGGAGCTCACCGTGCCGATGACCTTGCTGGACGCGGGGGCCTGCGCCTGAGACCGAGTGGCGAGGAGGGAAAGGCAGCAGAGCGCAGCAACAAGGAAGCAGAACGTAGCTGGGGCGGCGCAGAGTTGTCGGGGGCGACTCATCCTCATTCCATGGTATCTCGCAAGGGACCTGCTCCTTCTGACGGGGAGAGGGGTCCTGAAAGTTTCAGGGCGGAAACGGTTTCTTACCGGATTCCGGTACCTTTGTGACGGCTGCCGCGCCGGGTGAGCAATATATGATCGCGGGTGGTTTGTTTTCTTTTCTTTGGCGGTCTTCCGCCTGTCCACCAGCGGACATCTATAAAGAACGAGGCTTCAACCAGCAGCACAGAATCGAGATAAAAGAATGGCGATTTCGGGCACCAGCAGTTCTGAGGTCAAGGTAGCACCGGGCGGCGAAGGCACCAGCTACGGCAGCGCCCTGGCGATGGTCACCACGCTCTTCTTCATGTGGGGATTTTTGACCTCACTGAACGACATTTTGATCCCCCACCTGAAGTCGATCTTCGAGCTGAATTACGCGCAGGTGATGCTGGTGCAGTTTGCATTCTTCACGACCTACGCGCTGCTGGGGATTCCGTCGGGCAAGGTGGTGGAGTGGATCGGCTACAAGAAAACGATGGTGGCCGGGCTGCTGACCATGGGTGTTGGCTCGTTGCTGTTTGTTCCCGCGGCTAAGGTTCCCTCGTATCCGCTGTTCCTCGGCGCGCTGATCGTGCTGGCGGCCGGCATCACGGCACTGCAGGTGGCGGCCAATCCGTATGTGACCGTGCTGGGACCGCCGCGGACTGCGTCGAGCCGTCTGAATCTCACGCAGGCCTTCAACTCACTGGGAACGGTGCTCGGCCCCATCTTCGGAGCCTTCGTGATCCTGCGGACGGCGGGTACCGTGCAGGATGTGACGAAGATGTCGCCGGAGGTGCACAAGGCCTACCAGATCCATGAGGCCTCGACGGTCAACATTCCCTACGTCGGCATCGCCCTGGCGCTGGTGCTGCTGGGCCTCGCGATCGCGATGTACAAATTCCCGCGCATCGAGTCGACGAAAGACTATCGACCAGGGGAGCTCGCGAAGGAAAAGGGTGGAATCTGGAAGTATCCGCATGTGGTTTTCGGGGCGATTGCGATTTTTGTTTATGTGGGCGCCGAGGTCTCGATCGGCAGCTTCCTGATCAACTATTTCGCGCAGCCGGAGATTGGCGGGCTGGCCACGGCGGCTTCGGGCGGATCCGTGCACATGGCGTCCGCTGCGATCTTGCGCCTGGCCACGAAGGTCATCGGCACCTGGGTGCCGCTCTACTGGGGCGGCCTGATGGTGGGCCGATTCATCGGCTCGGGGGTGCTGCAGAAGGCAAATCCAGGCAAAGTGCTCAGCATTGTTGCCCTGTGCGCATCGTTGTTGGTGGTGGTGTCGATGCTCACCGACGGCGGCGTCGCGGTGTGGAGCATTCTGCTGGTGGGCCTGTTTGACTCGATTCAGTTCCCAACCATCTTCACGCTGGGCGTTGCGGAGATGGGGCCGCTGACCGGCGAGGCGTCGGGGCTGCTGATCACGGCGATTGTCGGCGGCGCCATCATTCCGGAGTTGCAGGGATTGCTGGCGGACCGCATCGGCGTGCACCACGCCTTTGTTCTGCCGATCCTGTGCTTCCTGTACATCGCCTGGTATGGAGTGCGGGGTTCGAAGGTGAAGCAGCCCGTGCGGGCGTAGAACAGGTTAAGGGTGCCGCAAGTGCAGAATTCTTCCTTCGAAGTGATTCAGCTGTCGCGCGAGTCGGCAACGACGAAGAGCTACGAGAATCATCCGATCGCTCAGGTCAACGATCACGAAGTCCGCATCAGCACGATGACGGAGGCTTATCCATGGCACTGTCATCCCGACTCCGATGAAGTGTTCCTGGCGTTGGAAGGTGGTTTGTTCATTGACTTCGACGATCGCACCGTTGAGCTGTTGCCCGGGCAGATGATCACGGTCAACCGGGGCGTTCGTCATCGCACAAGGCCGATCGGTGCACGGTCGGTGAATCTCACCTTCGAGCGAGCCGCAGCAAAGAGCGAAATGCTCGACGCACCGCAAAGATAAAAGGTAGGGTCATCCGCTGCACTCTGCTCCCTGCTCCCTGTGCCCTGCACCCTGCTCCCTGCTCCATGCTCCCTGCTTCCTGCTTCCTGCTTCCTGTACCCTGTTCCGTGATGTCTTCCACCCTTCTGCTCTCTGGTCAGCCTCTTTCTCTCGCTGAAATTGGTCAGGTTGCTTTGGAACAACGCGCCGTCGCGCTCGATCCGGCGGCGTTGCCGCGGATTCGCGAGTCGCGCGCTGTAGTCGATGGACTGCTCGCTCGCGGCGCCACCGTCTATGGCGTCAACACCGGCTTCGGCAAGCTGTCCGACGTGAAGATCGAGCCAGGCGAAGTGCAGGCGCTGCAGCGCAACCTGGTGCGCAGCCATGCATGCGGCGTCGGCGATCCTCTGCCCGAACCCGAGGTGCGCGCAATGCTGTTGCTGCGCGCCAATGTCCTTGCCAAAGGCTTCAGCGGCGTGCGGCCCGTGGTGGTGGAGACACTGCTGGAGTTGCTCAACCGCGGCATCCATCCCGTAGTCCCGGCGCGTGGGTCGGTGGGAGCTAGCGGGGATCTCGCCCCGCTTGCACACTTAGCGCTGGCCATGATCGGCGAAGGCATGGTGCTGCTCGAAGGCCGCCCGATGCCCGCAGCCATGGCCATGCTCAAGACCGGCCTCAAGCCGCTGGTGCTCGAAGCGAAGGAAGGCCTGGCCCTGTTGAACGGGACGCAGGCCATCACCTCAGTCGGATCGCTGGCGATGGCGCGGGCGCTGCGCGTGGTGGAGTTGGCGGATCTGGCCGGAGCGATGACCCTCGAAGCGCTCAAGGGAACGCCGACCCCGTTCGATGAGCGGATTCATGCGGTGCGGCCGCATCCCGGTCAACAGGCAGCGGCGGCGCATCTCCGCGCGCTCCTCGCAGACAGCGAGATTCGCGAGTCGCATCGCGAGAATGATCCTCGGGTGCAGGATGCGTATTGCCTGCGCTGCATGCCCCAGGTGCATGGCGCGGTGCGCGATGCGCTCGGCAACGCGCGGGCGACGCTCGAAATTGAAACCGGCGCTGCTACCGACAATCCTCTGGTTTTCGCCGAAGGCGAAATCCTTTCCGGTGGCAATTTTCATGGAGCGCCGCTGGCGTTGCAGATGGATGCAGCGGCAATCGCTATGACAACGCTGATGGGGATTGGCGAACGGCGCGTCGACCGGCTGGTGAATCCGGACATCAACGAAGGGCTCCCGCCATTTTTGTCGAAGACGCCGGGCGTGTCGTCGGGATTCATGATCGCTCACATCGTGGCGGCGGCGCTGCTGAATGAGGCCAAGGTGCTCGCGCATCCGGCCAGCGCGGACAGCGTGCCAACGTCGGGCGGCAAAGAGGACCACGTGTCGATGGGCATGACCGCGGCGCTCAAGTTCCGCCAGATCGTCGAGAACGCCGAGCGAGTGCTGGCGGTGGAACTGCTCTGCGCGGCGCAGGGCCTGGACTATCGGGCTCCGCTGAAACCAGCGCGGCGAGTGGCTGAGGCGTTTGCTGCTGCACGTGGCGTAGTGCCTGCGCTCGGCGAGGATCGCGTGCTCAGCGGCGACATCGAGGCCATGGCGGCCGCGGTGCGCCAGGGGCGATTCGACAACTGGCGCGATTAAACGGTAGTCTTGCCGGAAACAAGAATAAGAACAAGAGTCACGCAGTCGGCACGCTTCCAGTTTTGGAGGATTCCATGCAGGGACAGCGTACCTTCGGGGCGCAACGATGAGCGCCAGCGTCGAACCTTTGACTCCGCCAAAGACCGGATTTTGGGGGCGCGTGCCGGTCATCGTTCGCGCGGTGGTGGTCGGCATTCTCATCGGAATGATCGCCGCCAATGTGTGGCCCATTCTGCTGCTGAAGTTGGGGATGCCACGGGCTGCGGGGCTGGAGTGTCTGTTCCTTGGCGGTTACATTTGGTGGGCGCGAGGAGGCGGTCCGCCGCAGCGTTGGCGCATGGCGCGCGCGGATTCGTTTCGTGTGGGCCAGCTGACCGCTGCGCAATGGTTGTGGGGCACAGTTGCAGCTGTCTTCTTTGCGGCAACCATTCACGCGGCCATCGTCGTGCTGTTCCGGCTGGTGCCCTACCCGGCCGCTGCATTTCATCGCGGCTACGACTTCTCCTTCATTCCCACGCTGTCGTTGCGTTGGATTGCCGTCGTCGTCTCCGCGGCCTCTGCCGGCATCTGCGAGGAAACCGGCTTTCGCGGTTACATGCAGCGGCCGATCGAACAGCGCCACGGAGCCGTGGTCGCCATCGCTGTCTCGTCGGTGTTGTTTACGGCGATCCATCTCACCAAGGACTGGGCGCTGATCGGCATGGTGCCGATCATTTTGGGCGCCGGAGTCCTGCTGGGGATCCTCGCGCGCTCCTCGCGCACGCTCATCTTCTGCATCGTCGGCCACACGCTCATGGATGTGGGCCTGTTCGCCTACTGGTGGACACAGATTGCGGGGACCTTCACACAGCGGCCGATCTCGCAGACGGGACTGGATACCGACTTCACGATTGCATGCGCGGCTCTGGTGGCGGTGCTGATCGTAACGATTCTCGCCATCGAAAAGTTGCAAGAGATCGCGGCGAGCCGGCAGGATTAGTACTCGATACCGCGCTGCGCGAGGATCCCCTTCTGATAAGCGTGCTTCACTTCGCGCATTTCTGTCACGGTGTCGGCGATCGCAACCAGTGAAGGGTGCGCGTTGCGGCCGGTCAGGATGACGTGGACCATCTCGGGCCGCGCCTCAAGGGTCTCGACGACTTTCGCCGGATCGAGCATGCCGTAGCTGATGGCGTAGTTGATCTCGTCGAGCACGACCATGTCCCACTCGCCGGAGAGAATCGCGGCGCTCGCTTCGGCCCAGGCTTCTTCAACAAGGCGGATGTCTTCGGGGTCAGTTTCGGCGCCCCCGATCTTCACAAAGCCGCGGCCCATCTGGCGGAGGACAAAATTGTCGCCAAAGGCTTTCGTCGAATCGAGTTCCCCATAGTGCCACGAGCCCTTGAGAAACTGCAGCATCAGGACGCGCATGCCGTTGCCAACCGCGCGCAGCGCAGTGCCCATCGCGGCGGTGGTCTTGCCCTTGCCAGGTCCGGTGTTGATGAGGATCAGGCCTTTGCGCGTTTCGGGTTCAGTCATGAATTCTCCGACGTGGAAAAAGGCAGGACCAGGGACACAGGATGGATGTCACCGGCGGTCACCCTGTCTCCGGTCTCCTGTCTTCTGTCTTCCTGCTACCGGCTTCCTGCTCGATGATACGGGTGCCCGCTGAGGATGGTGAGCGCCCGGTAGATCTGTTCGCACAGAACGACGCGGGCGAGCTCGTGGGCCAGCGTCATGGGACCGAGCGAGAGAGTTTCGCTGGCGCGCTTGCGTGACTCCGCCGACCACCCGTCGTCGGGACCGATGGCGAAGATGATGAGCTGGCGGCCCTCGTCGCGTTCGCGCCCGAGCCATTTGGCAAACGTCTCCGAGGACATTTGTTTGCCGCGCTCGTCGAGCAGAACGAAAATGGGCGTGGTGCGGCCGCGTTCGTGCTCGACCGCTTCCCAAAGGGTGTCTTCGTTGCGAAAGACGGGAGCTTCGATGCCGGACTTGCTCCCGCGCGACGATTTGGCGCTTCCCGGAAGGAGCGGCGCCATGCGGTCAAGATACATCTGCGCGAGATCGTTGAAGGCATCGCGCGGGCGAGTGCCGATGGCGGCGATCCAAAGCTTCACTGGACCAGCCGTCCTGGAAGACGCGCTTCGCGCCGGCGCACTGAAGCAGTGCCGAACCGAACCTGGGTTGCTTGAGCCATTGGGATTTGGTAGCGCCATCGGGGATCGAACCCGAACTCTTCGCCTTGAGAGGGCGACGTGTTAACCAATTACACCATGGCGCCAGAGGGTTGGAGCCGCCCGGATGGATCGGCCTTCTTCAAATATAGCAGGACAAAGTGCGGCCGCGGAGCGGGTGGCCGATGCGACTCCAACGGCCAGGATCAGCAGCCCGTCGAAGCGCATCATGAGGCTTCGGGAGGGTCCGGCAACCTCGCCCGGAACGAGGTTAAGTCGAAGAGAAGCGAGTGTGAAGTAGAATTGCATACTCCAGCGACATCGATCGCAAAAACAAATGATTCATGATCTGCGACATGTGCGGGCATTTCTGGCGGCGGCGCGCACCAGCAACTTTACGCGAGCGGCGATGGAGCTGCACATCTCGCAATCGGCGTTCACGGTCCAGATCCGGCAGCTGGAGGACGCACTCGGCGTAACGCTCTTCGACCGCAGCAAGCGACGAGTAGCGCTGACGTCCGCAGCCCGTGAAGTGATCGTCCCCCTCGAGAGGCTGATCATCGACGCTGAAGCCGTTGTAGGCCGGACCCGGCAGATCGCGGGACTGCGGCGCGGCGTGGTGAGCCTGGCGGTTCTGCCGCTGGTCGCCGCGCAACTGGTGCCCGAGGCGATCCAGAAATTCAGGCGCCAACATCCCGGCGTGAGCGTACAGCTGAAAGATGTGGCGGCTGATCGGCTGATTGAGGCGGTGAAAAAGGAAGAAGTGGATTTCGGGATCGGAACCGTGGCGCGCGTGGACCGGGAACTGCGGACGACGCCGCTGCTGGTCGACTCTCTTTGCGCGTTCGCGCGGCGAGCCCACTTGCTGGCTCGGCAGGAGTCGATCACGCTCAAGGAACTGGTGACGCACCCGCTGATCCTGATCGGCAAGGGCACCAGTGTGCGCGAAGTGCTGGAGGCCGCGCTGCGACGGGAGAAACTGCCTTTGACGATTGCCTATGAGACCAATTATGTCTCGACGGCGATGGGCCTGGTGCGAGCGGGTCTTGGCATCGCGGTTCTTCCCGAGTCCGTGCGCCATGCTGAGGATGCACGCGAGATCTGTTGCCTGGGGATAACGCGACCCGTGCTGAGCCGCAGGATCGCGGTCATCCAGAGAAAAGACCGGTCGCTCTCGCCGGCTGCGGAACAGATGCTGGATGTGCTGCGGGAACACGCGTTGGGGCTGGCGGGATAGATAGGAACCGCCATTCTGTTTTCCCGATTATTGTGTACCGATAATTCGATTGTACGAATGTGATGGCACTTCAGTAGACTCGACAGCCGGACCTGATGCGATTGTGCGCAAGCCAATCTGCGGCGGGGACGGACTCAGGAGGCCTACTGGTGAAATCCTTCCGCATCGCCTTTCTTCTGCCCTTTTTCCTTCTTCCGGTCGCGAGTTATAGCGCGCAGACCGATTCGACGCAGGTCAAAACTGACACCGGCGTCGTTCAGGGCGCGAATGAGAGCGGCGTGCTCGCCTTCAAGGGGATTCCTTTTGCTGCGCCGCCGACGGGCGAGAATCGCTGGCGCGCTCCGCAGCCGGTGGCGAAATGGAAAGGCGTTCGCCAGGCGACGCAGTACGGGGCGGATTGCGCGCAGCTTCCCTTCCCTTCTGACGCCGCACCGCTGGGCACTCCCCCGAGCGAAGACTGCCTGTATGTGAACGTGTGGGCCCCGGAACACAAGGCCGGCGCGAAGCTGCCGGTAATGGTGTGGATCTACGGCGGCGGATTTGTGAATGGCGGCAGTTCGCCTGCCGTCTATGCCGGCTCGCACTTCGCGCAGGACGGCGTGGTGTTCGTGAGCTTCAATTACCGCGTGGGCCGGTTCGGATTCTTTGCTTTTCCGGCGTTGTCGCAGGAGCAGAAGGGCCAGGCGCTCAACAACTACGCCTACATGGATCAGATTGCCGCGCTGAAGTGGGTGCAGCGCAACATCGCAGGATTCGGTGGCAATGCCGGCGATGTGACGGTCTTTGGCGAGTCCGCCGGCGGCGGATCGGTCTTCATGCTGCTGACCTCGCCGCTGACCAAAGGGCTCTTCGAGAAAGCGATTGTGGAGTCGGGCGGCGGTCGCGATGCTCTGCTCGGTGTCCGATACCTGGACAAGGCATCGCCGAGCGGAGCGCCTTCGGCCGAGTCGTTGGGCGTGGCCTTTGCGAAAAGCGTGGGCATCGACGGAAGTGGCCCAGAGGCGCTGGCGGCATTGCGCGCGCTGCCGGCGGAGAAAATCATCGGCGGACTCAACATGGCGAGCATGGGTCGGCAGATGGGCATCTACTCCGGACCGATTCAGGATGGCGTGATCGTCACGCAGACGCCGCAGCAGGCACTGGAGAGCGGCAACTACGTGAAGGTTCCGGTGATGATTGGCGCGAACGGTGCGGACATTGGGTTTCCGCGCTGGCACACCCTCGACGAGACATGGGCTGCGTTTGGAGCGAATGCGGACGCTGCGAAGGCGGCGTACGATCCGTCGAACTCCGGCAACGTGATGATGGTGGGCTGGAAGATCGGCGCGGACCTGATGATGATCGAGCCGGCGCGGTTTGTAGCAGCCACGATTGCAAATGCGGGACTGCCTTCGTACGAGTATCGCTTCTCGTATGTGGCGGAGTCGATCCGCAAGCAGACGCCGGGTGCATTTCATGCGACGGAGATTCCCTTCGTCTTCGATACCGTGAAGGACAAGTATGGCGCGGCTCTGACGGATGCCGATGAGAAGGCGGCACAGCAGACGCACGCCTACTGGGTCAACTTCGCGAAGACGGGCGATCCGAACGGAGCGGGCCTGCCCAACTGGCCGAAATACAGCGCGGCCACTGATGGCCTGATGGACATCACGAACAACGGACCGGTGGGCGGGGCGGATCCGCTGAAGTCGCGGCTGGACCTTGCGGAGCAACTCGCTTCCAGGTCGGCCGACAACCCGAAGACGCTGTCGAAAGACGTCAAGAGCGAAACGAAATAGTGGAACGCGAGAGTCCACGGAGAAGGAACCATGAAAGCACGTTCGATGTATCGGCTTGCCATCAGCATGGCGGCGACAGTGTTGCTTGCAGTCGGAGTGGAACAAGCGAACGCGCAGCCCGGACCGCCACGGCCACCGAAGGGACCGTGGTCGGATAGAACGCTCTCGCCGGATCAGCGCGCCGATCTGGTGATCAAAGAAATGACGCTGGATGAAAAGATCCAGCTGCTGCACGGCCGGGGATGGAAGTCGTTGTTCATGCCGGAGGAGTCCGGACCGGGAGTTCGATCCCTGGGCGGAGCAGGATTCATTCCGGGTATTCGGCGGCTGGGAATTCCGGACGTGCAGATGTCGGACGCGGCGGTTGGGGTGGCGCGCGGTGCACAGAGGAGCCGCTACTCGACGGCGCTGCCTTCGGGCGTAGCACTCGCTTCAACCTGGAATCCAAAGGTTGGCTATGAGTATGGTGCGTTGATCGGAACAGAACTGCGCGACCAGGGATTCAATATGTCTCTGGGGGGTGGGACGAACCTGACGAGGGAGCCGCGCAACGGGCGAACGTTCGAATACGAAGGCGAAGATCCGATTCTTGCAGGCACGATGGTGGCTCAGATGATGAAGGGCGAGCAGGCGCAGCACATCATCGGCGACATCAAGCACTACGCGGTGAACGATCAGGAGGACGGCCGCAACTTCGCCAACTCCGTTATTGATGAACGCGCCATGCGGGAGAGCGATCTGCTGGCATTTCAAATCGGCATTCGCGATTCCAACGTCGGCGCGGTGATGTGCTCCTACAACCTGATCAACGGCACCTATGCCTGCGAGAACGAACACACGCTCCGCGAGGTGCTCGATCACGACTGGAAATTTCCCGGGTTCGTAGTCTCGGATTGGGGCGGCACCCACAGCACGGTGAAGGCAGTGAAAGCCGGGCTCGATATCGAGATGCCGGGATACGACTACTTCGGCGAGGCGCTAAAAAAGGCCGTCCTGGCTGGGCAGATTTCGCAGCAGCAGTTGAACGAGATGCTGCATCGGGTCCTGCGGACGGAGTTCGCCACGGGTCTGATCGACGACCCCGTGGTGCCGAAAGTCGTCGATGTGGTGCATGGCTTTCACGTAGCGCAGCAAGTAGAAGAACAGGGCGCAGTGCTGCTGCGCAATCAGAACGGGCAGCTGCCGCTGGATGCGAGTACGATCCACTCCATCGCGGTGATCGGCGGGCATGCGGATGTGGGCGTGCTGTCCGGCGGCGGCTCGGGCCAGGTGGATCCGGCGGGCGGCAACCCTGTACCGCGTCCACCAGGAAGTCCAACCGGCCTGCAGGCCCTCTTGAGCGAGTGGGTCTATCACCGCTCCGTGCCGCTCGAAGCGATCGAGCATCGCGCACCGAAGGCGAAGGTTGAGTTCGATCCGGGGACGGATCCAGCTGCTGCAGCGACGCTGGCGAAGTCGGCGGACGTGGCCATCGTGTTCGGGATTCAGCACGAATCAGAGAACAGCGATCTGCCAAATCTTTCGCTGCCGAATGATCAGGACGCGCTGATCGAGGCCGTGGCCACAGCAAATCCGCACACCATTGTGGTGCTCGAGACCGGCGGCGCGGTGACGATGCCGTGGATCGATCACGTGAGCGCGGTGCTGGAGTCGTGGTATCCCGGAATACGCGGCGCGCAAGCAATCACCGCGATTCTGTTCGGCGATGTAAACCCGTCCGGCAAATTGGCCCTGACGTTCCCGAAGAGCGAAGCCGACTTGCCGCATCCCGTGGCGACAAAACAGCCGCCGGGACCAATGTCGTCCATGCCGGGCATGCCGGACTGGAAAATCAACACGAAGGTTTTCGATGTTTCCTACGACGAAGGACTGAAGGTCGGCTACAAGTGGTACGACGCCGAGAACAAGGCACCGCTCTTCCCGTTTGGCTTTGGCTTGTCGTACACCACGTTTGCGTATTCCGATCTGAAAGCGGAGCCAGGCGATGCGCTCACGGTGAGCTTTACGGTGCGCAACACCGGGCAGCGCGCCGGAGAAGAAATCGCCGAGGTCTACGCGGCCTTGCCGGCCGATGCGAAGGAACCGCCGCGGCGGCTGGTCGGATGGCAGAAGGTCGCGCTGGCGCCCGGCGAGTCGAAAACCGTAACGGTGCAGGTTGAGCCGCTGTACTTGTCGATCTACGACGTGACCAGCAAAGGCTGGCGGCTGCTGCCCGGGGAATACACGATCTCCGCAGGCGGGTCGTCCCGCGATCTTCCCCTGAGCACCAATGTGAATTTGGCCGAACGCCAGCCCTGAAGGGGGCAGTTCGGGAGGTGTTGATCCTGGTGGGGCGACCGATAAACGGTCGCCCCATTTTTTCTTCAGGCTCCGGCGATGGCGGAAACCTCTTGCTTCGCTGAGAGCGGTTCCCTAACATGACTGCACACAACGGTTCAGAACGGTTCCCATGCACTACCCCAGGGCGCGTCGAGAAATTCAGGATTGCCGCAGGGTGTCGCGTCTTCACGTCTGGCGACGGCGGGAGGCGATTTGAAGGAACGACACTGGAACAATCTGATCGGATCCCTCCGGCACGGGCAGTGCGTCCTCATGGTCGGGGCGGACCTGCCGGTGCGGAAAAACGGCGGCGAATCCGCGAACGAGGACAGCAGTATCCCGCAGGAATTGCGTCGCGCGCTGGCGGAGGAACTGGAAGAAGACGGACGCCATCCGTCGGGCTCGACCCTCTCGGCGATCGCGCAGTATTACGAAGACACTGAGGGCTTTGGGCAGGCCGCGCTGCGCGCGAGCGCGGAGCGTCTGCTTCGGTCGAAGCAGTATTGTGCGTCGACGGTCCACGAGAAACTGGCAGCGCTGCCGTTTTCGATGATCGTCACAACCGCGCATGACGGGCTGATGGCGCAGGCCCTGGCGCAGGCGGGCAAGTCGCCAGTTGTGCAGCAGTACAACATGCGCGGCGACAAGCGCGACAATGCGGAGTTTATGATTCCGGGCACTCCGAAATCGCCGGTCATCTATCACCTGTTCGGCAACGCCAGTCACCCGCTGTCGCTGGTGCTGAGCGAGAACGATGTGCTGGATTTTCTGATCCGGGTGGTGTCGGAGCGGCCGCCGCTGCCAAACAGTCTGCTGCGCGCGTTGAAACGCGACGGCCAGAGTTTTCTGTTTGTGGGCTTCGGCATTCGGCGCTGGGATTTACGCGTGCTGCTGAAGGTGCTGTTGCGAGCACTGGAACTGAACCGCAGCGGGCCGGCCATCGCAGCCGAATCGCTGAGCGGATTGCTGCAGGCCGATCGCGAAGAGACCATCCTGTTCTACCAGCGCGGAACGCGAGTCGAAGTCGAGGACGAAGACATTCCCACGTTCCTGACGAATCTCGTGGAGCGGCTGGAACGCGAGGGCGGATTCCTGGAGCAGGCGGCGAATCCTCTGGGGACGCGGCCCCGGGTCTTCATCAGCTATGCGCGCGAGGACGGCGATCTCGCCGGGCGCGTCTACGATGCCCTGCAGGGAGCCTTCATCGATCCGTGGCTCGACCGGCAATCGCTGGAAGGGGGCGACGACTGGAACGAGCGGATTGAGGCGGACCTCGACACGTCGCACTTTGTGCTGGCGCTCTATACGCGCGCCCTGTGCCGCAAGGTGGACAGCTACGTGAACAAGGAGCTGGCGCTCGCTGCGGAGCGGGCACTGCGGGTGCGCGGACCCTTTTTGATTCCGCTGAAGTATGGGGATTTGTCGGACGAGCAAAGCATTGATGAGCTGCGAAAGTATGACCACGTGGATCTGAAAGATGAAACCTTCGGGGAAGACATGGCGAAGGTGATCTCGACCATTAAGCGGGAGTATCAGCGGCGCAATCGATGAACCGGCGCGGCGAGTGATCATGAACGGAAAACACCACCGCTATCCCGGCGCGCAGCCTTTCGGCGATGACGAGTTCTCGCGCCGCATTTTTTTCGGGCGAGACAAAGCGTCGGGTGCGCTGACGGATCAGATCCTGGCGAACCGGCTGGTGGTGGTCTATGCGAAGTCGGGCTCAGGCAAGACTTCCCTGCTGAACGCAGGCGTTGCGCCACGTTTGCGCGATGCGCTGCATGTGCCGCTGTTTGTGCGCGTCAACGATCGCACCCGCGGTCCGATGGGGTCGGTGTTTGAAGGAATCAAGTCGGAGTGTGAGCGGCAGAAGCTGGAGTTCGTCGCCGGCGACACGAGTTCGCTGTGGAGTTTCTTCAAGACAGTGGAGTTCTGGCGGGACGACGTTCTGCTGACGCCGGTACTCATCCTCGACCAATTTGAGGAGTTGTTCACGCTGCAGTCGATCGAGGAGCGGGAGAAGTTTCTGGCGGAGCTGGGATTCCTGCTGCGCGGAACGCCGCCGGAGACACACGATCCGGCCGTGACGGGCATCAGCGCAGCGCCGCCGTCGATTCGCGTGGTGCTGTCGCTCCGCGAGGATTTTCTCGGATTGCTGGACGAAGGGTCGGACCGGATTCCGGAGATCATGGACCACCGCTACCGGCTGGCGCCGCTGAGCGCGGAGATGGCGGGCAAAGCGATCACGGGGCCCGCAGCCCTGGAGAGCGAAGGCCTGGCGACGCGCGCGTTCCAACTGAAGCCGGAATGCGTTGCGTCGATTGTGGACTATCTGAGCCGCTCAGCGGCGAGCCGCGAAGAGGCGGTCACGCGACAGGTTGAGCCGTTCCATCTGCAGCTGATCTGCCAGATGATCGAAAGCGTCGCCGCGTTCAAACAGAAGTCGTCGGCCGAGCGCGTGGTTCTGGGTTTCGCGGACATCGGCGGCGACGCCGCGCTGGCAGAGACGCTCGAGGATTTCTACACGGATGCGATCAATTCCCTGCCGCGCAAACGGCGGCGAGCGGCGCGGCGGATGTGCGCGAACCTGCTGATCAGCGTCGAAGGGCGGCGGCTCAGCGTGGACGAACGCGAATTATGTCTGCACAGCCGGCTGACCCGCGACGATATGCGGCAGTTGCAGGAACGCCGCTTGCTGCGCACCGATCGCCGGTCGGATCGCACCTATTACGAACTGGGCCACGATGCTCTGGTGCAGCCGGTGCTTGCGAGCCGGCGGACGATGGCGCTGATCACGTATACATCGGCGATTGTTGGTGGCTCCACCATTGGCGTGTCCATGGCGGTCGCCATCATTGCGCTGATTGCTGTGCTGGCGAATAGTCACAGTGCTGACGACAAGGTCTTTGTCCCTATCTGCGGCATCATCTGCGTCATCGTTGGAGTAGCCGGATACCTGTGGCTGCGCGCCGGGGTGCGGTTGCGCACGCGGTATGCAGAGCACGACGGCGACAGCAGCGAAGGGAGCGCGGCGCGGCCACGGCGTTTAAAGAAGTTCGCCGGGTGGGCGATGCTGGTGATTGCACCGCCCGTCGCGGTGACCTGGTTCATCGCCGGCATTTGCTTCCTTGCCATCGCGATTGCCGCGGTGATCTGGCAGGGACAAGTGCCGCCTCAACTGGCCGCCATCAGCGACGGCGCGGCGGACGCATGGCCAAGGATGCTGTACCACCCGGCGGCGGACGTCATCTGGCTGTTCCTGGAATATGCGGTCGTCGTGCTGGCAGCCGCCGTCGTCTACCGGCACGGAGGCAAATTGCTGTGGCCGCACGGCGGGTCGAGCCGCACCAAAAGCGCTGCCGTGCGCACTCTGAAGGGAACTCAATCCATGATTCCGCCGGGGCTGCGTGCGCTGGCCGGAGCAACGGGACTGATCCTTGGAATTCTCGGCCTCTACACCATACGAACCTGCAGCAGTTCATGGCACGGTGGGTTGGCGCGATGGCTGCAATGGCCGATGCTGGGCGATCGGCTGCCGGAAACCTGCAGCACAACCTACTACCACTACTTGTTCTTCAGCTGGGATGGCGCCAACCTTTTCGCCTTCATCGTCGCGATCATCGTCGTGTCGATTGCTGCGCTTTGGGGCGGTCTGGCAGGTTTGTATTCGATCCTCGCACAGCAGATCGCGACGAAACAGAAGCCGAGATTCCAGGAGATTCTCCTGCTGGTGGCCAGCTGTATCGTTCCCATCGTCGTGCTGACGCCGCTGGCCAGGACGATGTGGAGCGCGCCCCCGCCGGATGCCAATTCCGTATGGACCGCGGGCCTCGGCGTCGTCGCCCACTCCACTCCCGGCGCCACCTCCTGGCAAACCAAATTAATTGCAGGTGCCACCTTTGAGTCCGCCAAGGCGACCACGCCGGATCGAGCGACGGCTGTAGGCAAGGATGGCCTGATCGTTCACACAACCGACGGAGGAAAGACCTGGAGCGAACCCAAATGGGGCGAGGGCGATCACAAAGGAATCACCCTGGAGGGCGTTTCGTTTCCGACTCCGCAACTCGGCTGGATCGCCGGACAGAAAGGCACGCTGCTGAAAACCGAAGATGGCGGAGACTCGTGGCAGCAACTAGACACGAGCCACAGCAAAAACTTCGCGACAGCCGGCGATTTGCTGGACGTATGGTTCGCGACGCCGCAAGAGGGGTGGGCCGCAGCCGCAGCGGGCCATATTCTGCACACCAGCGATGGCGGCCACACCTGGGAGCTGCAGGAGATTCCGCAGGTGATGGGTCAGGATAAAAAACCGCTCGCGGTCGACGTCGTCTTTATCGCATTCGCCACGCCGCAGTGCGGATGGGCGACTGGAACGAACGGCACATTGTTCCACACAAAAGATGGCGGCACGACGTGGACCGCACAGATCAAGGGGAGCAAGGTTGTTCTCGACGGCATTGCGCCGCTCAGCTGTTCCACGGCCTGGCTGGCCGCGGACAAGGGAACCCTCATGCGCACGACAGACGGCGGCGCAACGTGGACGACGCAAAACGCCGGCGTCGACGCTCATCTGATCGAGATTTGGTTCTTGGATCCATCGACGGGCTGGACGGTGGGCGATGGCGGGCTGGTTCTGCGCACGAACAACGGCGGCCAAACCTGGTTGCCGGAGCACAGCGGAACGACGCTCAATCTGGGTGCGGTCTGGGCCGTCAAACGGTAGCGACCGGGGTTTGCTCAGCGGCGAATAAAAGACGAAAATAAGGCGTGGCGTTGGCGGGCGAAAATCGGCAGCCCAACCTTTCCCCAGAGCAGAGGGACGCAGGACCACGGCTGCGGTGGCTCTTCCTTGATTTGAATTCGTATTTCGCGTCGGTGGAGCAAGAGCTGCGGCCGGAGCTGCGCGGGCGTCCCATTGCGGTGGTGCCGGTGATGGCCGATACCACCTGCGCGATTGCTGCTAGCTATGAGGCCAAAGCGTACGGCGTGCGCACGGGCACGCAGATCGGCGAGGCGAAGCGATTGTGTCCGGGCCTGGAATTGGTCGAAGCCCGGCACGAGATGTACGTCGATTATCACAACCGCATCGTGGAGGCGGTGGAACGCTGCGTCCCGGTCGCTGCGGTGATGTCGATCGATGAAATGGCGTCGAGCCTCATCGGCCGCGAGCAGCCGCTCTTCGCCGCCCTCGACCTGGCGCATCGCGTGAAGGCGGCGATCCGCGGCGTCGGCTCGACGCTGCGCTGCTCGGTGGGGCTGGCGCCGAATCGATACCTCGCAAAGATCGCGTCGGACATGGACAAGCCGGATGGGCTGGTCGCGTTGACGCAGGATCTGCTGCCCGGAGCACTGCTGGGGCTCACGCCGCGCGATTTGCCAGGCATTGGCGCGCGGATGGAGAAGCGCCTGCACGAGCAGGGTGTGCGCACGATGGAGCAACTGCTCGCGCTCGATCACGAGCAGATGAATCAGGTGTGGGGTGGCATCGGCGGAGAGAAGTTGTACTACTGGCTACGCGGCGAGGATTTTCACGATGCAGAGCTGGAGCATCAGAAGTCGATCAGCCAGAGCCACGTGCTGCCGCCGGAACTGCGTACCGAAGAGGGCTGCTATGCCGTAGCACACAAGCTGCTGCACAAGGCGGCGATGCGACTCCGGGCCGCCCGGCTGTGGGCAACGCATATAACGCTGACCATCAAATACGCGACCTCGAAGGCGGACGCGAAGAGCCAGCACACGTCGGGGATCAACCAGACCGCGTGGTCCCAGGGGCTGGCGGTGATCGAGTGCCAGGATAACCAGACGCTGATTGAGGCACTGACGAAGCTGTGGGCAGCGCGACCCCGTGATGCCAAACACCAGAAGCCATTCTTCATCGGCGTGTGGCTGGGCAACCTGGTGCCGGATCACCTGCACACGCTGAGCCTGTTCGCAGGACTCGAGACGGAGACGAAGCGAACGCGGCTGACCAGCACCATGGACGCGCTGAATCAGAAATACGGCACCTCGACGCTGTTTCCAGCGAGCATGCTGCTGGCCCGGTCGGCCGCTCCCACGCGGATCGCGTTCACCAGCATTCCGGATTTGTGGTGAGCGGGATTTGTTGTGTGCTGGCGTGAAAGAATAGCTGCAACACGCCATGGATAACGAACAATTCCCCTTCCTTTCCGAGTCGTTGAACGAAACGCCTGAAACAACCGCTGAAGCCCCATCGGAATCGGCAGCTGAAATCACGGCCGAGCTGGAAGCGGCTGTGCCGCAGCCGCCGGAAACGATTCCCGCACCACAGCATGAAGCCACTCCGACTCCAGCTGAACCTACAGAGTCCTTTGCCGATTTGCTTTCCGAGTTCGAGCATGAGCACAAAGCGCTCACCGAGAGCCGGCAGGTCGAGGCAACGGTGGTGTCGGTATCCGCCGACACCGTGTATCTCGACATCGGCTTCAAGGTCGAAGGCGTGCTGCCGCGATCGGCGTTTGAAAACAATGCCGACGAAGTGAAACCCGGCGATAAAGTCCACGTCTCGGTGAAGCAGCGGAACGCCGAAGGCTACTACGACCTGAGCCGGTTCAAAGTGAAGCAGCCCACGGACTGGGCCTCACTCGAGGCAGCGTTTGCGGAGAAGGCGACCATTTCCGGCACCGTGACCGGCGTAGTGAAGGGCGGGCTCACAGTGGACGTGGGCGTGCGCGCGTTTCTTCCGGCGTCGCGGAGCGGTGCGCGCGATGCGAAGGAGATGAACGATCTGATCGGGCTGTCTGTCGAGGTCCGCATCACGAAGGTGGATGCTGCGGATGAGGATGTGGTCGTCGACCGGCGCGCGGTGCTCGAAGAACAGGCCATGGCGGCTCAGGCGAGCCGGTGGTCTTCGCTCGCAGCCGGCGAGGTGCTCGAAGGCAAGGTCCGCAGCCTGATGACCTATGGCGCATTCGTCGATCTGGGCGGCATCGATGGCCTGCTGCACATCAGCGACATGGCGTGGAGCCGCGTGGACAAGCCGGAAGATCTGCTGACCGTTGGGCAGGATGTTCGCGTAAAGGTGCTGAAGATCGATCCCGAGTCGCGGCGGATTTCTCTTGGCCTGAAGCAGCTGGAGCCCGAGCCGTGGGAAAAAGCTGCGGACAAATATAAAGCGGGCGAGCGCGTACAGGGCACCGTAACGCGGCTCATGGACTTCGGCGCATTCGTGGAATTGGAGCCCGGCATCGAGGGGCTGATCCACGTTTCGGAAATGTCGTGGGTCAAAAAGGTGCACAAGCCGAGTGACGTTTTGAAGCCGGGCGACGTGGTGGAGGCGGTAATTCTGGGTGTACAGCCTGCGGAGCGGCGCATGTCGCTGGGGTTGAAGCAGGCGCTGGGCGATCCGTGGACGGATGCGGCGCGGAAGTGGCCGGCGGGCGCAGCGATTGAAGGTCCGGTGACGCGGCTAACGAAGTTTGGCGCGTTTGTGCAGGTGGCTGAAGGCGTCGAAGGGCTGGTGCACATCTCGGAGATTGTCGTGGACCGGCGGCTGAATCATCCACAGGACGTCCTGCATGCGGGACAGGTGGTGCGCGCGCAGGTCCTGGGCGTCGACACCGAGAAGCGGCAGATGAAGCTGAGCATGAAGCAGCTGGTTCCGACGAGCATCGATGAATATGTCGCCGAACATAAAGTCGGCGACGTGGTTTCAGGGCGCGTCGTGGACGAGCGAACCGTCGAGCTGGGAGAAGGCATTCGCGCAGCGTGCGTCACGAAGACCGACGCGGCGGCGGCTGGAGAGAAGAAGGCCCCCGAGAAGGCGGACCTGTCGTCCCTGACATCGATGCTGCAGGCGCGGTGGAAGAGCGGCGGCGCCGCATCGCCCAAAGCGGAGCCGATGAAAGCTGGCCAGGTGCGTAGCTTCCGCATTGTGGCGCTCGACGCAGAGAACAAGGCGATCCAGGTCGAAATGGCGTGACAACCAGCGCCGGCAAACGCAAGGGTGATTGACGAAGGCCCACTTTCTCAGTAGATTCGTTGACCTCCAGGAGAAGTTAGATTCGTTTGGCCGGAGGTTGCGATGCGTTTCCCCCGACGCTTCCCCGTTGGTCTCCTTGTTGCGACGTGTTGCGCGGCTCAGACTTCGACGACGATTGAGCTGCGCCAGCCGAACGGCCCCATCCTGCTCAAAAGCGGATCCGGGTCCGGCGAATTCATCCTCCATAACGGCAACAGCAAAGAGCTGCCGCTGAATCTGCACGCAGGCGTCGTTGAGGATGCCGGCGCTCATACTTCGCTCGACAAGGCAAAAGTCGCGCTCACGGTGGAAGCCACGGGCGCCGCTCCTCCAAAGACAATCAGCGGAAACACCGACCTCGCCATGGTTGCGACGCTGAGCGGGATCGACGGCGCCAGCGTGGCGAAGATCCGCTTCTTCAACGGTGCCGACGACGCCGGTTCTCTGGAAACCACCGCAGCCGATGCGCCAATGAATATCACCGTCACCGGCGATGGCGCAGTCGCCGCCACTCCATTGATCTTCGAAGGCGCCAGGCCTGCGCATCTCACCCTGAAAAATGGCGACGCGGAATCCTATCCCATCACCTGGTCCTTCCGTGCCGGCAGATTGGAGCAAAGTGGCAGCACCACCCTGCCTGCCAACGGCACAGCAACCATTCTGCTGCGCCCCACCAATTCCATCTATTCGCTCACCGACGATATCCGCCCTTCATCGCGGACCGGCCGCCTCGAAATCATGCTGGGCGCGGGCGATCAGGAAACGGGCACCGGGCCGCGGCGTGAGCTGCCGGTCAACCTGACGATGCAGGCGCTCTCGTCGAATGCCACGACGCTGCTCTCCGATGCATACGTGATCGTCTGCCTGCTGTTTGGAGGAATCATTTCGCTGCTGGCGTCGGCGGTTTTGCCGAACAGCCTGAGAAAGTCGGAATTCCGCAGACAGCTGCGCGACCTGGCCAATTGCACCAGCGGCGTCAGCCTGCGCGTCGACTCGAACCTGCGCGTGCTGCTGCGTCTGGAACGAAACAGTATTCACGAGGCGCTCAGGAGCACCTGGGTCATCTTTCCCAGTGCCGGCACTTCGCTCGACGACATCGCGACCGATATCGATCAGCTGTCGAAGCGGCTGGCGGTTGCGGAACGAATTGACGACCTGCGCCAGAGACTTGAGGCCGTCTATTCCTGCTCACCCCCGACCATCGTCGAGGAAGTCGACGCCTGCCTCCAGGCCGCGGCGAACGCCATGCACAGCTATGCGCTGTCGATAACCGATATCGACGTGGCGACCAAAAACCTGGATGATGCAACGACCCTGCTCGCCTCACTCAACGATGCAGACCAGATGGCAAAGCTGGTCGCGCAGAAATTCAGTGAGCTGAAAACGCGCGTCGCCAATTTTCTGCCGTACGCCGAAGATCTGAAAAAAGCGCTGCCAGGCGTTTTTGCCATCGTCCGAGAACCGTTCGACAACGCGAAGAACATATCGCCGCGCATGGTCTACGGGATCGACTATTGTGTCGCGGCCGTCCATACGGCTCTGGATTTCGCCGTGGTTCGTCAGGAAGTGCCAAAGCCCGCCATCCAGGCACAAGGTGCCGCAGCCAACGCCGCGCCCGTGGAATATGAGGTTCCGGAACCCGCGAACGATGTCGTCGAGATCGCGAAGAAACATCAGCCCGAACTGGAGCGGCTGCTGGGAGCCATGGGATGGCATTCGCTCCGCGAGGCGAGGCTGCTGGTGCAGGAGATGCGCGAGGGGGTTTACTCGGATGACATCCTGCGCGAGGTAGCAGCGAAACGTGCGTGGGTCAGGTTCGAGACACAGACGGCAAGGCCCTTTCTGCCGATTAATTTCTATGTCGATTTCCTGAAGTGGGGTCGCGACACCCGCGCCGCGATGGAGCGGCTGTCGTTTCGGTGGACGTTTCCCAGCCAGCTGGAGGAAGAGGGCACGCGGGTCTGCCATTACTTCCTGAAAGACGTGCCCGGCACGAACGATCCAGACGGCAAGAAATTTCCGCGCAATCTGTGCGTCCAGGTCACAGTGCAGAAGAAAGATTCTGCACTCGGACCCGCCGCGCCGAAACCGGCGACCGCGGAGATGCTGCAGGGAGAGATTCGGCTCGATGAAACAACCTCGAACGTGGATCGTTCGCGCGTCCTGGCCGAGTTGCTGCGCTTCCTCGTTGCATTTGGCGTCGCGCTCGCCGGGCTTCTCTCCGGAGGCGTGGAGCAGCTGGCGAAACTCGGGCTGATCCCGGCCACGTTTGCCATTATCGGGTTGGGCTTTGGAGCCGATGCAGTCAAGAACGTGCTCACCCAGCCTTCAGCAAAACCTCCGGCACCGCAACCGGCCAAGCCGGCACCGAAGAAAAGCGCGTCCTGAGTCCTGGGCCAAAAACTTTCTCGACAGCTCTTAGCGATTTCCTGCTCAACGGCTGAAGCGAGTGGGCGAGAACATCGCCGGGATCGAACCGCTCTCGCCACTCGTAACGAGATCTGCGAGCAGTTCGCCAACGATGGGCGCGAATTTGAAGCCGTGTCCGGAGAAGCCTGCGGCCATTGCAACCTGAGGATGCCGAGGGTGCATGCCGAGGATGAAATTCTCATCGGGCGTCATCGTGTAGAGGCAGGTTTCCGCGTGCAGCAGCCGGCCGGCGAGCGATGGGATCGCCACAGCAAGGCGCTGACGGATGTTGCCCTCATCTTCAGCGCGAATGGTGCAATCGACCGTCTCAGGCGTCCACGACTTCTCGCTGCCGTGGACCGCGACCTTCACTCCCTCGGCGTCTGAGCCGGTCAGCGGAAATCCGTACAGCATCGGCTCGTCCGTCGCCGTCTCCAACATGTAGATCGGGAAGCGATCTTCGCGGAACGCATCGACAGAGCTGGTCGGCTCAAACCAGAAGATCACCTGGCGCGTAACGCGGAGAGGCAAACCCAGATCGCTGAGGACTTGCGGCGCCCAGGGTCCGGCCGTGATCACGAGATGGCCGGCAGTCCATGTCCCGCGAGACGTTGTGACCGTGACGCCGCCCGGAGTGGCGTTCCACCCGGTGACGGGCGTGTGGTAGTGAAGACTCGCGCCGTGGCGCGCGGCCTGGGCCAGCATCTGCTCGATGCAAAGTTCGGGGTTCAGATAACCAGCCGCAGGTTCCAGAAGCGCCACAGTGTCATCGGAAACATGAAATGCAGGCCAACGATGGCGAAGTTCGTTCGCGTCGAGCATTGCATGCGGCAAATTGAATTGCCGCGCGCTGGTGGCGCTTCCGCCGACCAGCCTGCCGTTGGAAGGACCGATCATGAGAGCGCCGGTGGTGTGGAAGAGAAGCTGGCCGGTGTCGCGCTCAAGCCTGCTCCACAATTCACGAGCGCGCAGCAGCAGCTGCACGTAGCCGGGATCCTCAAAATAAGCCTGACGGAAGATGCGCGAACGCCCGTGCGAGGAGCCGTTGCTGTGCGGCGGCGTGAAGGCATCGAAGCCGGCCACGCGGACACCGCGCTCCGCGAGGCACGCCGCGGTGGCGCTCCCCATCGCTCCAAGGCCAAGGACGATTACGTCGCAGCTGCGATCCATGCGGTCAATGGCTGATTCTAACTTGGAGCGAATCGGGCCCGTCTCGCGACCTCAGGGTTCGGGGTTGTGCCACGCGCACCCCGGAGCCAGCAGGCTGTTCGCCTCTTTGGGACCCCAGGTGTCGCGGCGGTAGGGGCGAACACGATGATGTTTCTTGAGCACGGGATCGACGACCGCCCATGCGGCTTCGACCGCATCCTCGCGTGTGAAAAGCGCTCCGTCGCCGTTCATCGCTTCACCCAGCAAGCGCTGATAAGGAGTTTCCGCCCCACCCTGTTCTTCGCAAAGGAAAAGCTCGTGCTGCGCACCCACAAATTCCTTGCCCGGCGATTTGACGCGGGCAGCCAGAGCCAGCGCGGAATTCGGCGAGAGGCGGAAGCGCACGTAGTTAGGACGCGCGTGGCCGGGGGCCGCGTCCTCGAAAAGATCCTGAGGCGGCGACTTGAGTTCAACCACCACCTCAGTAGCGGTGGTGGGAAGATACTTCCCGGAGCGCAGATACCAGGGCACGCCTTCCCAGCGCCACGAATCGATAGTGAGGCGGAGAGCGCAGAAAGTTTCGACATCGGAGTTGCGTGCGACGTCGGGCTCCTTGCGATACCCCGCATACTGGCCGCGGACGACATCGTCGGCCGTGAGGGTGCGCATGGCTTTGAGGACTTTTGACTTTTCGTTCTGCACCTCTGCGAAGTGGCGGCCGGCGGGCGGCTCCATCGCAAGCAGGGCGACAATCTGAAACAGATGGTTCTCGACAACGTCGCGCAGACAGCCTGCGGTTTCGTAAAACGCGCCGCGAGTACCAACCCCAAAGTCCTCCGAAAGAGTGATCTGGACATTGGAGACGTAGTTGCGATTCCAGATTGGCTCGAGAAAAGTATTGGCGAAGCGAAAATAAAGGATGTTCATGATCGCTTCCTTGCCGAGGAAGTGATCGATCCGGAAGATGGCGTCCTCGGGGAAACAGGAGCGCGCGACGCGATTGAGTTCGCGTGCGGAAGCAAGGTCGCGGCCAAAGGGCTTTTCGACAATGAGGCGGGCGTTCTCCGCCAGCTTCGATGTGCCCAGCGACTGAATCACCGACTCGAAGAGAACCGGGGGAATCGCCAGGTAGAAAGCCGGCCTGCGAGCCTTGCCCAATGCCCGCTTGATCGCGGCAAAAGTCGAGGGGTCCTTGTAGTCGCCGCCCACATAGTGGAGCGACGCCAGCAGATGGTTGAGGGCGCGCTTGCTGTCGATGCCACCCGTGCGTCGGATGCTGTCGGTGACGCGCTGGTGGACGCGGGCCATCGACCATTTGGGAAGCGCGACGCCGATGACCGGCACATTCAGCTCACCACGCTTCGCCATGGCGTAGAGCGCGGGGAGAATCATTTTGTGGGCAAGATCGCCGGTGACACCGAAGACGACAAGAGCGTCGGAGCGGGCAGGGGGCATTCATTCCTCCAATTGATAGATGCGGGGTCCGCCGAACTGGACACGAACAGGAATAGAAGCGCACGCGCCGGATGAAGAAATCTACCAGAGCGTTTTGGATTCGGCGATCATCGCGTCTTCGGTGATGGGGAGCAAAAAGGTGTTGCCGAATTCAAAGCGAGCATAACCGGCGGGATCGGGGGGAAGCGAGCGGATGAAGAGGGTTTCGCGGCGGACGACGACGGCGGACCGATTCTGGCCGTAGCGGTCGAGCAGGTCGTGGCCGTGGCGTTGGAGATCGAAGCCCGGGTCGCAAAGAGTCTGGACTGCGATGCGAGCCTCAACGCGAATGCGATGCTGGTAGGTGGAGATCGCGAGCTGCACGGAGCGGTCGCGGCACGTGAGCAGGTTGTGGCGGGCAACACTCCACGCAGCGTGAAGCCCCTGGTCCAAAGGTACGGTGCCCACAAGCGGATGCGTGCGGCGAAGCCGTCCCCAGCGCGGCGACAGGATCAGGATCTCGTGAGCGCCTTCGGCGTGAGTGACGTGCGGGTCGAAGCAGCGAACGAAGGGTTCGGCTTCCGTGACGACCGGAGTGGATTCCGTTGTGGCCATAGCCGGCGGGGTCCAAACCATTGTAGGCGGGATCGGTGAAAAGGGGTGGCACAATTGTGCGCGCACCCACTTTGTCAGCAAACGGAACCGGGCTACTCGACGTGGTAGTTCGGGGCTTCGCGAGTGATCATCACGTCGTGCACGTGGGATTCCCGAAGTCCAGCCGAAGAGATGCGGACGAATTTGGCCTTGGCCTGCAGCTCTTCGATCGTGGCCGCCCCACAGTAGCCCATGCCCGACCGCAGTCCGCCGACAAGCTGGTAGACCATCGCCTCGAGCGCTCCCCGATAGGGGACGCGGCCTTCAATGCCTTCGGGGACAAACTTCCCGAGCCGATTGGAGGCACCGTTGCGTTCGCGGTTGACCACGCTTTCGTTGTTGTCCTGAATATCGAGGTCCTGGGTTCCCTGAAAGTAACGCTCGCCGCCGCCCTGAGCCATAGCAGAGAGCGAACCCATGCCGCGGTAAGCCTTAAAGGATCGGCCCTGGTAAAGGATGGTTTCGCCCGGGCTCTCATCGACGCCGGCGAAGAGCGAGCCGATCATGATGACGCTGGCTCCGGCAGCGATGGCCTTGGTAACGTCGCCGGAATATTTGATGCCGCCGTCGGCGATGATAGGGATATTGTGCTTTGCTGCAGCTTTGTACGCTTCGCTGATGGCGGTGATTTGCGGCATGCCCGCGCCGGTGACCATGCGCGTGGTGCAGATCGAGCCGGGACCGATGCCGACCTTCACAGCATCGGCGCCCGCATCGATGAGCGCTTCGGCGCCTTCCCGCGTAGCGACATTGCCGGCCAGCAAATCAACCTCCGGAAAGCGCTTTTTGACTTCGCGGACGGCGTCGAGGACGCGCGAGGAGTGGCCATGGGCGGAGTCGATGGCGAGAACATCGCAGCGATTGCGGACGAGTTCCGCGGCGCGCTCCAGAAAATCACCCGTCGCACCGATGGCCGCGCCCACACGCAGCCGGCCCTGCTCGTCCTTGGAGGCGCTCGGGTATTTGAGTTTCTTCTGGATGTCCTTAACAGTAATGAGGCCTTTGAGCACGTAGTTCTCATCGACGACGAGTAGCTTTTCGACGCGATGATGGTGGAGGATCTCTTCCGCCTGCTCCAGCGTGGTGCCAACGGGAACCGTGATGAGGTTTTCCTTCGTCATCACTTCGGAGATAGGGATGTCCGTGCGAGTTTCGAAGCGCAGGTCGCGGTTGGTCAGGATGCCGACCAGCTTTTTGTTCCGTGTAACCGGGACGCCGGAGATTTTGTAGCGCCGCATCACCTCGAGGGCGTCGGCGATGAGCTGCTCGGGGGCCATGGTCACCGGATCGACGATCATGCCGGATTCGGAGCGCTTCACCTTGTCGATTTCACCCGCCTGCTGCTCGATGGTGAGGTTGCGATGCACGATGCCGAGGCCGCCCTGCTGCGCCATCGCAATGGCCATGCGCGATTCGGTGACCGTATCCATGGCCGCAGAAAGCAGAGGGGTAGTGAGAGGGATGCGCTTGGTCAGACGCGTCGCGGTGGAGACCTGGGCCGGCGCAATTTCACTCCAGGCGGGGGTCAGCAGGACGTCGTCAAAGGTCAGGGCTTCGGGCAGGGGCTGCTCAATCATGATTGAAAGATGCGCGCCCGCCTTGTTTGTTTCTGAGTGTTATTTGGGCTGGCGGCTTCTGGACATTGTAGAACAGCGGACCGAGCAAAACGCGTGCCAGAACTCAGCGAAAGGCGAGCAGCCAACCGCCGCGATCGCATTTTGCTCGAAGTTGGCTCGCCCGTCGCTCGGTTTCGGGCTCCCCTCCAAACGAAAAGCCAGCGCCGGCGGTTTGCGGCCGGCGCTGGCGAAAGCCCGGAACGGGTCCGGGACAAAAACCTGTGTTGCCCCGAGACTACTCTTCCTTCTGCGGGGCTGAAGCCGCCGGCTTCTCATGCCCGTTGCGCGGCGATATGTTGGGCGTGGTTTCCCGGCCCGGCATCGAAGCCCGGGCGGAGTAGACGCGCCAGGTGCGCTCCACATCGTCCGTAGCCCCTTTCAGCAGATCCGCAGCCGTTTCCGGATGCGCCCGCTGCAGCATCGTGTAGCGCGACTCGCTGTAGATGTAATCCTTCAGCGGAATCGACGGAGCGCGCGAGTCGAGGAAGAACGGGTTCTTCCCTTCTCCGCGAACCGCCGGGTTGTAACGCATAAGCGGCCAGTAACCGGAGTTGACCGCGGCCTTCTGGTGGTCGAGACCGTGGGTCAGGTCGTAGCCGTGGGCGATGCAGTGGCTGTAAGCGATGATGATCGCCGGGCCATCCCACGCCTCGGCCTCCTGGAAGGCTTTAAGCGTATGGCTGTCGTTCGCGCCGAAAGCGACGCGGGCGACGTAGACGTACCCGTAAGCAACGGCCTCCATCGCGAGGTCCTTCTTGCTGGTCACTTTGCCGCCGGCAGCAAACTTGGCCACAGCGCCGCGCGGTGTGGACTTCGACATCTGCCCGCCGGTGTTCGAGTAAACCTCGGTATCGAGCACAAGAACCTTCACGTTCTTGCCGGACCCGAGGACGTGATCGAGTCCGCCAAAGCCAATGTCGTAGGCCCAGCCGTCGCCGCCCAGGATCCAAACACTCTTGCGGACCAGGGTGTCGGCGACCGCGTTGAGCGAACGAGCCGGCTCGGAGTCGAGGGTCGTGAGTTTGTCCTTCAGCTGACGAATCCGCTCGCGCTGGGCATTAATACCAGCCTCCGTGGATTGATCGGCTTCGAGAATGGCGTGCACGAAGTCTTCGCCAAGACTCGGAGCCAGTTTCGCGACCAGCCCTTCCGCATACGTCTTCTGCTGATCGACGGCGAGCCGCATTCCCAGACCGAATTCCGCGTTGTCTTCGAAGAGCGAGTTGGACCACGCCGGTCCCCGCCCTGCATCGTTCTGGCAGTAGGGAGTCGTGGGCAGATTGCCGCCGTAGATCGAGGAGCAACCGGTCGCGTTCGCGATCATCAGGCGGTCGCCGAACAGCTGCGTGAGCAGCTTAATGTACGGCGTCTCACCGCATCCAGCGCAGGCGCCGGAGAACTCAAAGAGCGGCTCCAGAAGCTGAACATCCTTCACCTGTCCGGCGTTCAGGCGATCGCGGCTGACCAGCGGCAGAGACTCGAAGAACTCCCAGTTGGCGCGCTCAGCCACGCGAAGCGGCTGCTGCGCGGCCATGTTGAGGGCCTTGTGAGCAGGATCGGCTTTACTCTTGGCAGGGCAGACCTCGACGCACAATTGGCAGCCCGTGCAATCTTCAGGTGACACTTGAAGTGTGTAGAGTTCTGCATCCATGCCACGCCACTTCGGCTTGGCGGACTTAAACGTCGCCGGAGCGTTCGGAAGCAGCGCAGAATCGTAGACCTTCGCGCGGATCACAGCGTGCGGGCAAACCATAACGCACTTGCCGCACTGAATGCACAGATCCTGATCCCACACCGGGATGAACTGCGCGATGTTGCGCTTCTCCCATTTCGCGGTGCCGGTGGGGAAGGTTCCCCCCGGAGGCAGCGCACTCACTGGCAGCAGATCGCCGTGACCGGCAGCCATGGCGCCCAGCACATCGCGAACAAAGGCCGGAGCCTGCTGCGGAATCGCCGGCAGAATGTCGAACTTCGCGCTGACCTGCGCCGGAATCTTCACCTCGTGCAGGTGGGCCAGAGCGGCATCCACCGCGGCGAAATTTTGCTGGACAACGGCATCGCCGCGCTTGCCGTAGGTCTTCTTGATCGCCTTCTTGATCTGCTCGATCGCCTCGTCGCGGGGCAGAACGCCGCTGATCGCAAAGAAGCAGGTCTGCATCACGGTGTTGATGCGTGTGCCCATGCCGTTTTCGCGGGCGACTGTGAAGCCATCGATGACATAGAGCTTGATCTTCCTGTCGATGATCGTCTTCTGGAGGGTGCGCGGCAGATGCTGCCACACATCGTCTGCGCCGTAAGGGCTGTTGAGCAGGAAGGTCGCACCCGGCTCGGCGCCGTTCAGAACATCGACCTTCTCCAGGAACTCGAACTGGTGGCACGCGATGAAGTTGGCCCGCGAGATGAGGTACGTGGACCGAATCGGATCAGGACCGAAGCGCAGGTGAGACGTGGTCAGCGATCCGGACTTCTTGGAGTCGTAAACGAAGTAGCCCTGCGCGAAGTTGTCAGTCTCGGAGCCGATGATCTTGATGGAATTCTTGTTCGCGCCGACCGTTCCATCCGACCCCAGTCCGTAGAACAGGGCACGCACCGTGTTGGGGCTTTCGGTGGAGAAGTTCTCGTCCCAGCGGAGGCTGGAGTGCGTGACGTCGTCGTCGATGCCGATGGTGAAGTGATTCTTCGGATGCGGCTTGGCCATCTCGTCAAAAACTCCCTTGGCCATGGCCGGTGTGAATTCCTTCGAAGACAGACCGTAGCGCCCGCCGATGATCACCGGGAACTGGGAGAGCGGGAGACGGCCCGTGGAGAGCGATTCCGAGATGGTGGTGACGATGTCCTGATAGAGCGGCTCGCCGGAAGCGCCCGGCTCTTTGGTCCTGTCGAGGACAGCAATCTTGCGAACCGTTTCCGGGAGCGCTGTCAGGAAGGCCTCAGCAGCAAAGGGCCGATACAGCCGAACCTTGAGCAGCCCAAGCTTTTCACCCTTGGCGTTGAGCGCGTCAATGGCTTCCTCGGTCGCTCCGGCGCCAGAGCCCATCAGGATGATCACGCGATCCGCGTCCGGGGCCCCGTAGTAATCGAAGAGGTGGTATTCGCGGCCGGTCTCCCGGTAAAAGCGGTCCATCACGTCCTGCACGATCACCGGGCAGGCCAGGTAGTAGGGGTTGCAGGCTTCGCGAGCCTGGAAGAAGACGTCGGGATTCTGAGCCGTGCCGCGCAGCACGGGCGATCGGGCGTAAGGGCGCGCTCGCGATGCGCGCGAACCGCCTTCTCGTCCAGCAGATTGCGGATCGTGTCGTCGGAGATGGGGAGGACCTTGTTGATCTCGTGCGAGGTGCGGAACCCGTCGAAAAAGTGCATGAAGGGGATGCGCGCTTCCAGCGTCGCGATATGCGCGACCGTCGCCAGGTCAGCGGCTTCCTGGACAGAATTGGAAGCCAGCATCGCGTAACCGGTCTGGCGTACGCCCATCACATCGGACTGGTCGCCGAAGATCGAGAGCGCGTGCGTGGCCACCGCGCGCGCGGTCACGTGCATCACCGTCGGGGTCAGTTCACCGGCGATCTTGTACATATTCGGGATCATCAGCAGCAGTCCCTGGGAAGCCGTAAAGGTGGTCGAGAAAGCACCCCCCTGCAGGGCTCCGTGCATGGCGCCCGCAGCGCCGCCCTCGCTCTGCATTTCCGCCACAATCGGGACCGACCCGAAGATGTTCCGCTGTCCGTCCGCCGCCCACTGGTCGGCAAACTCGGCCATGGTCGAAGAGGGCGTAATCGGGTAAATGGCAACGACTTCGGAAAAACGGTAAGCAACGGAAGCAGCGGCTTCATTGCCGTCGAAGATCGCAGTTTTCTGAGGGGCGCTCATGATTTCTCCTGGCTGGGGTTGGCGCGGCACCGTGGGAATGGCCGCAAACCACTGATGAAAGTCTGCGCTGGCCGTCCCTGCATCGGCTGTGACAGAGAACACAGGACTGACGGGAAGCGGGAAGCCTGGGAACTCTTAGCGAACAGCCTCCCGCGAACAGCGTTGAGCGAAAAGCTTTTAGCCAACAGCGTTGAGCGAACAACTCTTAGCGAATAGCTTCCAGCGAGAATTGCGTCTACCTGCCGCTGGCCTGCGTCCCCGGACGCAAGTGTGCGAGGATGGAATGTTGCAGTGAATGGCGGCCAGGAGGCTGCCAGGAGCGACCTGACGCGGGTGAACGGCGACGAAAGTCCGGGCAAGTGCCTGAGTTGCAAACAGGCTGCAGTACGCTCGCTTCCCCGCTCGTTTTTCGCTCGGGTTGTGCTGGCTTTTCGCTCGGGTTGTGATTCTGGTCACGGAGGGTTGTCGTTGGTGGCGGGTAGGCTCACAAAGGTCGCGGCCGCGGGCCGGAGAGCGGATTGATGATGGGAAATGCTGAGCATCCCTGGCTGACGGTCGTGGTGCTGCTGGTTTGCGCGGTCGGATTTGGATTCGCGCCGCTGGCCATGGCATGGCTCTGGGCCAGGTTCTATTCCCCCCAGAAGCCGGGCGCAGAAAAGAACGCCACCTACGAATGCGGCCTCGAGTCGAAGGGCGATTCCTGGACCGGCTTCGGCGCTTCCTACTACCTCTACGCCATCGTCTTTCTGGTTTTCGATGTAGAGGCTGTGTTCCTGCTGCCCTTTGCCGTGGCATTCACCGGACTCTCAGCCGGAGCATGCGTCGCCATGCTGGTGTTCCTGGCTCTGCTGGTCGAAGGTCTGGTCTGGGCCTACGGAAAGGAGTACTGACGTGGGCGTGAGCGGAGACTCGGCCCGGCACGGTGCCACCATAGCTTATGACGACTATCGATCCCACATGGGAGGTCGCTGATGTCAGAACTCGACGCTCAGCTTCCCAGCGCCAAGTGGGGACTGTTGGCGATCGTGTATTCATTACCGGTTCTTATCGTGTTTGCAGTTCTTGGGGATTTTCGACGGGGCCTAACTGCGTCGATCTGTGTGGCACTAATTGTGGGGATCATTAAAACTTATTGGATTCTTAGAAAGCATGCGTGGTTTTGGATCACGGTCACCATTCTCGCCGCTCTGCACATTCCAATTGTCATTCTCCTTCCGATTCCCGCGACCAGGCAGTTTACGGTTTGGGAGCTTCTGCCGGTCGCAGTTCTGGATTTGGCCGTTATGTATGGATGCATAAAGCTGGTCGCGAAAGTTATGAACAACGATCACGCAATCGGGTCTGGGAGAGGAACTGGCGCAATGCTGTAAAGTCTCGCCAAGCGTCGGCTATTGTGTGTTGTGGGGCGAGACGAAGGGGTCTAGAGGCTAAGGATTTCAGATGGCGGATGAACTCAAAGAACTCAAGATCGAGCTGAGCAAGAACGGCATCTTCACCACGACCCTCGAGGAGCTCTACAACTGGGGCCGGAAGAACTCCGTCTGGCCGCTGACCTTTGGCCTCGCCTGTTGCGCGATCGAAATGATCGCCACCACCATGGCCCGCTACGATCTCGCCCGCTTCGGCGCCGAAGTCTTCCGCCCGTCGCCCCGCCAAGCCGATCTCATCATCGTCTCCGGCACCGTGACCAAAAAGATGGCGCCCCAGGTCGTCCGCCTCTACAACCAGATGCCCGAACCGAAATACGTCATCGCCATGGGCGCCTGCGCCATCTCCGGCGGCCCCTTCCGCGATGGCTACAACGTGCTCAAAGGCATCGACCGCTACATTCCCGTGGACGTGCACATTCCCGGCTGTCCGCCGCGCCCCGAAGCGCTCATCCACGCCTTCATGACGCTGCAGAAAAAGATTGAAGACCAGGCGCTGTCCGGATCCACGCGTCCGCGTCACCTGAATAAGGATCTGCCCAGCGAATTTCCCGTCCCGCAGTTCGGCGAGCACGGGCTGGAGCCGCCGCAGAACGATGCGCTCTTCCACGACGCCGAGGGCTATCCGCCTTCTCATCCCGATCTGAAGGTGATTCAGTAATGGCCCTTCCCTCCCCTGAAGAAATCAAAGCGCAGATTGAAGCCGGCGTCCCCGGCGCGACGGTGAAGCTCATTCAGAATGGCAGCCCCTCAGCCCAGCACTCGCTGCTGCTCGACCACGCGCACGCGCCAGCCGTCGCCACCTTCCTCCGCGATCACCCCGACCTCCGCCTCGACTACTGCTCGCTGGTCACCGGCGTGGACTGGCCCGACACCGAGACCTCGGAGAAGATCAAAATTAAAAAGATGGTGAAGGCCGCCGACGGCACCGAGTCCGAACAGGAAGTCGACGAGGTTCGCAAAACGAAGCTCCCAGGCTATCTCGAGGTCGTCTATCACCTGTTCTCGATGGAGAAAAAGCACGGCCCCGTCATCCTGCGAATGCGCACCGCGGACCGCGCCGACGGCGTCCATGTGCCCTCTCTGACTCCGGTGTGGCGCGGCGCGGAGTTCCAGGAGCGCGAGGCCTTCGACCTCTACGGCATCGTCTTCGACGGGCACCCCGACCTGCGCCGCATTTTGATGTGGGACGAATTTAAAGACTATCCGATGCGCAAGGACTACGTGCCGCCCGAGTATGAAATCTCCCGTCGTGGAGCGCTCATTCGTGAGAGACGCGGTTCTCGACCGGGACGTCTTCGAGCCTGAAGACAGCGAAATCATGGAAGTGTCGATGGGCCCCCATCACCCATCGACGCACGGCGTCTTCCGCATGGACGTCAAGCTCGAAGGCGAGCGCGTGATGAAGCTCAAGCCCGTCTTCGGCTATCTGCACCGCAACCACGAAAAAATCGCCGAGAACGGCGCGTACCTCTCCGCGATTCCCTACACCGACCGCCTCGACTACCTCTGCTCCATGACCAACAACTGGGGCTACGTGCTGGCCGTCGAAAAGCTGGCCGGAATCGCCGTCCCCGAGCGCGCAGAGTATCTCCGCGTCATCGTCGCCGAGCTGACGCGCTTTCAGAATCACGCCGGCCTGATCGGCTTCCTGCTCCAGGATATGGGCGCCAGCGGCACGCCGCTGATGTACGCCTTCCGCGAACGCGAAAAAATCCTCGACCTCTTCGAATCCCTCAGCGGCGCACGCATGATGTGCAACTACATGCGCTTCGGCGGCCTGCGCGTGGATGCGACGAAGCAATGGCTCGACGAAGTACGCGCCCTCATCGTCGCCTGCCCCAGTTTGTGGATGAATTCGAGAACCTGCTGCGCGCCAACGAGATCCTGCTGGCGCGCACCCAGGGCACCGGTGTCCTCCCCCGCGAACTCGCCATCAACACCGGCGTCACCGGCCCCATGCTGCGCGCGAGCGGCGTCAACTACGACCTCCGCAAGGTCGACCACTACGGTATCTACGACCGATTCACCTTCAAGGTGCCGATGGGCGAGCACGGCGACGTCTACGACCGCTACATGATGCGGCTGCTCGAAATGCGCGAGACGGTCAAGATTCTCGAGCAGGCGCTGAAAGACATTCCCGAGGGTCCGATGATGGATCCCAAGACCCGGCTCCGCGGATTGCGGCCGAAAGTGGGCGAGGCCTACGGCCGCATCGAGTCGCCCAAAGGCGAGCTGGGATTCTTTTTGATCAGCGATGGCACCGGCAATCCCTATCGATACCGAGTCCGCCCGCCCAGCATGATCAACCTGACGATTCTCGAAGACATGTGCCTCGGCGAGAACATCGCCGACACAGTCATCATCCTGGGCAGCGTCGACATTGTGTTGGGAGAAGTGGATCGATAGCTGCGCGATGGCGATGAACGTGTGTCAGACGAGATAGCCGGTACGGGGAATTGGAGCTGGAGCTGAGGCGGAGGCTGGGAGCTGGAGCTGATGTTAGGTGAAGGCATCATTCAGGGACTCGTTGAGACGGCGCGGAACTTCTTCGGCAGCTATGTCGAAAAGGACCGGCTCACCACGGTGCAGTATCCGGAGGAGCGCTTCGAGCTGCCGGAAGCGTCGCGCAATTTTCCGTTCCTGCTCTACGACGGAACCGATCCGGATGCCGGGCTGCGCTGCGTCGCCTGCCAGATCTGCGAGAAGGAGTGCCCGCCGCGCTGCATCCACATCGAAAAGAGCAAGGACAAGAAGCCCGACTTCGTCGGCAAACCCCAGGCCTATCCCGCGGTCTTCAATATTGATATCTCGGTCTGCATGAGCTGCCAGATCTGCGTCGAGGTCTGCCCCTTCGACGCCATCCGCATGGACAAGGTCTATGAGCTCAGCACCGACGACCGCTTCGGCGGCCTGCTCTACACAAAAACAGAACTGTCCAAGCCCAATGAGTACTACCAGAAGATTCATCCGCTCGAAGCGGCCGAGCGACGAACGCCGCGTGAAGGAAGCAGCAGAAGCCAGGGCCAAGGCTGCGGCAGCGGAGGCAGCGGCCAAAGCAAAGGCAGCAGCGGCAGCAGCAACGCCGCCGGCTGACGCACCGAGCAACGCCGCAACAAAACCCGCCGAGACGAAAGGCGCGCCGCAATGATCTCTCCCGGCTCGGCCGATCAGGTTTTCATCACACTCGATCATTGGCTCGTCGCGCACGTGCCGGCGCCTCTGCAATCGCTGGTGTCCATCGTGATTGCCGTCGGCGCCATCATCGTGGTCTTCGCGGCGCTGTTTGCGCTCACCACGGTGCTCGAGCGCAAAGGCATCGGGCGCATGCAGAACCGTTACGGCCCCAACCGCGTCGGCCCCTTTGGCGTGATGCAGCCCATCGCCGACGCGCTCAAGTCCCTCACCAAGGAAGACATCGTTCCCACTCGCGCCGATCACGTCGTCCACTACCTCGCTCCGCTGGTCCTGGTAGGAGTCGTCTTCCTGAGCTACGCGGTCCTGCCCGTCGGCCGCAATATGAACGCCATCGACCTCGATACCGGCGTTCTTTACTTCTTTGCTGTGGGCTCGCGCGACGGAACTTGCTGTGTTCATGGCCGGCTGGTCCAGCCACAATAAATATTCCCTTCTCGGCGCCATGCGCGCCATCGCCCAGATGATCAGCTACGAGATTCCCCTCATCCTGTCCTCAGTCCCCGTCATCATGATGGCCGGAACCCTCTCCATGGTGAAGATCGTCGAGCAGCAGGCGCACTACTCGAACGGCTTCGCCCACTGGAATGTCTTCACGCCCTGGGACTCGCCGGCTTCATCCTCTTCATGATCTCCGCCACAGCGGAAACCAACCGCAGCCCCTTCGACCTTCCCGAAGGCGAGTCCGAAATCATCGCCGGATACTTCATCGAATATTCCGGCTTCAAGTTCGCGCTGTTCTTTCTCGCCGAGTATCTGGAGATGTTCGCAGTCAGCGGCCTTGGCATCACCCTCTTCCTCGGTGGATGGTCCTCACCGGTCAGCTTCCTCACATGGATTCCCTCCTGGCTGTGGTTCTTCGGCAAGCTCCTCACCCTGATCTTCGGGTTCATCTGGGTCCGCGGAACGCTGCCCCGTTTGCGCATGGATCAGCTGATGAACTTCGCCTGGAAATTCATGCTGCCCATGACCCTGGTCGTGATTCTTTCCACCGGCATTTGGCGCTTCCTCGGAGCCGATGTGGTGGGGCCGAAGCCGCTCGGTGGTGTGATACGCTGGCTGGTCTGTGCACTGGTGATTTTCGCTCCATATATATTGTTGGCCCGCACCCTGGAGCGCGGCCGGAAGATTGAGAAGAGAACCTACCGCTTCGCCGAGTGATGCACGGGGCGGGGCGTCGCCGCCGACTGGTGATTGATGTCACAGTCGCGCGGTGGTTGCTGTGAAATCGTAGAAACGCCCGGCGTGACGGTGTTTGCGTCGTAGTCGGGGACAATCGCAACTCCGGCGCTGCATCAATGCACCGGACCCTGGTACGCACGGGAATGACGATCCCTTTCCTGATTCTCGCGATTCTGACGCTGGCCGGAGGTGTGGCCGCCATGACGCTGCGCCGCCTCGTGCACTGCGCGCTGGCGCTGGCCGTTTCCTTCGCCGGACTGGCGGGGATTTACCTGAACCTTGGCGCTGACTTTGCGGGACTCGCGCAGCTCTTCGTCTACGTCGGCGCCATCGCCATCCTCATCGTATTTGCCATTCTGCTCACGCGCAGCGACGAAGTCCGCGAACGTTTCTCACCGGCCAGCGCGTTGGGCGCTGTGCTCGCGCTGGCCGTTTTCGGCGTACTGGCGTGGGCCGTGGTGGGAAGCAGCGTCGCGCACTCCGTGACCAACGCGACCACCCCCGAGACTTCCATGCGCCAGATTGGCTTCTCTCTCATGCAGCAATACGTGCTGCCGCTCGAAGTGATCGCGCTGATGCTGACCGCGGCGATGATCGGCGCAGTGATTCTGGCTCTGAAGGAGAAACGGGCCGTTCCGGAAACGGATACCGACACGCCGCCACCTTCGGAATCAGGCATGGAGTTGCGCCCCTGATGACACCGTTGGCGGGTTGCTTGCTCGTTTCTGCTCTGCTCTTCTCCGTCGGACTCGCCGGCGCGCTCACCCGTCGCAATGCGATCCTGGTGCTGGCCGGCATCGAGCTGATGCTGAACGCCGCCAATCTCAACTTCATCGCGTTCTGGAGATTCGGTTCTCATCCTGAAGCCTTGACCGGGCTGATGTTCGTTATCTTTTCCATCGCGGTCGCCGCTGCCGAAGCAGCCGTCGGCCTCGCCCTCATCCTCGCCATCTACCGCCATGCCCGCACCAGCGACGTCAGCGAGATTACGGAGATGAAAGGATGATGGCCTGGATCGTACGAGAACCTCTGGCTCATTCCCGCCATTCCCATGGTGGCGGCGGGCTTCATCGCGCTCATGAAGCGTGGCGACCGCGCCATGGCCTCGTTTCTCGCAATCGGCGCGATGCTGGTGTCGCTCTTCCTGTCATTGAAAGCCTTTGCTGAAGCGCTGGCCCATCCGGCCATGCAGGTGAAGAACGTCGACTGGATGCAGTACGGCAACCACTGGGTGCAGCTCGGATGGCTCCTCGATCCTCTGGCCGCCGTGATGCTCGTGATGGTCACCTTCGTCGGCCTGCTGATCTTCATCTACAGCACCGGCTACATGGCGCATGACGACAACTACACCCGCTTCTTCTGCTTCCTCTCGCTCTTTGCCGGAGCCATGCTCGGTGTCGTCATCGCGAACAGCCTCCTGCTCCTCTTCATGTGCTGGGAAGTGGTGGGACTGACGTCGTACCTGCTCATCGGTTTCTGGTTCCAGCGCCCAGCCGCGGCCGCAGCAGCGAAGAAAGCCTTCATCACCACGCGCGTCGGCGACCTGGGCCTGCTCATCGGCATGGTGTGGCTCTACGCGCAGGCAGGCACCCTCACCTTCTATGGTTACGGAACCGGCTGCCTCGAGCAGAAAGCGCTCACCGCGATGGCCGCGCATACAACGGTTGCCGGCATGGCGGTCTCGACGGCGATTGGCCTGCTCATCTTCTGCGGAGCCGTTGGGAAATCCGGCCAGGTGCCGCTGCATGTGTGGCTTCCCGATGCTATGGAAGGCCCTACGCCGGTCAGCGCGCTCATCCACGCAGCCACGATGGTCGCGGCCGGCGTCTACCTCATCGCGCGCGTGTACCCCCTCATGAACGCATCCGCCGGTGCGCTCGAGGTCGTGGCCTGGGTTGGAGCCATCACCGCCATCTTCGCCGCCTGCATTGCGGTGGCGCAGAACGACATCAAGCGCATTCTCGCCTACTCGACCGTGTCGCAGCTCGGATACATGATGCTCGGCCTCGGCGTGGGCGGCGTCGCCGTCGGCATGTTCCACCTCATCACGCATGCGTTCTTCAAAGCGCTGCTGTTCCTGGGTGCGGGCTCGGTCATCCACGGTTGCAGCGACGAGCAGGACATCCGCAACATGGGCGGGCTCCGCAAATTCATGCCCGTCACCTTTGCCGCTTACGCCTGCGGCATGCTCGCGCTCTGCGGGTTTCCCCTCTTCTCCGGATTCTGGAGCAAGGACGCCATCCTCCACAGCGCGCATGAGTGGGACATCTCCCGCGGACCGTTTTATCTCGGCGCGATTGGCGCGCTGCTGACCGCCTTCTATATGACGCGGCAGATGTACTACGTCTTCTTCGGTCAGAATCGTGCGGTCGCAACTGTCCCCGCCGTTGGGCATGGGCGCAAGCAAAAGCACGGCCCCCACGAGAGCCCGCGCGCGATGACCGTGCCGCTGGCGATCCTCGCCGTCTTCGCCGTCTTCCTCGGATTCGTCGGAACGCCGGCGTGGTCGTGGTTCCAGAATTTTCTCAACGGCCGCAGCGCGACCTTCGACTGGTCCGGATTCAGCGAGCCAGGACTCATGTCCCTGATGGTTGTCTCGTCGCTGATCGTGATCGCCGGATTGCTGCTGGGCTGGTTCTTCTACGGCCGCAAGCCAATCGTCGACCCGACCGCGCCCGACGCGCTCGAAAAGATCGCCCCGCCGGTATTCCACGCACTCGGCAATCGCCTCTATGTCGATGAGCTCTACAACGTCACCGTGATCGCGCTGGCGCGCTTCCTCGCAGCATTGGCAGCGTGGCTCGATCGCTGGATCTTTGGCGGTGCGGTGCGGCTCGTGGCCTGGGCTGTGACCGGCGTGAGTTGGCTCGATGCCGGAGTCGACCGCTTCGTCGTCAATGGCGGCTTCGATGAAGGTTGCCGCGAGCTCTCGCGCGGCGGTCGCCTGCTGTCGCGATTGCAGAACGGCCGCGTGCAGACCTATCTCCGCGTGATCGCGGCAGGGCTGGTATTCCTCGCCGTCTGGCTCCTCTGGGGGCACCGCGGATGATCACGCTTCTGACCCTTTTACCGCTGGTGGGCGGACTGATGGTACTGGCTGCGACCAAGCTGGGCGACGTGGCGCGCGTGATGGCAGTCACCATCGCTGCCGGCGTCCTGGCCATGGCCGGATTGCTTTGGTACGGTCTTTCGCCAGTCAATCCCGGCATGCAGTTTGAGCAAAACATTCCGTGGGTGCCCGATCTTGGCATCTCGTATCACGTCGGCATCGACGGCCTCGGCGCGCTGATGCTGCTCCTGACCGGCGTGGTCGTCCTCATGTCGCTGATGGCGTCGTGGAGAAATGAAAATCACGGGCCGGTCTATTGCGCCCTCGTGCTCTTCCTTGAAGCCGGCCTGATCGGCACCTTCACCGCGCTGAATTTCGTCCACTGGTTCATCTTCTGGGAGCTCAGCCTCATCCCAGCATTCTTCCTGGTGCGGATCTGGGGCGGCAAGGGGCGCGCGAGAGCCGCGGCAACCTTCTTCCTCTACACCATGGTCGGCAGCGTCGCTCTGCTGCTCGCGTTTCTCGCCATCTTCCTGGCGACGGGAACAGCGGACCACCCCGGGGTTTTCGATTTCATCCAGCTGGCACAGCTCGGGCAATCCGGACAGCTGACCACACTGCTGGGACAGAATCTCCACTGGGGAGGCAGCCCGCAGCATCTGTCGATGCTGCTCTTCTGGGCGGTTTTCCTCGGCTTCGCGGTCAAAACCGCTGTCGTTCCCTTCCACACCTGGCTGCCGTCGACCTACGCCGAAGCATCCAGCGAAACCACCATGCTGCTGACCGGCGCAATGTCGAAGATGGGCGTCTATGGTTTCCTCCGCATCCTGCTGCCGATTTTCCCAACGCAGATGCAGCAGGCGATGAAGCCGCTGCTCTGGATGGCGCTCGCGTCGATCGTCCTGCCCGCCTTCGCAGCGTGGGCGCAAAAAGATCTGAAGCGCACCTTCGCCTACTCCTCGATCAATCACCTCGGCTATTGCGTGCTCGGCGTGTGTGTAGCGGCGCAGGCAACCACCGATCAGGCAATGGTCGCGGAGAAAACCGCCGCCATCACCGGAGTCCTGCTGCAGATGTTCAGCCACGGACTCACCGCGGCCGCGCTGTTCTGGTTCATCGCTTTGCTCGAACGTCGAAGCGGCGGACTCCGCGGCCTCGACGACTTCGGCGGCCTCCGGCGCGTCGTCCCAGTATTCTCTGGCCTCATGGGCTTTGCCATCTTTGCCTCGCTGGGTTTGCCCGGATTGAACGGCTTCCCTGCTGAGTTCCTGATCTTCAAAGGCGCCTTCCCGCTGGCCCCGCGTGCCTCTTCCATCGCCGTGCTCGGTCTCCTGATGACCGCCGTCTTCCTCCTCACCGTGATCCAAAAAGTCTTTTCAGGCCCCGTCAATCCCAAGTGGGAGAAGATGCCTGACCTCACCCGCACCGAGCGTTGGGCGCTCGCTCCAGTCATCGCCCTCATGCTGATCCTGGGTCTTTATCCGCAGCTGATCACCGGCGTCGTGCATGGCACCGTGATCCAGCTCGTGACGGGGTTGAGGTACTGATGCTCGCCTGGACGATCTACATCTCGTTCATCGGCGCGCTCGCGGCGCGGCTGAGCCCGTCCAAAACGATGGCGAAGGGCCTCGCGCTTCTTTCCGCACTCGCGGGACTGGCCATCGGACTGATGACCCTGCGCCATTGGGTACCAGGCGAATTGCTGACCGTGACGCGCATCCCCTGGGTTCCGCAGCTCGGCCTCGAATATCATCTCGCCGCCGACGGCATCAGCCTCGTGCTCGTTCTGCTGACCGGCCTCGCAGCCACTGCAGGCATTCTCTTCTCGTGGAACATCGAGAAGCGCACCCAGGAATTCTTTGCCTTCTACCTGGTCCTGATCGGCGGCGTCTACGGCGTCTTCCTCAGCTTCGACCTCTTCCTGCTCTTCGTCTTCTACGAAATCGCGATTATCCCAAAATATTTCCTGATCGCCATCTGGGGATCGGCGAAAGCCGGCGTCACCGCCGCAGAGGCAGGATCGCAGCGCGAATACGCCGCCATGAAGCTCGCGCTCTACTCCTTCGCCGGCAGCGCCCTCGTCCTGGCCGGCATGGTGGCGACGTGGGTCGCCAGCGGCGGCCACAGCATGAGCTTCGACGTGCTCGCCACCACACACTTCTCCACCCATCTGCAGATGGCGCTGTTTCCGCTCGTGTTTGTAGGGTTCGCAGTGCTCGCCGGCATGTGGCCCTTCCACACCTGGGCGCCCACCGGCCACGCCGCCGCTCCCACCGCAGCGTCGATGCTCCTCGCCGGCGTCGTCATGAAGCTCGGCGCCTACGGATGCCTCCGCGTTGCGATGATGCTCTTCCCGGACGGGCTCGCCCCGTGGGGATTCCACGTCCTCGGCCTCGGCTCCTGGCGCGAGGTCTTCGCACTCCTCGCCCTCATTGGCATCGTCTACGGCGCAAGCGTGGCCCTGGTGCAGCGCGACTTCAAATTCGTCATCGGCTACTCCAGCGTTTCGCATATGGGCTTCGTCCTGCTCGGCCTCATGACGCTGACGAAAATCGGCCTTGACGGCGCCGTCCTGCAGATGTTCTCCCACGGCGTGATCGCCGGACTCCTCTTCGCTGTCGTCGGCCGCATGGTCTACGACCGTACCCACACGCGCGATCTGCACGAGCTCGGACCCATGCAGCTGGGGCACGCGATTCCCTTCGCTGCTGTGACCTTCATCCTCGCCGGTATGGCGTCCATCGGCCTGCCGGGCTTCAGCGGATTCATCGCGGAGTTTCAGGTCCTGGTCGGCACCTGGCAGTCGTTCGCGTGGATGATCGTCATCGCAGGCATCGGAATCCTCGTCGGCATCGCCTTCACCTGGCGCGCGCTCACCCGCGCCTTCTACGGTGAGCCAACACCTGGTGCTGTGCACCACGCCTTGCCTCCCATCACGTTTCCGGAAGTCCTCGGTTCGGGCCTCCTGCTCGCCAGCACCCTCATCGTCGGCCTCTATCCACGGATTCTCACCGACCTCATTCTCCCCACGTTGAGTTCTCCGCTCTTTGAAGGCTTGCGGCGAGGAGCGTGGCGATGAATCCCGTGAACTACGCCGACCTGCTCCACGCAACGCTGCCCGAAATTGTCGTGGCCGTGACGGGCCTTGTCCTTCTTGCTGTGGACCTCTCCGCGCTGCGACGGGCAGCCGTGGCGCGCCGATTCGGCGTTGGCGCGTTGATCGCCTCCATCGGCTCGCTCGCCGCGCTCTGGATTCTCACCCACGCCGCAGGCACGACCAGCTTGCCGGATTCCATGTTCCTGGTCACTCCGTTGACCCGCGTCGTCCAGATCGCACTGCTGGCGCTGGCCATCCTCACCGTATTGCTGTCGACCTCCGTGCGGATCACCGAGCATGTCGGCGAATACCTGGCCCTCATCCTGTTCGCAACCGTGGCCATGTTGTTCCTGGTCGCGACCCAAAACCTGCTCCTGATCTTCGTCGCGCTCGAATTCCTGAGCCTGTCGCTCTACATCCTGACCGGCTTCGACAAGCAGAGCCGCCAGTCCGCAGAAGCGGGCCTCAAGTACTTTCTGTTTCGGCGGAATGTCGGCCGGCTTCCTGCTCTTCGGTATGAGCCTCCTGTACGGCGTTTCGGGATCGATTGAGTTGCCGCGGATCGCAGCAGCCGTCAGCGGCCCGCATCTCGATCCCCTGGTGTTGATCGCGATCGTGATGGTCGCCATCGGATTCGGATTCAAAGTAGCAGCCGCGCCCTTCCACCTCTGGGCGCCGGATGCCTACCAGGGCGCGCCCACCGTGAGTGCCGGATTCATCGCATCGAGTTCCAAGGTCGCGAGCTTCTTCATCTTCGCGCGAGTGGTTACGGTCGGATTGGCGATGGCCACAGGCAGCGGAGCGTATCGCGGCTACGCACCCGGATGGGTTCCGGTGCTGTGCGTGATCGCGGCGCTCTCGATGATCGTCGGCAACCTCGCCGCCATCGCCCAGACCAGCGTGCGCCGCCTCCTCGCCTATTCAGCCATCGGCCACGCGGGCTACATGCTGCTCGGTCTCATCGCTCACTCACCGCGCGGCACCAGCGCGCTCCTCTATTACGTCATCACGTATGCGCTGGCCTCTCTGGGAGCCTTCGGTGTCCTCGGCGCGCTGGAGTCAGAAGGCATCGACAAAATCGTCGACCTTGCCGGCCTCAGCAAGCGCGCGCCAGGATTGTCGCTCTGCCTGCTGATCTTCATCCTCTCGCTCGCCGGAATACCGCCGCTCGCCGGATTCTTCGCAAAGTTCTACATCTTCGTGGCAGCCGTCGAAGCGCCGCCGCATCTCGGACTCCTGTGGCTGGTACTGCTCGCCGTAGCCATGAGCGCAGTGTCGCTCTACTACTACCTCAGGGTCCTCAAGGCAGCCTACGTCACCGAGCCTCCTGCGAATCCAGCCCCACTCCATGTTTCGCTCATCACGCGCGTAACGATCTGGGCCCTCGCTGCCCTGGTCGTCGCATTCGGCTGTGCACCAGGCCTGTTGCTCCGCTGGATTGGCGCCTAGCAAAATCTGGCCCCGGGATGGTGGCTTGAAGGCCCGGCATCACTGCTTGCGGAACAATTCCCTCAGCCACGAAAAGCGAAGGGCCCGGCATCACTGCTTGCGGAACAATTCCCTCAGCCACGAAGCAAAGGACCCGGTATCACTGCCTGCGAAACAATCGCCTCAGGCACGAAAAGTGAAGGGGCACGACTTCAGTCGTGCCGTAAGGACCCAGGAATCAGTCGGGCTTCAGCCCCTGCGCACTTGCTTGTTCAATCTTCCGCAGGAATCGCTGCGCCGCAATCGCCTCACTGAGTCTCGCCGCTTGATGCAATGCATCTAAGGCCTCGCAAAGCGAGGCGACGGTAGAAGCCATGGCCTTCAGGCCATGGAATAAGGGCCCGAAAAAAGCGGCTTCAGCCGCGGGCCTTTCGCAAACACCGAAAGCCGCTGCACCCCTTGCCTGCGCCTGAACGCCGACTTACACCGCAGCCTGCGGTTTGTGCGCGTACATGCGTGCATCCGCGAGCCGTTTCAGTTCGTCTTTCGTCGTTCCGTCTTCGGGATACACCGCACTCCCGATGCTGGCCGATCCGCGGATGGTGTAATCGTCGATACGGAACGGCGATTCAAAGCAGCGAGTCAGACGGTCGACAATCTCTTCGACCTCGCCGCGGTTGCGAACCACCGGAATCAGCGCGATGAATTCGTCGCCGCCGACGCGCGCCAGCGTATCCATGCCCCGCAGTTTTTCTGAAAGTCGCTCCGCTACCTGTTGCAGATAGGCGTCTCCCACGCGGTGCCCATAAATGTCGTTGACCATCTTGAACTGGTCAAGGTCGATGTACACCAGAGCGAAGTGCGTCTGGCTGCGCCGGGCGTGGTTGAGCGCTTCATCGAGACGGCTCTCGAGCAGGAAGCGGTTCGCGGCGTTGGTGAGTTGGTCGTACTGGGAACGATGAATCAGCGTCTCGTAGAGCCGGCGATTGTCGATCGCGAGCGCGGCGAGGCTGGCTCCCATTTCCAGCGCTTCACCCGCCTGCTCCTGACAGGCTTCTGCGCCGGAGACGACCAGCGACCCCAGCCGCTCACCGGCGCCGGAGTAGATGCCCCGGCGAACCACGTCGGCCTCTTCCAGCGGCGCGCCCGCCTGGCCGACCACCGTGCCGTTGGCCATTTCGCACCAGCACGAGCGTTCTTCCAGCTGCGTGCTGATGAGGTGCAGAATCATCGCCAGCACATCGTCAAGATTGAGCATGCTGTTGATGGCTTCCAGCACGCGGCCCCGCTCTTTTTCGAGGAAGGCGATGCGGCGTTCGCGCGCCGCTTCCGATTCCATGGTCACGCGAATCTGCTCGCTCTGCCTGCGAACCTTGCGCTGCAGCAGAACAGCCCAAAGCAGCGCCGTCAGCATCAGCCCCACCAGCGCCGCGCTCAGGTACAGCAGGCGGCGGACCGTCCACCACGGCGGTGCCACCAGCACGGTGACGTCTTCAGGCGTGCGCAACTGCAGATCGAACCAGCGCTCGGTATTCCACGGACCACCGGCATGCACGAAGCAGACGCCGGAAATGCGTACGGTGCTTCCCACCGGGTAATCGGGCAGGACGGCTTCGGTCAGATCCTGATCCCACACCGCGCGCGGCAGAATGGCGGAGAAGACGTGCGAGCCGGATTGAATGATGAGGGTATCCTGATGCGGCTCGTGCACCTCAGCGGCGAGCTTGCCCTCCATCGAGACCAGCGAAAAAGGATAGTGGCCGGCCAGCGCTTCGGACCAACTCACCCGCAAAGGCTGGATCGGTTGCGTTTCTTCGGTAGGAAGAACGCTGGCGTCCGTAAGAACCTCGGAGTACTGATGCGGATCGGGAAAGCCGACCGCATCCACCACCTGGCCGATGCTGAGGGGCGACTGTTCAAACGAAGCCACCTGAACCGCATCGCCCCGCGGCGTCTGCAGAACCATCTCCAGCCCGGGCTGATACAAAGTGATGCTGCCGCGCACGTGAATGCGCTGGCTCTCGTCGCGAACAAAGTAGCCCGACATGATCCGGTTGATCGGCGTCAGCGGCAGCCTGGCCGGATCGCTGACCGGAGGATCGAGGATCTGCATGTGCTGGGCGTTACTCACCCAGACTTCCGCTCCGATTTGCTGGAATTTTCCGTCGAACAGACCGCCGGCAACGCCGCTGAATCGAACCTCGGCATCCAGCAGCTTGAGAGGATCGATGCCCTCGACCCCCTCCATATGAATACGGACGAGCCCGCCCTCCGTCTGCAGATCGATCAGCAGATACGGCTTGCGTCCGCCGATCTCCGATGCGGTGCGCGCCACATTGACCGAAGGTTTGCCGCGCTGCAGCACGCCACCCAGCGAGTATTGGCCGATCACCGACTGCAGAGTCGCCGAGCGGACCTTCCCGGTCAGTGTCACGTAGCGGCAATCGTTCACCTTCTGCAGCAGGTCGCGCCAGTTCACCGCAACCGGCGTCGGAAACTGCGCGTGTCGCTCGAACCGCATGTCGGTGGCTTTGACGTTGACCGAGTAGCTGGGAACCGTTGTGCCGCGAATGACGATGGCGTCGCCCGGAGTCATCGCAGGAGGATTGGGCGGCGACGCAATATAAATGCCGCCAGTTGCATCCTGGACGAAGACCTGTCCTTCAGTCGGCTCGTAATAAGTAACGATGGCATGCAATTCAACCGGGAGACCCTGGGCCGCAAGCCGATTGGGCAAAGCATGAACCTGCGCAACCGTGGTCAGCAACGGAGGCGGAGCAGACGAAGCGGGCGACACCGGCGCGTGAGGGGCCGTGGCCGTTTGCCCCGACAGAGCAATCGCGGCGACGAAGACGAGGAGGAGGGAGGACTTCTGCAACGCACGGCACTCCTCACGGTGCCATTGTTAAGAATGCGCTACAAGAGATACAGGCGTCTCTAACAGTTTTGGGGGAGTCGATGGCCCTCAAGTTACTTTGGTTTTAAGCACTTGCACCGTTTTGAAACAGGCGCCAAACCACGCCGGCCGCAGCCAGATCGGACGCCGCCACCCCCAAAGATTTGAAGACGATGCGCCCGGTGGGAGGCGATTTCGTCCCAGCCAGAATCTCGCCCAGCTCGGCGTAAATCGGCTGGCCGGAGTGCAGGATGTCGCCCGACTCGCGCATCGCCGCCTCCCGGGACTCAACCACGATGGCCGCCCTCATCGCGGCGTCGTCCAGTTCGCGGCGATCCGGAGTCACCACAGCCACAGCGCAAACCAAGGCGTGAGGTTCGAGCCATTCCCCCTTCACCAGCGGCTCGTGCACGCTCGAGACGGCAACGACAACATCGGCGCCCCGTACCGCGGATTCGGCCGTGGCCATTGCAGTCGCCCCAATCTCGGAGGCAAACCGCTCGGCATTAGCCGGTGTGCGGCTCCACACCCGAACCTGAGAAAAATCGCGAACCCCTCGCAGCGCCTCAAAATGTGAACGAGCCTGCACGCCGCTGCCCAGAATCGCCAGAGTCTGAGCCTCCTTCGCCGCAAATAACCGCGTGGCAATCGCAGAAACAGCCGCCGTGCGCATCTCGGTGATCAGGCGGCCATCCATAGCAACGAGCGGCTCGCCGGTCCTGGCATCGAGGAGCTGGATCACCGCCTGATGGGTCGGCACCGTCGTGTTGTGCTGGTAGAACGTCACCATCTTCACGCCCATCAGCTCTTCGTCGATGGCGGGCATCAGCGCGAAGAAGCCTCCAGGCTTGCCTGCTCCGTGCTCGCCAACGCGCAGAATCGTCCGTACCGGCTGCTGAATCTTTCCTGCTGAGAGGCCCATGAGCGCGCGCTCCACCGCCGGGATCAACAACTCATACGTCAGCAAGGAGCGAACTTCGTCTTCGGCAAGATAGTGCATGGCACAGGCTCCGGTCACATCAGGTTGACAGGGTCGACGTCGATAATCAGATGCCCGCGCGGGATCTGCGCCTCTTCAGCATGGCGCAGCAGGGCGCGCAGTGCCTTCTGCAAAGCGGCGCGGTTTTCACCCTTCATCACCAGGTGAAAACGGTAGGTGCGTTTAATCCTTGCAATGGGCGCAGTCGCCGGACCCAGCACCCGCACGTTGCGCAGCGTCGTGTTCTGGCACCACCGGCCCAGCGTGTTCGCCCACGCCGCCGCTTCTTCCAGCCGCTGGCTCTGCAACAGAATGTTCGCCAGCGCAGCATACGGCGGATAATGCATCAGCCGCCGGAATTTCAGTTCCTTCTCCACGAACCCCGCATAGTCGTGCTTCGCGGCCAGCTGGATCGCGTAGTGGTCGGTGTGATACGTCTGCACCAGCACCTGGCCCGGCAGCTCCCCACGACCTGCGCGACCGGAAACCTGCGTCAGCAACTGGAACACGCGCTCCGCAGCACGAAAATCCGGCAGCCCCAGCGCATAGTCGCACCCAACCACGCCCACCAGCGTGACGCCATGAATGTCGTGCCCCTTCGCAATCATCTGCGTGCCCACCAGCAGGTTAATTTCCCCCGAATGCAATCGGACCAGCAGCCGCTCCATGTCCCCGCGTCCGCGCACCGTGTCGCGATCCATGCGCCCGATGCGCGCGCCAGGAAAAATCTCCTGCAGCCGTTCTTCCCCTTGCTGTGACCCCGCGCCCAAAAAATAAAGATATTCGCTGTCACACTGCGGACAGCGCTTGGGCACCGTCTTTTTGTAACCGCAATAGTGACATTCCAGCCGCGCCCCGGTCGCCCGTTCGTCGCCGGCGATCAACGCCTTGTGATACGTCAGCGCGATCGAACAGTTCTCGCAGTCCAGCTTTGCACCGCACGCGCGACAGATCGCCACAAACGAATAGCCGCGCCGGTTGAGCAGAATAATCGCCTGCTCCCCGCGATCCAGCGTCGCCTGCGTCTCTTGAATCAGTGCGCGCGAGAAGAGATTCTCTGCACCCGTCTCCTGAAATTCCTGGCGCATGTCGATCAGCCGAACCTCCGGCAGAGGCCGATCCTTCACCCGCTCCTTGATCTGGATCAGCTGATACTTCCCCGTCGCCGCATTCTGCCAGGTTTCCAGAGACGGCGTAGCGGACCCCAGAACCACTGCCGCATTCGCCAGCTTTGCGCGCATCACCGCTACATCGCGCCCGTTGTACCGCGGCGTGGATTCCTGCTTGTAGCTGGTATCGTGCTCCTCGTCCACAATCACCAGCCCCAGTTCGCGAACCGGCGCAAAAATCGCTGACCGCGTTCCCACCACCACGCGCGCCTCACCTTTGCGGATGCGATGAAACTGCTCGCCGCGCTCCTCCGGCGTCAGCTGCGAGTGCAGCAGCGCAACCTCCGACCCAAAAGCATGGTGCAGTTGCGCCGCCATTGCCGGAGTCAGCCCGATTTCAGGAACCAGCAGAAGCGTCGTACGTCCCGCGTCGAGCGTGCGCTTCATCGCCGCCAAATACACCGCCGTCTTGCCCGACCCGGTGACGCCATGCAACAGCAGCGGGCGAAATTCCCCCGCCTTCACCGCAATCGTGATCGAGGCAAGCGCGTCCAGTTGCGCCGCATTCAGTTCGTGCTCGGGCGTCGCGAAAGCATGATGCGTCAGATGAAAATCGGCAGGCCGTTCTTCAATCCGCACCAGGCCCTTCCGCACCAGTGTGCCCAGCGTCGAAGCCGGCACCTCCAGTCGTCGCAGTTCCGCAACCGGCAACTCTCCATCGGCCCCGGCAAGTTCAGCCAGAATCGCCTGCTGATTCTCATTCAGCTTCGGCAGCCGCATGTCCGGAACCAACACCGCATACCGAACCGTCCGGCGCGCGTCCCGTGCCTCAGCGGCCGTTTCGCGCGTGATCCACTTCTTGCGCAGCATGCCCTGCAGGATCCGAATCGTAGCCCCAGTCGCCGACCGCAAACGTGAAGCGCGCACCGCTTCGCCCGATTCCAGTTCGTTCAGCACGGCGTATTCCTGATCCTGCTCTTCCGGCAGCAGCCGCGACCGCCGCGACGACCCCTGTTCCGCCGCCGACACCAGCGCACCACGCCCGAGATCGGTGATGCGGTACAGCACCTGCCGGCGCACCTCCCCAGCCAGCGGCAGCATCCCGCGCAAAACTTCGCCGATCGGCGCGAGGTAGTACTGCGCGATCCACAGCGCCAGCTCCATCAGCTCCGGCGTGATCACTGCCTCGTCGTCGAGCACGGTCAGCAGCGATTTCGTCTCGACCGCCGGCGGCTCATCGTGCACGCGGACCACAACCCCCGCCAGCTTTTCGTTGCGAAACGGAACCAGCACGCGCGCCCCGATGGAAGGAGTGAACTCGCCCAACGAATAGGTGAACGACCGGTCCAGGGGAACCGGCAACGCGACATCGCAAAAAGCAGGCATCGGGCGCTGAGCCGAGGGTATCAGAGGCAGCGCGCGTGGAAATTCGCGCCGCAGTGTAACGGATGTGAGCGGCGGATCACACACCTGTCAACGCGTGCGACGACCGACCGCACCCCACCGCGCAGCAGCGCAAGGAGACCCACCATGGACAGGAAATCAGAAAAGCCGGACGTGCAGGCCATTCGCAAGCACCTCGAAGAAGCCACAGGCCAGAAGCTCGATATCCCCGACGATTTGATCCGGCAGTTCCGCTACCCCGTCGGAGCCCACGACTACACCGACGGCGACGTGCTCTGGCGCAGCATCTTTTTCCCCGGAAAATCCTGCGTCGATTCCAGTTTGCTCGATGCCAGCGGTAGCTCCACCACCGGCAGCAACGGCTCCGTCGTCGTCCCGCTCAGCAGCGTTCTCTGCGAGATCCCCACGCTGGCCGCCCCCGTCAACGTCCAGGCGACCGTGCGCGGAACGGCTCCCGCCTTCCTCACCATGACCTATGCGCTGGTGCCGAATCCCAATTTCCCCACCAGCTTCAACGACGTCAACATCACCGTGTACACGTGGGACGCGAACGGCAAGCCTGCCCCCAACGTGGTTTTTGACTGGCGCTGCCGCGTTGTTTCGATCCCAATCATTGAATGACCTGCGCAGAGAGCCGCTGAAGAAGAGCCGGAGCCCAACCAGGCTCCGGCTTTTCGTTTGCAGGCGATGAATTCCGTGGAAGACCCGGCGATTGTGAATCTCTTCCCGCCTCCGCCGAATCAGATGGAAAACACGGAGGATTCAATGGCAGCAGAGAAAGTTGCGTTTATTACCGGGGGCAATAAAGGTCTGGGCCTCGAAACCGCGCGTCAGCTGGGCAAACTCGGAATCAAGGTCGTGATCGGTTCGCGCGATGCCGCGAAAGGCAAAGAGGCGGTGGAGAAGCTGAAGAAGGATGGCGTCGATGCCGATTCCGTCAAGTTCGATATCACCAGCGCCGCGGACTACAAAGACGTCTACAAGTATCTTGACCAGAAGTATGGCAAGCTCGACATCCTCATCAACAACGCCGGCATTTCAAAAGAAGATTTCATGGGCGGCAACAAGACCAGCAGCACCAGTCCTGAGCTCCTGCACGAAACCTTCGACACGAATTTTTTCGGCGCCGTGCAGGTCACGCAGACGCTGCTGCCCCTGATCAAAAAGGCTCCCGCCGGGCGCATCGTCAACCTGTCCAGCATCCTTGGATCGCTCGCGCTGCACGCGGATCCGAAATCGCCGATCTACAACGCCAAGGCATTCGCCTACGACGCATCCAAGGCGGCGCTGAATTCCTTCACCGTACATCTGGCCCACGAACTCAAGGACACGAAGATCAAGGTGAACTCGGCGCATCCCGGCTGGGTGAAAACCGACATGGGAACGGACGCGGCGCCCATGGAAATTCCCGAAGGCGCAAAGACCAGCGTGGCGCTGGCAACGCTCCCCGAGGACGGCCCGACGGGCGCTTATATTCACCTGGGCGAAACTTTACCCTGGTGATCAGGCGGGAAACTCCTTACCTTCGTACCGTCTGCCGTTCCGATTGTTCTTGCTTCACGCCCCCAACGAACCTAGCCTTGAATCAGGAAAAGCTCTGTCCGCAACCATCGCGAACGGAGCTTTTCTATTTCACGGACCCGACTCAGGCCGGCGCCCACCACCGCTGTTTGAAAACCCGCGCGAAATAGATTCGAGAACACCAGTACTCCGACCGGATGATTCGGTTTTTCGCGAAGCGGTCCCGCGCCAGCGGGATGACGGTAGAAGCCCTGGCCTTTAGGCCAGGGAACAAGGAACTCGAAACCTCTGGCCTTTAGGCCCGGGAATCTTTTGCCAGATCTGGAAGGCCAGAGCATGTCGTGATCACGAATGCAGCATTCGCCACCACGTAGCGAACTGCCCCCGTTTCAATCAACTAACTTGTTCGCAACCACGAATGCAGCATTCACCACCATGAATGCGGCATTCGCACTCCTCAGCAAGTGCCCCGGTATCAACCAGATACAAGTTGTCGAGCTTGTAAACTTCCACTAAGCCGCATGGAATCAATCACCTGCAATCTCGACGGAAACGAAATTGGCGATTCTCCCTGTACGAACGAACAACCGGGCGACCGGCAACTGCAGATCAAATCCTGTTGACCCACTAGATAACAGGGAGGGGGTCGAAGGGGTAGCTCTCCAGCAGAATCAATAACATCCCAGGGGGTCACCCCCCCGAAGAACAAAGCTTCCAGCGTCTTGCTTCCAGCTTCTTGCCTCCAGCTTCTTGCTTCTTGCTTCCAGCTTTTCGCTACCCGCTTCCGGCTTCCCGCTACTTCGCCGGCGCCTTCAGTCCCAGTTCCGCCATCGCGATCTGCAGATCGGCCCAGGCTTCCTTCTTCTGGCGCGGATCGCGCAGCAGATACGCCGGGTGGTACGTGATGATGAGCTTCGATCCGCGCGCCTGATGAATGCGTCCGCGAAGCGAAGCCAGCGGACTCTTCCCGCCCAGCAGATACGTCGCCGCGGTGGCGCCGAGTGCGACAATCACCTCCGGACGGATCACATCGATCTGCCGGAACAGGAACGGCGCGCAGGTGTTGGCCTCAATCGGTTCGGGAACGCGGTTCTGCGGCGGCCGGCATTTCACGATGTTCGCGATGTAGACCTGATCGCGACGCAGGCCCATAGCGTTGATCATGTTGTTCAGCAACTGGCCGGCGCGCCCGACGAATGGAAGCCCCTGCGCATCTTCGTCAGCACCGGGGCCTTCGCCCACAAACATCAGGCGAGCGTTCGGATCGCCGTCGGCAAAGACGATGGAATGACGCCCCTTGTGCAGTGCGCAGCGGGTACAGTTGCCGAGATCCGCGCGGATGGCTTCAAGGGCTGCAGCATGATCTTTGGGCGCAACAGCCGCTGCGGGTTCGGTCAGAACAGAAAGAGGTTGCGGGCGGGCTTGCTTTGGCGACATCTCTTCGGCGGTCTCCAGGTCTTCGTCGGAACGAAACACAGCGGCGGAAGTGGCCGCAGAATCTTCTTCTGTAACGGTGCCGGTTACGGATGCAGCCACCGCAGTCATTTCTGTAACAACGTCTGTTGCATTTAAAGTCCCGCTGGACGCGGAGTCCCTGGACGCGAAGTCCCTGGACGCGGAGTCCCGACGGTAGAAGTCAAAGACGCCGAGGTCGCGAAAATACGAGATGCGGGCGCGCAGAACAGCTTCCGTTTCCGGCGTTAGCTGTGCGGTCAACCCTGCTCTCCGACGCTGAGAGAAACATCGGTGCCGGATTCGGACAGCATTTCGCGCGGATGCCGCAGCGTCAGCACCTCATCCAGAATCTGGTCGGCCAGCTCGCGCTTGCTCAACTCCGGCAGTTCGATCGAGCGTTCGAGGGTCAGGAAGGTGACGGCGTTGCGGTCCGAATCGAAGCCCACACCTTCCCGAGAGACATCGTTCAGCACGATGGCATCGGCGCCTTTACGCAGAAGCTTATCGCGGCCGTGGGCCAACACATCCTGCGTCTCCGCCGCGAAACCGATCACCAGCATCCCCGGCCGGCGCTGCTGCACAACAGCAGCAAGGATATCTTCAGTCGGCTCCAGCTCCAGCGTGAGCGGCCCTGAACGGCGCAGCTTCTGGTCGGCCTGGGCGCGTGGGCGATAGTCGGCGACAGCGGCAGCCTTAATGACAATCGTCGCCTGATCGAGACGGCTCAATACAGCATCGCGCATCTGTTGCGTGGTCACCACCGGCACCACTTCGACGTTGGCCGGCGGCCGAAGCGCGGTCGGTGCGGAGACCAGAATGACGCGAGCCCCACGGCGCTGAGCAGCTTCCGCCATCGCATAGCCCATCTTGCCGCTGGAGCGATTGCCGAGGAACCGCACCGGATCGAGAGCCTCGCGCGTTCCGCCGGCCGTGATGAGAACCGTCTCCCCGGCGAGATCGTTGCGATGGTGCAGGGTGCCGATAACGGCATCGACAATGGCAGCGTTTTCGGCCAGGCGTCCAGCCCCGACCATGCCGCACGCAAGGTAGCCGCTGTCCGGCGCAACGATGCGCACGTTGCGGTTCGAAAGGACTTCGAGGTTCGCCTGGGTCGCCGGATGGTTCCACATGTTCACGTTCATCGCCGGAGCCACGATCACCGGCGCCGTGGTCGCGAGATACATCGTAGTGAGAAAGTCATCGGCAATACCATGGGCGAACTTCGCAAGGATGTCGGCGGTGGCCGGCGCAACCACCAGCGCGTCCGCCGACTGTGCAGCGTCGATGTGCTCGATGGCCGAGGCAACGTCACCCGGATCAGTATCTTCGGAGGTCCAAAGACCAGTAATGACTTTGTGGCCGGTAAGGGCAGCGAAGGTAAGCGGCGCAATGAAGTGCTGGGCAGCCGCGGTCATGACGACATGAACGTCGAGGGCGTGCTTCTGCAGTTCGCGAACCAGCTCCGCGGATTTGTAGGCAGCAATGCCGCCGGTGACGCCTACGGTGACCTTCATGACTTACAGGTTACAGGGTCTCGGGATTCGCGACTACGAGACGAACTTCGGAATCTCGGCGCCGTCGATTTCCGGCTTCACCAGCGGAGCGTCCTCCGACTTCACATACGTAATCTTGCCGGCGGCGATCTCTTCCTGGGCGACACGACAGGCTTTGCGCGAGCGGCTGGGCACCATGGGCTCAGCACCATTCTGCAGCTGGCGGGCGCGGCGCGCGGCGACCAGCACATAGCGGAAATTACTGTCGTATTCTTTCTCGATACTCATCGTCCTACCTCCAGAACTTGCGACGCAGCTTCATCCTTCGCGGGGCGGATCGGGGACGCCGAATGCCCGCAACACCGTCCGGATGCGAGCGTCGGAATTGGCCTGCCTGCAGCTATGGGCGATGCGTAAAACTCTCTCGCGGTCGGCCCCGCCTGCACCTGGATCATCGCCATGCCGGATGCGCTCGGCGGCAACAATGGCAGCCATTTCCTCAACAGCTCGGTCCAGGACGTCGTTGACGAGAATATAGCCATATTCCCGGTAATTCTCAATCTCCAATTGGGCCCGCGCAAGGCGGCGCTGGATGATCTCTTCCTGCACGCTGCCTTCGGCGCGGCTGCGGTTGCGCAGCCGAGTCGCCAGGATCTCGGGCGACGGCGGCATCAGGAAAATCGACACTGCCTCAGGGCATTTGGCGCGCACCTGTCCGGCGCCCTGCACATCGATGTCGAGGAGCAGATCTTTGCCCTGCGCAAAAGCTCCCCGCAGCGTCGCTTGCGCCGTGCCGTAATAGTTGCCGAAGACCTCGGCGTATTCGAGGAACTCGCCGTTGCGGATCATCTCCTCGAAGTGTTCGCGCGTGGTGAAGTGGTACTCGCGCGAGTCGACTTCGGAGCCCCTCGGTCCGCGCGTGGTCCACGAGACAGAAAATTCGAGACCGCTGACAAGCGACCGGAGCTGGTTGACGATGGTCGATTTGCCCGACCCGGACGGCGCCGAAATGATGAACAGAATGCCCGACAAAGCCTGGTTAATTCCTCGTACGAAAGAGTCGACTACGGGTCCTACTCTAAGTTCTGCACCTGCTCGCGCGCTTTTTCAATCTCAGACTTCATGCCGAGACCCGCTTCGGTAATGCGTGTGCCGTTGCCGGCCACTCCGCTGGTCTTGGAAAGCAGGGTGTTGGCCTCGCGATTCATCTCCTGGAGCAGAAAATCGAGCTTCTTGCCGACTTCGCCGCCCTGATCGAGAAGATCGATGAAATGGTCAATGTGGGTGCGCAGGCGCGTCACTTCTTCTTCAACGTCGCTGCGCTCTGCGATCAGGGCAGCCTCCTGCAGAATGCGATCCTTATCGAAGCCGCCATCGAGCATGGTCTTCATGCGCTGGTTGAGACGTTCGAAGTAGGCCTGCTGCACTTTTTCGCGAAGCGTCGCTGCTTCATCCACCAGCGTGCGGAGGCGTTCCATGCCGGCGCGGAGTTCATTCGCGAGGCCGGTGCCTTCCTGGGCGCGCATGCCCTGCAGCGCGGCAATCAGGGTGTCCGATTGTCCGAGAACGGCGTCTTCGAGAGCCTTCAACTCGTCTTCGCTGCTGCGGGATTCGGCCAGCAGAACGCCGGGAAGACGGAAGACGGAGTTCAGATCGGGGTCGGCGGTGAGTTTGTGCTCCAGAGCGGCAGCGCGGAAGGCTTCAATGTAGGCGGAAACGAGAGCGTGGTCGTACCCGGCTTCGGCTTTCTGCGTGCGCTCCAGATTGAGTGTGACTTCGACGTGGCCGCGGCGAAGCTTTTCCTTGAGGACGCGGCGCAGGTTCATCTCTACGGCTTCCGTGCCGTTGGGCAGACGCATGTGCAGGTCGAGGAAGCGATGATTCACACTTTTGAGACTGAGTGAGAAGCCCAGGGTTTCCGAGACGCGCCCGGCGATGCGCGCAAAACCAGTCATGGAATAGACGGGTTGCTTTGCCGTTTCCGGAGATTGCTTCGCGGACTGCGCGGGCGACTGATCGGTTTTCGTGGAAGGCTTCGCCGGACTCATCGGTTGATCTTACCTGTGAGAGCGGGTTCGGTGACTGCGGCGGCGGGGATCGTTGCTTCAACGGTGACGGGAGCTTCTGGTTCGTCGCCACCGATCGAACTGCCGGGGCCTGGACCGTGGCCATTGCTGCCGTTGTCGCCGATATCCATGAACTGCAGGCGGTAGAGCTTCTGATAGATGGGTGAGGTTTGCAGCAGCTCTTCGTGCGAGCCAATCGCCGTGATGCAGCCGTGCTCGAGGACAACGATGCGGTTGGCACGGCGGACGGTAGAGAGCCTGTGCGCGATGACGATGACGGTGCGGCTGGCCATGAGGTTGGCGAGGGCGATCTGGACGAGGGATTCGCTTTCGGCGTCGAGGGCGGAGGTGGCTTCGTCGAGGATGAGGACCGGAGCATTCTTCAGGATGGCGCGCGCGATGGCGAGACGCTGCCGTTCACCACCGGAGAGGCGGAAGCCTTTCTCACCGATAACCGTGTCATAACCCTCGGGCATGCGCTCGATGAAGTCATGGGCCAGGGCGTTCTTCGCCGCGTCGACAACGCGGGTCAGAGGAACGTCCGGCTGGCCGTAGGCGATGTTGTTGCGAACCGTGTCGTTGAAGAGGATCGTTTCCTGAGTGACCTTGCCGATCTGCGCGCGCAGCGAGTTAAGGCTGGCCTGGCGAACGTCGATCCCATCGACGAGGATGCGGCCGCTGGTGACGTCGAAGAAGCGCGGGATGAGATTGACGAGGGTCGACTTCCCTGCCCCGCTGGGCCCAACCAGCGCAACGACTTCGCCCCGATGGATAGTGAGGTTGATGTCGCTGAGGACGATGGGCGGGCCCTCAGGCTCGCCTTCGCGATAGTGGAAGCTGACGCTTTCAAGGACGATGCTGTCCTGGAAACCTTTAAGGATGCGCGGATGCTTCGCCTCGCGCACCTCGTCCTGATCATCCATGAAATCGAAGATGGCCGCAGAGGCGCCCGCAGCCTGCTGGAAGTTGTTGTAGTACACACCGAAGCGGCGAACCGGGTCGTACATCTTGAACAGCGCAACGATGAACGCGAAGAATGAGCCCTCCGCCATGGCTCCATGCCCGATCTCGTTACGCCCCACCCACAACAACGCCGCAATGGCCACGGCACCGATGAAATCCATCAGCGGAGACGTAATCGCCTGGGCGCGCACCGACCGGAGATTGGCCCGGAAGAGCCGCTTGGCGGCCTGGCGAAAACGCAGGAGTTCCCAGAACTCCATGTTGAAGGCCTTCACAATGCGATTGCCGGTGATGGTCTCGTGCAGGATGTTCTGGATATCGGCGAGTTTGTCCTGGCCGCGACGCGTCGTGCGGCGAACATCGCGGCCGATGCGGCGGATGGAAGTCCCCACCACGGGCAGGAAGATCAGCAGGATCCACGCCAGTTTGCCCCCCAGCGCGATGACCACAATGATCATGAACGCCAGCGTGCAGGCCTGCTGCAGGAAGTCGGACAGGATGGTCGAGGTGGCGTACTGCACTCGCTCGATGTCGTTGATCAGCGCCGAGAGCAGTGTTCCCGTGGTGTGCCTCTGGAAGAAGGCAACCGAGCGGCGCAGGATCGACTCGTAAAGGTCGTCGCGCATGTCGGTGATCATGCCGAAGCCGGCGTAGTTCGCGAGGTAGGTCCCCGTGTAGTCGCAGATGCCTTTCAGTCCCGTCGAAGCCACAAAGGCAAAGGCGATGACGCCCCAGTCATTCTTGATGTGCAGGAACGAAGGCACCAGGATCTGCGGCGTAATGTGGATGTGCCAGCGCGCGCCGAGCGAGCCCAGAAGATCCGTCCTGTTCACTCGGCTCGGCAAGCCCGGATGCAGCACGTTGTCGAAGATGGGGCCAATGAGCAGGACGCGGAAAGCATCGAGTAGTCCGACGCCGGCGGCCAGAACTACCGCGGAGACAGCCTGAAGGGCATAGCGGCGCGCGTAATAGAGCAGGCGCCAGAGACGCTTCATGCGGCGAGGGCTCCCAGGACGGGAAGGCAATGCATCTGCTTATTTTACCGCGTGATGCAGCCTGGCCCGGTGACCGGGCTCACGACTGGCGCCCGGGCCCGAACATCGAGAGGCACTCGTTACAATGCGGGTATATGACGACGTCTTATACCCAAAGCGCCGGGTCGCGCGCGTGCAAAGTCAGGCTGATCATTTTTGACGTGGATGGCGTGCTGACGGATGGCAGCATCTGGCTCTTCCCGGCTCCCGCACCGAGCGCGACGACTGCCGAGCATGCCGCACAGATGGAAAGCAAGGGCGGCTATGCAATCTCTTCGCAGACCATGGTCGAAGCCAAGGGCTTCAACGCGCACGACGGAACCGGCATCTCGCTGGCCAAGCTGGCCGGAATCAAGTGCGCCATCATCACCAAGCGCATCTCCGAGACCGTGGCACTGCGCGCCCGCGATCTGCGCCTCGAGTACGTCTACATGGGCCAGTCCTACAAGATGCAGGCCGTGCGCGAAATCATGGAGAAGGAACAGATTGGCCTCGATGCGATCGCCTACGTCGGCGACGACGTCATCGATCTGCCGGTGATGCGGGTATGCGGCTTCGCGGTGGCAGTAGCCAATGCGCGGGACAACGTCAAGGCCGAGGCACACTGGGTGACTCCGCATGAGGGGGGACATGGCGCAGGCCGCGATGCGATCGAATTCATCCTGGCTTCGAAAGGGATTCTGGAGAAGACCATCGAGTCGTACATCGACGAGCGAAACCCGCTACCCGCCAGCATGGACATCGGAAAGGGCGGAATCTGAAAGACGGCGTTCAGCATTCCCCGCTCAGCGTTCAGAAGAGCCCTGCCCGGCCAGCCGAAGCGGTCTCGGATCTACCTGACCGGCGGCATTGCGCTGTTCACGGCCGGGGCGTCGGCGTGGCTGATGCACGAGTCGGTGTTGCACTGTGATTCGCTGGCGCCGTTGACCGTGCTGGCGACATTGGCGGCCTTCATCATCTCCATCTGTTTCCGGCAGATGGGGCGGTATCCGGACAAACGCGACCGGTGGATCCTGCTGGTGTGGCTGCTCATTGCCGCGGGGACGCTGTTTGCCGATTTCCGCTACGTGCGAAAGTATCGAGCGTTTTGCGATCAGCTTCAGCAGCAAATCAAACCGGCCGAACCGGGCAAATGAGTCGGACCGACAACAGGTATGTCTCCACTTCGCCCGCAGAGCGCGCCTCTAGTTGCGCAACAACGCCGTGAGCCCGGCAATGTCGGCGAGTTTCTGTTCCGCAAGGAATGCATAGCTCTCGTCGACAAACTTCTGGCTGTGCTCAAACTGTTTCGAAACGACCTGAACGGTGTGGACGACGTGGGAGTCAGCAAAGGACTGACCATGAAAGCCAGCCACGCCGATCAGCAGCCCTTTCAGGATTCCGAACCGAATCGCCAGGTGGGCGAACGACGCGGTGAAGTCGAACTTGCCGTCCGGCTGGAAGAACGCCTGGCCGAAGGGAAAGGTCCACCCAAGGAGTTCGTTGACCAGATAGTTTTCGAGAATCCACGGCCTTTCGCGAAAGAACGGCTCGTAGTCGCGCGCGAAGGCAGCAGTATAGGAAGCGATCTGCCTCTCAAAGGAAGCCTCCGCGGCGTGGCCGATCCCGCCTTCGAACGCAGAAAGGCATTGCTGGAGCCAGGGCCGGATTCTCCCCGCCCCGCTCACGCCGAGGCGGACAAGTTCCGTGACCAGCTTGAGCTGTAATCCGGTGTTCGCGGGGATGGACTCCATCGGTCCGCGCAGATTGCCGGCGGCCACAACGGCGGAGAAGTCGCGCAGAAATTCCGGAAATGTGCGCTTGTCCTCCGAACGCGCAATAGCATCGAGCCGCTGGCAGAAGATGCCGAGCAGAAACATTCTCTGCCACAGCGCGTAGCTGCGATCGACAATCAGCCGCAGCACAAACTCCCGGATAGGCCAGAAGAAGGTGCGCAGCGGATGCGTGCAGGAAACCGACTTATCCCAGCGCGCTTTGTATCGCGTCCTGGAGGACGAGAGCAGCGCGGGATCGAGCAGCACCAGCCGCGCCGCCTCGGGGCAGGAAAGCGCCAGTGAGCACTCCTCGATGCGGTCGATACTGTGGAAATGCCGCGGATACTGCGCGCAGGTCCTGCACAAATACAGTTCGCCGAGCTCCTGCTGAATCCGGCAGAGCCGTTCGTCGGAAAGGAACGGACACTCCTCCGAGGGAAGCATACGGATCGAAGAAAACCCGGCATCCTGGTTCTGATTTCCGCTGGTTGTCGGTGTGATGATGTTCTCGTTCAGTTCCGTGCGCAGGGGGCCGGGGGGCAGAGTCTGGTACCTCTTCACCGTCGCCCGATCCACCGGAACCACCCAGCCGCGGCAGCACGTGTCTTCGCACGCGGAACCAATGCAGCGGAATCGCTGGCTATAGCGGGGAACGACAATCGTAAATTTGCCCACGGTTACTCCTGGTAGCAGGCCAGGGCCTGCGCGAAGGTGAGGGTCCACGACGATGGAGCAAACGCCGGGCCGAAGGATTCTCGGAAGATTGAAGTCTTCTAATGAATTTTCCGGGACGCGGGCTAAGGCTACCTAATCTCCGCGCGCTGGCCGCCGATGGGCGAGGCTTCGTCGAGAAATCCCTTGAACACCGGACCCACCTGCGCAGCGCATTGGCCGGGAGCGAGGTGTCCGCAACCATCGACCACGACAAACTCCGACTGCGGAACCGCATCGTGGATCGCTGCCCCGGCAGAGACGGGAATGACGTGGTCCTGCTTGCCCCAGACGATCAGCATGGGCATCTTCAGCGCGCCCAGCTTGCCATCGAGCAGGTCGGCGCCGGTCAGCATCGACTGCATGTTGCGCCGGACCACCCAACCGTGTTTGCCCACGAAGCGGAAGATATCCCGCTGGATAAAACCAGGGACGTGCGGCGCGGCGGTCGGCATCAGCAGATTGTCGAGGGCGGTGAGCTTGGTCGCCGTATCGGGCTCAAAGAGCGCAGTGTCCCAGGTGAAGGTAAAGCGCGTACCGGCGCTGTCGAAGATTACAAGGCGCCGGATGCGCTGGGGCTGATCGAGCGCAGTACGCATCGCAACCCATCCCCCCATCGACCACCCGGCAAGATCGGTCTGCGCCAGGTGCCGGTTGTCGAGGAAAGCTTCCACCGCTGCCGAGAGTTGCGGGATGGAGTACGCCGCATTGGATGGCCAGTCGGAGCGTCCGTAGCCGGGCAGGTCGAGAGCGTACACCCGATGATGATCGCGAACCAGCTGGGGCATCAGGTTGGCCCAGTCTTCCGAGCGGCCGCCGAGCCCATGAACGAGCACAACCGGCGAACCCGACCCGCCGGCATAGTAGTGAACCCGGACGCGCGGATTGCCCGCGAAGGGGATGGTTGTGTAGTCGGAGTGAATACCGTGCAACAACAGGTGAGTCTGCGTGGCGATCCAAAGCACCGTAAGCGGGCGAAGGAAGGCGAAGACAACGATGAAGATCAGAAGCGTGAGGATGCTGAGGAGAATCCCGCGGATGGTTCGCCACGTGCGTCTCTCTCGTTTCTGGGGCGGTGTGGCGGTCGCAGCCATGCGAATGCGGTATGCCTTCCGTCTTTAGGATGCCATCCGGAGCGCTTTGTGAATGACTTCGATGGTGAGCGGAGTCAGGCCCTGGAGTTCGTCGACCGTGGCCCAGCGGGCTTCGAGGGCGTCCGTCGCGCACGCCAGCGACCCACTGGTAACGCAGCAGAGGAAATCGATGAGCACATAGTGGTAGCGAACGCTCCCGGCTTCATCGCGCGAGATGCGGTCGAAGGCCTTGACGGTGTCGACGACTTCGACGATGAGGCCGGTCTCCTCGAGGACTTCGCGGCAGATGGCCTGCTCGATGGTTTCACCCAGTTCGACGGCGCCGCCGGGCAGCGACCACTCCCCTTTCAGCGGCTCCTGTCCGCGGCGGATGAGGAGCGTCTCCCTGCGGCCGCCGGGCCCGTCGCGGACGATAACCGCGCCGACTCCCGCGATGGGAGCATCGGGGTATTCCCTTTTCACAGGGACTTCTCCCCGCGTTCCCCGCGCACCCGACTCGGAACGCTGATCGCTGAACGCTGAACGCTGTCTTTCACAGCTTGATGGGCTTGCCGTACTCGCCGTCGAAAACCGTGCGCTGCATGCTGAAGCGGCCGCCGTTGTACTTGTCGGGACCGCGCAGGCGCCCAATACCCAGTATCGCGACGACCTCATAGCTGATGGGCAGGTTGAGAACCTGGCAGACCTTGTCCGCCTCGTACCCTTCGGTCGACGCGGTATCGTAGCCCAGCGCTTCCGCCATGAGCATCATCGCGGTAAAGGCGATCATCACGTGCCGATTCAGCCAGGCGGCGAGATTCGGGTGACTGCTCATGAACTCCGGGATGATGGCCAGTGCCGATTCGGCATAGTTCTCCGTCATGCCTCGCTCGCGCCCCATGCGGATCATCTCTTCCATATCGCTGCGCCACCCGTCTTTGTCGCCGCAGGCGACGATCAGCACCGAGGCCTCCTCCACATTGGGCTGATTGAAGGCGGCGGCGCGGAGTTTGCGCTTCAGTTCAGGCGTGCGGGCGACCACCAGCCTCCACGGTTGCAGGTTGAAGCCGCTGGGCATCTTCAGGCCCGCTTCGAGGATCTGCTTCAGGTCCGCGTCAGGGATAGGCGCGCCGTCAAAGCTGAGCGTGTCGCGGCGCTGCTCGATCACCTGGCTTAAGGGCTTTTCTGTTCGACTGGCCATGCCGAGGTCTTTCCTGCCTGTTTTCCTGGGTGGTGAGCGTTTAGCTGCGTTGTCCGGAAGGGGAAGCGGAAGTCTCAATCTGATTCATGGGCAATTCGAGAGCGAAGGGGGCGGCCTGACTGCCAGGGGTGGCGGCGTAGACCCACAGGCCGTGAAAGGCGGTCTGCAGGCCGGGATACTGTTGCAGGATCGCGCGCATGACAGCGGTAACCTGCGCGCGCGCCGCGACCGGATCAAGTCCGGGGGTGGCGGTGTACGTAACGATAAGGTCGAGCTGGTCGGAAAACTCACCCACGTGCACGTTGGTGACGTTGAAGGTCTGGGCTCCGGCGCTCAGCTTCATGGGATCCTGACCGGGGAGTGCCTCCGGCCGCGACTGCTCGGACTCCTTCGAAAGCTTCTGCAGGTTGGGGCTGGAGATGAAATCGACCGGGACCAGGAGGTTCTGCGCGGTTTGGTAATAAAACCAAGCCGGCCCGAGCTGCTTCTTCGCGGCGTAGTCGCGCGCCTGGCGCCAGTACCAGATACCGTCGTGACCGCCGATGGTCATCGGGCGAGTGAAAAATCCGGCCAGCTTCCAGTCGGCGCTTCCGGCGGGATCGTTCTGGAGCACCAGGGAAATCGTCTGCGGCTGCTTGACGCCGGTGGCATGGATAATCGCCAGAGCATATTTGCCGGGCGGAAGGTTGGGAATAGTGACCTCAACTGTAAGAGCAGAGCCGGCGACACCACAGAAGAACTGCGTCTCCTGGGCAGCTTTCAGGTCGCTGGCGTCGAGCGCATAAACACTGTCCACGGTGAGCGTCGCGTGCTGGATAGAGGCGTTGATCTGCTGGATCGAGGTGGCGATGCCGTCAAACTGGGCGGCAACGGCGGCGATGGTCTGGTTGCGGACCGCGGCGGCGTTTCCGGATTCGACATTGGCGGCAATCATCTGTGCGGTCTGGGCGAGCGCGGTACGCTGGGCGCTGGTCATCTGCGATTGCGTCGTGCAGGAAACGCCAAAAGCAGGGAGGGCCATGCCGGCGGGCAAGGCGATGGCGAGGAGGACGGCCCAGGGAGGGGAAAAGCGGCGATGCATGGAGGGCTTCCCTTCAATTCGCTCGTGAGCGAATTCGAATCACTGCTAGTCTAGTACACAGGAGCGGGGACAACAGCCGAACCCACGGCACCCTGCGATTCCAAAGAGTTCGATGCAGGTTATGAGCCTTTCACGATGCCTGATTTGGGCGGCAGCAGCCATTCTGGCAGGATTGTGCCCAGGGCTGGGCCAGGCTCAGGTGATGCAGACGCCGGGAACGATGCCAGGCCGCCGCTTTCCGGTAGCCACTGAACCAGGCCAGATCTCGAGACCGCCGATGGCCGTTCCGTCAGCCGGAGGTCCTGGACCGGCTCCCGGAAGTCCGGCACAGACTCCTGCGACTCCCGGACAGGGTCCTATGCAGACTTCCATGCCCGCTGGACAGGCCCCCATTCGCATTGGAGCCACGGCGACGGCGCCAGTTCCCACGCCGAATTTACCGCCTTCGCTGCTGGACAAGCCTGCTGGCCAGGCGCGGGTAACGCTGAACAACGGTTCGCTGGCCGTGGACGCGAACAATTCGAGCCTGTCGGAGATCCTGAAGAACATTGAAGGATCGACGGGGATGACGGTGGACGGTTTCGACAAAGACTCGCGCGTCTTCGGCATTTACGGACCCGGGTCGCCGCGGGACGTCCTGTCCGCGCTGCTCGATGGCGCGGGTTACAACTTCCTGATGGTCGGCGCCACAAGCGCCGGGACACCGCGGGCCGTGGTGCTGACCACGCGCAACAATGCGCCCATTGCCGCGGCGGCGCCGGGCGGCAACGCCCAGCCGGACGAGGACGACGAACCGAATTATCCGCCGCCAGGGATGGAACAGGCCCCGCCGCTTCCGGTTCCGCCGCCGCAGGCGAACCCGCCCATGGATCAGCGGCCCCGGACGCCGCAGGAGATGCTGCAGGAACTGCAGCGGCTCCGCCAGCAACAACAGCAGCCCCAGCCGGGCCAACCCAACCCGCAGTAAGACCTTCCGGTTCGGCACCTCCACAGTCCAGAAGGACCAGCGGCCCACCCGCACCCTTCTTCTGTGTTCTGGCTCGTTCCATGACCGTAGTAATGCCTCTTTCGGGGTCTGGAAGGGGCGGAGAGTCCTGTTTATCTTCTGAATACCTCTTCTGAGGTAACAAGGCTCTCCCCCCATGCAGAACCGCCGCTCTGTTTTCCTTGCAATTGCTACTGCCTTTGGTCTGACGTTCCTCCTTGCCGGGTGCGGCATGGCGAACACACCCCTGCAGGTGGGCACCTCGCTGTCCGGCAACTGGGCGTTCGCACCCAGCACCTCCAATGTCGTCCTGAACCTGGGATTCATGCAGGGCGCGTACGAGACGGTGAGCGCCGTAGCGCGGCTGAACGGCACCTCGTGCATCAGTCCGACGACCGACATCCTGCTGACTGGCTCGGTGGGCGGCGACAATCAAATGATGCTGGTCTCTTCGGCTTTCAATGGCACAACCCTCACGCTGCAGGGACAGGTATCCGGCAACGGCAAGGGCATGGCAGCGGCCAAGTGGACTTTCACCGGTGGCAACTGTGCGTCGCTGGGAACCTCGCCCGTGAGTGCCACGAATTATTCGGCCATCAATGGAACCTATACGGGAAACTTCGTCGACGGATCGGGCAATCCCCTTTCTGTGTCGGCGCTGCTGGAGCAGACCTCGCAGCCCGATCTCAACGGGCAGTTCTCGCTCACCGGAACGGCAACGTTCCCAGGGAACAGCTGCTTTACCAGCCAGCCTTCGGTGACGACCTCGATGGTGACCGGCAGCAACCTGTCGATGACCTACTCCGATCCGCTGACCTCGACGATGCTGACCGCGGTGGGCACCTTCAACGCCACAGCGTCGCAGTTGACGATCACGAATTGGTCGATTAGCGGCGGCAAATGCAACGGCAACGCTGGAACCGGGTCGCTGGCAGTGCAGTCACAGAATCTATAACGGAGCCGGTAGCCTATAAGGCGGCGGCTACTGGCCGTTCGGCCGGGGCCAGCGGGCTTCGATGGTGGTGGAGATGCCGCCTCGGGGGCGAAAATCGCCCTTCACCAGAGCCCAGACCGGATCGCAGGCCCTAACCACATCCTCAAGGATGCGGTTCACCACGTTCTCCTGAAATATGCCGAGATTGCGATAGCTAAAGAGATATTCCTTCCAGGACTTCAGTTCGAGGCACTTCTCGCGCGGCATGTAGCGGAGGGTGATGACGCCGAAGTCGGGCAGGCCGGTTTTTGGACACACGGAGGTGAACTCCGGATCGTCGATGACGATTTCGTAACCAGGAAACTGATTGCGCCAGGTCTCAATCGCAGGAAAGTCAAAGTCGAGACCGGCCTGAGCGTGCTCGTCGGTGTAACGCTGGGCAAGAACCATGCATCAATTTTACGGGCTGATCGTATCGGGCAGCAGGACGAACAGCAACCCGCGCGCCGGTGCCGGAGTAAACACTCCGGTACCTGAATCGATTTCGCTTTTTTCGAACCCGAAAGGCCCTGTTGTATGTCTTATAGACTGACTCAGGGTTTCAGGAATGAAGACAGGGCAGACCGGGGCACGCACGGCTCGAATCTGGATCGCCACAGCCGTTGCGCTCCTTCTCGTTTTTTATGTCGTCCATCTGATGACTCGGGGGAGTCTGCCTATCCGTGTGGCTGCAGCGTCGGTTGGAGATCTGACCAACACGGTGGCCACGAACGGGAAAGTGGAGCCGCAGGTGAACTTCGAAGCGCACGCGCCGTTCGCCGGGCTCATTGCGACGCTGAGTATCCACGAAGGTGAGAAGGTTCACGAAGGCCAACTGCTGCTGGCCATGGACGACAGCGAAGCCAAAGCCCGTCTGGCCACGGCGGAGGCGGCGCTCAAGGGAGCCCAGGTCAACGAACAGGCGGCGAAGAGCGGGGGCACCCAGGAAGAGCGCATTTCGCTGAAGGGCGAGATCGCGAAGGCGCAGATCGATCACGATCTGGCGCAGCATGATCTCGAGGCGCTGCAGAAGTTGCAGATTTCAGGGGCAGCGTCGCCCAGCGAAATCAGCGCGGCCCAGAGCCGACTGGCCGCCGACACCAGCACGATGCAGGTTCTGCAACAACGCCTGACCGATCGCTACGGCAGCGATTACCTGGCCCACGCCGATGCGACCCTGGCCGATGCCCACGCCGCGTATCAGGCAGCCCAGGATGCGCTGAGCCATGCCGTGGTGCATGCGCCCTTTTCGGGAACCGTCTATTCACTGCCTGTTTCGCAGACCGAATATGTCAACCAGGGGGACCGGCTGCTCTCGATGGCCGATCTTTCAAAGTTGCAGGTGCGCGGCTATTTCGATGAGCCGGAGATCGGCAAGCTGCAGATCGGACAGCCGGTAACGATTGTCTGGGATGCCCGGCCCACTGAGCTCTGGCATGGTCACATCAGCCGATTGCCGTCCACCATCATCACCTATGGAACGCGCAACGTGGGTGAGGTCGTGATCACGATTGACGATGCCGACGATGCGCTGTTACCAGACACCAATGTTCGTGTGACCGTGACCGTCGCCAACGTATCTAACGTATTGAAGGTCCCGCGTGATGCCCTGCATATCGAGCAGGGTTCGCCGTACGTCTATCGGAAAGACGGAAACTCACTGCGCCGCGTCAAAGTGACGATCGGTGCGCTGAATCTGACCGATGTGCAGATCACCAGCGGCCTGAACGCGGGCGATGTGGTGGCGCTGGGCACGACCAATGCGCAGCCGCTGACCGATGGCGTGCCGATCAAAGTCGTCCAGTAGGGGGTATCTTGCGGAACCAAATCCTGTCAGGCAAGACCCTTTTTGTTCTTTTCGCGGCCCTGCTAGGCACTCTTGCAGCCGATGCTGCGCATCCTGCGCACCGCGACCTGGAGTCAGGACGAGCCGACAGCGCGCTGCAGGCCCTGAATGCAACGCTGCGTGGAAACCCCAACGACGCGGCAGCGCACAATCTGCGCTGCCGAGTCTACTACCAGGAAGAAGCCTGGGATCCGGCAATCGCAGACTGTGAGGCCGCGGTCCAGTTCGTCCCCAACGACAGCAATTTCCATCTCTGGCTGGGACGAGCCTATGGGCAGAAGGCGGAGCATGCTTCGATCGTGTCCGGCTACCCGCTCGCGCGGAAGGTGCATGCGGAATTTGAGCAGGCGGTGCAACTGGATCCGAAAAACGTGGAGGCTCTCTCCGATCTGGGCGAGTTCGATGTGATGGCGCCCAGCGTGGTGGGCGGCGGCTTGTCGCGCGCCGAGGCGGTGGCGCAGCAGTTAGCGAGTGTGAATCCCGCAGCAGCGCTGACGCTGCAGGCGCGCATCGCCGAATCGAAGAAGGACTACGCCTCCGCCGAGGGCCAACTCAAGGACGCTATCGGAAAATCGGATTACCCGGCCAATGCCTGGATGGATCTGGCATCGTTCTATCGCCGGCGCGGGCGACTGGAGGAGATGACCGCCGCCGTGCACCGCGGCGCGGCGGTGGATCGGAACCACGGCCCCGCTCTGGTCGATGGAGCCGCGAATCTCGCCATGACCGGACGCGAGCCGCAAACGGCAATCCAGTGGTTGCAGCTGTACCTGAACTCCGGTGCGCAATCGGAGTCGACACCGGCCTTTGTTGTGCGCGCGCAACTGGCTCAGCTTTTACAAAAGCAGGGCGATGCTGCCGGCGCACAACAACAGTTTGCGCTGGTGCATTCCCTGGCCTCGGGCTACAGAATCCCCGCCGGCCTTCCCGCTGGGAGAGCGGCCGGTCTGTAAACTCAGAACGATGGACGAGTCAAAGACGGTCCCGACGGGAATGCGAGTTGGACATCTGGCGGGACTCTGGGCGGTTCTGTTTCTGCTGGCGCCGATGTCGACGATGGCGCAGATTTCCCTGTCGACGGCGGTCAGTCTGGCGGAGAAGAACAGCACGGCAGTGCGCGGTGCAAGGGCTGAAGTCGATCGTGCTGCGGCAGGCGTGGCGCAGAGCCGCGATGCCTACGCTCCGAGTGTTGTGCTGGGTTCCTCTGTGGGACCACCCCCTTATGGTTTCCCGCTGGGCAATCCCGATATCTACGATGTCAACGCCGAGTCGCTGCTGTTCTCGTTTTCGCAGCCGGATTACATACGGGCTGCGCGATCCGGGCTCCGCGCCGCCAGTCTGAGTCTCAAGGATGCGCAGCAGCAAGTCGCCCTCGACGTGGCGCTCGATTACGTGGAACTCGACCACGACCTGAAAGAGATTGCCGCGCTCCACCAGGAGAGTGACTTCGCCGGTTCGCTGGTAGAGATCGAGCAGGACCGAGTGCGTGCGGGCGTCGATTCCAGGGCGAGCGAACTACAGGCCGAACTGACGGCGGCGCAGGTGGACGAGAAGCGGATCAATCTGGAAAATGACGCCGATCTGATGCGACAGAAGCTGGCGAATCTCACCGGGCTGCCAGCCGTGGACCTGCAAATCGATCCCGGGAGCATTCCCTCTTTTACGGCACTCCCCGAAACTCCCAATGACCAGCAGATCGCCGACAACAATCCGGGCGTTGGCGCTTCCTATGCCCTGGCGCAGTCAAAACTGTATACAGCATTTGGCGATAACCGGCAGAACATGCGCCCCTCCGTCGGGTTTGGCCTGAAGTATCAGCGGTTCGCCCAATACCAGAATTTCGAGAACTACTATCACAACTTCCAGCAGAACAACATCAGTGCCGGTGTACAGCTCACGATTCCGATCTTCGATCCTTCGCTGAAGGCCAAGGCTCGCCAATCGGCTGCGGAAGCCGCCCGCGCCAGAGCCGATGCGGACGCCTCGCGCATCGTACTGAGCGAGCAGACCTCTTCACTGCGCGGCACGCTCCGCGAACTGGCCGCGCAGCAGCGTGTCGTCCGGGTGAGAAACGAAATAGCCCAGGAGCAGCTGAAGACCATCGAAACCGAACTCACCAGCGGAACGGGTTCGTCCAATGGTCCGCTCGTGACGCCGCGGGAGGCACAGCAAGCACACATCGATGAGCGCGAACGCTACGCCGATGTTCTCGACGCGGATTTCGCGTTGATGAAGATGGAACTGAACCTGCTGAAGGCAACGGGCCAGATCGAAGCCTGGGTCCGAGCCTCGCTGAAGTGAGCCACAGAAGTTTGCGGGCCGCTAACTAGCTGATTTCTCAGGGGCCTGAATCTGTTGGGCTGCGCCGTTGGGCTCGGTTGCTGAATGGTAAACTGGGAGGAGTGCCTATGCCGCTTAAGACCTTATTTCTGAACCCTCCGTCCTTTGAGAACTTCGATGGCGGCGCCAGCTCCCGCTGGCCCGCGACACGCGAGATCGAATCCTACTGGTACCCGGTTTGGCTGGCGTACCCGGCAGGGATGCTGGAGGGGGCGCGCCTGCTCGACGCCAACCCGCACCACATCAAGTGGCCGCAGGTGGTCGAGATCCTGAAGGACTACGAGTTCCTGGTGCTCTTCACCAGCACGATTGCCTGGAGTGGCGACCAGCGGTGGGCGGAGAAGATCAAAGACGCCTACCCCAAGATCAAGATTGCCTTCGTCGGCCCGCCGGTCACCACCGATCCGGACAAGGCGCTGAACGAGTGCAAGGCGATCGACTTTGTCTGCCGCCGCGAGTTCGACTACTCGGTGGTGGAGTATGCCAACGGCAAGCCGCTGGATGAGATTCTCGCCATCAGCTATCGCAAGAACGGTCAGGTGGTGCACAACCCGGACCGGCCGCAGATCGACAATCTCGACGCGCTGCCGTGGGTAACCGACGTCTACAAACGCGATCTGGACGTGACGAAGTACAACGTGCCCTTCCTGCTGCATCCCTTTGTGGCGCTCTACTCCACGCGCGGATGCCCGGCGCAGTGCACCTTCTGCCTGTGGCCGCAGACGACGAGCGGACACGCGTGGCGGAAGCGGTCAACCGATGACGTCGCCGCCGAGATGGCGCACGCCAAAGAGCTGTGGCCCAACGTCAAGGAGTTCTTCTTCGACGACGACACCTTCAACATCCAGAAAGCGCGCACCATTGAGCTGTGTGAGAAGCTGAAGCCGCTGAAGATCACGTGGTCGTCGACCTCGCGCGTGACCACCGACTACGACACGCTCAAAGCCATGCGCGATGCCGGCGCCCGACTGCTGATCGTTGGCTTCGAGTCCGGCGATCCCGCAGATCCTGAAGAACATCAAGAAGGGCGCTACGGTGGAGCGGGCGCGGGACTTTGCCCGCGACTGCCACAAGCTGGGCCTGACCATTCACGGCGACTTCATCCTCGGGCTGCCGGGCGAGACGAAGGAGTCGATCCGGAACACGATCAACTTCGCCAAGCAGCTCGACGTCGAGACCATCCAGGTGTCGATGGCCCACGCCTTCCCGGGCACCGAGTTCTACGAGTACGCGCGGGTCAACGGCTTCATCACCAACGAGAACAAGATGACCGACGAGGGCGGACACCAGCTGGCCCACATCGAGTATCCGGGACTGCCGGCCGATTACGTGCTCGAGATGGTGCACAAGTTCTACGACGAGTACTTCTTCCGGCCGAAGGCGGCGTGGCGCGTGGTGAGCAAGGCCATCGCGAACGGCGATCTGAAGCGGCTCTATCACGAGTCACGGTCGTTCCTGAAGCTGCGTTCGGAGCGCAACAAGATGGTGAAGGAGACGCGGACGCAGAAGACGGCGGAAGCGGCCAACGCGGGGGCGTAGCACGTCACGCGGGATCGGCGGCCGGGTTCGCGCTCGGCCGCCTTTGACTTCTGAGGAGCCGCTGAAGCCTGTATGCGGGTAGCGCGATCGACGATGACATTCAACCGGTACCTGGTGCTGGCGGTGATCACGCTGACGGCCTCTTGCGGCGACACGTTCCTGTCGCGCGGGATGAAGGCGATGGGACCGGTGTCGCTGGCGCATCCGGGTGCGCTGATTCAGGCGATCTTCTCGCCGTGGGTGGCAGCGGGCATCGTGCTGCTGATCGGGTTCTTCGCTTCGTATCTGACTGCGTTGTCGTGGGCTGACCTGACCTTTGTGCTGCCGGCCAGTTCGCTGGGCTACGTGATCATGACGCTGCTGGCGAAGTTCTGGCTGAAGGAGCACGTGTCGCCGATGCGCTGGCTGGGCGTGGTCTTCATCACGGCGGGCGTCGGGTTTGTGACGCGAGGTCCGTCGTACACGGATCACAGCGCGCACGGGGATGCCGAGGCCCCGATCGAGACGCGGGAGGAGGTGCGGCAGTGACCGATCCTCACGCCATTTTGGCCACTACGGGGATGATCCTGGCGGTCGTGATCACGGCGACGGCGGGCGACATTCTGACTGCGTCGGCGATGCGGCAGGTGGGGGATCTCGACTTGATCCGGGCTCGCAGCGGCATTACTGGCGCGGCGGTGGCCGTGGTGACGAACGGCCGGTTCGGGCTGGGCGTGTTCTGTCTGGCGCTGAGTTTCTTCTCCTTGCTGTTTGCCTTCAGCCATCGGGACCTGAGCCTGATCGGGCCGGCGGCTACTTCCCTCACCTTCGTGACGAATGCGCTGGCGGCGAAGTGGTTTCTGCGCGAGCATGTGGATCATCGGCGGTGGACGGCGGCGATCTTCGTGTGCATTGGGGTGGCGTTGCTGGCGTTCTAGGTTTCGAGATTCGAGGGGGGTGACCCCCTGGGATGTTGTTGATTCTCTTAGGAACCTTCTCCTTCCGACCCCTCCCTATTGGCGAGTTGGTTAGCCAGGTTCCATGGCCGTTCCCCCGTTCTTGTCTTTGATCCGGCAATGGGCTCGTCGCCTGTTCAGTTGTAGTAAAAGACGGAGTTTGCGGCCCGACAAAAACGCAGATGATTGATTCCAGATGGGTTGGCTGTTGTTTACTAGCTCGACAACTTGTATCTGGCTGATGCCGGGGCACTTGCTGACGAGTGCGACTGCTGCATTCGTGGTTGTGAATGCTGCATTCGTGGTTGCGAACAAGTTATGTGATTGCAACCTAGGCAGTTGGCTTCGTGGTTGTGAATGCTGCATTGGTGAGTGCCATGATGGCGGGTGCGAGGTGCTGCCGGTCGCGGAGCGGAAAGCTTTCCTCAGCGGCCAAAGCCGGCATGAGTCTGAGCCTTGAACGGCACGGCCGACGCCCGTGCCCTTTCAAAGCGGAAAAATTTTCCGGCGGGCAGTCGTGCCGGTAGCCGAAGCTATGATGCGCCAGGTTTTCAAAGAGCCGTCGTCGAGCCGGCCTGAGCCGGGCGGAACAAGCTTCGGGTTACAGGTGGAACGGCGACCGGTTTGGCAGCCCGCGACAACTGCGTCCTGAAATGGAAAAGCTCCGTTCGCGATGGTGGCGGACAGAGCTTTTCCTATTGCTAGGTTAAGAGGTTAAGCGGAGCAGAGCAAGAGGAATCGGCGGGTGGGACGGTACGAAGGTAAGGGGGTGGTGCGGATTCCCCGAACGAGGTAGGTGCGCGAAAGTAATTGGTAAGGTCCGCCGCCTCAGGCCTTCGGGCTATAAGAGGTGGGACAGGAGGTGGTCCATGGAAATCGACACGATCGGCATCGATCTGGGTAAGACGGTCTTTCACGTTGTATTGCCGACGATACGGAAAGTTCTATGCTTTGCCTCCGCCGTCCCCGACGAACGCGGAGGCAAGCTGATGGATTGATCTTGCCTCCTTGGCCATTTCGGGGGACAGCTGCCGGGTCAGGGAGAACTCGCTGATCGTGTTCATAAGCACGTCTTCGCCGAGAATGCTCTCCAGCGCGACTGCAGCCGATTGCCAGCACTGGTCATCGTCGAGATCAGGCAAATCGCGAGCCTCCAAGATGATCTCGTGTTGGCCGTCAGGATAGCGCAGGAGAACAAAACGCCAAGCTGAAGCATCAATCGCCACTCGATGAGCGTCGTCGTCTTGTAGCTGCATTTTGTAATCCCAGTCTTTGGGTCGCCTTGTCGGCCAAAATTCCCAATTCTCAACGGAGGGAGCCGCTTCCACCAATTTCCTGGTGACGACGCTGAGTTCGTGATCGAGGTTCGGGGAAAGAACAAGCTGCCAAGGCTTGGAAACGCCGGGTCCGATTTCCCATGAAATTTTGGGATTCAATTCAGAGACTCGGCGGTCAAGTTCTCGTATGGTGGCCGCGTTGTCAGGATCTTCGCTTAGACGGTCGGCGTTGTGGCCAAACCACTCCCAGAATGATTCCACTCGACTCAATGGCATGACGCCGTCAAGTCTACAGGTCGCTGAACCGGCATTCTGGACGTGTCACAGGCAATACGGAATCGCAGTCGAAGTGGAGGAAATGCAGGTCCGTTTGCCGTTCGAATCGCCGAGCGATCCTCGGCGTGCGCTCAGGGTGACAACGTCTGCATTGATTGTTGCGCGCAAAAGCAGCGCGCAACGAATTCGGAAGGTCGCTCAGGATGACAGAGCTTTTGTTTCCCTGTGGATTCGCCGGGATGTCAGCAGAGGGCAATCCGCTTCAGCGATGTTGTTGGTTGACCGGCATCCAGGAAGTTTCTGGTGATAGCCCGGGCCTGAAGGCCGTTTTATTAGCGAGGACATCTCCACGGGCTGAAGCCCGTGGCTTCTACCGTCGCGCCGCTGGTGCGGCGCCGGAAGCATGGATGACCTGTCCGCCATCGGAATGTCGAAAGACCGGCATCCGGACGTTTGGCGACTACGAAAACACAGGGGCTGAAGCCCGGACTCTCGGCGATCGTTACGCACGACTGAAGTCGTGCCCTGTTACAATACCTACTGCCTCTCACCTGGCATCCGTTTTCGTGTGACCGGCATCCATGAGTTTCGGCGTCGGATCGTCCTAACCAGATCCTTTGGCGAGATTTTGTCGTCCGCTCGCGACCGATTCCCCTCCGCCTGAGAGCGCGTGGCGATTAAGAGTCATGTGCTGCGGGGGGTCCTTCCCACTTCGCGCCGGTCAGGTTCCTTCTCATCTGCTGGGATTTGTGGCGGCGCTCCGGTCAGGATGACAGCTCGTATTGGACCTGTGACAGCGGGGGTCTTGGCGTAATACCGGCAATACCGAAGTTTCGGTCAGTCGCCAGCCAGCGATCCAAACCAGGGAGGGCCGTCGGAGACTCGCCAAAGTTTGGACTCAGATCTTGTCGATGTTGAGGACAATCGCTTCGACATCCTGTCCAAACGGCTCGTAAAACGCGGATAGCCGAAAGCTATCAAGCTCGGGCGTTGCCTACCGAATGATTTTTCGGGTTCCGTGGTCGTAACGCACCTGAACTGTCTGACCGACCAGCACCTTGGGCGAGCGATCGGTGCTTAAGCAACGCCGGCTACCATCAGTCGTCCAGAATAGAACTCATCGTTGACCTTGAAGTAGTAGTCGCTGACATCGGTCGAGTAAGAATCGCGTCCTGCGTAAACGATCATCGTTCCAACTGATTGAATGGTCTCTTGTGCCACCAGCCAGTTGGCATTGTCACGTCCGCGCAACGGGCGATATGCAAGCCACACAATGGCGCAAAGCAAGCAGAGGATAATCCCAGCGAGTCCGATCCAGGGAAGCATGCGCAACAGAGTACCTCTGGGAATCACTTTGGACGTGTTACCGGCAAACCTGAAATTACAACATGGTTAGGGGCGCGAGGTGCAATGTTAACGCAGTCGTTATTTGCGGGCGAACATCGTCACTCGAAAGTGTGATTGATACGCCTGATATGCGGCGACTAGCGTCGTCTGCGTTCCACGAGGCGCTATCTCGCCCACCGCGGGCATGTCTCCGGCCTGCCGCGAAAGATGGCACGCGGTTCAGGAACCGAGTCAACCGCAGAAAGGCGGCCATCTTTATGGTCAGTAACTGTGCAAACCCGGCTTGCAGCAAGCCACTCTATTATTTGCGCGAGGGCAGGATCTATGTCTTTGAGACTGGTGTTGGAACCACGGGCCGCGGCAAAAAGGCTGAACGGCGCATAGAGCACTATTGGCTCTGCGGCGTATGCGCGAAGGCTCTGGTTTTGACCCAGGATGCACAGGGATCGATCCGAATTCGGCGCAAACCGCGTGCCATGCAGGAACTCGATGAGAACTTCGCCTCCGGAGCCGGCTCCAGGATCGCATCGTAAGCTGCTTTCTGCGTCGCACAGGACATCCGTGTAAGTCAAAGTCAAGAGAAACCCACGAGTCATCCGTACGCGCTTTGGGAGAGCGCGTTGCTGGTCTGATGAGGAGTTGCCGCTACGCACGCTCAGGCGCGGGCACGAAATCCGTGTTGCGTCTCCCACGGCCAGGTACGTGGAAGGTCCGTTTGCTGAGCCTGGGCCAGGCTGCCCCGTTTGTTCGCCAACATTCTGTCAGGCATCCGGCTTTTAAGCGGATTGGAAGTTCTTGCGCAGGATGGCAATGACGACCAGAACAACGGCGAGCAAACGCAGCAGGTAAACCCAACCGACTGCGAGGTTCGGGTTAGCGGTGGAAAGGCCGAGGGTCCTGGTGGCTCCGTGAACGGCAAAAAAAGCGGCGAAGGCGAGGAACAGGAAATCGCGGGTCTGCTTCCAGAAGCGCAGGAAGAAGAGCGCGGCGACGCCGGAGGTGGCGGCGATGTAGCCGAGGAGGAAGAGATCGAGCCGCGGGTGGGCGAGGGGAGCCAGCGTTGGTGGGTACGCAGTCATTGGCGCTCCCAGATGAGGCCAAACAGCAGCAGCGAAAGCGAAATTGCGACCGAAGCCAGGCGATAGGTATAGAGATCGATGGAGGGAAACAGCACCAGATCGCCAAAGACAAGGATGTTGTCGATGGTGAGGCCGGCGAAGCAGATGCCACTCCACAGAAGGAGGCCGTTCCTGACGCGAAACCATGCGCGCAACAGCAGGACCGAGCAAACCAGTGTGGTGAGGATGGTGAGAATGTAAAGGGCGGCTGACACGCCTACCTCTTCCTCTCCTGCTTAATCTGAAATGCCCGGGCAAATTCACGAACGCCGGAAGATGTCTTCGAATGTATCATCGTCGAAATTCGCACGAGATCTTTGCGATAGACACTGTCGAGTGAGACCAGCAAATCGTTTTGCTCGTCGGACTTTGGCAGGTAAGAGAACTTGAGCGGTGGCGCGGCCGATTCGGCAACCAGCTGCATACGGATGAGGTCGCGGAGTAGCTGGAGGACCTGATGGGCCGGGACATAAAGGCGCGAGGCGAGTTCCTCGCAGGTCCAGCCGACCGGGCGGCTGTTCCAGAGTAGGATCAGCGCTTCAAGATGGGGCACACTGTCGATGTTGTCGTAGATGAACGCGTAAGCATCGACGCTGGGATCTGGAGTCGTCATTCGTGGCAGACGGGTTCCAACAACAAATTCACTATAGAGCGGATTGAGGGTCTGAAAGCGCGGTTCGGGCCAGGCAGAGAATTTCTTTGCCTGGTGCCGGACGGCCGGCGGCGCGGGGCCGATGCGACAGGCCAGGCCGCGTATTGCCGGCCTGGCGGTACGAAAACTCCGGTCTCTCCGGAATTCGTTGATTATCGATGCGTGCCCCTGAGACCATGGCACTATGCGGATTTTTCTTTTCGTGCTTCTGGCGACCATTCTCGAGGCTACAGGGGATGCGGTTGTGCGCCAGGCGATTCACGCGCGGAGCATGCCGACCCGAATTGGCCTGTTCCTGGTGGGAGCAGCAGCACTTGCCCTGTACGGCACTTCGCTGAACCTGGCGCCGATCGAATTCGCTCAGGTCACCGGACTTTATATTGCGACGCTGTTTGTCGTTTTCCAGATCGCAAATTACCTTTTCTTCGGCGTTCTGCCGACGGGGCCTGTTTTCGTCGGCGGCTCCCTCGTCGTGGCGGGTGGCCTGGTGGTTGCCTTCTGGCATTGAAGAACAATGACGCTTCACGGAGCCAGGGCGGCGTTGACCACGAATGAACGCATCGGCGGCAGGACGGAAGGTTTGCCGTTCTCGGTCAGAGAGGGCGAACACGAGTCACAAGCGCGCGTGCAGTCTTCCCTGCCGTAACTCGGGCGCAATTTCGGCTGAACGGATGATCGCAGTAACGCGCTGGTGCCACTGCTTATCGCGCCACATGCCGACAAATTGCGGCTCGCAGAAGTTGCTGCTTGCAATGGCCAGCCACCTGCCAGTCGATGCTGCATGCTGTGCGCCGAGGACGCATAACTCCTGCACCCAGTCCCAGGTGAGGAGGGGCCAGTCCTTGTAATCGACTACTCCCCAGCACTCCGTGGTGATGAGGGGCATCGCAATTTTGCGCGATGCGTCGGCGAAGGCGTCGATACCGTCCACCAGGCTTTTCTGCCAGTACTCGGGGCGCGACCGGTAGAGGTCTGCGGCCTTGAGGCTGAGGTTGGTGTAGCCCTTTGGGTCGAAGCGCTCGTAGGCGTAGCCGCACTGGCGGTAGAACTCGCCACCGTTTTGCTGGGCCATCCAGATATGCGGATCGAGGAGGTCGAAATATTTGAGGTCGTGATCGAGGAGGCTCTGCGTGTTGCTTGTTGCTATGGAGAAGAAGAGGGGGATGTCGGGGTACTGCGCGCGGACGAGGGCGATGGCTTTCGACATCCAGTCGAGCGAGACGGGCTGGTCCCACTGGCCGTAGGTGATGTGCGGCTGGACGAAGGGGGCCCAGTCGTCGCCGGGCCACTCGTTGCAGAGGTCGGTGTAGAGGATGGTGTCGATGAGGCCGGCGTCGCGGATGAGGTCGAGGGTTTTGATCCAGATCTCGGCCATGCGATCAGGGCCGGTGATAGTCATGCGCGTGTCCGCATCGTCTTTGCGATACCAGGTAGAGAGCCCGACCCTGACGCCGCGCTGTTTGCATTTGGTAATGAACTCAAAGAGCGCGGGCAGGAGCACGACGCGATTCACGTCGGGCGATCCCCAGAGCTGCGTGTTCCACTCCGGCCAGAGCGTCCAGGTTTTGTGGGGATCGGCGGCGAGCAGATGCGGGAAGGGATCGATGCGGACGGCGTTGTAGCCGCGGTCGCAGAGATCGTCGAGGGCGCGGTCCCAGTCCTCGAAACCGGCACCGGGCCAGCGGCGCTCGATCCAGGAGAACTCCCACATGGTGATGGCGCGGGGATGCATCGGGCCTCCTGATGGAGCGGCGTTGCGATGCTTCTGCGGCGATTCGGCGGCGGCGTTGGATGCGGTGGGGAGGGCTCCTGCCACGGCTGCTGAGGTCGCGGTGGTTAGGAATTTTCTACGGTTCATGACCTGCTCCGGTCTGGTGGGTGGCATTGCGGAGGTTCGGACCCATGATTGAGCACTGGGCTGGCTGGCGGCAAGGGCAGAAGTCACAGAGCATTGTGTTGCATTCCCACAGAGGGATCGGATATGGGTGTAACTACACTTTTTCGAATGACCGTGGCCAAATGGCTTCGCCGGAGGAAAGCATGGCGATGAATCGATGGAGGCTGGGGTGGATGTGGCGTGCCTGTGGGGTGGGGGCGCTGGTTTTTGTTTGCTTTGTTGCTGTGGCGCGGGCGCAGGATGACGGAAGCACCGAAGTGGTTCCGGGGATGGAGGACGCGTGCATTGAGAATTTCGGCTACAACGCCTGTGACGCGACGGGGATGCCGAAGCCTGCGGGCGGACAGCAGAGGATCGTGGTCCACTATGCGGCGGTGGCGCTGTCGCCGACGACCATGACGGCTGGAGCGTCGCACGGGCAAAACTCTGAAGGTGACGCGGAGCAAGCGGCGCTGCAGGTCTGCCGCAGGGCTGGAGCGACCGATTGCAAGGTGCTGACGTGGGGCGAGAACTATTGCATCGGATTGGCCGAGAGCTATGCGGAGAAGGCGTATGGGTTTTATGTGGGAAGCACACGGGATGTGTCTGCAGCCGGAGCGCTGGCGGGATGTCAGTCTGACCACGGCAAAAACTGCGTGACGGTGACGGCGCCCTGCGCGGGCGATGACATTCGCTGGTCGTCGCCGCTGCCTTTGCCGCCGGGAGCGTCAGCAGCAACGATCGATCCGAACATGGTGGGAACGTGGGAACTGTTCATCAATCCGGGGCGCTGGATCTGGCGTGTGGCGCCGAACGGCACTTACGAATTGCATAGCGAGGCGATGGACAGTACGCCTTCGAATGCCGGGACGTTAACAGCAAGCAATGGACGCTACACGCTGCACGCGATCACGACGACCTGGGATGACGCGGGCACCTATAAGGTGCAGTCGCCGGGCGTGGTGGTGGCGACGGGAAAACTGGGAACGGGGACATGGAAGAGGATTGGTGGGGCCAGCAACAATACGACCAAGGCTCCTCCGGCGGGAAAACCTAGCGGTCCGCCGATCACCATCCGGAAATAGCGGGAGCTATTCCTGCACGACGATCCGCAGAGCGCTGATTCGTTATTGGAATTTCATGCGGTCCAGAAATGGACCCGTGCAGCGCACTTCCCTACTGCTTGACCAGCGGTAACTCGACATAACTTTGGTGGCCGGGCGCGTGCCAGATTTTCTGCTCGGCTTTTTGGTAGTCGCCGGGTTTGGCCCAGAAGATGTTGTCGACCCAGGTCTGCGGGTTGCGGTCGTAGAGCGGGAACCAGCTGGACTGGACCTGGACCATGATGCGGTGTCCGGGCAGGAAGACGTGGTTCGCGGGAGGCAGGTCGAACTTGTATTCGAGCGGCGTGTTGGGCTGGATGGGGTGCGGAGTGGTGAAACTTTCGCGATAGCGGCCGCGGAAGATGTCGGCGGTGATCATGAGCTGGTAGCCGCCGAGGTCGGGCTGGCTGGCGACTTCGTCGGGGTAGACGTCGATGAGTTTGACGACCCAGTCGGAGTCGGTGCCGGAGGTGGACGCTATGAGATGCGCGACGGGCTGGCCGGCGATCTGGACGGGCTCGGTGAGGACGTCGGAGGTGTAGGAGAGCACGTCGGGGCGACCGGACTGTTCGCGCTGATCGTCGGCGAGCCATTCGGGCCACGTCAGGGGAAAGTCGTATCCGACGGGTTGGGCGGGGCGCTTGCGATACGGGACAGGTTTGGCGGGGTCGGAGATGTAGCTGTCGGATTCAGCGCTTGTTGCTGTGGGCTCGGTGAAGCTGAGGCCGCTCTTTGCTGTGAGGTAGAGGGGCGTGGGTTGGGGCGCGCAACCGCTGGGGCAGCCGGAAGGCCAACTCTGGAGACGCTCCCAATGATTCGTTCCAGTTTGGAAAGCCCAGGCCGTAGGGATGTTCGTCGTGTCGATGCCGGCGGGGGGCGCATCCATCAGATACTTCGCGAGGAAGGGGCGGAGGATGTGCTGGCGGAAGTAGAGGGCGGTGTCGCTTGAGAATTTGAGAGCGCCGAGGCTCGAACCGTCGCCGATTTCGCCGCCGTGGACCCAGGGTCCGTAGGCGATGTGGAGGTTGTTGTTCTTGTCCAGAGGCTTGATGGCTTTGTAGACGGCGGTGGGGCCGTAGATGTCTTCCGCGTCCCAGAGGCTGGCGACGAGGAGAGTGGGGATCATGGGCTCGGACTGGTAGTAGGTCGCGAGAAGTTTGTCGAGGGCCTGGTCGCTCCAGAAAGCGTCGTAGCTGGGGTGAGCGATGACTTTGCGCCAGAAGCCGATCTGGTCGAGGCCGCGCTCTTTGCCGAGTTCGCCTGCGGAGCCGGGGCGGAGGTAAGTGTCCCAGTCATCGAAGGAGGTCGTGAACCACTTGACCATGTTGCCGCGCGTGGCAGTCTGCTCGAGGATGTACGGCATGTTCTGTTCGCGGAAGGCGCCGTTGTGGAACCAGTCGTCGCCCATCCAGCCATCGACCATGGGGTTCATGGGGACGGAGACTTTGAGCGCGGGGTGCGGATGGAAGAGCGCCATGAGCGGCAGGAAGCCGTCGTAAGAGATGCCGAGGATTCCCACCTTGCTGTTGGACTCGGGGACGTTTTTGACGAGCCAGTCGATGGTGTCGTAGGTGTCGGTGGATTCGTCGACGGGGGTGGGATTCTGCGGACCGTGGAGGGGACGGTTCATGACGTAGTCGCCCTCGGAGCCGTACTTGCCGCGAATGTCCTGAATGACGCGGATGTAGCCGTCCTCGACGATGACGTCGGTGGCGTTGTCGTAGCCCTCGAGGATGGGGCCAAGGTGGGAGCTGGGGGCGTGGACTGGTGAGCGCGGTGGCGTCGTAGGGGGTGCGGGTCATCAGGATGCCGGCGTGTTTGTTGCTATGGGCTTCGACCAGGGATTTCGGCAGCAGGATGACGGTGTGGAGCTTGACGCCGTCGCGCATGGGGATCATGACGTCGCGGCGCTCGTAGTCGAGGAAGGCGGTGGGCTGATGGAACTGGGCGGGGGTCTCGCTGGGGTAGTTGGGATATTGGGGGGTTTGCGCGGCGAGGTAGGTGGGAGCGCTGAGGGCCAGCAGACTAAGAACGCAGAGGCGGGGCGCAAGATTCATGGGAATCCTTTCGCGGGACAGGGAGGGGATGAGACTTTGTATCGCGAGAGGGTGGGTGGGGACAACTTGCACGTTTTTTTGAGTGTTGATGGGCGCCTGCGGCAGGTGCCGTGTCCCAGGAGGGCGATTCGAGCTGGTTGGTGTTGACGTCAGGTCGGTGGGGGTTCCCGATTTGGGCTTCGACAGTACTTCGGATTGGATTGAAGCGTGAACTTCATTGACTGGGGGAAGGGGTGAGTATCTGCTTCTTGCTATGGGGTGAACCTGGCCTGCGGGAATTTGCTTTTTGCTGTTGAACTCATTCCATCGGATCGAGGACTTTCCCTTGTTCGTCTGTCAGATCACGTCGATGGAACATTCCTGGATTGATGCTGTCTGGGGCTCGGACATCCTTTTTCTTGACTTTGTTGTCCTGCCACGATTAGGTTAGGACACTTCCCTCTACCGAATCATCGTTCCTGCTGTTCAAGCTCGGGTAACCGACGAGTGGGATTGAGCCTGATTTGCTGGCTCAAAGCCCCACGGCTGGGCCTCCCGGATCGAGATCTTCGCACGCGGTAGCTGATGGTCGACGATTTTGCCTTGACCGCCGCTCCTTTCCCTATGAGTGGTGAGTTTCTCTCCAGGAGAATCTCCCGTGAACGATTCGTCCGTCCTGCGTTCGTTGGCATCCGGCCTCAAGCCGGCTGTTTCCTCAGGTGTGGTCCGCAGCATCAGCGCGAAATCTGCGCCTCGGCGGGCAGATTTAACCTGGACGAGGGTGGTTCAGTGTTGGCTGGGCGGAATCAACATGGGCGCCCTGGTGCTGGGAGCCTTGCTCATTCCATCCCTTGCTTCGGCCAGCCAGATTAGCTTCCAGACTCGCGCCTGGCCCGCGACTCCCGACGCCAACTCCCTGACCTCAGCCAATTCCATCTGGAACTCTCTCCAGTACCCGCCTGCAGCCGGTTATTGCACAGCTGTTTTGACAGCAGCCGCGAACTTCTCCAATCAGGACGTGTGCCAGGGGTCAAACAACGATATCGCCTACATGACCACCATCAACTTCGTCATGCCGACTGAAGGGACATTCTATGTGCGAGGCGGCGGAGACTGGGGCGGCGGCGGAGTGATCTTTATCGATGGAACTAACGTACTGCAGGAACGCTGGACCGACATGTGGTGGAACCATGCGTGGACCGACCCTACACAATTCCTGTCGAGCAACCTGATTCTTTCAGCGGGCCCGCATCAGCTGACCGTGCTCGCTTTTGAAATCTGCTGCGACGGCACAGGGGAGATCGATTACAGCCTCAATGGAACGACCTGGTCGCCCTTCGGCTCAAACGATGGCCTGGCCTCCCCGGATACTTCGGCCTTCGGTACCGTGGCCGTTGGATCGACCGGCGCACCGATCTCTGTCGTTCTGAATCTCACCTCCGCAGCCACCGGTGCCACCGTTGCCGTGCTGACGCAGGGTGCCCAGGGACTTGACTTCGCCGATGGAGGCGGCGGCACTTGCGATACCAACGGGACCAGCTACACCTACAATGCTGGCGACAGCTGCAGCGTCAACGTGACCTTCGCGCCCAGGTACTCCGGCATTCGCTATGGCGCAGTCAAGCTCCTCGATGGATCCGGCGCCACCGTCGCGACCGCTTACATCTCCGGAACGGGCCAGGGCCCGCAACTGGCATTCGCGCCGCCGGCACAGACGATGGCAGGCGGCTTCGCGACCTCAGCTCTTAGCCTGTGGGGCGTCGCTATAGACGGGAGTGGCAATATCTATGTCGCCGACACCGGTCACAATCTGGTGAAGGAAGTGCCCCCTGGCTGTGCCTCCACCGCTTGTGTGACGACACTGGGCGGCGCCAGCTTTAGCGCTCCTTACGGAGTGGCGGTCGATGGCAGCGGGAACGTCTATGTCGCCGACTACTTCAATTCCTCGATCAAAGAGATGCCTCCTGGATGCACTTTGGCTAGCTGCGTAACCACATTGCTGGGCGGCATTAGTCCGGTCAGTGTCGCTGTCGATGGCAGTGGAAACATCTATTTTGCCGATGGGAGCAGCAGCGTAAAGGAAATGCCCCCTGGTTGCCGTTCCTCTGGGTGCCTGACAACCCTGGGAGGTGGTTTCAACGCACCCTGGGGCATCGCTGTCGATGGCAGTGGAAAAGTCTACGTCGCCGACTCCGGCAACAGCTTGATTAAGAGCATGCCCGCGGGCTGCACAACGTCGAGTTGCGTGACAACCCTGGGCGGCGGTTGGAGTAGTCCGACGGAATTGGCTCTGGACGGCAATGGGAACATTTATGTGGCCGACACAGCCGCAGGACTGGTAAAGGAAATGCTTCCGGGCTGTTCTTCTTCCAGCTGTGTGACTACCCTGGGCGGCATTTCCTTTTCTCCCACCGGCTTATTTTCTCCAACCGGCCTGGTGGTAGACGGAAGTGGCAACCTGTTTGTTGTCGATGAGGGCCACAGCACGGTATCAGAACTGAACTTCGCCATCCCGCCCAGCCTGAGCTTTGCCAACACCGCCGTCGGCTCTCAAAGCGGCCCGGAGACGGCGACGCTGAAGAACATCGGCAATGCGCCGCTAACCTTCTCCGTTCCAACGATGGGAGTGAATCCCAACATCTCTGCTGCCTTTTCGCTGAACGCATCGACGACCTGTCCGGTGCTCAGCCCAGCGTCTGGGCCCGGTACACTGGCGCCGGGAGCAAGCTGCGACCTGGACGTGGACTTTGTCCCGTTGGGCACCGGGCCCATCACCGGGTCGATGGTGCTGACGGACAACAACCTCAACGTCACCCAGGCAATGCAAAGCATTGGGCTGGGTGGCAGCGGAATCGCTGAAGGGGTGACACCGACGGTTGCGGTGACACCGGCTTCGTCCGGCATCACCACGGTGCAGAATCTCTCTGTAACCGTCGCAATCAGCGGAGGATCCGGCAACCCAACTCCGACCGGCTCGGTGACTCTCAGCAGCGGGAGTTATAACTCTGGAGCCATGGCACTCACCGCCGGCTCAGCGAGTATCAATATCCCAGGCGGACAATTGGCGGTGGGCCCTGATACTTTAACGGCGACTTATACGCCGGACTCGGGGAGTTCCACGACTTACACCGCCGCCACCGGTTCTGTACTTGTATCGGTAACACAAGGGATCGGCTCGTGTGACAACCCGAACCTGAATCCCAACCCGAACCCAGCGTCGTTTGCCAATCCGGGGGACTTCAACGGCGACTGCAAGAGCGACATCCTGTGGCGCAACAGCACCTCCGAACAGGCCTATGCCTGGCTTATGAATGGGACTTCCGTTGCCGACCAGCGAGGGCTCGCCGGTACCCGCCTCCGCATGGGTCATTCAGGGCGTGGGTGATTTCGATGGCGACGGCAAGAGTCGACGTCCTGTGGCGGAACAGCAGTAGCGGAGAGGTCTACCTCTGGCTTATGAACGGGGCCACGATCGCCAGCCAAGCGAGCCTCGGCTCCATCACCTCGGACTGGATCATCTCAGGGGGTTGGCGACTTCGATGGAGATGGCAAGAGCGATATCCTGTGGCGGAACAGCACCAGCGGGCAGGTCTACCTCTGGCTGATGAACGGGGCCACGATTGCGAGCCAGGGTGGCTTGGCCAATGTCTCCTTGGACTGGGTGATTCAGGGCGTTGGCGATTTCAACGGAGATGGAAAAGCCGACATCCTGTGGCGGAACAGCACCAGCGGGCAGGTCTACCTCTGGCTGATGAACGGGTCCACGATCGCGAGTCAGGGCGGCGTTTTCGCAGTCAGTTCCGACTGGGTCATTCAGGGCGTTGGCGATTTCAATGGGGACGGCAAGAGCGACATTTTGTGGCGGAACAGCACCACCGGGGAGGTCTACGCTTGGCTTATGAATGGGACGGCGATCACGAGCCAGGGAAGCCCCTTCACTGTTAGCTCCGACTGGGTCATCAAAGGCGTTGGCGATTACAACGGGGATGGCAAGAGCGATATCCTGTGGCGGAACAGCGGTAGCGGGCAGGTCTACCTCTGGCTCATGAACGGGATCTCGATCACGAGCCAGGGTGGCCTCGGCAATATATCCTCCGACTGGCTGCTTGTCGCTCAGGTAGGCGTTACCGTACCCGGCGCGCCGACCATTCCTCAAAACGCCATTGGTGTCAGCAGCATACAAACGCTCAGCAACTGGATCGCAGCAACCGATATCGAGAGCGGGAGCGGGGGTGGCGCAACAGGAACGATGACCCTGGTCAGTTCACCTTCCTATGGCGCCGGTCAAGCGTTGAAATTTGTGACTAATTTCACTGTTTCCGGCGATGAGCGCTATTCAGTGGTTTTTGGCGACGACACAAGCGCGACGAATTTCGTTTGGGATGGGCGGATATATCTGGACCATTCTGTGAGCTCCATTGCCAATCTGGAAATGGACATGAATCAGGTCCTCGCGAACGGGCAGACGGTGATCTATGGAGTCCAGTGCGATGGATACTCCGGCACGTGGGACTACACGATCAATGCCGGGACGCCGCAGATTCCGGTGGATGAGTGGGTGCATTCGAATACCCCGTGCAACGTGCAGAACTGGAGCACCCAAACGTGGCACCATGTGCAGGTTCAGTATTCTCGCGACGATTCGGGCAACGTGACCTACAAGTCGGTCTGGCTGGACGGCGTGCAGTCGGTGATCAACGCGACAGTACCGTCGGCGTTTGCCCTGGGATGGGGTCAGGTGCTGCTAACGAATTTCGAAGTCGACGGCCTGGGAGCGAGCGGTTCGTCGACGGTGTATCTGGACGACCTAATCGTCTACCGCTGGTGAGGCGCGGGCTGTCGCCCGCCACTTGACCGTCAGCCGCACTTTCGGCTGAGCATGCCGCCTCGGCGCAGGATCAGGTTCCGACGCAGCGGGTCGTTCCCATGGCTCCAGACGCGAGACCTGGTGTGGAAGTGGCTACGATCAAACCGGCTCGGCCGGGAACGCTGTTCATGCTGACGCTGTTGGGCGGCAACCTCGTCATCGAGAACCTCTCGCTCGACCACCTGATGAAGTTTGCCAGTACTCCCGCAACCCGCACGTTCAGTCCTGGTTCGAGGCCCGGGCGATCCCGCCATGGGACATTCTTCTTCTTGACTTTGTTCTGCTGCCACGATTAACTGAAGCCTCTTCCCCTGTACCGAATCACCGCTCCTGCTGTTCAAGCTCGGACTCCCGACGATCCGGACTGAGCCTGAGTGACTCGCTCGAAGCCCAACGGGATGGATCTCCCGAATCGGGACTCCGCACGCGGCAGCTGAGGTCGACGCTTTTGCATTGACCGCCGCTCCTTTTCCCCCAAATGAGTGGCGAGTTTCTCTTCAGGAGAATCTCGCGTGCGCACTTTGTCCGTCCGTTGCTCGTTGGTATCCATTCTGAGGACTGCTCTTTCCTCCTGCGCACCCCGCAACTTAGTGTCGGCCGGCGGCGGTTCGCCTCGCTCCATGCTGCTTGCTCGTCCGCGCGGGATTACCGGCGTAGCCATGGCGGTTATGTTTTCGATTTTTTGCGTCTCCGTTTCCGCCGCCACTGCCTGGGCACAGGCAGGGCAAACCATCAGCGTGGATAACGGCGATGTGGCCGGGTTGATTTCCGCGATTCAGACGCTGAATGCGAACGGCGGCGGCACCATCGACCTGGCCAGCAGTGGAACCTATTCCGTGACGGCTCCATCGGACTGGTGGTTTGGGCCGAATGCGTTTCCGGCGATTTCAAGCGCTATCGTCATCAACGGCAACGGAGCCACCATCAGCCGCGCTTCCGGCTCGCCGAAGTTCCGCTTCTTCTACGTCTCGGGGGGATTCACGACGCTGCCGGCCGGCAGTCTGACGCTGAACAATCTGACGCTCTCCGGCGGCCTGGCGCAGGGCGGGACGGGCGGAGCGGATGGGAATTCAACTGGAGGCGGCGGCGCGGGATTGGGCGGCGCGATCTATAACCAGGGCGTAACCTCGCTTGAAAATGCGACGTTGACCGGCAACACAGCCCAGGGAGGTGCCTCGCCGGGCACCTGCACGCTGTTCGAGCCCCCCTCTCCGAGTTGCTACGGGGAGATTGGAGGAGCGGGCGGGGGCATGGGCGGTAACGGCGGCGGCTGGGGCGGTGGAGGTGGGGGCTTTCGTTATGACGGCGCAACCCCAGCCGAGAATTCACTCTGCGGTGACTGCGCGGCGGGCGGAGGATTCCTGGGATCGGAGGGCGGCTTGGCCTATCCGAGTGCCACCTACAACTCGAGCGTGAGCAACGGTGGCACGAGCACGGTGGCGGGCAATGGGGGCGTCGGCTTCGATTCGGGCGGCGGGGGCGGCGGGTATGTGCTGGGGTCGGTGGGCGGGAGCGGCGCGTCCACCTTTGTGGGGGGCACCGGTTCCTACGATGGTGGAAACGGCAGCGGCTATTCGGGCCCCAACGGCAGAGCCTGCGATTCCGGTGGCGGCGGAGCCTTCGGCGGCGGCGGCGGCTCCGATGGCGACTGCCCGGATGGTCCCGGCACATCTCTGCCCGGGTTCGGCGGCGGCGGGGGCGTGGGTGGTGGGGGCGGGGCAGCCCAATATGGCGGCGGCGGCGGTGGATATGGGGGTGGCGGCGCAGGCAGCACGCAGGGGCATGCCGGCAACGGAGGATTCGGCGGTGGCGGCGGGGCCAGCGCGGCCTACCAGTCTGGCGGCGGCGGCGGATGGGGCGGCGCATCCGGAGGCGCGAATCAGGGCGGCGGCGGCGCGGGCCTCGGAGGGGCGGTCTTCAACCAACTCGGCTCCCTCAGCGTGACCGGTTCGAGCTTTACCGGCAACGCTGCAAAAGGCGGCAACGGTGCAACCGGCGACGGCGGCGCCATCTTCAACCTCAACGGAACCGTTGTGCTGAACGATGTCACGTACTCCGGCGATACCGCGACGAGCCAGGGACTCTTCGCCTATAACCTGTCGCACAACGGGGGAAACATCATCAGCGGCCAAACCCCGATCGCGACCCTTGACCTGATTTCAACCACGCTCGGATCCGGCAGTGACGTGGTCAACAATCAAACCAACGGAAGTGCAACCGTCAATCTGAATGCGACCGGGGCCATTGCCATGGTGTCGCCGGGATTTCTTGCTCTCGAAAATCGCTTCGTCGACGAACCTGTCTCGGCGCAGGCGACTCTCTCCAACGTCGGCAATGCTGCTCTCTCTATCTCGAGCGTATCCGTGAGTGGAAGCGGGTTCAGCGTGGCTGCCAACGGTTGCGGAACATCGCTGGCCGCAGGCGCAAGTTGCCAGGTCAGCGTATCCCTCCTGACGGCAACCGCCGGAACCTATACAGGATCCCTGACCTTTGCCGACAGCAGCTACAACAGCACGACCCAGTCTGCAGCCCTGTTCGGCGTGGTCAGCACGCAGACGGCGACTCAACTTGCCTTTGCCTATCCGCCTCCCGAAAATACATGGCTTGGCAGCAATGGGGATCCCAACATCGCGGTCATCGAAGAAGCGTCCCCAGGACTTCTGGATTACTCGGGGACGGCTACGATCGTGCTGACGGTGACCGGTCCTGGCGGGTACTCGCAGACTTACTCCGCAACAGCAGCGGACGGAGTTGCGACGTTCAACCTGTCCACTGCTCTGCCGTTCACAACGGCGGGCACCTATACCTATACCGCAACCGCTACCGGCCTGACCTCAGCCACGGCCACCGAGACAGCGACTGGGCAAAGCATTAGCGTTTCGTCTGATCCTGCTTCCGTCGTCGTTTCAATCACCGCCGCGGGAACTCTGAACGCTGTTCAGGCCCTGACCGGCGGGTTGCCTAATCTCGATTACTCGATCGGCAGCGGTGGCACCTGCGCTATTGGAACCGCATACAGCGTGGGTCAGGCATGCACCCTGAATGTGATCTTCACTCCGCAGGCAGCCGGAATGCGTCCGGGCGCCATTGTGCTGACCGACGCGAGCGGCAATGTGCTCGGGACAGCCTACGTCTCCGGAATCACGCAAAGTCCGCAGATTGCCTTCATCGGCGGAGCGCAGTCGACCATCCCAAACAGCCTGCGCGCCGTCTGGGGAATGACATTCGACGTATCCGGAAACATGTATATCGCAAGCACCAGTGGAGTCTATAAGCGGTCGCCCGGGGGGACGTTCACCCCTGTTGGCAGCGGGTGGAGCATTCCCTACTCCGTTGTTGTGGATGGGGCGGGAAATATCTACGTGGCGGATGAAGGCCTGAATATGATCATCAAAATTTCCGCCAACGGGGTACAGTCGACGTTCGCGACCTTCGTCGGCTTTCTCACGTCACCGCAAGCGCTCGCCCTGGACGCAAACGGCAACCTTTACGTCACGATCGAGCTCAGCGGCGCCATCGACAAATACACTCCGGGCGGCGCGCAGTCGACGTTCTACGAGGCCAGTAGCGAGGTCTACTCCATAGCATTCAGCCCAGGCGGCCAACTGTACTACGCCGATTTTTCCGGCAACATCTATACGGTCCCTCCTGGTGGGTCGGCCACCCTGGTCACCAGTGCGATTCCTTTCGCACAGTGGATTGCCTTTGACGCTGCAGGCAATCTCTATGCAACGGGCGGGGCAAACAACACGATGGGTTTGTATGAGCGCACTCCATCCGGCACGGTTACGCAGCTTGTTTCCGAACCCAACAGCAACACTCCTCAGGGTATCGTTCTCGACTCATCTGGTAACGCATACTTCTCCATCCTCGGCAGTCCGGCAGGGCAGATCGTCAAACTCGATCGCGCCGATGCGCCCAGCATCAGCTTCCCCACGGCAACGAACGTCGGCACGACCGACACCGTCGACGGCACGAAGACGGTAACCCTGCAGAACATCGGCAATCTGCCACTGACCTTCACGGGAGTCACGTGGCCCGGCGACTTCTCCCAGGCATCGGGCGACGCCAATGTATGTTCGGTCACCCCGCTGAACCCCGCTGCCACGTGTGATCTGCCCATCCAGTTCACGCCTGTGTCCGCAGGTTCGCCGCTCAGCGAGAACGTAATCCTCATCGATAACGCGCTGGATGCGACCAACGCCACGCAAAGTATCGGGGTGAGCGGCACGAGTATCGCTCCGGTCCTGATCACGCCCACCGTTACTGTGACGCCGAATCCGGCCAGCATTAAGACCAACCAGTCCACGCAGGTGACGGTGACGGTGAGCGGTGGCAACGGGGATCCAACCCCAACCGGCTCGGTGGTCCTCAGCAGCGGCAGTTACAGTTCGGGAGCGACGACGCTGACCGCCGGTTCGGCCAGCATCAACGTGCCCGGCGCCTCTCTGGCCGTTGGCAGTGACACTCTGACAGCGACTTATACCCCGGACTCAGGAAGCTCCTCGACGTATAACAGCGCGACCGGCTCAGCCCTTGTGACGGTGACGCAGGGCATCGGAACCTGCGCCAACCCGAACCCGAACCCCAACCCAAATCCTGCATCATTCGCCAACCCCGGCGACTTCGATGGCAACTGCAAAAGCGACGTGCTGTGGCGGAACAGCACCTCCGAACAAGCGTACATCTGGCTCATGAACGGGACCTCGATTTTGAGTCAAGGAGGGTCCGATAGCCCATCCTCGGCCTGGGTCATTCAGGATGCTGGCGACTTCGATGGCGATGGCATGAGCTGATGTTCTGTGGCAGAACAGCTTCACCGGACAGGTCTACCTCTGGCTGATGAACGGAACCACGATCGCAAGCCGTGTGAGCCTCGGCGCCATCTCCTCTGAATGGGTAATTCAGAGCGTTGGTGATTTCGATGGCGATGGCAAAGCCGACATCCTGTGGCGGAACAGCACCAGCGGGCAGGTCTACCTCTGGCTGATGAACGGGGCCACGATTGCGAGCCAGGGTGGCCTGGCCAATGTCTCCTCGGACTGGGTGATTCAGGGCGTTGGCGATTTCAACGGAGATGGAAAAGCCGACATCCTGTGGCGGAACAGCACCAGCGGGCAGGTCTACCTCTGGCTCATGAACGGGTCCACGATCGCGAGTCAGGGCGGCGTTTTCGCAGTCAGTTCCGACTGGGTCATTCAGGGCGTTGGCGATTTCGATGGCGATGGCAAGAGTGACATTCTGTGGCGCAACAGCACCAGCGGGGAAGTCTACACTCTGGTTCATGAACGGGACTACGATTACGAGCAGGGAAGCCCGTTCACTGTTTCCTCCGACTGGAGCATCAAAGGCGTTGGCGATTTCAATGGCGACGGCAAAGCCGACATCCTGTGGCAGAACACGCAACAGCGGGCAGGTCTACCTCTGGCTCATGAATGGGATCTCGATTGCCAGCCAGGGAAGTCCTGCGCATCGTCTCTTCCGACTGGCAGATCGCGCCCACGTTGTACCCCTAGTGTGGTGTTTCGAAGGTTTCTTTACGGATTGAGATTCGAGAAGAAGCAGGTCCCACCGCTCCGCTTCGCTCGGTCGGCATGACAAGGTAAAGGAAGATCAGAAACACCACACTAGCCGCTCGAATGGTGCTTCCCTGGATCCGGAGAGGGGCGCACTGGTCGTGTCGTATCATTGCTGCCGGATTGGACTGGCGTCCTCACTTGCCCCGTGAGCCGGACCCTATTTCGACCCGCAATGGTGTGGCGCCCCCTGGCATCCGGTCCGACTCCGAGCAGCTCACCCTGTTCCCGCCTGCGCGCCTGGCAGCGTACATCGCGTGATCGGCAAACTGCATGATCCCAATCGCACTGCTGCTTGACGAGGGATAAAACGCCAGCCCGATGCTCACTGCCCCGCGGATCGTGTGGCCTTCAATCGCGAACGGCTCGTCCATCGCGCTCAGCAGCCGCTCCGCGATAGTGTGCACGATCTCCATGTCTGCAAGGTCAGCACCGCGATGAGTGCCACCTGGAATCGAGCTCCAGAATAGACAAACGGGCTGCGTGTCGTAATGTCTGCTCGCTCGGCAACAGGAGCATTTCGACCGACCCCGAAGGCTTTTTTGTTCCAATCAAGTGCCGCGGGAATTATGGGACGCGGTGCAGCGATGGACACCGATGCGAGGAATGCTGCGCAGAATCGTCTTACGCTGGGCGCATCTTCCATGACTTCCGGAGGACAGCGGTTCGCAACATGGTTCGCGCGGGGGTTCCGGAACGTGTCGCTATGAGCCATCAGCGGCCACAAACCCCGATCGATCGTCGACCGCTACACCATCGTCAACGAAGAGGACCTGCGCAAGGCACTGAGCCGCACGCAGACCTCGGATCCGATGCAGAACAGCGGGAGCGGCCGGCAATCATCCGCCAAGCCGCGAGCCGGTAGGTGCCCCAAATCTCCGAAGGGCGGACATTTCACGGACAGTCTGATCTTTCAAACGGGGACGGCCTCCGACGCAAAATTGGAAGCCGTTGAGAATCACTAGCTTAACTGGTGGCGGCGGGTAGGATCGAACTACCGACCTTGGGGTTATGAATCCCACGCTCTAACCATCTGAGCTACGCCGCCATGAGGTGGAGAGTCGTCGCAGGATGATTTCCGGACAGACCTTTTTTATCGTACACGAGCCTGGGCCAGGTTACAGGTTACAGGGGACGGGTTACGGGTTACCGGCTGCAGACTGCGGGGATTCGGGCCAGCTGGACGGCGTACGGGGCGGCAAATCGTTTTACATCGGGGTCCCGAGGGCGCGCTGGCTGTACACGGTTTCATGGCGGCGGTACACTGGCCAGCGGAATCCATCGCTACAAAACTGAAAGTCAAAGAAGGCCATGAATCGAAGGACTGTGGGTTTTCTCGTCTTCGCACTGCTGGCTGGCGGCAGCGCGTGTGCTCAAAAGCAGGTGGTACTGGAGCGGCGCGATGCGACGGTGACGCTGGAGTCCTATGCACCGAATGTGGTACGCGTGACGATGAGCCTGAAGAAGGATGCGGCGCTGGCTGGACCGGGGTACGGGATCAGCGCGAAGGCAGCCGATGCCGGCTGGACGTACGAGCACACGGACAAGATGGACACCTACCGGTCCGATCGAATGACGCTTCGGATGCCGGTGCCGCACTACGATCCGAAGAACACGAAGTACACCTGCGACACGTGCCAGTACTTTTCCGGAACGACGCCGTGGATTCCGCTGACGGTGGACGATGCCGCGGGGAAGAATTTGCTGACCATGCAGGGCTGGCAGATGAGCGTGCCGAATCACAAGGACGGCAACGCGCACGTGCTGGATGAGGTGAAGCCTTCGATTGCGTGGGAGGATTACGATCCGCGGAATCCGGACAAGGTGTACGACCAGGTGGGTGTGAGCTTTCATTCGCCGGCGGACGAGCATTACTACGGGCTGGGGCAGAACCAGGAAGGGTGGCTCGATCATCGCGGGCATCCGGTGCGCTGCTGGAACGACTATCTGGCGACGGGGGCACCGAGCTTCTGCGTGCCGTTCCTGGTGACGAACAAAGGCTACGCGGTGCTGTGGGATAACCCGTCGAAGACGACCATCGAGCCGGGGTTCAACGAACAGACGCGGTGGACTTCCGAGGTGGGTGATCGGGTTTCGTTTTTCGTGATCGCGGGCAAGAACACCGATGAGTTGTACGAAGGCTATCGGCTGCTGACGGGCGATACGCCGATGCTGCCCAAGGCGGCGTATGGGTACATCCAGTGCAAGCAGCGGTATTCAAGCCAGGCCGAGGTGCTGGCGGTGGCGGATGGTTATCGGCAGCGGCATCTGCCCCTCGATGTGATCGTGGTGGACTGGTTCTACTACACGAACATGGGGCAGATGGATTTTGATGCGCGGGTCTGGCCGGATCCGAAGGCGATGAACGACAAGCTGCATGCTGAAGGGATCCAGACCATGATCAGCGTGTGGCCGCGATTTGTGCCGACGGACAGGTTCTATTCTGAAATTGCGGAGCACGGGTGGTTTGAGCATCTGGCCGATGGGACGCCGACGAATGGGCTGCCGTATGACAAGGCGGGATCGGATATCGACACGACGAATCCCGATGCGGCGAAGTGGTACTGGAAGACGATTCGCGACAACATCATCAGCAAAGGATTTGACTCGCTGTGGGCCGATGAGACCGAGCCCGATCTGCCTCCGAACGGAAGCTACTATCACATCGGGCCTGGGACGGAGTACTTCAACGTCTATCCGCTGTTTCACACCGGAGCGCTATACGACGGGTTCCGGACGGATACGCCGGAGCGGCGGGCGCTAATCCTGTCGCGCGATGGGTATCTGGGCGTGCAGCATAACGGCGCGATGGTGTGGTCGAGCGATATTTTTCCGCTCGTGGGATGTGTTGAAGCGGCAGGTGCCGACGGGGCTGGATGTGGCCGCCTCGGGACTCAGCTACTGGAGCAACGACACCGGCGGATGGCAGGGATTGCCGGGGGTGCATCATCCGGAGCACACGCCGCTGCTCGATCCTGCGGATGCGCGCGATGAGGTGGGCGGATACGACGATTACCCGGAGCTGTACACACGGTGGTTCGAATACGCGACGTTCCTGCCGATTATGCGGACCCACGGCACCCGCAAGCACAACGAGGTCTGGTCGTACGGCAAGCAGGCGGAGCCGATTCTGGAAAGCTATTTGAAGCTGCGCTATGAGCTGATGCCGTACATCTACTCGCTGGGATGGTCCACGCACAAGACGGGTGCGCCGTTTATGCGGGCGCTGTTCATGGATTTTCCGGACGATAAGAAGGTGGCGCAGATCGGCGATGAGTATATGTTCGGGCCGGCGTTCCTGGTGGCTCCCGTGACGGAGCAGGGAGAGACGACGAAGGCGGTGTATTTGCCGGCGGGCGCGGACTGGTACAACTACTGGACGCACGAGCGGATGCACGGTGGGCAGACGGTGACGGTGGATGCGCCGATCGACAAGATGCCGCTGTTCGTGCGGGCGGGATCGATTGTCCCGCTGGGCAGCGCGGTGGACAGCACCGCGGACAAGCAGGCGATCGCCAGGGTGCAGGTGTGGCCGGGAGCGAATGCGGATTTTGATCTCTACCAGGACGACGGCAAGACGTATGCGTATGAGAAGGGGGACTTCCAGCTCACGCATCTGGAATGGGACGAGAGTGCGCACGCGCTCCGGCACACGGGGACGGCGGCATGGAGCCAGCCCGACAGCCAGGTGGTGGAGGTCGTCGGCCAGGAGAAACGGTAGGCGCGAGGCGCTGCCGGGTTCTGTTGTTGATCGCAAGGCGGAAGTGAACGGTCCGAGGGAAGCAACTACGAACGTGCGAGCTCTCGCTCAGCTTCCGTTTGCGAACTTGCTCGCTGTCACGGCCTAAAAAAATCAGGTTCGTGCAGCTGGAGATCCTTCGTCGCCGGACTCCTCAGGATTTCGCCTGCGGGCTCAGACGCCCGCAAAGCGGCTCAACTAGTGCGCGAATTTATTGATGATGAGGATTGTGCCAACGATCAGAATCAAAGCGGCGCCCAATCCGATGCCTGCCATTGCTCCCAGACTCATACTTCCTCCCGTTCGTTCCGGTCGCGGCCGGGGATTCCGGATCCGGCAACCGAGGAACGCTCCAGGATAGCGGCAGTGGGGGACTTGGCTCAGTGATGGCGGTCACGAGACGCGGTGCAGGGTACGGGTGATGGGGTTACGGGTTACGGGCGCGAAGCCCAGGCTAGTCCGTCGGGCTCGCCGCCCACGTCGATGTGGCCGGTGACAGCGAAGGTCTGCAGGTCGATGACGGCGATGGAATTGTCGGGCGTGCAGGCAACGAAGGCGCGCTGGTTGTCGGGCTGAATGAGGATGCCGGCGGCGCCGTGGCCTATGGGAATGCGCTTCCACTCGGTGCGGGTCGCCGCATCGTAGACGACGAGGTCGCCGCCGCGGAGGCTGGAGATGAGGACGTGCTTGCCGTCGAGGGTGAACTTGAGGCGGTTCGCACCGGCGACCTTCGCGTCGAGGGTGGCCACGACTTTCTTCGCGGCGAGATCGATGACGGAGAGGGTGCCGTCCTGGGCGTTGGCGGTCCAGAGTTCGCGGCCATCGGGGGAGACGTCGAAGCCCTCGGAGCCTTTGCCGACGGGGATTACAGTCTCGGTCCAGTCCATACGAGGCGGGCCGGATTGAGCTGGAGATGGGCCGGAAGGTGGTCCACCAGGACCGGCACCGGGGGGCGGACCCATCGGAGGAAGGGCGATCTGCTCGAGGATGGTCACGGTCGCGGAGCTGACGTTGGTGGTGTAGATCTGCTTCTCGCCGGGGACGATGTAAACCATGTGGGTGCGGTTTTGGCCGGTGCCCATGATCCAGTCGATCTTTTGGGAGGCGGGATCGAAGCGGGCGATGGCTTTGGCGCCTTCGGCGGTGAAGTAAAGCTTGCCGCCGATGAAGGCGAGGCCGTGGGGGCCGTTCAGCGCGCCGGTATCGATGTCGGGCAGAGCTTTTTGCGCGATGAGGTCGATGACCGAGAGCGCGTGATAGCGGCCGCCGCCGTAGATCGAGACATACGCGGTCTTGCCATCGGAGGAGGCGATGACCTCGTGGGGATCGGGACCGACGGGCGCTTTGGCGATGACTTTGAGCGTGGCGGGATCGACGATGGCGAGGGTGTGATCGTGTTTGGAAAGTGCGAGCAGCGATGGGGACGGTGTCGGCTGGGCCAAGGTTCCGGTGGCTGCGATCAGGGATGCGATTGCGACGCCAGCGATGTGGAGGTTATTCCTGCGGAGTTGATTCCACCGTGGGCTCATCGGTTTCTCCTCTTTTGGTAGCGGCCTGCCCTTTAGTCGGACGAGGGCTTTGGGCTGCGATCCCAGCGATGCTTGCGCAGCTTTGCGATGAGCGCAGGGTCGAGGGCGCCGGCATCGCTGAGAGCAAGATTGCCGCGGACATGCTCTTCTTTGCGCATGCCGACGATGATGGTGCTGACGGCGGGGTGCGAGAGGATGAAGCGGATGGCGAGTTCGGGAAGAGACATACCGGGGGGCAGGTCTTCGCGCACGCGATCGACGCGATCCATGGTAGCGGCGAGGTTCTTCTCGTTGAAATAGCCCTTGCGCCAGTCGCCTTCGGGAAAAGTGGTGGCGCGGGTCAGCTTGCCGCCGAGCGAGCCTTCATCGAGCGGAACGCGGGCGATGACGCCGACGTTGTGCTCTTCGCAAACCGGGAAAAGCTCGTCTTCAGGATTTTGATCGAAGAGGTTGTAGATGACCTGGACGGTGTCGATGAGGCCGGTGCGGATGGCCTGGATGCCGTTGGCGGGCTGCCAGCGATTGAGGCTGAGACCGAAGGCGCGGACGATCCTGTCGCGTTTGAGTTTTTCGACGGTGTCGCGGAATTCTTTGCGGTCGGTCCAGGAATCGTCCCAGACATGGAACTGGAGGATGTCGATGGTGTCGACGCCGAGGTTGCGGCGGATCAGGTCGGCGTGTTCGAAGACGTGGTCGGCGGGAAAGACGTCGTTGTAGTCGTAGCTGCGGCGTTGCAGGCCAGCGGCGATTCTTCGGAGGAATCTTCGAGGCGGAGACCAGCTGCTTGCCGGGATTGGCGGCGAGGATCTGGCCGAGGAAGCCGTCGCTCTTCCCTTCTCCGTAAGCCCAGGCGGTGTCGAAGAAATTGGAGCCGAGGTCGGCGGCGAGCTGGAGGGCGCGGAGAGATTCCTGGTCGTCAGAGCCGCTCCAGCCGCTCATACCCCACAGGCCGCAGCCAACGTCAGTGACGGAGAAACCGGTCTTGCCCAGAGCGCGATGCCGCATCGCAACCCAGCCTACACCAGGCTACGAATAGCAGGCTGCCGAATACGAAGCTACATGGCGTTGCGCCACCACGGAGATTTCTCCATGGTGATGAAGCCGGTGGTGCCGCCGCGGGCAAGCCAGAGATCGTAGAAGGTGTTGCCGTCGAAGTTGGTGCAGGTGGGCCAGCTGTTATCGGTGCGGAGGGTGGTGGGGCCGTCGGGGCCGGTGAGGGTGATTTCGCCGGGGTTGCAGGAGACGACTTTCTGCCGGGTCATGCGGAAGGTGGCGCCGTGGGGACGGACGTCCTGGGAGATGTCGTTCGCGAACTTGGTGAAAAACAGGACGCCGACGATCACCACCGTCCACATCAGGATTTTCTTCATAACCGGATCAGCCGCGTTCTCGCTCTCAAGCCAACGTTTTCATGCCCATTGTGTCACCGGGCGAAAGCAGACACAAGGAGAGCGAGCGGGAAGCTGGAAGGGAGAAGGTGGAAGCCGGAAGCTGGAAGCTGGAATCCCGGTTGCAGAACATTCCGGGGCAGAGTCAACTGCGGGTACGGGCTCTTTTCACCTTTCTGGAGCGGCTCTTCGAGGGGAATGCCGATTTTTCTGGTATGAGGACCGGCTCGAGGTAGCGCAAGATGGCGTCGCGCATGGCTTGCTCGAGGCGCGGGCGGGCGCTGCGCGGAGCCTTCATGAGCGCTTCAAGGATTCCGCGGAAGATCATGAGGGCGACTCGTCCGTGGTGGGCTGCTTCGGCGCGGGAAAGCGCAGGCACCTCACGCTGGAGCCGGGATGCAATGAAGTCGACGAAGGCCTGGCCGAGGGTCTGCTTTTCCTCGCGAGCGACGGCTGAGAGCGGCGCGTCCATCGCAAGGGTATGAAACTCGGGATGTCTCCGATTGAAGCTGATGCAGACATCGAGCAGTTCCTGAATGGCTTGTGTGAAGGAGAGGACACCTTCGGCGTCGATGGCGCGCTCCGCTTCGGCCATTTCGCGTGCGTACTTTGCGGCGAGCGCGCTGGCGATGGATTCCTTATTGGGGAAGAACTGGTAGAGGGTAGCGGGGGAAACGCCGGCCTCGGCGGCAATCGCATTGGTGGTGGTCTCATGGTAGCCAAGGCGACCGAAGACCGCAGCGGCGGCGCGGAGCAGATCCTGCTGGCGTTGTTGACCTCGAGCGTTGCGCCTGCGATTGGGATCAAAGACAGCCACAGGGTAATTTTCGCAGAAGGAGTCCGTACAAGTAAAAACTTGCATCCCGACAGGAAATACAAGTATCTACTTGCATAGGAGGTGAACGGACATGTTCACAGTGATGGGAATTACGGGCAACGTGGGCGGGGCGGTGGCTGAGAATCTGCTCGCAGCGGGAAAGAAGGTGCGCGGCGTCGTACGCAACGCGGAGAAGGCGAAAAGCTGGGCCGATCGCGGGGTGGAGCTGACGGAGTCGGCGTATGACGATGCGGCCGGGCTGTCCAGGGCGTTCGCAGGAGCGGAGGGCGTGTTCGCGATGATTCCGCCGGATTTTGCGCCGGCTCCGGGGCTGCCGAACCAGAAGCGCACCATCGCGGCGATCCGCGAGGCGCTGGAGCAGGCAAGACCGGGCAAGGCGGTGTTTCTTTCGTCCATCGGTTCGGAGCAACCGAGTGGGCTGGGGCTGATCACGGCGACGCACCTGCTGGAGGAGGCGACGCGGACGCTGCCGATTCCCGTGGCGTATTTGCGGGCGGGCAGTTTCATGGAGAATTGGCTGGGAGCGCTGGATCACATTCGCAGTACGGGCGAGATGCCCTTCTTTTATGGCCCGCTGGAGCGCAAATGCCCGCTGGTCGCCACCCGGGATATCGGCCTGGCGGGTGCGAAGGTCCTGCAGGATAGCTGGACGGGCGAGCGCGTGATCGAGGTGGACGGGCCGGAGGGTGGCACAGATTTGCACGAAACGGCGGCTGCGTTCGGCAAGGCACTGGGCCGCGATGTGAAGGCCGTGCAATTACCCGAAGCCGCGTGGCAGAGCGTTCTGGTAGGCATGGGCATGCCGGCGGACCGGACTGGACTTTATACAGAGATGGTGAAGAGCTTCAACTCCGGCTGGATTCACTTCGGCAATTCGGGTGTCGAGACGTTCCATGGACCGACCACGGTCGAAGCGTTCGCACAAGAGGTTGTCGGAAAGAAGGGGCAGGCGCACCGGTAATTGCGGTTGCCGCAGGCCGCACAAGCGGGGGGCGCGATAGGCCCCTGCTTCCCTGCTCTTGAAACGAAACTCACCGCGGACGAAGAGTCTGGTAGCGCGTGATGGTGTAGCCGAGGGCGCTGCCGAGGAAGACATCCGAGGGGAAGTGGGCCAGGGTGCTGACGCGGGACAGGCCGACGGCGGTGGCGAATCCGTAGACGGCCCAGGGAACCCAGCGATGTCGGTGGTAGCGCATGGCGACGACGGTGGCGACGGAGAAAGCGCCCGCTGCGTGTCCTGAGGGGAAGCTGCTGCCTTTGAAGGGATTTTTGTTGGGACTAAAGAATGTGTCGGTGAAGGGCGTGTTGAGAGGAACATCCGAGGGCCGCTCGCGGCGGGTGACGGCCTTGATGGCGAGATCGACGATGGCGCTGTCGCCGTAAGCCTCGGCGCAGAGCAGCGCGGTGCCAGTTTGGTACGGGTCGTGGCGGATGTACCCGGCCGCCAGCAGCGACGCGGGAATGGCAATGACTTCGCCCGTGGCGATCAGGGGATCAAAGACGTCGTTGACGTCGTCGAGCTGGGTCTGGTGTTTGGCAAAGTACGGCATGACGTGGGGGTCGGCGTAGAGCAGACCAACGGTGCCCCCGGCGATGGCCAGCGTGGGAACCCAGTGCCGGCCCCGCGCGAGCTGTGTGGGAAAGAGCCAGATCTCCTTCTGGTCGTGCAGGAAATCCATGGGGAGAGAGCGCCAGCCTTCCTGGCGCGCGGAGGCGTCATCCGCGGCAGCGGCCATGGGTTGAGGGGCGGGACTGTCAGGCAGATCGGCGACGAGGTCCTGGGCGTGCAGCGCCCCGGAGGGAAGGCTCGCAACAGCGCAGGAAAAAACCAGGCAGAAGGCGGTTCGCAAAACTTTCATCGAAGCGTAGGATGCGGATTTTCACAATGCCGTAAAGGTTTCGGCAAGCGGAGTGCGCAAGCAGAACGGGCTTCGTCCGAAGACGAAGCCCGCGATGAAGGATGGGTGAACGGAACTTAATTGCTGCTGCCGTCTTCACGACGATGGAGGGTGGGCCGATCGGTGCCGTTGCCGGAGTCCGTTCCGTCGGTCTGCGTGCTGGCGCGACGGAGAGTCGGCTTGCCCTTCTTGTTGTCGATGATGCGGCGCTTGTTCTCGAGGCGAGCCAGCCGCGACTTCACGTCGTTGAACTCCGACGTGGTGACGAGGTATTCCTCTTTCGGCGGCAGGATCTTCGCGATCTCTTCTTCAGAGTGCTGGATGCGGTCGGGGGTCTGCGGATGGTTCTCGAAGACCTTGGCGACGGCGCCGGGTTTCTGCTTCTCGAGGTTCTGCACCTTTTCAAAGAAGGTGACGAAGGCCTGCGGATCGTAGCCGGCGCGGTACATGTACTGGACGCCGAGGTAGTCGGCCTGGGCTTCGAACTCACGGGAGAACTCGAGGAAGGTGATGGGGATCAGCAGCTGGGTGGCTTCGTAGATGCCGTAGCCGGTCCAGCTATAGCCGGTCATCATGATGAGCGGCACCATGCCGATTTGCGCGTAGTTGGCGCGGGTCATCTCGCGGGCGGCGTGGTGAGCGCAGACGTGGGCGATTTCGTGGGCCATGACGCCGGCCAGCTCCGCTTCCTCATCGGCGGCGAGGATCAGACCGGAGTTGACGTAGAAGAATCCGCCCGGCAGCGCCATGGCGTTGATCTCGTCGGTATCGATGACCTTGATGGTGAAGGGGACCTTGCAGTCGGAATTCTTGACGATGTTCTGGCCGATGCGGTTGACGTATTCGGTGATGACCGGATCGCTGATGAAGCGGGTGCTCTTCTCGATCTCGTCGGCGTACTGCTTGCCCATTTTGATTTCGGACTCGGTGGAGTACCAGTTGCCCATGCCGCGGGCGCCGATGTTGCGGGTGCCGACAGCGTTGACATCTTCGACGGAGCCGGCTTTGACGCCGGGCATCATGCCGTCCTTGTCGGGCTCAGCCTGCTTGAACGGGTTGACGTTGGGATCGGTGAGAGGCTTGGTGCTGGTGCTCGCTTCATCACCTGCGTCGGATTTGGGGGCATTGGCCGGCGGTGCGCCGGAGGAGCAGATGTCGCCACCCTTGTCTGCGGAGCGATGCAGAACCGGACCGGGGCAGTTTTCGGCGGTCTGGCTGGCAGCTGCGGGAGCAGGAGCGGAGGGGGTCTGGTCCTTCGTCTGGTCCTTCGTCTGGTCCTTCGTGTCCTTCTCTGGTCTGGGGTCTGCTGGGCCGCAGGCGCCGCGGCCGGCTGCTGGGTTCCGTCAGCGGGGGCCGGCGAGCTTTGCGCATAGAGGCAGCTCCCGGCCAAGGCCAGGGTGGCGCAAACGAAGAGGTTGATCGAAATCCTGGGGGTAGGCATGGCAGACCCTCCTGCAAGGGCGGACGGCACCCTGCGCTCTTAGACGTTAGTATGCGCCTTTTGGGCGGCGGCTCGCTTGCAATTATTTTGTCGCGCGAACGTCAGAATGGCGGTTCTGGCCGGTTCTGGCGCCTGCTTCGTCAGTTGACCTGCTGGAGGCGCTCGATCAGCTTTTTGGCGAGGCTTTCGCCCGATTCCGACCAGAGCAGCCGGGTGGAAATGCCGCCATTCTTCTGGACGCGGTTGGTGAATTCGACCAGCTTCTCGACGTTCTGCTTCACCCGGTCGATGGCGTCCTGGTCGAGGTCCATTCCCTCGTAGAGGAAGGGGGTCTCAAGGCCGAAATCGACGCGGATGTGGCCGTTGGTCTCGTAGGCGCCTTCGTCGAACTCGGGGCCGAAACCGACGATGCGAACCACGCGGGGCTCGTGACGCCACATGGTGTCGAGGCCGACGTCAGACGGTTCGGGAACCCACAGCTCCCAGATCAGCTCAAACTCCCAGGCATAGTCGGAGTGGGCGTTCTCCATGGCTGCGGCGATGACGGAGCGAGGGCTGGCATCCTCATCGTCAGCCTCGTTGCGATACACGCGCTGCCAGACCGGGGACTCGTTCCAGGAGATGGGATAGACGGTGGCGGCCGCGACGCGCGAGGAGGCGCCGGTAGCGGCGAATTGGTCCATGACTCGTTCGAGGGCGGCGGGGAGGGCTTCGAGCCGGAAGTTCGGATACCAGAGACTGAGGTAGAGCTGGTCGGACATACTAAAGACAGGGTACAGGGTGCAGGGTGCAGGGTACAGCGGCGGGGTGCAGGGAGCAGGGAGGAGGGAGGAGGGAGCAGGGAGCAGGGAGCAGGGAGGAGGGAGCAGGGAGGAGGGTGCGGGGTACAGGGTACAGTCGTAATCGACAGACACATCTAAAGCCGACCATGGACACCATAGCTATGGTTCAATCATCGTCAGTAGGCAGTGTGGAGATCGTCGGATGGTGGCCCGCTCTCTTCGCGAACTGAAGGTTTGGCAACGGGCGTTTGAACTCGCGACTGCGCTCTACAGGCTCACCCAGCAGTTTCCACGCGAGGAGATGCATGGTCTGACAAGCCAACTGCGACGCGCCGGAGTATCCGTTGCGAGCAATATCGCAGAGGGATACGGACGTGGAACCCGGCCGGCCTATCGCAACTTTCTCGGAATCGCTCGCGGCTCAGTGCTCGAAATTCAGACGCAACTGATGATCGCCCGCGAACTGAGATTTGGTGAAGAACGCTGTCTTTCGCGAGCGGAAGAACTCGCGGAAGAGACCAGCAAGATGCTTTGGGTCCTTGCGCAGAAGCTCTGAGTTGTACGTTCCTGCTTTGCGCTCCCTGCTCCCAACCGCTTTTTCAGCCGCGCAGCTTTTCGGCAATGCGCTCGACGACGCCGGCCCAGTTCCCTGGTTCGGATTGGCGGAACAACTGGGCGGATGGATACCACGGCGAGCCTGGCCGGGCGGAGTGCCAGCGCCAGTCATAAAACGCAGGCAGCGCCAGCCAGAGCGGCCGGCCGAGTGAGCCTGTGAGGTGCCCCGTCACGGTGTCGACAGAAATGACCAGATCGAGTTCCTCGATCAGACCCGCGGTGGCGAGGAATCCATCGAGTTGCTGGCGCAGAAAAACCGGAGCCAGGATGGGCGCCAGGGCGGCGAGTTCGTCGGGCCTGGCATCCTGCTGCAAAAGAACCCACTGCACGCCGGGCACGCCGGCGAGAGGCGCCAGCTGCGCGGGACGAAGGCTGCGAACGCGGTCCCACTGATGGTCGGGATTGCCGCGCCAACACAGGCCGACGCGAAGACGCGGAGTTTTTCCGGTGGTGGCTACGGCGAGGGCGTGGCGCGCGTGTTGACGTTGTTCCCGAGGCACGCGGAGCCAGGGCTGGTTCGGAATCGCATCCGGTTCAAGACCCAGGGCCAGAGGCAGACTCATGAGCGGACAGTGCAGGTCGTAGGGCGGCAGTGTGCCACCGCGGGCGAGGACATGGCCGGCAGGAAGCAGGGGGGCGAACAGCGCCCAGAGCCGCGCCGGCACTTCAAGAAATACTTCGGAAGCCAGAGCGGCGACGTCGGGGACAAAGCGGGCGAACTGGATCATGTCGCCGAAACCCTGCTCAGCATGAAGAAGAATGCGCTTGCCGCGGAGGGACTCCCCCTGCCAGCGTGGCTTGCCGGCCAGCCGGGTGACGGTTTTCTGGAAGCCGGGGAGCTGCCAGCGAGCCTCATACGCGCTCCAGCCTTCAGAGAAATTGCAGCGATCGAGCAGGATCATGGCGCGATTCATCAGCGCCTCGGCCGGCGCCGCGGAGAGCTGTTCTGCGCAGTCGAAACAGCGCAGGGCGTCCTCCTGCTCTCCCAGAGACTGGTGCGCATTGCCCAGGTTGATCCAGGCATCGCTGCTGGAAGGATCGGCGGCGCAGGCGCGCGATAATTGTTCCAGCGCTTCGCGATGGCAGCCGGTGAGGTTGAGGGCGCGCCCGAGACTGCAGGCACAGAGCGGCTCAGCAGGCAGGATTCGCACGGCATGGCGATAGCAGCTGACCGCGCCGTCGAGGTCTTTCAGGCGCAGGAGCAGGTTGCCGAGGTTGTGCCAGGCAGGGCCGGATTGCGGATCGAGACGCAGGGCGTTGCCGTAGGACTCCGCCGCCTGAACGAAGCGGCTGGCATCGCCGTGCGCATTGCCTTCGTCGATCCAGTCGCTCACGGTGCACGGCTCCGTAGCTGCCGCAGCCAGGGCGTCCGCTGTCGCGCGCGACTCGGCAACCTGCACTGCTGGGCGTGCCCGTACGCCGGTGTATGCGCTCGGCAGTGCGCCTGTGGGTCCGTGACTCATGATGTGTCCGGTCTCTCTATCGGCGCGTTGAGCCGGAGATTTCAACGCTCTGTCGCGAATCAGGTCACCCGGGTTCGGGCCGCCGCAGCAAGGGGTTACGGTTCAGGACTCGTTCATCGCAGTCTGGAACCGCCAACCTCACTCAATGCGCTCGTGCCGATAGCCGGCTTCGGTGAGGGCGGCCGCGATTTCCTTGATGTGGGCTGCGCCGCGGGTTTCCAGCGTCAGGTCGATCACCGTGTCGCCGAGGTTCACGCCGTAGTAGGCGCGATCGTACGCCGTCTGCACGATGTTGGCGCGCTGGTCGGCGATGATGCGGGTGAGGTTGTGCAGCGCGCCGGGGCGGTCGGTGAGATGGATGCGGATGCGAATCCAGCGGCCGTCTTTCACCAGACCGCGCTCGATGATTTTGGAGAGCAGTGTGACATCGATGTTGCCACCGCAGACGAGAACGGCAGTGCGCTGTCCGTCGAGTTCGGTCTTCTTCTGCAGCAGCGCGGCGAGGGCAGCGGCGCCGGCTCCTTCGGCCAAGGTCTTCTCCCGTTCGAGCAGAACCAGGATGGCGCTGGCGATTTCTTCTTCGTCGACGGTGACAAGCTCATCGACATATTGGACGACCAGGGGCAGGGTTCGTTCGCCGCAGCGACGCACGGCGATGCCGTCGGCGATGGTGGCCTCGGCAGGAATGGTGACGGGGCGGCCGGCTTCGCGCGCGCGCAACATGGAAGGCAGGCGATCCGTCTGGACGCCAATAATGCGGATGTTCGGATTCGTTTCTTTAATGGCGCAGGCGACGCCGCCGATGAGGCCGCCACCACCGATGGGGACGACGACGGCTTCGAGGTCCGAGATCTGCTCGAGCAGTTCAATGCCGATGGTTCCCTGCCCTGCGATCACTTCATCGTCGTCGAAAGGATGGAGGAAGGTGAGGCCGTCGAGCTGGCTCTGGCGGATGGCCTCCGAGCAAGCTTCGTCGTAGTCGGCGCCGTGGAGGATGACGTCGGCGCCATAGCCGGAGGTGGCGGCGACTTTGATGAGCGGCGTCATGAGCGGCATGACGATGCGGGCGCGGATGTTGTTCTGGCTGGCGTGGAAGGCGACGGCCTGGGCGTGATTGCCGGCGCTGGCCGCGATGACTCCGCGGCTGCGCTCGTCGGGGGTGAGGGTGAGGATTTTGTTCAGCGCGCCGCGCTCCTTGAAGGCGCCGGTGCGCTGCAGGTTGTCGAGCTTGAGGAAGACTTGCTGGCCGGTCATCTCGGAGAGGGCGGCGGAGTGGGGCGCGGGCGAGAGGTAGAGGTGGGCGCGGATGCGTTCGCGGGCGGCGCGGATGGAGTCGAGGGTGACGGGCATTTTTCTTCCTTCAGTAGAACAGCAAATGAAAAAGCCATCGGGCTCGGGGAGCGCGATGGCGGGTGGGTTTCGATTCTGCGAGGTGTGGTTAGCCGCCGGCTCCTTTGGGGATGGGCATGGTAATTCGCGCGATGGCGATGGTGGCGCGGATGGAGGGGCGCTGCATGGATTGAGGAGAGCAGAGGGGGCGGGGGCGTGTCAATGTGCAGAATGCGGGAGAACTGACCGCGCGCTACGATGATTTTGGGGCCGCTGGGGGCTGGGCCCTCCCGTGGAAAGACCGGATGAGTCTCGTACGAGTCGGGCAAGGCCTTTGATTCCGGTGTAGCAACCCGGCAACGGGGATCAGCCCCCAAAAGACTTCACTGATGCGCTAACCACGTAAAACAAAGCATTGTATCGAGCACATCCGGCATTACGGCTTTTTTAGCGCGGCACGCGATCTTCCTGTTCCGGTTGGCGTCGTCCGTTTCCGGCGGCTGGTCACGGCATAGAGCCTTTCGGAGTCGGGAAGTTCATCCCCCTTCATCGGCGGATTCCCTTCTCCCATCCGCTTCAACATCTCGATTGCTTCTGGAATATTGGCGCGACGCGCACTCTCACGGAAGAATGATTCCGTCCGAATTGCTGAGAGCTTTTCCGCCACCGCCACGTTAATGAGCTGATTGAGGGCAACGCCCTCTTCGTCGGCAGTTCTGCGGGCTTCATCCAGGAGCGAAGGCTGAAGTCTCAGGGCAAAGTTGCTCTTTCTCATTTCTCCTCCGTGATCTGCTTTAAGGCGTCTCGTGGCGCCACTACGCTGATTCCCAGGCCAGATGCGGCCGGCTCGAAATCTCTCCGGTTGAAGGTCACCAGCAGGTCTGCGTTTCCGCTCAGCGCAGTTTCCAGCACCATATCGTCATACCAGTTCCGGTATACTGTCCTCATGGAGCCCCCACCGAAACGCCTCTATTGGGTCGGGAGCAGTAAGAAGGACCTGATGGGGCTACCCATCGCTGTGCGGAAATTCTTCGGTCATGCTCTCAATTTTGCCCAGCAGGGCGAACAGCACGACGCCGCGAAGACGCTCAGGGGTTTTGGAGGCGCTGGAGTTCTGGAGGTGGTGGAAGACAATGCAGCCGGGACCTACCGGGCCGTCTACACCGTCAAGTTCAGGGAAGCAGTTTTCGTTTTGCACTGCTTTCAAAAGAAGAGCAAGAGCGGGATTGCAACCCCCAAAAGGGACCTGGAGATTATTGACGCCAGGCTCAAAGTGGCTGAGGCAATGGCAAAGGAGATTCGCGATGGCAAAACGCATGGTTAAAGGTGTCGCCGTTGAAGCCAGCTCTGGAAACGTGTTTCGAGACCTTGGTCTGGCCGACGCGGAAGAGCTCGGAATCAAGTCTGGACTGGTGATTGAAATAACCCGCGCCGTGCGGCGGCTCGGCCTGACACAACAGGAAGCTGGACGCCGCATGGGTATTTCTCAGGCGAAAGTTTCGGGACTGATGCGTGGAGATTTCGCCAACCTTTCGGAGAGCAAGTTGATGGAGTGTCTGAATCGCCTCGGTTACGACATCGAAATCAAGGTGAGCCCCGCGGGTGAGCCTGTAGGGCGCCGCACCCTCGCCATGGCCTGAGATCGGCGCGCTACGATGATCATGGGGCCGCCGGGGGCTGGGCCCTCCCGTAGACAGACCGGATGAGTCTCGTACGAGTCGGGCAAGGCGTTTGATTCCGGTGTAGCAACCCGGCAATGGGGATCGGCCCCCAAAGATCTTCAATTGGCGCGCTACCTGCGCGGGATAACAATACATGCCGTTACTGCCCGAGATTCCCGAACCTATTGCGCCGAGCTTTCAGCTGGAGTGGGACAAATTTGTAACTTTTCTGGGCACGTATTCGCAGTCGGCTGTGGGGCGGGCGTGGATTGGTGCGCTGGTGCCTTCGATGGATCGCGGCTGGGTGCGGCGTGCGCAGACGCTGGTCGCGGAGATGCGGCTGCTGGTAGGCGCGGGGATCATGCCGCAGCTGCGGGCGCTGTTCGATCCGACGGAGTTGTTGGCGAAGGCGCGGATTGAGGGCGTGGCGCTGGAGTCTGAGGAGTTGCGTGCGGTGATTGCGCTCGCCGAGGAGATCACAGCGTGGACAGAACTGATGCGGACGCCTCCTCAGAACACGCAGGACAAGCTGCCGGAGCTGACGGGACTTTCTCAGGAATTATTGGGGACGAGCTTGCGGCCACTGACGGAGTCGATGCGCGACAAGTTGATGCCGGATGGGACGCTGGCTGACGATGCCTCACCGGAGCTGCGGCGGATTCGACGGGAGATGGAGAGACAGCAACGCGCGATTGAGGAGAGCCTGCGATCGGCCCTGCGGCGATTCTCCGAGGGCGGGTCGACGCAGGACGAGCTGATCACGATTCGCGGCGAGCGATTCGTGATCCCGGTGAAGACGGAGTGGAAGCGACGCGTCCAGGGCGTGGTGCACGGAGCGAGCTCGAGTGGGCAGACGGTTTATGTTGAGCCGCTGGAGACCATCGAGCTGAACAACGACCTGGTGCGGCTGCTCGAAGAGGAGCAGGGGGAGATTCATCGCATCTTTCTGCACATGACGAGGCAGATCGCGCAGTTCGGCGGGCCGATTCTGACCGGGGCGAAGGTGCTGGCGGAGGTGGATACGCTGCAGGCTCGGGCACGTTTCGCGCAGGAGTATGACTGCGCGGTTCCGAAATTCGCTGAGGAGGCGGCGCCTGCGTTTCGGCTGAAGAATGCGCGGCATCCACTGCTGGAACGGCGGCTGCGGGCGGAGTCAAAAGCGATTGTGCCGGTCAGTTTGGAGTTAGCAGGTGTGGACCGGCAACTGATCATCAGCGGTCCGAACACCGGCGGCAAGACGGTGACGCTGAAGTCGGTGGGGCTGCTCGCGATGATGGCGCAGGCGGGCGTTCCGGTTCCGGCGGATGAATGCGTGACACCGGGGTTCGATGCGTTTCTCGCCGACATTGGCGATGCGCAGTCGATCGAGCAGGACCTGTCCACGTTTTCGGCGCATGTGACGAATCTGAATCGCATCGCGGGGCAGGCGACGTCGCAGTCGCTGGTGCTGCTGGATGAATTGGGGTCAGCGACCGATCCGGAAGAGGGCGCGGCGCTGGCGGTCGCGGTGGCGGAGCATTTCCTGAAGGTGGGCGCGTGGTCGATTGTGTCGACGCACCTGACGTCGCTCAAGGTCTACGCGGAGAATGCGCCGGGCGCGGTGAACGCGGCGGTTGGGTTCGATGAAAAGACGCTGGCGCCGACGTATGAGCTGCGCCAGGGCGTGCCAGGGCTGTCGGCGGGGATCAACATTGCGCAACGGCTGGGGCTGAGCGCGGAGATTGTCGCGGCCGCGCGAGCCCAGCTGAACACGCAGACGCAGGACATTGCGCGGTTCCTCGACAGCCTGCACGAGCAACTGGCTCAGGTGGAGAAGGAGCAGGTTCGCATACGGCAGCTGGAGCAGGAACTGGCGAAGGAACGTGCGCGGTTGGACGCAGATGGGATGAAGGAGTGGCGCGCCAAGGTGAAGGATCTCGAAGGGCAGCTGGCGTCGCTGATGAAGAACTTCGAGTTCCAGATGCGCGAAACGGTAAAGGCGATTGAGGATCGGGCTGCACAGCAAAAATTATCCAAGCAGGCGGAGCAGCGGATCGCACGGCTGCGGCGAGAGTTTTCTGAGAGCTTCAACACGGCGGTGGTCGCGCAGCATACGGGCGCGGATCGCGGCGATCAAAACGCGCAGCCGCACATCGTGCGCCATGTGGCTGAGGGGACACGGTCCGGCTGCGTTCGCTGGGGAAGACGGCGGTGGTGCAGCGGCAGATCGACGATAAGACGTTTGAGGTCGCGGTCGGCGCGATGAAGATGCGGGTGGCGCGGGATGAGATTGCAGAGGTGGTATCGAGCGCCAGGACGCAGACGCCGCTGCAGGCTGTGCGGAAACGCGCCGGGATCAGCGTGACGATGGCGGAGCCGGAGATGGGGTCAAGCGAGATCAATGTAATCGGCAAGACGGCCGATGAGGCGCACGATGACGTGGAGAAATTCATCGACCGCGCTTTCCTGGCGGGGCTGCCGCGCATCCGCATCATTCATGGCACCGGGATGGGCGTGCTGCGGCGGACGCTGCGGGCGTGGCTGGAGAAGCATCCGCAGGTGGCGTCGGTGACCGAGCCTGGGCAAAACGAAGGGGGCGCCGGGGCGACGGTGGTGGAGTTCCGGGAGTAAGCGTCCAGGCGGACGCGCCTTGCGGGGACTGGCCGTCCAGGCGGACGCGCCTTGCGGGGACTGGCCGTCCAGGCGGACGCGCCTTGCGGCGCCCGAGTATCCCGCGAAATTCGCGGACTTCCCCATTCATACCCTCTGTTCCGGCAGTTCAGAAGCCGAGAGCAGCCCGATCACCGGCTCGTACGATTCGAATCCCCTTGTAGTTTTTCAGGGTCAGAAGATGGGAATCGCCGGAGACGATCAAGTCTGCTCCAGCGGCGAGCGCCGTTCCAAACACGACATCGTCTTTGGGATCGGCGACGATGCGCTGGGTTGATTGCGGCCTTACCAGCTTGGCGAGGAACGCATATCTGTCGACGATCTCGTCCACGGTCAGACCCGAAGCTGCGATCTTCTTCTCAAATTTTCTTCGCTCGAGAACCGTGGTTAGCTCCTCGAGTAACGGCGCACTGGTAAAGAGTTCGAACCGGCCTTCTCTGACCGCGTCGAACAGGTCTTTCGGCGCTCCGGTCCACAACAGCGCAGAAATAACCACGTTGGTATCGAGAACCAGGCGCATCAGCGAGCGGCTTTGGCGCGCCGATCCGCTCGCATGGCGGCTAACTCAACTGCGACTTCCTCGGGGGACATGGGCGCCGGATCAGGAATTGCCGCCATGCGATCCATCGCGGAAAACAGTTCGTCGATCTTGCGGAGGCGAACCTGTTCCCGCAACCACTCCTCCAGCCTGGGCGATGAAAGCAATCCCGCAAGCCGTGCCTCTTCGGCAAGCTCGTCGGGAATCGAGATTTCGACCTTGGCCATGGTGAAAAACCTGCCCCAATGATAGCAACCCAGCATCGTACTTGTGCATTGACTTCTTTGCTGGCAATCCAGTCCCTTGACGGAGCCTGGCAAAAAATTGCACCATCGGCAGTTAAACGGAAGGAAACGGCAATGATTCAGGTGATCACGGTCGAACGGGAATACGGCAGCCAGGGCGGAGAGTACGCGCACCATCTGGCCAGTCGCCTGGGATGGCGGCTGATTGACGGCTGCCTGACCGAGGACGTTGCGCGCAAGGCGGGCGTGGCGCCCATGCTGGTGAAGCGCTGCGACGAGCGGGTCGATCCGTGGTTTTACCGGTTTGGCAAGGCGTTCTGGCTGGGGTCGCTGGAGCAGTTGCCAGAGCATCCCAAGGTTTTCGACAGCGGGCAAATGGTGGAGTTCGTGAAGGGCTACGTGCTGGAGGAGGCCGCGAAGGGCAACTGCGTGGTGGTGGGACGCGGAGCCGCATGCATGCTGTCGCGCTCACCGGGTGCGTATCACGTCTTCGTCTACGCATCGATGCCGCGCAAGATCCGCTACATCCAGGAGACGTTTCCGGAACACTCCGGCGACGCCGAGAGCGAGATCATCGCGACGGATCGACGGCGCGCGGAGTACATCCGGCGTTTCCACCAGCGCGAGTGGGACGATCGCAAGCTCTACCATCTGATGATGAATTCGTGCATGGGGATGAACGCGATGGTGGAGGCGACCATCGATGCTGCCGGGCTGCGCTCGGTCGCGCTGGCAGCCGAGCACGCGGAGCCGGTTGCGGCGGGCTGATTTCGGGTTACGGGTTACTGGGAAGTCCGAGCCCGGCTCGAGGTTCAGCCGGTAAACGGCCCTTCGTTCTGATCCCACACCATCGCGTCGAAGCGGTGAGTGCCTCTGAAGCCAAGCCATTCATACAGGGAAACGGCTCTGCGGTTCGAAGCTGTAACCGTGAGCGTGAGCAGGCCGAAGCCGCGCTTGGTGAGAGCCCGCGCGCATTCGACCATCAGCAGCCGACCCAGTCCGCGGCCTCGGTGCTGCGGCGCGATACAGATTTGCGTCACATGCCCGACATCGTCGCGAACCCGTGAGCACAACAGCAGACCGGCCATCTCGCCGCTGCTGCGCTCGATCAGAGCCAACGACGCATCCGCGTCAAAATAGCCGCAGCCCGGGAAGCGGACAATGTTATGCAGGAATCGCTGCGAACCGGAGACGGTTCGGTATTGCTCATTGATATGGCTGTCGAGGTGTCCCTGGTATGACGTCGAGATCAGGCGGGCTGCAGGGCTCAGATCCGTCTCCGCCCAACGGCGCAGCTCCAGGTCGATGGGAACCTCGGCATCGCTGAAGACGGGATAACCTGCCCCATCCCGCGCCGCAGCGCCCAGGGACGGCCGCAGAGGCCATTCCATAAAGATGCGCTCGTGAATCTCGAATCCCGCGTCGTCAAAGATTTGCTGGTGCGCGCCGTGCGGATGCAGCAGAAGCTGCGATTCAATCCGTGTCACGCCCGGAGTATTCCTCACCATCTCCAGCAGACGGAGCAGCAGCTCATTGCGGACCTCCGCTGCTGTATCGTCGCGATGGCCGGAGTTATTCGGGAGGCGGGCGTCTGCATCGCGAATCGGCATCGCGAAAACATCGCCAATGACGGCTTTGTAGCCTTCGTAAACGCAGAAGATGTAGCCGACAATCCGGCCGTTCTCGACCGCGACATACCCGGGCAAAACGCGCGAGTCGAGATACTGCAGCAGCAGTTCGGCGGAGCCTCGATAGTCCCAGTGCAGCCGCTGGCTCCAGATGCGGCTTTCCTCATCAAGCAGTGGGCGCAGGCTGCCCGCGGAGAAATGACGGAGATCCAACAACTCGAACTGGAGCGCAGAGCTCATCGATACACGGCCACCCGGGCGCTCTGAACCGCGCCAGGCGGCTTTCCTCCCGGCCCAACTGCAACAGACTGCTCACCGACTATGGACTGCCTGCGTTGAATCGCTGGCCGCGACTTCGTAGACGACCAGGTTCTGAGCGGGGTAAGTGAAGAGCGGATCATATTGCCTCCCCGCTAGTTTTCGATGAAGCTCACTTGCACAGGGAACTTCAGAAAGGCAGGCTCCCGGAATGACAAGAAGATGTTGTTTCTCCGGAACTCCGTCCTGCATGATGCCGCTTGCGAACTGCGGCTCTTTGTTCGGAATTCGCGGATCGAGCACCTCGAATTCCAGCCTGACACCCGGCTTCCAGCGCGCCCGCATAGCTTCGAAGTCCGCCGCGTTCAGGACAGGCTGGCCGTTCACCGCAACCAGATCGTCGCCGATGAGCCGGTTCAGGCCCATCTGTTCGGCGGACGATCCTTCTTTGACTTCCTCGATGAGCACACCGTGCGGACCGGGACCATCCGGCGGTGGATCGCTCACCGTGATGCCAACATCGTAATTCACGCTGCGCTGATTGCGATAGAAAGAAAGACCGTACTGTACATCTCTGCGCACGTGAAAGATGGCCACAGTACCCGGCGGCGCGCTGATCTGCTCCAGAATCTGGGCCAGCGGACGCGCCGAGTAAGTCATATCCATCAAAAGGATGTTGTGTTTCGTGTTGGGCAGAGGACCGATGCCGAAGACGGGTCCGATGCCGAAGATATAGAGCAGCAGGATCACCATGGGCGTCATGGTGGCGATGCGCAGCCGCTTGAGGCCGAAGCGCGCGACAGTGATGAGGATAAACACGATGGTGGCCACGCCCACCATGCTGGCGGCGATGATTGCGACCCGCGGCGGAACCTCTTCAGGATTATGCAGATGCAACGGCATCAGCAGCACGAACATGCTCAGGATGCCGGTGAGCACGGCGTGGAGGATCAACAGCCAGGGCTTGAGTCCGCGATTGCGAATGCGATTGAGATAGTCGCCGGCGAGAATCGTGAGCGGCGGCACGGCGGGCAAAACGTACCCCGGTAACTTCGAGTCGGAGAAGGAGAAGAAGACGATGGGAACCAGAGCCCAGAGCACGAGGAACTCGGGAAAGGCGTCGCCCGCGCGCCCGTGGCCGACATAGAGAACTTTGGCGCGGCGCACCTTCCACTCATTGAACGAGCCGCCGATCGCATCCACAAACGCGGTGATTGCAATCACGGCCCAGGGCGTGAGCCCGAGCAACATCACCGGCACGTAATACCAGAAGGGGTGGTAGTGCTCAAAGCGGTTGGTTGCGAAGCGTTCGAGATTATGTTCGAGGAAAAAGATACGCAGGAAGTTCGGATTGCGTCGCTGCACCGCGATGAACCACGGCAGCACCATCGCGAAATAGAGCACGATTCCGGGCCACCACAGGCTGCGCCTAAAGAGCGACCATTCGCGGCGCAGTCCGGCAAAGATGCCGATGATCACCAGGGCCATCAACGGCGCGACAGGACCTTTGGCCAGCGTGGCGGCTCCGACAAAGAAATAAATATCGAAGAGCCAGAACTTGCTGTTGGTCTCATACCAGGCGTACCAGCCCAGCATGCCGATGGCGAAGGGCGCGGCCAGTTGCATGTCGGTCGAGGCGCCGCGGGAAAAGCTGAGAATCGCCGCCGAGCAGGCCGTGATCAATGCCGCATCGAGTTGGCCGCCGTTGCGGAATCGGCGGATGTGGAGATAGATGAGCACCACCAGCATGAACGCGAAGCTGGCGGAAGGCAGACGCGCGGACCAGTCGTGGACGCCGAATTCGCGAAACGCGAACATCGCGCGCCAGTAGTAAAGGGCAGGTTTCTCCAGCCACGGATGTCCCCACAGGACCGGGGTGACATAGTCGCGGCGGTTGAGCATTTCGCGAGCGACCTGCGCGTAGCGAGGTTCGTCAGCGCCGACCAGGCCGAGGCCGTCTCCGCCGAAAATGGGGACGAGTCCGTAGAAGAGGAAAAAGGCAGTCAGGCAAAACAGCGTTGCCGCTTCCGCGATCTCGCCAAATGCAGGAAACCTGGAGCGAATGCTCGCGATCCATCCCGGCAGTCGTGCCGCATCGCCGGAGCGCGCATCCGGTGACGGGTCGCCGAGCGCAACGGACGGCGTTACGCGGTCCTGTCCTGGGCGATCGTCGGAATTCGCTTCAGTTTTCACTGAGGATTTGGGAGTCTCGGTCACGTTCGGGCGGTTGTTTTAACCATGGTAGGAGCCGCTTTTGCCGTTCGTTTGAAACCCGGACAAATGTTCGTCTCGCAGGAGTCGGTCAGACCTGAGGCATGCATGGAGCACGATTGAGTCAGCCTACCAGATTCGGACCGGATTCTTCCGTCGATGCCGACCGTGCCGGAACCATGGTTATTAGCTCCTGACGCATGGTCTCCAGAATTTTCTCGGTGGCTTCGCGCAGCGGCGCCTGCATGGTGCAGCCGCCCGCGTGGAGATGTCCGCCGCCGCCAAGGCTGGCAGCGATGCGCGCAACGTTGAGTTCGCCTTTGCTGCGCAGCGAGAGGCGGACGCGATGGTCGGGCAGTTCGCGCAACAGGACGGCGCCTTCGACTCCGGCGATGGCGATCGCATAATTGACGATGCCTTCGCAGTCCTCTTCGGCAGCCCCGGTGCGTATCATGTCGTCGGCCGTCACCCACAGCCAGGCCAGCTTGCCTTCGCGGCGAAGGTTCGAGAGCGCCGCACCGAGCAGCAGCATCTTCGACAACGGATTGGAGAAATAGACCTCGCGGGCGATCCCTGCCGGATCGGCGCCATGCCCGACCAGCTCGCGCGCCACTTCAAACGCGTGCGCGTCGGTTCCTTCGTAGCAGAACGATCCTGTGTCGGTGAGCACGCCGGCATAGAGACAGGTCGCTATCGGCAGCGTCACGTCGGCTCCCGCAGCCAGGGCCAGCCGGTAGACCATTTCCGCCACCGCGCAGGCATGCGTATCGATCCAGTTGACGTTGCCGAAGGGGCGACCGGTGGCGTGGTGATCGATGTTCACCAGAAAGCGGCCCTCGAGGCCTGCGATTCGCGACCGCTGGATACCGTCACACTCGAGCAGAATGATGGCGTCGTAATCGCCGTCGATGCGGTTCACGTGGCGGATGGAATTAGCACACGGCAGGCCGCGATAGATCATTGGAACCGGATCCGCGGAAACCATGTCCGCCGTCTTTCCCAGTTGGTTGAGGAGCAGCCCGCAGGCCAGCATGGCGCCCACCGCATCTCCATCGGGACGCGCGTGGGAGCAAATCGCAAAGCGGCGCCCGCGGCGGATGACCTGCAGGACGGCATCCAGGCCATCGCGGAGGCCATTGTGGAGAGCGCCGCCCTGGTTTTCGTCATGCTGCAACGGGATGTCGTGTCCTGCAACCATCAACGTTCCTGGGTGGTTTGACGGCGGGGAATCACTACGACGCTCTCCCACCGCTCGGATTAGTTCCCTGCTGTGTGCTCTGTTTTGCGCCTTGCTCTGTGTTCTGTTCCTTCTGTTCTGAGCTTTGCGTCTTCAGGCGCGTTCGCCGCTTGCGGCCGAGCAGATCGTCGATCCTCGCCTTCATTTTCTCGGAGCGATCGATATGAAAGGTCAGCTCGGGAACATAGCGCACGCCCATCCGCTCCAGCAGTTCGTGGCGAATATAACCGCGCGCCGCCATCAGGCCCTCCAGCGTGTCCGCTTCTTCCTCAGCGCCGCCGTCGACCGCTACGTAGATCAGGGCGGACTTCCCGCCGGGATTGAGCACCACCTGGCTGACATAGGCGAAGCTGATGCGCGGATCGGAGAGCTGGCCCTCGATCATTGCGCCGATCTCATCCCGCAACGTCTCGGCCACGCGCGCCTGGTGGTATTTCCTTCCTCGCTGTTCCGGCATGGCGCTACTCCTCCGACCGCTCTGCAGAGACGAACACAGAACGGGTGAAAACTCTTGAGAATATCAGACGGCAAGAGATGCGCGAATGGCAGGTTGACCGCAGAGACAAATTTGTGACGGCCATGGCGCACAAACGAAGAGGCGCCCGAAGGCGCCCCTGGGTTTATCCGATGAAAAGCCGGTGGGCTAGTGGGTGGCCTTGGCCTTGGGCGGCTGCTTCGCGATGATCAGGCTCGCGATCTTGTCGTAGGTGGCCGCAGGGACGATGCCCTTGGTCTTGAGCTGCGTCTTGTTCGCGTAGGGACGGCCGGCGATGATCTTCTGCGAATAGGCGTCGCCGACTCCGGGCAGAGCCTTCAGCTGATCCGCGGTGGCGGAATTGATGTCCACCAGACTCGCTGCGGGTTTGCTGGCGGAGGTTGCAGCCGGCGCCGCGGCCGGCTTGGCGCCGGGCTTGGCCTGAGCGAATGCAGGCAGAACGCTGAACAGGGAGCAGGCTGCAAGAGTTAAAAGAGCAGAACCGATGCGTGGGATTTTCATGGAGTTTCCTTTCGTATCTGGCCAGTGGTGAGTGTTGCGTGAGGTCGTCGAGGCGAGCGTCTTATCCGCGGTTCAACAACCCTTCAGCGGCGCCCAGCAGGCTGTTGCCCATTCCGCCGGAGGCTGCTTCGGTTGGCTCGGAACCGGCCGGTTGTTGGGAGCCCAGGATGGAGTCGACCATTCCCTGGAACTGCGCGGGCACCTTCGACCGGATCAATCCGAGGATGGCGCGTTCCGCTTCCTGGGCCTGGTCGGGACTGAGACCAAACTTTTGCTGCAGCAGTTGCGAGATTTCATTCATTGGAGTTGATTCCTTTTTCATTCGTGGGAGGTTGGGTTCTCCGCGCGACAGCAAAAGCCAGGAGCACGGGACAGGAGGACGCGGTTTTCAGTTGGGAGGTTCTTTGATGATGCAGCGCCACAGGCCGGGCTCAACGATGGGCGTGCGAATGCCCTGGCGTGCGGCCTCACTGGTATAAATGCCGCCGCCCAATTGTGCAAGCAAAAATCCGCACATCGGAGCCAGGTGTCGAAGCCGCATGGCCGGCCGAAATTCCGCGTGCGACGCTAGATCACGCGCAGAATGACCACCGTTTCGTCGTCGAAGCGATCGCGCTTGCCCTGAAAGCGGCCCACGTCGGTGAGGATACTTTCGGCCAAGCGCGACGCCGATTTGTGGTGATGTTTTTTCACCGTAGCGACGAGCCGATCGTTGCCAAACATTTCGCCGGCGGAGTTCTGCGCGTCGACGATGCCATCGCTGAAGAAGACTACGGAATCGCCAGGCTGCGTGGAGATGCTGAACTCCTCCCACGTGGCGTTGGGGAACATGCCGAGCGGAAAGCCTTCGGCCTTGATGGTCTCAATCTCCTCGCCGCGACAGAAGAGCGGCTGGACGGATCCGCCGTTGGCGATCTGCACGGTGAGATTCTCGTCGTTCCACAGCGCAAAAAGCATGGTGACGTACTGTGAATCGAGCCTGCGCTCCTGGAGCGCATCGTTCAGCGTCCGCAGCATCTCCGAGGGCGACAGATGCTGGCTGGCCACCGAGCGCATGATGCCGCTGACCAGCGCGGCATAGAGAGCGGCCGGAGCCGCCTTGCCGCTGACGTCGCCCAGCGCTACGGCGCTGCGGTTGACGTCGTAGGGCAGGAAGTCGTAGAGGTCGCCGCCGATGGTGCGCGCGGGCAGGAATCGCGCAGCGAACTCGGCGCGCTTGTGCTGCGGCTTCGCGGGCGGCAGCAAACGCAGCTGGACCTCGCGCGCCATGGCCAGATCCCGCTCCAGTCGCTGCTCCTGCTGGGTCACGCGCTGGTAGAGCTGCGCGTTTTCGAGTGAGATGGCAATCTGCGCCGCCAGCGTGGTCATGGCGCGCTCGTGATCTTCAGTGAAGTAATGCAGGCGCGTGTGCTCGATGTCGAGCACGCCGAGGGCGGTGCCCTTGTAGATCAGGGGCACGGTCATTTCGGAGCGGGTCTCGGGATTCACCATGTGATAGCGCGAGTCTTTGCGCACGTCCGAGATATGGATCACGCGCTTCTCGCGGATGGCTGCACCAACCAGGCCGCGGTCGATAGGGATGGTGGTGCCGATGACGTCGGAGTTCTCGGCGAGGCCCAGGACCGAACTGGGCGGAATGAGCGGCGACGGCGCCACGGGCGGCGACGAATCCCAGATGGTCCGCTTCGGCTCGGCCTGATTCTCTTTTTGTTGTTCCTTCTCTTTCTCCTTTGAGTCGGAGCGGTGCGTGAAACGAATCGACAGGCGATTCACGAGCACCTGTTGCGGCTCGTTGACCAGCCAGATGGAGAACATCTGATAGTCGATGATGCGGCGCACCAGCTGGCCCACCTTCTGCAGCAGCTCGTCGGGATCGAGGATGGAGGTGATTTCACGGCTGATCTCGTTGAGCACCTGCAGGGTCTGCGCCTGGCGCGCAACCCGCGTGTAGAGGCGGGCATTTTCAATCGCACCGGCGATGCGCGAAGCGGTCAGCGTGAGCAGGTGCAGATGTTCCTGCTTGAAGTAATTCAGCTGCTCGGCCTGGATGTCGATGACGCCGATCATGCGGTTCCTGGTGATCAGGGGGACGGCGAGTTCGGAGCGCACGTCAGGGTTCGCATTGATATAGTTGCCGGCGCTGCTGACGTCGTTGATCAGCATCGGCTGGCGGCTCTGCGCGACCTCGCCGACGATTCCCTGCCCCATGCGGATGCGCATCCGCTCGATCTCCGGCTTGTGGCCGATCTGAAAACGCATGCGCAGATCGTTGGTGCGGTCGTTGTAAAGCAGGATGGCGAAGATGCGGTAGTCGATGACGGCGCGGACCAGGGAGGCAGTGCGTTCGAGCAGAGTTTTGAGGTCGAGGGTGGTGTTCAGCGTGTCCGCGAGGCGGACGAGGAATTCCGTCTGGAGCGGGTCGACCTGGGGCTGACCGGGCCGCGGCGAAGCTTCAGAAGAGACGGGGCGGTAGTCACCTTCCCACTGATGCTCGGGCGGATTCTGCTGGGGATCTTCGGTCACAACTCTCCTGGAGGCCTGGCGACTTGGTACGCGCGCAACCGTATCATGATACGGGGTTTTGGGTGGGTATGCGGGTGCTCGCAGCAAGGTCCGCGAGGATCAGGTATGGCCTCTGCAACAGCCGCGAGCCGACCCACCAGCAGGTCTACATTTCCTCGATGATCGCCACGCTCGAACTGGCCCCGATGCGGTTTGCGCCCGCTTCCAGCATGCGCCTGGCATCCGCTAAGGTGCGAATTCCCCCGGAAGCTTTCACGCCGCAACGACCGCCCGCAACACCCCGCATCAGCGCGACGTCTTCGGGGTTCGCGCCACCGGTTGAAAAACCGGTGCTGGTCTTGATGAAGTCCGCGCCTGCAGCAATGGCCAACTCCGAAGCGCGCAGTTTCTCTTCGACGGACAAGAGGCAGGTTTCTAGAATCACTTTCACGATGGCGCCTGCATCATGAGCCACGGCGACGACGCCCGCGATGTCCTGCTCGACGGCCTGGTTTTCACCGGAGCGGAGCAGGCCGATGTTCAGGACGGTGTCGATATCGTGCGCGCCGATCTTTACCAGTGCTGCGGCTTCTTCTCGCTTGGTTGTTCCAGGGACGCGCCCAGCGGGAAACCGACAACCACGCCGACCGGGATTCCGGTTCCGGCGAGTTCCGAATAGGCCAGCGCAGCCCAGGCAGGGTTGACGAGGGCGCATGCAAAGCGGTGTTCGGCGGCTTCGCCGCAGTGGCGAATCACCTGTTCCTGGGTGGCTTCGGGGTTCAGCAGCGTGTGGTCGATGACAGCTGCGAGACTTTCCTGCGACGAGAGGGCCTGTTTTGCGAATCCTTCCGCGTCAAACCCGACGATTTCCAGTTCCTCTTCTTCATCGATGAGGTGAATCGGTGACATTTGGGGGCAACTCCTTTCAGCGGGCCGGCAATTCGGGCGCGGCAAGCCCCAGGGTTTCGTCGGGTGGCATCAGACAGATGTCCTGCAAGTTCCGGTAGCGCTCCGCGAAATCCATCCCGTACCCAATAACAAACTGATTGGGAATGGTGAAACCCACATAATCGGCTTCGATTTTTTCCACGCGCCGCGAAGGTTTGTCAAGCAAAGCTGCGATGCGGAGAGATTTTGGCTGGTGTTGTTCGAACAGGCTGCGCAGGAAGTTCAGCGTCAGACCGGTATCGAGAATGTCTTCAACAATAATGACGTTCTTGCCCTCGATAGGGTTATCGAGATCCTTGATCAATTTCACGGCTCCGCTGCTGCGGGCACCTTTGCCGTAGCTGGAGACCGCCACAAAGTCGAAGGTGTTGTCGACCGAGATGCTGCGGGCGAGATCGGCCAGAAAGATTGCCGCCCCTTTCAGAACTCCGACCAGAACGATTTTCTCGCCGGCGTAGTCCTGATCGATCTGGCGGCCCATGGCAGCAACGCGCTGGCCGATTTGTTCGCGGCTGAAAAGCACCTCAAGGGCAGTATGCGTGGTTGTCGTGCTCACAAGCCAGATTACCTCGAAAGTCCCCTGTGGAAGCTATACTCAAAAGACGCGCGTATGTACCCATTCATTCATATTGGCCGCTTCGAGATTGGCACATTCGGCATCATGCTGTGGCTGGCGGCCGTGGCTGCCTGCTGGATTCTGATTCGCAACTTTCGCCGCTGGAAGATTGATGCGGATGGCATCAGCATCGTCGCAGTTGCGACGGTGGCCGGTGTTATCGGTTCGAAATTGTGGCATGTGATGGAGACACCGCGGGCGCTGATGGCGCATCCGGCGGATTTACTTTTTGACCGTGCCGGGTTCGCCTGGTATGGCGGGCTGATTGTCGGAATTTTGACGTTGCTGTGGCAGGCGCGCGTCTACAAACTGGGCCCGCTGCAAATGCTCGACCTGGCCTCGCCGGCTGCGGCGATCGGATACGGCGTGGGCCGGCTGGGGTGCCTGGTTTCCGGCGACGGCGATTACGGGATTCCGACGAAGTCTGCCCTGGGGAATGAGCTTTCCGCATGGGCTGGTGCCGACGTTTCAGAAGGTGCATCCGACGCCGATTTACGAGTTGCTGGGCGCCATTCTGATTACCTGGATCCTGTGGCGACGCGGGGGACCGGACAAGCCGAAGCCCATTGGGCAGATCACCGGTGAGTATCTGATCCTGACCGGGATTGCGCGCTTTCTGGTGGAGTTTATCCGGATCAATCCGAGAGTCCTCTGGGGCATGACCAACGCACAGTTGGCCAGCCTGGGGGCTGTTGTTTTTGGGTTTGGGCTGATTCTGATGACTCGGGCTCGGGCTGGCGCGAAGGCGGCTGGGGAGGAACGGAAAACGGCTGCTGCGCACTCCTAGTTCGGAACAAACAGCTCTGAGGCCGCCTCAGGCTTCCCAGGGATTCACCAGGCGAATACCGCAGTCTTCGAAGTCGCTGACGTTGCGCGTTGCCAGGGTTGCGTTGTGGAGTCTTGCGATGGCGGCGATCTGGGCATCAGGGGGCTCAATCGGTTTGCCGCGCTTCTGTCTCTCCGCCAGGATGTTGGCGTAAATCCGCGCTGACTGGCTGTCGAAGCAAAGGACAGCAGTCTCGAAATAGGCCTGAAACATTAACTCCGCTCGCGTCTGAAATTCTCTGCGGCGACGGCCTTCCGGCATGCATGCAATTCCAGAGAAGACCTCGGCTTCATTCACCGCCGTCGTACACAGTTCAGATATGGGCTGATCCGCAAGCCAATCCATCACCTTCGCAGACGGAGCCGGACGCATGGCCTCCGACACAACATTGGTATCGAGGATGATCACGCCCTACTCATCGTCGTGGGCACCGTACTCGGGTCCGGTGAAATCCGGGATTTTCCGTTTGCTCACGCCTCGCGGCGGAATGTCGAGTTCGACGCCACCCAGGGGTTCAAAAAGGCTGCGAATTCGCTCGGCCATATTCCCACGAGGGCGAGAAGGCGCAGGCTTCAAAACGACTTCCTCGAGGATCGCTCTTGCCTCTTCTTCCATGGAACGGCCGTTTTCAGCCGCGCGCACGCGGAGCTTTGTCTTAACGGAATCATCGAGTTTGCGGATGGTAATGCTAGCCATGGTTCAACTGTAGTGCGATGCAATCATTGCTGTCAATGCATGCATTGCAATCACTGCAATCATTGATTGCACCCCAGATCAAACCCCGTAGCTCCGGATCCACTCAATGACGCTGCGGACGGCCACCCCGGTGGGCCCCGACGCTGACCAGGGCTTGGGATCGTCGTTCCAGGCAGTGGCTGCGATATCCAGGTGCAGCCAAGGGGTCTCCTCGGCGAACTCCTTTATAAACATAGCCGCGTTAATGGCTCCACCGTAACGGCCGCCGGTATTTTTGATGTCGGCAATCGTCGATTTGATGACGTCACGGTAGTCGTCCTCGGCCGGCAGCCGCCAGTAGCGCTCGCCGGAAACCTTGAGACCATCCATGAAGCGGCTGTAGCTGTCCTCGTCGTTGGCGAAAATGCCGGCGTTCAACTGCCCCAGGGCGATGGCGACAGCGGCGGTAAGCGTAGCGGCGTCGATCAGGTGGGTCGCGCCGAGCTGTTTGGCGTAGGTGATGCCGTCGGCCAGGACCAGCCGGCCTTCGGCATCCGTGTTGATGATTTCGATGGCCTTGCCGGGCTTGCCGGGAGCCGGCATGGCAATCTGCACGTCGCCGGGTTTCTGGGCCTTGCCGGAGGGCATATTCTCCGCAGCGCACACGATGCCGATGACCTTCACCGGCACCTGAAGCTGGGCAATGGCGCGCATGGCGCCGATCATGGCTGCGCCCCCGGCCATGTCGTACTTCATCTTCTCCATGTTGTCGGAGGGCTTGATGGAGATGCCGCCGGTGTCGAAGGTGATTCCCTTCCCCACGAGACCGAGAACGGGGCCAGCAGGGGCGTTGGGCGGCTCCCAGGTCATGACGATCAGCGCGGGCGGCTCGTCGGAGCCCTGAGTGACGCTCAGGAACGCTCCCATCTGCAGTTCGCGCATCTTGTCGGTGCTGTGGACCTCGCAGCGGATGCCGAAGTCGCGGCACATGTCGGCCGCGCGCTGGCCGAGGATCGTCGGGGTCAGGCGGTTGCCGGGTTCATTGATCAGGACGCGGGCGAAGTTCTGCGACTCGCCGACGATGACGCCCTCGCGCAGGCCTGCCTCTGCTGCTGTCTGGTCGACGGACGGAAGCAGCGACGACCTGAACCGTCTGGACGCTGCGATCTTTGCGGTCGGAACGGTAGGTATCGGAATCGTAGTCGCCGAGGATGGCGCCTTCGGCCAGTGCGCGCGTGGTCAGTTTCAGGTCCAGCCCGTCAGCGGCCGGAACGGCGATCGCCAGCTCGCGCAGGCCTCGCGGCTTGGCGAAACGGACGGCGGCGCCGGCGCCTTTGCGGACCTCGTGTGGAGTGAGTTTTGCGGCTTTGCCGAGGCCGACGATCAGCAGGCGCTTTGCCTTCAGGCCGGCTGGGTTGTGGAGCAGGAGGGTTTCGCAGGATTCGGCCTTGAATTCGCCGCCGTCGAGGACGGCCTGGACGGCCTGGGTGGGTGCGCCATCGTTCGTCAGGAGGCGGACTTCGGGCTTCGCGGCGCCCTTGGGCGCGGCGTCGATGGCGAAGACGGCGAGGAGCTCGGTGGCGACGTCGGCGGAGGGAGCAAAAACAGTATTTAGGTTCATAGGAAGTTCGGTGTGCGGGATGTGATTGACTACCAGATCACTTTAACTTCGGAATAGCGTCGGAAGAACCGGTCGCCAGTAACAATCGGGAGTTTCTCGGCGATTGCCGTGGCCAGGATCATGCGATCAAACGGATCTCGGTGACGCAGGTTCAGCGAGAATAGTTCGAAAGCGTGCCGCGGCTCAAAGGGCAGAAGGCTGATGTGCAACTCGTGAATAGCGCGATTGGTCTCCTGTTCCGACATTTCGAGTTTGCCAATGGCGTTCCTGATCGCAATTTCGATGAGGGATGCCGTGCTGAGGAAGACTTCGACTTCGACCGGAGCAAGCATGTGCTGCACCCTGGCGGGCAGCGATCCAAGGTGCGCGAGAATCAGCACCTGGGTATCGAGGAGGACCCTAATACCGGCCCTCCACGAACGCCTCAACTTCCTCATCGGTCATGGGATCGGCCCAGTGGGGATCGATGATCCTGACTCGGCCCTTTCCCGCGCCAAATCGTCGCACCGGCTTTTCAGTTTCTTCGGTCGGCGCCGGCACGATCATCGCGATCGGCTTCTTGTAGCGCACAACCATGGTGCTCTTGCCTTTTGAGGCCTCTTTGAGGAGCTTCGGCAGATTTGCTTTTGCGTAAGCCGCGCTGACGGTGTTCGGCATAGAAATATTGTACAACAAATCTTGTACAACTTTTTAGGCCTTCCGGCTTCGAGCAATGGCTGCCCGGGCTTCTTTGTCGGCTTCGCGGCGGCGTTCGGTTTCGCGTTTGTCCCAGTCCTGCTTGCCACGGGCTACTGCGATCTCGCACTTCACGCGGCCGTTGCGGAAATAAAGCCGTGTGGGGATGAGCGTTAATCCCTTTTGCTGCGTCTTTCCCGTGAGCTTTCGAATTTCCTCTTCGTGGAGCAGCAGTTTGCGTGTGCGCAGCGCCTCGTGATTGTTGGAGCTGCCATGCGAATACGCCCCGATATGTGCGTTCAGCAGAAAGGCTTCCCCATCTTTAATGAGGCCATAGGCGTCCTTCAGATTGGCCTTGCCCTCGCGGATCGACTTGACCTCGGTCCCGCGCAGAGCCACGCCCGCCTCGTACTTCTCCAGCAGGAAGTAGTTGTGGGAGGCCACCCGGTTCTGGGCCGCGTCGCGATCGCCGGAGGCTACCGGGTCGCGCGGTCTGGCCTTGGGAGGGTTCGGCTTGACGAGATGGCTGGTCGGTCGGGCCATGGTAGCAGTCGCAATTTCTCATCCTATATGGAGCCGTCAGCGGACGAAACCCCGATACTCCTGCATCGGAATAATCACCTGTGTTGCATGAAGTTAAGGACGCGCGTCAGGGCCGGAGTGCGATACTATACCGGGCACGAAGCGGCGGCGCCGGCCGGGCCAATCCCAGTGCGAAGCCTGCAGGGATCAGCCGCTCCGGCTTTGTACGATTTCCTCCCTCACGATGGAGCTGCATGAAGCGAAGTTTTGTTATTTGGGCATTCCTCGCCACGATTCTGGCTGCCCTGCCGGCAGCGCACGCGCAGTCGGCATCGCACTGGTTTAAGCAGGGCCAGACGGCGGAGGCGAAGGGCAACACGCTCGCCGCTTATGAGGCCTACTACCAGGCGTACCAGAAGAAGCCGGTCGACGAGCGCTACAGACTCGCCTGGGAACGCACGCGATTCGCTGCGGCAGCCATCCATGTGGAACACGGGGAGAAACTGCGCGACCAGGGCAACTACACCGACGCCCTCACCGAGTTTCTGCGCGCCATCGAGATCGATCCCAGCAATGAGCTGGCCGAGCAGGACATCAAGGCCACCCGGGACAAAGTCAACGCCCAGAGTCCGGCGCCGGAGAATGCGCCGCGCACGACTGACGAGGCACTGCAGCTGGCCGCACCCATCCAGCTCCGGGCTATCTCTAATGATCCTCTGACCCTGCACATGGTCGAGGACAGCCGCATCATTTACCAGGCGATCGGCAAGATGGCGGGCGTTAATGTGCTCTTCGATCCGGCCTACAGCTCCAAGCGGATTCAGATCGACCTCAACAACGTCACGCTTGCCGACGGGCTGCGTATCGTGGCGACGGTTTCCAACACCTTCTGGCGCCCGATCACGTCGAACACCATCTTTGTTGCCGAGAACTCGCGCAGCAAGCACACCGAGCTGGATGAGCAGGCGGTGGAGACCTTCTACCTGCACAACGTCTCGCAGCAAAACGACTTCACCGAGATTCAGACCGTGCTGCGCAACCTGTTCTCGCAGGGCGCCCGCATCAATGGAGTGGCCAGCGAAAACGCCATCGTAATGCGCGCGACGCCGGACGAACTGCTGCTGGCTCGCCGCCTGATCGATGATCTCGACAAGCCGAAGCCGGAAGTGGTGATGGATGTGGCGGTGCTCGAAGTGAGCCGCGACCTGCTGCGCAATATCGGCGTTCAGCTGCCGCAGACGGCGAGCATCAACTTCCAGCCTTCCAACGCGAACCTGAACAGCACCGGCACCAACAGCAACAACAATAACAACAACAATAACAACAGCGGATCGACGACGACCAGCAGCATCACGCTGAATAATCTGGCCCACCTGAACTCGACCAACTTCGCGGTCACTATCGGCCAGGCCGCTGTGAACCTGCTGCTCACCGACACGCGTTCGCGCATCATTCAGAACCCGCAGGTGCGCGCTTCCGATGGACAGGAAGCGAACCTGAAAATCGGCGAGAGGATTCCTATCGCCACCGGTTCGTACCAGACCGGCGCCGCCACCGCCATCGTGAGTTCGCTGGTCAACACGCAGTTTCAGTACATCGACGTCGGCGTCACGGTGGACATCAAGCCCACGGTTCACTACGACCGCGACGTCAGCATGAAGTTCAAGGTCGAGGTTTCGGCGACCAACGGCAACTCCAACATCGGCGGTATCACCGAGCCGATCATCACCCAGCGTGTCATCGATCAGACCATTCGCCTGAAGGATGGCGAGCCGAATCTGCTGGGCGGCATCGTGCAGCACCAGACCACCTGGTCGATTAGTGGCACGCCCGGCCTCGCCGAGCTTCCGCTGCTCAAGTACTTTTTCAGCACGCAGCAAAAACAGGTCACCGATGACGAGATCGTGTTCCTGGTCGTGCCCCACGTCGTGCGCGCGGTCGAACTCAGTCCGGAAAATCTGCAGCTGATCGATACCGGCACCACCAACAACGTCGAGCTGCGTCCCATCAACCTGACCCAGATCGCTCCGCAGGTGACCGCGCCGGCGACGCCTGCTCCCGCTCCGGCTTTTTCACCGCAGCAGCAGCCGCCGGCTCCCGCCCCTACGGCAGCAGTGGCCGCGCAGCAGGCGATGACCAACATGGAGCAGCAGGCCAATCAGGCCACGGCTGCGCCGGTGAGCCTGCAAATGAATCCGCCGCAGACCACGGTCAAGGCCGGTTCGAGCTTCAAAATGTTTGTGGACCTCGCGGGAGGCAACGACGTATTCGGCGTTCCGATGAACGTGCAATATGATTCGTCCAAACTGACGCTGATCAATGTCGACTCCGACGATCCGCAGCATCCCAACGCATTAGGCAAAGACGGTCAGGCCGTGGCCCTGGTGCATCGCGACGACGGCCAGGGCAACGTCGCCATCGCTGCCTCGCGACCACCGGGAACGAAAGGCGTCAGCGGATCGTCGGGTACGTTATGCGTGCTCACGTTCCAGGCGAAGGCCGCAGGCGATGCGTCCGTAGCCATCACACGGCCCGTGGTGCGGAACAGCCAGCAGCAACCGATCCCCGCAACGGGATCGCAGGCCGTCGTCCACATCCAGTAAGCCGACCAACGGGAATCGAGATATGCAGTTGATTCATTACAGGCGAGCAAGAGGCAAGCAGGACCGGGAAGCCGGCCTGACGCTCGTAGAGCTGATCGTGACGGTGGCGATCCTGAGCATCCTCGCCTCGGCGGCCGTTCCCATCGCTCGCTTCGAGGTCAAGCGCGAGAAGGAACGCATGCTGCGCTACGACCTGTGGCAGATCCGCAGAGCCATCGATTCCTATAAGGACGCGGCCGACAAGCACGCCTTCCAGACCAAGGTGGACAGCCAGAATTATCCGCCCGATCTGCAGACGCTGGTGGATGGCGTCGACGTGCAGGGCAAGAAGGTGCGCTTCCTGCGTCACATTCCCCTTGACCCGATGACCGGCAACGACGACTGGGGGCTGCGCTCGATGCAGGACGATCCGGACAGCGATTCCTGGGGCGGGCAAAACGTTTTCGATGTATTCACGAAGTCCGACGGCACGGGGCTGGACGGAACGAAGTATTCGACCTGGTAATCTCTTGCGCCTGAAAAATCCAATTCGCAAATCGGAAGACGGCTTCACGCTGGTGGAGTTAATGGTGGTGATGCTGATCATCGGCATCCTCGCCGCGGTCGCGATCCCCAGCTTCGTTGCCGCCATTAAGAGCGCGAAGGAGGCGGCGCTGCGCGAAGACCTTCACGTGATGCGGAACGCCATCGACTCCTACACGATGGACAAGAACAAGGCGCCGCAGTCGCTCGACGATCTGGTCCAGAGCGGGTATTTGAAAGAGATTCCTCAGGACCCGTTCACACACAGCCGCGAAACATGGGTGACGGCGACGGACGACACGTATGCCGACACGGACCAGACCGAGCCGGGCGTGAACGACGTGCACAGCGGCGCGCAGGAGCAGGGCGCCGACGGCCAGCCTTACTCAAGCTGGTAAGAAGTTCAGCCGATATATAATGAAGTTGAAGTAGTTCCCGGAAGGAGTGCGTCCTCCCGGGAAGTTGGCTACTTCATCAGTAGCATGAGTACGAGGACAGCGATCGCCAGAATCAATCGCCAGTCGAAGACGATTGTGATAGCGATGCGGGTCCAGGATGATTTCCTATTCATCCTTTGGACTCACCCCCTTTCATTCAAACGGCCCGCAGGTCGTTGTAGCGGCGAGCGGGCCGTCGATCCGATGTTTCGGACCGATCCTGCGTTCACCGCATTCGCACTTTGAAAGAGGCACTCCCAGTTTAGGGAGTGCTGCGCGCACCGCAGTCACTTCCACCTCTTGAAATCAAACTCAGGTAATGCGACGGGGCCGGAGTGTTGGGTCTGCCGTGACAGAATGTCAGGGAGCGCATGCTTCTGCCTGAACTCTCCGCCGTTCACGATCAGTTTCTTGCTCTGAGCCAGTTTGGCCATCCGCTCAGGGGCAAGCTGCTGCTTCGCTCGCAGCTCGACGCCGGTGGCATCGCGGCTGTCATCGCGGCCAGCATTGCCGGCGCCGCTTCACTCTGCGTCGATGCGGATGCAGAGCGTCTCCGCGAAGGACTACGGGCCGGTTTCATCGATTTCGTGGTTGGGGATCTGGACGAGTCGCTGCGCATCCTTAAGAACGAGCTGCGTCGCGCTCGCCCTGTTTCGGTCGGAGTGACTGTCGACCCCACGCGCTCCATCGCTGCCATGATCGAGCGCGGATTGCAGCCGGATCTGCTGTCCGCGATCTCACCGCCTCCCACGAGCATTTTCCAGGAGCGCGGCGCGCTTGTCGTTCCTGCGCAAACCGCGTCCGAAGCAGGAACCTCGCTGCTCGAATGGTCGGTCGGTGAGAATCCAGCGCGCACCGTGAGCCGCCTCGCGGAGCTCGCCGCTGCTGCCCTCGATCCAATGCGCGCCGACACTTCGCCACGACGCCGCTGGCTCGAGCAGTCCACTCGCTATTTGGGGCGATCGTTCGCGATGCGCCAATGCCTGCGCATGACCGCCGCGGAAATCGCGCGCTTGTTGCCGAGCGCTCATGTTGAATTCCCAGCGGCGAAAATCACCCGCGACGGTCAGCCTGCCTGACCCGATTCCGCCACGCGGCGCGCATCTTTTCCGTTCCGTTCCGTGTCTTAGTCGTTGTACGATCCAGCATCGGAGGTTCGCTCTCGATGGGGTCACAACCCGAGTCTCCAGCTTTCGATCCCCAGCCGGAATCGATCCCGCAAACTCCCCAGGAAAAACAGGACGAACAGCGCAAACTGCGCCGTCTGCAAATCATGGTCAACATGGTGATGTCGGTCATCGGCCAGGACACGTCCATGACCGTGGATGAGGCGTCAGAGATGGTCGCCGATACCCGGCGCGCCGCTCTCGCGATGTTCCCGGGAAAAGAACTCGCCTTCGACCTGCTGTACAAGCCGCGCCTGCAGCGGCTGATGCGCGAGCGCTTTCGAATCCACTAGCTATCGCGTTTGCTTCCAGCTTCGCGCTGTTTCACTTTTGATCGAGCGCTGTCAGGCGGAACGTGATCGTTCCCCAGAACAGCCTTGCCCGCATCTGTACGGGGATGTGGCGCTCGTCGTCGGTGTACCAGATCCAGATATTGCCGCGCGCTTTTACCACACCCGCTTCCGCCGTCGGCTGCACGCGGATGGTCTGATAGGTCCCGAGCGGAACGCGCACCGTCTCCCGCGCCTCGACATGCATGGTGACGGTGACGGTATGCATCGCGTCGGCAACCGGCATGCGGATACTCTGCCCCGGGGCCAGCGTCTGCGATGCGGGATAAAAAATTGCCGACAACAGATCCGTTACGCACGGCCCAATCGGCGCTTCGGAGTGCTTGCTGTTTCCCTTGATCAGGTTCTTCTCGTTCAACAGCGCCTTGCCCTGGGCGTAATCGAACTTGAGATCGGTGCTCACCTGGCGGCGGCCTTCCTGCAGCTGCTTCGCAAAACCGGACGAACATCCGGTACGCCGATTGAATGACGACTGGAAGCGATCGCTGACGCGATAGATAAGGTTGATCGCGCCCAGCGTGTCGCCGGCGGCGGAGACATGCTCCTCATCGCCTTCCTGCTGCAGATGCATCACCGTGGTGCCCGCAGGGAAGACGCGCCAGTCGACCGCGTAGGTGAGCGTTTGCTTCGCCGGATAGTTGTAGTCGGCGTGCGGCGCAATCAGCGGCGGCGTGGTCTGCCCGGTTTGCGCGCTCGCTGCCCAGAGGCCGAGCACAATCCCCGCCGCGGTAATTAATTTCCGGACCGTTCGCGTGCTGACGGCGCCGGGCAAAAGATGAATTCCTCGCAATCGGCTCCTCTATTTCCTCAGCATCAGCAGCAGTTTCAGGATGAGGGCAGCATACATGCCCACCCCACCCAGCAGAGCGTTATATTCACGATGTTTGCGATAGAGTGCCGCGGAGAATACCCCTTTCGCTTCTCCCGAACTGGCAGCCGCAACCACTCTCGGCAGCAATCGCGGAACGCTCGCGGCGTACGCATCGAAATCAGGAAAGACCGAACGCAGGTATTCCTCCTCGGATCGAATCACCGGAACATAGATCACGGCGAACAGGATCACGAGCACGGCGGCAATCCAAAGACTGTGAGCGGCCACCGCGAATCCGAAGGCGATCATCATCGACCCGAGATAGAGCGGATTGCGCGTGTGCGCGTACGGCCCCGTCGTCGTGAGTTCCCTGTTCTTTTTGACGTACCCCGAGGCATAACCGCGCAACAGAAACCCAGGGATAACCAGAATGAGACCGAGCAGCAGAAACAGCGGCGTTGGTTTCGCGAGCCAGAAAAACAAAATGGCAAAGACAAAACCCAGGGGCACGCGAATCCGGCGGGCGATGCGTTTCCAGCTTAATGCCACTCAGCGCACCTCCCGCAGAAGTTCGAGCGCTGCTTCCGTCACAGCTTCCGGCGTGATGGTCAGCAACCCGGCTTCCGGCTCGCTGCGGCGTGCATGATCGCGCACACTTTCCGGATGACGCAGCACGCGGTTCGGACAATGGAAGGGCCCGTTGCGCGCCGGATCGGTAGGACCGTAGATGCCGACGACCGGTCTGCCCAGCGCGCACGCCAGATGCAGCGGACCCGTGTCTCCGGCGATCGCGAGGGCTGCGCGCCGCGTAACCGCGATCAGCTCGGGCATCTCAAGAACCAGCATCTGCGCGGCGCCGCCGCTGCTCTCGATAATCTCCCTGGCGAGATGTTCTTCTGCCGGACCGCTGTTGATGATGACCCCATAGCCAGCATGCGCCAATTGCCGAGCGACCGCGCCATAGCGATCCGCGGGCCAGCGCTTCGCGCCCCATCCCGCGCCCGGACTGAGCAGCACAAAAGGATCTGGCAATGCCGCAGCCTTCGCCTCCGCCGCAGAATCGCACGGCAGCAGCGGCAACTGCAGAGGCAAATCTTCTCCGACGATAGCGTTCGCCACTTCGAGCGACTGCTCGATCACGTGCACGCCTTTTGTGGGTACCTTCTGGTCGAAGAACCATCGCGCCGGCAATTCGCGCGGCTGCGCCTCACCCACGATGCGGCCGGTTCGCCCCCAGCGCGCAACCATCGCCGCTCGCACAGCGCCCTGCATCTCGACCACCAGGTCGTACTGCATCGCGCGGAGTTCCTTGCGCACACGGCGCATGTCGCTCCATGTGGAAGGGCTCAGCGGAGCCTTCCCCCATCGCTTGGCCGGCACCATGTGGATCTGATCGACCAGCGGCATCGTCTCGGTGCGCGGCTGGCACCCGTTCGCGCAAAACAGCCCGCGCCACTGTGGCTCGATTGCCCAGCCGATCGTCCACTCCGGATGCGCCTGGCGCAACGCAGTCACAGCGGGCATGGAGTGGAGGATGTCGCCCATCGCGCCGAGACGCACGATGAGCAGACGCAGGTGCCTGGAAGTTGCGGACAATCTCTTATTTTCTCACGGGGTCTGCTGAAGTTTACCCGGCTGCCGCTGCCAGCGGGCGGGCAGAAATCCGAAGAGCTGATCCATCGCCGCCGGTTCATTCTGCAGGCGAACGACGAGTCTGGCCGCGCGGAGCGGAGCGGCGCTTTCGAGCATCTGCCGAAGCTCGACTGGAAGCCGCATCATGTCCTTCTCGGTGGTCAGAAAACCTTCCGCCTCGTGCTGACGGCGCAGCTCGATCAGCTCAGCGATGTCGGCCTCGCTATAGACGTGATGATCGCGCCACACACGCATCGCAATCACATTGGTCCCGCAGGATCGTAAGCCAGAGAAAAACTCATCCCCGCGCGCGATGGCGCAGAAGGCTACGACGCGGTTCGCAGCAGGCGACTCGATGCGACGCTCCATCCACCAGATCGGCCCGGCGAAACCGCGCCGGCGCAGTTCCGGCTCCAGTTCGCGGTCCTCGTTGCGCATCGCGACGATGTGTGCCCGCGCCAATGACGAGAATCCCTCGCGCAGACGTCCAGCCGGCAGCCGCTTCTCCTGAAAATCATCCGCATGCAGAGCCACGATGTCCACGTCGCGCGCGAGCTTGCGGTGCTGAAAGCCATCGTCGAGCAGATGAATCGCGGGCTCTGCGGTGCTAGCCTCCGCCAACGCTCCTGCCTCGTAGCGGCTGGCGCCTACGAAAACCGCTACACCTGCGGCCTGCGCAATCAACAGCGGCTCGTCGCCAAACTCTTCTGCTGTCCCGCCTGCCGTGACTTGCGCCACAGCCGTCGAGCGCCGCCCATAGCCGCGCGACAACACGTCCACCGAAGCACCTCGTTCGCGTAACAACTGCGCCAGCCGGATCGTCAGCGGTGTCTTCCCTGAACCTCCAACGGAAAGATTGCCGATGCTGATGACCGGACCTTGCAGGCGCTTGGGCGCAAGCCAGCCTTTGTCCCAGGCGAGATTCTTTACGCCCGTCGCTGCGGCGTAGAGCGGCACCAGAGGCGACAGACCGCTGCTCACGCGCGCGCTCCTGCGGTTGTTCGACGTCGATCCACCGGATGCAAGTCACCAGGCTCGAGCAGTTCCATCAGAGCCTGCACTGCCCGCTGGGTCGCGCCGGCTTCGCTCTCGAAAAGAGCCTTGCCGCGCGCGCCCATCGCAACGAATTCTGGCGCGCCGGCCAGCAGCGCAGCGAGCACTTCCCTCAGTTCGTTCGGCTCTATGATTTCAATCGCATCGTGCTCCCTCAGCTTTTCCACGATGCCGCGGAAATTCTCATAGCTCGGCCCCATCGCCACGGGCACGCCGAACTGTGCCGCCTCCAGTGGATTATGGCCGCCAGCCTGCACCAGACTTCCTCCGATGAACGCCGCGTGCGCCAGCGCATAGACCGACGCCAATTCGCCAATGGAGTCGAGCAGAAATACGCTCCCCGGCTCCAGTTGCTTCGGCGATTGCCCCCATTCCGAACGCCGCACCCTGGACACACCGCGCTTCTGCAGAATCTCCGCCACCTCGGCAAATCGCTCAGGATGCCGCGGAGCCAGAATCGTCACGCTCTCCGCAGGCAATGCGTCGAGCAGCATCGCCTCCTCTCCGGCGATCGTCGATCCGCAAACCAGCACGCGCGTTCCAGGCTCGATGTGTTTTCGCAGCAGAGTGACAATCTCCGAAGTGCCGGCGGCGCGCACATCGTATTTCAAATTGCCGGCAACGCGAACATTCGCCGCGCCCAGGGCTCTCAGGCGCTCGGCGTCGAGGTCACTTTGTGCGAGAACGACCGCCAGACCGCTCAGCAGTCGCCGCCAGATCCACCCGAGGCGACGATACCTGGGCCAGGAGCGATCGGAGATCCGCGCATTAACGACGGCAACCGGAATTCCCCGGCGACGACACTCCATGAGCATGCGCGGCCAGAATTCCGTCTCCATCAGAACGACCAGCCGGGGATTGAGTGCCCGCAGCCACGCCCGCACCGCCCAGCCAAAATCCAACGGAAAATAAAACACACGATCCGCCCCAAATCTCTGCCGCGCCAGGGCCTGTCCGGTGCGCGTGGTGGTGGAGATCATCACCTGCCAGGGGTCCCGCGCGCGCTGCCCGCCGGACTGCGCCAACCTCGCGTCGAGTTCGTCGATGAGGCGGCTGGCTGCCAGCACTTCTCCCACCGAAACCGCGTGAACCCAGACGACCCTTCGTCCGTCTAATCTGGAGCGCAGGCGCGGCGGCACTTTGCCAAGCCGCTCGGTCAGGCCTTCGCGATATTTCCCGCTCGTGGCCATGCGAAACAACCACCACGGCGCGCCCAGTACGATTACCAAAAGCAGGGCGAGACTATATAGAATCAACATCCGCTTACCAATCTCACCTTCCCGCGGTCATAAGGCAAGATGATAATGGTCTCCATGCGCTCGTGCTCGCTCCGCGTTCCTCGACGCCTGTGGCCGTTGTCTCTGCTGCTCATCGGCATCATCCCATTCTCTCGCGCCGATTCCGATCCACCCCTGCCAAAGCGGCGACTGCTTATCCGGCCGTTGACTTCCATACCAAAGAACAGGTGGCGATCGCTGCCGAGCCCTTCGATACCGCCGAGAAATGCAAAGTCTTTCATGTCGATTATCTGAAGTATCGTTTTCTTCCTATCCGAATCATCGTTACCAATAACGGCGACACTCCTATCTCCCTGCGCGACGCGCGCATCTTCTTTATCAGCGCCAGCGGCGACCGCGTACCGGCAGCCGATCCGATCGACGTGGAGCGCCGCGTGAAGCCGAAGGACAGCCGCGGCATCGCCATTCCGGTGGGCCCGATTAAAGTCCACACCAAACCCAGCGCGTCGGATGAAAAGATTGAGAGCGACTTCGATCACTTCGAATATGCCGCCCTGGCCGTCGAGCCGCACACCACACGCGCCGGTTTCCTGTTCTACGATATGCAGGGCCTGGGCGACACTCCCCTGCACGGCGGTAAGCTGGTCCTGCGCGAGCTGCGCGACTCCGGCGGCAACGAGCTTTTCTATTTCGAAATTCCGTTCGACAAATACCTCGAAGCGCGACGGTGATGGACCATGCCCCTCGTCCTCGATACCATGACTGCGACCATGCAACTTCGGCCTGCGCGCACAGAAGACATTCCGGCGATCGCCGATCTGGAGCGCATTCCGGAATATCACTCGTTCGTCGGTAACTGGTCACCCGAAGAGCATCGTGAAAAGATGGCCGGCTCAGACTGCCGCTATCTGGTAGCCGAGCCGGAATCAGGCGAGGTGGCCGGCTTTGCCATTCTGCGCGGGCTCGCGTCGCCGCACCATTCCATCCGGCTGCAACGCATCGTAGTCGCACAACCGGGGCAGGGCGCAGGCCGGTTCATGCTCGCCGGAATTCTCGAATATGTGTTCCGCGAGCTCAAGGCGCATCGTCTGTGGCTCGACGTCTTCGAAACCAATGCCCGCGCCATCCACGTTTACGAGAGCCTCGGATTCCGCCGCGAAGGCGTGCTGCGCGAAGCCATCTTTCGCGACGGCGAATATCACACGCAGATTCTGATGTCGATTCTGGATCGTGAGTACGAAGCTGTGCGCCGCGGGTTAACGGGACACACAAAGAAGTAGGAATCGTCTCAGGGGGTTCGCTATGGAAGCTGCGGCGGGCCCAGCAGCGGAGTCTTCACCGGCGTCGCCGCGCCCAGAAATTCCGTGACCGTGTACTGTTCGACGGTGGTTGTTCCCTGCTTGACGGGCGTGCCGCCCTGGTTCGAAACCCACACGTTGCCGCTGCCATCGATGGCGAGCGCAAAGGGGGCGAGCAGCGAAGCGTCCGCACCCAATCCTGTACTCGGCGAAAGCGCGGCGCCAGGTTGCGCGGCGTTCGCGGCAGCGAGTTCGCTAATCGAGTTGCCGCGGTAATTCGCCACCCAAACATTGCCAGCCCCGTCCACCGCCAGACTGTTGGGGTGGGTGATGCCTCCTGCCGTGATCGCCGTGCCGACCTGGCTCACCGATCCATCGCTGTTCAGCGACAATTCGCTCACCGAATCGGAGTAGTAGTTCGCGGTCCACAGATGCCCGGTTGCGCCGCTCACCGCAATCGCATCGGTGGCGATGCCTGAAGGCGCATCCCCTCCGCAGGCCACTGTGTTCAGTTTGCTGCCGTCGGCTGAAATGGATGTGACCGAGCCCGTCTGCGCCGCCTGATTCACGAACCACGCATTGTGATTCGCATCGATCGCGACCGCCACCGGACCTTCCAGCTGCGACGCGCCGAATCCACCGGCGGGCGATACTGCGGTCCCATTGAGGGAGAACTTCGTCGCAGTCGAATCTCCGTAGTCGGCGATCCACACGCTGCCATCGGTGTCCGCCGCGGCAGCGATGGGGAAATAGACCCCGCCGCTGAAATAACCCCCGGTTCCGGAAGTGGGCTGCCCCGTGGAGTTCAGCACGGTCACGCTTCCGAATCCGCCATTGACGGTGCCGTCGCTCTGCTCATTGGTGACCCAAACACTGCTGTCCGTATTCACCGCAAGCCCGTAGCTCTCGGTCAAACCGCCGCCTGTGAAACCGGTGGCCGTCGAGAGCGGCGTGCCCGTACCGGAGAACTCGGTCACGGAATTGAAGTAGTTGGCGACCCAAACGTTGCCGGAAGCATCAAGCGCGATCGAGCCGGGCGTGTTCAGTCCGCCGCCCGTGAAATTCACAGCCAGCGTCCAATCCGGCGGCACAGCGGCCAGGATCGGCTGAAAAGGCGAAGAGCTGCCGGCCAGAGCAAACAACGCTCCCGCGCTGCCAGGGCCAGGATTGCGCGCGATGTCGAGTGCCGCATCCAGCGTGTTGGTCGGAGCTGTGCCGCCAGCGGGCGTCGCCCCGGCAAACAGCGTGCTGCATGCGCTTGCGTTGGTCTGCTCGACGCAGGCGGAGAGGATGTCGGCAATCGTGTTGATCTTCGAGGCGGGAATAGTGGCGTTCGAAGGCGCGCTGGTTCCAGGCGCGGCGCCGCTGGAAAGCGTCACAAGGCTGTTCACGGTCGCAAATGCGTTAGCAAGGCCCTTTGCGTTGCCCGAACTCGTTCCCATGACTCCGCCGGAGTGAAGGAAGGGCGCCAAAGCCCAGACGGTGGCGACGGTCGTGACCTCATTCACCGTAACGGCCGTCGACGAGCTGAGGCTGCTGCACGTACCGAGGGCAGCCATCATGCCGATCGCGGCGTTGCTCGATCCGGTGCCGGTATGGCCGCCGGTGGCCGTGAGGTAGGTGAGTGCGCCGGATGGGCAGGTGACGTTGCCCTGGAGGATAAACGATCCGGTAGAGTCAGTGGACCCCGCCGGAACCAGCAGTGTCGCCCCGTTGCCATAGCCGCTCGATCCTGCGACGAAGAGCTGAACCTCTGCCCCGTCCACGGGCAACTGTCCTCCCATGACCTTGCCCGAAAGCTCAAAGTTAGGAGGGGGTGGAGGCGGAGTGCCGGTGCCACCGCCGCCGGAACTGGATCCGCCGCCGCAACCGGCAAGCAGCGCCAGCGTCGCAGACAGAAGAGTCGCGGCAGCAGTACGAATCCTGGCAATATTGGGGAGCACGAATGTCCAGCCGATGTCCGATTGTAACTACTTTTCGGTGTTCCTGCGGCCGCGCAGCCGCTGGCGGATCTGCACGTAGCCAACGCTGGCCGCGCCCACGATCAGGCCGAGCACGAGGGTCGGGTTCTCAGGAGAGTCGGTGCACCCACCAATGTCGTCCTGGGCATGCATCCTGACAGCAGCCAGCAGCAGCAGCATGGCAACTGGGAAGATGGCTCGAAATCTCGTCACAAGGACCCTCCGCACCCGGTCGGCGTTGTTCCAGTTCCACCGGCTCTGAGAGCTGACTCGCAGCGTGCCAGAATTGGAGGCCGGGATCTTGATCATAGCGTTGCCGCATTCCTCTGGAAAGGGGAATGAAGTGCCACAATGGTGTTAGTGGTTCATCCTGAGGCACCATTTCGGAACCTGCGCCTTGACACACCCTTGCGCCATTGTGTTCCCGCAACCCCGGTAACTAAAATGGTTCGGCGCATCCACAAAAGCCCAGCATGAAAAGCGGCACCCTTCCTCCCATTGCTGCCCGAGTAGAAGCGCCCGCGACGGGTGCTCCGGAGCCTCCCCCGCAGATGCAGCCGCGGAGGAGCGGCATCCGGAAATCGACGGCCCTTTCTTGGGTTGTGGTTCTTGCGCTCCTCGGAGCGCTTGGGATTGCACCCATTCTCCTCCAGCTCTGGGATATCTGGACCGACGACCCTCTGAAGTCCCTCGGCATGCTGATCGTGCCGGTCAGCATTATCCTCACGCTCCGCGTCTGGCGACAGAACGGCTGGGAGCTGCGCGGCAATTGGTGGGGACTGCTGCCCATGCTGCTCAGCCTGTATCTCAGCGCCTTCCGCCACTCGCTCGACTGGAGAGTGTTCATCGGCCCGGTCAATCTCAACTTCCTCTCTCCCAAGGTGGGTCTGTATCTTTTTGGCAGCGGATTCGTGCTCCTCTTCGCGGGCTGGCGCGTGTGGAAGAAAGCGTGGTTCCCCCTGGCGCTGCTGTTGTGCGCGCAGCCGATGCCCTATTTCTTTCTGATCTATGGTGACCTGCCGCTGCAGGATATTTCCGCCCACATCGCGCGCTCCTTTGCGACGCTCATCGGGTTTCCGCCGACCAGCAAAGAACTCCTGCGCCTGATGTTCACGCCAGATTTCGGCATGTTCATCGCCCCGGGCTGCGACGGCATACGCGGCGCGCTCACCATGGGCTATCTCGCGCTCATCACCGGATACCTGAAGAAGGTTTCCCTCCCGCGATGGATCGCTTACACCCTGGGCGGTGTGATGCTGGGCTACGTCTTCAACCTGGTCCGGCTCTGCGCGCTGGTCATTTATTACCGGCTCGCGCTGGGTCATAGAGGACCGGAGCACTTCGCGAAGTGGGCCGACTACATGATCGGCGGCTGTCTTTTCCTGCTGGCGACGCTGCTCTTCCTCTGGATCGTCACGCGCAAAGACGACGACCAGCCCGCTCCTGGATCGGACCCTGTGCCCGGCGGCGCCAGTACCGATTGGACCGCGCGAGAGCAACGCCTGTTCCTGTGGCGCGGTGCCGCGTTCGCCCTTACTGGCTTGTTTTTCGTTGTCCCCGGGTTGCACGCCATTCGCACCTACCAGAAGAGTCTGGAAGCGGAGGTGCGGGACGGAGACATCGGTGCCGCTCAGCTCGACGCCCGATTGCCCGCAAGGCTGGGCAGCTACACGCGGAGCCGTACCTGGCAGGAGTCTGTCGATCGCCGCATTGTTCTCGAAAGCGGAGCGTACTCGGGAGCCGACCCCGACGAGGCTATCCTTGGCATTTGGCTGCCCACCCGCGAACACAATATGCACATCAGCTGGATGGCCCGCGGACAGGATCCTCTCCAGCGCGCCGACCGGGCATTCCTCACCGCGGAAGGCAAGTCGATTGCCTTCGACACCGCTTTCTACAGCGACAGTATCACCGACAGCATCGCGGGCAATGCCTTTTGCACGCCGGAAAGCTGCGTCCCTTCGCCGAGCCGCATGTACGAGGGCCTTGTCTTAACCGTTGATCCGCTGGATTTCGATACTCGCGGCAAACGCGCCGTCTCGATCTTCTTCCGGATTGACCGGCCGCACTCCTCTGCCGACCAGGCCGCCGTGTTTGAGCAGCTGACGGCCGAGGCTAAAGAGTTTCTCTCTGGCGCCGACTTCACCGACATCAGCAGAAGATTCCAGTAGCGCCGGACGCGGCGGGTGCCCGATTGGGGTTGAAGCCGGAGCGGAAAGAGGATGGGAGACGGACGATCCCTGATGGTTCGTCGAGCGCGAACCGGAGCGAGCATGGGGTGGGATTGGGTAAAACACGGGACGATCGCGCTGCTGCTGGGATGCGGGGCCGCTTTTGCGCAAAGCAACAGCGGGGCGCTGCAGCTGCACATCGCCGATCCTGCTGGCCGCGGCATCCAGGTCACTGTTGACGTCCTGAGCGAGGCCAACCAGTACAGCGCCGATCTGGAGACGGACAAGCTAGGCAATCTGCATCTGGCGCGGCTGCCCTTCGGCGTCTATCGACTGGCGATTGAGGCGCCTGGGTTTGCGCCGGTTTCCGAATCGCTGGCGATCCGTTCCTCGATTCCGGTGCGCCATGCGATCGCTCTGAAGCTGCCCTCGGTGCAGCAAACCGTGGCCGTGCAGGCGGGGAGCACGCTGATCGATCCTGAACAACCGGGCAGTGTCGACCAGGTCGGACCGTCGTTCCTGGCCCACCGCCTCAGTTCGATTCCGGGGCGGTCGCTCGAGGATCTCGTGAACTCGCAACCCGGCTGGCTGTACGAGGGCAATGCCGTGCTGCATCCACGGGGATCGGAGTACCAGACCCAGTTTGTGGTGGACGGCATTCCCCTGACCGACAACCGCTCGCCGAGCTTCGGCCCCGCCATGGATGCCGACGACGTACAGTCCCTCAGCCTTTACACGGCGGGGATTCCTGCGGAGTACGGCAGGAAGATGGGCGGAGTCGTCGAAGTGAACAGCGTGCAGACCGCGCAGCCGGGATTCCACGGCGAGCTGTCGCTGACGGGAGGGAGTTTCGATACAGCAGGCGCTTTTGCGCAGGGCCAGTACACCGCGAGCCGCAACACGCTGGGTGCGAGCCTGAGCGGAAGCAGAACCGATCACTACCTCAATCCGGTGGTCCCGCAGAATTACTCGAATACAGGAACGCTGGGAGACTTTGCCGGCCGCTACGAACGCGACTTCACGGCCAGCGATCGCCTGAGCCTGAGCGTGCGGCACGAGCTCGCCCGGTACGACATTCCCAACGAGCAGGTGCAACAGGCCGCGGGCCAGCGGCAGACCGCGGAAAACCTGGAGACCATGGGGATCGCCTCGCACGAGCACATCTTCTCCGCGAGGACGCTGGCTCGATTCAGCGGGATGGGGCGCGACAACGCCAACCAATTCCAATCGAACCCCGATTCGACCCCGGTGGAGGTTTTTCAGGACAACCGTTTCCGGGAGGGATACTTCAAGGCCCTGCTGATCGCGGACCGCGGCCGGAGCGAATGGAAGGCGGGGGTGGAATCGGACAATACTTTCCTCCACGAAAACACCCGCTATTCGATCACCGATCCGAACTCATTCGACGACGGCACGCCGCCGACCTTTGCCTTCACCGGAGAGAAGCCGGACCTGGAGCAATCTGCCTTCGTCGAGGATCTCGTCCACCTGGGGTCGTGGACGATCAATGCCGGCCTGCGCTGGGATCACTACCAGCTCCTGGTCAACCAGCAGGCCGTCGAGCCACGTCTTGCTGTCTCGCGGTATTTTGCGCCCGCCGCCTTGATCCTGCATTTCTCCTACGACCGGGTTTTTCAAACGCCGTCGTTCGAAAACATTTTGCTGTCGAGCTCCACGCAGGTGGAGTCTCTCGATCCAGGCACGTTTCTGCGCCTGCCGGTCCGGCCTTCGGTCGGCGACTACTTCGAGGGCGGGCTGACACAGGGGCTCGCGAGCAAAGCTCGGCTGGACATCAACTACTTCCGGCGAGTGGTGAACAACTACGCCGACGACGACCAGATCGATAACACCACCATCAGCTTCCCTATCGCCTTCCGCAAGGCGATCATTAATGGCGCAGACGGCAAGCTCGATGTCCCGCAGTGGGGAAAATTCTCAGGATTCCTCAGCTACTCGTACGAAGTGGGCAACGCATGGAATCCGGTGACCGGCGGCCTGTTCCCTGGAGATAATGCGACCGCAGCTGAAACACAGTTGTCGGGGCACTTCCCCGGTTCGCAGGACCAGAGGAATACGCTGCGCGGCCGCGCGCGGTATCAGATGCATCCACGATTCTGGCTGGCGGCGGGGATGCAGTACGACAGCGGTCTGCCCTTCGAATTCGACGGGGATCCGGACACGGTATTGGCCGAATACGGGCAGGCAGTTCTCCATCGAATCAACTTCGATCGCGGGCGCATCGATCCGGCGTTTCAGCTGAACGCGTCGGCGGGCGCCGATCTGTACCGCGGCGAAAAGATGCAGGTGCAACTGCAGGCCGACGGTCAGAACCTGAACAATGTTCTCGACGTCATCGACTTCGGCGGCCTGTTTTCAGGCAATGCAATTGGGCCACCGCGCAGCGGTCAGCTGCGGCTCACCACAACCTTCTGACGCCATCCGAACCGGACGTCTTCCCCGCACTCCCTCACTGCAGCAGCCCGTACACATCCAGTTCGCCGACCGTGCTGTCGTTCGCGGTTCCGCCGTTCGCGGTCGTGCCGCGCGTGGAGACATACACCTTCCCGTTGGCGACGGTCGGCACCGTGAACTTCATCGCGTTACCCGCAGCATTCGCGCCGGTTTTCCCGCTGTTCCAGATGGCCTTGCCCAGGCTGGGCGCCGTGTAGGCATACAGCACTGTCGGACCGCAGCCGCTGGGTGTGCTCCTGGTGCAGTACGAACTGTTGTCCTGTGCCCAGAGAAGCCCGGTTGTCGTATCGCTCCCCGCCGATGAAATGGATGGCGTGGCACTGGGGAACTGGAACACATTCTGCGTGGCGATGGACGTGGTGGTCAGGGTTCCGGAATTCAGCGTGAAGGCCTGCAGAACGTGATCCTGCGAGCCGAGGTAGTAGGTGGAATTCCAGAATGCGCCGGTGCCGAAGATCTCATCGGCGAGGGTGATCTCCTGTGCCGCCGAGTCGTTGTAGCCGCCGAGATTGCTGCTGTTCAGCACATACAGATTCCAGTCTTTGCCTCCGTTGATCAACAGCGGCGGATTGGCGCCGTTCGGAACAATCGTGATGCCGCCCGCACCCAGATCCAGATCGTTCGCCGCATCGTTGGCCTGGTTGTTCGGAGACGAGAAGTAGCTCTGAACGGTTAGGCTGCTGGAGAGCTTCACCGCCGAGTCGCCGTAATCGTCGTTCGGGGTCGTTCCCGAATACACATCGAGGGTCCCGTTGCCGGTCGTGAGGTACAGGTTCCCGCTGTCGTCGACGGCCGGCGCTCCGCCGCTGAGCCAGATGCCGCTCGCCCCCGCGTCGGGCGAAACGTTCAATACGGTGGGCGTCTGCGAGAGATCGTTCGCGGTGAATCCTGCGATCCAGCCGTAATACGGCGAGTGGTCCTCGTGCGCCGCCCACGATACGTACACCGTTCCGTTGGCCAGAGCCAGCGCGCAACGCTGGTTCTCCTGCCTCTGATCGAAGGCGGGCGCCGTGCAGCCGGTTCCGTTGCAGGGGCCGGCCGGAATGTGCGTGCTGTCCAGTGCGACCGGACCGTTGAACTTTTCCGTTCCGGAGGTGAGATCGATCGCGTGCAGGCGCTGATAGAACGTCTGCGGGGTCTTCTTGTAGGACTTGGCGACCACGTAGAGAGTATTCGTCGACAGGTCGATGACCGGAGTTCCGATCACGCCCGTGGTCGGCTGAATATCGCCGCCGCCGTTGCCGACCAGGTGCCCTGTGGTTCCCGATGGCACCGCAAGTTCGCTGGTGCCGAGCATACTCAGCGACCACAGCGTTGTGCACGGCGCCGCATCGGCGTCGAAAGCGTAGAGCGTGTCGTTGGTCGTGGCCACAAACACCACGTTGTGGGAGGCGCCATTGATGGTCAGGTTCGGAACCCACAGCGGCTGCGTGTAAATGGGCGAGTCCACCTGGCACCGGAACAGCAGACCAAAATCGGTGGTCACGTTGGTCGGCGTCAGCGCGTATTCCTTCGTATTCGTTCCGTCGCGATAATTGTTGTTGTGGTACGTCCACACGCCGTTCAGATCGGTTACGCCCACGCGCGAGGTCAGCGTGGCTCCGGACGAAACGGAAGTCGCCGTGATGGTGTAAACACCCGCCGTTGCCGGAGGCGTGTAGGTCACCGCCGCACCGCTGGCACTGCTGGATGAGGAGAACGTGCCACCCGTCGCCGACCAGGTCACATTGGTTCCATCGCTGGTGGTGGCTGAAACCGGCAGCGTCTGATGAATCGTGATGCCGCTGTTCCGCGGGCTGATGGCCGTGACCGTGACGCCCGAATTGCCATTGATGGTCAGACTCAGCGTCACCGATTGCGTTGCGTTGTTCGTGTCGGTCACCGTGAACGTCAGCGGAGCCGCTGCGGCCGTCGCTTCCGGCGTACCACTGATGGTGCCGTTGGTCGCCAGGGTCAGGTTCCAGGTGCTCAGCGGCAATCCGCCAGTCTGCGCCCAGTTGTAGGACTTGCTGCCGCCGGCCGCCTGCAGAGTCGCCGTGTAGGCCGTGCCCACCGTACCGACGGGCAGGGCGCTGGTGCCGATCACCAGATTGAACGGCTGATTGACCAGAGGCGTCCCAGCCACCCGCGTCGCCGCGCCCACAAATTCGGAAATGCTGTTTGCGCCGCTGCCGTTGTTCGACACCCAAACGTTGCCGGAGCCATCCACCGCGATCCCCATCGGGCCCTTGCAGCGGGTTGGTGGTTCCATCGGCGGACTCTGCCCGATAGCCGCCGTTGGTGGTGCTGATGAAACCGGTGCCGGGGATGTATTCGCTGATGCTGTTGCCGGTTCCGCCGCCGTAGTTGGCCACCCACACGTTGCCGGCGCCATCGATGGCGATTCCCGTGGGACCATTCAGGCCGCCACCGGTGTAGTTGTTCCCTGCAACGCCTGCGCTGGTAAACGTGCTGATGCTGTTGCCGGTCTGGTTCGTCACCCACACCGTACTCGACGCATCAACGGCAATTCCTGACGGGCCGTTGAGGCTTGCACCTGTATCGCCGCTCGCGCCGGAAACTGCTCCCGAGGCGTTGAACTCACTGATGGCCGTGCCCGCGTTGTCCGCGACCCATGCGTTGCCGAAAGCGTCGCTGGCGATCCCCACGGGACCACTCAATCCGCCGCCGGTGTAATTCGTGCCTGTCCCGGATACAAATTCGCTCAGACTGTTATTGCCGTTCGCAATCCAGACGTCGTTCGATGGGTCGATGGCAATCCCGGTGGGGGCGTTCGGCGAACCTCCCGTTGGATTAGAGAAGGCGCTTCCGCTGTACTCGCTCACCGTGTTGTTGCCGGAGTTCGCCACCCAGACGTTGTTGCTGGTGTCGATCGCGATTCCTTTAGGAGCGCTCAGACCTCCCGAGAACGGGCTTCCACTCGCAGCAACGCCTGTCGGACCCAGCTCGCTGAGGCTGTTGCCGCCCTGATTCGCAGCCCAGATGTTGCCAGAGCCGTCCACCGCGATTCCGTACGGCTGGTTCAGTCCGCCGGTGGTATACGTAACCGCGATGCTGAAGTCGTTGGGTGCGCTGTTCAGCCCGCCGTTGGGGAAGGCTGCATTGCCTCCGAAAGCCCCGATCGTGTTGAACAGCGTCTGAACCTTCGCTCCTCCGGGATAGCGCGCCAGATTGATTGCGGCTCCGGCGGTATCGAGGGGCTCAGGGCCGCCGCTCTGCCCATTACTCGTCGTGTTCTGGAAAAGCGTATCGCAGTTCGATCCCGGTGGAGGCGGATTCGATGTCACGCCGGAGTTGACGCACGTCCCGAGAATGTTTCCCAACGTGATGATCTCGCTGGCAGGAATCGTCACCGACGCCGTGCTGCTCTGCGGTTGGCCCGTGCCGAGACTCACCAAAGTCGACGCTGTTGCTGCCGCATTGGCCAGGGATATAGCCGCCGAGGCGGGGGCGGAGATATCCGTCGCATCCGTAGCGAAGCCCGCCAGCGCATACGCCATCGCCACCGTCGTGATTTCGTTCACCCGGATGCTCGCCGGCAAACCCGGAAAATGGCCGGCTGCATCGCATTTGCCGAGCATCGCCATCAGTCCGGCATCGACGTTCGTGCCCGCCACCTGGGGATTGCCACCCAGCGAATAGAGATACACAAACTGGTTGCTGCACGCGTAGTCGTTGACGCCAATCGAGAAGTTTCCCGCTGTGCTTGGCGTATTCCCCGTCGAGACGTAGTACCACCCATTGACGCCGTTCGCATTGCTGGTATCGCCCGCGACGTTCTTCATCAAAGACGTGGATGGCTGTCCGCTGCCCGTTGTTGAAACCGCGAGCAGATAGATCTGCGATCCTTCAATGGGCTGCTGACCACCGAATACGACGCCCTTTACCGCCGCGCTGGCAGGAGTTGGCGTTGGGCTGGGAGGCGTGCCGGACCCGCTCTTCGACGTTGTAGCGACCGGCGCGACCGAACATCCGGTGACCAGAATCAGCAAAACTGCCAGGGGCAGGGGCCTCAACGAAAAACGCACAGAATTCTCTCCACTCTTGCTCGAATGGTTGGGTGAACGAGGTTCCCAGGGGGATGGGGGATTCTCGGGTGCAGGCTAGCATCCACAACACGTGTCAACAATGACAACTTCTGGGGAGCACTTTCCAGCGGGGACAAGGCAAAGACAGCGATCGCAGCAACCAACGGGATGCGCAGTCGCGTTCGTGCCGTGCGCTGCAGCTGAGGTTCAGTGTGCGGCACTGCACGTCCCGAAACAATGACTCTTTGGGGCTCTTACCTTGGGGATCGAAACGACTCAGGAACCAGAACCGGAGGGTAATCTTTATGACAACGGGTTCATCTTTTCGTTATCCCGGCTTAACATATCGGATTTCGCAACATCAGTCGACTTCCGTCGCGCCTCAACGCCCGGCTTTCTCGCCCGAAGCAAACTCCGTCCACGGTCCCGCCTTCATGTCGCGCAGAATCGGCGCCTGCCAGGAATACTCCGGATGCCTGGCCAGAAACGGCTTCGCCAGAAAATCCTCACCGCACGGATGCCCCGCGTGCGCAACCATGGTCATCTTCTCCGCCAGGTCGCTCGACGTCACCTTGCCCTGCACTGCGCCGAAGGGATCATACGGGCCCATGTCCCACTGCGGTACGCCTTCCTTCGCCGTATCGACATGGCCGCATAGCGTGCGCTGATCCGCATTCTGCTTGTGTGTGTAGACGTCTTCGTGATCGGCGAGAAACTTCTCCGCTAGTTCCACGTCGAGGCCGCCCTTGTTGGCCTTCATCTCCTCTTCCCAACGCGCATGACGAGCATTTGCTGACGCAGAGAGATCGCTGGCGTTCCAGCCGTCGGTTTCATCCTTAATGAGCGAAGCGTCGCGGGGGAAGTTCGAGCTGACGTAGTAGCCGTCCTTCGTGCGCCAGATGGGCGTGTGCTTCAGCCCCAGTTCCAGATAGGCGATCTCGCCCGTCTTGCGGTCGCCCACCAGCCAATCGTTGGCATAGCCGCCGTTATTGCCTGCGATCATCGTCGCTGCGTAGTCGTCGATCGAGTTGGCGTATTGCAACGCCTTGCGCGAGCGCACGAATTCCGGGATGCCGTCCGGGTTCCACCCCTGAAAGCGGCTGATGGTCGTTTCCGTGATCATGATGCCGGCGTCGCTCAGGCCGAAGTCGTCGTTCGAGGTGATCATGCCCGGCACGCCATCCTGCAGGATGCGATGGCCGTGGGTCGGCTGGATGTCGAACATCATTGTCCAGCGCGATCCCTCCGCATACGACGACCAGTTGTTGTGCGCGATCACGATCTTGCCGTCTTTGGTCCAGCTGCCGGTCGCGATGAACGCGCTGCAGTTGCCGGGAGCGTGGATGCTGGGCGCATTCAGCGCGTGCTGCTTTTTGTCCAGCCACGGCACGTAGTATTCGCTCAGCTCCATCGTGCCGTTCAGCGCGACGATGTCCCACACATCCACCTTGATCCCGCGCGCCTCGGCGCCCTCCGCGATGCCCTTCAGTTCCGCCTGATATTCCGCATCGATGTGCGGCCAGAACATCTTCTGCGAAGCATCGCGGAAGAACTGCCAGTCGCGTTTGGTGCTGTGCTCGTCCTCGACCTGAAAGACCTTCAGCGCATCGGCAATTTCGGGACCCAGCAGATAGCCATGCTGGAAGCCGATCTGTTCCGGCGAGCCTTCCAGGTGCACATAGGTCCATCCGCCGCGCTCGAAGCTGTACGCGCCGGCGAGTCGAGGATCTTTCGACGCCGGTGCAGGCAAGGCTGCAAAGGCCGGAGCGGCCATCGAAAGCGCAAGGGCTGCGGTTACAAATCCAGGGATCAGGCGCATGGCTGGGTTTCGATCTCCTCGAGGATAAAGAGACGATACAACACCCCGGCTCGGCCTCCGCGCATTCTTTAACCTGCCCATCACATCGCCGCAACAGTGGATTGTTACCAATGATCGAAGCGGCCTGCTGGCTCGGCCGGATCTTAGGGGCGCTCTCCGCCACCCGCCGCATATTCCCCACTGCTGGAGGTATCGATGTCACCCTTCTCTCGTCTCCCCCTCGCCGCCGGGTGCGCTTTGTTGGCGGCTGCAACCTGCCACTCGATGGCTGCCCAGGATCACGACCATGATCGCGACGACCGCGGCATTAAGCACGTCTTCGTCATCGCGCTCGAGAACCACAACTGGACCCAGCCGGCGACCGTGACCGGCGGCATCGAGCCCATCTTTCAGAATCCCAACGCGCCCTTCATCAACAGCCTCGTCAACGGCACCGCGGTTGCGTACATCGACGGTCGCCAGGTCAACATCAGCCAGAATGTCTCCTACGCCACCGCGTATCACAACGTCCTGGCGACGGAGGGAGGCAACAATCCGCACATCCATCCTTCTGAGCCGCAGTACATCTGGGCGGAGGCCGGCACCAACTTCGGCATCCTGAACGACGACGATCCTTATAAGGACAATCCGCCGAACGCGCAGACCACCACGCAACATCTCAGCGGCCTGCTGCAGCGCGCCGGATACAGCTGGAAATCCTACCAGGAGGACACCGACCTGGAAACCAGCAACGGCAAGCTGATCAACCTGCCGCTGCCCGAAAATCAGTGGACGGTTCCATTGGTGAGCCTCTCCGGTGTCTTTGGTCCCGGCAACTTCCTCAACGCCTACGACGACTCCACCCAGTACAACTACGCGCCCAAGCACAATCCGGAGGTCTACTTCGCCGACACGAATGGCGGCAATGACGCGACTCCGGCGAATAAGTTGTCGCATCATTACGCACCCCTGCAACAGCTGGCGTTTGACCTCGCCGATGACAACGTCGCCGACTACAACTGGATTACACCCGACCAGTACAACGAGATGCACAGCGGACTCACCGGCGGATTCGCCGGCCTCACTGGCGATGCATCGAACATCAAGGCCGGCGACAACACCGTGAGCCGCCTCGTTCCGCTCATCATGGCGTCGCGCGCTTATAAGGATGGCGGCGCGATCATCCTGTGGTGGGACGAGTCCGAGTCGGACGGTGAAGCCGGCGACAACGCCGACGACTTCAACCACACCATCGGCGAAATCGTCATCTCCCCGCTCGCTCGCGCCAACCAGAACGGGCTGCCCTACGCCAGCGCGCTCGACTACTCGCACTCCTCGGACCTGCGCACCATGCAGGAAATCTTCCACGTGCACGCCACTGGGGGCTCCTCTCCCTGGCTGGGCGACGCCGCCAATGCCACCGACTTGTCCGACATGTTCGCGCCGGGCGTCATCCCCACCCACCCATAACGCACGCCTGCGGCGGAAAACGAAAGGCCCCGTCTTTGCACGGGGCCTTTCTGCCTGCGCCGGGTTGAGCGGGTCCGCGTCGCTCTACTTCTTCTCCGTCTCCTCGAGAAACTCGATGAGGTCGTCTTTCCAGACCGAAGCCACGGTGTGCGTTCCATGTCCCCGCGTGGCATCGGAAATCGGAATCAGAATGAACTTCGCGCGCGGCATACGATTGGCCAGCTTCTGCCCAAACCCCAGCTCCGGCGGATTGATGAAGTCGTCGGCCGAGTTGATCCACAGCACCGGCGCCGTGATCGTCTCCAGCTTCGGCTCGGGGTTGTAGTTGCGCGAGGCGTCCACGTAGTAGAGAAAATTATTGGCGTCGGTATGGGCGATCGCGTTGTCCAGAGACTTATCGACAAACGCTTCCGTCTGCGCGCGCGTTGGATAGCTCTTCTGCCAGAACAGCGGCGCCGACCCGGCAATCAGGATCAGATCGTTCGCGCCGCGAATGCCCTCTTCGGGTTCCGTGGTGTAGTCGCCGTTGTTCCACGCTGGATCTTTGCGGATCATCTGCATCGCCATGTAGCGCCACGCGCGATTGCGCCCGGCCAGCTCTACCGGCTGACAGGCGAAGGGCGCCAGCGCGTCCATGAAGTCGGGATAGGTCTCGCCCCACACGAACGACTGCATGCAGCCCATCGAAGTGCCCAGGATCAGCCGCAGGTGATCGACATACAGGCCCTTGAGCAGCATCTCGTGCTGCGAGCGCACCATGTCGTCGTAGTCGTAGTGCGGGAACTGCATCCGCAGCCCGTCCGATGGCTTCGACGACTCGCCGTGCCCGATGTCGTCCGGCAGGATGATGTAGTACTTCGCGATGTCGAGCGGCTGCCCCGGCCCAAAGAGGACATCGGAGAAAACCGGGTTGAGCAGCGAGTGCGCGTTGCCGCCGGTTCCGTGCAGCAGCAGGACCGCGTTGGCGATGTGGCCGTCTTTTCCGTGGTGCGGCGTCCCCAGCGTGAGGTAGTGCAGCTTCAGCTCCGGCAGGGTCTCTCCGGTGCCGAATTTGAAGTCGTGAATGACGTAGGTGCCGTCCTTGACGGGCCAGTGGGTCGGCGGATAGGAAGGCGCGGGGGCCTGCGCGAAGGCGGCAACGACGGCGAGGGGAAGGAGTGCGGAAAGCCAGCGGAAGATGCCGAAGCGATTCTGGGGCAAGTCAGGAAACCTCCGATCAGGGATGGACCATGTTAGCGAATCGGATGCGAGGCTCGGGCATCTTACACTTCGAGCCAGGGAGATCAACGATGAAAGCCATTGTTGTCCACCAATACGGCGGACCTGAAGTGCTCCGGTTCGAAGACTACCCCGATCCGGTTCCGGGCCCGGGCGAGGTGCTGGTGCGGGTCGCTGCCGCAAGCGTGAATCCGATCGACTACAAGCGACGCGCTGGATTAACCAAAGATTTTTACCCTCTCCAGTTCCCGGGGCTGATTGGAGTCGACGTGGCGGGCACCGTATCCGGGATGGGGCCGGGAGTGGAAGGCTTTTCTGTCGGCGACCGCGTGTTTGCGATGGCGGACAACACCTACGCCGAACTTTGTGTCGTGAAGGCCGCGGCTCTGGCGAAGGTTCCCGCGGGGCTCGATCTGATCGAGGCGGCTGCGTTGCCGCTGGTGGCGGTTACCGGCAACCAGCTGCTCTCTGCTACAGGAGTAAAAGCGGGCCAGACGGTTCTCGTCGCAGGCGCTGCTGGAAATGTCGGGCGTTCGGCGGTCTTCACCGGGAAGGCGGCCGGGGCGACGGTGATCGCGGGGGTTTTGAAGAGGCAGATCGCTGACGCGAAGACGGTCGGCGCCGACCAGGTGGTCGCGACCGACGACGACGCGGCGATTGCAAATCTTTCGCCGCTCGATGCGGTAGCGGATGCGGTGGGCGGAAAAACGGGCGAGAAGCTGATCGCCAGGGTCAAGCCGGGAGGCGTCTATGCATCGGTTGTGGGCGCACCGCAGAACGCCGCGGAGTATCCGGCTGTGAAGGTGGTGAAAGTGTTCTCGAAATTCGACAGGAAGACTCTGGAGTTCATGGCCGAAGCCGTTCGCGACGGCAAGCTGACCATTCCGATTGGCCTGCAATTGCCGCTCCGCGATGCGGCCGAGGCGCACGCAAGGGCCGAGAAGGGCGGCGTGGGGAAGATCCTGTTGGTGGTCTGATTGTTTGGCGGCCGGAGGATACGACGTTCAGCGATCTGTGCCCCTGCGGTTCGTGACGCAGATTTCAAAAAATGCTGTCTGCGCAGCGGCCGCTACGACGGCGCTCAGCGAAACCATTACCACCGTCAACAGAAAAGGACGCTGCGCGCCGGCTGTTTTTCGGCACGGCTGAAGCCGTGCCCAGATACAAAAACTGGACTCCGTGGATTATTGGAGACAAGCCGGCTTATAAGGAGGACCTATCCGCAGAGCAGCGTGGATTCGGCAGTTCTTCCGAAGAAGGCCACGCCTGAAAATTGCTATGACTTGCCTGCCGGGGCGGCCTTTTTGTGCTCCACGAAGACGTGTGCCTGATGGCAGTTCACACACGTCTTGCCTTTCATGAATGGATCCGATTTCAGTTGTGCCACCTGGTCGGCGTGACAGTTGTCGCATGCGCTTAACGCCGGCGTGGCCGCGAAGTCCTGGGCTGTGGTCTCGCCATGGCACACGGTGCATTCGACCCCGTTGGCGGCATGGGGACTGGCTTTCCACTGGTCATACACGCCCTTGTGGCAGGTGGCACAGGTATCGCCGGCGGGAATGAGCCGATGGAACACATGCCTGGCTTGATCCTGCTGCGCCATGGCCGGTTGGACGGCGGCAGCGAAGACGAGAAAGCCGAACAGGGTGAGACCGAACATACGCGCAGAGAAACGATTCACGGAGAGCTCCTGAGTACGGTCTTCGAGTATCGAACCGGCGAATGGCTGCAATCAGTGATACACATCACGTCTCACCGAAATGCGATGAAGGCCATGACCATTGAGGTATCGGTGCTTCTCGATGGGCCCGGCTGGGTACGAAGGTCATCGGGCGGGGCTTGTCGTGGGTTTGTGCTTCTTACAAACAACGGGCGGATGTGGGGTACCTGGCTCGCTGTAAAATCATTTCGACCTTACCTTCCGTGATGTGACGGGCAATCCATCTGGAAGGAGAAGGGCCATGAAAGACGAAACGCTGTTCGAGTTCAGCAGTAAGCGCCGCAGGGGGTTCCCTTCGGAAACGAACGTGAAGCGCGGGTTTCCGCGTTGTGCACTGCGACAAGGAACTCTGTGAGAAGTTAGGCCGCAACGATTTGTGCCCCTGCGGTTCGGGACGCAGATTTCAAAAAATGCTGTCTGCGCAGCGGCCGCTACGACGGCGCTCGGCGAAACCACTACAACCGTTAGCAGAAGAGGACGGGGCCCCGATGGGGCCCCGGTTCGATCCCACGAGTGCGCCTCTCAGGGCGCGCGCATCGCGTGGGATCGAACGAGGAAGGCGCTTCGCGCCGACTGTTTTTTTTGGCACGGCTTAAGCCGTGCCAGGATACAAAAGCACAAATCCCACACCGCCGCTGTTACGGCGTGTGTGGGATTTGGGTACCGTTACTATTCGTGGCTCGCCGCGAGACGCCAGCGAATGCGCCCTTGCGAGGCCGTGTGTTGGTGGTGGTTCTGCGGGGGTAGCGGATATCCAATGACCGAGGTCACATTCTTGCCGCAGCCTTCGCAGCGGTAGATGCCTGACCATTGTGTGGTTGTGCCGGGTTCGCAGATCGTGTCGAACGCCTGATCGTTCGACTGTTGGAGGAACTGACTGTACTTGTAAAGTACCATTTGGAATTTGTCCTTTTAGGGCCGAAGCCCCGGCTATACAATGGACAAAGGGGCAGTGGGATGATTTCTACTGCTCCGTTGGCGCCCTCATCGCAAGACGAGAGCGTTAGTGAGTGAGTGCTCACCATGGCTCGAATCGCGTCCCCTCCAAGAGATTAGCGATTCGAGCCTTGCTGTTTTGGCCCCGCACGACGGCGAGCAAGGTGGTGCGGGGCTAGTTCTCTCATTCGATCCTTACAACCCTCCAAATTCAGCGGCACCTCAGTCTTTCTAGGTGGCACCCGTGCCGCTACAGTTGGGTCACCGTTAGGTTCAGGCGCGCGAGGGGAACCGCGAACCGAAAACTGTCGCATCCAATCTGCCCCGCCGGTAAATCAGGAGGTTTTCCCTTCGGGGGAGGCCTCCTTTTCGTCGTGACCGACAAGTGCAAACAGCCCAGGACCGATCTGCTTGAAGTTCTGCGTCTTCTTGGTCAAAACTGCCCTGGCAATTTGAAAGCGATTCGGTGATTCAATCGGCCGACCGATGCGTTCGAGCGCCTGCAGCGCGTCCTTCACAGTGAACGCATCACCCTTTCCCTGGATCGATTGGATAATGGATTTCCAAATGGGCTGTGGCGGCAGTGGCGCCGAGCTGGTCGATATCTCGCCCTCGGGAAAATTTAATGTCGGATCGCTCTTGGGCTCGGGTAGGAGCGGGGACAGGTTGGCAATCACTGCCTCCAATTGCTCCTTGCGTCGCATCATCGCCTCTATCTGCATACAAAGCGTCAAATTTTCCTGTTTCGCCTCCGCGAGCGCCCGGGCATAGATGGTGTTGGGGCTTGGAACGTCCATGCAAAACATCGTACCCCTAGGTTCAGTTCCGAGCAATGTTCTTTTTATTCAGAAACTGATGTTCCACATATGTACCGGGTTTTCCACTTCCGATACCTATATGTATTCCTTGTATAATGTATGGCCATTCTATACAAACAAGCTAAGATCGACATTATTCTTTTAGAATCATCGACTTGCGCCAATCTGTCCGTCGACAACAAAAAACGGGCTTCCCTTTCGGAAAGCCCGCTGTCTTTTCTGCTCGCAATCCGCTTGCCTTAAGCTCGCTTCTCGCTCGCAGTTCGCTCGCCTTGCGGCTCGCTTAGTACATGCCGTCCATGCCGCCGCCGTGGCCGCCGCCCGCAGGTGCTGCGGACTTCGGTTCCGGAATCTCCGAAACCATGGCTTCAGTCGTCAGCATCAGGCCCGCGATCGACGCAGCGTTCTGCAGCGCCGTGCGCGTAACCTTGGTCGGATCGATCACGCCCGCCTTCACCAGGTCTTCGAAGACACCGGTCTGGGCGTTGTAGCCGTAGTGGGGATCCTTGCTCTCGAGAATCTTGCCTACCACCACCGCGCCTTCTTCGCCGGCATTGCCGACGATCTGACGCAGCGGCTCCTCGAGCGCGCGACGCACGATCTGAGCGCCGATCTTCTCATCGCCCACCAGCGTGCCGATCAGATCCAGAACCGCCTTCTCGCAGCGAATCAGCGCCACGCCGCCGCCGGGGACAATGCCTTCCTCGACCGCCGCGCGGGTAGCGTGCATGGCATCCTCGACGCGAGCCTTCTTCTCCTTCATCTCGGTCTCGGTTGCCGCGCCCACCTTGATCACCGCAACGCCGCCGACCAGCTTGGCGAGCCGCTCCTGCAGCTTCTCGCGATCGTAGTCGGAGGTGGTCTTGTCGATCTGGTTGCGAATTTCCTTTACGCGGCCTTCGATCGCCTTCGACTCGCCACGGCCTTCAACGATGGTCGTGTTGTCCTTGTCGATGGTGACGCGCTTCGCCTTGCCCAGGTCTTCCAGCTTGATGTTCTCCAGCTTGATGCCCAGGTCTTCGGTGATGGCCTTGCCGCCGGTCAGGGTCGCGATGTCGCCCAGCATGGCTTTGCGGCGATCGCCGAAGCCAGGAGCCTTCACCGCAGCCACGTTCAGCGTGCCGCGCAGTTTGTTGACGACCAGGGTCGCCAGCGCTTCGCCGTCCACGTCCTCAGCGATGATCACCAGCGGCTTGCCGTTGCGGGCAACCTGCTCGAGCAGCGGAAGCAGATCCTTCATCGAGCTGATCTTCTTCTCGTAGATCAGGATGTAGGGCTCTTCCTGCACCGCTTCCATGCGGTCCGGATCGGTGACGAAGTAGGGGCTCAGATAGCCGCGGTCGAACTGCATGCCTTCCACGACTTCCAGCTGCGTCTCCAGCGTCTTCGACTCTTCCACCGTGATCACGCCGTCTTTGCCGACCTTCTTCATGGCCTCGGCAATGATATTGCCGATGGTGTCGTCGGAGTTGGCGGAGATGGTGCCGACCTGCGCGATCATGTCGCCGGTCACCGGCTTGGAGAACTTCGAGAGCGCTCCACCGGTCACCGTGCCATCCTCGGCGCGCTTGCCGACAACGGCTTCAACGGCCTTCTCGATGCCGCGCTTCAGCGCCATCGGGTTCGCACCGGCAGCCACGGTCTTCACGCCTTCGCGATAGATGGCCTGCGCCAGCACAGTCGCGGTGGTCGTGCCGTCACCGGCAACGTCAGACGTCTTCGAAGCCACTTCGCGCACCATCTGTGCGCCCATGTTTTCGAGCGAATCCTTCAGCTCGATTTCCTTGGCTACCGTCACGCCGTCTTTGGTGATGGTCGGCGCGCCGAATTTCTTCTCAATCACGACGTTGCGTCCCTTGGGACCCAGCGTCACCTTCACAGCATCCGCCAGAATATTCACGCCGCGCAGAATCGCCTGGCGGGAATCTTCTCCGTGCAGAATTTGCTTTGCCATTTCTGAAATCTCCTTAAGTTGGGGAGCCCGTGCTCCGATCAAAACTTGCTGCCGCAATCCAGGTCTTTGCGGCGAAGCCGCGTCTGCCTGGATGGCAAATCCTACTTCTTGAGGATGCCGAGGACTTCTTCTTCGCGCATGATGAGGAATTCCTCGCCATCGATGCGGATCTCGGTGCCGGAATACTTGCCGAACAGGATGCGGTCGCCCTTTTTCACATCGAGCGGGAACACCTTGCCCTCGTCGTTCGACTTGCCCTTGCCCACGGAGATGACTTCACCTTCCTGGGGCTTTTCCTTGGCGGAATCGGGAATGATGATGCCGCCGCGCACGGTCTCGTTATCTTCGATCCGGCGGACCAGAAGGCGATCGTGCAGCGGGGTAAACGTTTGTGTAGCCGTCGCTGTTGCAGTAGCCATTGCGTTGCTTCTCCTTCGAGAGTTTCCTGGAGCACGCGTCGAAACGCGTGGACTCCGCGTGGAGGTTCTCGCAGCACCCAGGCTGCGAAAGAGAACGAAGCTGTAGAAGCCTTCCTTATCGTTGGGTTCGGGCGACCGCAGACCCCATGCTCTCCAGGTCCGGGACAGCAGCGAGCCTCGTTGCCAGAGCCTCCGCCGTCCTTTAGCACTTTCGCCCTACGACTGCTAAGGTAGCTGTCTTGGGCTGTGAATGTCAAGGGTTGCGAGGGTAAAAATTGAGTGAAATACGCTCAGATAATCGAATAGCAGCTCTTTGCCCCGCGGGCAGGCCGGGACACTATGGGCATCCACTGCCCCGTAAGTAATTCTATAACAGCGGTTTATCCATGGGCGACAGGGACCCATTTTTACTCATCCCTTCCCTGGGCCGGCCGTCCCGCGCGCGTTTTGTTCCCTTTCGGATCATGCGAGTTCGGGAATAGAGAATATATTTTCCCTGTCCTGGCACAGGCACCGGCGGGTTCCTGCCGGAGAAGTGAATCCTTAAATATTCGTATTTTCGAATATAATGAATTACATGCCGGATTCCCTGCGACAGTTCAAGGCTGAAATTTTCCAGGCACTCGCTCACCCCACGCGTATCGCTATCCTGGACCTGCTGCGTGACGGCGAATTGACCGCTGGCACCTTCTCCGACCGCCTCGGGCTCGAACAGGCCAATCTCTCGCAACACCTCTCCGTCCTCCGCGCGCGGCAGATCGTCGTGGCGCGCAAGGCCGGCAATCAGGTTTTCTACTCCGTCCGCGATCCCCTGATCTGGAAGATGCTCGACCTCATGCGCCGCTACTTCCAGAAGCAGGTCGGCGAGTCCATGGCGTTGCTTGAGGAACTGGAGAAGGCTGAGGATCGAAAGTAGTGGCCCTCCCCCTCCCCCGGCAGTGGCTTCCCCGTTCCATCACATCGTTGCGCAACTACTCGGCGCGGCGCTTCAGCCATGACCTCGCCTCCGGCATCACGGTGGGGCTCGTTGCTCTGCCCCTTGCTATGGCGTTCGGCATCGCCTCGGGCGTTACACCGCAGGCCGGTCTCTACACGGCCGTCGTTGCCGGATTCCTGATCTCCGCGCTCGGCGGCTCGCGCGTGCAGATTGGCGGCCCCACAGGCGCCTTCGTGGTCATCGTCGCCGGCATCGTGGCGCGTTTCGGATTCTCCGGCCTGACCCTGGTCACCCTCATGGCCGGCGTCATGCTCGTGGTCATGGGCGTCACCGGCCTGGGATCGGCCGTCAAGTTCATTCCCCGCCCCGTCATCATCGGATTCACCAACGGCATTGCGCTGCTGATTGCCTCCACGCAGATCAAGGACTTCCTCGGCCTGCGCACGGGAGCCGTCCCCAGCGCCTTTCTGCCGCGCATGAAGGTTCTCGCCGAAAACATCGGCACCCTGCATTGGCCCGCCGTCGGGATCGCCTGCGCGACGCTGGCGATTATTCTCTTCTGGCCGCGCGTCAGCCGCCGCATTCCTGGTTCGATTCTTGCTGTCTTCGCGTGCACCGCGGCAGCCGCGCTGTTGCACCTCCACGTTGAAACCATCGGAACGCGCTTCGGGGGCATTCCCAAAGGCTTTCCACACTTCGCGCTGCCGCCGCTGCACGCCGAACACATCCTGCCGCTGCTGCCATCCGCCTTCACCGTCGCGCTGCTGTGCGCCATTGAAAGTCTGCTCTCCGCTGTTGTCGCCGACGGTATGGCCGGCGATCGTCACAACTCGAATGTCGAGTTGGTAGCGCAGGGCGTCGCGAATATCGCCTCGCCGCTCTTCGGCGGAATTCCCGCCACCGGCGCCATCGCCCGCACCGCCACCAACATCCGCTCCGGCGCCCTCACACCCGTCTCCGGCATGGTTCACGCGCTCACGCTGCTCGTCATTCTTGTGGTCGCGGCGCCGCTGGCGCGATTCATCCCCCTGGCCACACTGTCCGCCGTGCTCTTTATTGTTGCGTGGAACATGGGCGAGTGGCGCGAGATTGGCGGCGTCCTGCGTCTCGCCAAAGCCGACATTGCCGTCTGGCTGGTCACCTTCACGCTGACCGTCGTGGCCGATCTCACCGTCGCTGTCGGCGTCGGCATGGCGCTCGCTGCGCTGCTCTACATCTACCGCATCGCCGAAACCACGACCGTCGAGCCGGTCACCGAGCAATACCTGCGCGATGGACAGGCACACATCCTGCAGGACAAAGAAATTCCCTCCAACGTCGCGATCCTCCGCATCCACGGCCCATTTCTGTTCGGCGCCACGCAAAAGCTGGAGGAGGCCACCGAGGACCTCAGCGCCTTCCCGAAAATCGTCGTACTGCGGCTGCGCAACATGACCGCGCTCGATGCTACCGGCGTCCATGCGCTCGAGGTCTTCGCTGAGCGTCTGCGTGAATCCGGCCGCACCCTGTTGCTGTGCGGCGCGCGCGATCAGCCCGCCGAGCTTTTGTCGGGAACCGAGTTTGTTGAGGAGATCGGGCGCGAGAACATCCTGCCCAATGTGCAGGCGGCGCTGGCCCGCGCTCGCGAGCTCAGCGCCGATTTCAATGGCGTCGGCCTGGAGATTGCCCACGACATGGAGCTGATGAAGATCTAGCCGCCGCTCGATCGGGCTCCAGTTCGCTGGCCTACTGCTTCACGAAGTCCAGATCAATGGTCAGCTTCACGTCATCCCCCAGCATGGCCGCCGGCATGCCCGCGCCCACGCCAAAGTCTTCGCGGTTCACGGTGGTGGTCGCCGAGAAGCCCGTGTGCAGCTTCTTGCCCATCCCCATCGCGGGTCCGGTCGGATTCTCTACGGTCAGGACAACGGGTTTGGTCACGCCCCTGATCGTGAGGTTGCCGTTGACCGTCAGCCCGGAACTGGTCTTCGACACGCTGGTGCTGGTGAAGGTCGCTTTGGGATTGTTGGCAACGTCGAAAAACTTCGCACCTTTCAGGTCGTTGTCGCGATTCGGCACGCCCGTATCCACACCGGTGACATCGATGGTCGCGTTCACGCTGGACTTGGTCGGGTCCTGATCGTCCCACGTCAGCGTCGCGTCGACGGTGCCGAAGCGCCCGTGCACATTCGAGATCGCCATGTGCTTGATCGTGAAGTCGACTTCGCTGTGGGCGGGATCGGTTTTCCAGGTCGAGGTTTCCGCCATCGCAAACGGGGCGGCCAGAAGAAGAACTGCAGAGGCAAGTGCGGCAAGCTTCATGTGGGAATTTCCTTTCAGGATGTTGGCCTGGGCAACTGAGGCTTTTCCAGCTTAAGCTAAAAAGCCGGATGCGGGTGTCACGGGAGCCAGGAACCCCAACGCCCCACTCCGCGTATTACTCCTTGACAGCTTAGGAGAGTGGCGCTACTCTCCTAATTGTTTTAGGAGTGATCCGTTCAGGTGTGATCGGGAGGCAGCATGCAAGTCCTCGCCTGGTTTCGTTCCGTCGCCGCTAAGGTCTTTCATCGCTCCGCCGCCCTGCAGGACATGGATGAAGAGCTCCGCTCCCACATCCAGTGCCGTGCCGACGACCTGACGCGATCCGGGCTCTCGCGTACCGAAGCCGAGCGCCGCGCCCGCATTGAATTCGGCGCCTACGAGAAATTCCGCACCGAAAGCCATGAAGCCCGCGGCGGCAATCTCCTCGAATCGTCGGCTCAGGACCTGCGCTTCAGCATCCGCGTTCTGCTCAAGTCTCCCGGATTCGTCTTCGCCGCTGTGGTCACCCTCGCTCTTGCCATCGGAGCCAACGCCGTCGTCTTCAGCATGGTCAATGGCATGATCCTGCGGCCGCTGCATGTGCCGGATTCCGGCAGCCTCTACGCTCTCCAGCGCGGCGACAATACCTACATCTCACAGTCGTACCCCGACTACCTGGACCTGCGCGACAGGAACCACAGCTTCTCGAATCTTGCCGCCTACAACATCGCACAAGCCGGCCTGAACACCGGTGAGAACCCCGCACTCTCCTGGCTCTACGAAGTCAGCGGCAACTACTTCGACGCTCTGCAAATCCAGCCCCATCTCGGGCGCCTCCTGCATAGCTCCGACGAGCACGGCCCCAACAGCGCGCCCTATATCGTCCTTGCGTACAGCTTCTGGCACAGCCGCTTTCACGACGACCCCGGCGTCGTGGGACGCGTCGTTCAGCTGAACAAGCATCCCTTCACCATCGTCGGCGTTACCCCGCCCGACTTCCACGGCACGCTGCTGTTTTTTAGCCCGGACTTCTTCGTTCCCATGGTGAATCAGGAACAGGTTGACGGCTGGAACGGCCTCAACGACCGCGGCAAACGCTGGGTCTTCGAAGTCCTCGGGCACCTCCGCCCCGGGGTGACTCCCGCCCAGGCTACCGCCGATCTCAGCTCCGTCGGCGCGGTGCTCCACAAAAGCTTTCCCAAGGAGGACGACCAGTCGTCCTTCAGCCTGGTCAATCCCGGACTGCACGGCAACTTCTTCGCGCCCGCACTGCGCGCTTTTCTTATCGGACTCATGCTGCTGGCCAGTCTGATTCTGCTCGCAGCCTGCGCCAATCTCGGCAGCCTCTTCGCCGCCCGCGCTGCCGATCGCTCCCGCGAAGTCGCGCTGCGCCTTGCTCTCGGTTCCGGCCGCATGCGGATTCTCCGCCAGCTGCTCACCGAAGCGGTGCTGCTTTCCATCGTCGGCGGCACCCTGGGACTGGGGGGAAGCATCGTGCTCCTGCACTGGCTCAGCAGCTGGCATCCCTTCCCGCAGTTCCCCATCAACATCGCTGTCGAACCCGACCTCACCGTCTACGCGATGTCGCTGTTCATCAGCCTCGCAGCGGGATGCCTCTTCGGCGCGGTGCCGGTTCGTCAGGTGATGCGCACCGACCCCTGGGAAGTCGTCAAAGCCGGATCGACCCGCCGCATTGGCCGTCGCCTCTCGGCGCGCGACATCCTGCTCGCGAGCCAGATCGCGATCTGCGCCGTCCTGGTCACCGCATCGTTCGTAGCAGTACGCGGGCTCAGCCGATCGCTGCACGCCAAACTCGGTTTCGAGCCGCGCAATGCGATGTTCGCAGAGACGGACCTGGCCATGGCCGGCTACAGTGGCGAGGCGGCCATTGCTATGCAGAAGCGCATGCTCGAAACCGCCGAAAGCATTCCTGGAGTCTCCGCCGCCGGCCTGGTCAACAGTCCCCCGATGCATATGGGCTGGGGCATCTCCGATGTCTTCAGTGAACAAACGACGAATCTGATTCCCGCCAACGCTCTCGGCGAGTCCATCACCTTCGCTATCTCGCCGGAATATCTGCACGCTGCACAAACTTCGCTGCTCGCGGGCAGGAACATTTCCCCCCATGACGACACAAATACGCCGCGCGTCGCCCTCGTGAATCGCGAGTTCGCGCGAAAGTATTTTCGCTCCCTCGAAGCGGCGATGGGCAGCTACTACAAACGAAACGATGGCCTGCGCATCCGCATCGTTGGCGTTGTCGAAGACGGAAAATACACGGCCAACATCGCGGAGACGCCGCAGCCGGCGATGTTCCTGCCTCTGTTGCAACACCCCTCCAGCGACACCTGGATCGTCGTTCGTTCGAATCGCGATCCGCAACAGCTCGCCGCTGACCTGCGCGCCGCACTGCACCATCTCGATGCCGGCCTTCCCGTTTTCGTTCAGACATGGGACTCCGAAATGAACGGCGCCCTGTTCGCCTCGCGCATTGCCACCGCTTCGCTCGGCGTCCTCGGCATCATGGGCGCGATGCTCTCCGTCACCGGCATCTTCGGGATGGCAGCGTATTCGGTGAGCCGCAGGCTTCGCGAGCTTGGCATTCGTATCGCCCTGGGCGCGCAGCGCGTCGAAGTCCTCAAGGCAGCGCTCGGTCGCGCTTTCCGCCTCCTCGCCTGGGGTTCAGCGGCAGGATTGATCCTCGGCATTCTCGCCAGTCGCGTGCTCGCCTTCATCGTTTACGAGGCCACACCGCGTGATCCGCTCGTCCTCGCCGGCGCCGTGCTGGCGATGGCCGCGCTCGGACTCATCGCTACATGGATCCCGGCACAGCGCGCGCTCTCGCTCGACCCGCTTGCTCTGCTGCGCGAGGACTAGTCCCTCAAGCGCCGGCCTTTTTCATTCGCAACGCAGCGCTTCGAGTGGGTCGACGTTCGTGGCCCGGCGCGCGGGAACGATGCACGCAGCCAGTGCCACCACCGTCAGCATCAGACTCACGCCAATAAAGGTCACCGGATCGTTGGGCGTTACGCCATACAGCAAACCGGCCATCAGGTGCGAGACGATGAAGGCGCCGATCAATCCCAGACCCGCCCCAGCAACAGCAAGTTGCAACCCCTGGCGCAGAACCATTTTCAGGATTTCGCCTCGCCTCGCTCCTAACGCGAGGCGAATGCCGATCTCGTGGCTGCGCTCGCTCACGATGTAGGAAATCACGCCATAGATTCCCATCGCCGCCAACAACAACGCCGTTGCTGCGAAGCACCCGACCATCTCCATCGAGAAACGCTTCTCCGCCAACGACAAGGAGACCGCGTCGTCGAGCGTCTTCGCCCCATAAACCGGCAGCTCCGGGTCTACCGACTGCACCATCGCGCGCACTTCTTCCGGGATCGCGCTCGCATTCAGGTCTCCACGCAGAAAGATGGCCAGTTCCTTGGGCGTTTCCTGGTACAGGCTCAGATAGATTTGCGGAACGCTCGCGTTCGCCAGCGACTCGGTTCGCGCATCCGCGACCACGCCGACGATCGTGACCCAGGTCTTGCTGGCTCGTTGGCCAACCCCAGCCCTCCCACGGCCAAGCTTCAGCCGCTTTCCCAGCGGATCCTCACCAGGCCAGTAAGTCTGGGCCATCGCCTGGTTGATCACGGCGACCAGGGGCGCATTCTCGTCGTCGTGGTCGTTGAAGAGACGGCCCCGCAGCAGCGGAATCCCCAGCAAATGAAAATATTCCGGCGCAGCTTGCGACCGCTCCACCAAAGGCGGCTGCTTGCTCTGCGTCTGGCGTCCTTCCACGATCAGCGCGCTCATGTTCCGGTCGTGGTGCAGCGGAATCGACGGCTCCGATCCCAGCGCCGCCTCCTCCACTCCCGGCAGCAACCGGCTGCGCCGCAGCAATTCCCGCGCAAACACTGCCTCCTGAGCAGCCGTTCCATAAATGTCCGTCTTCGGATCGTTGGGGCTCGGCAGCCACAACTGAGCCGACATCACATGCTGCGGATTGAATCCCAGCGGCGCCTTGTACAAATCCCAAAAACTGCGCAGCAGCAGGGCCGCGGCCACCATCAGCACCAGCGACAGCGCAAACTCCGTCACCACCAGCACCCTCCGCGTGCGCGTCTGCTCTGTGGATCCCTTCGAGCCCCGCCCCTCCACCCTCAGCGTCTGCGCCAAATCCACCCGCCCTGCCTGCCTCGCCGGCGCCAGTCCGAAAACGACCCCGGCTGCGCTCGAAACCGCCAGCGCGAACAGCATCACCGTCCAGTTGATCGACAGGTCGTTCAGCCGAGGAAGGCTGTCCGGAATTAGCCGCAGCAAGAATCCCTTCATGCAGAACAGAATCACCAACCCCGCCACTCCGCCCAGCAGGGAAAGCAGCAGGCTCTCGGTCAGCAACTGCCGCACCAGCCGTTTGCGTGCCGCTCCCAGCGCCTGGCGCACCGCCATCTCCCGCGATCGAGCGCTGGCGCGCGCCAGCAGCAGATTCGCCACATTCACGCAACCGATCAGCAGCACCAGCGCCACTGCGCCCAACAGCAGGATCAGCGGTTGCCGAACGTTGCCCACCACGTTTTCCTTCAGCGGCACCAACCGCATCGTCCACTTGCTGTCGGCCGGATAATCGTCCGGAAATTGCTTCCGCAGCGAGGCCACCCACGCGTCCAGCTGGCTCTGCGCCGCTGCCATCGTCTCCCCCGGTTTCAGGCGCCCGACTGTTTCCAGGGGCGCGCGCAAAGTGCGGTTCGGGGGAGGAGCCGGATCCGCGGAAAAACCCGTCGCCGCCCACACTTCGGTGTTCCTCTCGCCCACGGTTCGCCCCGGGTCGTGAAATCCCGGCGGCATCACCCCGATGATCCGATACAAATCGTTGTCTCCCCGCAAACTTCTTCCCACAATGTGCGGATCGCTTCCGTAAATCCGCTTCCACAGCCCATCAGAGATCACCGTCTCCAGCGTGAACCCCGGCGTTTGATCCTGCGGATCGAAGGTGTGGCCCAGCTCCGGCTTCACGCCCATCATCGCAAAATACGCCGGCGACACCCCCTCATACTGAGCCCGCGCTGGCTGCGATGCCCCCGTCAGGTTCACCGACCCGAAAATCTGCAGCACAACATACTGAAAAATTCCCGAACGTTGCAGATCCTTAAACTCCGGAATCGAGATGCCCGCGTCCGTAACGCCCGCGCCAGGCAAATCGTCTTCGATCCGCACCAGTTCCTCCGGGTGCGGATACCGCAGCGGATGCAGCAGCGTCGCGTTGACCAGGCTGAAGATCGCCGTGGTCGCGCCGATCCCCAAAGCCATGGTCAGAATCGCAATGGCCGAGAAGCCCGGCGACTTCGCAAACATACGCAGCGCGAAGCGCAGATCCTGGATCAGGTTTTCAAAGAACGGCAGCCCCTGCTCGGCGTGATACACCTCGCGGATCGTGCCCAGGCCGCCGAACTTCAGCATCGCCTGCCGGCGCGCTTCCACCGGCGACATGCCGGCACGGAGATTCTCCGCCGTTTGCAGCGCGAGATGTTCTTCCATCTCCTCGCGCAGTCGCTGATCGCTCCGCCCTGTAACGAAATTCGATAACCGGGCCAGGAAACGCCGCAGAAATTTCATGGCAGATCCTCCGCTTTCACTTCGAAGAAGCGCGCGATCAGCGCCGCCGTCTGTTCCCAGTTGCGGGTCTCGGCCTGCAGCTGTTTTCGCCCTGTTGGGGTGAGGCGATAGAAGCGCGCGCGCCGGTTGTTTTCCGATGCGCCCCAGTCCGACGCCACCGCCCCCTCCTGCTCCAGGCGCAGCAACACCGGATACAGCGTGCCCTGATTGACGGCCAGCAGATCTTCGCTGATCTGCTCGATGCGGCGCGCAATGCCATAACCGTGCAGCGGGCCCAACAGATCGAGGGTGCGCAGCACCATCAGCGCCAGTGTGCCCTGCGGGACGTCGGTTCTTTGCTTCATCGTCTCCCTTTTGGTTTCCCACAGGAATATGCCACACTTCCATTGGGAAAGCAACAGGTCAGTTCCGGCGACTGTCAATCCTCGCGATCACCGGCAGTTTCCTCGCAAGTAACGCCGCAGTCACCGCGCCCGAGTACGCTTGTGCTGCCGTCCGGGCCATGGACGCGCCTCGCGACCCAGGCCACACTCGTTCATGGGAACCCTCAGAGTCCTGGATGGCAGCCTTTCGTCGTCGGCCCACGGCCGGCCGACCTTCCTCATGTGTCCGCCTGACCACTATGAGGTCGACTACGTCATCAACCCGTGGATGGCCGGTAACGTCCATCGCTCGTCGCGCGAGCGCGCCACCGAGCAGTGGGAACAACTGCACAGTGCCATGCGCCAGATCGCGCGCGTGGAACTCGTCGAGCCGCAGCCGGGCTCGCCCGACATGGTCTTCACTGCCAACGCAGGCCTGGTTCGCGACGGCATCGTCGCCCTCGCCAGCTTCCATCATCGCGAGCGCCAGGGCGAGGAGCCGCACTTCCGCCGCTGGTTCAGCGACTCCGGTTTCGCCGTGCGCGACATCCCTCGCATGACGCCCTTTGAAGGCGAAGGCGATGCGCTCTTTGAAGCCGATGGTTCGCGGCTCTGGGCTGGATACGGCCCGCGCACTCGCCAGGACAGCCATCGCCAGCTCACCGAGCTGTGGGGCGTTGAAGTCGTCTCTCTGCGCCTCGTCGATCCGCGCTTCTATCATCTTGACACCTGCCTCTGCCCGCTTGCCAACGGCGACATGATGTACTACCTGCCCGCCTTCGATCACGAATCGCAGCTGAAGATCGAAGCGCGCTACAGCAAGAAGCAACTGATCCAGGTTTCGGAAGCCGACGCCGTGCGCTTCGCCTGCAACGCCGTCAACGTGGGGCGCACCATCCTGCTCAACCAGATCAGTGACGAGTTATGTGCCGATCTTGAGCTGCGCGGCTTCCAGATTGTGCAGCTGGAACTCACCGAATTTCTCAAAGCCGGAGGCGCCGCGAAGTGTCTCGTCCTGCGCCTCAGCGACCTGGACGTCACGCACGCGCTGCGATCGGCGATCGCTCCGCGGGGTTCCTCGTTCGCACTGGATTCGGCGTATAACTGACCCGACGGGGTCACCATGCAACGAAGAGAATTCCTCGCCGGGGCCATGAGCGCCACGGTGATCGGCGCAGCGGGGCTTGCCTCATCGGCACACGGCCAGAACGCTGCGCAGAACAAATCGGCTCAATGGACCACGCAACACAAAGCGCTGCCGCCGATGGCCGTCGGCCTCCTCATTCAGCCCGCCAACGGCGCCGAAGCTGCCATCGCCCGCGTCCACGACCTGGGCATGTCGAACTGCTTTCTGTCGCTGGACGGTTACATCGGGAAATTCTCCAAAGACCTGGCCCAGCAAATTGGCGAACTGCTGCAGAAATACGGAATCGTCGCCACGACGGCTGAGGTCGTCCGGCCCGAACCGCTGGTATGGGATTTCGAGCACGGCCCTTCCACCATCGGCATCGTCCCACGCGCCACGCGCGCTGCCCGCATCGACGCGCTGAAGCAAACCTCCGACTTCGCGGCGATGCTCGAGATACCCCGCATCCAGACCCACTGCGGTTTTATTCCTGAAGATCCGGCCGACCCGCTCTATGAAGAAGCCGTATTCGCCATTCGCGAGCTGGCACAGCATTGTGCTGCCAACGGCCAGATGTTCCTGATGGAAACCGGGCAGGAAACGCCGACGACGATGGCGCGCGCGATCAAAGATGTCGATCAGCCGAACCTCGGCGTCGGCCTCGACACCGCGAACCTCATCCTCTACGGCAAGGCCAATCCCGTCGACGCGGTCGACATCCTCGGCCCGCACGTGCGCAGCATCCACGCGAAAGACGGCCGCTGGCCTACCGACCCGATGAAGCTCGGCGAAGAAGTCCTCATTGGCACCGGTCTGGTCGACTTCGAGAAGGTCTTCAGCAAGCTGCATAAGATCGGCTATACCGGCGCCGTCACCATCGAGCGCGAAACCTCCGGCCCACAGCAAATTGCAGACGTGCGTAACGAGAAGATTTACCTTGAGCGCATCCTCTCGCGCGTTCTTTCGCAACCAGCATAAAAACGTAAAGGCCCTAACATGGATCGAAGAGACTTCATCAGCGGCTCCGCCGCGTCCGGCATTATGATTCTCAGCTCGCGTACAGCCTTCAGCTACGAAGCCAACTCCGCCGTCGCCATCGGACTCCTCGGATGCGGCAGCCGCGGCACCGCCGTCGCGACTTCCTTCGCGAAGAACACGTCCGCGCGCATTGTCGCCCTCGCCGATCTTTTCCCCGATCAGCTCGCCGCCGGCAAAGCCCACTTCGACCAGGTCAATGCCTCTCTCAACGTTCCCGCCATCGACCCCAGTCTGATGTTCCGCGGATCGCATGCGTTCGAAGAGCTGGCCGCGTCCAAAGCCGTCGACTCGATCCAAATCTCCACGCCGCCCTGGTTCCACGTGCCGCATCTCGAAGCGGTCGTCGCTGCCGGCAAACACGTCTACTGCGAAAAGCCTCTCGGCGTCGACGTCGCCCAGGCAAAGCACGCGCTCGAAATCGGCAAGCGCGCCCAGGGCCGCCTCAGTCTCGACGTCGGCTTCCAGGTGCGCAGCGCGCCACCCATCGCCGAGGTTGTCCGCCGCATTCACGCCGGCGACCTCGGCAAGATCGTCTGCGTCTCCGCGCACTACAACGCGCCCAACGCCGTCAGCCACACCGGCACGAACTGGTCTGCCGACGAATTCCGCCTGCGCAACTGGCTCTGGGATCGCGTTCTCTCCGGCGACATCCTCGTCGAGCAGAACATCCACGTCATCGATCTGTGCAACTGGATGCTCGGCGCGCCACCCCGTCAAAGCCACAGCAACAGGTGGACGCAACGCCATCACGCACCAGGGCGACACCTGGGACAACTACCAGGTGATCTACACCTACCCCAACGACATTCACGTCAGTTTCTCTTCGACGCAGTGGGGCGCGAATGGCTTCTTCGACGTCACGGAACGCGTCTTCGGCGAGAAGGGCATCGCCGAAGCGCCCTACTCCGGACCTGTGCGCATCATCGGCGAGAATCCCTGGGAGTGGAAGCCCGATACGACTTCCTCGTCCGCGGCGCCGGCGACCTTCGCAGCCAATGGAGCCTTCACCGATAACCTCGAATTTGCCGACCGCGACAAGGATCGCGCCTTTATCGAGAGCATCACATCAGGCCAGTTTCACAACCAGGCGGCCGACGGTGTCGATACAGCGCTCAGCTGCATGCTCGGGCGCATGGCCGGTCAGCTTGGCCGCGAAGTCACCTGGGACGAGCAGCTCCAGCACGGCGAGCAATACAAAATGACCATCGACATGAGCCAGTTCGGCTGACCGCCTGCGTTAAGAGGTGCGCCGATTGAACAGCAGCGAGTTCGCCTGATCGATCGTCGTCATCAGCACACTCGCGACGTTCACATGCGCGGGCCGCGTCGTCGCCCACACAATCGCGTCGGCCACGTCTTCCGGATTCAGCGGCGTGATGTTCTGGTAGACCTTCGCCGCCCGATCCTGATCGCCGCGAAAGCGCACCTCGCTGAACTCCGTCTCCACCATGCCCGCGCCCACGTCGCTCACGCGGATCGGCGTTCCCAACAAATCTTCGCGCAGACCGTCGTTGATCAGCTTTACCGCCGCCTTCGTTCCGCAATACACCGCGCCGCCCGGATACGCGATTTCCTGCGCCGTCGATCCCAGATTCACCACGTGCCCGCGCCCGCGCGCCAGCATCCCCGGCACCACGGCGCGCGTCACCCACAACACGCCTTTGATGTTCGTGTCGATCATCTCTTCCCAGTCCAGCGGCTTGCCTTCCCACACCTTGTCGAGGCCACGGCTCAGGCCGGCGTTGTTCACCAGCACATCGATCTCGCGCCACTCGACGGGCAGATCGGCAATCGCCTTCTCGACTGCGCCGCGATCCTGCACGTCGAGCTGGAACGCATGCACCGCCGCCGCGCCCGCTCCTCGCAACTCCGCTTCCATCGCCTGCAGCCGCTCCACGCGCCGCGCAGCAAGGAGCAAACGCGCCCCCTCAGCGGCAAATCCACGCGCACAGGCCGCGCCAATCCCGGCGCTCGCCCCGGTGATAAAAACAATGCGATCCTTCAAGCTGATCTTCGCCATATCCGTATGTTATCCGGGAGCCTCCAGCGAGCAAACCCGAGCGAACTGCGAGCCTAATGCAGGGAAAGAACTATGCTCCTGCTTCTTCCCGAATTTCCAGCCTTCAGCTCGACTTCTGCTCGCCTCTCGCTCCGCGCTGCAGTTGCAGATACCCCGCCGCCCAATCCGCATCCTTCAATCCCACTTCGAAGGCGCGATGAAAATTCTCGTCAAACAAATCGCCCAGAGGAGTCTTCACCTGCTCGGCCTGTGCTGCCTCGCAATACAAACGCGTGTCCTTCTCCCCCACCGCCATCGTCGCGCCCGGCGTTTCCGGCGGCGTCAGCATGATCTTGCCGTACATCTCGTAGAACGGCGACTGGAACAGCGCCTTGTTCACCGTCTCCAGAAACGTCGCCGGCTCCACGCCCATCGCCTCGGCATAGACGAACGCCTCGCTCAGCGACGCAATCATCGCCGTGATCAGGAAATTTCCGCCCAGCTTCAATCCATGCGCGCTCCATGGATGCTCCCCGACCACGGTGATCCCGCGGCCACACTTCTCCAGCAGCGGCCGCACTTTGTCTACCGGCTCTTGCGCACCTGCGACCGCGATCCACAGCTTGCCCGCCTCGGCGATATGGGGCCGCCCAAACACCGGCGCCGCGACATAGTGCTGCCCGCGCTTCGCGTGCTCCTCCGTCAGCTTTTTGGAAAACGCGACGCTCAGCGTGCTCATAGCAACATGGATAGCGCCCTTGCCCAGGCGCTCTATCGCCTTGTCCGCGAAGAGCACAGCATCGAGCGAAGCATCGTCCATCAGCATGGTGAAGACGACGTCTGCACCTGCAACCGCGTCCGTCGCCGTATCCGACACCTTCGCGCCTGCCTGACTCAGCGCTTCGGCGCGCGATGGGGTCCGGTTCCACACCGTCACATCTTCCCCGCCCTTCACCAGCAGCCGCGCAATCGCGCCGCCCATCCTTCCCAAACCCAGAAATGCAATCTTCACAGTTATCTCCTGCGAGCCCTGCCTGAACTGAGCACAAAAGCGTGCTGCTTTTGAGATGAATGCGACGCCGCGACGATCCAGGAATACGGCCGCGCGCGCCATCTTTCAGCGCCGGTCAGCGAGCGCAGCGAACGCGCCGAGCCCCATCATCCCTACGCCCGAAGCCACCCGTTGGTTGCGGCGAAACTGCGGACTCGTTCGCAGTCGCCTTCCGAGCCGCGCGGAAAAAACCACCACCAGCAGGTCCGCGCTCGTATTCAAACTCACAGAAACGAACCCGAAAACCAGAAGCTGAATCGCTACATGTCCCAGGCGCGGGTTAACAAACTGGGGCAGAAAGGAAAGGAAGAAAAGTGCGGTCTTTGGATTCAAGGCCTCGGTCATAACGCCCTGACGGAAGACGTGGAACGACTGACCCGTTCCTGCGTCTTCTCGAAATTCCACATTGCGCGTGCGAATCATCGTCACGCCGATCCAGATCAGGTAGGCGGCACCGGCATACTTGACCACGGTAAACGCTGTCGCGGACGCCATCAGGATCGCCGACAAACCCAGAGCCGCGGCAGCCACGTGAACCAGGCCACCCGCGAAGGTTCCGAATGAAGACAGCACTCCCTCGCGCCGGCCACCCGCCAGCGTGCGGCCCAGCACATAGAAAATTCCCGGCCCGGGGGTGGCAGCCAGAACGGCGGCGGCTGCAAGGAATACGAGAAACAACCGAGGGTCCACCATGGACCGATTGTACGGATTCGCTGCATGGATTCCGCCCCGATAGCCGCAGAGGATCACACTCGCATCCGAGCTAGAGTCGCCCCGTCTGCGCCCGACACGGAGCCATGACGGGCGTGTCATCCGGGCGTGTCTTCGGCAAATCGATTCGTCATCGGAGGTCTGCATGAAAAATTCTCGCGCCCTGCTGGGTCTTCTCGGTTTTGGCGCTGTCGTCGCCGCCGCTGGATGGCACGGATTCCGCAACAGTCCGCGCGATTTGCGCACGAGGCTCTGGTTCAACCGCCTCGACAAGCCCATGTGGAATCCGCCCCAACGGGTCTTCCCCATCGTCTGGACCGCACTCTATTCCCTCATCGCCATCGCCGGCTGGCGCACCTGGATGCAGGAAGATTCTCCGGAACGCTCCCGCGCCCTGCGCCTGTGGGCCACCCAGCTCGCCACCAATGCCGAGTGGACCCACCTCTTCTTCGGCCGTCACAACCCAAAGCAGTCTCTGTTCGACGTGGTCGCGCTCGAAGCGCAGATCGTGAACTACATCAGGACCGTCAAAGACGTCGACCCGGCCGCCGCCGCCTGTTTTCTGCCCTACGCCGCCTGGGTCGCCTTCGCCACCCTGCTCAACGCTGAGATTGTCCGCCGCAATCCCTACGCGGAAACCATGTTGCCCCGCGCCGCGTAGCCAGGCCCGCTTGGCTCAGGCTGGTCCTGTCAGCGTTTAGTAGAAGTCGAGTCGTCCATCGGGTTAGGAACTGGAGGGAACCGAACTGCCGCTCGGCACGGTGGAGTAATCAGGATGAGGCGGCGAACAGAGCGACTCGAACCAGCGGCTGATGTACGTCTGAGCGTGCGCTTCTCCGCAGAGATGCCGCGTGCCAGGCAGACTGGCGGACTCATCTTCCCACCGCAGGACGGTCAATCGGGATGCGCCACAGTCGATCAAATACCAGCGCTGAGGGTTTGTGGTCACCAGACCGCAGACTTCACAGCGAAACTCTCGAAGCGACGACATAGGCCTCCTTCAGGCTGGACATTCGCCTGGAGCGCCCATTCTAGCTTCCAGCCGCTTCGCCAAACAGCTCTTCCTGGCGCTGGTCCTTGGGCTTCTCCGCCTTCTCCGCCGGCTTCTTCTTCGCCGATCCAATCACGGCGACCACTTCCAGCTCTTCCATCGAGCTGCGCGGAATCCAGATCCGCTGCGTGTTCGCCCGCAGATCCGGCGGCGTCAGAAAAACGCCATCGCTCCCCACCAGGGTCACATCATTGGCCGCAAGCCCTTCGATCAGGTCCCCATCCTTCAGGCGAGCCCGGACAAACAGCCCGTCCCCCCGCGGCCGTCCCGCGAACGTCTTCCGCACCAGCCGCTCCGGATTATTCAGCTCACCGGAATTGAAATCCCGCACATAGCAGATCCACTTCAGGTCGGTGGCCGCCAGGGAGAGGACCTTGCCGTCCAGGTCGAGCATTTCGACGTGCCCTTCATGAACGAATCCGCTTGCCGGCAGGTACCCCGCCACCCAGTCCCGTGAAAATTTGCGAAAGATCGCCTTTTTGCGGCTTGAGGACATGCGTTCCAGAGTCTTCGGGGAGCGTTTCGGGAGGACAACCCAATTCGTAGCCAGGATTGTTGCACATTCCGCGGCGAAGCATCAAAAATTGTGCAGAATGCACCGCCGCAAGTGCACACTTTTGTGTTACATTGGTAGTTTGGATTGCCGTTTGCCGGCCCTGTAACTCCTTATTCCACCTGCAGTTAGGGACGGCTTTCCGGGGAAGCTACCATCCCCCTCCAGCGTCACGAACAAGATTACAACACGCATGCCCGATTACATCTATCTTCTCGAAAATCGCCTTTCCCCCGCACAGCAAAATGCCCTTCGCCAGGTTCGAGACGCCGCCCGCGATGCTGGCATGACCGTCTTTCTCGCCGGGGGGGCCGTTCGCGACCTCACCAGCGGCTTTCCGGTCCGCGACCTCGATTTCTCCGTTCAGGGGAATGCCCTCAAGCTCAGGAAAGCTCTTGAGAAAGCCGGCGGCACGTTCTGGGGCGACCACGAACCCACCCGAACCCTGTTCTTCTGGTTCCCGGGCAGCGTTCGCGTCGAAGTCTCCAGCGCCCGCCGCGAGGAGTATCCCAAGCCCGGCAAGCCCGTCTATCACTGGGCTCCGATCCTCGAAGACCTGCGCCGACGCGACTTCACCGCGAACGCGATGGCCATCTCCCTCAACGAGGGCTCGTGGGGCCTGCTGCTCGATCCTCTGAACGGCTTCGCCGACATCGAGGCTCGTCACCTGCGCCTCGCCAGCAACTACGGCTTCATCGAAGATCCCTCGCGCATGATCCGCGCCGTGCGCTTCACCGCGCGCACCGGCTGGGAGATGGATGAGCGCACCAAGGCCCGCTATCAGAATGCGAAAGCCGAAGGCCTGATGGAGCAGATCTCTCCCTTCGCCCGCGGCTATGAGCTGGAAGAAATCGCGCACGAAGAGGATCCGCTCAAAGCTCTGAAGGCCCTCGAAGCCGAAGGCTGGATGAAGATCCTCTACCCCGCCTGGATCGCTGCCAAAGCGGACACCAAGGGCCTCGAGGAACTGAACAGGATTCTCATCAAGCTGCTCATGCTTGGCGTCAATCCCGATCCCTCCGCTGCGCATCTCGAGCTGCTCACCGCCAAGATGAATCCCAAAGACGTGGCCAGCCTCAAGCGCCTCTTCCTGCGCCGCGGCTTCGTCGATCAGTGGAATCATCTCGAGCAGGGCGCAAAAGACTTCTCCAAAGAACTGCTCGGTAAAGCCACGGCTAAGCCCTCGGCCGCGTGGAAGCTGCTCGTCAGCTATCCGGCCGAACCGGTTCTCTGGCTCGCGTACAGCTCGAAAAACGCCCAGGTGAAGGAGAAATTCAACAACTTCTTCAACGTCTGGCCGGAAGCCCGTCAGAAAATTCCCACCACCCTCATGGCGGAGATGCGCATCACCCCCGATCTGCCCACCTACGGCGAGATCGCGGAGAAGCTCTTCTTCGAGTTCATGGATGGCAAGCTGCAGACCGAGGAAGAAATCCGCAAGTTTCTCGAGCCCTTCTCTCCGCCCGCTCCGCCTCCGCCGGTCGTGATTCGCCGTCCCCGCGGACGCCGCGCCGAGCCCAAAATCGAAGAAGACGAGGAGATCGAGCTGCCGACGCGCGGCGAAGACGACGAGAGCGAGGACGAGGAAGAAACCGATACTCTGCCTTCGCCTCTGGGCGACAATGTTCCCCTGCCGCCGAAGAAGGGCGCCGCCCCCGCTCCCGTCAAAGCTCCCGCAAAAGGCGCGAAGGGAGCCAAAGCAGCACCGGCTCCGGTTGCGGCGAAAGTCGCTCCAGCTGCGGCAAAAACGGCTGCCACTCCAGCCAAGGCTCCTGCTCCGGCAAAAGCTCCTGCTCCAGTTCCGGCCAAAGCGGGGAAAGAAGCGCCGAAGGCCGCCGCGTCTCTCAAGGTGGTGCCCAAGACACCCGAGAAGCCTAAGACTCCGGAGAAGCCTCCGGCCAAAGCTCCGGCAAAACCCGAGCCCAAAGTCGTCGCCAAAGCCAAAGCTCCGGAAAAGAAACCCGCAGCCAAACCCCCTGCGAAACCTGCTGCGAAGCCTGTTGCCAAGGCTGTAAAGCCGGCCGCGAAGCCCGCTGCGAAAAAACAGGCGCCCGCACACAAACCGGCTAAACCCGCAAAGGCTGCGCCAAAGAAGCCTGCGAAACCGAGCAAGCCGGCAAAGAAAGCGCCCGCAAAAAAGAAGCGCTAACCCGGCTCGCTCCCCCCGGACTAAAATCAGGGAACTTCCCCGCCCTGCTTTGCGTCAACTCCAGGTTCGGCGAGGTTCCGGGCCATGATCGTCCGTCCTTCAATCCGGAGAACCCACCGCCTCTTCGCTGGAACCCTCCTCCTCGTCTCTCTGCTCAGCGCGTTCCCCACGCTCGCCCAGCAGGATCCCAAAACCGGCGTCGGCTTCTGGGCTCTCCCCGAGGCCCAGATCCGCGCCATGCTGAAAAACTCGCCGTATCGGGAAGAGGAACGCTTCGCGCGTCTGCGCGGCTACTTCGCTGAATTCGGCTGCACCGGCGACCGATTCTCTGAGAACACCTTTGAACCGCTCAGCCATCACAAGAGCCTGGTGTGCACATTGCCCGGTGAATCGCCACGCAAAATCCTGGTTACCTCCTGGTACCCGCGTGCCGACATCCTCAATGGCGCCTCCGATGCCTGGCCCGAGGCCGTTGCGCTGCCCATGCTCTACCACGCCCTGCAGGCCCAGCCACGTCACTTCACTTTTGTCTTCGCCGAGTTGAGCGGCCCGCACGCCCTGCTGAATCTGCTGAATCAATTTCGCGCCGCCGACCCGACGCTCCCTCTTGCCCTTGTCTCGGTCGACGTCCTCGGCCTTGGTTCCCCCCAGTTCACGGTCATCCCTGCCGATGCGGTGCCCGCGACGATCCGCCCCAACGCGGATGTCGTCCGCACCGAAGCGTGGCGCATCGCGTATCTCATGCATCTCGATCCCAGGAAGTCCGGAGTCCCCAGCGCCTACGCCTCCACTCCCACGCTCTCCATTCCCGTCTTCACTCCGGAGGGAGCCAAAGGAATCCCCGGCATCGTCGTTTACTCCTCGCCCCTGCTCCAGCCCGGTCAATCCGCCGCGACGTCCTTCTCCGACTTCCGACTGAATCACGACTTTCTGGGCTTCTACCTTGCCGACCTCGATTTGAAACTCGACGGGAGCCTCTGAGCCATGCGCGCCTGGGCTCGGGTGATCGTCGCCGCGCTGCTCATGCTCACCACCGCAGCGCCTCAGAAGGTCCAACAAAACGGCGTCGCCATCTGGCAGCTGCCAGCCGCCACGATGAACGCGATGCTCACCTCGATGCCGCCCAGCGACGAAGCCCGTTACGACCAGCTCCGCAAATACTTCACGGACTTCGGCTGCACCGGCGCCGCGCTTGAGGAACAGCGCTTCAACCACAACGGCCACCACCGCAACCTTCTCTGCAAACTGCCGGGCGACGATCCGCACCCGATCGTCATCCTTGCCTCGTACCCCGGCCACGAGATCTACGCGGGCAATTCCCGCGGTTGGCCCGACGCGGTCCTGCTCCCGATCCTCTACCACGCGCTCTCTGCGGAAGTGCACCACAACACCTGCCGTTTTCGCCGCGCTCGAAGGTGACAACGGCGCCTGGCAATTCTTCCGTGAGTTGAGAAAGAAGAGCGATCCGGAGCCCGTCCTCCTCGTGGAACTCAATGCTCTTGGCTTCTCCATGCCCCACCATGTCGCCGTCAGCCCCGAGACTCTCCCTGCGAAGCTGCGCCCCACCGCGCAGGCCGCCCAGCAGACCGCGTGGAAGGTCGCTCACTTCCAGGGACTCGATACCGATCCCGTCTGGTTCGGGATCACCCCCGTTTTCGGCGTGCCGCCCAGCGCGTTTTCTGACGAGCCCCGCAACTGGCCGCGCATCTACGTCTACTCTACTTACGGCGACGAGATGGAGCCGCATTATTTCCGGCAAGGCTACGACTTCCTCGCCTTCTTCCTCGGAGGCCTCGACAAGGCTCTCCCCCCACCCGCTCAGCCGGTCGTCCACTCAAAAAATTGAGAGTCGCTACTGGACCTGAAATTCGATCCGCTCGCCCGTCGCCAGCCGATGCTTCTTGATCGACCCCACCGGCAGCTCCAGCACATACTGCGCCGCCTCATGCCCGCCATAGTTCGGGCACGTCGTCGACTTGCCCTTGCACGGAGGCGTGTCCGGACTCATCTCCACGATGCTGTGATCGGAGTCCATCCAGACAATGTCCAGCCCGATTTTGCAGTGATACATCCAGTACGCGTGCCGCGCCATGCCGTCGTGGATGAACAGCATCCCCGCCCTTCCGGCAGGCTCGTGCGCCCCATCAGTCCGTAAGCCTGCTCCGCGGGAGTCTTCGCCAGTTCCACATGAACCGTCGATCCATCGGGCAGCATCACCAGCGTGTCCGCAGGCCGCGGCGCAACATAGGGAACATCGACATCCTGCGCCCGCACCGCAGGAGCCAGCAGAATCGGAGCCAGCAGGAGCGAGAAGGCCAGGCCGAGAGACTTGATCGAGAATCGCATCCCTCTATTAGACCCTGGCCCAGCCCAGCAGTTTCTGTACCCTGTGCCCTGTACCCTGTACCTGTCTAGACCCTGGCCCAGGCGATCATTTTTCTATTCCCTATTGCCTATTGCCTATTCCCTGCCTCTAGCTCACGGTCACCGTGACCGCCACAGTCGCCGTCACCTTGCCCGTCGATGCATCGGTTCCCGTCACCGTAACGGTGTAAGAGCCCGCGGTGGTGCCCGGATTACCATTCCCGCCGCCGCCGCCGCTACCACCGCCGCCGCAGCCAATCGCCCCAGCAGCCAGGACTACCAGCGCAATCACGCTGAACAGTCCCTGCCAGGCCCGACGCCGCGCCGGGATGCCGAAGAACAGGACCAGCGCCAGCACGCCTCCGCCACCGGCTACGAAGAATTTCTCCAGGGGCAGATGCAGGGCGCCGGTCGTTGCCGCCGTCGTGCTCACATTCAGCGTTGACGTCACCGCCGTCGTGCCCGTGATCATCACCGCAGCGATTGAGCAGGTCGGCAGATTCGAAGCACCCGACGGCGAGTTTGTCAGAGCGCAGGTCATATTCACCTGCCCCGTGAAGCCGCCGCTCGGTGTCACCGTAATGACGGATGTATTCCCCGTCGTCGCGCCTGGCGCCACCGTGATGTTGTTCGCGCTGGCCAGAGCGATCGCCGGCGTATTCGACGTAATTGTCACCGCCACCGGCACATTTGCCGTGATTCCGCCCGTCGCCGTGGCCGTCACCGTCGCTGTATAAGCGCCTGCGGTGGTCGCGGACTGGCTCGTGATGGTCATTGTGCTCGTTGCCGCCGTCGTGCCCGAGATCGTCACCGGCGACGTCACCGCGCACGTCGGCGCGCTGGTCGGATTGCTGATCGAGGTCGTCACCGCGCAGGTCAGCGTCACCGCTCCTGTAAATCCGCCTACCGGATTCACCGTGATCGCCGCAGTGTTCCCCGTGGTCGCGCCGCCCGCCAAGCTCAGGGTCGAAGGAGCTGCACCCAGAGACAGGCCAGGCGCCGGAGGCGTTGTGGTGACTGTGATCGTCAGCGGCGTGCTGGCCGTGATCTGGCTCGTTGCTGCGTCCTTGCCCGTCACCGTCGCCGTGTAGACGCCCGCCGGAGTCGCCGACGTGGTCGCCACCGTCAGCGTCGTCGTTGCGGCAGTCGTGCCGGTTACATTCGCCGCCGGCGCCGTGCAGGTCAATCCCGCCGGCGTTCCCGCTGGCACCGTGCAGGAGATGGTCACGCTGCCGGTGAAGCCGCCGCTCGGCGTAACGCTGACCGTCGAGGTGGTGCTGTTCCCCACCTGCACGAAGTCGTTACCGCTGTTGCTCAGCGTAAAGCTGCCGGTCGTCGTCACCGACACCGTTGCCGTCGTGCTCGATGTGGCGTAATTCCCGTCGCCGCTATAGGCGATCGCGATGGTGTTGCTGCCGCCGATCAGTGCGCTGCCCTGCACCGTCGCGGTTCCGGTGTACACCAGATTGGTTCCCACCAGCGCTTGAGTGAACGAGCTGATCGTGCCCACCGTCGATGAGTTCGCCGTCAGCGTAACGGTACCGGTCGGCGCTGCTCCGAGGTTGTACGACGTTGTCAGTTTCACCGTCACCGTAACCGACTGCGCTGAAGTGATGGTGCCCGTGCTGGTCGTCGCGGCCAGAGTCGTGTTCGCCTTCACCACCGTCACCGGAACCGCGGTGCTGGTGCTGGCGTTGAAGCTTGGGTCACCGGCATATTTCGCCGTGATGCTGTGGCTCCCGGCGGGCAGCACGGCAAAGTTGTTGTTCTGCGCCGGCCATGATGCCAGGTTTCCGTTCGCGGTCACCGTCGCCGTGCCCAGCGTCGCCGTGCCATCCATAAACGTAACCGTGCCGGTTGCAATTCCCTGCGTCTGGGCGCCTTCGGCTGTCCCCAGGATCTCCGCATCGGCAAACACATAAGAGCCATAGGGGACCGCGCTCAGGCTGATGGGGCCCTGGCCGGTGATGGGGTTATAGGAATTCACAAACAGGCTCGTCGTGCTCGGTTCCGCCGCAATCGTCACGTTGATCGGCGTTGAGCTGCTCGATGCATCTGACGTATCGCCGCTGTAGCGCGCCGACACGGTGTACGTCCCGCCCGGCAAGCCGTTGTAGCTCTGCGTTCCCGCACCGCTGCTCAGTGCGATCGAGATTTGCCCGTTGTTCTGCGGTCCGCTCGTCGTCCCGCCCGACGTTTCATTCGCCGTGTCGATCACCGCAACCGCTCCGGTGGCCGCTGTCGGCGTCACGCCCACGGCAAAGTTCACCGCCGCGCCATGCGTGCCGGTGTAGGCCGCGCCCGATCCGTTCAGTGTCAGCGTCGTCGACGTTGACTGTCAGTCCAACGCTGCTCCAGTTCGAAATCATCTGCTGCACATCGACGCTGCCGAGGCCCGTCGCCAGGTCATAGCCGGTTGCTGTGTTATAGCCCGTCAGAAATCCATTGGTCCCGCAATTCGTCGAACCCGCGGCGCACGGCACCGAAATATTGCCCACCGTCACGTCGTGGAACACCGTCGCGTACTTCGTCTTCGCCAGCTGATACAGCACCGTGTTCGCCTGGCCCAGACGCGCGCCGCTCTGCGACTGCGCAACCAGCGCCAGCATCCCGGCAAACGCCGGCGCCGATGCCGATGTGCCTCCCGCGCCGCCAATCTGTGTGCCAGCTGCCAGCGCTCCACCCGAGGTCTGGCAGTCGGTATAGGTCGAGGTGGCCCCGTCCGTCACGCTGTCCGAGCAGATCGCCCACACTGCCTGCTTGTGTCCGTTCGAAGCGAACAGCGAAACATCGGGCAGGTCGCGCACGCTGTCCGCGGGCGTCAACGAGCTCTGGAACGCCGGCTTGGCGTACACCACGCTCATGCCGCCGCTGCCGGCAACGATGTTGCCCCCGCCCCGCGTGTCGCGAACATTGCTGGCCAGGGTCGTGTCCACCGTCGTCGAGTCGTTCCACGGATTCTCCGGAATGTACTTCAGCGCCGTCCGGTAATACGGCGGCGTCCCGCTTGACGTCGTGGTGGCATAGGTCGAAAACGCTGCCGGCAGTCCATCGAAATCCGTTCCGCCCACCGCGATCGTCCACGGCGTCGACGCCATGCCGCTCACGGCCAGGCCAAACGTCGCCTGCGTTTCTGTGTCGAAGTTGTCGCAACCCGCCGATCCGCCGTCGCCTGCCGACACCACAAAGCTGATGCCCTGCGCCGCGGCTTCCTGCGCCGCTTCCAGCATGAAGCTGTTGCCGCCCGATCCCAGCCCTGCTTCGCACTCGCCAAAACTCATGCTCAGAATGCTAACTGCGTTATCGTCAATCGCGCGCAGCACCGCATTGAACAGCCCCGACGTCAGATCGGTATCCGCCGACGTGTAGAAATAAATATGCGCCTTGGGCGCGATCCCGCCCGAAACTTCCGCGTCCAGCAGCGCCTCCACACCGGCGCCATTCACTCCCGGATCGTCCCCTTCCACAACCACCGTCGGCGTATTCACCGATCCGCTCGTCTCGCCCAGGAAGGCTTCCCGGTAATTCTGCACATCGGCCAGCGTCAGGTCCGACACGCCCACGATGCCCAGGTTCACCCCAGTACCGTCATAGGTCGTTCCGCTGGTAAAGTTCGCGTTCAGCGCTGTGTTCGGCGTGTCGTAAATCGTCGCCACGTCCGCAGGGTCGAGGTACAGGGCTGGACCACTCAGCGTCAGCTCCGGTTGAATCGAATGCGTCGCTGCGTCGTAGTGCGCGTTGCCGCCGCGCACGACATGCGGCACCGGATGAAAATCGTTCAGCGGCGTCACGCCCACAACCACCGGCGCCAGCGCTGCCGGAATCTGCGGATCGCTCACGTTGGCGTAGTGCGTCGCACCCAGCACGGCGAAGCTGTGAATCGAAGTCTGAAACGCGCTCTGCACCTGCGCGACCGTGCCCGAGAACTGGATCAGGTTCCGCGCGGCAGGCACCTTCTCAATCTTGAAGCCGTACGACTGCAGCCAGCTCTCCACCGTCTGCAGATCGGTATCGGAAATCCCAAACTTCGCCCCATACTGCGCCGGCGTCATCCATTTGTGATACGAGGGCGACGACGGATTCTGCAGGTCGTCCAGGTACTGCGTCAGCGCTTGTTGCTGTGTCGCGCTCCGCCCCAGGATCAGCATGATCCGTCCCGTCGCCAGCGACGCCGGCGCCGCTCCCTGATCGAATCGCGCCTGCGCCATCGGGTGAACGTTCCCCGGCAGGGCGACCCGGTTCGTGTCATCGATGATCGCGGTGATGCGATTCGAGACAGGCTGAGGCTGGGTGGTTTGCGCATACAGCGGCGCACACACCGTCACGGCGGCGAGGGTGGCGAGACACAGATGGAAAGATTTCATGGAACCCCGGCAGGAGGTGGGCTAATGGAACTGCCAATCCGGCAAGTCCCCGCCCGAGATGACGTTAGGAACCGGCCAGAATGAACAGAAAATTTGAAGTTCGCCGGAATAGTATCTTGCGGTTTCGCTCCAGGCAATACCCCAATGGTGAGGACTCTGGATATGCAATGTTGCGTACATTGCAACGTCCCGGCGCAGCCAGACTGGCCGCGGCCTGCGGTAACAGCGACCCCATTCGAACACGACCGGTTTTCGAAGCGAAGGCCAGGAAACGCCTGTTCAGGGCGTCAGTTGGAAGTGGCTCCCTGCTCCCGGGTTCCGGCCACCAACACTGCCTGCTCGGCGTCGGCGATCGTCTCGGTCATGGTGAGCAGGCCTTCCACCTTCGTCATCCGAAACAGCTCCAGCACCCGCCCATTCACGCCCGACACCAGCAGCCTGCGGCCGTGGCGCTGCGTCGACACGAAGTAGTTGATGATCGCGCCCATCCCCGCCGAATCCATGTAGGGCACCGCAGTCAGATCCAGGATCAGAATCCGCGGGGGATCATTGCGCAGAAAATTCTGAAACTCAAACATATTGTTCAGGACCAGCGGTCCCGTCAGGCGCAGAATCCGGCATCCCGGAGCCTGTCCAGCGACGCTGTCGAGCGTCAGAGGTTCGGCGGACATAGCTGAAAATATAAAGGTTGCGGCCAGGGTCGACGGTTACAATTCCATGAATTGCTCAGCGCCGATTGCGCCGTCTCCGGCACAATTTCGCCGCTTTCAACGTCTATTCTCCCAGCATCGCTTTTTCCCCCGGAAACAGGAGAATCGCCCGAGAGGTCCGTGCTCCGCCAGCTCTCATTGCTCCTTGCTCTGCCCCTCGTGCTGCTCACAGCCGTGCCTGCCGCCACGGCTCAAAGCGTCCCCTCCGGCTACACGGTGCGCGGAACCGTCGTCAACGCCATTACCGGCCAGCCCGTCGCCCGCGCCCTCGTCTCGATTAACCAGGACATGGCCATGCTGACCGACGGCAACGGCCAGTTTGCCATCGAAGGCATCGCATCCGGCACCTGGTCCGTTTCGGTCAGCAAGCCCGGCTTTCGCGGCCATGGCGGTTTTATGACGCGCAGAATCGTCCAGCTCCCAGCCCGCCCCGAACGGCCCCTCGAAGTCCAGGTTGGCCCGGACACGCCCCCACTCACGGTGCGGCTCACGCCGCTTGCCACGATCGTTGGCCGCGTCACCCTCTCCACCGCCGATCCAGCCGACAACATTCGCCTTCAAATCCTGGCGCGCGGCACAGAGAACGGCCACCCGCACTGGAATTTTGCCGGCCAGGCCAGGACCCGCAGCGATGGCTCGTTCCGCATCGCCAACCTCGAACCGGGCAGCTACATGATCGCCACCATGGCCTCGCTCGATCGCCCCGGCCAGGCGCTCAACGGCAGCGGCCCCATCTGGGGCTATCCCGCGCTCTACTATCCCGGCGTCACCGACCCAACCGCGGCGGGAGTGCTGACTCTCGGCGCGGGTCAGCAGGCCGAAGCCGACATCACGGTCGTGCGCCAGCAGTTCTTCTCCGTCGCAGCTCTGGTGCACAGCTCCTCTGATACACCGGCGAACTTCGAAATTCTCGATGGCGGCGGCCGCCGATCCGGAATCCCTGTCAATTTCGATCGCCGCGAAGACATCGTCCGCGCCGCCGTTCCCAACGGCACCTGGATCATGGAAGCGCATGCCTATGGCCGCAATCAGGAATGGGGCAGCACCAGCTTTCAGGTCAACGGCGCGCCGATGACGTTGGCGATCAACCTTCAGACGGTTCCGCACATTCCCATGGTCGTTCGCCGCGAATTCCAGACTCTCTCCGATGGCTCGCAATTCATCACTCCGGGAGCTGGAATGAATCTGACGCTGGTGCCCGCCAGTGAAACAGATTTGCACGGCGCCCAAAGCATAGAGATGATTGCGGTGGATGGAAGCAACAACAGCGAATGGCAGCTCAACGTTAATGAGCCAGGCCGTTACTGGATTCAGGCTCAGGCTTTCCCGCCCGCGTACGTCAGTTCCATCACCAGCGGCGGCACCGACCTTGGCAGCACGCCCCTGGTCATCCTTCCCGGCAGCACGCCGCCTGCGATCGAAGTCACCCTCCGCAACGACGGCGGCACGATCACCGGTCAGATCGCAGGTGTCTCCTCCAATCCCGGATCCATCCCCGCCCCCGGACAGCGGCCGCAGCTTTGGATCTACGCCATCCCTCTCTTCTCCACCTCCGCCATGCTCCCCGAAGCATCGCTCCAGTCCAACAACCAGTTCACCATCTCCAACCTCGCGCCCGGCAGCTATCGCGTCGTCGCCTGCGACGCTCCGCAGGAGATCGACTTCCATTCTCCGGAAGGCCTCGCCGTCTGGGCCGGCAAAGGCCAAACCGTCACCGTCGATCCAGGTGGAACCGCCAACGTCGACCTCGACGTCGTCCACATGAATCCGGAGGAGGCGCAGTGATCGGCGGACCTCTTCGCGCTCTCACCGCCGCATTCCTGCTGTGCCTGGCTCACCTCGTGAGCTCGCAAGCCATGCCACCTCCTCCTCCTCCTCCGCCGCCCCCACCGATAGTCGAAGCCCCGCAACAGATGTCCGGCAGCATGGCCGAATCCCCGTCGCAACTGAGCGGCCCCGCTTCATTCAGCATCAGCGGCGTCGTCATCAGCGCCACCACCGGCACGCCGCTCGATCGCGCCGAGCTCACGCTGACCACCCCGGTCCCGCGGGATCCACCGTCGCTACCACCGTCACCGCCGAAAACGGCGGCTTCCGATTCGATCACCTGCAGGCCGGCAAATATCGCCTCGAAGCCTTTCGCCGCGGCTACATCACCAGCGGCTATCAGGAGCACGAGGGCTTCACCACCGGCATCGTGACCGGTTCCAATCTCACCTCCTCAGGGCTGCGCTTCGAACTGTTTCCCAACGCCGTCATTGGTGGCACCGTCACCGACGACGCGGGCGAGCCGGTCGCGGGCGCTCAGGTGCGCCTCTTCCGCCGCGATGACAACAACGGCGAAAGCCGCATCGTCGGCGCCGGCAACGATATGACCGACGACACCGGCGTCTATGAATTTGCGCGCCTGCGACCCGGCACCTATTTCGTCGCCGTCCTCACAACGCCCTGGTACGCCTTTCATCCCGGCAAAAAGACCGATGAAAACGGCGACGACCTTCCGCCGGAACAGCAGCCCCGCTCCCCTCTTGATGTCGCCTACGCCACCACTTACTACCCCAATGCGCTGGACTCGGACTCCGCGTCCCCGCTCGCCATGAATGCCGGCGACCGCATCGAGGCCGATTTCTCGCTGCATGCCGTCCCCGCCGTGCACATTGAGTTGCGCACACCGGCTCCAGAGGGTCGCAACGTGCAGACCCCGATCCTGATGCAGCCCATGTTCGGCAGCGAGCAGAATCAGCCGGGGGCTCAGATCATGATGGCGTACGCGAAGAATGGCATGACAACCATCGACTATGCCGGTGTCGCTCCCGGTCGCTACGTCCTTCGCCAATTCGGTCCCCAGGGAGACAGCAGCCGCACGGTGGGCCTCGACCTCACCTCGAATGTCACGGTGGACTTCGCTGCTGTCGCCAGCCAGGCTGGCGTCGATGTGTCCGGCAAAATCGCCATGGCCTCCGGCGCTGGCCTTCCCCGCCGAACCCGCGTCTCTCTGCAACCCGCCGACGGCAACGCAACACGCGAAGGCGATCTCGTCGCCAGCGATGGCGCATTCACCCTGCACAACGTCCCCCTGGGAATCTATGAACTTCAGATTGCCTCGCCCGAGACGCGCCTCGCCGTTCTGCAGATGATGGCCTCCGGCGCAGAAGCGCAGGGCAACCGCATCACCGTTGCCGGTCAGCCGGTGCTGATCGCCGCCACACTCGCGCGCGGCACCACGACCCTGAACGGTTATGCCAAACGCGACGGCAAAGGACTCGGGGGCGTGATGATCTTCCTCGTCCCGCGCGATCCCGCCCGTCACGATCTCTACCGTCGCGACCAATCCAGCACCGACGGCAGCTTCACGCTGAACCGCGTCATCCCCGGCGACTACACCCTCGTTGCCATTGAAAATGGCTGGACCCTCGACTGGGGCCGCCCTGAAGTTCTCGCTCCGTACGCCGCGCGTGGCATTCGCGTACGGGTCACGGGCCAGCGCACCCTCGACCTGCCCACCTCCGTCGAAGTTCAGCCCCGCTGATTCGAAAGGGGACGATGTTCAGCGGGGAGCGCGGTACCATAAGCACAGATGTTTCGCCGATTCGCATTGACGTCCAGATGGAGCACCGGGAGAGTCGAATCCCTGAGCGCCGTCGAAGACGTCCGCAAAGCTATTCAGGATTTTCTGGCGCCAGAGTTGCGCACCATTACCGCGCGCCTGGATGCAATCGAAAAAATAATGCAGGTCAGATTTGAGTCGATGGACGTGAAATTCGCTTCCGTCGACGTTAAGCTTGCCTCGCTCAGCAAACAAATTCAGGGTATCGACGAGAAACTCGACATTGAGCGCCGCCTCACCAAACTCGAAGCCAGACAATCTGCCGCCACGCAGTAACTTCGGCTAACAGCTAAGAGCTAATAGCTAAAGGCTGCCTTACAGCACCCGCACCACCACCATCGACGCATCATCCTCCAGCGCTCCGCCGCTGAACTGCGTCACTTCCGCCAGAATCTCCTGCCCCAAAGCCTCGGCACTCCGGGCCTTCCCACTCTCCACGGCCGCAATCAGCCGCTGATATCCGAACTCCTCGCCCTTGCGGTTCTCCGCCTGCAGAACCCCGTCGGTGATCAGCAACAGGCAGTCGCCCGCATTCAACTGGACCTCCTGGCTCTGATACAGCCAGTGCGAGAAGAGCCCCATCAGCCCGCTGAAGCTCGCCGGAAACCACACGCTCCCGTCGCCGCGCACCAGCAGCGGCAGGCAATGTCCCGCGCTTTCATAATGCAGCTGCTTCGTTGCCCCATCGAGCATGCCGTAGAACATCGTCACGTAGCGCGTTTGTCCCGGCTGGCTCAGCGCCTGATTCACCTCAGTGCACAACTGCGCCGGAGTCGCAGCGGCCGGCGCGTACTTGTGCACCGCATCGTGAACGTCGCTCGCCAGATTCGCCGCCGCCAGCCCCTTGCCCGACACGTCCGCGATGCACAACGCCATCCCCTCACCGGACAGAGGAAACACGTCGAAGTAGTCGCCGCTCACCTTTTCCGATGGCTTCCATGCGCTCGCAATCTCGAACCCCGCGAGTTGCGGAATCGCAGCGGGCAGCAGTCGCGTCTGCAGCGCGCGCGCCTCCGCCTCTTCGGCCTTTTTGGCGGCGCGGCCCGCGGGTGTGCTCTGCCGCAGCTTATCCAGCCCGCGCCCCATCACTTTCGATCCCATGGCCATGTTGGAAGACAGCCTACCAGCCCGACCCGGCTCCGGACCAAAAAATTCCGTCATCCCCCCGTCATCCCCACCCAACCCCAAATACAAAAGGCGCACCCCAATCGGGGCACGCCTTTGAATTTCCTTCCAGCTTCTTCCTTCCTGCTTCCGGCTACTCCTTGCTCTCTTCGCCGCCCTCTTCAGCCTTTCCGCTCTCGGCCATGGCCTTCTGCATCTCTTCGCGGCGCTTGGCGCGAGCTTCGGCGCGCTTCTGGCGCTTCTCGTCCAGAACCTGCTCGGCGTCGACCAGCTCGATGAACACCTTCTCGCCGCCATCGCCCTGGCGGAAGCCCGAGCGAATGATGCGGAGATAGCCGCCCTGGCGATCGCCGTAACGCGGCGCCACGGTGTCAAACAGCCGCGTCACCGCTTCGCCTGTCTGCAAATACGACAGCGCCTGACGCCGTGCATGAAGGTCGCCCTTCTTGCCCAGCGTGATCAGCTTCTCCACATGCGGACGCGCGGCTTTCGCCTTGGCCACCGTGGTTTCCACCCGATCCTCCAACAGAATGGACGTCACCAGATTCCGCAGCATCGCCCGGCGATGGCTCGTGTTCCGTCCCAGTTTGTATCCTGCATTGCGATGACGCATGGCAATCTCTCTATCTGAACAATCTGAAATTCGTCTCGAACTCTTCAGGTGATTCAGGGGCCAGGTTTTCTAATCCCTAACCCCTAATCCCTGCTCTTAGAAGTTTTCGGTTTCAGGCTGAATCGGAAGATCCGAATCCAGTCCATCGTCCTCGTCGTCGTCGAAGCGGCTGTAGCTCGCGGCCAGCTGTGCGGCCGGCAGAACCGAAGTCGGTCCCGGCACCGCATTGCCCTGCTCGTCGATCCGCATGCCCAGCGACAACCCCATCTGCGCGAGGATTTCCTTGATCTCGTTCAGCGACTTCCGCCCGAAATTCTTGGTCTTCAGCATCTCGGCTTCGGTCTTCTGCACCAGTTCGCCGATGGTCTGAATGTTCGCGTTCTTCAGGCAGTTGTAGCTGCGCACGCTGAGCTCGAGTTCCTCAACACTGCGATTCAGGTTCTCGTTCTTCAGCTGAACGCGGCCCTCTTCCGCCAGACCCTCGGCTTCGATCTCTTCCTCGAAGTTGATGAAGATGCTCATGTGATCCTTGAGCAGCTTCGCCGCGAGGCCGATTGAATCCGCCGGCAGCACCGAGCCGTTCGTCCACACTTCGAGCGTCAGCTTGTCGTAGTCCGTGATCTGACCGAGACGCGCTGCATCCACCGTGAAGTTCACCTTGCGCACCGGCGAGTGCACCGAATCCACCGGAATAAATCCGATGCCCAGATCCGCGTCGAAGTTCTTGTCGGCGGAAACATAGCCGCGGCCGCGCTTCAGCCGCATCTCCATGCTCAGCCGGCCGCCTTCACTCACGGTGGCGATATAGACATCCTTATCGAGAATTTCAACGTCGCCGTCGGCCTCAATCATGCCGGCGGTCACCACTCCAGGCTGTTCAGCATTCAGATACAGCGCCTTCGGACCGTCTCCGTTCAGCTTGAACGGAATCTGCTTCAGGTTCAGCAGAATGTCGGTCGCGTCTTCCACCACGCCGGTGATCGACTGGAATTCGTGCAGAACCCCCTCGATCCGGACCGCAGTGACGGCCGCGCCTTCAATCGAAGAAAGCAGGGTCCGGCGCAGCGCATTGCCGATGGTTGTGCCGAATCCGCGCTCAAACGGCTGCGCGCTGAACTTGCCGTACTTCTCAGTCAGCGTCTCGCTGTCAACGGCCAGACGCTTCGGTTTTTGAAATCCTCTCCACAGCATGTCGATATCTCCGCACGGCGAGCACCGCGAAGCATTCTGCAGCGGCCGTGCCGTTTCACTCCGTGATTGATGTTCGCCCTTTTGGGCGTACTGCATTTCTTACTGCGCTTGCTTGAGTCAGGGATCAGGTTTTCTAAACCCTAATCCCTAATCCCTAAACTCTCTTACTTCGAGTACAGTTCCACAATCAGCTGCTCGTTCACCGGCAGGTTGATGTCTTCGCGCTTGGGCAGCGACAGCACTTTGCCGCTCAGCGTGTTCGGCTGGGTCGACAGCCACGTCGGCGCCGGCTGATGGCTCGCGAATTCCTTCGCGCCCTCAATCACGCCCAGCTTCTCGCTGTTCGCGCGAATCTTGATCTCGTCGCCCACGTTCACCTGGTACGAAGGGATATTCACCTTGCGCCCGTTCACTTCCACGTGACCGTGACGCACGATCTGCCGCGCCTGGCGCCGCGAACTGGCATAGCCGAGCCGGAACGTGACGTTGTCCAGCCGCCGCTCCAGTTGCTGCAGCAGCAGCTCGCCGGTCACGCCGGGCGTGCGCGATGCTTTCTCGTAGTACGCGCGGAACTGCCCTTCCAGGGCAAAGTAGATGCGGCGCGCTTTCTGCTTCTCGCGCAGCTGCAGACCGTAGCCTACGATCTTCGCCTTGCGGTCACGGCCGTGCTGGCCGGGGGCAAAATTGCGCTTCTCGATCGGGCACTTGTCGCTGAAACACTTCGCGCCCTTCAGGAACAGCTTCATGCCTTCTCGCCGGCACAACCGGCAGACAGGCCCCGTATAACGTGCCAATGCAATTCTCCTTAATTCAGAGGCCGACCGGTTTACGTCCACGGAGGACTTCGTCCCGGTCCATCGACAGCTGTTAGCTTCCAGCTGCCAGCCTGATTGTGTCAGGACGAGCCTTTCGGCTCGCCCTTATAGTTTACCCTGCCGCGGCGCCCGCTGGAAGCCGGCGGCTGGAAGCTGGACGCGTCCTCAGACGCGTCTGCGTTTTGGAGGCCGGCACCCATTGTGCGGAATCGGAGTGACGTCGCGAATCGAGCGCACGTCAATCCCAGCCGCTGCCAGGGCACGCACTGCGGACTCGCGGCCCGAACCCGGCCCGCTCACCCGCACATCCACCGAACGCACGCCGTGATCCCGCGCCATGTTGGCCGCGTTCATCGCTGCTTGCTGTGCCGCGAACGGAGTCCCTTTGCGCGATCCGCGGAACCCCAGCGAGCCCGAACTCTTCCACGAGAGCGTGTCGCCCTTCTGGTCCGTGATCGTCACAATCGTGTTGTTGAACGAGGCCTGGATGTGCACCAAACCGAACGGCACATTCTTGCGCTCGCGCTTCTTGAACTTCTTGTTGCGCGCGGCCTTGCCGGTCGCGGCTTTCGCTGGTTTCTGCTGGTCGGCCATTAGGTCTTCGCACTCGCTTTCTTCTTGTTCGCCACGGTACCCTTACGCGGTCCCTTACGGGTGCGCGCATTGGTGTGCGTCCGCTGTCCCCGGACCGGCAAACCGCGCCGGTGCCGATGCCCGCGATACGACCCGATATCGATCAGCCGCTTGATGTGCATGGCGGTGTCCTTGCGGAGATCGCCTTCCACATCGCCCTGCTCTTCGATCACCTGGCGGATGCGATTGACCTCGTCTTCGCCGAGATCCTGAATCTTCTTAAAAGGATCGACCGTCGCTTTCGCCAGAATCTTCAGCGCGCGCGAATCGCCGATCCCAAAAATGTACGTCAGCCCGATCCTTGCCTGCTTGTTCCGCGGCAGATCGACGCCTGCAATACGTGCCATACGGTTTCCTTCGTTTGCCCCAGCCAACTTCCCGGAGCGGGTTTTCCGGACGAATCTCGTACCGGAGTTTTGAGAGCCTGATCCAGTCGGGGTTCATCGCAAGCCTTCACTTCGGCTAACTCGCCCCAGCTTCCAGAGGAAGCTCAGCCCTCGAATGAGCTGGAAGCCGGAAGCAGGAAGTCTGAAGCGAATACGCCTACCGCTTCCAGCTTCTCCCTTCCAGCTTCCTGCTGCCTTATCCCTGCCGCTGCTTATGCTTCTGGTTCTCGCAGATCACCCGCACCACACCGCGGCGATGGATGACCTTGCACTTGTCACAAATCTTCTTTACCGATGCCCGAACCTTCATGAACCTGCTCCCAGTTGCCAGCTTCCAGCAGCCAGCCAGTTTTGGTTGTCGCCGCAACGATGTCTCTGGAACGTTCGCGGCTGGAAGCTAACAGCTGGCAGCTGGTAGCTATTTGTACCGATACACAATCCGTCCGCGATTCAAATCGTACGGACTCAACTCCACGGCCACGCGGTCCCCGGGAAGAATACGAATGAAGTTCTTCCTCATCCTCCCCGAGACATGGGCCAGCACCTCGTGCCCGCCGCTGCTCTCGAGCTTCACCTTGAACATCGCATTCGGCAACGTCTCGAGAACCGTTGCCATGACCTCAATCGCGTCTTCCTTCGACAATCGTTATCCTTAAACTCGGCTCTGCTTGCTTACTTCGTTCCGGAATTCCGCAGCCGCGCTACCGCTGCTTCCACGCCCGCCGCTACCGCACTCACCGGCTGGCTTCCATCCACTTCCTCAAACCGCCCCAGCGCACGGTAATGCTCCACCACCGGAGCCGTCTGCGACTCATACGTCCGCATCCGCTCCCTGAAAACTTCCTCAGTATCGTCTGAGCGCCGCACCAGAGGTGTACCGTCCAGGTCGCACTTCTCATCCACCTTCGGCGGCTGCAGGTAGATGTTGTAGATCGTCCCGCACTTCGGGCAAGAGCGCCGCCCGGTAATACGGCGCAGTAATTCATTGTATCCGACGTTGATACTCACGGCAATCACCGGCAGTGCCGCCCCGCCCGTCGAATGCACCGCCACAATCTGCTCGTCCAGCCACTTTGCCTGTCCCAGCGTCCGCGGAAACCCGTCCAGAATGTATCCGTTAGCGGTGTCCGGCTGCTTCAGCCTCTCCGCCACCATCGCGTTCACCAGGTCGTCCGGAACCAGATGACCCTCGGCCATGATGGCCTTCGCCTTCACTCCCAGCGGCGTCCCGTTGTCCCGGTTGTAACGCAGCAGATCCCCGGTCGAAATCTGCGGGATCCCCCACTTCGCCACCAGTTCCTTCGCCTGTGTTCCCTTGCCGACCCCCGGTGCTCCCAGCAGCAGAATCGGTCCCGGCTTCCCTTTCAGAGACTCTCGATCTTCCACATGCACATCCGCAACGGCCGTACTCATTACCAGGCCCGCCTTCCCCGGACCCTCCCGCTCTTCGGAGAGAATCCTTCATAGTGCCGCATGATCAGCTGCGACTCGACTTGATTCACGGTGTCCATCGCTACGCCCACAACGATCAGCAGCGACGTGCCTCCAAAATAAAAGTTAAAGCCCATGCCGTTCGTCATCCACGACGGCAAGCTCTCAAACCAGCTTCCGATCAGCCACAGATGATTCAGGTGAATGCCCGAGATCAGCAGCTGCGGAATGATGGCAACGATAATCAGATAGATCGCCCCAACCAGCGTGATCCGCGTCAGAATCTCGTTCACGTAGTCCGACGTGCGCCGCCCCGGCCGAATCCCCGGAATGAACCCGCCGTACTTGCGCATGTTATCGGCGATATCGTCAGGCCGGAACACGATCGAGATGTAGAAGTACGCGAAGAACACAATCGCGATCATGTAGATCAACTCGTAAGCCGGTTCGCCCGCCCGTAACGCGTCGAATGTCTTCGACAGCCAGGGGCTGTTCTTTACGAATGCCGCTTGGGCAAACAACAGCGGCGCCGACAGCACCGACGCGGCAAAGATGATCGGCATCACGCCGCCTGAGTTCACCTTCAGCGGCAGGTGCGTAGACTGCCCGCCCATCAGGCGTCGTCCCACAATTCGCTTGGCGTACTGGACGGGGATGCGCCGCTCGCTGCGCTCCACATACACGATGAACGCCACAATCGCGATCATGGCGACCACCAGGCCGATCAGCAGCGGTACCGTGAACACGCCAAAGCGCTGCGACTTCGCCGTGTTGATCAGGTCCGCAATGCCCCGCGGCAGACCCACCACGATGCCCGCGAAAATCAGCAGGCTCATGCCGTTTCCGATGCCGCGCTCCGTGATCTGCTCGCCCAGCCACATGATGAACGTGGTGCCCGCCGTCAGCGTGATCACCGTCATCGCGACAAACCCGAAGCCCGGATCGAGCACCAGATTTCCCGATGAGCTGCGCAGAGCAATCGCGATCGCCGCCGACTGCACCACGCCCAGCAGCACCGTCACGTACCGCGTCCACTGCGTGATCTTCCGCCGCCCCAGCTCGCCTTCCTTCTGCAATTTGGCTAACGGCTCATAGACCACCGTCAGCAACTGGAAGATGATCGACGCCGTGATGTACGGCATAATGCCCAGCGCGAAGATCGTCAGCCGGCGCAGGTTGCCGCCGCTGAACAAATCGACGAGCCCCAGCGATGAGCCTGCCTGGTTGTTGAAGAAATTTTCGAGAGCGGCGACGTTCACGCCCGGCGTCGTGATGTGCGCCCCCAGCCGGTAAACCGCCAGGATGCCCATGGTAAAGAGCACACGACGGCGCAGGTCGGGAATCCGGAAGATATTCAGGAACTTCTCAATCATGGATGGATGCTCTCATCATACGTCCCGTAGCCGGAAGCTGGAAGCCGGAAGCTGGAAGCCGGTCATCCATCGGTACTGCATCGGAGACTGCTTCCTGCTTCTTCCTTCCTGCTTCTCGATCACTTCTTCTTCAGCTTGCCCGCGGGCTTCGCCGTAACTTCTCCGCCGATCACAATCGCCTTGCCGCCCGCCTTCTCGATCTTTTCCTGCGCCGACTTCGAGAACTTGTGTGCGTGCACGGTGACCGCGACCTTCAGTTCGCCATCGCCCAGAATCTTGATCAGCCCGTCGTGCTTTTTCACCAGACCCAGCGCGGTGAACTTCTCAATCGTCAGTTCCTTTTCGCCCAGCTCTGCCAGCCGATCCAGATTCACAACGGAATATTCCGTGCGGAAGATATTCGTGAACCCGCGCTTCGGCATACGGCGGTGCAGCGGCATCTGGCCGCCTTCAAAACCGCGCATCATGCTCGATCCCGAGCGCGATCCCTGTCCTTTGTGGCCGCGGCCCGACGTCTTGCCGGTCCCCGAGCCCATGCCGCGCCCAACGCGCTTCTTGTTGCGATTCGCCTTCTTCGGCGCTCTCAGATTCGATAAATTCATGTCTGTCCTCGCTCAACGCCGGCCGGAATCCCACCGCCCGACTCGCATTTTTTAGCTTCCAGTAGCTGGCTTCCAGCCGCCAGCCACATACTTCACAACGGGAGCGCCTCGGATCCCGAATTGCAAACGAACTGCTGGTTGCTGGCAGCCGATGGCTGGCAGCTATTCGACGATTCGCACCAGATGCGGCACCGTCTTCACCATGCCCCGGATCGACGGTGTATCTTCCCGCACCACAATCTGATTCAGCCGCGTGAAGCCCAGGCCCTTGATCACCAGCTTGTGCTTCACCGGCGCCTGAATCTTCGACCGGAAATACTGGATCCGAATCGTCGCCTTCGCTCGCCGCTTTCGCTTCGCTGCCTTTTTCTCTCAGCCATCGTTAGATCTCCTGCACCGTCTTGCCGCGCATGGCTGCCACCTCGGCCTTATCGCGCAGCTGCACCAATGCATCGAATGTTGCCTTAATCACGTTGTGCGGATTGGCCGTGCCCAGGCTCTTCGTCAGCACGTTCTGCACGCCCGCCGATGTCATCACCGCGCGCACCGCGCCGCCCGCAATCACGCCCGTTCCTTCCGGAGCCGGTTTCAGCAGCACCTGGCCTGACCCGTACCGGCCCAGCACCTGATGCGGAATCGAGGTCTGCGTCAGGTTCACGCGCACCAGATTCTTCTTCGCCGCCTCAATCCCCTTCCGGATCGCCTGTGGAACTTCGCGCGCCTTGCCCGAGCCATAACCTACAACGCCCGCGCCCGGATCGCCCACCACCACCAGCGCCGCAAAGGACATGTTCTTACCGCCCTTCACGACCTTGGTCACGCGGTTGATCGCCACCACCTGATCCTTCAGGTTGAATTGCCCCGAATCCAGCTTCTTCTTCAATATCGCCATTCGCTTCCCTTCAATTCAGGAGTTAGGGATTAGAGTTTAGGGTTTAGAAAGCGGCTCTTTGCCGGCTCAATGTATTTTTCTAATCCCTAATCCCTAACACTCTAAACTCTCCTGTTAAAACTCTAATCCTGCCTCGCGCGCTGCATCCGCCAGCGCCTTCACGCGTCCGTGATACAGATAGCCGCCGCGATCGAACACCACCTTGGTGATGCCCTTCTCCTTCGCGCGCTCCGCGATCTGCTTGCCAATCTCCTTCGCCGCCGCCACATTGCCGCCGGTCTTCGCCTTCGCCGCTACCGTCGATGCCGAAACCACCGTCACGCCCTTCGAGTCATCGATCACCTGCGCGTAGATGTGGTTCAGAGACCGGTAAATGTTCAGCCGCGGACGCTCCGACGTCCCTGTCATCTTGCGGCGAATGCGCGTGTGTACGCGCTGCCGAATCTCGTTCCTTTTCCTTAGCGGAATCATCTCGTCTTCTTCCTTCCTAATAGCGAAGCTGCCTTGCAGCCTCGTTCGGTTTTCCTCAGGTTGCGGGTTACAGGATGCAGGTTACAGTTCGAATCTCACCTTGCCGGTTTCTCTGCCCCCTGTGACCTGTACCCTGTGACCTGCTTTATTTCGCGCCCGTCTTGCCGACCTTCTTCTTCAGCCGCTCATCGGAGTAGCGCACGCCCTTGTTCTTGTACGGATCGGGCTTGCGCAACGACCGCATATCGGCGGCCACCTGCCCGACCTTCTGCCGATCGATCCCGCTCACCGTCACCTTCGTCTGCTTCGGGTCAATCGTGACCGAAATCCCTGTCGGCAACGGAACTTCGATCTGGTGCGAGTAGCCCAGCGTGAACACCACCGTGTTCTTGCCCTTCAACTCCGCGCGATAGCCAATGCCGACGATGTCCAGGTCCCGGTCCAGCCTTTCGTCACGCCTTCCACCGCGTTCGAGATCAGCGCCCGCGTCAGCCCGTGAATCGCCGCCTGCGAGTCGTTCTCGCGCGCCGCAACAATGTGCCCGTCTTCGGTCTTCAGCTGAATCCCGGCCGGAATCGACTGCTCCAGCTTGCCCTTCGGCCCTTCCACCGTGACCACGTTGCCATGCACCGTGTACTTCACACCCTGCGGCAACGGGATGGGTTTCTTTCCAATTCGCGACATCGTCTCAATCCTTCATGGCTTGCGAGTCCCGGCTGAGCGTCCGCTCCGCCGTTCCACTGCAGCCCTCAGCGAGCCCAGCCCGCTTTCCTGCCCATCTCAACTCGCGCCAACGGCGCGACCGTCACAGCCTGATCCACGACGAACTGGCGCCGAAGGCGCGTCCGCCTGGACGGCTAGTCCTACCAAACCTCACAGAGCAGTTCCCCGCCCACGCCTTCCCTGCGCGCCTGACGCCCGGTCATCACGCCCTTCGGCGTCGTCATGATGCTGATGCCCAGCCCACCCTGCACGCGCTTAATCTCATCGCGGCCAATGTAGACGCGGCACCCCGGTCGAGACACGCGCTCCAGATCCCGAATCGCCGCTTCGTTGTTCGCGCCGTACTTCAGATACACCCGCAGCACCGCGCGCCCATTCTCTTCCGTCGTCTTGAAGTTCGAGATGTAGCCCTCTTCCTTCAGAATGCGGGCAATCTCCGCCTTCAATTTCGAGGCCGGGACATCGAGCTTCTGGTGACGCGCGCGAATCGAGTTGCGTATCCGCGTCAGAAAATCCGCTACCGGATCGGTCAAACTCATCGTTTCTCCTTCATTCCCCGTTCGCCCGCCTCGTCCTGCACCGCTCGAGTCGGGAACCAGCGGAAATGTCTTTTGGCTTCGGACCTGTCAGTCCTCTGCCGAATCTGTTTTTGCGGCCGAAGGCCGCGTCCGCCTGGACGGCGAGTCCTCACCAGGACGACTTCACGACGCCAGGAATCTCGCCCCTGAGCGCCAGCCCGCGGAAGCACAACCGGCATACACCGAACTTCCGCAGAAACGCCCGCGGCCGTCCGCACAGCTGGCAGCGGTTATGCTGCCGGCTCTTGAACTTCGGCTTCCGTGCGTCCTTCACTCTCTTTGCTGTTGTTGCCATGTCTCTCTTGTCCCTTCGATCCTTACGCGCCCTGCGCCCTGAACGGCATTCCAAACTGCCGTAGCAGCGCTCGCGCCGAGTTGTCATCCAGGGCCGACGTCACAATCGTGATGTTCATGCCCTTCAGCTTGTCGACCTTCGAGTAGTCGATCTCCGGAAAAATCAGCTGGTCGCGAATGCCGAGCGTGTAGTTGCCGCGCCCGTCAAAGCTCTTCGTCGACACGCCGCGAAAATCGCGCACCCGCGGCAGCGCCACAGAAATCAGCCGATCCAGAAACTCGTACATCGTGTCCCCGCGCAGCGTCACCATCGCTCCGATGGGCATGTTCTCGCGCACCTTGAACGCCGCGATGGACTTCTTCGCCCGCGTCGTCACCGGCTTCTGCCCGGCAATCGCCGCCAGATCGCCCACCAGCGGATCCAGCATCTTCGAGTTCTGCGTCGCCTCGCCCAGTCCCATGTTCAGGACGATTTTCTCCAGCCGCGGCACCGCCATCGGGTTGTCCAGCGCCAGTTCCTTCTGGAGCGCACCCTTGATTTCCTTGTGATACTTCTCTTTCAGTCTCGCTGCCATTTCCGTTTCTCTTCTCTCCGTCTCCGCTCTCGGATTGGTCGCCGTGGCGCCGTCTACCGTTTCGGAGAACCTGTGTTCAGCTCTTAGCCGTTAGCTCTTAGCTTCGCCACACTTTGGCTAACAGCTAATCGCTGGCAGCTAACAGCTGCTTCTTACTTCTTCGCCTTCGCGGCAATCGTTCCGCCGCACTTCTTGCAGATCCGCACCTTCACATCGCCTTCAAACTTATGTCCTACCCGCGTCGGCTGATTGCAGCTCGGGCACACCAGCATCACATTCGACCGCGGAATCGACGCTTCCTGCTCCGCGATCCCGCCCTTCACGCGCTTCTGCGGATTCTCTTTCATGTGCTTCTTCACAATGTGCACATGCTCCACCAGCAGCCGCCCCGTATCCGGAAACACCCGCAGCACGCGGCCCTTCTTTTCGCGATCGCTGCCCGAGATCACCTGCACTGTGTCGTTCCGCTGAATATCCAAACTCGCCATTTCTCTGTCCTTTGTTCCGCCTTAGCTTTGCTACAGGCTTCCAGCTTCCTGCCTCAGCCACCCGAAGCTCACAGAACTTCAGGCGCCAGACTCACAATCTTCAAAAACTTCTTCTCGCGCAACTCGCGCGCTACCGGACCGAACACGCGCGTGCCCACCGGCTCGCCCACATCGTTGATCAGCACCGCCGCGTTCGTATCGAACCGGATATACGTCCCGTCGCGCCGCCGCGTTTCCTTGCGTGTCCGAACCACCACCGCCTTCACAACCTTGCCCTTCTTTACCTGCCCGTCCGGCGATGCTTCCTTCACAGCCGCGGTGATCACGTCGCCCAATCCCGCCTTCTTACCGCTCGCGCCGCCCAGAGGCAAAATCATCTGCAGCTTGCGCGCGCCGCTGTTATCGGCGACCTCGAGCATCGTTCTCATCTGCACTGCCATGGCAATCTCTCCTTCTTGCTGTCGCGGTCAGTCGCATCCACGCGCCGCGATCTTCAATTCCAGACTCGCAAAGCGTTACGACTCGGCCGTGATCCCTGCCGCCGCTTCGGCTGCCTGCACCTGCGCCAGCGCCGACCGGCGAATGATCTCTTCCAGGTTCCACCGCTTCAGCTTGCTCAGCGGCCGCGTCTCCCGGATGCGCACCACATCCCCCACCCGCGCCGAGTTCTGTTCATCGTGCGCGTAGAACTTGCGGTTCGACTTCACGATGCGCTTGTACTTGGGGTGCGCCTTGCGCATCTCCACTTCGACCACAATGGTCTTCTGCATCTTGGTCGACACTACCTGCCCGACCTTCTCGTTGCGCCGCGATGCCGGCTTCGTTCCCGCCGGCGTGCCTGCCGTGTTGTTTTCCGTTGCGCTCATCTCGTTAACCCTTCTTCACGCTGCTCGACCGCGCAGCCTTCTTCTTATTCGCCGATGGCTTGGCCGACGACTTCCGCGCCGTCGGAATCCTGCCGCGGGATTTCGGCGCCGCTGCCTTTTTCCCCGCCTTCTTTTTCGCCGGCCTGGCAGCCTTCCTCTTCGCCGGCTTTGCCGCCGCTTCCGTCGACTCGGCCTTGTGCGTCGCGCCGTGCACGCCCAGCTCGCGCTCCCGCTCGATCGTGTTGATCCGCGCAATATCCTTCTTCAGCTCGCGCAGCTTCTTCACGCCCTCGGTTTGCCCGAGCTTCATCTGAAACCGCAGCCGGAACAGCGCCTCGGACGCCTTCCGCCCCTCGAGCGCCAGCTCGTCGTCGCTCAGGTTCCTGATCTTCTCCACTTCCATCGTTGCTCTTCTCTCCGGCTGGACCCAGTACCAGTCTCCACCCGTATCTCAATCTCTGCTAACCGTTCCAGTCCTGCCAATAACCGCTCCTGAGGCTTCGGTCGCGGCTACTTTGCTGCGGCCACAACCTTCACATCGTGCCGCTGCACGAACTTCGTCTTCAGCGGCAGCTTGTGCGACGCCAGCCGCATCGCTTCCTGCGCCAGATCCGGCGTCACGCCTTCCATCTCGAACAGGATCCGCCCCGGACGAACCACCGCTACCCAGTGATCCGGCGCGCCTTTGCCCTTACCCATACGGGTTTCGGCCGGCTTCTTCGTCACCGGCTTGTCCGGAAACAGCCGCAGCCAGATCTTGCCGCCGCGCTTGATGAAACGCGTCATCGCCACACGGCTGGCTTCGATTTGCCGATCGGTGATGTATCCACACTCCATCACCTTCAAACCGTAGTCGCCGAACGACAGCTCGCTCCCGCGCCACGCCTTCCCGCGCATCCGCCCGCGCTGCTGCTTGCGGTACTTCACTTTCTTTGGCATCAACATATCGAGTTACCCTGTTCCCTGATTCCCTGTTCCCTGTTGCCTGTTCCCTTGCGGGTTCGCTAGAACACGCTCGTTCCCACCGCGGCCTGCGGCTCACGCCGCTTCTGCTGATAGATATCGCCGCGATAGATCCACGTCTTCACGCCGATCACGCCGTAGGTCGTGCGCGCTTCGGCAAATCCGTAATCGATGTCGGCGCGCAGCGTGTGCAGCGGCAAACGCCCCTGCAGATACCACTCCGATCGCGCAATTTCGTTTCCGTTCAACCGGCCGCTCACGCGCACCTTAATGCCCTTGCAGCCAAAGCGCAGTGCCGAATCCACCGCCTTGCGCATCGCGCGGCGGAAGCCCACGCGCTTTTCCAGCTGCAGCGCGATGTTCTCCGCTACCAGCTGCGCGTCCAGCTCCGGCTTGTTCACCTCCAGAATGTCGATGAACACGTCGCGGTTCGTGCGCTTCTGCAACTCGCCCTTCAGCTTCTCGATCTCGGCGCCCTTGCGTCCGATCACGATGCCCGGACGCGCCGTCCGAATCATCAGCCGCAGCTTGTTCCCCGGCCGTTCGACCTCAACCGAGCTGACACCTGCCGCCTTCAGCTTCTCTTTCAGTTCCCGCTTCAGGTGAACGTCTTCAATCAGAAGCCTGCTGTAGTCGCGCCCGGAGAACCACCGCGACCGCCACGGCTTGTTGATTCCGACCCGAAATCCGTAAGGATGGACTTTCTGTCCCATAAATTTCTGTAATCCTCTCTACTCTCCACGCTCGCGAACTTCATGCCTTCTGAAGCTCGCTTCTTACTCGATGTTCGCTCGCCCTTTGCTACCGGCTACCGGCTTCCGGCTCCATCACTTCTTCTTCGCGGGCTTCTTCGCCGCAGCCTTCTTGGCCGGCTTGTGAGCGGTATTCTTCTTCGGTACCGACTTCTTTGCAGGAGCTTTCCTGCCCGCTGTCTTTTTCGCAGCGCCCTTCACCGGCTCTGCCGATTCCTCACCCACTCGATGCACCAGCCCAGCCGCATGCCCGCGCTCCGCCAGCGCGATCTGGATATGTGACAACCGCCGCTGGTACCGGTACGCGCGTCCCATGGGAGCCGGCCGGATCCGCTTCATGCGCGGCCCCTCGTTCGCCACCGCCGACTTCACATACAGGCTGTCCACGTCCACATCGAGCCCCTGCTCCTGGCTCAGGTGGTTCGCGTTCTGCAGCGCCGAGCGCAATACTTTCTCGACTAACGGAGCAACCGCCTTTTTCGTGAACGCCACCGTGTTCAGCGCCTCTTCGACGCCGCGCCCCTTGATCAGATCGAGCACCAGCCGCGCCTTCTGCGGCGATACCCGCTGAAACCGCGCTTCTGCCCGAAACTCTCTCTGTGCTTCCATTCTCGACTCCGAACCCTTCCGACTGCGTTACCGGTCTTTCGCTAACCGTCTCATCGCTAACCGCTTCTTAGCTGACCGGTTCATCGCTGACCGCTTCTTCGCTGCTCTACTTCGGCCTCGCCACCGTCTCGGTGGACGCAGCCTTCATCGAGTGGCCTTTGAACTGACGCGTGGCGGAAAATTCGCCCAGCTTGTGCCCCACCATGTTTTCTGTCACATACACCGGCACAAATTTCTTGCCGTTGTGCACTGCGATCGTGTGACCAATCATGTCCGGATGGACCGTCGAGCGCCGCGACCACGTCCGAACCACCTTCTTATCGTTCGCACGGTTCATCGTCTCGATCTTGACCATCAGGTGCGTATCCACGAACGCGCCCTTCTTTGTCGACCTTGCCATCTTCAGATCCTCTTCAGTTCGTCAGCTGGCAGCGAATAGCTGGCAGCTAAAAGCTGGTCCTACTTCTTGCCCCGCGAAACGATAAACGCATCGGTCCGCTTGTTGTTCCTCGTCTTGTATCCGCGAGTCGGCTGGCCCCACGGCGTTACCGGATGCCGCCCGCCCGACGTCTTGCCTTCACCGCCGCCGTGCGGATGGTCCACCGGATTCATCGTGACGCCGCGGTTGGTCGGACGAATGCCCTTCCACCGGTTGCGCCCCGCTTTCCCGATCGAGACGTTCTCGTGATCCGTGTTCCCCACCTGCCCAATCGTGGCCATGCAGCCGATCAGCACTTTGCGCGTTTCGCCGGAAGGCAGCTTCAGCAGCGCGTAGTCGCCTTCTTTCGCTACCAGCTGAGCTGAGGCTCCGGCAGACCGCACCATCTGTGCGCCCTTGCCCGGCCGTC
>CAVPKU010000057.1:172500-229636 GCA_963705765.1 uncultured Acidobacteriaceae bacterium | reverse complement strand
CAGCTCAACCGTTTCGCCGGCGAGACCACCCGCGTCGCCCGCGAAGTCGGTACGGAAGGCAAGCTGGGCGGCCAGGCCAACGTCCCGGGCGTCGCCGGTACCTGGAAGGACCTTACCGACAACGTCAACTCCATGGCCTCGAACCTCACCGGCCAGGTCCGTAACATCGCCGAAGTCACTACCGCCGTCGCAAGAGGCGACCTTTCCCGCAAAATCACCGTCGACGTGAAAGGCGAAATTCTCGAGCTCAAGGACACGATCAACACCATGGTCGACCAGCTCAACGCCTTCGCCGGTGAAGTCACCCGCGTCGCCCGCGAAGTCGGCACCGACGGCAGGCTCGGCGGTCAGGCCATGGTGCCCGGCGTCGCCGGAACCTGGAAGGATCTCACCGACTCGGTCAACTTCATGGCCGGCAACCTCACCGCCCAGGTCCGCAACATCGCCGAAGTCGCCACCGCCGTCGCTAGCGGCGACCTCTCCCGCAAAATCACCGTCGACGTGAAGGGCGAAATCCTCGAGCTGAAAGACACCATCAATACGATGGTCGACCAGCTCAACGCCTTTGCCGGCGAAGTCACGCGTGTGGCCCGCGAAGTCGGCACCGACGGCAAGCTCGGCGGCCAGGCCGTCGTCCCCGGCGTTGGTGGAACATGGAAGGATCTCACCGACAACGTCAACTTCATGGCCTCCAACCTCACCGGCCAGGTCCGCAACATCGCTGAAGTCACCACCGCCATCGCCAACGGCGACTTGTCCAAGAAGATCACCGTCGACGTCTCGGGCGAAATCCTCCGCCTCAAAGAGACGATCAACACCATGGTCGACCAGCTCAACCGCTTCGCCGGCGAAGTCACCCGCGTCGCCCGCGAAGTCGGCACCGAAGGCCGTCTCGGCGGCCAGGCCAACGTCCCCGGCGTCGCCGGAACCTGGAAGGATCTCACCGACTCGGTCAACTTCATGGCCGGTAACCTCACCGGTCAGGTCCGCAACATCGCCGAAGTCACCACCGCCGTCGCCCGAGGCGACCTCTCTCGCAAGATCACCGTCGACGTGAAGGGCGAAATTCTCGAGCTCAAGAACACCATCAACACCATGGTCGATCAGCTCAACGGCTTCGCCGCGGAAGTCACCCGCGTCGCCCGCGAAGTCGGTACCGAAGGCAAGCTCGGCGGCCAGGCTGAGGTCCCCGGCGTCGCCGGGACCTGGAAGGATCTCACCGACAACGTCAACTCCATGGCCGGCAACCTCACCGGCCAGGTCCGCAACATCGCTGAAGTCGCCACCGCCATCGCTAACGGCGATCTCTCCCGCAAGATCACCGTTGACGTCCGCGGCGAAATCCTCCAGCTCAAAGAAACCCTCAACACCATGGTCGAGCAGCTCCGCTCCTTCGCTGCCGAAGTCACCCGCGTCGCCCGCGAAGTCGGCACCGAAGGCCGCCTCGGCGGTCAGGCCAACGTGCCCGGCGTCGCCGGCACCTGGAAGGATCTCACCGACTCGGTCAACGCTATGGCCGGCAACCTCACCGCGCAGGTCCGCAACATTGCCGAAGTCACCACCGCCGTGGCCCGCGGCGATCTCTCCCGCAAAATCGCCGTCGACGTCAAGGGCGAAATTCTCGAGCTCAAGAACACCATCAACACCATGGTCGACCAGCTCAACGCCTTCGCCGGCGAAGTCACCCGCGTCGCCCGTGAAGTCGGCACCGAAGGCAAACTCGGCGGTCAGGCCAACGTCCCCGGCGTCGCCGGCACCTGGAAGGATCTCACTGACAACGTCAACGTCATGGCCGCCAACCTCACCGAACAGGTACGCGGCATCGTCAAGGTCGTCACCGCTGTGGCCAACGGTGACCTCAAACAAAAGCTGACGGTCAACGCGAAGGGCGAAGTCGCCGCGCTCGCCGAGACCATCAACAACATGACGGACACCCTGGCCACCTTCGCCGATCAGGTCACCACCGTGGCCCGCGAAGTCGGCGTCGAAGGCCGCCTCGGCGGTCAGGCCAACGTCCCCGGCGCCGCCGGTACCTGGAAAGATCTCACCGGCAACGTCAACCTCCTCGCCGACAACCTCACTAACCAGGTCCGCGCCATCGCTGAAGTCGCCACCGCCGTCACCAAGGGCGACCTCACCCGCTCCATTCAGGTGGAAGCCCGCGGCGAAGTGGCGGAGCTGAAGGACAACATCAACACGATGATTGATAACCTTCGCCTCACCACGGACCGCAACACCGAGCAGGACTGGCTCAAGACCAACCTCGCTCGCTTCACCGGCATGCTGCAGGGCCAGCGTGATCTCGTCACCGTCGGACGCCTGCTCCTCTCCGAGCTCGTCCCGCTCGTCAACGCACAGCAAGGCGTGATCTACCAGACCGAGAGCCAATCCGAAACCGAGGAACTCAGCGGCCTCGTTCTCCTCTCCGCCTATGCCAATGTCCACGATGGCTACAACCGCGAAATCGCCATCGGCGAGGGCCTCATCGGTCAGGTCGCTGCGGAAAAACGCCGCATGCTCATCTCCGAAATTCCCGGTACCGCGGTTCCTATCCGCTCTGGCCTCTTCGAGACCATCCCCCGCAACGTCATCGTGCTCCCGGTGCTCTTCGAAGATCGCGTCAAGGCCGTCATTGAGCTGGCCAGCCTCGGCACCTTCACCGCGTCGCACCTTGCCTTCCTCGAACAACTCACGGCATCGATCGGAATCGTGCTCAACTCCATCGAAGCCACTATGCAAACCGAGGCCCTGCTGAAGCAGTCCCAGCAGCTCGCCGCCGAACTGCAGACGCAGCAGAAAGAACTCCAGCAGACCAACGAGCAGCTCGCGCAAAAAGCTCAGCAGCTTGCCGAACAGAACTCCGAAGTGGAACGCAAGAACCAGGAAATCGAGCAAGCCCGCCGCGCGCTGGAAGAAAAAGCCCGCGAGCTGGCTCTCACCTCAAAATACAAATCCGAGTTCCTGGCGAACATGTCCCACGAGCTGCGCACGCCGCTCAACTCCATCCTCGTGCTCGGCCAGCAGCTCGCTGAAAACCCCGACGGCAACCTCAGCGGTCGTCAGGTGGAATTTGCCCGCACCATCCACGGCGCCGGCACCGACCTCCTCAACCTCATCTCCGACATTCTCGACCTCTCCAAGATCGAGTCCGGCACCGTCTCCGTCGAGCCCGAAGAGCTCTTCTTCGGTTCCCTCCTGGAAGCCGTCTCCCGGCCCTTCCGTCACGAGGCCGAAAATCGCCGCCTCTTTTTCGAGGTCAAGAGCGATCCCAAACTCGGCCGCAGCCTCGTCACCGATCCTCGCCGCCTGCAGCAGGTCCTCAAAAACCTGCTCTCCAACGCCTTCAAGTTCACTGAACAGGGCGGTGTCCGCCTCACCGTTTCCAGCGCACAATCCGGCTGGAACACCGATCACCCTATCCTCTCCGGCGCCGGCGCCGTCGTCGCCTTCGAAGTCTCGGATACCGGCATCGGAATCCCAGCCGAGAAACAACGCATCATCTTTGAGGCCTTCCAGCAGGCCGATGCAGGCACCAGCCGCAAGTACGGAGGCACCGGCCTCGGTCTTGCCATCAGCCGCGAACTCGCCAGCCTCCTCGGCGGCGAAATTCAGCTGCGCTCCATCCCCGGCAAAGGCAGCACCTTCACCCTCTACGTACCGCAAACCTACGTCGGCCCTGTTGCCGCCCCGGTCACCGAACGGCGTGGCGCTTCGTTCGTTTCCGCTCCCGTCTACCTCGCCAGCCCCGTCGTCTCCGAGAAGGTCGCTGCCGTCGAAGATGACCGCGAGAACCTCACCGATGGCGAGACCATCCTCCTCATCGTCGAAGACGACCCGCACTACGCGCGCGTCATCGCCGACCTCTCCCACGACCGCGGCTTCAAAGTCCTCGTCGCGATGTCCGGCGCCGAAGCTCTCGCACTCGCCCGTGAGTACCATCCCTCGGCCATCTCCCTCGACGTCTTCCTCCCCGACATGCTCGGCTGGACCGTCCTCAACCACCTCAAGGCCGATTCCCGCACCCGCCACATCCCGGTCCAGATGCTCACCCTCGACGACGACCGCCGCCACGGCCTCTCCCGCGGCGCTTTCGCCTTCGTCACCAAGCCCACATCCACCGAGGGCCTCGAAGCCGCCCTCACCCGCATCCATGACTTCTCTGTGCCCCGCCGCAAACGCCTGCTCGTCATTGAAGACGATCCCGCCGAACAGCTCAGCATCCGCGAACTCCTCGGCCACGACGACATCGACATCGAAGTCGCCGACTCGGGTGCCGACGCACTCAGCAAGCTCGGAAACTCCGGCTACGACTGCGCTGTCCTCGACCTGCGTCTGCCCGACATGAGCGGCTTCGAGGTCCTCGACCAGCTTCGCGACCACGATAAGCTGAAGGATCTCCCCGTGGTCGTCTTCACCGGCCGCGAGCTCAGTGCCGAAGAAGACGCCCGCCTCCATATGCTCGCCCGCAGCGTCGTCGTCAAGGATGTGGAATCCCCCGAGCGCCTCCTCGACGAAACCGCCCTCTTCCTCCACCGCGTCGTCGCCGATCTTCCGCCCGACAAGCAGCGTATGCTCGACAGGCTGCATCAGTCCGATGAAGCCCTCTATGGCCGCAAGGTCCTCATCGTTGACGACGACGTGCGCAACATCTTCGCCCTCTCCAGCGTTCTGGAGCGCCGCGGCATGACCGTCCTCACCGCCGGCACCGGGCGCGAGGCCATCGCCACCATCGAGTCCACCTCCGACCTCGCCATCGTCCTCATGGATATCATGATGCCCGAGATGGACGGCTACGAAACCATGCAGGTCATCCGCCAGAATGCATCGCTGCGGCGCCTGCCCATCATCGCCCTCACTGCGAAAGCCATGAAGGGGGACCGCGAGAAATGTCTTGAAGCCGGCGCTTCGGAGTATCTGGCCAAGCCGGTCAATACCGAACAACTGCTTTCCGCGTTGCGTATGTGGCTACACCGATAGAAAGGATCGGATTTGGATTGGGGCCGGAGAGATCGATGACTCCAGACGACAAAGTCAACATCCTCATGGTGGACGATCAGCCCGCCAAGCTCCTTAGCTACGAGGTCATCCTCGGCGATCTCGGGGAGAACCTCATCAAGGCGACCTCCGCCAAAGAGGCTCTCAACATCCTTCTCAAAAACGACATCGCTGTCGTCCTCATGGACGTCAGCATGCCCGAGCTCGATGGCTTCGAACTCGCCGACATGATCCGCGAGCATCCACGGTTCGGCAAGACCGCCATCATCTTCATCTCCGGCGTTCATCTCACCGACACCGACAAGATCAATGGCTACCGCCGCGGCGCGGTCGACTACATCTCTGTCCCCGTCATCCCTGAAGTTCTGCGCGCCAAAATCGGTGTTTTCGTCGAGCTCCACCGTAAGTCGCGCCAGTTGCAACGCCTCAACACCGATCTGGAACGTCTCGTCGCCGAACGCACGGAAGCCCTGCGCGAAAGTGAAGCCCACCATCGCGAGCGCGCCGAGCTCCTCGAACTCGCCACCGAAGCCATCATCGTTCGCGACCTCCACAGCGCCATCCGCTTCTGGAACTCCGGCGCCGAGTCCCTCTACGGCTGGCGCAGCGACGAGGTCATCGGCCACAATCTCCACCAGGTGCTCCACACCGTCTTCCCCACCTCCCATGACGAGGTGGAAGCTACGCTGCGCTCTCGCCGCTCCTGGCAGGGCAACCTCATCCAGCGTGCCCGCGATGGCCGCGAGATCATCGTTTCCACCCGTAAGGTTGTCAACCGCGAAGGCGACGCTATCCTCGAAATCCAGCGCGACATCACCGCCCAGATGCAGGCCGAAGAAGCGCTCCGCCAAACGGAAAAACTCGCCGCCATGGGGCGCGTCGCCGGCATCATCGCCCACGAAATCAATAACCCTCTCGAAGCCATCACCAACGCCTTCTATTTGCTCCGCAATCACCCCTCTCTCGACGAAGAGGCCCGCTACTACGCCAACCTCGCCGAGCAGGAGCTCCAGCGCGCAGCCCACATCACTCGCCAGACGCTCAGCTTCTATCGCGACTCCAAGCAGCCTATCCCTGTCTCCGTCACCGATCTGCTCGACAATGTCGTCGACCTGCAGCAGCGCCCCATCCTCGCCGGCCACATCAATCTGGAGAAGCGCTATCGCTCCACCGGTATGGTACGCGGCTTCCCCGGCGAGTTGCGCCAGGTCTTCCTCAACCTCATCAGCAACGCCATCCAGGCCATGCCCTCCGGCGGAACTCTTCGTCTGCGTGTCGCTGAAGCCACTGACTGGCCTACCCGCCGCCGCGGCATCGCGGTCGCCATCACCGACACCGGCAACGGCATTCGCCGCGAAGACGCGCGCCGCCTCTTCCAGCCCTTCTTCACCACCAAATCCGCCAAAGGCACCGGCCTCGGCCTCTGGATCAGCAAAGGCATCGTTCAGAAATACGAAGGCACCATCGCCTTCCGCAGCTTCTACACACCCAGTGGATGCTGCACCTGTTTCCGTGTCTTCCTGCCGCTCGCCGGTGACGTGGTCGTCGGCGACTCCTCCACCGACGTCTCCTCGGGTGCCCCAGTCCGCGCCATCGCCTGATCATCCGCAGGCAACCCGATTGTTCACGGATGTTCTCACGCTGAACGCTAAACGCTACTGGCTCCCCGCTCCCGGCTCCCCGCTGTTCCCGGCGATCTTCCCCTTCACCAAATCGCTCAGCATCTTCCCATCCGCGCGAATCCCCGCCTCCAGCACCTTCGCCTGCACCGCCTTCATCGCCGGCCCCATGTCCCGCGGCCCAAAGCTCGTCCCCGCCAGCGCCTCTTCCACAACCTTTTTCAGATCCTCTTCGCTTGCCGTCTTCGGCATGTAGCTCTCGATCAGCAGAATCTCTCGCGCTTCCTTCGCCGCCAGCTCCGGCCGGTTGCCCTTCTGAAACGCCTCGATCGATTCCTTGCGCTGCTTAATCATCGTGGTCAGCACCTGCTGCCCTTCAACATCCGTCAGATCCGACCGTTTCTCGATCTGCCGGTTCTTCAGCGCCGCCTTCACCATGCGCAGCGTCTGCGTGCGCTCCACATCGTGCGCCTTCATCGCCGCTACCATTTCCTGATCGATCTTCTTCGCCAGATCCATCCCTGCCTCCACGCTCATCCCTCAATCCTCAGACGCCCCATTATAGGGAGAAATCTTCTACCGTCCTCCGTTCTAAAATGGTGTCAGAGGCTTTCATTCATGATTCGTAAGACGCGACTCTTCACCCCCGGCCCGACCCCGCTCCTCCCCGCCGCGCAGTTCGCGATGGCCGCCGCGGACATCCACCACCGCACCCCCGAATTCCGCGCCCTCTACGAACGCGTCCTCGCGCAACTCAAAACCTTCGTCGGCACCAAAAACGACGTCCTGCTCCTCGCCTCCTCCGGCACCGGCGCCATGGAAGCCTCCGTCTCCAACCTCACCTCGCCCGGCGACCGCGTCCTCGTCCTCTCCGCCGGCAAATTCGGCGAGCGCTGGGATCCTCTCGCCAAGGCTTTCGGATGCCAGGTCGACCTCGTCAGCGTCCCCTATGGCGAGACCTTTTCTCTCGACGCAATTCGCAAGGCTCTGCGCCCCGACACCCGCGCCGTTTTCGTTCAGGCCACCGAGTCCTCCACCGGCGTCCGTCACGACATCCAGGCCATCGGCAAACTCCTTAAGGACTCCAACAGCAACGCCCTGCTCATCGTCGATGCCATCACCGGCCTCGGCACCACGCATCTGGACATCGACGCCTGGGGCATCGACGTCATCATCGGCGGTTCGCAAAAAGCGGTCATGATCCCGCCCGGCCTCGCCTATCTCAGCCTCAGCGATCGCGCCTGGAAGGCCGCCGAAACCACGTAGAACCCGCGCTACTACTTCGACCTCCGCAAGGAGTGCAAGAACGCAAAGAAGGGCGAGTCCTCCTACACGCCCGCCGTCGCCCTCATCGCCGCCCTCGGCGCAGCGCTCGACTACATCGCCGGCCAGGCCAACGGCGACCTTGCCGACGGACGCGATGCCCTTATCGACAACGCTGAAACCTGCGCCGCCATGACCCGCGCCGCCGTCCACGCCCTCGGCCTCACGCTCTTCGCTCCCGCTGCACCCGCCGCCGCAGCCACCGCAATCCTCCCGCCGGCCGGCATCGACTCCGGCGTCATCGTCAAGGAACTCAAGCGCCGATTCGCCGCCATCATCACCAACGGCCAGGGCGAGATGAAAGGCAAGCTCTTCCGCATCGCCCACATCGGCTTCTTCGACTACATGGACACCATCGCCATCATCGGCGCCCTCGAACAGGTCGCCGCCACCTCGCTCAACCTGCCCGGGTTTTCGTTCGGAAAATCGCTCGCTGCCGCGCAGAAGGTCTACGCCGAACGCACTGCCCAGACCGCACCTCTGCAACCCGTCGAGGCGCTCGCGGCGGTTTAACCCTGTCATCCCGACCGGAGCGCGAGCACCAGCGAGCGCGGAGCGGAGGGACCTGCTTCTCCGCTCGCCCGTCCTTAAGGAACTGGAGATGGCTTTTCCGATTCGTACCTGCGCTGTTTGTGGTGAAGAGTTCGAGCTGAAGCCCGACAAGCCGGGCTTCGCCAATCGCTGTCCCGATTGCAGCGAACCGGACGCCGACGGTCAGGCCGGCGCCAAATCCGCCGCCGGTTTCGGCAACGACCGCGAAGCCAACGCCGAGCGCCGCCGCGTCATGCGCGACATGCTCTACCGCAAGGACAGCTAAAGTTTCCCTGCCTCGCCGAACGCTGGTTGCTTGCAGTAGGCCAGAGCCGCGGTCAGCAGCGCATCCCTGCTGTTCGCGTTCGCGGTCGCCACGATCGCGCCCATCTCGTGCAGCCCGAGGTGACGATAGCTCTCGAACTGCGCTTCATTGAAAAATTGATTCACCGTCGTCTCGTGTGGAAACGCCTCGTGCGACACCCCATAGGCCGTCACATCGCGCGGTTCTTTCCCAATCATTTGCGGCTTCACGTAAATCAGATACCCCGGTGATGCCGAGTCCCCGTCCACACAGCAATAATCGATCTTGCCAATCGCGCAATACCCGTCCGTCTCCGACTTTTCGTTTGTAAACGGCCACGTACCGTTGAACGTAATCGGGACCCCCAGATCGATGCCGATCTTTCGCACCGCATTGCCCAGATCCTCAAACTGATATTCCCGATCCGCTCCCGCATCCACCAGCACGATGCAGTGACACCTCCGCAGCACCATCTCGTACAACCCCAGGTTCTCGAAGTGTCCGCCGTCGGAAAGCTGAATCCACTTCCGCCGGTCGTTCGTCTTCCCCAGCGCCTCCAGCACGATCGATCCCAGTGAATACGTCGGGCCGCTCTTCCTCAGATACTCGACCTGGTCTTCCGCACTCAGCGCCGATCGCTGCTCCCATCCTGGATTTGGCAGCCACCACCCCAGCCGCGCGTTGAACAGCGTCATCACCAGCGTCACCAGCGGCGAAGAGTTGTATCCCATGTTCGGATTGAACGCCGCTCCGCTGATCGCCATCGCCGTGCCCACACTGATGCCCTGATGCCCGCCGTAAACCTCAGCCGGCGCATAGCCCACTCGCCAACTCCCGCACTGAAACGGCGTAAACACGAACGACTCCGCCTTCCTCTGTTGCCACGCCTGGTTCGCCCCGTCCACCAGGTTCAGAGTCGCGTTGATCACGTGCACAGGTGCGTCCTGAACCTTCCTGAGCTCTGCCGCGCTGAAATTATCCGAGGCGTCGAAGTTCGTGAAGCGGTCTGCGTTCCGCCCGAAATTCGATGCTCCCAGAAAAGCCCGCACCAGCCGCATCCGGTACATCCCGTGGAGCGAAAATGTGTTCAGGTTGATGAAGTAGTTCGCAAGCCCCGCAATCGCCGCCGTTGCTATAGCAAGAATCGGCGTACACATCTCCCGCCCGTCGGCAAAGATGCGGACACTCTCCTGTCCCGCAGCAGCGTTGTAGACGCTGTAGATGTGCTGGATCGCTCTCATCGCGCACATCCGCTCAAGAATCAGCTCGCTCACACTGCCCACCAGCAGCGCAATCGAAGCCAGGGCCGCCACCGCCAGCACCGGCGCCAGCAGCTGATTCCGCAGCAGAAACCGCCCGATCCGCGAGAGCTGCGACATGTCGGTCTGTTTTGGAGCAACCACCGATGCCGCGCTGTTGCCCGCCGCCGCCGCGCTCCAGCCGAACACCAGCGTGCCTGCGCTAAATGCCAGCGTAAAGTGATACTGCGACGTGACCAGCACGCTGGAATACCAGCCCACCAGCCCCGCGATCATCCATCCCCCCATCACGATCAGGAAAACGCCGCCTGCCCTCGCCCACCATTCCCGCTCTTCCTCGTACTCCACCCCACTCAGCAATCCGGAAAGCAGTCCGCTACCCAGCATCAGCACGGTCAGCACGATCGGAAACGCGAGGATGTGGAAGGCTGGGTTCCCGCTCACGCTGTCCCCGTACAGTCGTGGCCCCACGTGCACCGCAAACACCTCCAGCACTACCGCCGTCGCGCCCGTCGCCACCAGCGGCGCCCACAGCGACCACACCACGTTGCCCCACAGGATTCCCGCCTCCGCACTTCGGAATGCGCTGAAAGCGTGCGACGGGCTTCGCTTCAGCCGCACCATCGTCAGCGGCAGCGACGCCGCAAACAGATCGATCACCAACCACACCAGCCGCCATCCGTTGATCTGCTCGTACAACGCGGGATCGTTTTGCCACCCCGCCAGCCACGCGTCGACGATCAGCCACGCCGCCACGCACGTCGTCACCATAAAAACCGTCTCGCTGCGGACGCGCTTGGTTCGCATCTCCCCGATCACCGGCGGCGCCCACATGCGATACGCCGCAATGCCCCCAGCAAGCGCGATCAATGCCGCCGCCACCCACATCAGTGTCTGATCCGCAGCGCCCGGCAGTTCGATCACCCACGCCGCCAGCCAGTTCGCCGCCGTCGCCAGCAAACGCGGCAACAGGATCAGACTGATCAGGCACGGCAAAAAAATCACCCAGTTGAGAAACAGATTACGCGCCACAATCGCCGCCAGCGTTGCCGTATCCACCGAAAACCCGTACCGCGGCGCCAGAAAGCTCGTGTAACTCCGCAAATGCCGCACCGGATCCGGTTCCGGATCGCCTGCCGTCCGCCCAGGCCTTCCTAACTGCTCCACCGCATTGCTGAAGCTGCTGCGCCGCGACCAGCTCATCAGCCACGCGCCAATATATCCGCCCCCCGAAACCGTCGAAAGATAATCCAGCTCCTGCAGATAGCCCTTCCCGGCTCCTCCCTTTTCCATGCTGAATTGCGCCAGGCGCTGCAACACCCCCAGCGAAAAACTCGCGCTCCGAACCCCTCCGCCGGAAAACGCCAGCGCCGACGATGAGCACGTATGCAGTAATTTCTTGAGTGGCGCGTCCTTGCTCGCGCAGTCCTCGGCAGCCGCCTCCACCTCGTCATGGGCCAACGCCACCGCCTGCTCTCGCTCCGCCAGTGACGCGTACTTCCTCCGCGCTGCATCCCGCAGGTTCCAGCGCTTCCATTTCAGGTTCGCGTACGCCAGGGACACATCCTTCAGCGCCTCGGCCAGCCGTTGTTCGGCCTCCGCCTCCGCGACGTTCCTCGACGCGCTCCCCGGCGTTGCCCAGCTCTGTACAAGCTTCACGAAGTTTTTGCCGCGCCGTGCACGCAGCTCTTCGAAGATCACGCTGTACGGCAGTGCCTGCGGCCAGGTTTCCGTCACTTCCCGAGTCGGATCCGCCATCGCCCCTCCTGGAGCGCGCAAACCAACACGCGCCGCCTGGAATCAGTAGCTGATAGTGATCTGGCTCTCCGCAGAGTTTCGGATGGTTCGGGAAAAAGATGCAACGCACGGCAGGACGCAGGACGGCAGGGTTCCTGGGCTGGGGAGAACCGTTCGAGAACTATACCCGCAAACTCTCGCGCTTCACAAGAAGGGATCGTATCGCCCTGCGTGGCCAAAAAATGCGCCCATCACTGCAGTAACAGGGGTCCCCACAGGACCCCCGCCGTGCCAGTCCCTAATTTGTCACCATCTTCGTTACGTGTACGTCGAAGTCCGCCTGCGGCACCAGCCCCCGCAGCGTGAACACTCGATAGCCGTCTCCCGTCGTCTCCGTCCGCCGAAATACTCCCGCCTCCGTCTCCACCACCTCGCGCCCGCCGCTCAGCTTCGCGATGAACGTCTCCGCGTCGCCCACTTTCGCAGCCTCATCGCCCGACCCCGCTGTCGCCGCCTCCGCCACATAACTCCGCATCAGCTTCGGCCAGTACTGCCCCAGCAAATCCGGGCTCGCGAAAACGTCCGCCCACTCCACGTTCCCGTTCACCGCCACCACCACGCCCACCGCACCCTGCTTGCGCAGCTCATCGAGAATCGCCACCTCGCTCGAGTGCCCACCGTACTGCTCCAGCATCGCCTGCACCGGAGGGCTCGCAAACACCCCTGCATAAGAACTCGTGCGCGCCACGTCTCCATGGGATTCGGAAGCGGACAGCGAGCCCGCCATCTTCGCGTTCGAAGCCCGCACCTGATTCCATACCTCCGTCTGGCTCTGTTCCGCCATCGCCGGCATGCGCACGCTGGGCTGCGCCATCTGCGCCGCCATTGACCCAAACTTCGTGCTCGACTCCACCCACCGCCCCGGTTCCACGCAGAACACGCTCAGATCCATCGGCCCACCCTTCGGCGGAACAATGCGATCCGCCCCGATCACCCGGTCCTGCTTGCCACCCGTCACAATCTCCCCGGCGAGCAACAGCAGCGGTCGTCCCGAATTGTTGTAGAGCACCAGCCGGTTCACCTCCGCCGCGCCGCGATCGCGCACCGGATGCTCGCCACGCACCAGCCCGCGATCGCTTCCTGCCTCGGTCACCACCACCTGTCCACTACGAATTCCCTCATCCAGCGTCAAAAGCTGCGAGGTGTCATACGGCTTTCCTCCCACCACCGGAAAAATCGCGAGGTTCCCGCGCCGGATCGCCGGCAGCACCTTATACGGTCCTTCGCTCCCCAGCGGCCCCCATCCCCCTGACCCTCCGCCACTCGGCGCTGCCATCCCCAGGCCCGTCACGCCCAGCAATAACGACGCACCCCCCACCGTCCACAACCGAAATCCCTTCCCCAGCGCGCACTGCGGCGTTACCTTCATCTTTGCCTCCGTTGCGGGCAGCTATCGCGCTGCCCTCGCAACCGAAGAACGCCTACGGTGTCTCTTCTTGCAGAGAATTTTTCAAGGGCCCCTTCTGATGACCTCCGAGTCCTCGACCTCCGCCGCGACGCCCGACCTCGCGCCCGCAGTGTCGAAGGCCATCGAGCGACTCTACCCCGGTTCCGGCGCTCCCCGTTTCAGCGTCTCGCTCGCGCAGTTCCTGCAATTTGTCACCGCCGTCGTGACAAAATACGCGGCCGCTGGAGCTGAATCCGATCAGCTCCAGCTCCTCGAAAAGCTCCGCATCGAAGAACTCGTCCTCGCCCGCGCCTGTTCGGCCGGCAACGAAGCTGCCTGGGACGTTTTCCTTACAAAATTCCGCGCATCCTTATATGAGACCGCCTACCGCATCGCCGGCAACGACGCCACCGGCCGCGAGATCGCCGACGAACTCTACGCCGAACTCTATGGCGTCCCTAACTCCACCGGCCGCCGCATCTCGAAACTCGATTACTACATGGGCCGCGGCTCCCTCGAAGGCTGGCTGCGCACCGTCCTCGCCCAGCACCACATCGACCGCTGCCGCTCATACTCCAAAAACGTCAGCCTCGAAGAACAAGTCGAAGCCGGCGCCAGCTTCCCCGCTCCCGCCGAGCCTGCCACAACCGCGCCCGATCCGCGCCTCGCCGCCGCCCTCACCCAAGCCCTCGGAGAACTCGCCCCCGAAGACCGCTACATTCTCGCGTCTTACTATCTGGACCAGCGCACCCTCGCCCAGCTCGCGCGCACGCTCCATGTCCACGAGTCCACCATGAGCCGCCGCCTCGACCGCATCACTGCGCAACTCCACAAGAACGTCGTCCAGCGCCTGCGCGCTTCCGGCCTCAGCGCGCGCCAGTGTGATGAACTCCTCGCGGACACCGACGTCCGCGATCTCACCCTCGACCTGAGTTCCGATCTCAACGCAAAACTGCGGCAAGATTCTCCTGCGGCCGCGTTCTATAACAAGGACGGATCGGCCCCATGAAGCGCACATCGGTGAAGCAGATACCCCCCAGCACGCTGCGCACGCAACTGGCTCAGAGCGTGGCCGCCGGTCCTCACCCCGACGCGGATCACCTCACCGCTTTTCGCGAAGACGCGCTCCTCGACCGCGAACGCGCCGGCATCCTCGCGCATCTCGCTGCCTGCCCCGACTGCCGCACCATCGTCCACACCGCTGCGGCCGCCGAGCCCGAACCCGAACCGCAGATCGAGCCGCTTCCCACGCGCCTGCCCATCCGCACCTGGCTCCCCAGCGTCGCTCTCGCCGCATCGTTGCTCGTCATGGCCGCGTCGACCGTCGTCTTCTATCGCACGCTTCGCGCCAACCCTCCGCGCACCTCGACCGTCGCCACCGCTCCACAACTCCCAGCCGCTCCGGCCGCCGCCTCTGCTTCACAAATCAGCGGCGCCACCAACGCATCTCCAGCACCTGCGACGCCCGCAGAGCCCAAACGCCCCCGCACAGCCTCGCGCCCGGCGCCATTAACCCCCGCACAAACGGAAGAGGCCCACATCGGCGCCGCGCCGCCTCCACCCATACCGCCCGCTGCCGGAATCTCTTCCAGCTCGAGCCTCGGCGACGTCGCACAACAAGCGCAGAACACGCCCTCACCCGCCGATGAAGCTCCACTCCAGGCCGAACTCCGCGCGCAATCCGCCTACCACGGCACCATGATGGAAAAGAAAGCTGCTCCGCCCGCCGCACCCTCCGCCTCGCAATCCGTCCAGGTGGAATCCGGCGCGGGCTTCGCGGGTTCTCTCAAGACAACGCACTCAGCCGTCGGCGGACTCATCGCCACCCCCGTCCTCCGTCCGCATTTCCGTATCACTGACAGCGGTCAGCTCGAGCGCTCCACCGAACTCGGCGCGTGGATTCAAGTTCCAATCGCGCCCGACGCTCACTTCCGCGTGATCTCCATCTCCGGCGCCGATGTCTGGGCCGGCGGCGACCACCTCCGCCTCTTTCACTCCTCTGACAACGGCGTTAACTGGATCGAGCTTCAGCTCCCGGCCACAGCCGACCGCGCCCACGCCATCGCCCACATCCGCATCGACACGCCGCAGAAACTCACCGTCGAAGACGACGCGGGCGCCACATTTACCACCACCGACGCCGGTGTCACCTGGCGGTGATGCCTGCGAAAAAGAGCAAGGCCATCATTGCGTCACGAAGGATCAGTCGCCGCACTCCGCGGCAACTATAATGAAACGATTGCTCCAGCAGCACCTTGCCGCACCCAGCGAATGACTGAGAAAACCATCAGAAAAATCGTTGACCCGGAAAAGCAGGACACCGAAACCTTGCGCTACTGGCAAAGCCTCCCCGTCGGCGATCGCCTGACCGCAGTCTGGGAAGCGAGCGAAGCCGCTTACTCGTTCGCTGCAGCTTTCAGGAGAGAATCGACGCATGATGCCGCCGGATCTCAAAGAGCTATTAAGCGCATTCAACGATCAGGCCGTTAAGTACCTCGTCGTTGGAGGTTACGCATTCGGCGTGTACGTCGAACCCCGCGCCACAAAGGATGTCGACGTCTTCATCCGCCGTGATGAGGAGAACAGTCGTGCAGTCTTCCGGGCACTCGCCCTTTATGGCGCACCCCTCGCGGGCCTCGATCCGGCGGATTTCATGGACGGCAGCGCCTTCCAGATCGGCCAGCCTCCTGCGCGCGTCGACATCCTGCAGCAAATCGACGGCATCACTTTCGACGAAGCCTGGGAGAACCGCGTGGAAGGCCTCATCGACGGCGAGGTCAAAGTCCAGGTCATTTCACGCGATGACCTGATCCGGAACAAGATGGCCTCCGGTCGTGAACAGGATCTCCTCGATGTGAAGAAGCTGCGAGCTACCGAATCCAGCGGCTAGACTAACTCACGGTCCGCACGCCCCAAAGCCCTCCAGCGAAGTTACATTCATCCGATACGTCCCCGCCATCCCCAATAAGACTCCCTTCACCGCAACCTTCTTCCCAGTCAAGTTCGCAGGCCCGAACCACCGCGCCCCCAGCAATTGCACCTGCGAAGCCCCCAAAACAACTCCCGCCGCCGCCTTCAGCTCCGCCGACGACGTCGCCTCACTCCCCGCCACCACCGGTTCACTGGCATGCGTCAACATCCACTGCCCAGGCGCCCCAGCCTCTAAACACCCAACAGCCGAAGCAACCTCCAACGCCCCCGCCACGCTACCCGAGGCCTTCCCCGCATCCATCCCATCCACGCTGTACTGAATAAACGGTGTGAACATCTCATCCGTGCTCTGATTCATCGCGCGAAAATAAACCGCCTTCTCCGGCGCAGGATTATCGTCCTGCGTCTTCGAGTTGTTGTAGTGCGCCACCACCACCAGCTTGCTCCCCGCCGGCAAATGCAGCGGCTCCGCCAGCTCATACGCCATCTGCCAGTGATGATGGAACCGCGGCACGCTCAGCACCGTCTGCTCCCGCCCATCGGGATACACCACGATGTACGTGAAATCCTTCCCCCGATAATGCGCGTGCGGATGGAACTCCCAGATCGTCACCGCCTCCGGATAACCCGTGATCCCGGTCAGTTCGTAGTTCGCATCGAACGGCGGAATCGGCGGAATCGCCACATGCGTTCCCTCCGCCTTCTCCCCCGACGCATCCGTCAGCAGCTCTTTGCCATTCGCCAGAACCGTCTCGCCCGCACCATTCACGCGAAACATCTCGTGCTCCGGCGGCGTCGCTGAAAACCACAGCGCAATCCGCGACCGGTCGGTCTCCGGCCGTCCCGTTGTCTGGTAGTGAATGTTGAAGACGACATACATGTTCTTTCCGCCGCGCAACAGCTTCCCGCTGCTATCCGTGTACGTCTCCAGCGTGCTCCCCGGCGTGTAGATCGCCAGCATGTCCGGTTGCCCGAACGGCGCCATCACTGCGGGCTTCATGAACGCATCGCTCGACACCCCCAGTTGCCGAGCGACATGCTCCACCTGGTCCGCCGTCATCCCATTCGCCAGCGCCACTTCCGTCAGCGCCATGTGATGCACCACTGCAGAATTGCTCGGCTTCGTCTCGCTCGCAACCACCCACCGGTCGCCATCGAACGGCACCTTCACCAGCACCCGCTGATACGGAACCGCACCCTGTGCCGGCAAACGCATCTCTCCCGGCAGAGCAATCACCAGGTCCGGTTCCCGCCCCTCCACCGGAATCCATCCGCTCCCCCCCTTCGGAACCGGCGACGCACTCGATGTCAGGTCCGCGTCATCGCCCTTCAGCGCGCCCCCATCCACCCACGCCGCGATCGTCTCGATGTCCTTCCGGCTCAGCCGAAGATCGTTGCGCAACGGCAGGCTCTTCGCCGAATCCACCGGCCACGGCGGCATCGTTCCACTCACCACCGCGTCTTTGATTCTCCGCGCCCGCGCTCGCGCCTCTGCATAGGTGGTGAGAGGCACCTCTTCGGCCGCCAGCTCTCCCGCCGCATGGCACCTCAGGCAGTGCCCTTCAAGAATCGGAGCTACATCGTGTGTGAACGTCGGCGCCGGCTTCTTCGCCGCAGGCCGCAGCGGCACCATCCCAACGCCGAATACGGCCATCACGGCGCCCGCCCAGATCCCCGCGCGCGCCGCTCTTCCCCGCCCCTGCCGGCCCCAATCTCCCATTCCGCCTTCCACCTTAGCAGGCGCACCACAGTACGCGAGCATCCGAGTGCGTCCTTCTCTCGCCCCCCAAAAGCGATGGCCCTCCATCGCGGAGGGCCATCGCTTTTTTCTAATCCCTATTCCCTATTCCCTATTCCCTATTCCCTATTCCCTATTCCCTATTCCCCGCTTTTAGATATCCAGGTTCTTCACATCCAGCGCATTGTCTTCGATGAACTTCCGCCGCGCCTCCACATCCTCGCCCATCAGCGTCGTGAAGATCGTCTCCGTCTCTGCAATATCCTCCAGCTTCACCTGCAGCAGCGTCCGCCGCTCCGGATCCATCGTCGTCTCCCACAGCTGCGTCGCCGTCATCTCGCCCAGGCCCTTATACCGCTGCACCTGGTAATCGCGCCGCCCCTGCTCGATTACGTGTTCAAACAGTTCCCGCGGCGTCTGCTTCTCGACCGGCTCCAGGTTCGCCTTGCCCGTGCGCTTCGGAGCCGGCTTGCCCGCCTCAGCTTCGCCTTTCGTTTCAGCCTCGGCCTCGCCTGTCTCTTCTTCGTCCGGCACGCCCACTCCGGCCTTCTCCGCTGCCTTCGCCGCGTACTCGATGACAAACGGAGGCTCCAGCAGTTCCTTGATCTGCCCGTGCTTCGCCATCATCTGCCGATACTCCGGCGTGGACGCCAGTGCCCAGTCAATCCGCCGTTCCGCGCCCTGCGCGTCCTTATAGCGCAGCGACCACGTCTCGTGCTCCTCATCCTTGGCCACCGGCACAAGATCCTTCGATTCATCCGGAATCTTGAACTGATACTTCTTCGCCAGCTTCTCGATCTCCTTCTGCAGAGCGATCAGCTTCGCCGGCGGCTTGCCGTCCGCGCTTTCAAAGTCCACCCGCTTCACCAGCTCCGCTTTCGCCACCAGGTTCGTGATCTCTTCATTGCGCAGCCGCGTGTTCGCCTTATCGAAGAACCCGAGATACTCGTTCAGCTGGCCCATGAACTTCGTCAGCGCCGCGCCTTCAATCTTCGCCGCGCCCTCGCCGTACCGGATGATCATCCCCTCGGCCGCGCGCTTCACCATCACCCGCACAAAGTCGCGATCGTCCTTGATGTACTGCTCAAACCGCCCCTTCTTGATCTTGTACAGCGGTGGCTGCGCGATATACACGTTGCTCCGCTTGATCAGTTCCTGCATGTGCCGGAAGAAGAACGTCAGCAGCAGCGTCCGAATGTGCGAACCGTCCACATCGGCGTCCGTCATCAGAATGATCTTGCCGTAGCGCAGCTTCGTCGCGTCGAAGTCGTCCTTGCCGATGCCGGTCCCGAGCGCTGTAATCATCGCGCGGATTTCCTCGTGCCCCAGCATCTTGTCGTAGCGCGCCTTCTCCACGTTCAGAATCTTGCCCTTCAGCGGCAGAATCGCCTGGAACTTCCGGTCGCGCCCCTGCTTCGCTGTCCCGCCGGCCGATTCGCCCTCGACCAGATACAGCTCGCACCGCTCCGGATCACGCTCCGAGCAATCCGCCAGCTTCCCCGGCAGCCCGCCGCCATCCAGCGCGCCCTTGCGCCGCGTCAGATCGCGCGCTTTCCTCGCCGCCTCGCGCGCCCGCGCTGCCTCAATCGCCTTATTGATAATCTTCCGGGCGACCGGCGGATTCTGTTCCAGAAACGCGCCCAGCCGCTCATTCACCAGCGCCTGCACCGTCCCCGCGATATCCGAGTTCAGCTTGCCCTTCGTCTGCCCTTCGAACTGCGGCTGCGGCAGCTTCACGCTGATCACCGCCACCAGCCCTTCGCGCACATCATCGCCGGTCAGGTTCTCCTTCACATCCTTGAACAACCCCAACTGCTGCCCAACCGCATTAATCGTCCGCGTCAGCGCAGTCCGGAACCCCGACAGATGCGACCCGCCATCCACCGTATTGATGTTGTTCGCGAAACAGAAAACCGTTTCCGAATAGCCATCGTTGTACTGCAGCGCGATCTCCATATCCACGCCATCGCGCAGCCCTTCCATCACAATCGGCTTGTCATGCAGCACGCTCTTTCCGCGGTTCAGATGCTTGATGAACTCCGCGATGCCGCCCGCGTACCGGAACTCCGTCCGCTTCGATTCCCCTGTCTTCGGATCGGTAATCCGCTCGTCGGTCAGCGTAATCGCGAGCCCTTTATTCAGGAACGCCAGCTCCCGCAGCCGTTGCGCCAGCGTGTCGTAGTTGTATTCCGTCGTCGCAAAGATTGACTTGTCCGGCAGGAAACGAATCTTCGTCCCTCGCCGCTTACTCGTCCCCGTCTGCTTTAGCTTCGTTGTCGGAGCGCCCTTCGAGTAACTCTGTTCGTACGTGTGGCTCGGCTCATCCGGCTTCGCCGGCCGCCAGATCTCCACATCGAATTCTTCGCTCAGCGCGTTTACGCAGCTCACGCCCACGCCGTGCAGCCCGCCGCTCACCTTGTAGTTCGACGTGTCGAACTTGCCGCCTGCGTGCAGCTTCGTCAACACCACCTGCACTGCTGGCATCTTCTCGCCGTTATCCAGCGTCATCTCATCCACTGGAATGCCGCGCCCGTCGTCCACCACCGTAATCGAGTTGTCCAGATGAATCGTGACGTCGATCTTCGTCGCATACCCCGCCAGCGCCTCATCCACGGAGTTGTCTACCACCTCATAGACCAGGTGATGAAGACCCATCTCGCCCGTCGATCCGATATACATCGCCGGCCGCAAGCGAACCGCTTCCAGTCCCTCGAGCACCTTGATGTTCTCCCCGGTGTAAGAGCCGTTGCCGTTCTCGGCCTTACCGCTCCTGGTCGACTTCACGTTCGTCGGGATCGCATCTTCTGTGGGTGTCACTTCTTTAGTCGCCATGAAACTCCGGTCTGTCTGGGGTGATTTTCCGCGGGTCAGGAGGCTCGTTTTTGGCCCGAAAAGCCTTGGAAAATTGAGGATTTGCAGGCTTCGCTTCCACCCTTATTTTACCACGCGAAAACCCCTCTCCTCCCGCCCCAAAACCCGTGCAAAATCAGTGCAAAAGACCGGCGAAATACACCCTTCGCGCCGCGGTCGATTTTGGAGTTCCACACCCTTCCCCTGCGCCCCCTGGCCCGGACACGCAATACCGGATCAGCATCCGATTCGCCGGCCTCGTTTCTCCCCCTTGTTCAAGCAGTAATATTCGCCGGCACTTCCGAGGTATAGGATGGCTCCCGTCGTCCCGGGCCCGGTTTGCTCCCCTTTCCCCTGCCGCGCCGAAGACGCAATTCGGAAAAACTCAGGAGGATTCCATGTCCACGCACGCTCCGATTCGTCATCGCTCTGGCCTGCTCTTTGCCTGCGCCCTCGCTGCTCTCGCCGCTACCTCCCTCGCCTCCGCCGCCACTCTTTGCGTCCAGAAGCAGGGTCAGCTCGGCTGCCAGAAAACCATCTCCGCCGCTGTCTCCGCCGCCGCCCCCGGCGACGTTGTCTACGTCTGGCCTGGCGTCTACAAAGAACAGGTCACCATCACCCAGTCGCTCTCGCTCATCGCCGCCTCCGGCTCTCACACCGTCATTGACGCCACCGGCCTGCCCAACGGCATCTTCATCGACGGCCGCGCTGGAGTTCCCGCCGCCGGCGTCTCCAACGTCGTCGTTTCCGGCTTCGACGTCCGCAACGCCAACTTCGAAGGCATCCTCGTCGTCAACGGCTCCAACGTTACCCTCACCGACAACCACGTCCACGGCAACAATCAGTCTCTCGACATCACCGCCGGCGCCTGCCCCGGCATCCCCGCCTTTGAAACCAACGAGGGCGACGACTGCGGCGAAGGCATTCACCTCATGGGCGCCGACCACGCTACCGTACGCAACAACGAGAGCGACCACAACTCCGGCGGCATCCTCATCACCGACGAAACCGGCCCCAGCCAGGACAACCTCATCACCGGCAACCAGGTCCACGACAACCCGTTCGACTGCGGCATCACCCTCGCCTCTCACGGACCCGCCACCAGCCTCATCCCCACCGCCGGCCTCCCTTACGGCGTCTGGAACAACACCATCAGCTACAACGCCTCCTTCCGCAACGGCACCCAGCTTCCCGGAGCCGGAGCCGGCGTCGGCATCTTCGCGCCCTTCCCCGGAACAACGGACACCGGCAACGTCGTCATCGGCAATGATCTCTATAACAACGGTCTGCCCGGCGTGACGATGCACAACCACGCCTCCGCGCCCGCGCCCGCGCCGCCGGTTAATATGAACAACAACTCCATCATCGGCAACCACATCTCCGGCAACGGCGCCGATACCGAGGATGCCGCCACCACCGGCACCACCGGCATCAACCTCTTCAGCACCGCCCCCGTCACCGGCACCGTCGTCTCCGGCAATGACATCGACAACGAAGCCATCGCCATCGCCTATAACGTGCCCAGCGGACAGCTCAACGTCCACTTCAATGACCTGCCCCGCTCCATCGGTATCGACAACATCGGCGCCGGCACCGTCGACGCCACCGAGAATTGGTGGAACTGCGACAAAGGTCCTGGCTCCGGCCGCTGCGCCTCCGTCACCGGCACGGGAGTCGCTACCACTCCCTGGCTCTTCAACCCACCCAGCGGCGACAGCCACTAACGCAGAAAAACGGCGTCCCGAACCCCGCGTCCGGGACGCCGATTTCCCTTCCAGGACTCCCCTCCCCTCCAATCCGCAGTCCCCGGTATCGATCCCTCAACTCCGCTTCTCGTCCGCCGATAAGCCCCTTGAGGTCGATGTGTGCCGAGCCCTGCCTCCGATTCCGCATTGCTCGCCCTGCCGCGCTGCAGCCAACCGGTATGCTCGCATGCCCTGGTCCACGATTCCAACTGCGCCATCGTCCAGTCCATCTACGAGGCCTCGCTCGATGGCGTGATCCTCGTCGATGCCACCGGCGCCATCGCCTACCGCAACCGCCGCTTTTTCGAAATCTGGCGGATCGCCTGCGAAACCATCGGTGCTAACGACCCTGGCCTCACCGCGCCCTCCAGTTCCCGTACCCTCGCCGCCCAGTTGGAGCGCGTCCGCGATCCCGCCGCTTTCCAAACCGGTCTCCAGGAGCTCTACAGCCAGCCCGTCGATGGCGACGATCCCGAGGTCGAACTCAAAGACGGCCGTATTCTCGAACGCCATACCCGCTGCCTGCGCGACACCAACGGCGCGTATGCGGGCCGCGTCAGCTTCTACCGCGACATCACCGAGCGCAAGCACGCCGAAGCCGCTCTGCGCCACAGCGAGAAGGTATCGCGCGATCGTCTCGCCGAGATTGAGCAAATCTATCAATGCGCTCCCGTCGGCATGTCCCTCGTCGATCGCGATTTCCGCAACATCCGCATCAACGACCGCCTCGCCGACCTCTGCGGCCGCCCCGCTCAGGAAATGATCGGCAAAACCCTCCTCGAGGCCGTGCCCGATGTCGCACCCGTCGTCATGGAACACTGCCGCCTCGTCCTGGAAAGCGGCGAGCCCCTCCTCGACATCGAGTTCCATAATCCCGCCAGTCCCGACGCCTGGGCTCTCATGAGTTATGTTCCCTTTCGCGACGAACAGGGTGACGTTACGGCTGTCGTTACTTCCGTCCTCGATATCTCGCAGCGCAAGCAGTCGGAAGAAGCGGTGCGCCGCAGGAGCGAAGAATTCCGCAGCCTCTTTCAGAGCGCCAGCGACCCAATCGTCATCGTCCGGCTTTCCGATGCCGTCATCCTCGAAGCCAACCCCAGCGCCTGTCGTCAGTCCGGCTACTCCCACGACGAGCTCGTCGGCTTGTCCGCTCTTCGCATCGACGGCAACTCCGACAAGACCTTCGTTCCTTCGCGCTTCGCCGAAATCGCCACCACCGGCGAACTGCAGTTTGAAACCATCATGGCGTGCAAAGACGGCTCATCGTTCGCCATCGAAATCAACGCCCGCAGCTTTGACTTTCGCGGTCACCGTGCCACCCTTGCCATCATCCGCGACATCCGCGAGCGCAAAGAAGCAGAAGCCCAGCTCCTTCGCGCGAAAGAATCAGCCGAGGAAGCCGCTCAGGCCAAGAGCCAGTTCCTCGCCACCATGAGCCATGAGATTCGTACCCCCATGAACGGCGTCATCGGCATGACCGGCCTCCTGCTCGAAACCAGCCTCTCCCCCGAACAGCGCCACTACGCCGAAATCGTGCGCGCCAGCGGCGAAAGCCTCCTCGCCATCATCAACGACATCCTCGACTATTCCAAAATCGAGGCCCGCAAGCTCGTCCTTGAAAAACGCGACTTCGACCTTCCCGCTCTCCTCCGCCAGTCCGTCGAGCTGCTCGCCCTCAAAGCCCATGAGAAAGGCCTCGACCTCGCCTGCCACATCTCCCCCGATGTTCCCGCCATCCTCCGCGGCGATCCCGGCCGCCTTTCTCAGGTCCTCGTCAACCTCCTCGGCAATGCCATCAAGTTCACACACCAGGGTCACGTCCGTCTCCGCGTCGACATCGATTCCTTCGACCACGGCGTTGCCCGCCTTCGCTTCGCCGTCACCGATACCGGCATCGGCATCCGCCCCGATCGCATCCCCTCCGTGTTTGCACCCTTCGTCCAGGCCGACTCCACCACCACCCGCCGCTTCGGCGGTACCGGCCTCGGCCTCTCCATCGCCCAGCAACTGGTCGGCCTCATGGGCGGACGCATCCAGGCGCACAGCGATCCCGGCAAAGGTTCCACCTTCTGGTTCTGCGCCGACTTCGGCAATCCCGGCCAGCAGCGCATCGCCCCACTGCCCGAACCCCTTCTCCGCGCCGCCCGCATCCTCATCGCCAGCGAGAGTCCCGCTACGCGCTCCCTCGTTCGCGCTCTGCTCGAAGAAGAAGGCTGCCGCTGCGACGAAATCGCCGGCGTCTCTTCTGCTTTCGACCTGCTCCACCAAGCCAGCTTCTCCGACGCTCCCTTCCAGGCCGCGCTCCTCGAAGTTCCCCCCGACGACGCTCCGGGCTTCGCCGCAGAGATCCACGCCGACTCAAGACTCGCCGCTCTTCCCTTGATTGCGGTTTCGCGTCTCGGCGATCACGCCGACCCCGCCTCCTTCCGCCAGGCTGGATTCACCACCAGCCTTTCCGCACCCATCTGGCGTGCCCCCCTGCGCGAGGCTCTCCTGCTCGCGCTCGGTTCCGCCACTCCCGCGCACCCCACCGCACATCCCTCGACTGCCACGCCTCTCGCCAGCCTCGGCCCCTGTCGCGTCCTGCTGGCCGAGGACAATCGCACCAACCAGGAAGTCGCCTGCGCCATCCTGCGCAAAATTGGTTGCGGCGTCGACGTCGTCGACAACGGCGGCGCCACCCTCACCGCCCTCGCCACCAGCGACTACGACCTCATCCTCATGGATTGCGAGATGCCCCACATGGACGGCTACGAGGCCACCCGCCGCATCCGCAACGCCGAGGCCGGACGCCGCAACGCTAGCATTCCCATCCTCGCCCTCACCGCCGATGCCATGTCCGGCGATCGCGACAAATGTCTGCTCGCCGGCATGGACGACTACCTTTCCAAGCCCGTCGAGGCCGCCACCCTGGCCGCTGCCATTGCCAAATGGCGCCACCACCTGGCTCGCCCCGCCGCCGTGGCCCAACCAGCGCCACCAACCCCGCACGTCTCTCAAGACCAGAAAGTAGGTTCCCTGTGAAAAGCCTTGTCGTCGAAGACGACTTCACCAGCCGCTTCCTCCTCCAAACCGTCCTTTCCCGCTTTGGCGAGTGTCACATCGCCGTCAATGGCCTCGAAGCCATCCAGGCCGTCGAAGCCTCGCAGAAACTCTCCGCCCCCTACGACTTCATCTGCATGGACATCATGATGCCCGAGATGGACGGCCAGCAGGCCCTGCGCCGCATCCGCGATCTCGAGCTCCAGTCCGGCACCGTCTCCACCAACGGCGCCAAAATCGTCATGACCACCGCCCTCGATCAGCCCCGCGAAGTCTTCGCCGCCTTCTACGAACTCTGCGACGACTACCTCGTCAAGCCCATCGACACCCGCCGCCTCATCGACATCCTCCACGAGCACCGCCTCATCTCGGACTAACTCCGGCGCGCCGCATCGCTCGCTCTCCGCTCGTAGTCTCGCTATGTACTCGTAGCGCGCTCGCCTTTCCGCTCGCCAAATCGCCCGTCGCCCCGCTCGCTTTTGCTCGTCCTTCCGATCGCAGGACCCGCTGGCGTTTCGCTCGTCGCTGGCTCCGACTCTCCAACCGCCGCCCCATCCCGTACAATTCTCTCCACCTTCACTCAACGGCCCCGAAGCGTGTCCTCACCCTCCACTTCCGACCCCGCAGCCACCTCCTTCGCGTGGCGCCTCGCGAACGTACTCGCCATCGCCTCGCCCTACCTGCTCGCCGGCAGCCTCTATCTCACCCTCTACCTCACGCGCCCGCCCGCACACCCCTCCACAGATTTCACCGCCTCCGCCCTGCCCGCCTCCGGCAACGGATCCACCGTCGTCGCCGATGCCGATACTCCGGCCGCCGCTCCGCAAAATCAGCCCAACCCCGCCGCCACTCCGCAGAATCCACCCGAACCCCCGCCCCAGCCCGCATCGCAACCCGTCCCGCAGAGCCAGCCCCAACCCGCCCCACCAGCCCGCCCAAAAAAGACCACCACGCCTCGGCCAATACCTGCGCCTCCGGCCGCCACGCAACCGTCCGCGCCGATACCAGCAGCCGCCTCCGCATCCACGACCGCCCCAACGCCGCCGATTCACGTTGACCCCGCCCTCGCCGGAACCATGAAGCTCTCCGGCCCCCCGCCCACTTATCCCGCCATCGCCCAGGCCGCGCACATTCAGGGCATCGTCCTCCTCACCCTCACCATCGCGCCCGACGGCTCAGTCCGCGACGTCAGCGGCGTCAGTGGACCGCCTCTCCTCCAGGCCGCCGCCGTCACCGCCGTCCGCTCCTGGCGCTACCGCCCCTGGCTCATCTACGGCAAACCCGTCCCCTTCGACACGCAAGTGAGCATCGACTTCACCATCAAGCAATCCGCGCAGTAGGAGGCCGCGAGTAGCAGGCCGCCCTCGCGCGCTCACAGCCCCCCGGTGATTTTTGTCACAGCCGTCCCACCCACCCTGGGGCAATCTATCCTCAATTCCCCCCTCGGAGCGTGCCCCATGGATGTTCCCGTTCTCATGCATAAGCTGATGGAAATCGAGCGCGCCCTCAACCAGCACGACGATTGCGCCGTCCGCAATCTCCTCATCGCCACCCAGGAAGGCGTCCTCGCCCTCGAGCAGGAAAACGAAACCCTCGCCATCGAGAACGCCAGCCTCCGTCGCCGCCTCGAAACCGCCCGCCACGCCACCCTCCCCTACGCTGCCCACGCCCCAGGCGTGCCGGACTGGATCGCGCAAGCCTCCCAACCCCAGCGTCGCGAAACCCTCTCCGCCGACTTCGAAACTGGCGAATCGCACTTCGAATCCGAGCATCCAACCCCAACCACCGGCGCGCCCGATCCCCACGACACCCGCCCACCCCACACCTGGCGTATCACCCACTTCTTCTTCAGCTGACCGACTAGAAAACGGGCCCCTGCGAGGGGCCCGCTCTCTAGTCGCTATTGGCTACTGGCTACTTCATCCCCGAAACGCCGCCCGGTACCCCTCCCGGAATCCGTTTCGATAATCCTCCATCAGTCCAGCGGGCGCCGGAGGATTCCGGAAACGCGGGTGTCGATCGACATCTGGCCGCAGTCCGTCGCGCATGTCGCGCTGCGCTGCTACAACGCCATCGTGATATGCCTGGCGAGCAACCTCGCTGTACGCCGGAGGCGGCCCGTATACTACTTCGGTTCGGTGGGAGCATCCGGTCAGCGCGACTGGAATAAAGATCAGTAACAGATACAAATATCGTTTCATCACGACTCCCGTTGCGTGGGCTGGAACAACAAATTTGGCCTCTTCGTTCCTGGCCTATGCTGTTCCAGACCCGCACCGCGCCGCGATGTTGCGCTACTGCCCGCCGTTCACCGTCGACCGAATGAAGCTCTCCATATCGTTGTGAAGCTGCTTCAGCACATCTTCCTTCACGTAAATCATGTGCCCGGCCTCGTAGTAGTGATAGCTGATATTTTTCTGCAATGAATCCGGCATCGGCAGATGATGCATCTCGTACTCGCCCTCGAAGTAAGGCGTCGCCAGATCGTAATAGCCACCGGCCAGCATCACCTTCATCTTCGGATTCATCTTCATCCGATAAGCCAGGTCCGGCATCACGTTCGGCCCGCTCCAGTCGCTCGAGAAGCCCCGGAATCCCGGCGTCCGATGATGCATGTCCCAGTTGAAGTCGCCGCCCTGCCGCCCGCTGGTGAAGTACGTCTCCTGCGCGCCGTACTTCAGATCCTTGCGCAGATACTCATTGATCGCCGTCAGCCATCCTGACGTGATCGCGTCGCTCTGCGGATCGTAGTCCGTCTCCGCGCTCAGCGGATTCACATCCGGCCCCTGGTACCGCGAGTCCAGACGCCCAACCGTCGTCATCTCGTCGAGCTTCAGCTCCTTTGAAAACTCACCGCCGTTGACCCGCAGATTAGCCCGCACCAGATAGTCAACTGGCAGGCCGGTGTAACCGTGCAGTTTCTCTGCAACCGCGCGCTTTTGCGCTTCGCCCAGTTCACTGCCCTGCAGCAGAGCCTCCATGTAATCGGTGAGCGCGTACTTCTCCACCTCATCCAGAAACGGGCGCAGCGCGCCAGGCTGCGTCGGCAGCTTTTTGAAGTACCACGCCGTCGCCGCCATCGTCGGCAAACCGAGCGCATACGCCTGATCCACGCCAGGATTCGCCTCGGGGCCATCGATCGAATTGTCGAAGCTCAGAATCTGCGACAGCAAGATGACGCCGTTCAGATCCACGCCCTGCAAGTCTGCCGACAGCACCGCCGACCGCGGCGTCCCGTAGCTTTCCCCAAAGATGTACTTCGGCGAATTCCACCGCCCGTACTTCGACAGGAACTTCCGAATGAAATGGCTGAAAGCTTGCCCGTCCTGATCGATCCCGTAGAACGCCTTGCCGCGCTCTTTCCCGAAAGTCCGGCTGAATCCCGTGCCCGGCGCATCGATATAAACCAGGTCCGTCGAATCCAACAGCGAGTACTGGTTCGACACAATCGAGTATGGCGCCGCTTCCTGGTGATCCGCATCCGGCAGCGCGATCCGCTTCGGACCGAACGTACCCATGTGCAGCCACATCGTCGGCGATCCCGGACCGCCGTTGTACAGGAACATCACCGGCCGATGCGTCTCGTCCGTCGTGTCCTTCTTAAAATACGCAACGTAGAACATCCGTGCCGTCGGCGGAGCCTCCGCTGGATCGGCCGCCGCCTTCACGCCCGAGTCCGGCAGGATGCTGCCGTCAAACCCAATCGTCGCGTCCTGCTGATCGGTCGCGCCTACGGTGATCGTCCCCGCTACCGCGCGATACGCCACCGCCTGTCCGCCGATCGTCACCGATCCTTCTGTGATCGAATCCGGCGCGCCCACGGTTGACGCCGTGCCCGCCTTCGCCTCGCCGCCCCGTTCACTCGGCTTGTCCTGTGCTGTCGCCGTGCCCGAAAAAGCGCAAACGAACGCTACATATAAGGTGAGTCCCGCAACCCGGCTTCCCCAACGCAAATCCATGTTCACCTCGTTGATTTTTTAGAATGCCTCCGAGTATACCCGCTGCAAGCCGGTAAGCATCTGATTCCGCAAGGCCCCTTAATAACGCGCCCCGACCCGGAGCCGTTTTTCCGAATCCATCGGCCTGAACCTGCCACCCATTCAGCGATCCCTATCGCTGGATAGCAGAAACGATTCCTCGCAAATTGCCGTCTAAGCAACCACGAGTGGTACTGCTCCACCTGTAAGACCTCCTGCCTCATTTGCACTTTTTGAGAGGTTCCCCCAATGCGTTCGTCCCTGCTTCGCCACATTTCAGGCGTCAGTGTTCCAGCTGTACTTTTCGCCAGTCTCGCCGCTCTTGCCCAACAACCTGCTAACCGCATCCTTCAGGAAATTGATTCCAGTACCACAACCGCACTCCCCGGCTCCATGAACCCTCGTCTCCGCGCAGCCCGCGACATGGGCAGGCTCGACTCCGCTACGCCCATCCACGGCGTCACGCTGTGGTTCCAGCCCACTGCCGATCAAAAGGGCCAGCTTGACGCCCTCGTCCATTCACAGCAAACACCAGGATCTCCCTGGTATCACGTGTGGCTCACGCCCGCTCAATACGCAGCCCGCTTCGGTCTCAGCGACGCCGACCTCGCCCGCGTCCAGAACTGGCTTGAGTCGCAGGGCTTCAACGTCGAGCGCGTTTCCAACAGCCACACCAACATCGCCTTCTCCGGCACTGCGGCTCAGATTGAGTCCGCCTTTCAAACCGAGTTGCATCACTACCAAATCGGCGCGGAAACGCATTTCGCAAATGCCACCCACCTCGCCATCCCCTCGGCTCTCGCCGGCGTCGTCCGTTCCATCGGCAACCTCGACGACTTCCGCCCCTCACCGCAGTTCCGTCCCTCAACTGGCAACATCCAGCCGGCATTCACCTCATCCCAGACCCAGGGCCACTTCCTCTCCCCCAAAGACATCGCCACCATCTACGACATCAACGCTGCGTATAGCGGAGGCTTCACGGGTTCGGGATTAACCATTGCCGTTCTGGGTCAGACCGAAGTCTCTGCAGCCGACATCCAGGCGTTTCAAACCGCCGCAGGCCTCACCGTCAAGGCTCCCAACTTCATCCTCGTGCCAAATTCAGGAACCGCCACCGTCTTCACCGGCGATGAGGCTGAGTCCGACCTCGACCTCGAATACTCCGGCGGCACCGCTCCCGGAGCCACCATCGACTTCATCTACGTCGGCAACAACCAGAACTTCAGCGTCTTCGATTCCCTCCAGTACGCCATCGACAACAAAGCCGCGCCCATCATCAGCATGAGCTACGGTGTCTGCGAGCCCGATCTCGGCGCGTCGAATTTCTCTACCCTTGAAGGCCTCATGGAGCAGGGCGCCAGCCAGGGGCAGACCATCGTTGCCGCTTCAGGCGACTCCGGATCCACGGCCTGCTATAGTCCCACGGCGCAAACCGGCGTCACCGCTGCGATGGAAGTTCTGGCCGTCAACTATCCCGCCAGCAGCGCCTTCGCTGTCGGCATCGGCGGAACTGAATTCCCATTAGCCGACGTGGCCTCGAACAACACCACCTACTGGAAGTCCGCCAGCGGCAGCGATGTTGTCGGCTCCGCTCTGTCCTACATTCCTGAGCAAACCTGGAACGACGACAGCGCCTCCATCGGTCAGCAATTCGGGGCTCAGTTTGCTCTTTCCTCCGGTGGCGGCGGCATCAGCACGCTCACCGCTCGCCCCAGTTGGCAGACCGGCGTGCCCGGCATTGCATCGGGCAGCTTCCGACTCGTTCCCGATGTCTCGCTCGCCTCTTCACCCGATAATGCCCCCTACCTGTACTGCACCAGCGATGCCACCGCCTGGGCCACCGGCCAAAAGGCCAGTTGCAACTCCGGCTTCCGCGACTCCGCCACGCAGGACCTCACCGTCGCCGGAGGCACCAGCTTCGCCACTCCGATCTTTGCCGGGATGCTCGCCATCATCGCGCAAAAGCAAGGAGCGACCGGTCTCGGCATTGCCAACCAGACTCTATATTCCCTCGCCGCGAATTCCTCGACGTACGCCTCTGCGTTTCACGACATCACCAGCGGCGGCAATCAGTGCACCGCAGGCGCTGCCTACTGCTCCGCTGCCGGAGCCTCGCAGTACGCCGCCGGAACGGGCTACGACGAAGCCACCGGCCTCGGCTCTGTCGACCTCAACAACCTCATGACCGCATGGAGCGGCACCTCCGGCGGAGGAGGCGGCGGCACCGGCAGCGGCACCTTCGCGTTGTCAGCGACCAACGTAACCGTGACTCAGGGCAGTTCCGGCACGTCCACTGTCAGCATCGTCTCTCAGAATTCCTACGCCGGAACCGTAGCCTTTGCGGTCACGTCCACCAGCACCTCGCTCAACACCAACGGCTGCTACACCCTCGGCAATACCGCCGTCGCCGCCGGGGCTTCGGCGACTGCAACCCTCACCATCTACACCTCGCAGAGCACGTGCAGTGGCGTCTCCGGTGCCCATTCCTTCGCACGCAAAAGCGCGAGCACAATCGCGGCCTCGCACAACAAACCTCTGGGCAAGACAATTCCCCTTAGCGCAGCTGCCTTCGCTGGCGTTCTACTCTTCGGTTTCAGAAGATCCCGGAAGGCCTGGAAATTTCTCAGCTGCCTGCTACTGGTTGCCATGCTCGGCCTCGCGGCCGGATGCGGCAGCAGTTCCGGCAGCAGCACCAGTCCCAGCACAACCAACCCAACCAGCACCGATGTCGCGAAGGGCGCGTATACCGTGAGCATCGTCGGCGCCGACACAACGACCTCCTCCATCACCGCTACAGCGACACTGACGCTGACCGTCGACTAACCATAGTCCCGCAGCCTATGCGAGAGGGGCGCCTCGGCTCCTCTCGCTTTGCCCCCTGCAAGAAAAGGCCGCTACCTCTCGAGCCATCCCCGAGGCAGCAGCCGGCTTGAATTCAAGTCAGATCCGATTCAGTGCGAATCGCCGTCGTGATCGACATCAACGCTGGCCGCTGCACCCCGTGCTGCGGAACTGATCGTCACCTTATCTTCGACCGGCGAGACCGGCGCAGAAGTTACCGGCGAGGGTGCTGCCTTCTGCACTGGCGGCAGGTTGTTTGCCACGGAAACAGAGTGAATCGCGGATAGGGTCATGCAATCTCCTTTCACCCCTCATCGGCACAGCGTGGCGGAACGTCCAAAATGGGCGGATGAATTTTTCGTCATTCACCGCAAGGACGGGCCCACCGCTCGTCACCACTTTTCAGTGCTTCATCCCAAAACTTCAGGCGCCGACCACAGCGGCCCTCCGGTGAAGATTACTTCCCACAAATCTGTACGTCGAACCGCATAACTCCATGTTCCCGCGCCGAAATGCGCCAGTCATGGTGGCTGTTCACAACCGTGTCATAATATTTACTCATTAGTTACACCGGCACCCAGACCTAAAACCCCAGGCAACACACTTTTTTGGAGGCACCACATGATTTCCTCACGCAGGAATCTCTTCCTCGCGGTCCTGCTGTTTTTGTCCGCCGCCGTCACCGCGCCCCTCGCGCATGCTCAATCCACCGCCACGCTTTCCGGATCCGTCATGGACCCCTCCGGCGCGGTGGTTCCCAACGCTAAGATCACCGTGCATAGCCTCGCAACCGGCCAGGACCGCGTTGCCGTGTCGGATTCCGCCGGCAACTATAACGTCCCCTCGCTCCAGCCCGGGGATTACAGCGTCACCGTCCAGGCGCCCTCGTTCTCCCTGTTCAGGGTTCCCAGCGTGACCCTTCTCGTCGATCAGGGCGCCACCATCAACGCCCGCCTTGCCATTGCCTCCGCCGGCGAAATCGTCAATGTCGAATCGACCGCGCCGATTCTCGAGGCCCAGACCATCACCCTCGGCCAGTCGATCGACGCAAAGACCGTGCAGGAAATCCCCCTCAACGGACGCCACTTCCTCGATCTGACCAACCTCACCCCCGGCACCGTCGTGCCGCCCGTCACCGGCAGTCTCACCGCCGCCAGCCGCGGCCTCGGCGCTAATTCCTTCGACACCGCCGGCAATCGCGAGGACTCGGCTAACTTCATGATCAATGGCATCAACCTCAACGATGCCTCGCAGAACCAGATCACCTTCCAGCCCTCCATCAATACCACCGCCGAGTTCCGCATCTCCAATTCCACTTACTCGGCCGAATACGGCCATGCCTCCGGCTCTATCGTCAATGTGGCCACCCGCTCGGGCACCAATGGCTACCACGGCGAAGCCTTTGACTACCTCCGCAACAACTACTTCGACGCGCGCAATTTCTTCAATCGCAAGCCCAACCGCCAGAATCAACTGATCCGTAATAACTTCGGCGGCGACTTTGCCGGCCCCGTCTGGAAGAATCACACCTTCTTCTTCCTCAGCTACGAAGGCCTCCGCCAGTCGCAGGGCATTCTCTTCAACGGCAATGTTCCCAGTCCCAGCCAGCGGGCGGCCTTTGCTGCTAGTCCCGCCGGTCCTGCCTGGGCTCAGATCATCAGCCTCATTCCGAGCGGCAACAACGCCACGGGCACCGTCTTCCAGGGATACTCCTCGGGGCCGGTGAAGATTGATCAGTTCTCCGGCGATCTGCTCCACACCATCTCCACCGTTGACAACCTCCACCTCTACTACGCCTGGCAGCAGGACCGCCGCACCGAGCCCAACCTGCAGGGCAACACCATCCCCGGCTTCGGCGACCATCGCGGCGCGCACCGCCAGATCGGCACCATCAACGAGATTCACGTCTTCTCGCCCTCGCTCGTTAACGAGGCGCGCCTCGGCTTCAGCCGCATCGCCATCTCTTTCGTCGCCAACACACCCGAAAACCCTGCCAGCTTCGGTATCCAGAACGGTGTCACCTATAACCAGGCGCTTCCCCAGATCACCGTGCAGGACATCGGCCTGAACTTCGGCGGGCCGTCTGGCTTCCCGCAGGGCCGATTCGACACCACCGGCATCCTCTCTGACACGCTCTCGTGGACACACGGCAAACACGTGGTCAGGACCGGCGGCGAATACCGCCGTTTCATCGCCGATAACTTCTCGCAGACAGCCGGCACCATCACCTTCAGCTCCACCGCCAACTTCATCAATGGCATCGCCAGTTCTTTCGCCGTGACGCCCACCCAGGTCACCAACCGCATCTTTCAGAACTCCCTCGGCGCGTTCGTGACCGATAACTACAAACTCACGCCCCGCCTCCAGGCGGAACTCGGTCTGCGCTGGGAATGGAACGGCACCCCCACTGACGGCGGCAATCGTCTCGTCAACTTCATCGCCGGCTCCGATTCCCTCGAACACGTGCAGCAGGCCTATAACCAGAATTTCAACTACGAGCCTCGCGTCGGTTTCATCTGGGACGTCTTCGGCAACAACAAAACTGTCCTTCGCGCCGGCTACGGTTATCTGGTCGATGAGCCGGTCATCGGCGTCGTCACCGGCCTTGCCGGCAACCCGCCGAACGCCAACCCGGTCAGCGAGACCGGCGTTCTGCCCGTCGGTACCCTCTATTCCACCGCCGCTCTTTCCGGCCTCTCCCCCAGCGCCACCAATCCCAAACTTTCCAATGCCTACACCGAAGGCTACAACCTCAATATTCAGCACCAGGTAGGATGGGGCGTGCTCGCCGAAATCGGCTATATCGGATCCGAGGGCAAACACCTCCGCATCAATCGCAATATCAACCAGCTCATCTATCCCACCGGCACCGCGACCCGCAGCTACCCGAAGCTCTCCGCCACCAGCCAGTACCGCCCCGGCGCAACGCTGGGCAACATCACCTACATCGATTCCAATTCTCTTTCCGACTACAACGCCCTCTGGTTCACGGTGCGCAAAGCGCTCGCCCACGGCCTCGAGTTCAACTCCACCTACACCTGGTCCAAATCCATGGACCTCAACTCCCTCGGGTCCCAGGGCGGCACTGCGCTGCAGAACACCTTCGACCCCAAGGCCGACTACGGGCTCTCTGATTTCGATGCCCGCAACCACTTCGTCTTCTCCGGCACGTGGAATCTGCCCTTCAAAGGCAACGGCATGCTGGCCAATCGCCTCGTCAACGGCTGGCTCCTCGCCAACATCACACAACTCCAGTCCGGCAACCCGCTCAACGTGACGACGACCTCCACCTATAACGGCGTCTCCGGACTGATCCGTCCCACCCTGATCGGCCCCTACTCGACGGGCCGCGGCTCCATCCTCGCCAACGGGAACGTCTCCTTTATCCATGGCACCGCCTGCACCACCATCGTCAGCGGTTGCTCCTTCTACGCTCAGCCCACCGGCTTCGGCAATCTCCACCGCAACGCCCTGACCGGCCCCGGCTTCGCCGATACCGATCTCTCGCTGGAGAAGACCACCGCGATCACCGAGAAGACCTCTCTGGTTCTTCGCATGGACGCCTTCGACCTGCTCAACCACGTCAACTTCGCCAACCCCACGCTGTCCGCCACCGGCGCCGCCACCAGCACCTTCGGCCAGATTTCTGCTACGCGCACCGCCGTCGGTGATGCCGGCTCCTCCCGCCAGCTCCAGTTCGCGGCCAGAATCCAGTTCTAGCCAACACCTCCACCCCCGGGGCGATCCTCAATCGCCCCGGAGCCCCTTCACCCCCTCCAATTCCGCTCCGCCCCATCTCTCACTCTTGTCCGCTTCCGGACGAGTCCTCGCGATTTCGAACACCCCTCTCCCGCCTCCTCCACACCTCCGCATCGCGAAACCCTTTCGTAACCAGCGACTCCCGATTTCATGGATCCGGCTCCCCAATTGCTCCGTATCCTTATTTCCGGTCGGGAGGATCGTTCCATGAGCAACTGGACGCGTGATGTCCGCTTCGGCCTGCGCATGCTGGCCCGCAACAGAAGCTTTGCCACCATCGCCATCCTCGCTCTCGCTCTCGGCATCGGCCCCAACGTCGCCATCTTCAGCATTGTCTGGGCCACCTTCCTCGCCCCTCTGCCTTATCCCCAACCCAGACAACTCGTCGTCGTCTGGGACAAATACAAGAGCGAACGCAACGGCACCGGCGCTGCCGACTTCGCCGAATACGCCGCTCAGAGTCAGTCCTTCCAGCACCTCGATTTCCAGTCGTGGATTCAGCTCCACCTCACCAATCCCGACCACACGCAAGACTCAACCTCGGGTCTGCGCACCACGCCCGGCATGTACTCAAGGGACTTTGCCATCCCCATGGCGCTTGGTCGCGATTTCCTCCCCGATGAAGGCACCCCCGGCAAGGATCACCTCGTCATCCTCACGCACCGCCTCTGGGAAACCCGCTACCACGCCGACCCCAACATCCTCGGCAAGCCCATCCTCATCGACAATGAGCCCTACACCGTCATCGGCGTCATCACCGCCGGAGCTTCCGACAAAATCGAAGGCACGCAGTTTGTCGTCCCTTTCTCTCCCAAACCCGGCGAGAAGAGCGATCAGTACGGCAACGTCTTCGGCCGCCTCAAACCCGGCGTCACCCTCGCCGAGGCCCAGGCCGAGATTGCCACCATCGATAAACGTCTCGCGCCCAATCGCGGTGGAGGCGCCGCCGACGCAGCCTCCTGGTCGGTGAGCGTTGAGCAGCTGAAGAACGACTGGCTCGATCCGAAAATCATTCGCAACCTCTGGCTCCTCCTCGCCGCCGTCGGCCTTGTCCTTCTCATCGCCTGCGCCAATGTCGCTAACCTCCTGCTCGCCCGCGGCTCAGCCCGCCAGCAGGAGCTCGCGCTCCGTTCCGCCCTGGGCGCAACGCGTCGCCAGGTCTTTCACCAGCTCCTCACGGAAAGCCTCACCCTTTCGGTCCTGGGCGGTGGCGCCGGCGTTCTCCTCGGATGGGCCATCATGAAGCTCGCCATGGCCATCCTGCCGCTCGCCAAACAAGTCGCCGAGGCCGACGTTGGTATCAACATCCCTGTCCTCACCTTCGCCGTCGTCGTCTCCGTCCTCGGCGGAGTCCTCTTCGGTTGCGCTCCCGCATGGCAAGCGGCGCGCCTCAATCTCAGTGACACCTTGAAGCAGGGCTCCCGCGCCATCTCCGGACGCAGTCGCAACCGCATCCAGGGAGTCCTCGTCACCATCGAATTCGCCCTTGCCCTCACTCTGCTGGCCGGCGCCGGACTCGCCCTGCACAGCTTCTGGAACCTCAGCCGTATCGACTTCGGCGTCACCACGGAGCACGTCTTCGCCGCAGGCCTCCAGCCACCCGCAGCCGCTACACGCCCGGGGCGCGCATCTGTTCCAGCACCCGCGCAGATCGTCGCCAACCAGCGCCAGCTTCTCGATAAGGTCCGTACCGTTCCCAGCGTCCGCGACGCCGCACTCACCACCGGCATTCCCCTCGCTGGCTCTGGGACGTTCCCGTTCGCCATTGCCGGCCAGCCCGCCGACCCCCAGCACATGCCGGTTGCGGATCTCGAGGCACTCACACCGAGTTTCTTCTCGACCCTCGGCGTCCGTCTCGTCCGCGGCCGTTTCTTCGGCGAATCCGACACCCTCGGCACTCCGCTCTCCGTGGTGGTCAACGAGACCTTCGTGCACCGCTATCTCGCCGACAAAGATCCGCTCACGCAACATCTCCTGCTCGGCATTCCGCAGCCCGGCGAGAATAAGCTCGGGCCTCAGGTTTCCTTCCAGGTCGTTGGCATCTTCCACGACGTTCACAACAACGACAAAATTACCGGTGCCTCGCAGCCCGCAATGTTCATCTCCCTGCTCCAGGTTCCCTGGCCCTACGTTGCGCTCGTCGCCCGCACAGGAGTGGACTCGGCTGCCGTCACCAATGGCATCCGCTCTGCTGTTGCCCCGGATTACTCCCTCGATCACGTGCAGACCCTCCGCCAGATCGTCGCCGATCAGATGATCAGCGATCGCTTTGGCATGGTTCTCTTCGCCGGATTTGCCGCCGTCGCGCTGCTGCTCGCCGCACTCGGCATCTACGGCGTCATGTCCTTCGCCGTCGCGCAGCGTACCCACGAAATCGGCCTCCGTATGGCTCTCGGCGCGAAGAAAAGCCAGGTCGTCTCCCTCATCATCCGCGGCGGCATCCGACTCGCCGTGCCCGGCATGGTCATCGGCCTCGCCGGAGTCCTCGCCCTCGGCCGCCTCATGCATTCCACTCTCTACGGCGTCGGCGCGATCGACTACGCCAGCACCTTCCTCGTCGCCGCGATCCTCTTTGGCGTTGCTGTCTTCGCCTGCTGGGTCCCGGCCCACCGCTCCGCAGAAATGGATCCCATGGTCGCCCTCCGCGACGAGTAGCGGCAAGGATCACGTTCCTCCGGGGCGCGGCCATCAGGCTCGCGCCCTGTTTTTCCCGCTTCCTGCTCCCTGCTCCCTGCTCCCTCCTTCGAGCTTCGTGCTATTCCCTACTCCCTGCATTTTTCCTGTTAACCTCGCGCCACACATCTCCGTATTACTCAGTGCAAACAGAATTCACTCGCACGAGGTAAGGCCATGCAAACCGACGTAGTCGCCCTGATCTCCGTCTTCGGCACCATCTGCTTCATCACCTGGACCATCTTCTCCTCCGTGCGGCGTCTGCGCATGGCGCGCACCCAGGCCGACGTCCAGACCATCCTTCTCTCCCGCTTTGACTCCGCGCAGAACATGACCGCCTACGTGCAATCCGACGCCGGCAAGCAGTTGCTGAGCGGTCTCCGCTTCGAACACGAATCGCCGCTCGCTCCCATGCTCGCCTGCGTGCGCTGGGGCATCGTCATCATCTTCCTCGGCGCGGCGCTCTGCATCCTGCGCGCGATGGGAGCCGTCGACTCCGACACCGTCATCCCGGGCGTCCTCGCTCTCGCGCTCGGCATCGCCTTCGAAGTCGCCGCGTTCGTCTCCTGGTATCTCTATCGCGCTCTCGGGCTGACCGAACCATCGAAGAATGCCTGATGTTTTGGCTCGCAAAATCGGGCCCGAAGATGGAACCCGCCGTGGCTTTACAACGTAGAAAGGCGCATGGAACGGACTCCCGGAATCGTGAACCTCGTTTTCGGACAGGCGCAATCGGCCGCGCTCGGCGAGTCCTCCTTCCGCCTTCTCTACGATGCCACCGCGCGCCCGCTCCGGGCCTACCTGCTCCATGTCGTTCGGCGTCCTGACATCGCCGACGACCTGCTCCAGGAAACCTACTGTCGCTACCTGATGCACCGGCGCACCGACATGGATGAGACCCAGACACGCTCGTACCTCTTCCGCATCGCGACCAACCTGATGCACGATCGCGTCCGCAGCCGTGTCGACCTCACTGTTCCCGAAATTCCCGAGCGCGGCGTCGCGCCCAACCTCGCAACGCGCATCGATGTCCGCTCCACCCTGCGCCAGCTCAAGCCGCGCGAGCGCGAACTACTGTGGCTCGCCTACGTCGAAGGCATGGACCACGAAGAAATCGCTGCCGCCACCGGTCTTCGCCCGCTCAGCATCAAGATCCTGCTCTACCGCGCGCGGCGCAAAGCCGCTCAGATCCTCGCCCCGCAGCAGCAGAAGCAAACGAGGTTCGCATGAAATCCACTCATTGCGAACACGCCTCTGACGTCGCGCGCGCGGTGCGCACCGGTTTCTGGCCCGATGCTCTGCTCCAGCACGTGGAAGCCTGTCCCGCCTGCTCCCAGGCTCGCACCCTTACGACTGCCCTGATTGAAGATTCCGCCAGCATCCAGGCCCTCAGCGCGGCCCCCGATGCCTCCCGTGTCTGGCTCGAAGCGCGCCGTCGCGCTCGCCTCCATCTGCGTCACCGCGCTATGTTTTGGTTCCGCGCGCTTCGCATCGTCACCCTCGTCTACATCCCCGCAATCCTTATCTGGACCCTCTCCCAACACGCGCCGCCCGCGGTACACGAAACATGGAAACCCACCTTCCGCGCCGACTTCAGTTCGCTTCTTACCGGACCCGCGGAAACCTTCGCCATCTCCGGCGCACTCCTCGCCGCGCTCTGCGTCACCATGGGTTCCTGGTATCTGCTGCGCGAAGCCCGCACGCCCCTCCACCACAGCCCGAGCCGCTAACAGCAACCACAACAAAATCCGCCGTTTCGCGTCCAATCCGGAAAGGCGCAGCTGCGCCCTGTTTCAGCCCAGCTTCGATTTCTGCATCTCAATCCCCGGAGATCCCATGCAGACCCAACGCATTCCTGTCGCTTCTTTCCTCGCCGCTTTCGCCATCGTCCTCGGCTCCGTCTCCGCGCCTGCCCAGACCTCCATCGGCCTCAGCGGCTATGGAGCCTTCAGCGGAACAACCACCGCCAATGGCACCCAGCAAAGCCCTGCGAATCAGGCCGGCGGACTCTTCGAGCTCCGCCACATTTCGAACCCCATCTTCGGGTTTGAGGCTACCTACTCCTTCAACCGCGCCAACCAGACCTATACCAGCCATCCTGGCGCCTGCCCTGCGTTCGGCTGCAGCCTTTCCACGGAGACCGTCCGATCCAACGCGCATGAAGTCACCGCCGACTGGACCCCCTCCGTCCACTTCGCCAACTTCCGCCCCTTCGGCGTTCTCGGCGTCGGTTTGCTTCTTGATGTGCCCTCGGAAAACCAGGCCACCGTCTTCACGCAAACTCCCTCCGGCGGGTCAACCACGACCACAACCTCCACCTCCAGCACCAAAACTTCGTACAAGCCGGTCTACGTCTACGGCGCCGGTCTCGACTGGGGCCTGATCCCGCACATCGGCGTCCGCCTCCAATACCGCGGCAATCTCTATTCAGCACCTAACGTGACCAACCTTTTCTCCTCCACCAACACCTTTACCCACACAGCCGAGCCCATGGTCGGTATCTATGTCCACTTCTGATTCCGAACTCCGTGACTGCCGTCATTCCCGGCATTCCACCGCAGTAAACCGCTCAGAACATCTTTGGTTCCACCCGCGTTCCAGACATCCTTTTACCGCGCTTTTTGGCTCTCAAAGCCCCATACTGGGTGCAAATCGGGCCCGAAATCCCGAGGTCGCGGATGAAATTCAAACCATTCCCCACCGTCGTCCTGCTGGCTCTTCTGCCCAGCCTCGCCCTCGCCGAATTGCCCGAGCGCCCCATCTGCTCCCCGCCTCCGCCCAAAACTTCGGAGCCCCTCCACGCCTTCGACTTCGACAGCGTCCGCTCCGATCTGCTCAGCGGCAACCGCTCCCAGGCACTCAAAGAAGCCGAAGCCATCCTCAATTCCCACCCTGGCAACGCCGAAGCCAGCTTCATGATCGGCACCCTGCTTCTCGACAATGGCAAGCCCGCCGAGGCTCTCGTCTGCTTCCGCAACTCCCAGGCCGCATGGCCCGGCAGCACCGATGTCCACGCCGCTCTCCTCGAGGCGTACGCTGAAACCGGCGACCGCAAGAACCGCGACCTTGAACGCGCCATCCTTCGCGGCTATCACTCCGACGGCCACCACCCCTCCGCCGCCAGAACCACCGGCATCGTCATCGAGCGCTTCCATGCAGGCGAAAAGACCGTCGAAGCCACCGAATACTTTGATCCCCAGGAATCCGACCACATCTGGTATCGCTTCGCCGTCTCCGACGAGAAGGGCATGCCGCTCGGCTCCTACGCCCTCGCCGCCGACGATCCGGATCAGGTTGCCTACCATCAGCAACACCCCGACGTCGTCGGTTCCACCCTGCATCGCTTCGCTCTCGAAAGCACCTTCGCCGGAGCGGCCTCCACCGTCGGCACCATCGACGGCGCGCCCACCTACGACGATTTCCGCACCCGCATTGTCGGCCTCGTCCAGGCCGAAACCGTCACCGCCAGCGCCACCGAACCCGCCAAAACCAACCCGCGCTAAACATCCGCTGCCTGTTCACTGCAACCTGTAACCAGTAACCTCGTCCTGTCTCCCGTCTCCTATTTCCTATTCGCTATTCCCTATTCCCTATACCCTGTCTCTCATGGATGCCCAGGAAGCCCACGAGCTCGAAGAGCAGCACGAACAGGCCGCGCACGAACCCAGCTTGCGCCCGGTCAGCTTCACCATCAGCGTTCTCGCGGTCGCGGTCGCCATCGTTACTGTGATGGGCCATCGCTCCCATACCGAAGCTGTGCTCTTCCAGAACAAAGCCACCGACGACTGGAACCTCTACCAGGCGCACAAAATTCGCCAGTACGACACGCAGCTCATCTCCGACCTGCTCGCTACGCTCCCCATCCGCGACCAGGCCGCCGCCAATAAGATCACCGACAGCTACAAAAGCCACCTGCAGAAGTGGAACGACGACCTCACCGAGGCCCAGAACGCCGCCAAAGAAGATCAGGCAGAAGTGCGTTACGCCGAGCGCCGCGCCGACCGCTTCGATCTCGGCGAAGCCCTGCTCGAGATCGCCCTCGTCATCACCTCGGTCACGCTGCTGACGCGCCAGCGCGGCTACTGGTACCTCGGCATCGCCTTCGGAATCGCCGGTATTGTCGCCGCCGCGCTCGGCTTTGTCCCCCTCTAGCGTCCTGTCTAGCTCTTTCTTTTTGCGATTTGTCATCCCGACCGGAGCGCAGCGGAGCGGAGGGACCTGCTTCTGCATTTCTTCACATCCGACATTTCGGAAACACCACTCTGACTAGCCGGCCTCCTCCACAAGTCCCGCGCGGTCTATCATGGCTCGGTCGATCAATCCATCTGCCCGGAGCCTCCATGAAGTCTGCGCCCCGCTTTCCGCGCCTCCTTGCCGTCGCCGCCGCCCTTCTCCTCGCCAGCTCCCCCATGCACGCTCAAAAATCCGGCGACCTCAGAGTCTTCTTCATCGATGTCGAAGGCGGCCAGTCCACGCTCTTCGTCACTCCCGATCACCACTCCCTCCTCATCGATACCGGCTGGCCAGGCAATAACGGCCGCGACGCTGACCGCATCCTCGCCGCCGCAAAGAAAGCTGGCCTCACTCGCATCGACTTCGTCCTGCTCACCCACTACCACATCGACCACACCGGCGGCGTCCCGCAGCTCACCGACCGCATCCCCGTCAGCACCTTCATCGATCACGGCCCCCTGCGCGAGCCCGGCGACAAAGCTACCGTCACCGTCTACGACGCCTATCAGAAGGTCCTGGCCACCGGAAAATACCAGCACATCCTCGCCAAACCCGGCATGATGCTCCCCATCCCCGGCCTCACCGCAGAGATCCTTACCGCCGACGGCAACTTCCTCGACAAGCCTCTCCCCGGCGCCGGCCAGCCCAACCCCTTCTGCAAGGACTCCGAGCACCGCCCCGCCGACCAGACCGAGAATTCCCGCTCCGTCGGCACCCTCCTCACCTGGGGCAAACTCCGCATCCTCGACCTCGGCGATCTCACCTGGGATAAGGAAATGGACTTCCTCTGCCCCGATAACCGCATCGGCCACGTCGACATCCTCATCGTCTCCCACCACGGCTGGAATCAAAGCTCCAGTCCCGCCCTGGTCGATGCCATCACGCCGCGCATCGCCATCATGGACAACGGTGCCACCAAAGGCGGATCGAAGCCCACCGTCGAAACCCTCCGCAAAATCCCCGGCCTCGAGGCGTTCTGGCAACTCCACTACTCCGAAGAAGCCGGGCCCGACAACGGCCCCGAGTCCTTCATCGCGAACCTCCACGGCCCCGATACCGGCTACGGCCTCGAACTGACCGTCTCGCGCACCGGGACCTTCTCGGTCTACAACGCCCGAACCCAGAAAACGGCCAGCTACGCAGCACATTAAGCCGCCAGTCTGGATGACGCAGTCTCGCGCGGGCCTGAACGCCGCGTCATTTGAGAACTGCGGCCGTCCCCTCGTCCCTTGGCTGCAATGGGATCGGGTGTACCCCTCCATCCGCACGAGCCCGAACGCAGAACGCTGAACGCTGATCGCTGTCCTTTGGTATCCTCTGCGGAAAGGCTCTTCTTGCGGTCTTCTCTCTCCGAGGATTTACGTGCCCGGTCAACAGGAAGTGCGATGGTCACAACTGAAAGTAGGCGTCCTGGTGATCGTCGCTCTATGCGCCCTCATCGCGCTCGTCTTCCTCATGTCCAATTCGACCGGAGGCTTCTGGTCCAAGCGCCTCACCGTCCGCTCCTATTTTGAGAACTCCGCCGGCCTTAAAGTGGGTGCTCCTGTTCTCCTCGACGGCGTCACCGTCGGCAATGTGGCCGCCATCCATATCGTCACCAACGATCCCGCGCGCCGCCTCACCCCCGTTGAAGTCGTGATGAGGCTCAATCACCGCTACGCCACCGGCATTCGCGAGGATTCGAAATCCAGCCTCGAAACCCAGGGCGTCCTCGGCGATACCCTCGTCGACATCGACAGCAAGCGCGCCGTCGCCGGACCCGTCCAGAACAACGCCGAGTTGAGAACCACCGAAACCCCCAACCTGCAGGACGTCATCCAGGCCAGCCAGGGCACCATCGAGCGCCTCGACACCATCCTCGATCAGGTCAACCAGATCGCCACCACGCTCAACTCAAAGAACGGCTCCATCGGCCTGCTCATCAACGACCCAACCCTCTACAAACGAGCGCTGAGTACCGTCAATGATCTGTCCTCCATCATCGATCAGATCAACAACGGCCAGGGTTCCATCGGGAAGCTACTCAAGGACGACACTCTCTATACCCGCCTCAACGACATCGTCGGCAAAGCTGACAGCATCACCACCGATCTCGATCAGGGCAAGGGAACCGCGGGCAAACTCCTCAAGGACGACACCCTCTATAAAGAACTGAAAGAAACCACCCACAACCTGAACGAGATCACGGCCTCGATCAACGCAGGCCAGGGCACGCTCGGCGTACTGACTAAAGATCCCAAAACCGCAGCCAAGCTCACCGACACCATCGACAAGCTCGACGCCATGCTCACACAGATCAACGAAGGCCAGGGCACGCTGGGCGCGCTCCTCAAAGATCGCAAACTCTACGACCATGTCGATTCGCTCATGACCGACTCCAGCGACCTGATCGTCGCCATCCGCAAGGATCCCAAAAAGTACCTCAATATCCGCGTCCACATCTTCTGATCGAACAAGGTCCTCCGGACTCGGGCCCTGCTCCCTCCTTCCCGTCTCCCACCTCTCCCGTTCTGCTGTACCCTGTTCCCTGCACCCTGTACCCTGTCCTTCCGAGGAGTTCCATGCGCATCGTTCGCTCTGCCTGGCGCTACGCCATTTCGCTGCTGCTTGTCTGTCCGATCGCTCTTTCCGCCCAGCAATTGCTTCCTGCTCCCGACTCCGCCCCCACCGAACCCAAAGCCCTGCACAGTTTTGATCTCAGCGCGATCGACAAGACCGCCGATCCCTGCACCGACTTCTATCAGTTCGCCTGCGGCAACTGGCGCAAAGCCAACCCCATCCCCAGCGATCAATCCCGGTGGGGCCGCTTCAACGAGCTCTCTGAGCGCAATCGCTACCTTCTCTATGTTGACCTCAAGCGCGCCGCCGACTCCCCGAAGACCGCCCTGCAGCACAAGTACGGCGACTTCTTCGCCGCCTGCATGGATACCGACCTCGCCAACAAACTCGGCGACCAGCCAATCCGCCCGCTCTTCGCGCGCATCGACGCCATTAAAGACAAGAAGGATCTCGCCACCGTCGCCGCCTACCTCGATTCCAAAACGCCCACCGGCATCTTCTTCCGTTTCGGCGTCGAGCAGGACCAGGTCGACTCCAGCAAGCAGATCGAAGCCATTCATCAGGGCGGGCTCACCCTCCCCGACCGCGACTACTACCTGCAGGACGATTCCCATATGCAGGAGATTCGTGACAAATACCGCGCCTATATCGTCACGGTTCTCAAGCTCACCGGTGAATCCGACGATCAAGCCACGGCCGATGCCGGCCATGTCATCGACATCGAGACCGCGCTCGCCAAAGGCGCTATCCCGCGCGTCGAGTTGCGCAATCCCGACAAGCGCTACCACATCATGACTCTCGCCGAACTCGATCAGCTCACACCCAACTTTGACTGGAGCACCTACTTCGACCGGCCTCAGTGCTCCGAAAGTGGATTCCCTGAACGTCGGCCAGCCCGACTTCTTCAAGGCAGAAAATCAGCTCCTCGGCGACCAGAGTCTCGACGCGCTCAAGGCCTATTTGAAATTTCATGCCCTCAGCGGCGTCGCTCCCTGGCTCTCCCAGCCTTTTGAAGACGCCAGCTTCGACTTCTTCCAGAAGACTCTCCAGGGCCAGGCCGAACAAACCGCCCGCTGGAAACGCTGCACCGCGGTCACCGATCGCGCCCTCGGCGAAGCCGTCGGACAGGACTGGGTCAAAGAAAACTTCCCGCCCCAGGCCAAACAGAACATGGAGCAGCTCGTCGCTGCCCTCAAAACCGCGCTCGCCGCCGACATCCAGGCGCTGCCCTGGATGAGCGACGACACCAAAAAGCAAGCCGAAGCCAAGCTCGCCGCCTTCCGTCAGAAAATCGGCTACCCCGATAAATGGCGCGACTACTCGAAATTCCAGGTCAGCCGCACCAACTTCATCGAAGACCTCGACCACTCCTCCGCTTTCGAATTCAACTACGACCTCAACAAAGTCGGTAAGCCCGTCGACGAATCCGAATGGGGCATGACGCCGCCCACCGTCAACGCCTACTACAATCCGCCGCAAAACGATATCAACTTCCCCGCGGGCATCCTGCAGCCGCCCTTCTACGACTTCAGCAAGGATCCCGCCGTCAACTTTGGTGGCATCGGCGTTGTCATCGGCCATGAGATGACCCACGGCTTCGACGACCAGGGCAGCAAGTACGACGGCCGGGGCAATGTCAAGACCTGGTGGACCGATGCCGACCGCAAAGCCTTCGACGAAAAGCTCGACTGCGAGGATAAGGAATACAGCAGCTTCGAACCGGTTCCCGGCGTCCATCTCAACGGCAGACTCACCATGGGCGAAAACACCGCAGACAACGGCGGCATCCGCATCGCCTGGCAGGCCTTACTCGCCACACTCGCGAAACAGGGCAAGAGCATCGACGACAAGATCGACGGCTACACCGAAGCCCAGCGCTACTTCATTGGCTTCGCGCAGGTCTGGTGCGAGAACCGCACCGAGCAGGTCTCGCGCATCGCCGCTAAAACCGATCCCCACTCCCCGGGCATGTTCCGCACCAACGGAACTGTCCGCAACTTCGACGAATTCGGCAAAGCCTTCGGCTGCCACGTCGGCCAGCCCATGATGCCGGAGGACGCCTGCCGCGTTTGGTAATGCGTTTCGCGATCCGCCTGGCAATTTCGCCTGGTGATATCCCGAAGACCTCGTCGTCTAATGTCCAGAGTTGAGCCAGCGCCTCCCTCATGCCTGACTCAACTCCGGCAATGCGGCGCAACAACGCCGTTCCATTTACAATGGTTCGGGATCATCCCTACAGCCTTGTCCGAGCCCCCGCCCCCGGTGGTTCGGCGTGAAGGAAGCGCATGAAGTTTAGGAAACTCGGCCGGATTGCCCTGGCCACGGCGGCATCCCTTTTTATCGGGTTCGGCACCCAGTCCTGCTACTACTACACTGAGGCCTACATCATCGTCACCGGTTCGCAGTACAACCAGGTGGCCTCCTACCGGGAGCAGAACCAGACCGGCATCCTCACTCCGGCCCCGCACAACCCGCTCAGTTCCGGCGGCGCTGTTCCGATCCGAGCCGTCCTCCTCAACGGCGGCCGCTACGTCTATGTGCTGAACCAGGGCTCCCAAACCGTCAACTCCGATGGTTCTATCTCCTGGAAGGGCGCCAACATCTCGCTGTTCAGCATCGGCGGCGACGGCTCTCTTTCCTTCCAGCAGGCCTACCCGAGCCAGGGCCTCGGCTCCCTGCGCCTCTCCCTCGCCACCAGCGGCAACTACCTCTACGTCCTCGACAAATATCAGCCCAGTGGCAGCTCCCCAACGACAACAACCCCTGCCTCCACCACGGTCAGCTCCGCCACTCCTTGCTTTGACTCCGCGTCCGGCGTCTACCGCCCCGCAGGCGACATTACCGTCTTCAGCATCGATACCTCCACCGGCCGCCTCTTTCTGGTGCAGAACCAGCAGCAGCAGAACTCCTTCGGAACGCCACTCACCTACTTCCCCATCGGCTGCGGCGCCATCGACTTCCATTTCCTCTCCAGCTTCCTCTACACCGCTGAGAACAGCGATCCCGCCAACCCGTCCAGTTCAGGCCAGGTGCTCTACGCCTACGGCGCCAGTGCCACCACCGGTCAGCTCACCCAGGTTCCCGGAGGTTCGCAGCCGATTCCAGGCGCGACCAACATCGGTGTGCTCGGAACCAGTTCCAACGGCACCTGGCTCTACGTCCTCGACAATGGCAGCAATCAGATCTTCACCTTCACCCAGGGTGGCAATGGTCTGCTTTCGGCCATCTCCACCGGTGCCGCGCCGAATGTGCCTAATACCACCGGCATGACTGCGCTCACCACCGACAGCAACAACAAATACCTCTACATCACCAACACGCAGTCCACCGCCCTCGGTCAGTCCGCCAGTGTCATCGCGGCCTTCAGCATTGCCCCTAACGTCGGCACACTCCAGCCGTTTGGCGTTAGTCAGAACAATGCCCCGGTCTTCGGAGTGGGAGCGACGCCGGTTTGTGTCTTCGAAGATCCCTCGCACCAGTACATCTACACGGCCAATGCGGGATCCAGTAACGTCACCGGCTCCAAGCTCGAGCCCAATACCGGCACCCTGACCAACCTGTCCAAAGGATCTTCCTTTACTACCGTCGGGACTCCAACCTGGTGCCTCTACAGTTCCAATACAAACTGATGCGAGCAGGGATTCGGCATATGCAGTTGAAGCAGATCGGCAGGCGGCTCCTGGCCGCCGCGTCGGTCACATCGTTGTCGGCGCTGCTCCTTTCCTGCGGCGCCAGCAACACCATCGACTTTCTCTACACCACCAGCAACCTCCAGAACCCCGGGCAGATCAACGTCTTTAAGGTCAATTCCGAGTCCGGAGAGCTGTTCCAGATTGCCGACTCACCCTACCCTTCCGGCGGTCGCAATCCCGTCTCCGAGGTCACCTCACCCAACGGCAAGAACCTCTACGTCGCCAATCACGACGACAACACCATCGTCGAGTTTGCCATTGGTACCGACGGCAAGCTGTACCCACTCCAAACCGTCAATACCCCCGGCACCGAGCCCGTAGCCCTCGCCATCAACTCCACCGGCACCCAGCTCTACGTGCTCGACTACTACGGACCTTCGGCCCCAGGCCACCCTTCCTTTACCGATCTCAATCCTGGCCCCGGCGCCCTCGTCGCATTTCCCCTCTCCATCGACTCCAAAAGCGGCCTCGGCACCATCGGAGCGCCTGAATCCATCGGCCCCGCGAACTACCTGCCCGTCCAGTGCTTCCCGACGAATCTCACCGTCACCCCAAACGGCAATTTCATCTACGTCACCAATACGAATGCCGTTGTCGTGACCACGTCGCCTCCGGTTACTGGAACCGTGCCCACTCTTCCGGCCACCTGCCCGGCCTCAGGAACCGTCTCCGCCTTCGCCGCCGGCTCCTCGTCGATCACCGAGATTGCCGGTAGCCCCTTCACCACCGGCGGCGGCTCGCAGCCCACCGGTATCATCGCCGATCCCGGCAATGCGTCCGTGTATGTCACCGACGCTGCCCTCAATCAGCTCTACACGTTTTCCGTCCAGTCCAGCGGTGCACTCTCCCTGGCTGCCACCGTTGCCACCGGCAACATGCCCATGGGTGGAACCGTGGTCAGCCCCGCGGCAGCCGGTAAGTACCTCTACGTGACCAATTACAAAGACGGCTCACTGAGCATCTTCACGCTCGCTTCCGGCCTGCCTGCTGAGGTCGCCACCAGCAACGCCGGAGCTTCAGGACCTCTCTGCGTCCTCGCCGATCCCAATACCAGCCGATTCCTCTATTCAGCCGACTACATCGGTGGCACCATTGGCGGCGCTGAACTCAATCCGTCCAACGGCACGCTCATCACCAACAAGAATTCCCCCTATCCCACTTCGGGGCAGCCCACCTGCGTGGCGGCCATTACCCACGCAGGCGGAAACAAACATGGTCTCTAGGCGGTTAGTATGAGTTTTCCACCCTATCCTGTCTCCCCGGTGCGCGCCGGATCCTGGAATGGATGTACTTCCCGCAAAGGACGAAGGAAAAGCATGAAGTTGACAAGAATCGGTCGAGGTTTGCTCGCTGCTGTGGCCTCTGTGGGGCTCGGCTTCAGCATCACCTCGTGCAGCCCCAGCCAAACCATCGACTATCTCTTTGTCACCAGCAACAGCGCCTCCGCCGGCTCCAACGGCAACGGTCAGGTCACCGCCTATCACGTTGACTCCGACTCTGGTGCCATCAGCCAGGTGGCAGGCACGCCCATCTCTTCCCAGGGACTCAACCCAGTCTCCGAGGTTGCTTCGCCCAATGGCCAGCACCTCTACGTCGCCAATCACGGCAGCAACAATGTCGCTGAATTCACCATCGGCACCAATGGACAGCTTTCCGTCGGCCATACCTACTCCACTCCCGGCACTGAGCCTGTCTCGGTCGCCATCAATGGCGCCGGCACCCTGCTCTTCGTTCTCGACTACTACGGCCCCGGGTTCTCCGATGTCACCCCGGGTCCCGGCATCCTCGTCGTCTACCCCATTAATGCCGACGGGAGCCTCGGCTCCCCGGTTGCCAGCGGCGGCCAGCCTTACAGCACCCTGCAGTGCTTCCCTGGCGCCGTCGCCGTCTCCGCGAATGGCAACTACGCCTACGTTTCGAACACGAACTCCGTCGTTGTGACCACGGCGCCGCCCTCCACACCCACGCCGCCCGCGACTCCCGCCAGTTGCCCCACGCAGGGGACCATCTCCGGCTTCACCGTCAGCTCTTCCGGCGTGCTCGCGGCGGTTCCCGGCAGTCCTTTCTCCGCCGGAACCACACCCACCGGCATCGCCATCGACCTCACCAATCGCTTCGTCTACACCACCGACAGCGTCCAGAACCAGATCATCGTCTTCACCATCATCGGCGGCGGCGCTCTCCAGCCCCTCACCAATGGCCCCTTCTCGACCGGGATCTTCCCGGTGGGAATCACCATCGATCCCCGTGACCAGTACATCTACGTCACCAACTTCAATGACAAGACCATCACCGGCTACACCATCTCGCAGGCCACTGGACAGCCCTCTGCTCTCGCTTCCTCCGCGTTTGGTACCGGCTCTCCCGGGCCCACCTGCATCGTGGTCGATCCGGCTTTCGGCCGCTTTGTTTATACATCGCTTTCACAGTTCAACGCTGTTGCAGCTGCGCGCCTCGACCCCAGTACCGGTGAGTTGACCGGCGTACAGAATTCCCCTTACAGCGTGAGCGGAACCGCTACCTGCGTCGCTGCCGTCCCCCACGGCAACCACGCCGGCCAAATCGTCCAGGCCTTCCCTGGCCAATAACCAGCACCAGCAATAAACAAAGGCCGCCTCCACGGCGGCCTTTTCGTTTCTCTGCGCAGCGCGTTTCTACAGCCCTTTGCTCTTCCTGAACTCCCGCACCACATCCGCCGGATCCTGATGCTCCCCGTCCACCGCCTCGTTCATCGCCCGCATGTCCTTTGCCGACACCTTCCCCGCCAGCGCGCGAATCGCATCCTGCATCGCTGGCCACTCCTGCAGCGCCTCGTCCCGCACCAGCGGCACCGCCTGATATGGCGGGAAATAATGCTTGTCGTCGTCCAGCACCGTCAGCCCCAGCGTTTGAATCGGCCCGTCCGTCGAGTTTGCCGCAATCATGTCCACCTGCCGCGCCTCCAGCGCGCGATACAGAAGCCCCAGGTCCATCGTGCGCGGAGGTCCTGCAAATTTCAGCCCGTATGCTGCGCTCAGTCCCCGCAGTCCATCCGGCCGCTGCTCGAACTCGTATCCCACGCCCAGCCGCCATTGCGGCGTGTATTGTGCCGCCTGGCTCAGCTTCGTCAGGTGCAGCCGCTGCGCATCGTCCCCGCGAATCACCATCGCGAACGTATTCTCAAATCCCAGCGGCGGCCCCACCGTAATTTGATACTTCGACTGATACAGATTGCGCACCGTCGCCAGCGCCCGCTCCGGATCGCGGTCCACCGGCTGCTTCAGGATCGCCGTTAGCGCCGTCCCCGAGTACTCCACATAGGCGTCGATGCGTCCCGAGGTCAACGCCTGATGGCAAATGTAACTGCCGGCCAGATAAAACCGCCGCTCCACATCCAGATCCGACTTTTCCTCGATCTCCTGCGCCAGCAGTTCGCCCAGCACCACCTGCTCGGTGAAGTTCTTCGCTCCAATCACCGGATGATCCGGCCGCGGCGGGGAACATCCCGCCAGCACCGCGCACAACAGGGCCGCAATCGCAGCAACTACCCGCCTCATGCCACCAGTCCCTGGCCCGGTACTCGATACAACCGCTCCAGCAATCCCAGCGCACCATCGCACGCCAGCGCCAGCAGCGCCGCCGGAATCGCTCCGGCGAGCACCAGCTCATTGTCAATCGATGCCACGCCGCGGAAGATCAACTCGCCCAGCCCGCCCGCGCCTACCGCAGCGGCAATCGTCGCAATTCCTACGCATGTCACCGTCGCCGTTCGCAGCCCCGCCAAAATGAACGATGCCGCCAGCGGCAGCTCCACCTTGAAGAAACGCTGCGCATCCGTCAGCCCCAGAGCGCCTGCCACCGACAGCAGCGATGGATCGATCCCCCGAATCCCGGTGTATGTGTTCCGCAGAATCGGCAGCAGCGCATAAGCAGTCAACGCCACAATCGCCACGCGCGCCGCGCGCTCTCCCAGCCACGGCAGCGGCAGCAGAAACCCAAACATGGCCAGCGACGGAATCGTCTGCAGCACATTCGCCACGCCAATCACCGGCTTCGCCAACTCCGGCCGCCGCGTCAGCCACACTCCCAGCGGGATCGCGATCAATGCCGCAAACAGCATCGCTGCGCCGGTCAGCCACAAATGCTCCAGCGTCAGTTCCATGATCTGCGCGCCGTACTGTCTCAGAAAGTCATTCATGCGCGCTTCTCTGCCGTAGCGCTCAGTTCTCCGCGATGGAACGCCCGCACATATGCCTCGACCTCCGGATGCCGCGACCGTAAAAACTCCTCCGGCTGCAGTTCCGCCACCAGCTTGCCGGCGCTCAGCAGAACAATCCGGTCCCCCAGATACAGCGCTTCATCCAGATCGTGCGTCACCAGCAGCACCGTCTTTCTCATCCGCGCCATCAACTCCCGCACCATGTCCTGCATCTCCGCGCGCGTCAGCGGATCCAGTGCGCCAAACGGTTCATCCATCAGCAGCACATTCGGCTCAGCCGCCAGCGCCCGCGCCAGCCCCACGCGTTGCCGCTGCCCGCCCGAAAGCTGATGTGGATACCGCTTGCCGAACGTCCGCGCCTCCAGTCCTACCGCGTTCAGCAGATCCTGGCTCCGCAACAACCGCGCCTTCTCCTCGATCCCCTCAACCTCCAGCACCAGTCCAACATTCCGCAGCGTCGTCATGTGTGGAAACAACCCCGTCTCCTGGATCACATAACCGGTTCCGCGCCGCAGCGCAATTCGATCCGTCTCGCGCACATTCTTTCCGCGCACGAACACATCTCCCGACGTCGGCTCGATCATGCGATTCACCGTCCGCAGCAGCGTCGTCTTCCCCGAGCCGCTGCGTCCCAGAACCACCGTCGTAGTGCCTTCCTCCACCGCGAAGGAAATATCGTCGAGCAGGATCTGCCCTCCGCCTGCCGCAAGGCTCACTTTACGGAACTCAATCGCCGCACTCATCGTCTGGAAAAGAATTATCCGATGCTGAGACGAAGAAGCAAAGCAAAAAGCCTCCAATGCGCGCGCTTTCTTCTCCGCCATCGCAATCGGTGCATTCGAAGGTCACTGCCGACCTGCACAAGAGGAATTCAAAATCGAAACTTCGGATCGACCAATGAAAAAGCCTCGCAGACCGCGAGGCTTTCCGCTACACCTATTCCCTATTGGCTATTGGCTATTCGCTATTTACTGAGGACAATCACTTCGAAACTCCCCGGCACAATCGCTGGCCGCGGTCGCGGATTGTCCGCCGTCGGCTCCGGTCGCGGTCCGAACTCAGCAGTCACCACGTACACATGACTTCCGTCGGGATCCACTGCCATCGTCCGTGCTCCGCGTTTCGTCGCCACATTTTGCACCACGGTGTAGTGATCGGCGTCATCTTCGTGCACCACAGTCAGCGTGCCGCTCTGCCCGTTCGAGCTGAACGCGAAGTGATCGCCCGCCGAGAATCCGGCAGCGTCCGGTCCATCTCCGATCGCCGGCGTCGCCACCACCTTCCCGCTCTCGGTATCCACCACCGCCATCTTCCCGCCATCGCACACCGCGAACAGCCGATGGCTCGGCACATCGATCGCCAGTCCCGACGGGCTGTCGCACACCGGCCATGTTGCCACCACCGTGTGCGCCTTCGCATCGAGCTTCACGATCTCGCTCTTGTCCTCAATGTTGTCGTAGACGAATCCAGCTCCGTCGCTCACCGGAAACTCCGGCTTTCCCGGCAACGCCACCGTCGCCAACACAGTGTTGTTCGTCGTGTCGATCACCGTCGCATCATGGCTGCGCCCGTTGAACGCCCACACCGTCTTCGTGTACGGATCGAACACCGCTCCATCCGGACCCGTCCCCGCAGGAATCGTCTTCTCGATCATGTTCGTCTTCCGGTTAAACTCCGCCACCTGATTCGCCGTACCGGCGTCGGTGATGTACCCATGCACGCCGTCCGACGAGAAGACGACACCGTGCGTGCCATGCAGCCCGGTGATGTCCGCCACCTGCTTGCCCGCGCTCGTGTCCACCACGATCACGTGATTGCCGCGCGTCACGTACAGCAGCTTCGATTGCGGATCGACCGCCAGATAATCCCATCCGCCGTCGCCGCCGATCTTCAGTTCCTGCGCAACATGGAAAGGTCCCCCGGCCGCTCCCTGGCCCCGCGCCGGACCCGCGAACAGCGCGACCCCGCACACTGCGGCACCCATCAACCCGAGTCCAACGATGTTCTTCATAGTCTTGTCTCGCCTCCCTCGCGAACGAAGCGCAGACAAGACTACTCCGGGTTCCTGAATTTTGGCTGAAGAAATAGAGATTGGGGCGATCAGGAAGCTAATTGCCGCCCTCGCGCATGAAGCTCCGCAGCGCGTCGGGGAGTCGCGCCGCATTCCGCGGAAAGATCGCATCGCCGGCCAGTCCGCTGGTTTCCAGATTCGCGTCCGCAAGATAGCCGACGAACTGCCGCGCGTCGCCTCGTTTCACACGCAGAGCCGCCGCAACCGCTGGTTCTACGGCGTGTTCGCCGGTCACCTCCAGCAGCACCACGTCGAATTTCCGCGAATGCAGGGCCGTTTCCACCTGCGTATAGTCCCCTGCGTATTCCACTGCGAATCCGTGCTGCTCCAGAGCCCGATGCATCGTGTTGCCATGTCGCTCCGAATCGCTTACCAGCAGGATCGATGGCTCAGTGAGCCGCTCACCGAAAGGCTTCGTAGTTCGGGTCATCATAATGGGCATGCAATCTCCTCTTTCGCGATGGACCACTCGAATTGTCTGTTTCTGCAGCTGCGTGTCTCGTCCGATCCAGGCCAGTACTTGTTGCCCGTCGTAATCCTCTGCGAGGCAGCCCAAAAACATGGCGCCGATCCAGGCGTTCAAAAGTCCCGCCGTTGTCGGTGCAGTCTGGTGTGAGAGCACAGCGAATTCCAATCCACCGCGTCCCCTGCTAACGCGTTGCAAAGCAAGCAGTTCATGCCCCGCGCCGTTCAGGCAACCATTCCCCATCGAGCACTTCCGGTCCCCTCAGAAGCAAAAATTCCTGTCTTCCCCTCCCTCATGGACCCCATCTCGCCCCTGCTGCATCGAATACCTGGGATAACCTGAAAACGTGCACGTCCAGCCCCATTTGATTCAGCAGCTTGCGGCCTTCGTTTCGCCCGCAGCCGCGGCCGAGGAAGCCCTCAACTCGAGCTACATCAAGTTCTCGCTCCTCGCCCTCAGTTCCATCTTCTTTCTCGTCGACCCCTTCGCTGCGATCCCCTCCTTCATCGCCATCACGGATGGCGTCGAGCCGCACCGCCGTCGACGCATGGCCTGGAAGGCCGCCCTCACCTGCTTCATTGTCCTCACCTCCTTCGCCCTCGCCGGCCAGTACATCTTTTCCCTCTTCGGCATCAAACTCCCCGCGTTTGAACTCGCCGGCGGCCTCATCCTGCTCCTCATCGGCATCGACATGATCGAAGCCCGGCGCTCCCCCACCCAGGAATCGCAGGACGAAACCCAGGAAGCCGCCGCCAAAGAAGACGCGGGCATCGTGCCCCTCGGCATCCCCATGCTCGCCGGTCCGGGCGCAATCTCCAGCGTCATGGTCCTCGTCGGCCAGGCCCCCAACCACTGGCAAATGCTGGCGATTCTCGGCTCCATCAGCATCACCGCGTTCGTCAGCTACCTCGTCCTCAGCGGCGCCGACCGCATCCGCCGCTTCCTGGGTGAAACCGGCATCCGCATCCTCGTCCGCATCATGGGCCTGCTCCTCGTCGCCCTCGCCATGCAGCTCTTCGTCAACGGCCTCACCGATCTCGGCGTCATCCACCGCCATTAGGACAAGGCGCGTTTCCGCTCGTTTCTCGGCTCGGTTTCGGCTCGGTTTCGGCTCGCTTCTTGCTCGTTTCTCGGCTCGCTTTTGGC
>CAVPKU010000057.1:0-170000 GCA_963705765.1 uncultured Acidobacteriaceae bacterium | reverse complement strand
AGCTCAGTTGGTTAGAGCGCACCCCTGATAAGGGTGAGGTCGGTAGTTCGAATCTACCCAGGCCCACCATCCTTAAACGGGGCTGTAGCTCAGCTGGGAGAGCACCTGCTTTGCAAGCAGGGGGTCACCGGTTCGATCCCGGTCAGCTCCACCACTTCCCTCCTCTTCGAGATCCTGCTCAAAGGTGGGCATCCACACCGTGGATTCCGACCTTTGAGCAGATCGAAAGGTTTTGCTCGCCGCCTCAGGGCGGAGCGTCAGCCGCAAGGCGAAACGCAAACGATGTTTGACAACGAAATCGATTGGGTAACGAACTGACCTCCTGCGGTACGGAAGCTCGTAAGAGCAGCCGCGCCAAAGAGAGAATCAGTTCATATACAAGGCTGAGCAATGAGCTCTGCCTGCACGGATCCGGAAACGGAGACGCGCAGAGCAAAGCAAGTTGTTCAAGTTGAGTGTCTTTAGATATCTAGAGACTGTCGCGAGACAGTCCACAGGCGAATGCAGAGTTTTAACTCCTGCGTGGAGTTAATTCTATGGTTAAGCTACTAAGGGCGCACGGTGGATGCCTTGGCAGAATCAGGCGATGAAGGACGTGGCAAGCTGCGAAAAGCTCCGGGGAGCCGCACACAGGCGTTATATCCGGAGATGTCCGAATGGGGAAACCCACATGAGCAAACCTCATGTACGGCCCGCTGAATACATAGGCGGGTACGAGCGAACCCAGGGAAGTGAACCATCTCAGTACCTGGAGGAAAATAAAGAAACCTCGATTCCGAAAGTAGTGGCGAGCGAAATCGGAACAGCCCAAACCTGGAACATTTCGGTGTCCCAGGGGTTGTAGGGTCCGCAACAGTAGAGTTACCAATCCGGTCGTTAGCCGAATCCTCTGGAAAGGGGATCCATAGAGCGTGACAGGCGCGTAGGCGAAAATGATCCGGACTCGAAGCGGATACCTGAGTAAGGCGGAGCACGTGAAACTCTGTCTGAACCCGCGGGGACCATCCCGCAAGGCTAAATACTCGATTCTGACCGATAGTGAACCAGTACCGTGAGGGAAAGGCGAAAAGCACCCCTGTTAGGGGAGTGAAAAGTACCTGAAACCGTGTGCCTACAAGCAGTGGGAGGGCTATGTCCGCAAGGAAATGCCTGACCGCGTGCCTATTGCATAATGAGCCGGCTAGTTATTCTTGTCAGCAAGGTTAAGCGTAAGCGAGCCGCAGCGAAAGCGAGTCTGAACAGGGCGTTCAGTTGGCAGGAATAGACGCGAAGCGGGATGATCTACCCTTGGCCAGGTTGAAGGTAGGGTAACACCTACTGGAGGACCGAACCGGTGTTTGTTGAAAAAAGCTCGGATGAGCTGAGGGTAGGGGTGAAAGGCTAATCAAATTCCGTGATAGCTCGTTCTCTCCGAAATAGCTTTAGGGCTAGCGTCGGGTGATTTGCATCGGTGGTAGAGATCTGGATGGACTAGGGGGCTTTCCGGCTTACTGAATCCAACCAAACTTCGAATGCCGATGACAACCAGCCCGGCAGTCAGACTGTGGGGGCTAAGCTTCATAGTCGAGAGGGAAACAGCCCAGACCGCCTGCTAAGGTCCCTAAATTACAGTTAAGTGGGAAAGGAAGTCGGAACGCCCAGACAGCCAGGAGGTTGGCTTAGAAGCAGCCATCCTTTAAAGAAAGCGTAATAGCTCACTGGTCAAGCGGTCCGGTGCCGACAATACAACGGGGCTAAAACTGTATACCGAAGCAGCGGATGCGTACACTTTGTGTGCGCGTGGTAGGAGAGCATTCTCAACAGCAGTGAAGTCGGACTGAGAAGACCGATGGAGCGTTGCGAAGAGACCCTGCCGGCATAAGTAGCGATAACGGAGGTGAGAACCCTCCGCGCCGAAAGTCTAAGGTTTCCTGAGGAAGGTTAATCCGCTCAGGGTCAGGCGGTCCCTAAGGCGAGGCCGAAAGGCGTAGCTGATGGACATCCGGTTAATATTCCGGACCTCCCAACTCTCGTTTGACGATGGGGAGACGCAGAAGGATAAGCAGGACCTCCTATGGCTATGGGGTTCGATACGCGTAAGCTGGTTCCGGTAGGCAAATCCGCCGGGGCTTAACAGTGAGGCGTAAAGCATTAAGCCGTATGGCTGAAAGCTGCCGATTCCACGCTGCCAGGAAAATCCTCTAAGGAGAGTAGTTGGGAACCGTACCTCAAACCGACACAGGTAGACGAGGAGAATATCCAAAGGCGCTCGAGTGAAAGCTTGTTAAGGAACTCGGCAAATTAGATCCGTAACTTCGGGAGAAGGGTCGCCCATCTTCGGATGGGCCGCAGTGAAGCGCGTACGGCGACTGTTTAACAAAAACACAGGTCTCTGCTAAGTCGAAAACGACGTATAGGGGCTGACGCCTGCCCGGTGCCGGAAGGTTAAAGGGAGAGGTTAGCCGCAAGGCGAAGCTTCCAACTGAAGCCCCGGTGAACGGCGGCCGTAACTATAACGGTCCTAAGGTAGCGAAATTCCTTGTCGGGTAAGTTCCGACCTGCACGAATGGCGTAACGATCGTACGACTGTCTTAACGAGTTGCTCGGCGAACTTGTAGTACCGGTGAAGATGCCGGTTACCCGCAGCTAGACGGAAAGACCCCGTGCACCTTTACTACACCTTTACTATGATTTATGGCTCTTGCTGCGCAGGATAGGTGGGAGGCTTTGATACCGGATTCTCGGATTCGGTGGAGCCACCGGTGAGATACCACCCTGCGAGTGCTGTGAATCTAACCTCCTCCCGTTACCCGGGAGAGGAACATAGTAAGGCGGGTAGTTTGACTGGGGCGGTCGCCTCCTAAATTGTAACGGAGGCGCGCGAAGCTACTCTCAGACTGTTTGGAAATCAGTCGTCGAGTGCAAAGGCATAAGAGTGGTTAACTGTGAGACCTACAAGTCGAGCAGATGCGAAAGCAGGCCTTAGTGATCCGGTGGTTCTGTATGGAAGGGCCATCGCTCAACGGATAAAAGGTACGCCGGGGATAACAGGCTGATCGGAGCCAAGAGTTCATATCGACGCTCCGGTTTGGCACCTCGATGTCGGCTCATCGCATCCTGGAGCTGTAGAAGGTTCCAAGGGTTAGGCTGTTCGCCTATTAAAGCGGTACGTGAGCTGGGTTCAGAACGTCGCGAGACAGTTCGGTCCCTATCTGCTGTGGGCGTAGGAGATTTGCGGGGGGCTGTCCTTAGTACGAGAGGACCGGGATGGACGAACCTCTTGTGTTCCAGTTGTCATGCCAATGGCACGGCTGGGTAGCGAAGTTCGGTTGTGATAACCGCTGAATGCATATAAGCGGGAAGCACGCCCCAAGATGAGATCTCCCCGAAGGGCCCAGGAAGACCACCTGGTTGATAGGCTGGAGGTGAAAGCGCAGTAATGCGTGCAGCTGACCAGTACTAATCGCCCGTTCGGCTTATCCATAGAATTAACTCTGCGCAGTCCCTGCTCAGCGTCGAACGCATCGACGCAAGCAGTCCTGCAGGAGGCGCTCAATACGCCTTGTATCCAATCGATTTTCGTTTCCTGGTCCGGGAGTTGGAGTTCGCTCCAGTCTCCCGGTCAGCTAAGTTGTGACGCTAGTCTGCCGACTCTGGTCCCTGAAGAAACTGTCCGGACCCCTCGGCCGCGGGAGAAACTACCCGCCAGGCGTCGCTCAAGTTTGCCGGTGACCTTACCGCGAGGGTCCCACCCGTTCCCATCCCGAACACGGAAGTTAAGCCTCGTTGGGCCGATGGTACTGCACGCGTAAGTGTGTGGGAGATTAGGTGATCGCCGGCATAATCATGCATAGCGGCAACTACCCCTTGCCGCACCCCGAAAGCCCGCCTCCACCCACCCCGGAGCGGGCTTTCCCCTTTTCCGCCCCCTTTTTCTCCCGCCCGACCTAACGCCCAGCCGAAAACCGAAACAAGTTACCGCAGTTTCTCCCCCTGTTCATCAATTCCCGGATAAACTCAGGCGATCCGAGCCCCTTTTCGCTCGAAGTTCCGCATCCCATCCTGCAACCCTCGTATTGAGCTGACTTGTACTGACCCGACTTGTTCTGAGCTGAGGAGCATTCCCCATGAACCGCAAGTTCACCTGGGCTCTCTCTGCCTCTTGCGCCGGCGCCTTCCTGCTCCTTGCCGCCAATCCCTTCGGTCGTGCCCAATCCTCCTCACTGGCCGTCAACCTCCTGGCCCCTCCCCCTCCGTCGCCCCCACCTGCCATCCCTGCCTCCGCTCTCCCCTCTGCCCCCGATCCAGCCTCCGCCGACCACCCCGTCGAGCCCTATCCCACCAACTTCTATTACCCCCCTTACTCCCGCATCGGCATCGGCGCCGACGTATCCCCCCTCGGCATCGGCATCAAGGGCGCCATCCTCCTCAATACCGTCTTCGACGCCCGCCTCATGCAGAACTTCTTCAGCTACTCGAGCGGCCGCTTCGAGCTCTCCAACGTCAACGTCGACGCCAAGCTCCGCCTTCGTTCCACTGCCGCCGCCTTTGACTGGTACCCCTTCCGCAGTGTCTGGCGATTCAGTGTCGGTGCCCTCTTCCTCAACGGCAATCAGATCACCGCCGGCACCCGCATCGCCTCCGGCACCAGCGTCAAGATCAACGGCGAAACCTTCTACTCCGCCAATGAGAATCCCGCCACGGGAGCCACTCCGCTCACCGGCTCCGGCGTCATCGGCCTCCATACCCACAACCCCGCCCTCACCCTCTCCGGCGGCTTCGGCCGATTCGTCCCCCGATCCAACCGTCACTGGTCCTTCCCCTCTGAATTTGGCGTCGCCTTCACCGGCCCTCCCACCATCAACCTCAACATGGCCGGCTGGGCCTGCCTCGACAAGGCACAAACCCAGTGCAGCAACATCGGCGACGCGACCAACCCCATCGCCATCCAGTTCAACAACGCCGTCCAAAGCCGCCTCACCAGCTTTCGAAAATCCGTCAGCGGAGTCCAGATCTATCCGCTCTTCTCCTACAGCGCTGTTTACAGCTTCAACATCCGCTAAGGCTCCGAACCGTATGAATGCTGTCCGTTCGCGTAGCGATCCCGCCTGAGCGGGACGACGGTAGAAGCCCAGGCCTTTAGCCGGGGAAAAAGCAGCTCCAATATCTCCGGTCTTTAGGCCCGGAAGAACGTCAGCCTGTCACGCACCGGAAAATCTGCGCTACCATTCCTCCACCATGGCTCCGGCAAAATCGGCGATAGCCAAAAAATCACCCGCAGTTGCGAAGAAGTCCTCCGGGAAAAAATCCCCTGCAGCAAAGCCGTCCCTGCCGCCCGCAAAACAGCTCGATCGCTTCCTCGACAAGTTCCATCCCGCCATCGCCGCCGATGCCCGCGTCGCCCTCCGCCGCATGCGCGCCCGCCTCCCCGGCGCCCAGGAACTCGTCTACGACAACTACAACGCCCTCGCCATCGGCTTCGCCCCCACCGACCGCACTTCCGAAGCCATCTTCTCCATCGCCCTCTTCCCCCGCTGGGTCAGCCTCTTCTTCCTTCTCAACGGCACCCGCCTCCGCGATCCCGACTGCTACCTCTCCGGCGCCGGCAACAAGGTCCGCCACATCAAGCTCGATAACGGAGCCATGATCGACGATCCCGGCGTCCAGGACCTCATCGCTCAGGCCCTCGAGCTCGCCGACAACCCCATCGACCCCGCCCAACCCCGCCGCCTCATCATCAAGTCGATTTCCCCCAAGCAGCGCCCGCGAAGGCCCGCGGGAAAACCTTGATAGCCCGTATGCAGGAGTCGAACCCACCCTTCCGTCCGATCCTGTCAGTGGCTCTCGTCGTGAACACCGACGACCATGAGAGGCTCCAGCATGCGCTCATCGATCTGGCCCTGCAGATTCCCGCCTTTAACGTCGCCACAGATCGACAAACGGAAGCTTGCGTTATTCGCGGCTCGAGTGAACTGCACCTGCGATCCATCTGTGAGCAACTCTCCCGCCAGTTCCTGATCGATATCCGCGTGGGCGAGCCACAGGTCGTCTTTGTTGAGACGATTCGCAAAGCTTCTGAAGCCGAGGGCAAATACATCCGCCAGACAGGCGGCAAAGGCAACTACGGGCACGCGAAGATTCGTCTGGAGCCGAACGAGACGGGCAAGGGCGTTGAGTTCATCAACGAGATTAAGGGCGGCTCGATTCCGAAGGAGTACATCAAGCCGATCGAGCACGGCATTCGCGAGGCGGCGCTGGGTGGGATTCTGGCCGGCTACGAACTGGTGGACTTCAAGGCGATTCTGTATGACGGCAGCTATCACGACGTTGACTCGAACGAAATGGCCTTCAAGATTGCGGGTTCGCTGGCTTTCAAGGAAGCGGCGCGGAAGGCTTCGCCGGTGCTGTTGGAGCCGGTGATGGCGGTCGAAGTGACGGTTCCGGAAGAGCACATGGGCACGATCATCGGCGACATCAACTCACGGCGCGGCCGGATTGAAGGCATGGAGCACGTGGGTGGTTCGCAGGTGATCAAGGCCATGGTTCCGCTGAAGGAGATACTTAGTTACGAGAGCAAGCTCCACACTCGATTCGCGGATCGCGTCGCCTTCACAATGGAGTTCCTGCGCTACGAGCCAGCACCACTGCCCGGTCCCGGCAGCGACGAAGCCGGTCTTCCCGTCACCCGCCCAAACGATCTCGCGCCGCACACGGGCTCAGCCGCTGTCGATCTGGATTTCGACTGGACCTGAGCCTTACTTCCGCTCGCTCTTCCGGATCACCAGCTTCAGCCCCGACCAAACCGCGTCCACCGCGCACACTTTCACATCCACGAACCCGAGCGGCAGACAAACCTCCCGGATCGCATCTTCCGTGATGTCCGTCGTTACACCCGCCGTCTTCTTCGGCCACGAAACCCACACCGTCCCATCCTGCGCCAGCAGTTCCCGCAGCTTCGCCAGTTCCCTTCCCAGTTCCTGCTTCTTCGTCACAAACAGGTGCGCCATGTCGAGTCCCGCCTCGGGCGCTTTCACAAACTTCGGCTCAGGCGCGCCATGCGCGATCTCCTCCGCCACACTCGCCGGCATCTTCAGCCGCCACGTCAACTGATCGTCCCTGACACCCAGCTTCTTCCACAGCGGCGTCCCCGAATACCCAGCCGGCGGCGATGCCTTCTCAGCCCCGCTTGCACGCCGCCCCTCTGCCGAACGCGGAACGCCGATCGCCGATCGCTCTACCGACCTCATTCGCTTCCTCATCTCCGCCATGATCAAACCTGCGAATACACCGTCGGGCTCAGCACCAGATTCGTAATCCTGATGACGAGCTGGTCGTAGCTGAACCGGGGATCCGCCTGCAGTTTCTTCCATTCCGGATCGTTGCGGAACGCGTCCCACATCGCGTTCATCTGGTTCAGATCCGGAAAACTTAGCATGTACGTCAGCTGCGGCAGCCGCTCCCCGATCAGCGCGTCGCCGTAGAACACGCTCCAGAACCCCGCCCGGCGAAACACTTCGAACTCCCCGGAGTGGAACATCTCCACCTTCCTCACATGATCCCGGTCGCTCGCGCTCTCGTAGCTGCGCATCTGGAACACGCGCTTTCCCTTCGTTGCTGTTGGCGGCGGCACTACCAGCTGCGGCCACCCCGCAAACGCGATCAGCAATGTGCTCTCCACGCGCTCAAACGCCGGATTCGTGTCGGGCGCATTCCAGAAAGGTTCTGCCGCCGCCAGAAACGTCGCATCCTCGCGCAGATGTAATCCCGCCCCCACCAGCGTCTCGATCTCCATCGACGGCAACAGCAAATACACCGTCGGCGTGTCGGGTCCGATGTCCACCGTAAACGCACCGATCGGCCCAATCCCCACCCGGTTCAGCGCCGGCACCAGCGCCTCCGACAAATACTTCGCGGTCAATTGCGCCTGCGCACCCTGCCGCAGCCGATACTTCCGCAGTTCGTAATATTGGCGGTCATTCCCCGCCTTCAACCCGGCCGCCATGCTCGACTCCGAAATCGCCGCCCGCTCCGTCATCGCCAAAGCTGAAGCCGCCAGCCCCGCCCGAATCACTTCTCTTCGATTCATCTCTGCACCTTTCTTACTGACCGTTCTCGAACCGGTGAAAAAAACTCGACTCCAGATAATGCGGCGTAGCCGGATCATTCGCCACCGCCCGCACCAAATCCGCAAAAAACGCATTAAACTGCGCCGCCGCCACCAGATCCACCGGCTGGTTCAGATCGTCCTGCGTCGAGTGGTACCGCTCCTTCAGCCAGTCCCGCCACTGGTGATATTCTGGCGACCCCGCCTCCCAACCAAACTTCATCGCCAGCGCCGGCACACCCGCCTGCACAAAACTGTACTGATCCGTCCGAATAAAAGAATTCCGGTCCGGCTCCGGATCCCCCGCGATCACGATCCCGTGCGCCGCCCCGACCTTCCGCGCATCTTCCTGCAATGTCGACTGCTCCAGTCCCTGCACATGCAATTTCTTAAACGCGAACAGCGGCATGAACATATCGAGATTCAAGTCCGCCTTAATCGCCGAAGCCGGCACCGTAGGATGCCCCGCATAGTAGCGCGACCCCAGCAGCCCCTTCTCCTCCGCCGTAAAAATCACAAACAAGATCGACCGCCGCGGCCGAATCCCCTTCGCCGCGTCCTCACTCAGCGCCCGCGCCGTCTCCAGCACCGTCGCCACACCCGACGCGTCATCCATTGCGCCGTTGTAAATCGTCTTCCCCTTGATCGGCTCGCCCACGCCCAGATGATCCAGATGCGCCGACACCGCCACAAACCCCTCCGCCGGATCCGACCCCTCCAGCTTCGCCACCAGATTCGGCGACACCACCGCATCCTTTTCCGTCACCACCGTCGCCGTCATCCGCTTCTTCAGATCGAAGCGCGGCAGCGGCTTCTGCGCGTCCGCCAGCGCCAGCAACTCGGCAAACGTGTGCCCCGTCCCCGCAAACAGCTTCTCTGCCTGCGCCGGATTAAACGTCGCCGAGAACATCGGATCGTGATCGTCCCCCAGCGCCGGATGCCGCGGCGCCACCTCCGCATCGCCCGGCTCCGGCGCCAGCCACATCCCCGGCTGCGACGCGCTCGACGCAATCCGCTCCCAACCAAAATCCATCGACTTCGGCGTCGGGATCGACACGATCCCCACCACTCCCGCCTCCCGCATCGCCCGCCGCATCGGCGACGTGCGCGCATACGACTTCAGCGCACCCGGCAACTCCGCCGGCCCGCCGTTGATCACCACCACAATCTTCCCCTTCAGCGAAGCTGCGGGCACTTCCGCCGAATTGAAATCGTCATACTGCGACTCCGGCAGATGCAGCCCGTATCCAATGAACACCAGCCCCGCATCCACGCTTTGCGGCTGCGATGAATGCGATCCCAGCACCGCATCCTGCCCCAACGCCAGCGGCTGCGCCTGCCCATCCACCACCAAACTCGCCGACGACTTCCCCGCACTCACCCACTGCTCGACAAAGTGTACCGGCTGAAAATAGCTGCCACCCACCCCCGCCGGAGCCAGCCCATCCGCCTTGAACTGCTTCACCACATACGCCGCCGCGCGCATGTAGTCCTGCGATCCCGTCTGCCGCCCACGCATCGAGTCATCCGCGAGCACCTGAATGTGCGCCCACCACGCCTTCCCCCGCGCCTCATCGTCGCGCACTCACCGGCGCATCAACAGCGCCACTGATCTGCGCCCGAACAAGCCTCACCCGCGCGCCGCAAACCACCAGCGCACCAAGAGCCACTCCCAGCATCAACGCACGGCGCATCATCCGACCCTCCCGACCATTCGCGATCAGCTCAATCCCCCTCAACTCTCATCCAAAAAGGAAACTCTGTCATCCTGAGCGAAGCACCGAAATACGTCGCGCGCTTTTGCGCGACAACAAATATAAACGCGAGTCGAATGGATCTGCATATTCGGACTCGGCTTACAACGTAGACCTTTGTATCAGGGCACGACTTAGTCGTGCCGTAAAATCCAAAAGGAGCGGGGCTTGAGCTCCTGAGCATTTTCGGACTCCGCCCGAACCGGGCAAATCCTCACCACGTGAGCCCACCCGAAGGCGGTGGCCAACTCCCCATCAGCTGCCGCAGCAGCACTGCGCGCCCCAGATGATACGCATTGTGCGCAGCAAAACTCTCCAGCTGCTCCCGCACCGTCATTCTCCGCTGCGGATTCGACGGCGAAGGACACAGCACCACCCTGTCCAACTCCCCAACGTCGCCGTCCGCAATCGCCGCCGACTCGGTAACTCCGCGCAAAAATCGGGCAGCCAGATCGCTCCACGTCTCCGCTCGCACAGCAGCCTCATCAGGAAAACTCATCGCGTTGTGCTCTGGAGACGGCGTCCCCCGGCCGTGCACCCGCCCCAGCATCACTTCCTGCCAGTAAGCCGCATGCCACACCTCGTCATAAATGGAGTGCGGCGACCCGGCCACGCGGGCGTGCGCCTGCTCCTCAGTCAGATTTTCGACAATGTGCGACGGAGGCGTGTGCGCACTGTCCCCATTGAATGTGAGCGCCAGTTCATTCATGCACCCGATTCTCGCACTAAACCACTTTGTCATCCCGACCGAAGCGAAGCGCAGCGGAGGGACCTGCTTCTCCACGTCATGAACCATCTCCCAGCTAATCCTTAACCCCGCCCCTTCTTCAATTCCTTCCAGTCCCGCTCCGTCTGATCCGCATACGCCTCCGCAAACGCCACCAGCGCCGACGCAAACTTCGTCCCGCTCCCCAGATACCCGGCAATCAAACACGCATCGCCCGACCGCGCATGTCCCCGCGCCAGCAGTTCCCCGCACATCTGCGCATAGTCAATCAGCCCCTGCCCCGCAAGATCCTCAATCGCAATCGACCCCTTGTGATCGTTCAGCTGCCGCACCAGATAATCCCGATTCGCAATCGTCGTCCACCCCAGAAACGGATCCGACAGAAACTGCATCGCCCGCTGCCCATCCGCTGTTCTCTTTCCCTGATTCTCGTATCCGCCGCCCCGCGTCCCAATCGCCCCTGCCAAATACGGCGCGTAAGCCGACCCCGGCTCCTCCTTGATCTGCAGAAACAGCGGATCCCGCGCCCCGTTCCCCTCCAGATAAATCAGATAATCCCGTAGCCCCACACTCCCCGTTCCCACCACCTTGAACGCCACATCCATCGGCTGGTACTGCGATAGAAAATGCTGCCGCTCCGGCAACAAATTCTCTCGATACGTCTTCAGCGACGCCAGCACCGGCCGCGCCTGCTCGGGCGTCAGCCTCTTCAGCAACGGCGGCTCACTCCTGAACACCCGCCCCTTCTTCGTCTCCACCGTCAACGCCTCCAGCGTGTGCAGCGGCGTCGCGCGCTCGGCCTTCAGCAATGCATCCGACACCGGCATGATCCGCTGCAGTCGGTGGACCTGGTACCGCGCCACATCGATCACCGGCATCCGCGCCAGCGTGTCGATGAGCTTCCGATAACTTGTCACAAACTGCAGCACGGCCTTCTCGCCGTCTTTCACCTTCTCGCGCGGCGCGCACGTCTCCCGCGCCGCCAGCACCAGGCTCGTCGCCAGTCGCTTCAGATCCCACTCAAACGGCCCGCGAATCGTCTCGTCGAAATCGTTGATGTCGAACAGCAGCCGCCCATCCGGCGCCGCAAACGCACCCAGATTCCGCACGTGAGCGTCGCCGCAAATCTGATTCACGATCCCCGTGTGCGGGAGCAGTGCCAGATCCGCTGCCATCACCGGCACCGCGCCGCGAAAGAATCCGAACGGCGACGCCAGCATCCGCTCGTACTTCAGCCCCACCAACCCCGGCATCCGACCCTTCATCGACTCGGCCACCAACGCCACCGGATGATGTTGCCGCAGCTTCACATCCCAGTGCGCGTGATCCTGCCGCCGCACCTGTTTGCGCCGCGCCTGCCCCAGCGCTCGCCGCTCTCTCGCTGTCGGAATATGCGTCATCTCACCCCAATCATAAGTTCTCCGCATCAAGACTACGCCGCCGCTGTCCCCGCCCTATGTTCCTTCTGTATCATTACGGAAACCTGCGAGGAGTCGATGCACCATCACAAAGCAGCCCTTCGCCTGTCGGTGCTCTCGCTGTTTCTCTCCATTCTCGCCGGGTGCGCGCTCTCGCCGCTTTCTCAGCGCGCAACTACCTTCTCGACCGCCGCCTGCGCCACCATCCTTCAGGTCAGAAATGGTTATCAGGTCGTCGAGCAATCGTATTTTGACGCCCAGGCCGCCCACTTAGTCGCCACCTTCGACAAGCAAGGCTTCGACCCTTCCAAAATCCAGCCCTTCATGCGCCCCGCCGACATGAAAGTGCGCAACCAGCTCCTCGCTGGCCTACAGCAATACGCCACCCTCCTCGCTGAAGTCAGCGGCGACGAACCCATCGACGAGCTGGACAAGCAGTCTCAGGCCCTCGGGACTCAGCTCCAGGCGCTCAGCACCGATGCCAATCTCACCGCGCTCGCCAAAAACACCACCGTGGACGCAGGCCTGGTGGCAACCGCCGTCGACGCCCTCGGTCGTGTCCTGATCGAAAGAAAACGCGCTAAGGAACTCCCTGCCGTTCTCGAAAAGATGCAGAAGCCCATCGATCAGATTTGCCAGCTTCTTGAAGAAGACATCGGCGATCCACAAAAGAGCGGCCTCCGCAATCAGCTGAGCAACGACTACGACGAGCTGGTCAAATTTCAGACCACCTTCATCTTTCAAAACGAAAGCAAGATGACTCCCGAAGAAAAGCGGGAGCAAATTGAAAGGCTGCCAAGACTGGTCACCGAAGCAAAGCAGGCCGACGCCGCCCTCGAACAAACACAGGACGCCCTCCACCATCTTGCAACCGCGCACGACGCCCTCGCCGACACCCGAGCCAGTAAAGATGCGCCCGCCTTCCGTTCCCTGGTTGCGCAATTACTGACCCAGAGTCAGCAGCTCGGCACTGTCTACGCGGCCGTCACCGCTACCGCTACCACGACCACAACCAAATAAAGGCGGGAGCCATGGCAACGAATCCGCAAACGGCGCTGCAACAGGCTCATGCTGCAGCCCAGGCCCTCCACAATCAGCTGAAAGCGACCAACGCAATCGGCGCCGACAGTGCGACCATCAGCGATGCCATGTTCTGCATCGACACCATCATTACCGCGCTCAACCAGGAGGACATGGCCTCCCGCACTGGTCAAATGCAGGCCGCCGGCAACGAACTCACCTCCGCGGTCAAGGATCTCTCCGACCTCAAAGATCAGCTCGACGACATCGCCAGCCGCATCGCATCGCTCGCCGATATCGCCAGCAAAGCAGACTCCCTGATCAAACTTTGTACCCAGATCTTCGCGCTCTGAGCGAAACGACTACGGCTGCAGATCGAACGCCGGCTGCGTCGTCGCATCCATATGTACGGCACGGGCATGTGATAGAACGCCACTGAAGTGTGCTCGCGCACGATCCTCTCCGCACCCCGCACCCCCCGCCGCACCCAAAATCCCAGCACCCCAAACCCCACCACCCCAAACCCCACCACCCCAAACCCCCGGCACCCCAAACCCGCCGCCCCCAAAATCCGCGAGCGACCAGGTTCACCCCATAGCAAGTAGCGAAAGCCTTTTCTGCTCCGAAATCAAAACAATTCCACCACAACCTCTCCCGAAAGTACTGTGTCCGGCCCGTTCCGGGAAAAGCGGTTTCGAATCCAGTGCCATCAACATGGCCTTACGGCGCCAGATCGAACGCCGGCCGCGTCGTCGCGTCCATATAGAACGGCACCGACGTGTGCTCGTGCACAATCTTCCACCCATCGCCCGCCCGCTCCAGGCACAGCGTCTCCCGCATCCAGAAGTTCACATCGTGATCCGCGCCCTTCTTCCGCCCCTGCATCCGCATGTACCCATACGCAAACGCCGTGTCCCCGGCGATCCTCACTTCGAAATCCCGCGGCTCAATCGTGATCGGCGTCGCCCAGGTGTCGAGCCACACCTGGGTCTCCGCCATATCGACGCCCCGATGCACAAGCGGCGGCGCTAGGTTGTAAATCGCGGCATCGTGCGCATACGGCGCAGCGATCGCTCGTGCACTCTTCTCGTACCGGGCCTTCGCCATCCCGGCAATCAGCGTCAGGACATCCGCCTTGTCTTTCTCGATTACATCCTGCGTCGTGCTGAACACAATTGCAGTCGCCATGTGCTTTCTCCTTTGCAAAACTTGGTGTCACATCGCCTGCCCTGAGAGCGAGCGAGTCGAATGGAGCCCTCTTCGCGGCCCAGAGCTGCGCGAAGCGCGTCCGCCTGGACGGCTAGTCCTCCACCGGAAACAAAATCTCCGTCCGCAGCTGATCCTCCGGTGTCACTCGCGGATCGTCCACGTAGTTCTCGATGTTGAAAGCTCTGCGCACCGGCAGCTTCTGCTCCCGCACCAGCTCACACGCCCGCCCCGTCGCCGGACCCAATTGCGTAAACGGCCCCGTCAGCACGAACTTCGCATACTTCCCGCCCGCAAACTTTTCGTACGCGACGCCCCCAGGCAGCTCCTTCGGCTCCGCTGCGATCGAAACGCCCGCCCGATACATTTCCTTTTCCATGTCGTACAGGCTCATGTAGCCCGTCACCTGGTTGTTCATCGCGATCTCCGGAACCAACGGATGCATCGCCCCCCACGCCTGCGGCGCATTCGTCATGAACGGCCCCACCCTCTCGATGAATACGTAGTGGGTCTCAGGCCACTCCACCGTCACCGGAGTCGTAGTCAGGTTCAAACTCTTCTCGGCTGTTGCTGTCATAACAATTCCTCCCGGGTTGATTTGGTTTTCGTTCTCGCTTCCAGCCCTCGTACTCGCTTGCCTTCGGCTCGTTCTTCGCTCCGCTTCCAGTTCGTGCCTTTTATCGCTTTGAGTTCCAGGCGTCCAGGCTCCGGGCTGTTCCCTATTGGCTATTGGCTATTCCCTACTCCCTGCCTCTCCCAAACAGCCCTTCCAGATACCGCCTCAGATGATCGATCGACTCCGCCGCCACCTCCGGCCCGCCATGCGCCTTCGCCAAAATGAACGACCCCTGAATCACGGCCTGCGTGTGCAGCGCCAGGCTCCGCGCCGTCCAGTTCCCGTGCACGCCGTGGATCCGAATCGCCTCCGCAATGTCCGGCTCCAGCGTCGCCGCGTGTCCCCAAATGCTCGACTCACACGCCTCGCGCAGTTGCGGATGCGTCTCGTACACCTCCTGCACCATCGTGCCCACCAGGCAGGTGAACTCCGGCAGCTCGCCCTTCAGCATCGCTTTGCGAAGGTCCACATACGCCAGCAGCCGATCCAGCGGATCCGCCGCCGCGTGGTACTCCGCCCCCCGAAAAAGCTGCCCCGTCATCAGGCTCCAGTACTCCGCGGCAGCCACCGCCAGCTCTTCCTTGGTCTTGAAGTGGTAGAAGAAGCTGCCCTTGGTTAGCCCCGCCTCCTCACACACATCCTCCACCCGTGTCGCCGTATATCCTTTGGAACGAATGACATGCAGAGCAGCATCGAGCAGCTTCCGTTTCGATTCATGTTGTGTTTCCGTCGCAATCATAAACATACCCACCAGTTGGTATGTTTATCTCCTAACCCACCTCACCCCGTCAAGCCCCAATCTGTGGAAATCTCCTGCCACTGCCCCGAAGAGGTCCGGGCCCGCCTCCAGCCTCGCCTCCCCAACCCATCAACCCCAGGCTATTCTGAACAACCAGGAGCGGAGACCTGCAGCATGGCGAACCTTGTCTACGAACTGAACCAGTCCCTCGATGGCTACGTCGACCACACCGGATTTGCACCTTCGCTCGCGCTCTTTCGTCACTTCATTGAGCGCGTGCGCAGCCTCACCGGCATGGTCTACGGTCGCCGCATGTACGAGGCCATGCGGTATTGGGACGAAGACCAGCCGGACTGGGAAGAACACGAACACGAATACGCAGCGGTATGGCGCAGCAAGCCGAAGTGGGTCGTGTCCCGCTCACTCCAATCCGTCGGCCCCAACGCAACGCTGGTCGCGGATGACGTCGAGGCCACTATACGTCGGCTGAAGGATGAGCTGTCGGGTGAGATTGAAGTCGCCGGACCCGAGCTGGCGCATAGCCTGACCAACGCCGGCCTCATCGATGAGTATCGAATGTACCTCCATCCCGTCGTGCTGGGTGACGGCAAGCCATTCTTCGCAGGCCCTCGGCCGCGGCTCCGCCTTGTGGCCACCAATCCAATCACCGACGACGTGATTCGGTTGACTTACGCACCTGCTTAGCCCCTCAGTCCCGCAATCTCTGCGCTCACTCGCTCCAAAGTCTTCGCCTCCAGCGGAGGCATCCCTCCCGCCTGCGACGCCACCCACGCCCCCCACCGATTCCCCGCCTCATTCATCACCGCCAGCGGCGCGCCTTCCAGATAATAGTGCGTCAGCGCCGCAGTGAACGCATCCCCCGCGCCAACCGTGTCGCGCACCCGTGTCTCCAGCCCTCCGTGCCGATGATGCTCCCTCCGCCTCACCAGCAAACTCCCCTGCGACCCCAGCGTGATGCACACCAACTCCGCCGGATACCGCTCCAGCACCCGCCGCGCCGCCCGCAGCATCTCGTCCTCATCCACGTTCTCCACCGGATGCGGGCACACGCCCGTCCCCATCAGCACGTGCCGCAGTTCGTCCGCATTCAGTTTCAACACCGTCGCCCGCGCCAGTCCCCCGCGCAGCACTTCCCCCGACCAGTGCGGCGCCCGCAGATTCACATCGAACACCCGCACGCAATCCCGCCGCGTCGCATCCAGAAACTCCAGGATCGTCGCCCGCGACGTTTCCGCCCTCTGCGCCAGCGTTCCAAAGCACACCGCGTCCGCCTGCTGCGCCAGTTCCCTCCACTCCGGCGTCATTGCCAGCCGGTCCCACGCCACCGGCTCGTGGATCAGATACTCCGGCTCTCCCCCCTCCAGCCGAACTGTAACCGTCCCCGTTGCAAATTCCGTGTCCGACTGCAGCAACCCCGCCTCGGCCGGCAGCGCCTCCAGTTCCTCCTGCGCCTGCTCGCCCAGCGCATCGGCGCCCACCCGGCTCGCCACCACCGCCCGATCCCCCAGCCGTCCCGCCATCACCGCAAAATTCGCCGGCGCTCCCCCCAGCCGCGCGCCCTCGGGCAACAGATCCCAAAGCAGCTCGCCCAGCCCCACCACCGTCTTTTGTCCTGTCTTCCCGTTCCTCATGGCACCGCACCCATCATCGCCGCAAACCCGCTCGTTAGACGGTTTTCTCTTCGCGCCCGCGCTCAGCGCCCTTTCATCCGATCAACACTCCCGCTCCCTGCTCCCTGCTCCCTGCTCCCCGCTCCCGGCTCCGAGCTCCTGTCTCCTGTCCCCCGTCTCCCGTCTCCTGTCTCCTCTCCTTCGCCCCCGAGAATAAACCCGCCCGCTCTCCACGCGTACAAACCCACGGCCCCCATCCGTCTCTAACTAAAAAGACACCGTCCTCCTTACGCACCCGGTCCACAATCGAAAGAAGGCCTCCAGAGTGACCACCAAGCCGATCGATCCCGTGACCGCGCCCACCCGCCGGCGCCGCCACCATCCTCTCGTCATCGCGTTCCTCTGGATCGCCTCCGTCCTCGCCATTCTCGCCGTTGCTGCCCTCATCGCCGGCAACATCTTCCTCCATCGCGCCGGCCCCATGCTCAAAGCCAAAGTGATTGAAACCCTCAGCACCCGCTTCGACAGCCGCGTCGAGCTCGCCCAGTTCCACGTCCTCTTCACCGGCGGATTCCAGGTTTCCGGCGACGGTCTCAAGCTCTACCCCAACCACCTCGACGCCAGCGAGCCCATGATCGCAGTCGACCACTTTGGCTTTCGTATCTTCGACTGGCACCAGCTCCTCCACGCCCCCATCGTCGTCAACCACGTTCAGGTCACCGGCCTCAGCATTCACCTGCCGCCCAAAGACCAGCGCTCCAACATGCCGCACCTCGGCGGCCAGAGCAACGGCAAAGTCGACATCCTCGTCCGCATCATCGACGTCGATCACGCCGACCTCGTCATCGAAAACGGCAAGCCCGGCAAAGTCCCCCTCAACTTCGTCATCAACAAGCTCCGCCTCCAGTCCGTCGGCTCCGGCCGTCCCATGCGCTTCCACGCCACGCTCGTCAACCCCAAACCCATCGGCAATATCGACTCCACTGGCGACTTCGGCCCCTTCAACGCTCAGGATCCCGGCAGCACTCCCGTCGACGGCGACTACTCCTTCAGCCATGCCGACCTCAACACCATCAAAGGCATCGGAGGCATGCTCGCTTCCACCGGCTCTTACCAGGGTCAACTCAACAGAATCGTTGTCGATGGCAAAACCACCACGCCCAACTTCTCCCTCGACATCGCCAACCGCCCCGTCCCCCTCAACACCACCTTCCACGCCATCGTGGACGGCACCAATGGCAACACCTACCTCCAGCCCGTCGATGCCTGGCTCGAGCACAGCCACATCATTGCCCAGGGAGAAGTCGTCCGCGTCCCCGGCGTCCAGGGTCGCGACATCCGTCTCGACGTCACCGTCAACCCCGGCCATATCGAAGACATGCTCCTGCTCTCCGTCAAAGATCAGGCCCCCATCATGACCGGCGCCCTCCAGCTCCACACCAAATTCGATCTGCCCCCCGGCCCCAACACCGTCATCAACAAGCTCCGCCTCCAGGGCACCTTCACCCTCACCAACGTCCACTTCACCACCGACAAGATCCAGAGCAAGGTCGACGAGCTCAGCCTCCGCGGCCAGGGCAAAGCCAAAGAAGCCAATGAAGAAGGCCAGGCCATGAAGAACAAGGGCCAGCCCGCGAAGAACGGCACATCACCCAACGCCGACTCCAATCAGGACCAGGCCCAAAACCAGCCCCCGGCTCAAAATCAGCCCGAGCCCCAGATCTCCACCGCCGACATCGCGTCGGCCATGCGCGGCAACTTCCTGTTCGCCGACGGCAAAATTACGCTCCCCGCCCTCAACTACCGCGTCCCCGGCGCCGACATCGATCTCCACGGCGCTTACAATCTCCCCGACCAGTCCCTCGACTTCACCGGCCAGGCCCGCCTCGACGCGCACGTCTCCCAGATGGTCACCGGCTGGAAATCCTGGCTCCTCAAACCCGTCGATCCCTTCTTCGCCAAAGACGGAGCCGGCACGCTGGTTCCCATCAAAATCGGCGGCACAACATCGCACCCCGACATCGGCCTCGACTTCCACCACAAAGGCAACGACCACGAGAATCAGAAGCCGCCCGCCCCCGCATCACAAGCCTCCGGCCACTAGCACGAATCGCAAACTAAACTTCGACTGGCTGCTGGAAGCAGGTAGCTGGCTGCTGGAAGCAGGTAGCTGACCGCTGGAAGCTGGTAGCTGGAAGCTGGCCGCTGGCAGCTGACCGCTGGCAGCTCTCCTATAAACTCATCTCAGCATGGCCGCTTCCCGCGAAGATCCCGAGCGCCTCGTTAACGCCAACCGCTCCAGCGAAGAAGACTCCTTCGAGCTCAAGCTCCGCCCCCGCCGCCTCCAGGAATTCATCGGCCAGACCAAAGCCAAAGAACAACTCGCCATCGCCCTTGAAGCCGCCAAATCCCGCGGCGAAGCCCTCGACCACGTCCTCCTCTTCGGCCCCCCAGGACTCGGCAAAACCACCCTCGCCACCATCATCGCCAACGAGCTCGACGTCCCCTACCAGCAGACCTCCGGCCCCGCGCTCCAGATCCAGGGCGACCTCACCGCCATCCTCACCAACCTGCGCGACCGCCAGGTCCTCTTCCTCGACGAGATCCACCGCCTCCAGCCCGTCCTCGAAGAAAAGCTCTACACCGCCCTCGAGGACTACAAGCTCGACATCATCATCGGCCAGGGCCCCGCCGCGCGCACCCACGTCATGGAGATCAAGCCCTTCACCTTCGTCGCCGCCACCACGCGCCCCGGCCTCCTCTCCTCGCCTCTCCGCTCGCGCTTCGGCATCCTCCTCCGCCTCGAGTTCTATACCGACGAGGACCTGCGCTACATCGTCACCCGCTCCGCCGAAGTCCTCGGCATCCCCATCGATCAGGACGGAGCGGCCGAGATCGCCATGCGCAGCCGAGGAACCCCGCGCATCGCCAACCGCCTGTTAAGACGCGTGCGCGACTTCGCCCAGGTAAGAGCCGCCGGCAACATCGACCGCAAAACCGCCTGCGATGCCCTCAGTTATTAGAAGTAGATGCCCACGGCTTCGACGAGTTAGACCGCCGCCTGATGCTCACCATCATCGAGAAATACGATGGAGGCCCGGTAGGCTTAGGAACCTTAGCCGCAACGTTAGCCGAAGAAGAAGACGCGCTGGAAGAAGTCTACGAACCGTTCTTAATCCAAATCGGCTTCCTCGACCGCACACCCAGAGGCCGCGTCGCGACAAGATTGGCCTACGAACACTTCGGATTGCCGCTGCCGCGGAAACAACCCGGGCTGTTCTGAGCCAACGAATCGCCGCGCTCACAGTCCATCATCGGTAACCAATCAGCGCAGTTTTTTCTTGCCTGGAATCGGTCCGACCGTCTTTAGTTGATACAGCAAGAACGGATTAGACGATGGTGGATCATAGCTTTGGCGGAGACTGGACCGAAGTCAAACTAGCTTGCCTCAAAGCATATCTGACGAAGTATCGCACCATATTCACAGCGAACCAAAAGGCCCGCTACTTCAGAACATGGTATGTGGATGCGTTCGCTGGTACCGGATCGCGTCTGATCGATGTCTCACCCTCGAGCCGCGAGCACTCCCAGGACGACACAGAAACGAGTCGCTATTTCGATGGGAGCGCTAAAATCGCACTGAATCTCGACAGTCCCTTTGATCGTTACCTGTTCGTTGAAAAATCACGGACGCGATGCGAAGAACTGAGGACGATGATCGACAGGGAGCACAGCGCCGTAGCGGCGAAATGCGAGTTTCGGCAGGAGGACGCCAATAAAGCCATCTGTGCATGGTGTGAGGAGCGGGATTGGAAGAAGGATCGCGCGGTCGTATTTTTGGATCCATATGGGTTGCAGGTGGAATGGACGACAATCCAAGCGCTCGCGGCCACAAGGGGCGTCGATCTTTGGTATCTCTTCCCCCTGAACATGGCTCGGCTCCTTAAGCATGACGGACAGATCGACGAGGCATGGCAGCGGAGGTTGGACTTGTTATTCGGAACGCACGATTGGCAAACCCGTTTCTATCGAACCCGCATCGATCAGGACTTGTTCGGTTCTTTTGAGATGATCGAGAGAGACGTGAGGATCGAAAACGTGCAGGAGTTCATTCAAGAGCGCCTGCGGACTTGTTTCGTCGCAGTCGCCAAGGGTTTGGTCCTGAAGAATTCACGGTCCCAGCCCCTTGTATTCTCTCTGTTTTGCGGCTGCGAACGAGAGGGGTGCCCCCACCGCCCTAAAAATTGCTCAATTCATCCTCAACGACTAAGGTTGGAAGCCATGGCAACAACGTCGAGTATCGAATGGACAGAAATGACATGGAATCCCGTCACCGGCTGTACCAAAATCAGCCAGGGGTGCAGGCACTGCTACGCCGAGAGAATGGCGGCCCGACTGCACGCGATGGGCTCCGAACGCTACCGTAACGGCTTCGAGCTTACGCTTCATCCAGATCTCATAGATCTCCCCAAAAAATGGAAGAAGCCGAGGGTCGTATTCGTGAACTCGATGAGCGATCTCTTCCATGATGACGTGCCCGCGGAATTCATCCGCAGTATCTTCCAGACCATGAAGGAATGCCCGCAACACACATTCCAGGTCCTTACGAAACGCAGCGACCGCCTCCGGAAACTTGGATCCTCGCTGCCGTGGCCATCCAATGTCTGGATGGGTGTCAGCGTCGAGAACTCTCGCGTTACGAGCCGGATCGCCGATCTTGCGGCCGTTCCCGCACGAGTACGTTTTCTTTCCTGCGAGCCGCTTATCGGCCCACTGGAAAGTCTGAATCTTTGCGGAATCCACTGGGTAATAGTCGGTGGAGAATCGGGGCCTGGCGCGAGACCAATGAACCCAGAATGGGTCGAATCTATCCATGGCCAATGCTCCGAAGCAGGGGCCAGCTTCTTCTTCAAACAGTGGGGTGGTGTCCGCAAAGACATGACGGGGCGCTTGCTGCATGGACGAACCTACGACGAAATGCCTCACAATCGGACCAGCGAAGGCGACGAATTAGTTCAACTTTACGGCTGAAGAAAATTCCGGCCAGCCGCTTTTGTATCAGGGCACGAGTTTCACTCGTGCCGAAAAACGTCGCGCCGAAGGCGCTTCCTCGTTCGATCCTGCGCGATGCGACCGCCCCGAGAGTCGCACTCGCAGGATCGAACCCGCGCCCTGGGTCGCCACCGCCTACAGCCCCCAGCCGAGCCGCCATCCACGCCCGCGATCCCAGAAGACCCTCGCAGCGCCGGCACATATAGATCCGCATCGAGTTTCGGGAGTGAACGCCGAATCCCGACGGCGAAACCTCTATCACTCACTTCTCTGACCACCGGCACGAAAATGTGAAGGGGCCCGAGTTCACTCGTGCCAGAAAAAACGTCGCGCCGAAGGCGCTTCCTCGTTCGATCCTGCGCGATGCGATCGCCCCGAGAGTCGCGCTCGCAGGATCGAACCGGGGCCCCGCGTTTCGGGCAGCAAGAACGCCTCCGCTACTGGGCCGCACCGGCCACTGGCTCTCTTGCCGCCTACCGCTCCACAACCCCCGTCCACGTCCCCGCCGGAGAGCAGTTCCCTCTCGACTCCCCATTCTTCACCGCGTTCCCCACGACCTTGCCGGTTCGCACGCACTCCGAGTCGAGGATCATCACGGTGCCGTCGTTGCTCACCATGACCTTCGCCGTCCCGCCGGCACTCGACCTGAACAGCGGCATCCCATCGTCGACTTCGTCGCTCACCGTATAGGTCGCCGTCCCGCCGCCCGCGAAGGTCAGCTTCCAGCGCTTGCCCGACCGCGCCACGAACTCGGCGCCCTTCGCCTGGTCCGCCGCACGCTGCTGCGTCTTCTGCTGCTCGGCATCTTCGTCGGTCAGATCGACCATGATCCACGTGCTCGCCTTGCCCTTCGGAGTCGTCACGAACAGGCTGCACCGGCCGTCGGTGTCCTCCACCTTGCGCGTGCCTTCGATCTTCATCCGAATCTCGCGGTCGGTCGCCTCCTGCGAGACGACCCGGCACGCGTCCTCGCTGGTCACCCTGGCGCCGGTCAGGTTAAAGCCCGGCAGCGTCACCTCCGTCGTCTCATGATTCGGAATCTCCGAGGGCTGCACCCCACCCGCATGCAGGTCGGGCTTCTGCGCCCAGGCACCCGAACCGAAACACACACCCGCGATCAAAAGCAGCATGACTCGAACCACGACTGCCTCCGCTATTCCCTATTCCCTATTGGCTATTCCCTGTCCTTCAGCGGCTTCCTCGCAAAGTAATACAGCGACCCCGCCAGCAAAACGAACATCAGCACCGACACGCCATCGTTCGACAAAAACGTGTGCGGGAACTGCACCGGATTATCGCGATGCATCACCCGCTCCAGCAGCTTCATGCCCACGCCCATCAGCCCCACAATGCCGCCGCCGCAATCAATCCGCTGGCATACAGCGACCCCGGACTAACCTCGCTCTCCTCCGTCGTCTCGCCCGCCCTCGCCGACGCGCGATCGACCATCCACCGCACCATGCCGCCGACGAAGATCGCAAACGTCGTCGCAATCGACAAATACGATCCCACCGCAAACGTCAGCGACCGCACCCCCATCAGCTCAATCGCGATCACCAGGAACACGCCCAGCAGCACTAACCCCCAGGGCAGCTTCTGCCGCAGAATGCCGTTGATCACCGTCGCCATCAGCCGCGCCTGCGGAGCCGCCGCCTTCTCGCTCCCGATCCCCTGCGTCCACTGCACCTCGATCGTCTTCGTCGCCGGGTTATACAGATACTTCCCGTCCGCCAGCTCATGCGATCCCAGCGAGTTGAACAGAATGTAGTTGCTCCCCTGCAACGTCTGCGTCGTCTTATCGGGCTCGATCAAGCGAAAATCTTTGCGCGTAAACGTTCCCTGGTTCTGCACCCCGTCATGATCCGCGCTGATGTCCCACGCCTTCGTCATCGGGTGGAACTCCTCGTAGCCCAGGTTCACCATGTTCAGCGTGATGCCGACCGCGAATGTCGAAACGCACACGCCAATCATCAGCGCCACCTGCTGTTTCCACGGCGTCGCGCCCACGAGGAATCCGGTCTTCAGATCCTGCGATGTATCGCCCGCGTTCGCCGACGCGATACACACCACGCCGCCGACCGTGATCGCCAGCGCTCCGATACGCCGGAGCCGTCCAGCCCTTCACCAGGAAAACCGCCGCTGTCGCCATCAGCGTCGCAATCGTCATGCCGCTGATCGGATTCGCTGAGCTCCCGATCAGCCCCACAATACGCGAGGACACAGTTACAAATAAGAATCCGAAGACAACAATGAGCAGCGACGCCGCCAGATTCGCCAGCACGCCCGTCTGCGCTCCCGGCACCGGTTTCAGCGTCAGAAAGATCCAGGTGAGGAACGCCAGCACCACGCTGCCGCCCACCACCACGCTCATCGGCAGGTCGCGATCCGTGCGCTCGTTGCCCGCCGCCGCAGCCGCCGCGCCCTTGCGCAGATTCCCCATCCCCGCCTTCAGCGCGCTCACGATGGTCGGAATCGTCTTGATCAGCGTGATCAGCCCCGACGCCGCCACCGCACCCGCCCCCATGGGCCGCACATACGCCGACCACATCTCGCCCGGCGACATATCCGCCACCGGCTTCACCGCCGGATACAGCGGCCCGCTCATGTGCGACCCGAAAAAGTAAATCGCCGGCATCAGCACCAGCCATGAAAAAACGCCGCCGGCAAACATCGTGCCCGCGACCTTCGTGCCAATGATGTAGCCCACGCCCAGATACTCCGGCACCGCATCCAGCCGCACCGCGCCGCCCTTCAGGATGTGCTGCTTCCCCAGGTCCGGCTCATAGTTCGGCGTATCCGGCCACGCCCCAAAGATGTCGCTGTTCTGAAACAACGTATAGATACTGCCCAGCCCCAGCCCCAGAAACACGCGGCTCGCAAACGATCCGCCGCGCTCGCCGGCCAGCAGCACATCCGCGCACGCCGTGCCTTCGGGATACGTCAGGTTCCCGTGCTCCTCCACAATCAGCTGACGCCGCAGCGGGATCATGAACAGCAGCCCCAGCCAACCGCCCAACATGGCCAGCACAAAGATGCGGAAGTATTCCAGATCGAACCCGAGGAAGATGAGCGCCGGCAGCGTAAAGATCACCCCCGCCGCAATTGACTGCCCCGCATTCCCCGTCGTCTGAACAATATTGTTCTCGAGAATCGATGCGCGCCCCAGCGCCCGCAACACGCTGATCGAAAGCACCGCGATCGGGATCGACGCCGCCACCGTCAGTCCCGCTTCGATGCCGACGTAGACGGTGACCGCGCCAAAGATCAGCCCGAAGATGCAGCCGAGAGCAATCGCGCGAAACGTCAGCTCCGGCCGCGTCTCACTCGCCGGCACAAACGGCTGAAATCCTTGTGCCGGACCTGACTTCGTATTCGCGGGCTTGATGTTGCTTGTCGCCACTGGCCGCTCCCTCACCCGGTTTTGGGGAAGCCTGAGTGTACCAGTCGGAAGGAAGGTTCATCAGTCCCAGCCGCTCTCGGCTCTGCTCCCCTGCTCCCTGCTCCCTGTATGCCTGTACCCTGTACCCTACTGTCTACCTGTGCGCAAACTCCTTGCCTACGCAGCCATCTACATCCTCTGGGGCGGCTCCTTCCTCGCCATTCGCGAGGTCGTCAGCGTTGTCCCACCCTTCTTCGCCGCCGGATTCCGCTTCACCGTCGCCGGCCTCATCCTCATTCTCTGGAGCCGCTTCACCGGCCCCTTCGAACTGACCGCGCGCCAGATGCTCAACGCCACGGTGCTCGGCGTCATCATGTTCGCCTGCCTCTACGCAGGCCTCTTCTGGGCTGAAACGCAAATTCCCTCCGGCGTCGCCGCCCTCGTCTCTGCGCTCATCCCGCTCTGGATCTACGCCGGCGAAGTCCTCTTCCTCCGCACCCAGCGCGCCACGCTGCTCTCCATCAGCGGCATCGCTGCGGGTTTTGCCGGAGTCGCATTGCTGGCCCTGCGGCATCGCGGCCACCACGCCCATGCTCGCGGCTACGCCATCGCCATCCTCGTCACGGTCGCCGGAACCCTCTGCTGGGGCGTCGGAACGATTCTCTCCCGCAAACTCACCCTACCGAGCCCGCAAAAACTCAACGCCGGATGGCAAATGTATACCGGCGGATTCTGCCTGATGATTGCCGCCTTCGCCACCGGCGAACGCCAGCTGCTGCCGGAAACCTGGGTCGTCATGAGCCCGCGGGTGCTGTTCAGCATGGCGTATCTGATCGTCGCGGCGTCGATCATCGCGTACACCAGCTACGTGTGGCTCATCGCGCACGATTCGCCGACGCGCGTCTCCAGCTATGCGTATGTGAATCCGGTCATCGCGCTCGCCCTCGGCATCGCGCTCGCCGGCGAGCAGCTCACCCGCCGCCAGGTCGCCGGAGCGGTCCTCGTCATCTTTGGCGTCGTCGCGACACTGATGGGCAAACGAACACGCCCGCGCGCAAAGACGAAGACCCGAGGCCGCAGCGAAAGGTTTCGACGGCGGGTCTGAGGTGAGGCGGGCTGAAAAGCGGTTAGCCTAGACCGCTTCGCAGCTGCCTCTACGCGTAAATCCCCCGCTGCTTAATCGTGAACGCCACCCGGTCAATCGCCAGCATGTACGCCGCGATCCGGTTGTTCACGTCATGCGCCTCCGCATACCGCGTCACGTCGTCGAACGCCTCCGCCAGAATGCTCCCCAGCCGCTCGTTCACTTCCGACTCTTTCCAGAAGTAGCCCTGCCGGTCCTGCACCCACTCGAAGTACGACGCCGTCACGCCACCCGCATTGGCCAGAATGTCCGGGATGATAAAGACCTTCTTGTCCGCAAGAATCTCATCCGCCACCGCGGTCGTCGGCCCGTTCGCGCCTTCGCACACAATGCGCGCCCGGATCTTCTCCGCGTTGCGGCTGGTGATCACGTTCTCCGTCGCCGCCGGAATCAGAATCTCGCACTCGCGTCGTCAGCAGTTCCGCCGGTCGGCATCGGCTCCGCCCCGCGGAAGCCCAGCACCGTCCCGTTGCGCAGCTTGTGCTCCTCCAGCGCGCCGATCTCGATCCCGTTGGGATTGAACAGCCCGCCGTCATATTCGCCAATCCCGATAATTTTGTAGCCGCGCTCCTGCATCAGCCGCGCCGCATTCGACCCCACGTTGCCGAAGCCCTGGATGATCACCCGGCATCCTTCGCGCTGCATGCCCAGGTACTTCAGAGCCTCTTCGCAGACCACCATGATCCCGCGGCCCGTCGCCTCGCGCCGCCCGCGCGATCCGCCGATATTCAGCGGCTTGCCCGTCACCACCGCCGTCACCGTCTGCCGCATGTGCATGGAGTAGGTGTCCATGATCCATGCCATGGTCTGCTCGTTCGTGTTCACATCCGGCGCCGGCACGTCCTTCTCCGGCCCGAGGAACTCGATGATCTCCGCGGTGTAGCGCCGCGTCATCCGCTCCAGCTCGCCCTGCGACATCTTCTTCGGATCGCAGATCACGCCGCCCTTCGCGCCGCCAAAGGGAATATTCACCACCGCGCACTTCCACGTCATCCAGCTGGCCAGCGCCCGCACTTCGTCCAGCGTCACGTCCGGCGCGTAGCGGATCCCGCCCTTGCCCGGTCCCCGCGCCTGCGAGTGCTGCACCCGGTAGCCTGTGAACACCTCGATCCGCCCGTCATCCATCGTCACCGGGAAATGCACGATGATCTCCCGCGACGGATACCGCAGCACCCGCCACAACCCCTCATCCAGATTCAGTTTCCGCGCCGCAAAATCGAATCGTGCCTGCCTGGGCTTCCCAGGGATTAATTTCCTGTTCCAGCGTTACCGTCGCCATTGGGGAATCTCCACCACAAATCCTGACCGGCCCAAAAAATTGTTAAATCCTCTTCACTTCGGATTCAACCCGAATCCGGGCCAAACGGTCCGAGTATAGGCCCCCAACCCCCATAACCGCAACCCTTGAAGGGCCAACACGGGTTACCCTTGTGGGCCATGGCGGGGCCGCCCGCTACAGGTGCGCAATCTCCACGTTCCCCCATCGTTCCCGCAGGTACTCCGCCACCAGCCGACGATGGCAATGATCGGCCTCTGCCTCACTGCACAATAAACACGAGTCCCCGAACCTCTCCCGATCCCCGGTATCCTCAATCCGTCTGTCAGCCATCAACGCCAGGAATCGCGCTGCGTACCCGTCCCAGTCGTGACCCAACTTCCTGTATTCGTCCAGCATCTCCTGAGTCGGAGCCCACTCCGGCAGGTGTAAATACTCGATTCCCGCGATCGCTCCCAGGAAATACCGCAGATCGTCGCGCTTCGAAAAACCTGCCAGCTGCGAAACATTATTCAGCCGAACGTCGATCACCCGCTTTACGCCCGCTGAGGATAGCCGCGTAAAAAACTCCTCAGCTGTTTTCTTCGTGAACCCAATCGTGAACAGTCTCATTTCTGATCCCACAGCTCGTACTGCACCGCTTCTCCCGTGTCTTTGCGGAACGCGATCCGATCCCCCTGTATCTCATATGCCATCACCAGCTGGTCTTCCTCTCGCTGCGACGTGCATACCTCCGGAATCCGCAGCATCGCGACCAGCCTCCGTGCCGTCACCGCATGATCTTCCACCAGACCGTCCTCGAGAATGTGCCGCACCCGAACCCCACGCGCACATAAATGCCGCGCTACCAGAATGCATCGGTGGCAGGTCAGCGGATCGCCCTCCGCACACATCAATGCAATCCGATGATCGCTCCGTCCCTTTTCCACCCGATCGAGACCCGCCTGAAAGGACGGAGTCACCGCCAGCAAGTCGTACTGCACTTTGCCCCCGACATAACAACCCTCGTCCGAGGTGCGCGCTCCCAGTTCCCTTCCCAAAAACGCATAGCTGATCCCAGCCGACCGTAGACCATCCCGCAACGGCTCCTGAGAAAATCCCGGATTCGACTGACTCACCGGCTGCGATCGAACGTCGCCAATCGCGGTGACATCGTTCTCCCGCAGCAACTGCACAAACTCCTCCATCGAACGATGCGAATAGCCGACACTGTACACCGCCGCCTCAGAACTCATAGCTCCGGTCTCAACACTCCCGCGATCAGCTTGTAGCAGCAGTTCATCCTCTCAAAGACCGCACTCACGCTCAGGCACAATACCGGTCGCGTCAGCCCCATCCTCGTCCCCACGGGCGCGTCCTTCAACTCCTCCTCGATAAAACAATCCGTCACCGAAAACCTGTAGTTGAATCCCCCAATTGAAAACGATCCCCGTATCGCCCGCCGCGGCTTCGACAGCCCGCCCCCTTCCTCCATCTGAACCACGATCGTTAGCCGGTTCGGTTGGATCAGCTTCAGCGATGAGCTCAGCCCAGCCGCCGCTTCCGCCGGGATTTTGTCATTCCTCCCATGGGACGTCGATCCCCCATCGAACCACAAGCACCCGTCCACGTCCTCCGTCGCCCCACAGGCCGACCATGGGTTGAACGACCCCTTCCGCACCCACCTCTGCCTCGTATCCACCACCTGATCCTCGCGGTGACAGCCCGAGCCCGCTGCTCCCAGAAACCCGATCTCCATGATGTCCAGCAGTTGCGGTTCCTTCCCGTCGGAATACAGCCTCTCCCCGTTGAGTTCCCCCTTTCCTCCTGGCCCCACCGGGCGAACCCATCCCCCAAGCTCTCCGTTGCTCAGCTCCCGTCCGGCAATGCACCGCCCCTGATACTTCCTGGAATTTGCGAGACAAACGAGGGTGCGGTTGGTTGGCAATTCGGTCCTGGTGTGCAGAAGTTGTCCTCAACTTAAGCCACCGTCGCCACGACCAAAAGATTCCCCTCGTGCTATTCACCCTCCCAGGTAATGCCCCATCCGACAAATCCCGATTCGGCAGGCCGCCTTGCCACCGAATAATGACACGGACCGCACCTCCCCGGCGATCCCCGCCTCAACCAGTGCCCTATTCCCTATTCCCTGTCTTTCCGTCCCCCCGCATCCTTCTCCCCTCCCCGACAATCTCAATCACCATGGACCGCCGCGATTTCCTCCGCACCAGCGCCGCCGCTGCCGCCGCCACCACCGTTCCCAGCGCCCCGGCCCAAACCTCCGCACCCACCCGCCGCCCCGAATCCCCCTCGATGATTTACCGCGAACTCGGCCGCACCGGGGAACGCGTCTCCGCCATCGGTCTCGGCGGCTTCCACATCGGCAAGCAGCAGGATCCTCAGGAGAGCATTCGCCTCATCCGCTCCGCCCTCGATCGCGGCATCACCTTCCTCGACAATTGCTGGGACTACAACGATGGCTTAAGCGAAGTCCGCATGGGCCAGGCCCTTCGCGACGGCTACCGCCAGCGCGCCTTCCTTATGACCAAAATCGACGGCCGCGACGCCAAAACCGCCGCCCAGCAGATCGAGCAGTCCCTCGGCCGCCTGCAGACCGACACCATCGACCTGATGCAGTTCCACGAGTGCATTCGCCTGGACGATGCCGACCGCATCTTCGCTCCCGGCGGCGCTCTCGAAGCCGTGCTCGCGGCCGCGTCAGGCGGGCAAAATCCGCTACATCGGTTTCACCGGCCACAAGGACCCCAGCGTCCACCTGCGCATGTTTGAAACCGCCGCAGCCCACAACTTCCATTTCGATACGGTGCAGATGCCCATCAACGTCATGGACGCCCACTTCCGTTCCTTCCTCCACAACGTCGCTCCGGTCGCGCAGCAACAAGGTACCGCCATCCTTGCGATGAAAACCTTCGGCGACCCCTACATCCTCAACAGCAAGACGGTCACGCCGATTGAGGCTCTCCACTTTACCCTTAACTCACCGGCGGCGGTCGTCATCACCGGCATCGACTCGCCCCAGATCCTCGACCAGGCTTTCGCCGCCGTCGCCAGCTTCCACCCTCTCTCGGAATCCGAAGTCGCCGCCATACTCGCGAAAACCCGGGACGCCGCCATGACCGGCCAGTTCGAGCTCTTCAAAACCAGCCCTCACTACGACGGAACCATCCACAACCCACAATTCCTGGGCCCGGCCTACAAGGGTTAAGCCACGAGCATCAGCAGCTCCCGGCTCCCGGCTCCCGGCTCCCGGCTCCCGGCTCCCGCGAAAACTACTGCACCCCGCACATCGTCTTCGCCTTCTCCAGCTGCTCCGGCGTGTACTTCTTCGGAATCTTCACGAACTTCACGTGATTCTGCATCCCGAACTGGCTCAGCTCGTCCAGCTCCGCGCTCGTCTCGTTGTACTTCTTCTTCGGCGGCGTCGCCTTGATCGCGTCCAGCACTTCCAGCTGTTTCACCGTATGCGTCGTGAACCCGCCCCCGCCAGGAGCCATTTCCGAGCTCGTCTCTTCCGACTCCTTGAAAATCACGCAGCCATCGTTGCCCGACTGCATCCCCCACGTCACCGGCTCCTGGTTGACGGTCGTCTTGTCTTTCGCAAAGCTCACCGCACCCGACGCGGCCACCGCCAGGCCGGCCACCATCGCCATACGAACCACGCTTCTCACCACCATGGCACCTCTCTCCAATTCAATTTTCCCCGAGTCTACCAATATCGGTCCAGCTGCCAGCTTCCAGCTTCCGGCTCCCTGCTCCCTGTATCGCTCCCTGTACCCTGCTCCCTGTACCCTGCTCCCTGTACCCTCCCCTGTACCCTGCTCCCTGTACCCTGAATCTGTGACCAAACGCTCCGCCGGCATCCTCCTTTACCGCCGGTCCCCCTCCGGACCCGAAGTCTTCCTCATCCATCCCGGCGGCCCCTTCTGGGCGAAAAAGGACGCCTGGTCCATCCCCAAAGGCGAATATCACGACGGCGAGCCGCCACTCGAAGCCGCCCGCCGCGAATTCCAGGAAGAAACCGGCTCGTCCCTCACCCTCGACCTTCCCGAGAAAGAATTTACCCCGCTCGGCGTCATCACCCAGCCTGCCGGTAAAGAAGTTACCGCATGGGCCGTCGAAGGCGACTTCGACCCCGCGAAGCTCGTCTCCAACACCTGTCTCGTTGAGTGGCCCCCGCGCACCGGACGCCAGATTGAAATCCCCGAAGCCGACCGCGGCGCCTGGTTCGATCTCGCCACCGCCCGCGCAAAAATCTTCCGCGGTCAGGATTCCTTCCTCGACCGCCTCGTCGCATCCCTGAACGAACCAACACACTCCTGAATCCCCATCCCCCTCTCCCGAATCCATGGAGAGACCATGGGCCGCCGCTTCGCACAACTCGCCTTCACTCCCGGAGTCAAGGAACAACAAACCCGCCACGGAAGTCGCCCCCAGTATCAGCGTGTCGAAATCTCCGGCCAGCCCGGCGCCACCCTCGGCCCCGCCGAACAGGCCTTCGTCCGGACCCTCGACGGCTTTTACATGGCCTCGGTCTCAGAAACCGGCTGGCCTTACATCCAGTTTCGCGGCGGCCCCAAAGGTTTTCTCCGCGTCCTCGACGACCACACCCTCGGCTTTGCCGACCTGCGCGGCAACATGCAGTACATCAGCACCGGCAACCTCCTCCACGACGACCGCGTTGCCCTCTTCCTCATGGATTACGCCCGCCAAGCTCGCCTCAAAATCCTCGGCCACGTGGAGATTTTCGAAGACACGCCCGAGGCTCAAGAGTGGATCGACCGCCTCTACCTTCCCGAAGAAGACGCCCGCCCCGAGCGCGCCGTTCTCATTCACGTCGAAGCGTATGACTGGAACTGCCCCCAGCACATCACGCCCCGCTACACCCAGGAAGAACTCGCCGAAGCACTCGAGCCCATGCGCCGCCGCCTCGCTCAACTGGAAGAAGAAAACACCCGCCTGCGCCAGCAAGCCGAAGCCGGCACGACAGAACCGCTTGCGGAACACTCCCCGCTTTAAGCATCGCCAGGTGTGCTCTGGCTCTGTGCTATGGCTGTGGTTCTGGCTCTGTGCGTCCTACCCCATCTGCACCGGATACGCCTGCGCATCCACAATCTCCGTCATCCCGCTTCCCGGAAAATCGATCGACCGGTGCACGCCCAGCATGTTCAGCGAGATCACGCTCGCATACACGTTTTCCCCCACTCCGCGAAAATTCTCCGGATTGAACAGCGGCGGATTGTGCCACCATAGCCGATACTCGTGATCGAACAGCCACTGGATCAGGCTCGCCGATTGCTCCCGCCGGTCGTTCTCGACATACAGAAAAGGATGGCACCGCGCCAAAATCCCCTCGCATCCCTCCAGCACCTGCCGCTCGAATCCCTCCACATCGATCTTGATCAGCCCAACGTTCCCATCCGTCACCAGGTTATCCAGCCGCACACACTGCACAACCTCGCGCGGCCCGGTCCCGGTATCGCCCGGCACACTCATCGACGTCGATCCAAAATTTCCCGCGCTGCTGTAGTCCGGAACCCCGAACGCCACAGCCCCGTTCTCATTTCCGCACGCATAGGGCAGCGCCCGCACGTTCATCAGCCCATTCAGAGCCAGGTTCGCGCACAGCTGCTGAAAGATCACCGGCTGCGGCTCGAACGCCAGCATCATCCGCCCCTGCCCGGCAAGAAACTTCGCCATGGGAATCGTGTGGATCCCCATGTTCGCCCCGACCTCAATCGTCAGTCCCGGCAGCTTCAGCAGCGACAGAATGAACCGCGACTCCAGCTCGCAGCATTCCCCATACAGCAACAGCGCGTTCCCCATATACACATCGTTGCGGTTGACCAGCATCACACCGTGACGGGTTTCGGTCAGCTCATACGGATCGGCAATCTTCATAGCCCTCTCAACGCCCCGGCATACAGCCCGCGATCACAGTTCGTTATACGCCTCTCAAGCGACCCCTCCGCCCATGAGCGAATCTCCGCCGCGTGCGTCTACCATGGCAGCCGTCGTCATCGCCCAGCGGAGCTCGCTCATGATCGCCGTCCGTTCCTCCGTCATCGTTCTCACCCTTGCGTTCGCGGCCGCCCTCCCAGCCCAGCTCATCGTTCCGGACAAGAACGAAACCGTCCCCGCCTTTGAAGTCTCCACCGTCAAGCCATCGAGCAAAGACCTCGGCCGCTCCTACCACAGCAGTGTCCGCTGGAACAACAGCAGCTACAGCACCGAAAACATGACCCTCCGCAACCTCATTCGCAGCGCATTCAACGCGAATTCTGCTCCCCAACTCACCGGCGGTTCTGACGCCCTCCTCGACGCCCGCTGGGACATCAACGCCAAAATCGCCGAGGACGACTACGTCCAGCTGCAGAAGCTCCCCAGCGACGACCGCTTCCGCGTCCTCCGTCTCATGGTCCAGGCCCTCCTCGCCGACCGCTTCGGCCTCAAGGTCCATATCGAAACCCGCGAGCTGCCGGTGTTTGATCTTGTCGTCGATAAAGCCGGTTCCAAACTCCACCCCGCCGCTCCTCTACCCGCTGCCCCGTCCGCCACCGACGCGCCTGCATCCTCCTCGAGCACGCCCGCGAAGCCCCGCGAAGGTTCCTCTACCAACACCAGCCGCGATCACGGCACCATGACCGCGACGAGCCAGACCCTCGCCAACCTGGCCGCCATGCTCGGCCGCCAGCCCGAACTCGACGGCCGCATCGTCATCGACAAGACCGGCCTCACCGGCAAATACGACTGGACCCTCGAGTGGCACCCTCTGAACATGAACGCAACCGATACCGACACCGACGCCACCGGCCCCTCCCTCTTCAGCGCCCTCAAATCGCAACTCGGCCTCCACCTCGAATCCTTCAAAGGCCCCGTCCAGATCGTCGTCGTCGATGCCGTCTCCTCCCCCACTCCAAACTGACTACAACCCGGCTTCCCCGCATCTCCTCTCCAAACAAGGTTCGCCGTGCCCTGCCCTCCTACCCCTGCCCCTCCCCGGACCGCCCCGAACCTCAGCACCTGCCGTTGTCCCCTGCACCCGCCCGCCGCTCCGCCGAAAGCCAGGTTCACCCCACAGCAAGAAGCTTCATCTCGCGGTGGACGAATCTCAACGCAAATCAGCTCGGCTCTGATCCAGGAGTTACCACCACTCCCGTTTCGAAAATGGCGATCGGATCACCGAAGCTCATCGACACCTCTCAACCCTGCTTGACTCTTGCTCGCCGCACCGGTGGAAACGTGTCAAGCCCCGCGTTCCCAATCCAAAGTAATGACCTATGACTTATCAAGACTTACAGGCCAACTTACTCAAACAAACCTGGCGCTCTTATTCCTTCAACCTGCTATTCTAAAAATAGGGGATAACAATTTCTTGTCCTCGCCAGAGGCCGCCACGCGCGGCCTTTTCCTTTTGCAGGGAGGGAGTCAGGTCTTCATGTCCGCGTCGTCTCCGAACGTTATCGCATCCACTAACACCCAACTCAGCCTCTCCAAACTTGTTAACCCAATCCCCCTGCTGGAAGTCCTGCGGAATCAAGAGACGTCCCGCGATGCCATCAAAAACCAACAGAATCTCTGTTTACAAATGAATCCATATCTCACACCCAAAAAATCACACTCCAGCAAATTGAAAGGCTCACGCCCGCACCCCTTTGTCCCCGAACAATCCTCTTCCCGTCGACGCCTCTCGCACGTTATCGCTCCCACAAACCCCCAACTCGGCCGTTTTAAACTTGTCACTCCAAACCCCCTGCTCGAAGCACTGCAGAATCAGCGGGCCTCCCGCGATGCCATCAAAAAACAACAAAAACGCTGTTTACAAATGAATAACTTCAGCTGCGCATCCATCACTCCACGTCGCCGTTCAGCGATCGGCCACCGGTCCCGGGCTCCCGCCGCCTGTACGCTCTTCGCCGAACCCGATACGCTAAAAACCATGCGCCCTTCGCTGCCCGATCGCGCCCACTTCCTCCGGCTCGCCCGCACCCATTCCCTCGTTCCCCTCTACCGCACCCTCACTGCCGACCTCGAAACCCCCGTCTCCGCCTTCCTCCGCCTCGCTGCCGCCGAACCCGAATGTTTCATCCTCGAATCCGTCGAAGGCGGTGAGCATCTCGGCCGCTACACCTACATCGGTACCCGCCCCAGCCGTCGCATCGTCTCCCACGGCGACCAGATCGAAATCACCGAGCACGGCCGCACCCGCAAAGTCACCGGCGACGTCTTCGCCCTCCTCCGCGACGCCCTCCACGGCCACAAACCCGCCCGCGTCCAGGGCCTGCCGCCCTTCACCGCCGGAGCCGTCGGCTTCCTCTCTTACGATGTCGTCCGCCAAATCGAGCGCCTGCCCCAGGACACCACCGACGACCTGCAGTTGCCCGACGCCTGCCTCATGTTCTTCGACGAGGTCCTCGCCTTCGACCACGTCAAGAAGGAGATACTGCTCATCGTCACCGCCGATCTCCGCCGCCACAAACCCCAGGCCGCTTATGCCGACGCGCTGCGCCGCCTCGATCGCCTCGACCGCCGTCTCTCGCAACCGTTGCCGAAGATCAACCCGAAGAAACCCGCCGGCAAACTCAAGCTCAATCCACGCACGAAGAAATCCGCCTTCCTCCGCGGAGTCGAACAGGCCAAGGAATACATCGCCGCCGGCGACATTTTCCAGGTCGTTCTCTCCCAGCGCCTCGACCTCGAGCCCGGCGTCGACCCCTTCTCCATCTACCGCGCCCTGCGCATCGTCAATCCGTCGCCGTATATGTACTTCCTCCGCTTCGGGCATAAGAAGTTAAGCAGAGAGGATCACAACAAGAAGCGGAAAGGATCCAGGGAAGCAGCCGCGAACGAAATCATCGAAACCACCCACATCGTCGGCTCCTCCCCCGAGCTCCTCGTCCGCGTCGAAGGCCGCCGCATCGAGTACCGCCCCATCGCCGGCACGCGTCCCCGCGGCACCACGGAAGAAGCCGATCTCGCAGCCGAGCACGAAATGTCCAGCGATGAGAAGGAACGCGCCGAACACGTCATGCTCGTCGACCTCGGCCGCAACGACGTCGGCCGCGTCAGCGAATATGGCACCGTGTCCGTTACAAATCTGATGCACGTCGAGCGCTACTCCCACGTCATGCATCTGGTTAGCGACATCGAAGGCCGCCTGAAGCCGGAACTCTCTGCCGTCGACGCTCTGCGCTCCTGCTTCCCTGCCGGAACCCTCAGCGGCGCGCCGAAGATTCGCGCCATGGAAATCATCGAGGAACTGGAGCCCACCCGCCGTGGCATCTATGGCGGCACAGTCCTCTACGCCGACTACTCCGGCAACCTCACCTCGTGCATCGCGATCCGCACGTTGCTGGTCGAAGGAAAGAAAGGCTACATCCAGGCCGGAGCTGGCATCGTCGCCGACTCAGTGCCCGAAAGCGAATACCAGGAGAGCCTGAACAAAGCCAGGGCCGTCGTTCGCGCCGTCGAACGGGCCAGAGAAAGCTGACCCTTGCGCCCGCTGGTGTGCTGTTTCTGATCTTCCTTTGACCTTGTCATCCCGACCGGACACTGAGCTCGCGTCAGCGAGTGAAGGGGGAGCGGAGGGACCTGCTTCTTCCCTCAGATCCGACAGACGCTTCGGAAACCTCCGCTTAAGCCGTCGTGCGCCTGGCGTTGGACTGAATCAGCTTGTTGAAATGGTGCTTCACGCTGTCTTTGAAGCGGTCCATCATGCCTTTGCTCGCCAGCGCGCCCTTGTTTGCCGCCAGTCCTTCCAGCGTCAGGTGCGAGGTCACAATGGCCTTGTTCGCGTTCTTGATCAGCGGATCGAGCTGGTTCTTCTTCATCGTCTCCACCTTCGTCATCCAGCCGGGCAAGCCGATGTCGGCAACGAAGAAATTGAGCACATTGCTGGTATCCGAGCACGCGATCAGATAGCACCCGAGCACCGGGCACGACTTGAAGATGTTCAGGTCGAGCGACCCCGGGATGCTTCAGCACCGCATGTTCCCCGCTTTCATCTCGGTGTAGTCGCGGCCCAGAATGGCCAGCTCCTGAATGAGCTTCGACAGTGCGCTGGCCGCTCCGATCGCCGCTGTCGTCGCCGTGCCCAGATCCGCGAACAGTCCGGCGATCTTGGTCGACGCCGAAGCCGTGTTACGGATGGCGTCCGCTGTATTCGCTGCCAGAAAGCGCTTGATGCAAACGATCACGGCGTCGGCCGCCGCTGACGGATCTCCAGGCAGCACGCCCTGCAGGTAGTAGTCGGCCTTGTACACGTCGCGCGCGTTCGCCACCACCGCTCGCCATGACTGCACCGACTTGTACGAACTGGTGACCACTCCGATGAACGGCGTCACCTCGGAAACAAGCTGGTGCAGCGTCTCGCTGCCCACCGCATCGACGACGTCCGAGATGTCGTGCAGGTTGGTGGCAATCTTGATGAGTTCGACGCCATTGGAGTGGATATCCCCCGTCTGCGACAAGGCCGACGCGGTCCTGGCTCCGGTCTTGATCCCGCTGATCATGTCCTTGCAGGAGGACCCAAGATCCTTCGCATCCGACAAGGCACTCTTCACGATCTTCGGCCTGGCGTACTTCGCGAAGGTCAGCTGCGTGCCCATGAAGAGCGTCTTCAGATTCTCCTGCCGGGCTCTGGCAATCGTGCCGAGCGCCGCAAACTCCTGCTTGCTCAATGCCGGTGAGGACATATCTTTCTCCTTGAGGTTGTCATGAACAGCCGCCAGCAAAGCCCTGGGAATTGGCGCGGCGCAGCGACCACCATTGAAAGCGAATCCCATGAGAAGCGCAAGCCCGATTCTCTGCCCCTCAGTGCTTCAAAAGCGACTCGTGCGAGTTGCGGGCACCCACTTACTTCGCGACGCGCTCCGCGCTGCCTTTCACATCGAGGCTGCAATTGTCTCCGTGGCCCCAGGAGATCCAGAACGTGCCATCGGCGAACGTCACCCGCTCGAGCGACACGCGCGTCACGCCGTAGGCATACATCTTTGCAGGCACGTGGATTTCCTCCATCTGCTCCTCAACGTTATTCGCGGCAGCGACACCGTTGAACGTTAATCGCAGATCGAATGCATTCGCGTCGAGCTGATAGACGTTCTTCTTGCCCAGGAATCGCGCCGTGATCGTTACGGACCGAACTCCTTTGCCGCTGGCGTTATGGAAACCGAGCGCCAGACTTGGCTCTGTAATCTTTTCCGCGCTGGTCACCGGCAGATAGCTCGCGGGCCAGTTGAGATGCGCCCCTGTCAGCACCACCGGACAGCCGACCTGATTGTTGGGTTGGGTGTTCGCAATCGCGGTCGACAACATCTGGTTGATCTGATCGTGCAACACCGGTTCAGTCGAATCGGAGACGCCCACCGAGCCCTGGTTCGCTGGCGGTCCAGCCTGGCTTTGAGCAAATCCCGCCGAAGTGGCGGCAGCGGTTGCGAGTACGACAAGAGCGCAAACGAAGAGCTTCATCGCGAGCACCTCCGATGCCCGCAAGCATAGCACCGCAAATGGCGAAAAGTCCGCCAAAGACGCGACTCTCGATGCCCTCAACAAGCCGACTGCGGCGCTACACTAATACACACATGGTTTTTGTTCTCGACAATTACGACTCCTTCACCTTCAACCTTGTGCAATACATGGGCGAGTTGGGCGCCGACGTTCAGGTGTACCGCAACGACGAGCTCACGCCGGAACAGGTTGAAGCGCTGCACCCGGACCGCATCCTTCTCTCGCCTGGCCCCTGCACGCCGCAGGAAGCCGGTATCTCCATCGATCTCATCCGCCACATGGCCGGCAAAGTCCCTATCCTCGGCGTCTGCCTCGGCCATCAGGCCATCGGCGCAGCCTTCGGTGGCAACGTCGTTCGCGCTCCGAAGCTGATGCACGGCAAAACCAGCCAGGTCGAGCACGACGGTAAGACGATTTTCTCCGGCATCAGCACTCCGATGACCTGCACCCGCTACCACTCGCTCATCGTCGAGGAAAAAGGCCTGCCTAAAAACCTTGAAGTCTCCGCGCGTACGGCCGATGGCACGATCATGGGCCTGCGTCATCGCAACATGCCCGTTGAGGGCGTACAGTTTCACCCCGAATCCGTCCTCACCTCGGACGGAAAACGGCTCATCGAGAATTTCCTGAACCTCGGATGAAGTCCCCGGCCGCCATCCTGTTGCTCGCCGCAGCCTGCGTCGCGACCAGCGCAATAGCGCAACAAGCAACTCCGCCCACGCGGCAGGAACCACCCGCCTCTCTTGCCACCGTCCTGCGCGAATCGGCGCCGCCATCGGCCACAGCGGCCTCGCTCGCAACGGTCTCTACCGACGGCGTGTCGGTTTCCGGGCCACTCTCGATTGACAACGGTCTCGCGTTCATCGGCAATAACGGCGCGATCACCGCCGGCGACAAGACGGTGCGCCTGTCTCTCACGCGCGGCGGCAATCTCAATCTCTGCTCCTCAACCCAGGTGCATCTGTCGACGGACAGCACCGTCTCCGGCGGCGGGTTGATGATTGCCCTCAACCGCGGCGCTCTCGAAGGCCGCTATATCCCGGGCGAGTTTTCCGACGTCGTCTTCACTCCCGATCTGCGCATTCTCATCTCCGGTCCCGGCGTTGCGGACTTCAGCCTCCGCGTCAGCAATCAAGGCGATACCTGCTTCGACAACCACGGCGATCACGCGCCCTACGTCCTGGTCACAAATCAGTTTGAAGGCGGGACGTATCGCATTCAGCCGAACCAGCGGGTGCTGTTCGAGCACGGCAGCCTGCAGCAGGTGGTCGACAACGAGCAGGAGTCCTGCGGCTGCCCGCCGGCCCCACCCACACCCGAACCCACTTCCATTGCCCGCGTTGGCGCGCCGGGGCTCACTCTTCACACCAGCGATCAGAGCAACGCGCCTCCGCCGCAAACCGCGAAGAGCCCCGCCGAGCAAAACCCTTTCCCGCTGGCTCAAAGCGAGGGTCTCCAGCCACCGCCTCCGCCGCCCAGCACGCCTGAGGTACCGCCCGGCCAGACGCATACGCAGATCACCGCCCCGCTGGTCTATAACGGCGAAGCTGCACCGAATACCAGCGCACCGGGCTCTTCACCCGCGGCACCCGGAGCGAATCCACCCGCGACGATGACCGCGAACGCTGCCTGCAATGATCCGCTCTACCCCGGCTTGGTCTGCGACTCGGCGAACGGAGGGATTCGGAAACCTGCAACGCCCGCGACTCCACAGGCAAGGTCGCCGACACAACCGAAGAAGCACTCGGCCTTTGTCCGCTTTCTGCGTAAGATCTTCGACTAAGAGCGACCCACGGCGCTCGTTTGGCCGTGGCGACGGGCACCGTCGTCCCACTGGGATAAAATCGAATCTGCCGGAGTATGCACCTGCGCGGACCCTTCAGGCCCGCCTCCCGCGGCTCTGATCTGCCGCAGCATTCCGCCCAATTTTTCCGTAAGGAGCTTCACCCATGGCGATTCCCGCCACCCAGATGCGCCCGGGCATGATCATCAAGCACAACAATGACCTCCACCTCGTCTTCTCCGTGGAGCATCGCACCCCTGGCAATCTGCGCGCCTTCATCCAGGCCAAGCTGCGCAATGTCCGCACCGGCGCCATGTTCGTGGAGCGCTTCCGTTCGCCCGATCCCATCGAGCGCGTCGTGGTCGACGAAATCCCCATGGACTTCCTGTACAACGATGGCGACGACTACTACTTCATGAACACGGAGGACTTCGAGCAGACGCACCTGAAGCGCGACACGCTGGGGGACGCGGTCGAATACCTGACCCCCAACCTGCAGATCAAAGTCTCGTTCCACGATGGAACGCCGGTCGGCATCGAGCTGCCGCAGACGGTCGAGCTGACCGTGGTCGAGACCGAGCCCGGTCTCAAGTCCGCGACGGCATCGTCGGTGACCAAGCCTGCGAAGACGGAAACCGGTTTGGTCGTCTACGTCCCGCCGTTTATCAATGAAGGAGAAAAAATCCGCGTGGATACGGCGGAAGGAGCTTACCTCAGCCGGGCGTAATCAGGCTCCAGATAGAGGATCGGCGCAGCTTTGGCTGCGCCGTTTTCATTTCCACAGCGCAATGATCGTGATCTGCCCGTCCACTGTCTTGTCCGCCGTCTGAAAGTAGTGGACGCGCGCCCGCATTCCTTCCAGGTCGTGACAGGGATGAATCGCCTCAGTCGGCGTAAAGTTCAGCGCGCGATAGTCAATCCTGTAGGCATCGTTGCTGTAGACCTTCACCGCCGCCCCCTTGGCCGCTTCCACCCGCAACTCCAACTGTCCTGCCCCACCACAGCGCAGACCGTGAATCACCCCCATCGCGTAGTGGTCCGGTCCATGCGGTGTTTCCGTCGGATGCGTCGGGATAGCCGGCTCTTCTGGCTGAGTCGCCGCGCTCGCCTGAGCAATCGCGATCGCCCGAGCCTGCTCGTCTACCGCTGCCTGTTGCTGCATCTTCTCGGCCTGCGCACGGTGATCGTCCACCTGTTTCAGCATCCGCTCCACGACATCCACTTCCAGCGGATTCCGCGCCAGGGTTTTCGCGGTCCGCAGCACCAGCACCGCGCGATCGAATTGCTCCTGCTGCATCAGTATGTGCGCCGTGTTCAGCCGGTAGTGCAGACTTCCGGGATCCAGCTGGATCGCCTGCAAATCCATCATGTGCGCCTGCTCCAGCTTGCCGCGCTGGTCGGCCAGGAGCGAAGCGAGAGCATCATAGGCCGGGGCGAAGCGCGGGCTCAGCCGAATCGCCGCCCGCAGATGGCTCTCCGCTTCGTCACTGTTCTCGCCTGCCATCACGGCCAGCGCCCCCGAGTAATACTGCGCCACGTAGCTGTCGGGATCGAGCGCGGCAGCCTCGGCATACCACTTCTTCGCTTCGGGATGATGCCCCGCCGCATATTCGATTCGCCCCATCGCCTCGTGCGCTTTCGCACCGTTCGCGTCATCCTTGAGCGCTGCTTCAGCCAGCGCCCGCGCGTCGTCAACACGCGCAGTGGAGACGAGAAAATCCGCGCGGATCGCGTCCGCATCCGCGATGCTCAGCGGAGTCGCGGGGAACGATGCCTCGTTCAGAGGTTCGCCTTCGGTGGATTTTTGAAAGATGGGATAGTGCCCCAGCCGCGTGTACGTCTCGAGCGCCGCCTGCAGTTGCTTCAGATCGCCGAAGGCCTGCTCGGCTGCTGACACGGGGTCCGTCCCCTTGCTGACCAGCCCGGAGTATCGGCCGATGCGGTTCTCGTGGTCCTGATGATCCTGCACCCAGAGATAGTGCGTCAGCGCCCACGATTCCGCGTAGAAGATGTCGCCCTTCTGCTCCTCGTGGTAGTACGGCGACGACGCGTCCACCTGAAACAGCACCGGCAGCGGGATCATGCGGTTCTGCTGCAGCAGAACCATCGCGTTCACGCTTGGCTCGCCGAGCAGGACCTCCTTGTCGCGGACGTCGGTGTTCTCGAAGAACTGCGCCAGCCCTTCGTTGAGCCACAGGGGCATCCATTCCGCATCGCGGCATTCGAGCAGGTGCGTGTACTCGTGGTAGACGAAGGAGTACGGATGCTGGCCTTCCACATCGAGGCGCACGAGGATGTAGTTCTTGTCGGTGGAACGCGAGAACAGACCGCCGAGGCTCACCTGCCCTTTCGCGAGATAGGACACCGGCTCCAGCGCTTCCATGTCCTTCTTGTCTTTCACGGCGAGCACGACGATGGGATTGGCAGGGTCGAGGTTCGAGGCGGGCAGCGAGCCCTGAAAAACCCAACGCATCCGCTCAAACTGCCCGGCCACATGCCGGCCGCGCGCGTCGCCGGCATCGGTGATGATGGTGAAATGCGGGCTGCGCACCTCCAGCCACCCGGAGCCGTTGTCGCGCGCCCAGCCGTTCAGCGCAACCAGCACTCCCAGCAGAAGGACTCTTCGCAGCACGATGTGCGTCGGCATCCTAACACCCTTCCATCAGACGCAACAGGACCCCTTTACGCAGCGGTCATCGAGGGCTTTAACTGCCGCCGCGCCCGTCGCATTCGTGAGCATCGGCCTTCCCAGTCCATCTAATCGACATCCAGCAGGTGTATGGGAAGGTGCTTGCCGTAGCGCAGGAAGTCCTGATCGACGGTCAAAATCGGCCAGTCGCGACGACTGGCGACAGCGCAAATGAGCAAATCGACAGGACTCGTTGCAACTCCGACAGCGCGACACTGATTCCCAAAGCGCGCTGCTTCTTCATAGTCATCGCTGGACAAGACGACATCCGGGAACGCCCGCAACAGATTGCGCAGGCGCAGAAACTGACGCTCCTCTCGAATGCCGCTCAACAACTCCTGGCGAATGGCTCCGAGCAGCGCAACCCGTCCCTCCGCGATGAGATTTTCCAGCCCCTTGCGCAAACCACGCTGGCGTTCTTTCAGATCGCTGCTTCTCCGGCGAAACGCCATCGACCAAACCGGAGTGTCGACGAGAACCATCATCCGCGGCGCGTCCTTCTCTCCGCCTTATAGTCGTATTTTGGATCGTAATCGATCGTCCCGAACAGCTTGATGACTTCGGTTTGCTTATGCCGGCGAATATATTCATCCAGAGCGGCGGTCACGGCTGCCTTCTTCGACTTGTGTCCTCCGAGTTTGCGAGCTTCTTCAATCAGGTTGTCATCGAGAGCAAGATTGGTCGCCATAGCTACCCTCCGCTTCAATTGTGTAGAGCCTCACACATTATACTGTGTGAAATCGCACCACATGAGTCCGTTAGACTGAATCTGTAGAAACACATGACCTTGCTCAAAGCCGTGCGCGGCACGCGCGATCTTCTGCCGCCTGAAACCGAACTGTGGGACCGCGTGGAAACCGTTACGCGCCGTGTCTTCGCTCGCTACAACTTCAGCGAGATTCGCACGCCGATTTTCGAGGACACGTCGCTCTTTGCCCGGGGGGTGGGCGAGGAAACCGACATCGTCTCCAAGGAGATGTACACGTGGGAGGATCGCGCTCGGGCGCAGTCAGAAAAATCCCAGTCCCTGACGCTGCGGCCGGAAAATACCGCCGGCGTCGTCCGCGCCTACATCGAGCACAAACTTGGCGAGACCGGACTCCTCCAGAAGCTCTTCTACATCGGTCCGCAATTCCGCCGGGAACGCCCGCAGAAGGGGCGCTACCGGCAGTTCTGGCAGATTGGCGCTGAGGTCATCGGGCCGCCGAGCGCTGGATCGGAGTCGCCGCTGCGCGATGCGGAAGTGCTTGAGATGCTGGCCAGCTTTCTTGACGAGGTCGGCGTCACCGGCTGGACGCTCGTGATGAACTCCGTGGGCTCCTCGACGGACCGGCCGAAGTATGTGGCTGCGTTGCGCGAAGCGCTTGCATCGGTGAAGGACCAGATGTCGCCCGATAACCAGCGCCGCGCCGAGACGAATCCGCTTCGGGTGCTGGACTCGAAGGACCCGGCGGATGAGGCCATCATCGCCACCCTGCCGAAGATTGCCGACTTCCTCGATGACGCATCGAAGACTCATTTTGCGGCGGTGTGTTCCGCTCTCGATGCCTGTGGCGTGAAGTACGAGATCAACCCGCGGCTGGTGCGGGGGCTGGATTACTACACGCGGACCACGTTCGAGTTCACGCACGGCGGGCTGGGCGCGCAGAATGCGCTGCTCGGCGGCGGGCGGTACGACGGCCTTTCGGAGATGCTGGGCGGACCCAAGGCGCCGGGGATTGGGTTTGCTATGGGGCTCGATCGGCTGATCCTGACTCTGCAAGCCGGTCAAACCGAAACCGTCATCACGCTGGCTGATGCGTTCGTCGCGCCTCTCGGTGAGACCCTGAACGCTCCTGGGCTCGCTCTGGCCCGCGATCTTCGCCGCCAAGGTCTTCGCATTGAGCTGGGCGATGGCGGCTTCCGGCTGAAGAAGTCATTCGAGATCGCCAACAAGCTCGCACGCAACATCATTCTGCTCGGCGAAGACGAGCACGCCTCCGGTATTCTGACAGTGAAGAACTTCGCCACCGGCGAGCAGACCAAAATCCCGCGCGACCAACTCGTGTCCGCGCTTCAGACTCGTTAGGAATTCAGCTTTGCTCGACTTTCTCGGCTCACGCCAACGCACTCATACCTGCGGCGAACTGCGCGCCGCGGACGCCGGCAAAACCGTCACCCTGATGGGCTGGGTGAATCGCCGGCGCGATCATGGCAACCTGATCTTCCTCGACCTGCGCGACCGCTACGGCATCACGCAAATTGTCCTCGACAAGGAAATCTCGCCCGAGGGCCATCCCAAGGCCGAGCACGTCCGGTCTGAGTACGTGGTTGCCGCGGTTGGCAAGGTGCGCCTGCGCGGCGCTGATGCCTTGAATCCCAAGATGGAGACCGGCGAAATCGAGATCGCGGCGACCGAGTTATTGGTGCTCAATGACTCCAAGGTTCCGCCCTTCTCGCCTGCGGAGCCTGCGATCGCGAACGAAGAGGTCCGCCTGAAGTACCGGTATCTCGACCTGCGCCGTCACGAGATGCAGAACAACTTCGCGATCCGCCACAAGATTGCGCTGGCGGTGCGGGAGAATCTGTCGGCCCAGGGCTTCTACGAAATCGAAACGCCTTTCCTGACCGGCTCGACGCCCGAGGGCGCGCGCGACTACCTCGTTCCCAGCCGCGTGAACCCTGGCACCTTCTACGCGCTCCCGCAGTCGCCGCAGCTGTTCAAGCAGATCCTGATGATCTCGGGGATGGACAAGTACTTCCAGATCGTCCGGTGCTTCCGTGACGAAGACCTGCGCGCCGATCGGCAACCGGAGTTCACGCAGATCGATCTGGAGATGACCTTTCCGCAGCAGGACACGGTCTTCGCTGTGGTCGAAGGTTTCATGGCTGCGGCGTTTGCCGCGGTCGGAGTCGCGCTGCCCGTTCCCTTCCCGCGCATCACGTACGACGAAGCGATGAAGCAGTACGGGATCGACAAGCCTGACCTACGCCTGCCTGGCCTGACCGACGTCCGCTCTATCTTCACCGATGAGCAGTTGCAGACGCTGGCCATCGATCCTGCGCTGCCGGTGGTTGCTCTGCGCATTCCCAAGGTCGGCGAGCTTTCGCGCAAGGAGCGCGACGACAACCGCCCGCTCTTCGAAACGAAGAAGGGCGCGAAGTACATCGACGACCTCAAGCGGCTCGAGAAGTCGTTCCCTGACGCCGTGTCGAAGCTGCGCGAGCTAACACAGGGCCAGGCGGACGACCTGGTGGTGATCGTCGCGGGCGACGCATCGACGCACATCTCGGCCAGCGATACAAAGTCTGCGGGCCGACTCTCGGAGCGCGAGATCGCGGTGCTCTCCGCCGCCGGCAACTTCCGCGTCGAACTGGCCAGGAAGTACGCCGACCGCCACGGTGCGTTTGCGGTCACTGACTCGGTCGTGCAGGCGCCAGGCACACCTGCCAATCTCGTCGACGGCTCGCTCGCCTTTCGTCCGCTGTGGGTGACGGACTTTCCGATGTTCGAACATGATGCGGAGACCGGCTCATGGCAGCCGGCGCACCATCCCTTCACGTCGCCGCACGAAGAGGATATGGATCGTCTGCTGACCGATCCTGCGTCGGTTCGCGCGCGCTACTACGATCTTGCGATGAACGGGCTCGAGCTGGGCTCAGGCTCCATTCGTATCCACAGGCAGGACGTTCAGCAGCAGATCTTCCGGGCCCTGGGCATGTCGGACGAGGAAGCGAAGAAGCGCTTCGGGTTCTTCCTTGAAGCGCTGCAGTACGGGACGCCTCCACACGGCGGGATCGCGCTCGGTCTTGATCGTCTGGTGATGATCCTTGCCGGGGCGACGAGCCTGCGCGAGGTGATCGCGTTCCCGAAGACGGCGAAGGCCATCGACCTGATGGTGGACGCGCCGTCGACAGTGCGGGATGAGCAGCTGAAGGAGTTGCACATCCGTCCCGTGGTTCGCAGCTAAGTCATCTCTGTCTCTGATTCCCTTCCCCTGTTCGTGTTCCTGCGCGAACCGGGGAATTTTCTGTCTCTTTGTGAACGGCTTGTAAATCCCTGGCCACCGGTTGAGTTACAAGCCTAAGCGCTGCCGCGCGCTGTTTTCCTTTCTTATAGGCCGCATAAAAGATTTCCCCTGAGATCCGCAAGGAATTCGTAAATGTTCACGACAACTAATTAATAAGTGCCATTCATACAGCGAGTTAGATATTTATCTTGACAACTGTATCGAGTTAGTCGTAAGGTGAAGACGGTCACTATCGACCCAACGGAGGTTTTACATGCGCCGTATCCTCGTTGCTACCCTGCTTTCTTCGCTTGCCCTCACTGCAGGTGCAGCTACCCCGAAATCCACCGACGCTACCGGAGCGACCCCCTCAGCCGTTGTGGTCTCCACTGGCGTTACTGCAGCTCAACTCCGCTACTCCACTAACATCGACATCCCGTCCGAGACGATCGCTTCGATCTCCAATCCCGCCGAGCTCGTTCTGCGGGTGAACCTCGACGAAACCGGCACGCCAACCCACGTGCAGGTCGTTCACTCCATCAACCCAGAAGTTGACACGCGCGTGATGAAGGCGGTTCGCTCGTTCCGCTGGAGCCCCGCCGTTCTCGATAACCGCACCATCCCGGTCGACGTCAACCTCGTCGTCGATGTTCAGCACTAAAGTCCGGCAGTAAAACCCAGGCCAACTTCAGCAGTCTGCAAAGTGAGCGCAAAGCTCACGCAGGAGTCGTGTCTCTAACGGCGCCTGGAGGGCACCACCCCTTCCTCCATTCCGGAGCTTTCAGGCTTCGGAATGGAGGATTCTCGTTGCCAACCAAATCCGACGCCGCTAGTCGAAGGAAGCAGGCCCTGTGGCGTGTGCGGCGCGGTCTTGGGCGCGTGTCCAGGTGATACCCTTAATGCTTGCTCATCGGTTCTTTCTATTCCTTTCTCTGAGGTTCTGGATCGCGTGAAAGCCGTGATGTTTCGTCTTCTGGTCCTGGCCGCGGTTGGGGCTTGCTTCGTATCGTCGCACCGCCTCCACGCTCAGGTGACCGCCACGGCTCCCGAAGCGGAAGCCCCGCAAAACGCGCAGCGCTGGGACTTCTACGGCGGCGCGCAGTACTCTCACTTCAATCCGAGTCCGGACCGCGGAGTCCATGCCATCAACCTGCTTGGCTGGAACGGCACGGCGACGATCTGGCTTGGGTCCCGCTTCGGGTTCGACGGATCGGCTCGCGGACTGTATGGCAACCTCGAGGTTCCGGCCAACGGTGAGGGCATTCCGGCGAACCCGCAGATGAGCGAGCACCTCTTCCTGTTCGGTCCCAACTTCCGGATTGTGCGTCACCAGACGTACACCATGGGGATGCACACGCTGATCGGGGGCGCGTACGGGGCGTTCGGGAACGGATTCCCAAAAGGGACCACGCCGCAGGATGTGGGCATCTACAACGACAAGCTGGCGGTCGGGTTCGGGATTGGGCCGTGGATCGACTACAACCTTGGGCCGAGGCTTGCGGTTCGCGCCATCGCGGACTGGCAGCCGACGCACTACGGGTTCAGCTGGCAGAGTGAGTTTGCCGGGTCGGTGGGGATCGTCTACAAGTTCGGCGAGCGGACCGTGAAGTAGGGCTGGGCTGCCCCCCCTCGCATTTTGATTAAGGGGGGGTGACCCCTCGGGATGTTGTTGATTCCATTGTGTCGGATTTTTAACGACCCCCTCCTGTTGGCGACTTCGTACACGCTTTGTTGGGGCTGGGGACCGACTTCGTTGGTCGAGGCTGAGGACGCCGGGGCGCGCAATTCGCGTCTTCGGGGGCCTCGCTTTTGCATGTAATTGATTCGATGAAGGTTAGTCTGTGTTTACAAGTTCGACAACTTGTAAACCTATCCAAACAGAGAACTTCGAGACGGCTGCTTGGTTACACAAGCGGCTGCTTGGTTACACAAGCGGCTGCTTGGTTACACAAGCGGTCGTGAAGGTCCCGCAACAACTTCGCAGAGCGGCAGGTTTTCAAAGAGCGACTGCTCCCCCTGAGGGGAGCACGGAGAGGTGGAGAGCCGAGGACGGGCTCCAATGAAAAAGCCCGCTTGATGGCGGGCTTTTCGCACACTTCTTCGATTGATTTTCAGGGTAGCGAGGGTGGGGTGGTGGATCAAGGAGAATCGGATGGGGTCTCGGTACGGAAGTTACAAAGGCAGCCGGTAGCCGGTGGGCCGGTGGCAAAGAACAGCGGCATGAAGATCGCGCGCGAAACGTCCAGGTTGCCGACAATGGGAGGTTTCGCCTAGGTCGAAGCTTGAGAGTTTGGATTCGATCCCTGCTCCACCAGGCATCGAACCCAGCTTCCCAAAGCGATAACAGTGCCGATCGGGCAGACCAGAATCGTCAGCGGCAGACCGAGTAGTCCCGAATGCGAGGCAGTTTCAAGAAAAGTCTTGTAATGCCCGTTTAGGCCACCGACCAAAACGTCAATCGCGAAAAATATTGCCCCGAAAAGCAAACTGAGAATTAATGCGTGGCCCCATTTCTTGCTGTTCCATTCGCAGGTCCTGTCGCTGCCGTACCACGCGCACAGAGATGCGCCGACAAGAAGTGGCAGCGCAATCAGCCAGAACAGCCATGGTTGGCTCAGCGCCTGCATGCGATAGAGTGCAGCGACGACCGCTCCAGATGCGAGAGCGATTGCCGTGACTCCAACGATGTCAGGCACGGCGTCTGTTTTCATGGCCCGGATTGTAGCGGAACTGGGGCCTCAAAATCGCCCCGACGGCGTTCTGGCCGAATCACCAGCAACCCGCATGTTTCGGGCGTGGATGGCCCCGGGCCTAAAGGGCTTTTTTTTCGGGGAACCTTGCCCACGGGCTGGAGCCGCCCTTCGATTTGTCGGCTTAGGCCGACGCGCTCAGGCCAGGCTGTGGCTTCTGACGTCGCGCCGGTGGTGCGGTGCCGGCAGCGTGGATGACCTGCCTGCCATCGAATCGCCGTGATGCCGGCGCTGACGAAGGAACATCCCTCGGGGGCTGAAGCCCGATCTTCGTGCACCCCTTGCGGCACGGGTGAACAGCTTGCGGAAAAAAGTCCGCCGAGGTGTGGGAGAGAGCCTCAGGGGCTAAAGCCCGGATTCAATTTGGGCGGTTGATGGCACGAGTCAACTCGTGCCCCTTCACTTTCCGGTGCCGGAGGCGAGTTTTTCCGCACGCTGTGAAGGCCGGTGCTTTTACCGTCGTGGGCTTCGCGGCACCGGATGCGTGGATGACCTGCCTGCCATCGAATCGCCGTAATGCCGGCGCTGACGAAAGAACATCCCTCAGGGGCTGAAGCCCGATCTTCGTGAACCCCTTGCAGCACGGGTGAACAGCTTGCGGAAAAAGGTCCGCCGAGGTGTGGGAGAGAGCCTCGGGGGCTGAAGCCCGGATTTAATTTGGGCGGTTGATGGCACGGCTGAAGCCGTGCCCCTTCACTTTCCGGTGCCGGAGGCGAGTTTTTCCGCACGCTGTGAAGGCGTGCCCTTTCAAGACTTGCCGGGGTTGAAGGCCCTCTTTTGCGGGGCGCCTGATTCACCGGCCTGAAGGCCGGTGCCGTCGTGCCGCTTCGCGGCACCTGATGCGGAGGCGAGTTTTTCCGCACGCTGTGAAGTCGTGCCCCTTCAAAACTTGCCGGGCCTGAAGGCCTCTTTGCAGCGCGCCTGATTCACCGGCCTGAAGGCGGGTGCTTTTACCGTCGTGGGCTTCGCGGCACCGGATGCGTGGATGACCTGCCTGCCATCGAATCGCCGTAATGCCGGCGCTGACGAAAGAACATCCCTCAGGGGCTGAAGCCCGATCTTCCTGAACCCCTTGCGGCACGGGTGAACAGCTTGCGGAAAAAGGTCCGCCGAGGTGTGGAAGAGAGCCTCAGGGGCTAAAGCCCGGATTTAATTTGGGCGGTTGATGGCACGGCTGAAGCCGTGCCCCTTCACTTTCCGGTGCCGGAGGCGAGTTTTTCCGCACGCTGTGAAGACGTGCCCTTTCAACACTGGCCGGGCCTGAAGGCCTCTTTGCAGCGCGGCTCATTCACCGGCCTGAAGGCCGGTGCTTTTACCGTCGTGCGCCTCGCGGCACCGGATGCGTGGATGCCCTGCCTGCCATCGAATTGCCGTAATGCCGGCACTGACGAAAGAACATCGCTCAGGGGCTGAAGCCCGACCTTCCTGAACCCCTTGCGGGACGGGTGAACAGCTTGCGGAAAAAAGTCCGCCGAGGTGTGGGAGAGAGCCTCAGGGGCTAAAGCCCGGATTTAATTTGGGCGGTTGATGGCACGGCTGAAGCCGTGCCCCTTCACTTTCCGGTGCCGGAGGCGAGTTTTTCCGCACGCTGTGAAGTCGTGCCCCTTCAAAATTTGCCGGGCCTGAAGGCCTCTTTGCAGCGCGCCTGATTCACCGGCCTGAAGGCCGGTGCTTTTACCGTCGTACCGCTTCGCGGCACCCGATGCGGAGCTGAGTTTTTCCGCGCGCTGTGAAGGCGTGCCGCTTCAAAACTTGCCGGGCCTAAAGGCCTCTTTGCAGCGCGGCTCATTCACCGGCCTGAAGGCCGGTGCTTTTACCGTCGTGGGCTTCGCGGCACCGGATGCGTGGATGACCTGCCTGCCATCGAATCGCCGTAATGCCGGCGCTGACGAAGTAGGAAGCAGATCGCCTCAGGGGCTGAAGCCCGGATTTAATTTGGGCGGTTGATGGCACGGCTGAAGCCGTGCCCCTTCACTTTCCGGTGCCGGAGGCGAGTTTTTCCGCACGCTGTAAAGGCGGGCCGCTTCAGAACTTGCCGGGCCTGAAGGCCTCTTTGCAGCGCGCGCCTGATTCACCGGCCTGAAGGCCGGTGCTTTTACCGTCGTACCGCCTCGCGGCACACGATGCGGAGGCGAGTTTTTCCGCACGCTGTGAAGGCCGGTGCCCTTTCAAAACTTGCCGGGCCTGAAGGCCCTCTTTGCAGCGCGCCTGATTCACCGGCCTGAAGGCCGGTGCTTTTACCGTCGTGCCGCTTCGCGGCACCGGATGCGTGGATGACCTGCCTGCCATCGAATCGCCGTAATGCCGGCGCTGACGAAAGACATCCCTCAGGGGCTGAAGTCCGGATTTAATTTGGGCGGTTGATGGCACGGCTGAAGCCGTGCCCCTTCACTTTCCGGTGCCGGAGGCGAGTTTTTCCGCACGCTGTACAGGCGGGCCCCTTCAACACTGGCCGGGCCTGGGCGATACGTTCGGCGATAGGTTCATGGTGGGCCGAGGTTCGCGATGGATGCGGATGCGTTATTGGCTGCGCAGGGCTTGCATGGGGTCGATGCTCGCGGCTCTTCGCGCGGGGATCAGGGCGGCAATCAGGGCAGCCAGAGCCAGCAACAGCGTCGCGCACGCCAGCAGCAGCGGATTCCAGGGGCTCACGCCGAAGAGTTGGCTTGCGATGAGATAGCCGGTCCCGATCGCGGCGGGGATTCCGATGGCGAGGCCGATCCCGACCTGCCAGAAGGCTCCGCGCAGAATCATGGCAATCACGGAACGGCGGTCCGCGCCTAACGCCATGCGGACGCCGATCTCGCTGGTCTGCTGTTCGACACCATAGGCGGTGATGCCGTAGAGGCCGATGGCGGCGAGGAGAAGTCCGACTCCTCCAAACAACCAGGTGAGGCTGGCGATCATGTTCTGCTGATCGAAGGCTCCTGCAATCACCTCCGGATAGGGCACCACGCCGTACATCACCAGAGTTGGGTCGACGTCGGCGAGCGCGCGCTTGACCTGGGCAGCCAGGTTCGGCGGATGGCCTGGAGTCCAGAGGACGATGTTGTACAGGTTTTGCGACCAGATCTCGTAACTCTGCGTATCGGGTTCGTCGAAGTGCACGGTCTGGGCTTCGGCGATGTAGTACATGGCGCGCGCCGGTTCTCTGAAACCCCAGCTGACGTAATGCATGTTGTGAACCACGCCGACGATCTCGTAGGCGCTCGCGTTTTTTCGCACCTGCGGGCCGAAGTGCTGGCCGATGGGATTCTGTTTGCCGAAGAACTTCTTCGCGAAGGCTTCGTTGATGACGGCCACGGTCCGCGTGGTGCTGGTGTCTTCTTCAGTGATGGGGCGGCCGGACAGCATCCGTGCTCCGAGGGTGTCGAAGAAGCCGGGAGTGATGCGGGTCCAGTCGGCCATGGTGTCGTCTTCCGGGCCTGGGTCGGGCTTGCCCTCGACACGAATTCCGTGGCCCCACTGATCGCCGCTCATGGGCGCGTAGGTTGCGGCGGTCACGCTGCGCACGCCGGGGATGGCGCCGAGGCGATCCTGAATCTCACGGAAGAGCGGAACCAGCTGCTCCTGTTTGTAGTTGGACAGGGTGGGATTGATGTAGACGAGGGTACGGTCCTGAGGAGTGAAGCCGAAGTCCTGATGCACGAGGTTGCGCAGGCTGCCTCCGAGCATGGCTGCGGCGCTCAGCAGAACGAGCGAGACGGCGGCCTGAGCGATGACGAGGGTCTTCTGCGCCCAGTGGCGGCCGCTGCCGACGGTGCGATTGGCGCCTCGGAGGGCCTCGACGGGCTCGGCGCGCGAGGTCATCCAGGCGGGCGCCATCCCGAAGAGCGCACCAGTCAGGACGGAGAGTCCGAGGGCAAAGAGGAGAACCGGCGTTGAAGGTGAAGCCTGTACGGGTATCCAGGTGCCGTGCGTTTGTGTGTGGAATGCAAGATAGAGAATGAGCCGAGCGGCGGCCCACGCCACGGCTACGCCGGCTGCGCCACCGATGAGCGCCAGCACGACGCTTTCGAGGAGTGCCTTCCTGACGAGACGTCCTCGGGATGCGCCGAGAGCGACGCGCACCGCAGTCTGCTGGCGGTTGCGGAGGCCGCGTGCCAGCAGCAGGTTGGCGATGTTGGCGCAGGCCACCAGCAGCACGCAGCAGGCGGTGATCATGAGCAGCAGCAGGCCCTCGCCGTAATTGCTGCGCATGCTGGAGAATCCCGCGCCGCCGGGAGTGAGGCGGAGCGTCTGTTTCTCAAAGAGCGGTTTTTCCGTGGGGCCCATGTCGGCGAGATGGCTGCCGAGCCAGCCATGCAACTCGGCCTGCAACTGGGCCTGGAGAGCGGCCGGACTCGCGTCGGGGCGCACGCGGCCGATCACGTCGAGCCAGTCGATGTGTGGATTTTTCAGTCGCGACGTTGCGCCGTCGACGATCGGCTCGGTCGTGAGGGGCAGCCAGATGTCGGGCATGCCTCCGCTCGCCATTTTGGCGCCGACGAAGCCAGAACCCGTCACGCCAACGATGGTGAACGGATGGCCATTGATCTGGTAGACAGAGCCGATCACCGATGGACTGGAGCCGTATTTCTGGACCCATGTGTGGAAGCTCATGACCGCCACGGGCGGTGCGCCCTCCTGATCGTCGGCATCGATGAGCAGGCGCCCGCGCCACGCGGTTACGCCGAGGGTGCGGAAGAAATTGCCGGACACATATTGTCCATTCGCTGTATCGGGGGGCGATTGCGATCCCGCAGGGCGTACTCCCAGGGCGGCGTTGCCGGCCTGCAGAGCGGCGAGATCCTGGAAGCCTGGCGTGTTGGCGCGGAAGAGACGGTAGGCTTCCCAGGGAAAGAGGCTCCAGTCGTTGGGCTCGTCGTCGTTGTTTCCTTGCTGAACGTATCCGCCCCAATTGCAGCAGCGGGCCTGGTCGCCGATGCGCCACAGCTGCTCGGGCTTCGTGACGGGAAGCGACTGCAGCATGATCTGCTGCACGAGCGTGAAGATGGCGGTGGTGGCGCCGATGCCGAGAGCCAGCGTGAGCACAGCGGTGAGGGTGAAGCCAGGAGATTTGCGCAACTGCCGTAACGCATGCCACAAATCAGGCAGCATGATGGCTCCTGTACAGGCAGGTATTGGGCCGGACGGATCCCGTGTTTCGAATTATGCAGTTGAGGGGCCATGGGCCTCTGTTGGAATCAGAGGGCTTAAGTGAATCAAAGGGAAAAGCCATGTCCGGAGCCGGGAGGGAGTTGTTCAAAAACGAACAAGCTGGGGCTTTGTGGGCGCGGGCGGAGGGCGTGGCTGAAGATTGCGCGGCGGGAGCGGAGGGGGCGGGGAGCGTATTTTCTTCTCCTGCCACTCTCAGGATATCGCGCACCGGGGGGCTTGCGGCAAGACCCTGGCTGTGCCGCATAACAGTCAGGCAGGCGAAGAGAAAAACAGGGAGATGGGAGGCACGCGATGGGGTTGTTTTTGACGACCGGGGAGCGGCGATGAGGGACCATGAGGTGGTGATTGCGGGCGGCGGTCCAACGGGGATGATGCTGGCGGCGGAGTTGAAGCTGGCGGGGGTGGACGCTGCGATTGTCGAGCGGCGGGCGACCGCGGAGCTGGCCGGATCGCGAGCGGGCGGACTGCATGCGCGGACGATCGAGGTACTGGATCAACGGGGAGTCGCGGATCGGTTTCTCTCGCAGGGTCAAACGCATCCTGCGGTGAGGTTCCACCAGATGCCTTTGGACCTGAGCGACTTTCCCACGCGGCACAACTATGTGCTGGCACTGTTTCAGAACGAATTCGAGCGCATCCTGGCCGATTGGGTTGGCGAACTCGGAGTGCGGATCCATCGCGAACTTGAAGTGACGGGCTTCGCGCAGGACGACCGCGGCGTCGATGTCAAGTTGTCGGATGGCGGGTCGCTGCGGGCGGAGTATCTGGTGGGGTGTGACGGGGGGCGGAGTGTGATCCGGAAGGTGGCGGGGATCGAGTTCCCCGGTTGCGATGCGACGATGAGCTGGCTGATCGCTGAGGTCGAGACGACCGAGGAGCCAGCATGGGGCTTCCGCCAGGACGCGGTTGGCAGCCCTGCGATCGGCAAACTGGAGGATGGAAAACGGGCGCGGGTGGTACTGACCGAACGGGAGCTGGGAGGGGCCGGTGAGCCGACGCTGCGCGATGTGAGTGAAGGACTGATCGCGGCGTATGGGACCGACTTCGGGATCCACAGTCCGACATGGATTTCGCGGTTCACCGATATGACTCGGCAGGCTGCGGCGTACCGGGAGAGGCGCGTACTGCTTGCGGGGGACGCGGCGCACGTGCATCCGCCGCTTGGGGGTCAGGGGCTGAACATCGGTGTGCAGGACGCGGTGAATCTGGGATGGAAGCTGGCGCAGGTAGTGAAGGGGACTTCTCCGGCGAGCCTGCTGGACACGTATCACGCGGAGCGGCACCCGGTGGGTGCCCGGGTGTTGCGGAACACCATGGCGCAAGTGGTGCTGCGCGGTCAGGACGAGCGGACGAAGGCGATGAGCGATTATGTTGCGCAGTTTCTGGGCATGGACGAGCCGCGCCGGTGCATGGCGGCGGAGATGTCGGGGCTCGACGTGCATTACGACTGCGGGGAAGGACATCCGCTGCTGGGACGCCGCATGCCGGATCTGGATCTGATCACGGCGGGCGGGCCGCGGCGGGTCTTCACGCTGCTGCACGAGGCTCGGCCGGTGCTGCTGCATTTCGGTGCTGGCGGTGGCGTGGAGATGGGAGGATGGGCGGATCGAGTGCAGCGGATCGAGGCGGAGTATGCAGGTCGTTGGGAGTTGCCGGGACTTGGGGCGGTCGCGGCTCCTGGAGCGGTGTTGATTCGGCCGGACGGCTATGTGGCGTGGGTGGGAGAGGGGAGTTGGGTGGGGCTTGCCGAGGCGCTGGCGATGTGGTTCGGGGCTGCGGCATAGGGCTTGCAGCCTCGAATGATCCCGGCGGATCTGGCGGCGGATTGCTCCACCTCTGCGGAAACGGCGCAGAGCTGGTCACGCGGCTTTTTTTCCGAAACGGGACAGGACGGTATTTAAGGGAAGGGCACAGCGATGAATTGTGTTGATGTTGCGTTGGAAAAGGAATGGGCTTCTTGCTGTGGGGTGAACCTGGCCGTCCGTCGGGTTTTTCGGGGGCGGTGGACTTTTCTGCGCTGGTCGCGGCACTCTGCGCTGATCGCGGCATAACGAGCCACTGGGTTCTTCCTACTCCCTTCTCGTACCGCATACTTCCTGCTGCGCTTGTCCTGCTGCGCTTGTCCTGTTGCGTTCATCCTGCTGCGCTTGTCCGGAAGGAGCTATTCCACCGACTTGGGTGCTGCGGTCTCTTCTGTTTTCTTCGCTGCCGCTTCGATGTCGGCTTTGTGGGCGAGACGGAGGGCATAGCGAGTTGCTGAATACTGCGCGCCGGAGAGCAGGAGCAGGCCGGTGAGGAAAGCCCAGATCATGAGGCTGACCGAGACTTCGAACGGGCCGTAGACCGAGTGCAGGTCCATGTGGGGGAGGACGAGGATGTAGATCACCCGCCCTCCATCCCACAGCAAACCGGTGATGATGGCGGTGGGCAGCACGGCGCGGACGGGCAAGCGGCGGTGGGGCAGAAGCCAGTAGACCAGGAAGAACATGCCGACGCCGAGGCACGCCACGGCAATCTGAAGAAAGATCTGGTGGATGAAGCCGTAGGCTGCGTTCTGGGTGTGTCCGAAGAAGAGGAAGGAGAGGATGCCGGACTGGGCGGTTGCGGCTCCGACAGCGATCATGGCCAGCAGTCCGATGAGGCCGGCGAGACCGAGGGAGACGAGCTGGTTCATGACGTAGGAGCGGTTGCGCGCGACGCCCCAGACCTGGTTGAGGGCGACCTCGAGGGGAAGAAAGACGCCGGTCGAGGAGATGAGCAGCATGATGACTGAGGCCACCTGGACGCTGCCGCGCGGGTGGACGAGGAGGCTCATGTTGCGGACGACGAAATCCTGGTTGGAGGGCAGGACGTCGATGAGGATGCTGCCGATTTCGCGGGCCATGGCCGGGGAATGAAAGACATCCTGGGCGACGGTGAACATCATGACGATGAAGGGGAAGATGGAGAGGATGGTGTTGGCGGCCACGCTAAAGGCGTAGGTATGCACTTCAGTTTGTGACAGATACCGACCGAGGGCGACGACGCCGGGCCACCATCCACGGGCACGGGGTCGGTCCGGCGGCTTAGGGGCCGGCGGAGGCAGTGCGTCCTGAACGCCCGTTGGCGCCGCGGTTTCCATCTCCAGCCCTTGTGTCATTCGATGTCCTGGGAAAAATCGTAACAGAGGGATTGGAGGGGCAAACTTTCGAATCGGCTGTTGCGGAATGGGAGCACGAGGGGCGCGGATACTTCCGTAACCAGCGGGAAAGCGCGATGTTTCCCCGCAAATTTTTGCTTGATTTCAAAATCGTTTCCTGACATAACAGGTACACGATTTCCGCTCCCCAGGAAGGGAATCGGATTCCAAAGGCCAGTTCCTGATGTACCCGTATCGTTGTCACCGTGACTGTCCGTTCGTACTCTGAGCTGCCTCGCCGCCCCAAGCAGGGCGCACTCTGGCAGCTTTTGGTGTCTCTGGTTTCGTTACATCCGTAACGATTTTCAGGGTCGGAACACGATCGAGTGGCAACAACGTAGACGCAAACGAATGAAGGAGTCTCAGGTGAAAGAGAATGGTGTCGTGAAGTGGTTTAACGGAGCCAAGGGTTACGGGTTTATCCAGCGGTCGAGCGGCGAAGATGTTTTCGTTCACTTCTCCGCGATCCAGGATTCAGGGTATAGAACGCTGAACGAAGGCGAAGCGGTGGAGTTCGAGTGCCAGCAGGGCCCTAAAGGGCTGAGTGCAGCGAACGTCGTACGCGCCGGCGCCTAGCGCGAATCCCGGCTGCGGGCCTTTGCTCGCTCGAAAGTCTCGCGGCCAGAAGAATGAATCCTGCACGGGCCCCTAGCCCTGGCTGGGTTGAGACAGCACGCAGAAGACGATCAGAGTCGTTCCCCCTCGCACTCCATCCGTCTCAGGTTCCCGACTGCCCACTGGGCCGCTTCGGCCAGGACCGGATCGGTGTCTCTGGACCATGCGAGGAGCTGCGGGAGGTAGCGCGTCTGTCCGCTGTTTCCCATGGCGATGGCGAGGTTGCGGCGGAAGCCTGCCCACTTCGCGCGCCGCACGGGGGAGCCGTTAAAACGGCGCTCGAACTCCGGCTCGTCCATCGCGGCGAGACTTTCGAGTGCGGGGTTGATGAGTTCTGCGCGCGGGGCGAGGTCGGGGTCGGCGGCGATGGGTGCTCGCCGATTCCACGGGCACACGTCCTGGCAGATATCGCAGCCGAAGATCTGGCGTCCGCTGCCGGAGCGTAATTCTTCGGGGATCGATCCGCGTTTTTCAATGGTGAGATAGGCGATGCAGCGGTTCGCGTCCATGGTGCGCTCGCCGGTGAGAGCGCCGGTGGGGCAGGCGTCGATGCAGCGGGTGCAGGAGCCGCAGCGGTCGGCCGCGGGAAGGGCGAGAGCTGCGGGCGCGACGTCGAGCGAGGTCACGATGACGCCGAGGAAGAGCCACGAACCGAGATTCTGATTCAGGATGCAGGTGTTTTTTCCGGTCCAGCCGATGCCGGCGTAGCGCGCGTAGACACGCTCGACGACGGGACCGGTGTCGACGAAGCAGCGAGATTCGAAGGGGCCGGTTTCCTGGGTGAGGCGGTCACGCAGTTTTTCGAGGCGGCGTAAAAGGATTTTGTGATAATCCGACGGCCTGGTTGTTCCGTTTTCGGTTCGGGCGGACCAGGCATAGCGGGCGATCCAGCCGGTTCCGGGCGGGGCTGGGTCGGTGGAGCGCGGGGCGGCAGAGTTGTAGTTGGCGGCGCAAACGATGACGGAGCGGGCCCACGGCAGAGCGACGCGGACTGACGAGCGCAGGAGCCGGCCGGCGTCGTCACGGCGCTTGAGGTAGTCCATCTCACCGGCGCGGCCTTCGTCGACCCAGGCGGCGAAGCGGGTTTGCTCCTCCTGATCTTCGGAGGATCCGGGCGCGGGGACGGCGGCGATTCCGGCGGTGGTAAAGCCCACGGCGCGAGCCAGTTCGTCGATCTTTGCCGGACGCGGTGTCGTCATTCCCGGAATATTCCTCTCAACCTCTTCAGAGTACCTTCGCGACGCTGCGGGGAAACGCTGTGGTTGCCGGGTTGATGGAAGCCCCGTATACTGCAGCCAACGAGGGGCCGCAACTGCTTCTCCGAATTGAGGTGTGTCTTCAGTCAGAGCCTGTCCCTGACAAGCGCCCCAGTGAACCCGGTTCACCGGGGACTCCGCGACCCTGAAGTTCCGCCATCTGATACGACCGCATGGCGCGCCGTGGTTCGCGTGCTCCGAAGTAGCCCGGTCCGACTGTTCGATTGCCTCACCACGGTCATCTTCCCCGACAATTGCCATGTCTGCGGCCTGCCGCTGATTCGTTTTACCCTCCTTCCTGTCTGCGCGTCCTGCTGGAACGATCTCCCCACACAAACTGGCCCGCTCTGTGCCCGCTGCGGCGAGGCACTGGAGTGGGAACCGGCTGACACCGATGAAACCGAGTGCCGCCCCTGCCGCGCGGTGCCGCCCGACTTCGTGCAGGCGGTGGCGCATGGGGTTTATCGGGACAAGCTGCGGAGGCTGCTGCACCTCCTTAAATATGACGGCATGACGCGGGTGGCGAAACCGCTGGGAGCGCTGCTGGCGGATCAGGTGCTTGCGATCGCCGATTTGCCGGCGGAGCTGGTTATCGTTCCTGTTCCGCTTTACAAGAAGAAGCGCCGGAGCCGGGGATTCAATCAGGCGGAGCGGCTGGCTCGCTCCGTGTGTTCGACGCTTCGCAGGCGTCGTCCGGAGATGCGGATCGAATTGGCCGCCGCGCTGCTGAGGAGGCAGCGCGCCACGGAAAGTCAGGCGGGGCTGACCCCGCATCTGCGCCGTGAAAATGTTCGCGGCGCATTTTTTGTCCCTGAGGCGGATACGGTGCGGGGACGGCATGTGCTGTTGATCGACGACATTCTGACCACCGGGGCTACGGCGCGCGCCTGTTCCACGGCGCTGATGCGCGCTGGGGCGGCTTCGGTCCGGGTGGCCACGGTGGCACGCGCGCAGAGGGAACGCAACACTGCGCCGCCAGCTGAAGATTTGCACGGGGAAGTTCGGAAGGCCGGGGAGCTGGAGGCTGAGCTTCCGATGGAACAGGATTTTGTTTTTTGGGAGGAATCAGGCCGCCCGGTTTCGACCGACGGTAAAGCACGATAACTCGCCCGAGCTGGCTAACTCGGGTCATCGACACGGAGGAACGTATGTCGTTGGGAAAAGCTGGTGTTCACGCTCGCAGACAGTCGCTGGGAAAAGCTCAGACCGCGGTGCACAGCAAGCTGGAGAGCCATGGCGCCGATGGTCTGCGGGTGGTGACGACGACGCAGGCTCTGCAAACGCCGGTGCTGGTGCTGAACGCCTCCTATGAGCCGATCAACATTTGTGGGGCGCGGCGCGCGCTGGTACTGGTGCTGAAGGGTGTCGCGCGCACGGAAGAAGAGCAGAACACCGAGCTGCACTCTGCGCGGCTGCGCATGGCGATGCCGTCGGTGATTCGTCTGCTCGAGTATCGAAGAATTCCGCACCAGACGCGGGCGCTGTCGCGGAAGAATATTCTGCTGCGGGATCGGAATACGTGCCAGTACTGCGGGGTGGTGCTGCCGTCGGCTGAGCTGACGCTGGATCATGTGATTCCGCGCTCGCGTGGCGGCTTGTCGACATGGGAGAACCTGGTGGCGGCGTGCCACAGCTGCAATCGGCGCAAGGGGAATCACATGCTGAACGAGCTGGAGCACATGAAGCTGCAGAGGGAGCCGCGGCCATTCACGCTGCACACCAGCCGGCACATTATGCGAATGATCGGGCACTCGGATTTGAAGTGGCGGAAGTATTTGTACTACTGAGAAACAGGGATTAGGGATTAGATATTAGGGATTAGGAAAGGCCAGAAAGACGCCGAGGCGGTTCAGCCTTCGGCGTCTTTCTTTGTGCGGCCCATCTTTTGACGAGGAGGAACGGTCGAACGCCCGGTCACCAGACTTTGGCCAGGTTCTCCACACTTTGCCGGTAGTCTTCCTTCTCGATCCTGCTGCGCACCCCGAATTCGCTCAGAACTGTCATCATCTGTCCGATGGGGAGGCCAGCCAGCACGGCTGCCCGCCCCAGGGATGCCTCACCCTTCCGGTATCTTTCGACCGCGAGCAGAACTCGGCCGCGCGTCACCAGGTCGCGCACCGCCTTCGAGAGGTCGCTGCGTTCTTCCCTGGTCAGCTCGGTTAGAAACTTATAGTTCTCGCCATCCATACGGATACTCATGGTCCGAGTCATTGCAATTCCTCCAGTCTGATGCGGGCACTCTCGATGATCGAAGCCCGGTATCGCCCATATCTGGCGAGTGCGGAGAGCCGATTGAGCGCTTCGCCGGCTCCGATCAACCCCTTTTCTCGGCTTCGCAGCAGAATACCTATTGCGGTAGTAAACGGAACTCCGAGAAGCTTGCAGGCGTTGATCCCGTTTTTGTCATCGATTCCGATGATTTGCGCTTTAGCCCTGAGTGCAAGAGCAATGGCTTCGGCTTCCCCTCTTCCCAGACTGAAGTCTTGTTGAAGCTGGCTGCATAGTTTGCTTTCGGCGAGCAAGACCTGGATTCTCTCCTCGTCGATGGCCGTTCGAATGATGAGCCCATCCAGTGTTTTCTTCCCGGTGCAGCATTCGCGTTCGACTGCCCTCGGAATTGCAATCTCGATCTCGATGGCGCCCAGGAATGTATTGAGCAGTCCGATTTTCGCGATCAGGATGAGCGTAGATGCGTCGAATACGAACATTATGACAAATTATTGCATTTGTAATTGTAACATTGGAATTCAGGCGAAGAAAGGCGTTGGCTTGCCGGTTCAATGACAGAGGTGCACTCCAGCCTCGGCTGAATGCCGGGTTAGTTCTCGAGGACGGTAAACGCTGAGTCCTGCCGGGGGTCGTGCAGGAAGGCAGGTCCCCACTGCGGGGACTGCAGTTCCGGCATGGGCTTCGCTTCGAACAGGCGCTTGCATTGGCGAGCGGTCCAGCGGGCCCAGCGTTTTGACTTCTTGCGGCGCGCGCTGTCGCTGGAGATGCCGGTGCCTGCGTACATCTGGCGGTAGAGCTTGGACAGGAAGATGAAGGCGATGCGCGAGGTGATGTTGGGGCAGCACGCTGAGCGCTCCCAGATGGCGGGCCAGTTGTAGAAGCGGTCCCACACCTTTTGCGTCCGCTGGCGAATCTCGTCGGCGCTCATGGTGGGATGGGGAGTGAACATTTTGGGACGGACTTCGGTGGGAATGAGCCAGTAGCGCGTGATGGGCACGTCGCCGACCATGGCGGGATCGACGGCCTGCGTTTTCTCCCATCGCCCGAAATCGACGGTGCCGGGAAAGGGCGTCATCATCACGAACTGCGCGAAGGTCACGCCGGCCTTGAGGGCCATGTCCACGGTGGCGTCGAAGGTCGCGGCCTTATCGGTCGGCAGCCCGAAGATGAAGGACCCGAGGACGTGCACGCCGTGTGCTTTGAAGGTCTGCAGTTGTTTCGCCAGGGCATCGCCGGAGTAGTTCCAGTCCTTGTAGACGGCCTTCAGGCCTTCGGGGGTGACGGCTTCCACGCCGACGAGCGCGCCCTTGATGTTGGCTTTGCGCATGGCATCGAGGTAGTCGCCATCTTCGCCTGCTTCCATGGTGATCTGGGTGAAGAAGACCATGTCCTGGGGGAGCTTGGCGAGCTCTTCCATGAGGGCGAAGCGCTCTTCGCGGATCTCGGTCAGTTCTTCCAGCTTGGCCAGATTGTTTTGCTCGCGCGCGAGGCGGAGATCGGTGAGCGTGACGGGGTAGAAATTGTCGTCGGCGAGGGCGACAAACCTGAAGCCGAGGCGGCGGAGGTTCACGATCTCGTCGATGACGCTCTCATGCCGCCTTTGGCGGGGCTTTTGACCGTCGGTTCTCCACACGCTGCAAAAGGAGCAATGTTTGGGACAACCGCGGATGGTCTGGACGGAAGCCCACATATATTTCTCGGGGCGCATGAGGTCCCAGCGGGCGGGAAGGAAATCGGTACCGGCGATGCGTCCGCCGTCATAAACCGGCTCGGGATGACCATCGATGCAATCCTTGACGACCTTCGCCCAGACCAGATCGCCGTCGCCCTTGACGACCGCGTGGGCCTGGCCGCGCTCGAGGGCTTCTTCGGGGAACAGCGTGGCATGAATGCCACCGTAGACGACCCAGGCACCGCGCTCGCGCGCCATCCTGCCGACCTGATATCCGCGCAGGGCATTGCCGGTATGGACACTGACGCCGACGATGTCGCCGGCCTGGATGCGCTCGGGATCAATGGGCTCGAGCGACTCATCGATGAGGATGGGATCGCCGACCGACGGGGGGGTTGCGGCCGCAAGCACGAAGAGCCACCGGGGCGTAATGACGGCTGTACCAAAGGAATTGTCGCTGGGATTCACCAGAAAAACGCTCATCCGGATCCTGCCTTTCATCGTGCGGCTGCAGGGGCCTCTGGGAGCGTCTCGCAGGTTATGGAGAACTTGCCGGATTGGGGGTTGGATCAGACTGGCAAATCCATCGCCAAACTACCGCTAATGATAGTCGCCAAGTTACGACATTGAATATGGTGAACCGTATTATTTTCGCAATTTGCTGGGAAATGGGGGGAGCGTTTGCCGCTTACACGTGAGGAGGCTTCGCCCAGCCGGTATCGCAGAACACGCTCCATTTGCTGACTTTGCCGGATTCGACCTCGGCCAGCCATGCCGCAGCCACGCTCCACTTTTCATCCAGGACGCGGTTGTGGACCCTCCAGCCGCCGGCCGCCTCGCCGAACAGCGCTACTTTCGCCCCGGCCGCGAGCGCAGTATCCACTCGAATCGAGTACTCCGGAATGGCTTCGAAGAAAGCACGCCAGCCAGCGATCATTTTTTCCGCGCCGGACATCCGGTTGCGGAGGGCATCGGTAAAGGTGTGATCCTCGGTCATGAGGGCGCGCATGGCGGCGAGGTCAGCGTGGTTGATGGCCTGAATAAACGCGCGGGCAATGTTGAGAGACGAATCGGCCATCGCGGCCCTCCTGGGTCGGACCGCAGGTTAGCACGGCGTCAGTAGTTTTCAGATTGAATCGGCAGGTGCAGTACGAAGGCGACCGGCGGCGCTATTCCCAGCGGCGGAAGATGAGGGAGCCGTTGGTGCCGCCGAAGCCGAAGGAGTTGGACAGGGCGATGTGGATGGGCCCTTTTTGCGGGGTATTGGGGACGTAGTTGAGGACGCACTCGGGATCGGGATGGTCGAGATTTGCAGTGGGTGGCGCGGTTTGATTCATCAGCGCCAGGATGGTGATGCCTGCTTCGAGGCCGCCGGCCCCGCCGAGGAGATGGCCGGTCATCGACTTGGTGGAGCTGATCATTAACTTCTTGCTGGTGGCGTGGTCGCCGAAGAGGCGCTGCATCGCCTTCGATTCCACCACGTCGCCGAGGGTGGTCGAGGTGGCGTGGGCATTGACGTAGTCCACCTGGTGGGGCTCGATCTTCGCCGACTTGAGCGCGTGCTGCATGGCGCGATAGCAGCCGTCGCCGTCTTCGGGCATGCCGGTGATGTGGTACGCGTCGGCGCTCATGCCGTATCCGATGATCTCGGCCATAATCTTTGCGCCGCGCGCTTTGGCGTGCTCCAGTTCTTCGAGGACGAGGATGCCGGATCCTTCGCCGCAGACGAAGCCATCGCGGTCTTTGTCGAAGGGGCGACAAGCATGCGTCGGGTCGTCATTGCGGGTAGAAAGCGCACGCATCGCCGCAAAGCCGCCGATGCCCATCGCCGTGATCGCGGCTTCGGATCCGCCGGCGATCATGACGTCGGCGTCGCTGCGCTCGATGATCCGGTAGGCGTCGCCGATGGCGTGGGCGCTGGTGGTGCAGGCTGTCGCAGTGGCCTCGTTCGGCCCCTTTGCGCCGTAGCGGATGCTGACCTGCCCCGCCGCCAGGTTGATGATGGCTGCGGGAATGAAGAACGGGGAGATTTTGCGCGGGCCGCCCTGGAGCATGTTGTTGTGCTCGCGCTCGATGACGTCGAACCCGCCGATGCCGGATCCGATGAAGACGCCGACCCGGTCGCCGATTTCCGGGGTGACTTTCAGACCGGAACTCTCCATCGCCTCGTGCGTCGCCGCCATAGCCAGATGGATGAAGCGCCCCATCTTGCGCGCTTCCTTCTTGTCGACAAAGTTGAGGGGGTCGAAGTTTTTGACTTCAGCGGCGAACGTGACCGGGAAACCCGTGGTGTCGAAACCCCGAATGGGAGCCATCCCGCTTTTGGCGGCCAGCAGGTTGTTCCAGACCTCGGGAGCTGTGTTTCCAACCGCCGAAACCAGCCCGAGCCCCGTGACGACGACACGTCGTTGCAAGATTACTTGCCGCCTTTCGCATTCTTATCGATGTACTCGATCGCGTCCTTGACGGTCTTGATCTTTTCGGCGTCCTCGTCAGGAATCTCGAGGTCGAAGGCTTCTTCAAACTGCATCACCAATTCGACCACGTCGAGCGAGTCCGCGCCCAGGTCTTCCTGGAAGGACGCGGTTGGCGTCACTTCCGCCTCATCGACCTGCAGCTGCTCGACAATGATCTGCTTGACCTTCTCTTCCACACCAGATGCCATGCGTCTCTCCTGTGTCCTTCGTTCCTGTTGATGCTGAAAATCGGGAGGGGGGATGTGAAGCCTCCGCGGGCAGGCGCTGAGTTTGGTGCAAAATCCGCCTGATTGCAAACGCTCGCGGGCGTTGCGCCGTGACTCAGCTCCGAAATTCCAAGTCTACTGAGGCCCCCAAATCGTGTAAAGCTGTTCAACTCGTCATGATGCGCCTTCGTACAAAAGGACTCTATTCCGTCAATCTGCTAGTCTGCACTCTTCCGCAGCACCGCCATCTCAAACTGAGCCCAACGGAGAATGCCGCACCATGAGTCGCACCCTGAAGAACGGCTCCGCTTTCGTCTCCCTTTTTTGTTTGCTGGCTGCGGTGTCGGCCGCTACGCCCGCGTCCGGCCAGGATCGGTCGTGGGGGCGCTCTGTGGTTTCGACCCCGTATGGGATCGTGGCCAGCAGCTGGGTGCAGGCCTCCCAGGCGGGCGCGTCGATCCTCGACAAGGGAGGGTCGGCGATTGACGCGGCGATCGCCACCAACGCGGTGCTGAACACCTCGGAGCCGATGATGAACGGCATGGGCGGCGATCTGTTTGCCATCTACTGGGACGCGAAAACGGGCAAACTTTACGGGCTGAACGCCAGTGGGTGGGCGCCGCAGGGGTTGACGATCGACCATCTCCGGGCGAAAGGCATGACGTCGATGCCGCAAAAGGGCATCGATTCAGTCACGGTTCCGGGCATGGTGGATGGGTGGGCGAAGCTGCATGCGCGCTGGGGGAAGCTGCCGTGGAACGAGCTGTTCGAGCCGGCGATTTTCTACGCCGATCATGGCGTCACGGTCGCCGACATGATTCACGACTACTGGGCCGCGTCCGAGCGCGGTCTTCAGGAGAATGCGGAGAGCCGGCGGGTGTTTCTGCCGGAGGGCCAGGTTCCGGCGGTTGGGCAGGTTTTCATGAATCCGGATCTCGCCAACACGCTGCGGATCGTCGCCGACCGGGGTGAAGACGCTTTCTACAAGGGACCGATTGCTCAGGCCATCCTGAAAACGTCGCAGGAAAACGGTGGGACGATGACGGCGGACGATCTGGCGCAATATTCGGCGGAGTGGGTTGAGCCGGTGTCGACGACGTATCGCGACTGGACGGTGTATGAGCTGCCGCCGAACGGCGATGGGATGGCGGCGCTGGAAATGCTGAACATCCTGGAGCAGTTCCAGCCGGATCCGGCGGGGCCGCACAGCCCGGGCGAGTTGCACAACCGTATTGAGGCGATGAAGCTGGCCTACGCGGATGTGAAGGCGTATGACGGCGATCCACGCGTCTCGAAGATTCCTGTTGCGCAGCTGACGTCGAAGGCCTGGGGCGCGCAGCGGGCGAAGCTGATCGATCCCGCCCACGCGAATTGCTCGGTTGCGCCGGGCGCGCTGACGGGGAGCGACACCACGTATCTGACAGTGGTGGACCACGACGGGAATATCGTGTCATTCATTCAGAGTAACTACGCCGAGTTCGGTTCCGGCATCACGGTGGATGGGATGGGGTTTGTGCTGCAGGATCGCGGGGGGCTCTTTAAGCTCGATTCGCAGTCGCCGGATGCGCTCGCCGGACACAAGCGGCCACTGCACACGATCATTCCTGCGTTTATGCAGCGCGGCGACGAGCATATTGGGTTCGGGATTATGGGCGGGTGGAACCAGCCGCTGGCGCACGCGCAGTTTGTGTCGAACCTAGTCGATTACCACATGAATATTCAGGCAGCGCTGGAGGAGCCGCGGTTCACGGTGAACGCGAAACTGGGGTGCAATATTGTGATCGAGTCGCGGGTGGGGCAGGCATCGGTGGACGCGCTGACGAAGATGGGGCATCAGCTGGAGGTGCGTGGGGCGTACACGACGGCGATGGGACGGGGGCAGGCGGTGCTGCACAACAGCGCGACGGGGATTAATTATGGTGCGTCGGATCCGCGGGCGGATGGGGCTGCGATCCCCGAGACTCCGAAGTTCCCGGTGCCTGCGCCGGAGCGGATGGCTCAGTCGAAGCCGTAAGGCAGCGTTCAGTTTTCAGCGTTCAGCGTTCGGGCGGTTGGGCTATCAGGGCTGGCCGCGGCGCAGGTTCCACAGTCCGCGCGCCGAGAGGATGAAGGAGAAGAGCGCGGTTACGCCAAGCGCGAGGAGGGTCCAGACGAAGAAGAACCCGCCGCTGCGGTTGGTCCCGAAGCCGATTCCCCGCCCTCTCATGTGGATGATGGGAATGCCCATGAAGAGGAGCGACGCGAGGAGGATGATGAGATACCCCGATCGCCGTCCGGCGAGCACGAGCGTTGCATACAGCAAGATGACGGTGATGGCGATCCCAACCAGGTTTAGAAATCCTCCGGGCGACATGCCGCGGGCGACGTCGTCCGCCAGGTGAAAGGTGCCGAAGAGAATCGTGAGCAGGGACGCGATGGTCAGCAGAACGTTTTCTTTCATTCGATATTCTCCTCGGTTCCCAGCGCGGGGCTATCGTACAAGCTCCAGGGGAGCGCGGAGAAGGGAAAACTAGCTCTCGGTGACCCGCTCTTCTTCGGCGGCAATCTCCAGGATCAACCCCGGCTGCTGATCGGGGATGAGGGGCAGCGCCTGCTGCTCGTGGATGCCGAGCAGGCCGGAGGCTTCGGCGGGCTGGGTCTCGAGGGTGCTTACATCTTTCAGGGTGCGGTTGATGGTCCTGGTCTTGCTGCTGATGTCTTTGAGCGTGTTCTGAACGGTCGAGACCTGATTTTCGACCTTCGCCATCAGCTTGCCGAATTTCTGGAACTCCATCTTGGCGGCGCCGAGCACGCGCCAGACTTCTGCGCCCTTCTTCTGGATGGCGACGGTGCGGAAGCCCATCTGCAGGCTGTTGAGGATGGCCACGAAGTTGGTTGGGCCGGCGACGGAGACCTGGAAGTGCGTCTGCAGATCGTCGATGAGGCCCGGCACGCGGATCACTTCGGCGAACAGGCCTTCGGTGGGCACATACATGATGGCGAACGGCGTGGTGCGCGGCGGATCGATGTACTTCTCGGAAATTTTCTTTGCCTCGTTTTTCACAGTGGTGGCGAGGCACTTGCGCGCCGCCGCGATCTCGTCGGCGGCGCCGTGATCCAGGGCTTCTTCGAGGCGCTCCCAGTCTTCTTTGGGGAACTTGACGTCGATGGGCAGCAGCATCTCCGGCTGATCGCCGTTGGGAATGCGGATCGCGAACTCGACGGCTTCGCGGCTTCCTTCTTTGATGATCGCGTTGCGGATGTACTGATCGGGCGAGAGGATCTGATCGAGCTGCGCGCCGCATTGCGTCTCCCCCATGCTGCCGCGGGCGCGCACGTTGGTGAGCACGCGCTTGAGGTCGCCCACGCCGACGGCCAACTCCTTCATCTCGCCGAGGCCCGACTGCACATTTTCGAGGCGCTCGGCGACCATGCTGAAGCTCTCGGTGAGGCGACGTTCGAGGGTCGAGTGCAGCTTCTCGTCGACGGTGGCGCGCATTTCTTCGAGCTTCGAGGTGTTGCTCTGCTGGAGGGTTTCGAGACGCCCTTCGACGGTCTGGCGCAGGGTTTCCTGGCGGCGCTCGTTGGCTTCGGAGAGCGCATTCACCTGGGTGGCAACTTCGGTAAGGCGGTTCTTCACTTCTTCGGTCAGCTGGTTTGTATTGTCGCGAAGGTCGCGGCCGAGCTGGCTGAGGGTGGTCTCGACGGTCTCCTTCATCCTGAGGGTTTCGCCGGACTGGGTCGTCTGGCCTTCGGACAGAGTTTGGCCGATGGAGGTCAGTTTTGTGTTGAGGGTTTCGGCCAGCGCGGCGTGCCGTTGGGTGAGCAGTTCACGCAGCTCGGTAGATTCGTTGCGCACCTGCTGGAAGAAGACGGTGGCGTCGGTGCGCGATTGGGCCATGCTACTGGTGAGGTCGACTCGGATGGCCTGGACGCCAGCGCGCATGTCGGTTTCCAGATGCTCGGAGTTCGCGTTGAGCTCGGCGATGCGCTCGAGAAGCGACTGCAACGATGCGGAGAGCGGACGGAGCGGGTTTCTGCGCAGCATCAGGAGAACGACGCCGAGAAGGATCACGCCTTCGGGGATGAGGATGAGGAGCAGTTGGGAATCTGCGAACAGGCCCGTGGCAAGGAGCATGTGGGGTCTCCAAAAGCAGAATACCCCCTGGGGAAACTTGTTCCTGGCGATAATCAGAGCGCGCCGGGTATCGAAAGAGGTTGCGGCGCGCGGACACGTGGCGGTATCGGACTGCCTGAAGTTTTCCGGGCCTGAAGGCCGGAGATTCCCGAGTTGCTCATTCATCGGCATTAAAGGCCGGTGCTTCTACCGTCGTGCCGCTTCGCGGCACCCGATGCGGATCCGCGAGTGAGGCGGTTGATGGCACGACTGAAGTCGTGCCCCTTCACTTTTCCGCACCAAAGGCGAGTTTTTCCGCAAGCTGTGCAGGCTGGGCCTTCTACCGTCGTCCCGCTCGCGCGGGACAGCTTGCGCACGGCCCCAAATCATCCGGTCGGAGTCGTACGCTTTCTGCTCTTCTCTTCGTTTCCGGTGGAAAATGATCCGGTCGCGTGCTGTCCGGCGGGCGTTGCGGGATGCTGCTCGGGCGTGTCCGTTCTTGCCGACGTTCATCTGCAGCACCCTGCTTTGCTGGGCTCCGGAGGTCCCGGTGCCCTTCTTATCTTCAGGCTCAACGTGATGGACGCTGGTGGCCGGCTTTTGCGCCGCCGTTGCATCGTTCTGCGCACGCGAATCGGGATTTCTCTTTTGGCGCGGCTCGGAAATGGGTTGGATTTTGGGTCGAGTCGATTGCGGCATGGTGGACCTCGCGGGAGCCCGGTGGCTCAACCTTCAGTGAGATGCATCCAGAGGCCGGATTCGCCGTCAGGGTTTCGGGTCCACGCGCATCTGCTGGCGCACGCGTTCCCAGGTCACCGCAAAATCTTCGGGGAGGATCCGGGTCTCGGCAATCGTGGTCAGGAAGTTTGTGTCGCCGGTCCAGCGTGGCAGTGCGTGGAGATGCACATGACCGGCAACGCCCGCGCCGGCGGACTTGCCGAGGTTCAGTCCGAAGTTGAAGCCGTCCGGGTGGTACAGCGCGGCCAGAGCGGTTTCGGATCGCTGGGCGAGGTCCATCATCTCGCGGGCTGTCTCCTGGGGCAGACCGGCGAGGGATGCCTGATGCTCGTACGGAACGACCATGATGTGGCCGGATGTATAGGGGAAGCGGTTGACGCAGATGTAATTGCGGTCAGCGCGCAGGATGATGCCCGCGGCGCGTTCGGCCTGGCGTTTATCCATACCGTGCTCGACGGCATAATCGGTGGCAGCGATCATGTTGCAGAAGACGCAGCCCAGGTCGCCAGGCCAGGCGTTCAGTTCGTCGGGAATGCCGGCGCGTTTTTTCTTGTCGCCTTCGGTGACGTAGTTGTAGCGCCATGGTGTCCACAGATAGTCCACTGGCGAAGTATAACGTCACGGTTGGAATCTCCTGATCAACGGTTCCGGGGCAAAGTTTTTGGTAAAGCGCGGAACTTGGGAATTATCTCTCAGCGGCTCAAGCCGCGCGTGCTCGCGGACATTTCGGCACGGCTGAAGCCGTGCCCGTCAAAGCGCAGGGGCTGAAGCCCTCGTTTCAGGCGACGGAATCGGCACGAGTGAACTCGTGCCCCTTCAAAACTTGCCGGGCCTGAAGGCCTCTTTGCAGCGCGCCTCATTCACCGGCCTGAAGGCCGGTGCTTCTACCGTCGTGCCGCTTCGCGCCACCCTATGTGGATCTGCGTTTTTCCGCAAACTGTGAACTGGTGCCCTGATACAAAACCGGGGAGCGCTGTTGGTTTCGCGAGGTGTGAAACCATCGCGGTCCAAGCCCGCGCTCAGCGAAATATTCCCTGGCCGCTATGGGTCTTTACTCGTTCATCGCCTGCACCTTGCTGTGGCGGACCGAGTAGCCGAAGTAGATGAGCAGGCCGGCAATGAGCCAGCCGAAGAAACCGATTTTCGCGGGCGTGTTCGAGGAGACCATCAGGGCAAGGGAAATGATCATTCCCATGATGGGGACAAAGGGAACCCAGGGCGTGCGGAATGGGCGCACGACGTCGGGCTGCTTTCTGCGCATGACTATCACGCCGAGACAAACGATGGTGAAGGCGAGCAGGGTTCCGAGGCTGACCAGTTGCCCGAGGAAAGAGATGTTGAAGAACGCGGCGAGGAACGCGACGAGCACGCCGGTGGCAATGGTGACCAGCCAGGGCGTGCGGAAGCGCGGATGAATGCTTCCCACCCACTTCGGGAGGAGGCCGTCGTGGGCCATGGTGTAGAGGACGCGGGTCTGGCCGAGCATCATGACGAGCATGACGGAGGCGAGGCCGGCGATGGCGCCGATATCGATGAGCACGACGCCCCAGGTGGCTCCGATGGCGGCGGCGCCGTCAGCAACCGGCGAAGGCGTATTCAGCGTGCCGTAGGGCTTGATGCCCGTCAGCAACAAGCTCACGATGATGTACAGCACGGTGCAGATGACCAGCGATCCGAGGATTCCGAAGGGCAGATCCTTTTGGGGATTGCGCGCCTCCTGGGCTGCCGTGGATACGGCGTCGAATCCGATATAGGCGAAGAAGACGACGCTGCCGCCGCGCATGATGCCCGACCAGCCGAACGCTCCAAAGCTGCCCTGGTTGGGGGGAATGAAGGGATGCCAGTTGGCCATCATGTGCGACCAGTGGGTGAAGGCAAAGACGGTCGCGATTCCGATGAAAAACAGCACGACGGAGACCTTGAGGATGACGGCGGCGCTGTTGAAGTTAGCCGACTCCTTGACGCCGACCACGAGGATGGTGGTGACGACGATGATGGCGGCGAGCGCGAAGAGGTCGACTTTGGCCGCGAAGGGATGGCCGAAGAGCGTGATGGCCAGGGATGGATCGGGATTGAAGGGAAGCTTGATGCCGAAGTATCCGAAGAGGCTGCTGACGTAGCCGCTCCAGCCGACGGCGACGGTGGCTGCACCGAATGCGTACTCGAGGCAGAGCGCCCAGCCGATGATCCACGCCATGAGCTCGCCGAGGGTTGTGTATCCGTAGGTGTAGGCGCTGCCGGCGATGGGGATCATGGAGGCAAACTCGGCATAGCAGAGGCCGGCAAAGACGCAGCCCAGGCCCGCCACCACAAACGACAGCACGATCGCCGGGCCGGCGAACTGGGCCGCCGCCGTTCCGGTGAGCACGAAGATGCCGGCGCCGATGATGGCACCGATGCCCAGGGTGATCAGGTTGGTCGCGCCGAGCGAACGCCTGAGCGTGTGCTCGCCTTCTTCGGCGGCCTCCTGCCGGATGACGGAAAGGGGCTTGGTGGCGAAAAGTTTAGCCATTCTCGGCAGTTCCTCCAGAAATCGGTTCAGCGTTTGCTTCTGTTACGGCTTTGCGCGACCAGATGAAGAAGACGGGCACGCCGAGCAGGACGATGACCAGGCCGGGCCACGTGTATTGCGGTTTGTAGCGCAGCAGGACGATGCAGATCCACGCGGCCATCAATATATAGATCGCGGGCAGCACCGGATAGCCGATGGCCTTGTACGGCCGTTCCGCATTGGGCCGCTTCACGCGCAGCACATAGAGGCAGACGATGGTGAGGATGTAGAAGATGAGCTCGGTGCAGATGATGTAGGCGAGGAGTTGATTGTAGGAGCCGGAGATGCAGAGGAGGCAGCTCCAGACCGCCTGGACGATGAGCGCGGCGACGGGGGTGTGCCATTTGGGATGGAGTTTGCCGGCGGCCTTGAAGAAGAGGCCATCGCGGCTCATGGCGTAGTAGACGCGCGCGCCAGCGAGGGTGAGGCCATTGGCGCAACCGAAGGTCGAAACCAGAATCGCGCCCGCCATGATGTACGCGCCGGCGTTGGAAAAGATCTGCTGCAGCGCCGCGGTGGCTACGCGATCCTCTGAGGCGTACTGGATTCCGCGAGCGGCGATGGTGGCGCCGTGCGGATCGCCGTGGAAGGGGAGCGCCATCAGATAAACGAAGTTGGCCAGGATGTAGAGGCCGAGGACGAGGGTGGTGCCGAGCGCGAGGGAGAGTGGGAGGTTGCGTTTTGGATTCCGCACTTCGCCGGCCGTGTAGGTGACGTTGTTCCAGGCGTCGGCGGAGAAGAGCGACCCGGTTTGCACGACGGCGAGAATGGTCAGGAGACCGACCATGGCGATGGGGCCGCCTTCGCCCACCTGCACTGCATGCAGATCGTGCCAGCCGGTCCAGAAGTTGGCGCCGAAGTTGGCGTGGATGGCCGAGGCGTTGCGCATGAAGAGAACGCCCAGGACGACCAGGCCGAGCAGAGCAACGGTCTTGGCGGTGGTGAAGACGTTCTGGACGAGGGCGCCGAGCTTGACGCCGAAGACGTTGATGAGAGCCAACAGCAGGATGATGACGATGCCGGCGAGGTTTGCGGTCGAAACGCCGATGTCCATGTTGCCCAGGACCATCGGTCCTACATGCCACGGCGGCACGTGCCCGATGAACCACACCCAGTTCGTGGTCGAGACCGAGGGGAAGAAGACGCCGAGGAATTTCCCGAACGCGACAGCAACCGCGGCAATGGTACCGGTCTGGATCACGAGGAACAGGGTCCAGCCGAAGAGGAAGCCCCAGATTTTGCCGAGAGCCTCGCGCAGATAGATGTACTGGCCGCCGGCGCCGGGCATCATCGCCGCCAGCTCGCCATAGCTCAGCGCGCCGATGATGGTCATGACGGAGGTGACGAGCCACGCGCCGATGAGGAGTGCGGGCGATCCGACACTGCGGCCGATGTCGGCAGGGACGAGGAAAATGCCGGAGCCGATCATCGATCCAACGACGATGGCGGTAGCGCTGAACAGGCCAAGACTGGCGACGAGGCCGGATTTTCCAGCAGCTGGTTTTTCTGCAGCTTGCTTTGGGTTCGAGGGCGCGGACGTAACGGGTTGGGGACTCACGTGTCCTACATTTCTACTTGAAAACTGCGAGAAAGTCTCTTGCGGATTGGCCTACGGGCTTGCCGGTTGAAAAAATCGCCGCGATCACGGCGACTGAGTCCGCTCCCGCCTCCACAACGGCGGCGGCGTTCTCGGCGGTGATGCCGCCAATCGCGACGAGGGGCTTGTTCGTGAGGGCTCGCGCTCTTCGGACGCCGTCCAGTCCGATGACCGGGTCCGGGTTGGCCTTGCTGCCGGTGGCGAAGACGGGTCCGATCGCGATGTAGTTGACCGGCTCGAGGTCCGCGGCGCGCGTCTGGCTCTCGTTATGGGTGGATAAGCCTATGCAGGCGTCGGGATCGATGAGGCAGCGCGCCTCTTGCGGCGGCAGATCCTGCTGCCCGAGGTGCACCCCATCCCACTCTAGTTCCGCCACCAGCGCGGCTCGGTCATTGAGGATCAGTTGCATCGGAACCGCAGTGGCTCGGCCCGCCGCTTCCTGGATCGCGCGTGCATCCTCGGCGACAACGGCGTCTTCGTCGTTCTTGTTGCGATACTGCAGGATCTCGACTCCGGCCTCGGTCAGTTCTTCCATCACGCGCCGCAAGCGGTCACGCCGACGGGCTCGATCGCCGCGCACCTCGCGCAAGACCAGGTCCGCATCCAGAATCGGATAGAGCCGCGGAAAGCGCGCACCAGCTTTCCTTCGAGCCGTCCTGCAAAAGCGATCCTCCAAAATGAAAGGCCCCGTCACGCCGTAGCGTAACAGGGCCTTCCCTTCTGGAACCGCGATGTGGGGCGCGCTTCGAAAATTAGCGCGGCGCGACGGCCATCGCCATCTGCGATCCGCTGTCGAGGGTCACATTCTTGTTGTGCCCGGTCAGCATAGTGCCTGCCGTTGCGCCGCCGGTGGCACTGGCGCCGCCGTTGCCAGCCGCCGCCGCCACGTTGACCGCGGCAAAGGTCACGCCGGAGAGATTCGCGACCGGCAAGGCCGCTCCGCCTGCGACTCCGCCACCGAGCGCGGCGGTATTGTCGAGGCCCGTACCGTGAGCCCCTGTGCCGAGCGCTCCGCCGTCGGCTACCGCTCCATTCACGGAACCATCGATGCCCGACGTCGCGGATCGCACGCCACCGGCGGTGTTCGCGGCGGCTCCGCCGGCCACATTCGTTGCGCCGCGCACCGCGCCCGGTCCATTCCCAGCCAGTCCGCCACCGCCCAAACCGGCATTGGCGCTGGGCACCCCGGCGCCGCCTGCCATCGGCATATCCTGGTCGGCGCTGGCCGCCATCGGCGCCGGCGCAGCGATGGAACGCACCATCGCGTTGACGGGGACCTCACGTCCATCCTTGAGCACGGCGTGATCGAAGCAGAACGCCACGTAGCCGTTGCGATTCTCCTTCGACTTTGCCTGCGCGTCGGTGACGTGGCCCATCAGCTTCGAACCTCGGGGAATTTTGGTTCCGTCGGCGAGCTTCGCCTCGCTGGTGGTTTTCGCGAAGACCTGGTCGCCTACCTTCGCGTTCTTGCTGTCGATCCCTTTGGTTAGTTCAGCCGATACGGCTGTCGCCTGCGCGGCCGACGCCGAGGCCTGCCCCGCCTGTGCTGCTGCAGTTCCGTATTCGCCGGCTCCCGCCGATGTTTGCGCACCCGCCGCGACTGCAAAAGCCGCGATGGCCATCCATGTCCATTGTGCTTTCATACGATTTCCATCCTCGCCTGAGAACATTTCTGCCGCCCGTATTGCGGGCCCTCGGGCATCTGGCGCATTACGATGCCAGATCCCCTGCGACGGTTGGGAGGATGCTATCTACAACCTGGGTGGAGTTACAACAGGAATGCAGCTGGAACGCTGTTTTGGCGCGGCACGGAGAGACTCCCACAAGCGCAAAAGCGGGCACCGTGCAAAACTTCGGTACACACAACTTCACTCTTGCGGCGGCCTGGGGGAAACGGGCCGACCTAGTTAAACGGAAGGGACGCCGATGGCAACCCGACCACAGCCCTGTCGCTGCAAACGTGTCTGGCTTCGAGACGCAACCGTTCTGCAGGAGTCTTATAGGCTCCGATGGTAGTCATGCAGAACTGGCAGCGCAGAAGAGTGGAGACGGTCGCCAGGCGCACCGGGGGCAGGTGGCTGGGAATAACATGGGTCGTTTTGACTGAAGGGTTCATCGCTATCTCCTCGACAGAGTCGCGACGTGCGGGCCCTGAACGCTGGTCAATGGATAACGCGATCACCGATGGTGACTAGCGCTTTCGTATCTGATTATGGCACGCAATCGTCACCTGGAATGCGTCATGTTGCGCAAAATTTGATGTGACCCACAGTTACTAAGGGACCTTTGGGGGATTAATCGAGAAGGAAACCGGTTGCATTGAATTGGTACGCAATCCGAACTTGGAAAGAGAGGCGGGCTGCCCCGATTTCCTCCACAAATGCAGCCTTCCTGAAGTGTTTTTCTCTCGACGCCGATAGTTGCGGAAGGAGTCACCCTCTTTCCGGAGCTTTCATGCCGTCGAACGCAATTACCGTGAGCACCAGTCCTGTCGTTCTGCTGGGTTCGGCCAGCGAGCGGATGATCGAATGCCTGGGTGGGACTCTGGAGTCCTGGCACTATCAGGTGGAACTCGCCCGTACCGGTACCGAGGCCCTGTCGCGGCTCGGCAGCCAGAACCCACCCCCGATCGCGCTGCTGGACATGGATTTGATCTCCCCCAGCGCATCCGACGTGGTGTGGGAGATTCGCCGCCGTCAGGAGGAGCGGCATACGTGGAATATCCTCTTCAGCGATCGCCGGGACAGCGACCGGGTGCGTTCGGCATTGCAGTGCGGGGCCGACGACTTTCTGGTCTTTACGCCGAACCTGGTCACACTGGACGCGTCGGACCTGCGGGTGCGCATCCGTGTCGCGGAGCGGGTTCAATCGCTCGCCAGCCGGATTCAGAAGCAGTCCGCGGAGCTTCGCTATCACGCGACGCACGACCCGCTGACCGGCCTGTGGAACCGGGAGGCGCTCATCAGCCTGATTTTTCAGGAGACCGACCGGGTGCAGCGGATGAAGACGCCGTTGAGCCTGATGCTGCTGGACCTCGACAATTTTTCCCGCATTAACCACGACTACGGGTATGAAATCGGCGACCGCATGCTGATCGAGATCGGCACAAGGTTCCGCCGCCAGCTCCGGAGCTACGATTTAATTGGCCGCTGCGGCGAAGATGAGTTTCTGCTGGCGCTGCCCGGCTGCACTTTGGAAGCCGGCATGCAGCTGGCGGATCGCATCCGCGAGACGATTCTGGCGCGGCCCTTTGCCACGGACGGCGAGGCGACGACGCTCACGGCCAGCATTGGCGTAGCGGTGAGCCGCGGGCGTTCGCCTCTGGTGGTTCTGCGGGAGGCCGAGCGGGCGCTGGCCGAAGCCAAGCTTTCGGGCAAAGACTGCGTACGCGGCGACTCTCCCGAAGCCTGGACTGCCCAGCCTGCCCTCGCGGCTGGCGACTAGTGTGGTGTTTCGAAGGTTTCTTTACGGATTGAGGTTCGAGAAGAAGCAGGTCCCTCCGCTCCGCTTCGCTTCGGTCGGGATGACAAGGTAAAGGAAGATCAGAAACACCACACTAGCAAGCTACTGGCTTCCGGCTTTCAGCTCCGGCTTCCGGCTTCCGGCTTCAGCTTCCGGCTTCCGGCTTTCAGCTCCGGCTTTCAGCTTCCGGCTTCCCTCTGCTTTTCTCTGTAAACTTGGCGCGTGAAATCCCGTCTATCTCGTCGCATGGAAGAGATCGCCGGCAACGAGCTCGCCATCGAGAAACGGGAGCAGGCCATGCTGGAGCTCGCCGACTTCGACGAAGTCGTGCGTGTGTACCGGCCGCGCATCCTGCGTTTTCTACTCTCGTCTCTCACGGACCGGGATGCCGCCGAAGCGCTGACCCAGGAATGCTTCCTCAAGGCCTGGAGCGCACGGCAGCAGTTCCGCGGCGAATCGAGCCTGAGTACGTGGTTGACGCGCATTGCGGTCAACCTGATGCGGGATCACCTCCGCAGCCGCAGTCTGCGCTTCTGGCAGAAGACGCGCGGCTCGGCGCTGGATGTGATGGACATCAGCGACTGGATCCCGGACGGGCGCAGTTCGCCTGAGAGCACGGCCCTGGCGCGCGATCGCGTCGCAGCGGTGTGGCGAGCGGTGAAGGATTTGTCCTCGCATCAACGCAGCGTGTTCGTGCTGCGTTTTGTCGAGGAGATGGAGCTGGAAGAGATTGCAACGACCATCGGGATGAACCTGAGTACGGTGAAATCCCATCTGTATCGGGCACTCGCAGTGATTCGCGAGCGCCTTGGAGAGGCAAAATGAAATTCCGCAAAGACGCTGCTGCCAATCCGGAACCTGACTCCAGCCGCGAAGAAGTTCGCGATCTGGCGGAGGCTCTCAGCCTGTACCGCTCGGCCATGCACCACATCGCCGAGCGCGAGGCGACCCGTCCTTTTGGCGCTGAACCGGCCCGGGCGCGCACGTTCCGCCTCCGTCTTCTGCTGGCGCCCGCGCTGACCGCGGTGATCGCTGCCGGCGTCCTGGTGCCTGTCTTCAGCCATCTTCACCGCTCGACGAGCCCCGTCGCTCGTACGGTCGCAACATCGGCCCCTGCCGATCAGCACGGCACGATCGACGACACCGCCCTGATGAGCCAGATCGACAGCGAGCTTTCAGAAGATGTGCCCGATGCCCTTCGGCCTCTCGCCGACCTAAGCGATCAGGCCGCAACCTCCAACTCTGTATCGGAGAAGAAAAATGCCACGCAAGAATAGGTTCCTGATTGCTGCCCTGCTTTGCCTGCTCGCGCCAGGATTTGCGTTCGCGCAAAACTTCGACGGACCTCCAGGAGTCCCTGGGGGGCCCGATCCCGGCCAGGGTCCGGGATTCGGCGGCGGCCCGCCGATGGAGCGCGCGTTTCACGTGGACCACACCGGCCGCTGGTGGAACGATCCGCAGATGGTACAGCAGCTGAATCTCACGGATCAGCAGAAAAAGCAGATGGACGACATCTATCTGCAGCATCGGCTCAAGCTGATCGACCTGTTCGCCAATCTGCAGAAGCAGGAGACGCTGCTGCATCCGATGATCGAAGCCGATCAGCCGGATGAAGCGAAGATCCTGTCGCAAATCGATGCAGTGGCCCAGGCACGCGCCGATCTGGAGAAGGCCAACGCCCGGATGCTTTTCGATATTCGCAAGACTCTGACGCCGGACCAGTGGCAGAAGCTGAAGACGATGCGCAGCGAACACCGCGGAGGGAAGATGATGCGCGACGGCCACCCTGGACCGGGCGGACCGGGCGGGGCGGAAATGTGGCGTAAGCGGCGTTCTCCGGGACCTGACGGCGGGCCTCCGGGGCCACCGCCAGCAGCGCCTGGCCAGCCTCAGGCTCAACCTCCATCGGCAGACGAATAGAACCCTTTGCAACCCCCTGGCATAAGGAGCGGTCGAACCGCTCCTTTTCTTTTTGCCAAAGGTCAATACAACAGACACCTACTTCCGTAACCAAAGTTCTGTAGAATTCTTGCTCGGTTCACGCGGGTTCAATTGACATGCCTATAGGGCGGCTCTATAGTTTTGAAAGGGGGTTTGCGCGCTCGGGATTCATTGCGCTGACCTCCGGTCGCCACTCCTGTTCCTTCCAGTCCTGCGGATGATTCAGCCAGGAGATCGATGATGCGATCCCAAGCGCACCGTCTCCGAAGGGTAACTCCGTTTCGATTCGGAATCGACCAGCCGGGACGATCCCCGAACTTCGTCGAGAACCGCGCCAGGGACCCACGCCCTCCCGCTGACGGCGAAGAAATCTGCGGCAGAAAAGGCGCCAGGGTCCAAGGCGCAGGTTTCTGTCACGGGGCGGATTCCGGGAGCCGCCACATGAGTCCCGGAGCTGTCTATGGCACACGTCCTCAATCCTGAAACGACCGAGAGCAATCCTCTGAACACCGAACTGGAAACCCCAACGCTGGAAGCCCCGCCGGAGCACACTGAGCCGGTGGCTGAAACCACCTCCAACCCCGAAGCCTCTTCCGACGCGACGCCAGTCGCCGCGACCGAAGCCGCACAGCACGAAGTTTCCGCTGAGAACCTCGATCAGGGCGACCTGCAACACGAGGAGCCGGATCTCAGCATGGAAGACTTCGCCGCGGCGCTCGAGTCCTTCGATCGCGAACAAGCCGCCGAAGCTGCCGCTCAGGCTTTCGATGACAGCGCCATTGTGACCGGCACCGTCATCAAGCTGACGGATAAGCACGTGGTGGTAGACGTCGGCATGAAGTCCGAGGGGCTGATCCCCATCGAACAGGTCGTCGACCACACCGGGCAGCCGAAGCTGAAGCCCGGCGATTCGGTCGATGTGGTGATCGAGCGCGAGGAGCCGGAAGGTGGCTACCTGCTGGGCTACGAAAAGGCTCAGCGGCTGCGCGTGTGGGACACGGTGGAGAAGGCGCACAACGAGAAGACGGCGATCACCGGAACGGTGGTGGGGCGCGTGAAGGGTGGCCTGACGGTCGATATCGGCATCAAGGCGTTCCTGCCCGGCTCGCAGCTGGAGTTGCGCCCGGTGCGCAATCTCGACGCCTGGATTGGGCAGCCGATTCAGGTTCGCGTCATCAAGCTGAACAAGAAGCGCGGCAACGTCGTTGTTTCGCGCAAGGAGATCCTCGAAGAGGAGCAGACGGTCCGGCGTTCGATGACCCTCGAGCATCTCGAAGAGGGCGCGATCCTGACGGGCACCGTGAAGAACCTGACCGACTACGGCGCCTTCGTCGACCTGGGCGGGATCGACGGCCTGCTGCACATCACCGACATGTCCTGGGGGCGCCTGACGCATCCCCGCGACCTGGTCAACGTCGGCGATGAGATTCAGGTCAAGGTTCTGAAGTTCGACAAAGACAAGCAGCGCGTGTCGCTTGGTTTCAAGCAGCTCACGCCTGATCCGTGGCTCGATGCCGCCGAGCGCTATCCGATCGGCGCCCGGGTCAAGGGCCGCGTGCTGAGCGTGACCGACTACGGCGCTTTCGTGGAACTCGAGCAAGGCATTGAGGGCCTCGTCCACGTCTCGGAAATGACGTGGTCGAAGCGGATGAAGCACCCCTCGAAGCTGGTGAAACCCGGCGACGAAGTCGAGACCGTGATTCTGGCGGTGAACCCGGCGGATCGGCGCATCTCGCTGGGCATGAAGCAGCTGCTGGAAAATCCGTGGGAGCATCTGGCGGACAAGTATCCGACCGGAGCCACGGTTGAAGGCCGCGTTCGCAATCTGACTGACTTCGGGGCGTTCATCGAGATTGAGGACGGCATCGACGGCCTCGTTCACGTGAGCAATCTGAGCTGGACCAAGCGGGTGAAGCATCCTTCCGAAGTTCTGAAGAAGGGTGAGAAAGTCCGCGCGGTGGTGCTGGGTGTTGAGCCGGAAAATCGCCGTCTCTCCCTGGGCATCAAGCAGCTGCAGCCCGACGTTTGGGAAACCTTCTTCGCGCAGCATCGCGTCGGCGATGTTGTGAAGGGCAAGGTGCTCCGGACCGCGCAGTTTGGGGCCTTTGTGGAGATTGCTGAAGGAGTCGAGGGCTTGTGCCACGTCTCCGAAGCGACCGACGGGCATGGCGCTCCGATCAAGCTGGAACAGGGCAGCGAGCAGGAATTCAAAATCATCCGGATGAACCCGGAAGAGAAGAAAGTGGCGCTCAGCATCCGCGCGGTCAGCGGCGATGAAGCGAGCCGCGCCGACGTGGAAGCCTACAAGGCGCCGGTGTCGAGTTCCACGACGACTCTGGGCGACCTGGTTCACTGGAAGCGCGAGAAGTAAGGCTCAAATCGGCAGTAAACGGGAACGCCACCCATCCTGGGTGGCGTTTTTGTTTCTGCTCCGAGCCGGCTGGGCGGCTCACTTGATCTTGATATCGATGTACACCTGCTTCCGGCTATCGAAGGAACTCACGGCCTTGGTCCCGCTCTTTTTGCCCTGGTAGGCCGCCCACACCGAGTAATCCGTATCGGCCGCAAGGCCGGCGAAGCGGTAGCTGCCGTCCTTTTCCGAGAGGTAGGTCTTGACGTCGCTGTTGCGGGAATTTTTCAGGTAGACGATGGCGCCGTTGATGGCCGCATCGTTGGCGTCGTAGACCTTGCCCTGCAGGTTCTTGAGCGCAGAATCCTGCGCCCTTCCCACAGCGGGCAGCGCTGCGAAAAGCACCAGCGCTATCAGGCAGCCTGTCAGGATTCCGAGGCGCCGCCTGGACACAGCGAAACTCACATCACTCCTTACCATTGGACCCTCATTCCTCTTCCTCTTCTCCGAGTTCTTCTTCTTCCTCGTAGCCCTCTTCGACTTTGCTCAGTTCGAGCGGATCGGTGCCTACGATCTCGTATTCGGACCCGCATTCATCGCAAACGACCACGTCTCCTTCTTCGACGTCGTCCACATCGAAGTCGAGAGCGGTTTCACATTCCGGGCAAATCGGCATGTACCCCTCCAGCTTGAAAAGCCAATATAGATTCCATCAGAATGACGCCTCTGACAGGGAAAATGTTGATGCCATCTTCTGCAATCGCGCACCGCATCGCTGCCTTCCGGTTCGATTGCCCGGCGCCTCCGCTAGTGTTGAAGAGAATCGGCCTGCGCGTCAAGAGTGGTGCCCTGATGCGCTGCCATGAGGCATACTCGATAGTCATGATTGCTTTCCGTCTCTCCGCCTGCGTCGTGCTCGCCTCCGCTCTGGTTGCCGCAAACGGTCAGTCTCGTGCTTCCTCATCCGATGCGGCCCACCGCGATCTGGATGCGGCGGGGGCGCCGATCCGCCCTGTGGCTGCCGACCCGGCCATCGCCCACGCCATCGCTCAGGCCTCGCCTACCCAGATTCAGCATACGATTGCCACGCTGGTCTCGTTCCACAATCGCAGCACGCTTTCCAGTCTGGATAAAGACCTTGGGCCCAATACGGGCGTGAGCGCCGCCGCCGACTGGATCGAGTCGCAGTTCAAGGCCATCTCGGATGCCTGCAACGGCTGCCTCGAAGTGCATCGCGACTCTTTCATCCAGGCGCCGCTGACCGGCCCGAACCCGCGTGTCACACAGCCTACGCCTCTGACCAATGTTTACGCTGTACTGCGCGGCAGTGATCCCGCACAAGCCTCGCGCATGATCCTGATCACGGGCCACTACGACTCGCGGAACAGCACGAATGAGGATACGCATGCTGAGGCGCCCGGCGCCAATGACGATGCCAGCGGCACGGCGGTCAGCCTGGAGTGCGCCCGCGTCCTGTCGAAGCTCAAACTGCCCGCTACCCTGGTCTTTGTTGCTGTGGCCGGTGAAGAGCAGGGCCTTCTGGGCAGCAAACACCTGGCCGACCTCGCGAAGAAGGAGGGTTGGCAACTGGAAGGGGTCCTCAACAACGACATTGTCGGGGGCAATCGCACGCCCGGCGACAAGGGCCAGGACCCACATGCGATCCGCGTCTTCTCAGAGAACGTGCCGGCCAACGCCCCGCCCGAGGAAATCCGACGCATTCTGGGGCTTGGCTACGAGAGCGACTCGCCCTCGCGTGAACTCTCCCGCGCCATCGCCGACGTGGCGCGCACGTACACGGCCGCGCCTGTGGCAACCAGCCTTTCGCCTGTTCTTGAATTCCGCCGCGATCGTTTCCAGCGCGGCGGCGACCACTCGTCGTTCAATCAGGATGGCTTTGCGGCTGTGCGCTTCACCGAGTGGCGGGAGGATTTCGATCACCAGCACCAGAATGTTCGTGTCGAAAATGGGGTCCAGTACGGCGACCTCATACAATACGACGACTTCGACTACATGGCGCGGGTGGCACGCCTGAACGCCGCCACCATGGCGGTGCTGGCGAGCGCACCTCCGCCGCCGGTCAACGCTCAGTATCCGCCACCGCCGCGCGTCTTCAGCATCGCGCTCAACAACACCGAGATCGAGTGGGACCAGGCGCCGGGCACCCCTGCCGGCACGAATTATGAGGTCGTGTGGCGTCCGCTGGCGGCACCGGACTGGACGCGGTCTATCGGAGCCGACAAACTCGCCGGCGTGCCGGAAGGCAAGTTTGCGTCGACGCCTGAGGGCCATTACGCAATCACGATTCCGGTTTCGAAGGATAACGTCGTGTTCGGGATTCGGGCGGTGGATGCGAAGGGTCATCGCAGCCCGGCCGTTGTGCCCTGGCCTGCGGCGCGGCCAAGCCGGGCTGAGTAAAATTCATGCCGCGGATGGCCCTGATACAAAACCAAACAGCATTAACGAACTTCTGAGACACCACACTAACGCCACACAGATACGCGCATCACGTCGAAGTGATGATCGTAGGTCCACACTTCCGTCTTCATTCGCTGGGCAAGAACCGACACGGTCGCGTCGAAAAGCGTGATGGACTGATCGGGGAATTTACGCACGAGCCTCACAGCTGCCAGATAATCTTCTGGCGTCGGATTAACGACAAACGACGTCTCCAACAGCTCACTCAGCCATCGTGAAGCCACGGCGGCACCGAGCCTGAAACGCAGTAGAGTGCAGGCCTCAAGCACAGTCGGCCAGGCCACGAGGACCTCTCTTTTATCGCGGGCCAAGCGGTTCATTTCTTCACGGCTTCGCGTATGCAACGCGTCGTCCGGATCAATCGCAGCGTACAAAGGGCCCGTGTCCGCCAGGACTGCCGGCTTCATAGCCCAGCCAGAAAGGCATCGTGCGATTTGCTGATGTCACTCCTGCCGCTTCCCCTGGCAGCGGGCTCCAGACGCAGCGTCTTCCGCTTTCGCAGATGGCCCTTCTGCGTAAGATAATGCCGCAACGCTGCCTGAACGACCGCCGTGAGCGATGGCGGCGCATCCTGCTCGTTCATATACCTTTCGACCGCGCTATTCAGTTCATCCGGAATCGTAATGGTGGCGCGCTTCATGCGCTGAGTTTAGCACCAAATGGTGAATGTGGTGATGCTACCTTGAGCCGGTCCTAGAAGTCGCTGAATGCGTATTGGGGGCTCAGCCCGACGCCGACGGTGGGCTTGGGCTCGCTGGCCAGATCGAGCACGAGGCGCTCGAGCACGAGCCGCTTGTCGGGAGGCTGCGAGCGCAACTCCAGATCGGCCCGCGCGATCAGCCGCAGCGCACGGGTGAGTTCGCGGCGGGATTTATAGCGGCGCGCCTGGCGGATGACATCTTCGGCTGCGAACGGAGGCATGCGGAAGCCCTGCCACAGCGCCTGCCAGATCGCCCGCGAGTCGCGGACGTTTTTTTCGAGGATCACGAGCATCTGCCGGAAGGTACGCGCCAGCATGTAGAGATGGCCGATCGCTGCGTCCTCGCCGCCGTCGCTTGCGTTCAGCAGCCCGTGGAGCAAACTCAGAGCGCGCGCCCGATCCTTCGCTGAAATCGCGTCCGTCAGCTCGTAGAGCGACCGCTGCTTCGCTGCCAGCACCATCGTTTCTACGTCGCCGAGCGTGACCAGCTTCTTCGGGCCGACGAAGAGCACGAGCTTTTCTACTTCCTGCGCGATCAGCATCATATCGGCTCCGAGCGCATCGGCCAGCTCACGCGCCGCGTCGGGTTCGATGGTCACTTCGCGCCGTTTTGCTTCCGATGCGATCCACTTCAGGGCATCGGCCTCGTCCACACGGGCCAGCTCGACGATGCCGCACCAGTCGCCGAGCGTCTCGCGGATGCGCTCGTAGCGGTCTTTGTCCTGCATGTCCATACGGCGGGGGTCGGAGGGGATGCGCAGGTGATCCGCCACAAAAATCAGCAGCGCTTGCGGATTGGGCGATTTGAAATACGCATCAAGCGCGGCGAATTCTTCCTTCTTCGCGCCGCGGGTGTAGAGCTGCTTGAGATTGCGGATGAAGAGCACCTGGAACGGCGCCATCAGGGACGGCGTTTGCGCGCGATCGAGCGCTTCGAAGATGCTGGTCTCGGCCAGGTCCAGTTCCGAGAGGCAGAAGTCGCGCATGTCGGCGGGAACGAGGGCGTCCATCACCGCCTGACGGCACCGCTCGTAGAGAAAGACCTCGTCGCCGACGAGCACGTACCCCGCTCGCAGCCGGTTCTCTTTCACCTCAGCAGCAAATCGATCCGTCGCCGCGAATCCCGCGCCCATCGCCTCTCAGTCTACCTGAGCATGGGTCGCTGGCGATCGACGGCTATTTGGTGCTTCTTTTCCACACCACGTAATAGGGCTGGTTCGACAGCGTCGCATTGAACCCTGGCGCCATCCAGGCTTCGTTTCCGCGTTTCAGCTCAAAGAAATACTGCAGCGGAAACGGACTGTGCGTGTAGTCGCCGGGAATCGTTCCCTTGTAGGTGCGTTCGGTGCGCTGCATCTCCAGCCACTGCCAGCGCTCGGCCTGATCGACGTGGCGGTAGCGCATGCGCACAGAAATTTCCTCGGCCGCGACTCCCTTGCCAAGTTCCAACACGATATCCAGCGGCGCGCCTGAGGTGAAGGTCTCGGCCGGCGTGTGCGTAAGTGGCACGGTGGGACGCTGCGGCTTTCCGATGGCCGACTGCACCGCTCGCTCCGCTTCTGGTGGCACCTTTCCACTTGTTGCGCCGACGGCCTTCGCCTGCACCACCGACTGCATGGCCGCAATGTCCTCATCGATGGCTGCGATGCGATCGGACCAGTGGCCGCGCCGCATCGGGACGTTGCCGTATCCGATGTCCGCACGATAGACGCCCTTCGCGCGCGCTGCCATGGTCGCCCAAGAGTCACGCGCTTGTTTGTACCAGGCGATCGCCTGTGCGCCGATGCCGGCATCGTTCGTCTTCTGCCAAATCTCCCACAGCACGGCGCTGCGCAGGCGCTTCGCGAAGAAACGGCCAAGCGCAATTTGGATGAGCACATCTTCTTCCATGCGCCGGAACTCCGGCGAGCCGGGACGATCCCCTTTCGCGCGCGCTTCCCGCAGTCCTTCGTCCGCCGCTTCACCCATGTCTTCGAGCCACTGCGCGACCTCTACGGGCGAATATTTTGGATTGGGCCAGTCGGCGAGGGAATCGCGCGTATACTCCACCACGGTCGCAAACAAGCGCGGGTCGAGCGGGCTGACGGTGCCAAACACTTTTGGTTCGGGGGTGTCCCCATAGGGTGGCTTCTCCGTTCCGGGGATGATCGGCATGTTCGTGTAAATCTCCGGCCAGAAGGCGTGGTTCGACGCCGACGGAAGGTGGGCCGACGTTAGCAGCGCCAGCATCCGACTCGCGTTCGCAAGCGCCGCTTCCACGCTTTGGGCCCCGCGTCCGAAGTCGTTGCGCATCGAGCGCTGCCATGTTTCTGCGTCGGCGTCGGGATCGAAAAGCTTGCGGCCCCACACGCGATAGAACAGCTCGAACTTCTTCCAGTCCTTATCGGGATTCAACGTCTGGTCCGCGTAGGCGCAGCGCCCGCCTGGCGAGCCCGATCCCTCGCGCCCCTTGAACATGAGCGGCTCGCAGATATCCAGACCTGCCACGCCACAAAAATGCGCGGCGCGCCCATAAGCGGCTGCCGTCTCCGGATCGCATGAGAGAAGATGCCGCTGCGTTCCCGGCCAGAGCCGAAACCACAGCTTGTAGGGTGCTCCCTGGGTGAGAAAGTCGGCGTATCCATAGCGCGTAAAAAGGCGCGCGCCGCCGCTCACGCTGAACGGGCCGCCGACTTCGTGGTCAAGGTTCGGAATTTCGAGCGACCGGATGTCCGCCTGTTGATACCCGAGGCTCTGATGCTCGGCGGAGAACTTTGCGCCCAGCTTCACGGGCATGCCGGTCTCGGCGGCCATGTCGATCATGGTCTGGTTCACACCCTTGGCATGCATATCGATTTCAACCTTGCGCCCGCATCCTTTGACTGCGTCGAAGAGGGTCCTCCAGAAGTCATAACTGCCTTCCGGAATGCCGCTCTCCCCGTGGACGCGCATGGTCAGGCCCTGGATCTCGGGACACTCTTTGAGCACCATCGCCAAGGCATCGCGGCAATAGGGAGCATGGGTCTCTGGTGTGAGGCCTTCGATGCGGTGATAGGCTTCGGGACTGTCGGTCCACGCATAGGCGTGCGTCCAGATCCCGAGTTGAAAATCGAGGCCGCGCGCGCCGGTTTCGGCTGCGATGAATTTCAGCATGGCAAGATTGCGGGCCTTTTCTTCGGGGCTCACGATGCCGGGTGTTTCGAGGGGCGTGCCATCGGCCGTCTTCAGTTGCACGACGCGCACATCGGTGTACCTCGGCACATCCACTAAGTAGGGATAAGGAAAGTGGAAGTAGTCGTTGGTCACGCCGCGGGGAAAGTCGTACTCCAGACCGAACGCGAAGCAGAAGCGATTGAAGCGGCTCGCCACCAGCGCATCCAGATAGCCGCGCCAGAATTCCTTGTCGTAGTACCAGGGCTTGTCTTCGAGTTCGCAGCAGAAATATCGCCCTACGCTGCGAACTTCGTTTGCCGGACGCTCGTCGACCGCGTGCTCGAGATGCAGCGCACTCTTCACGTCTGCACCGAACTCCACGCGCTCGGCGAGTTCCAGGAGCCCATAGATAAAGCCGCGCGCATCGCTGCCTGACACCAGCACTGCGGGCGCATGCTCCACCTGGCCGGGCGACATCCGCAGGCACTCGGCGCCTGTCAGGTCCTCATTCGCTTTTGAGAAATGCTTTGCCAGCTCGGACTTTGGGCCAGCCGCGACCACGATGGAGCTCGCGCCCGCCGCGTCCTTGATGTCGGTGACAACGTTGGCGGTGGCGCCCTTCCCTGCTGCTGCTTTGCACAGCCGCTCGGCCGCACGGCGCACGGGCCCGCTGGACGCGATGGGATCGCCGCCGTCGAGCAGTACAAAGAAGCCGCCAGTCGACGCGGCTCCAGCCGCGCGCGACAGCCCGCCGGCCGCCGCTACTCCAGCCAGCTTGAGAAAGTCACGGCGTTCGACGCGCCAGCCCGAACCCGCCTGTTTCCGATCCGATTCCGCCATCGCAAATCAGCCTACACCGCCGCGCCGACTGCTGACGCTACTTCACCTTCGCCTGCCCGATCTGCTGCGCGGTTGCCGAATACAGATGGCAGCCGCCGGTCGTTTCTTTGAAGCGGAAATAAGGGTGAAAGAACAGCGCCGCGCGCGCATCGCCTGAACCCTCGGCGAGGTCCGTTAGCCACACGCCGTCCGGCTCCGCATGATCGTGGACGTGCAGCCAGAATCCCTTGTGCAAATTGGCCAGCATTCCGCCGCCGATTTTCAGGTCCTGCGTCGACTTGATGTTGACGTCGATCGGCTCTCCGGTTTCCTCATCCACCGAAATCTTTCCCTGCATGACCTGGGCGAATCGCTGGTTGAGGTTCTTCGCTTTGAAGCTCGGATTCGGCACGATGTCGTAGAAGAGCACGCTCCGTCCGTTCACCGGCTCGCGATGCCCGTTCTGGAGCTGCATAGCGCTCATGATCTCCTCGAGCTGTTTGTTCTGTTTGTCGGTCTCCTTCTTCGCCGTTGCCGGATCGCTGTACTTCACGGTGCGCTTCATCACCTTGTCGTCTTCCTTCTTCGTCTCGTCCGGGGTGAGGTCTTTACCGTTCTTCGCCAGGGTGCGGTCGACTTCCACGCCGTTGACGTAGAACTGCTCCTTGGTCTCTGTCTCGTTCTTCTTCACGTTGCCTTTGCCATCGAGCTCGGTCGTCTCGTCGTTGACGCGGCACTCGTAGCGCTCCTGCTGCTTCGCCAGCTTGGTCTCATTGGCAATCGCGCGCTGCAGAAGGTCGTTCGGATTGGGTAAGGGGGCATCCCTGGCGGTCTGCGCCCCAGCTGCGATCACGAGCGCCACGCTCAACCCGCAGGCCCAAATCTGCTGCAACACTCTCATGCTTCTTCCCTACGCGCCACGACGATCTCGAGTTTCCACACCCTTGAGACGCATCAGGGGCCCCCGCGGAAGCAAGCAAGCTCTCAAGCTATTGGCTGCCACTGTTGGGTGCCTTATTCGTTGCGCAGAGCCTTCATCGGTTCCACATACATCGCGCGCCGTGCCGGGACATAGCACGCCAGCAGAGCGATTGCCGCCAGGGTCAACGAGACGCCCAGGTAGGTCGCAGGATCCGCGGGGCTCACTGTGAGCATGCTGCTCAACAGGTGAGCGACACCAAAACTCGCGGCCAATCCCACAGCCAATCCGATTCCTACAATCCACAGCCCCTGCCGGTAGACGATGCGCAGGATGTCTCCCCGCTGGGCGCCAAGCGCCATGCGCACGCCGATCTCGCTGGTCCGCTGGCTCACCACATACGAGAGGACGCCGTACACGCCGACCACCGCCAGCACCAGCCCCATCGCTCCCATCAGGCCCGCCAGCGTTCCGATGATCTCGAACACCAGCAGTCCGTTCGGTGAATACAGCGCCTGGTGCATGGTCTTGACTTCGAACAGAGGAAGATTCGGCGCCATGCCGTTGATGGTCCGCTCGATCGCCGGCATCATTGCAGCCGGATCGCCTGCGGTTCTCACCTCCAGCGCCTCCAGCGAATTTCCAGTGTTGTGCTGCGCGAACGGCAGGTAGAAGTACGGCTGCATGACCTGGCGGTATCCGTGGTATCGCGCATCGCGGGCGATGCCCACGATCTCGACTGGATGAGCGGGCTCATTGTTCAGCGTGAACTTCTGCCCCATTGCATCGCCGCGCGGCCAATATTTCTTCGCCATCGCCTCGCTCACGATCGCTACATAGGGATGATTCTGGTCATCCGCGTCGCTGAACTGGCGTCCCTGGGCCATCCGGACCCCCAGGGTCTGGAAGTAGTCGCCCTGGATCAGGTTGTTATCGATCGACGGCCCGGGCTGTCCTTGCGGCGGCTCGAATCCTGGAATCGTCACCGGCGCCGGCCCGTTTCCGATGAGTCCCATTGGCACCACCTGGGCAATCGCGGCCGAGTGAACACCTGGCACCGCACGCAGACGCTCCAGCAACTGTTTGTAGAAATCCTGGGAGCGCGCATCGTTGTAGCCGATTTCGCTGGGGTCCATCATCATGGTCAGCACATTCTCGGGATTGAAGCCCAGTTCTGCGTGCTGGCTCTGCTGCAGGCTTCGCCAAAACAGACCCGCGACAATGAGCAGCACCATCACGCTGCCCAGCTGGACGATGACCAGGGCGTCGCGGAAGCGATGTCCGCCGCCGGCCACGCCGCGTCCTCCTTCGCGCAAGACGAGGTTGAGATTGGCACGCGCCAGGCGGATCGCCGGCACGATGCCAACGAGCGCACCGGCCACCACCGCCACGGCTGCCGAGAACGCGAAGACATGCCAGTCAAAACCGAAGTCGAGGCGCAGTGGCAGATCGGTTCCCAAATTCACCATCGTGAGCAGATGACTCCACCACGTGCCCAGCGCGATGCCCGCGGCCCCGCCGCACACCGCGAGCATCAGGCTCTCGGTCAGCATCTGCCGGATCAGCCTTCCGCGCGCAGCGCCCAGCGCGGAACGGATCACCATCTCCCGCTCGCGCACCGTCGCGCGCACCAGCAGCAGGTTGGCGACGTTCACGCAGGCCAGCAGCAATACCATTCCCGCCAGCCCGAGAATGAACAGGGCGACGGTGCCGATTGCATTCTGCGGATCGAAACCGGCATTCCTGCCCACCCATAACGCGAACGTGCCCAGTTCCAGATCCTTATCCGCCACCGGCTGATCCGCGGCGATGCGCTTCGCTACCACCGTGAGCGTCGCGTTGGCCTGCTCCTTCGTCACGCCCGGTTTCAGCCGCCCGTACACGCGAAGATTCCGGTTGGTCGGCTTGTTGTATTCGCTGAGCGGAACGTTCTCGAGGGGAACGATCATCGCCATGGGCAGATACATCTGCACCTCGAGCGCGGTGTTCAACCCGCGATAGTCGCGAGCCGTCACACCGATCACCGTGATCGGGTGCCCATCCACCATCACCTGTTTCCCCACGATGTCTGGATCTGCAGCAAAGTGCTGCTTCCAGTAGCCGTAGCTCAGCACCGCCTCCGGATCGGCTCCCGGGGTCACGCCCTGGCTCGACTGAAAGAGCCGGCCCAGATACGGTTCAACGCCCAGTGCGCCGAAGAAATCGCCGCTCACGTAATCGGTGAACACGCGATCCGGTTTGTTGCCCTGCATGCTGAGCCCGTCGAGGCCGTACGCGTCGCCCACCACGCTCGTGAAGACGTCTTTTGTCTCGCCTCGTATCGCCTGGTACTCGAGCAGCGAAAACTGCGGTTGCCACTGCGTGGCCTTCTGCCGCGAACCGATCTCCATCACCCGGTTCTCTTCCCGGATGTGCATCGAGCTGAACAGCAGCCCGTTGACCATGGAGAAGATGGCCGTGTTCACGCCGATGCCGAGCGCCAGGGTCACGATCGCGATCGCCGCGAAGCCCGGGTTCTTCCACAGCTGGCGCAGGGCATAGCGCATGTCGCGCCCCAGATCCTCCACCGAAACAAAGCTGTTCATCTTCCAGATCTCCTCGCGTATCGTCGTCGGATTCCCGAGCTTCATGTGGGCCCGGCGTCGCGCTTCTTCGGGGGTCATCCCGCGCGCGACGTTGTCCGCGGTCTCCTGCTCCAGGTGCGCCTCCAGTTCGCGCGCCCGCTCTTCATCCCATTGCTTCCGTCGCAAATACCGGCGCAGACTCATCGCCCTGCCCTCCGCCCCTACTCGACTACATGGCCCCCGTGACCCAGAACCCGCCCGATCGCTTCCACCATTGACTGCCATCGGTTCGTCTCCACCGTGAGCCGCTTGCGCCCCGCCGCCGTCAGCTTGTAGAAGCGCGCCTTGCGGTTGTTTTCGCTTGGCCCCCAGTACGAGGAAACCCACCCGCGATCCTCCAGCCGATGCAGAGCCGGATAGAGCGAACCCTGCTCGATCTGCAGCACTTCTTCCGACGTGTGCTCGATCACGTATGCAATGGTATGACCGTGCGCAGGACCCAGCACGAGCGTCCGCAAGATCAGCATGTCCAGGGTTCCGAGCAGCAGTTCTTCCTTCTTCGAGCGGCCCAAATCTTCCTCCAGTAGACCTTCTATGGGATTTCCGGTAGATCTTCTATGGGGAACAACCCTACACCAATAGACCTTCTATGGGAAAGAAGAAAGTTACGAAGCGGCGGGGATTTTGGTTCCCTGGACCCCGGTTCTGCTTAGAGCTGTTCGATCCTGACGTTGCCGTCGGAGGTGTGGATCGTCAAGGGCGTGCCCCCGCCGTTCAGCTTGCCGTGCAATCCCTGGCCCGACTCGTAATGATCGATCGAGAGAGGCAGAGCAGAGGACACATGGCCGTCGCTGGTGTGAACGTCGAGGTCGACCGCGAAATTCTGCGGGACATGGAGGGTGACCGAACCATCGGAGGACTGGATGGTCGAGGCCTCGGTAAGCCTGGTTCCGTCGCGCAGGTTGAGGTCCAGCGTTCCATCGCTGGTGCGGAGCGCGAGCGCGTGAAAGAGACCGTCAACGGTGAGGTTGCCATCGCTGGTGTGGGCATCGATCGCGCCGTCGGCATCGGTGATACGAACCCTGCCGTCACCGGACCGGATGCGCAGATCGCCCGAAACATGGTCGAGACTGACGTCGCCGTCGCCGGTCGTCAGATTCAGGTCGCCACGCAGTCCGCTGAGGGTGACGTTGCCGTCGGAAGTTCTGGCTTGCAACGTGAGTTGGGCGGGCGTTTCCACGGTGACCCGGGTCCGCTCCATGTGCCAGGAAATGTGCACGCCGATATGCGGCCGTTCCTTAAAGAGGAAGTGGACCTCGTCGCCGCTTTGGCTTTCTTCGAGACGATAGTCGCTCAGGGTGCGGCCCACCACCTCGACGTGAATCCGAATTTGATGACAGTCGCCGCAGGGATGGAACTCAACACTGGCGTCCGAGGTTTCAAAGTTCAGCGTGGGCTTGCCTGTGACGGTCCAGGTCTTCGACCAGGAGTGGTCGGCATCCTGCGCGGGGGCGGACAGCGAGCAGAGCATGGCCAGCCCCGCCACCGTTAAAGCCAATCGGGTCTTCATGGCAGGCTGATACGGAGGAGGCGGGGAAAAGGTTCCCTGAACGGGGCAGAATCCCTGCTTTGCTCGCTGCGTTTTGAGTTTTTTGGCGGCTCGCAGCGTCCGTCACTCTCCTATTGACATTCTGTACGAGCACGCGGCACACTCCTATCGTCACTCGATAGGAGATCTCCGTTGGAACCTGCCCAGACCGCCCTTCTGCAGGGCACGCTCGACCTGCTGATCCTCAAGGCGATCGGCTCCGATGAATTTCACGGCCTCGGCATCTCTCGCCGCATCGAGCAGATCACGGGCGGCACGTTCCGCGTGAAACCCGGCTCGCTCTTCCCTGCACTGCATCGCATGGAGGAAGCCGGCTGGCTTTCTTCCGCCTGGGGCGAGTCGGAAAACAATCGCCGCGCCCGCTTCTACCGCCTCACCAAGGCCGGTCACCGCCAGGCCGGCGAAGAAACTGCGCAGTGGAATCGCGTCGCTCTCGCCATGAACAACGCCCTGAGGTCCACCTAGGAGCCAGCTATGGTCCTGTTCGCTCGCACCTTTGCTCGCACCCTTGCTCACATGCGCGCCGCTGTTCGGAATCTGTTCCGCAAATCTGCGGCTGAGGCTCGTCTCGACGCCGAAGTCCGCAACTATGCGGACCTACTTACAGACGAGAACATCGCTGCAGGCCTGCCACCGACCGAAGCTCGCCGCCTTGCCCTCGCCCAGGCTGGAGGGATCGAGCAGATCAAGCAATCGGTGCGCGATCGCCGGGCAGGCATTGGGGTCGACAACCTTGCGCAGGATCTTCGCTACGCCCTCCGCCAGATGCGGCGCAGCCCGAGTGTCGCCGCCCTCACGATCCTGACGCTGGCGATCGGTATTGGAGCCAACACTGCGATCTTCAGCTTTGTAAATGCCGTTCTTCTACGCCCGCTGCCTTATCCCAGCGCGGACCGCCTCACGATCCTCATGTCGGGCCTTGGCTACTCCGGCCGTGCGCCTTTCTCCTCCTTCGAGGTCTTCCACCTTCGCGAGCGCTCCACGCAGTTCGATCAGATCGCCGGCATCTGGGTCACCAACGGAGCGCTGCCCGGCGATGGCCCCGCGGAACAGGTGAAAGTCGCGGACGTGACCTCGAACTTTTTGCCGCTGGTCTGCCCGCGTCCCGCGCTGGGGCGGTTGTTTGGTGCGGAAGACGATCTTGAGAACGCGCCCAGCACCATCATCCTCACGCACGGCGTCTGGGCTCGCCGCTTCGGATCCGATCCCTCGATCATCGACAGCGTCAGCAAAGACATCCCGATGACCTACGTCGAGCCGATGCAGGTTCTCGTGGATCGCGCGCACGCCGACAGCCGCTTCGCCTCGTTGCTCGCCATACTGCTCTCGGGGATCGCGTTGGTCCTCGCTGCCAGCGGTATCTACGGCGTGCTCTCGTATTCTGTTGCGCAGCGCACCAATGAGATTGGGATTCGCATGGCCATCGGCGCGCCGCGAAGTCAGGTGCTGCGCATGATCCTTGCCGATGGCTTCGCCTGGGTTTTGCCGGGCGTTGTTGCAGGATTCCTGTTGTCCCTTGCTGTGACGCCGCTCCTCGCGCGCCTGCTCTATGGCGTGCAGCCGACGAACCCCGCTAACTACGTCGTGATGCTCGTCGGAGTCCTCGTCGTGAGCGCTGTCGCGGCTTTCCTCCCAGCCCGCCGTGCGATGAAGATCGATCCCCTTACCGCACTGCGCTACGAATAGCTCGCCCGCTCCCCTGTAACCTTGTAGCTGTCCCATGCTGCGAACCGTTCGAGCCACGCGCTACGTGCTGCCGCTTCGTGAAGGCGGCTCTCTGCCTGCCATCGTTGAAGCCGACGACCTCGGACTCTACGTCGTCAAATTTCGGGGAGCGGGGCAAGGCATTCTCGCGCTCATTGCTGAAATCATCGCCGGGGAAATCGGCCGCGCCCTGGGCCTGCGCGTGCCTGACATCGTGCTCATCGACTTCGATTCCGCGCTCAGCCGCAACGAGCCCGACGCCGAAATCCGGCAGCTCCTGAAAGCGAGCACCGGCCTGAACGTCGCTCTCGATTACCTGCCCGGCTCCACGATGTTCGACCCTGCGGCTCGCGACGCGGCGCCTTCGCCGGAAGCATCGCTGCTGGTGTGGTTCGACGCCTTCGTTCTCAACGTCGATCGCACGCCACGGAATGCGAACCTGCTGGTTTGGCACCGCAAGCTATACCCCATCGATCACGGCGCGGCGCTCTTCTTCCATCACAACTGGCCCGCGCGGGAGAGCAAAATAGAATCGCCTTTCATGGAAATCGAGCATCACATCCTGCTGCCGTGGGCGAATGAAATTGAAGAAGCCGCCCAGGCCGCGCGTTCGCGTCTTACACCTGAGATGCTTGCGGACATCGTTGGGCTTGTCCCCGACGCCTTCTTTGAGGCCATTCCCGACGCAATCATCCCGGCAGCCGAGCGCCACGCCGGTTACATCGATTTTCTGACCCGCCGCCTTGCTGCCGCGGAAATCTTCGAACAGGAGGCTATTCGTGCCCGTTCCCGCCTCCTTTGATTACGCCATCCTGCGCGTTGTCCCGCGCGTCGAGCGCCAGGAGTTCATCAACGCGGCGGTGATCGCATTCTGCCTCGAGAAGAAATATCTCGACGCGCGTGTGCACCTCGATCCCGCGCGACTGCTGGCTCTGTGGCCCGATGCGGACATGGAACTGATCCGCGATCACCTGAATGCTGTGCCCCGCATCTGCGCCGGCGATCCGACGGCAGGACCGATCGCGCGGCTCCCGCAGCGGGAGCGCTTCCACTGGCTCATCTCGCCGCGCTCGACCATCATTCAGCCTTCGCCCGTGCACACCGGCGTTTGCGACGATCCCGATGGCCTGCTCGACCGACTGGCGCAACAATTCCTGTTGCCGTGATGCGGTAGCAGGAAGGAAGAAGCTGGAAGCCTGTAGCAGGTTCCCGAAGCGCAGGCACTCGAAGGCATTCTCGTTGCTTTGCTTGCTTCCAGTCACCGGCTGCGCGCTTATTCTCCGCATAACCGTCTCTTCTGCCCACAAATTCCTTACGCTCCACTTGCGCGAAACCTACGCCTTCCGCGGTTTCCTTAGAACTGACCGGGTGTCCCGGTGGAGGCAGGCTCAATGGTCACAACGGCGAGATCGCTCAACTCCGCATCGTCTCTGGCGGCGCACACCGCGATGTGTGTGCAGCTGGAAGGCCTGTTATTGCGCGGAGAAGTCTCACGAGCGGCAACCGTGAAAGCCAGACGTACGACCCGCCGCTACTTCGTGCTGCTCGCCGCCGTTCTTTTGGCGGCCCTGTGGAGCGCACGCGCCCTTTCGATACACGGCAGCCCTCGCGACTCCGTCGTCCCGCGCGCTTCCGCTGCAGTTTCGCAGCGTTGAAATTTACCGGGGCCCCAATTCGTTTGTAGAACCTATTCCCTTGACCCACAAGGTGCGGGATCCCTCTCGCCTCGAAATGCGAGAGTGCGCCCCCACCGTATTCAGGAGGCAACCCACCATGCTCACAGCGGCACACGTATCGCTTTCTCGTCCCGCGACGCACAACGCGTCTGTCGCGACGCCCGCAGCCCGGCGTCGCTCCACATCCGTCCGCATCGTCTTCCTGGTTTTGGCCCTGTTGCTCGTCGTCCTCGCACCCTCGGGCGCGCGCGCACAATCCACCTTCGGTAGTATTCGCGGCACTGTCGTGGATGCGTCGGGCGCCGTCATTCCCGGCGCTACCATCACCGCGCAGTCTCTCGATGAGAGCGGCACGCGCCAAACCACGTCCGGCAGCGACGGAGAATTTCTGTTTGAGAACCTCAACGCCGGCCATTACAAAGTCACCGTTCATCACGACGGCTTCACGGACACGATTATCTCTACAACCCTCACTGCACGTCAGGAGCAACGGCTTCCCGTCACGCTCTCCATCGCTTCGCAAGCGACGACCGTGCAGGTGAATGCAAGCGGAGTCCAGCTGAACACCGAAAATGGCACTGTCGCAGATACAGTTTCAAACCTCGAACTGACGCAGCTTCCTATGAACTCCCGCGCTGTGTCGTCGAGTCCCCTCGCGGGGCTCGCGCTTTCGCCCAGCGTAGTCAGCGACACGCAGGGCAACATTTCTGTCGGAGGCGCGACGGCAGCGCAGACAGGCTTTTCGGTCGACGGCATCTCCACGGCCAACGTCCGCGCTAACGGCGCGCTGAAAGACGCTTATCCCTCGCAGGAAGGCATCTCCGAAACAAAAGTGACGGCCTTCAACAACAACGCTGAGTTCGCGCAGATCGGCGACGTCACCTTTACTACCAAAAGCGGCACCAGCGACTGGCACGGCAGCGCGTTTGAGTATTTCCAGAACAGCGCGATGGACGCTTCGATCCTGAGCTTCCCGAGCAAGGCGCCAAAAACGTTCAACACATTCGGCGGCAGCCTCGGCGGCCCTGCGATCCTGCCCGGGTGGAATGGCCGCAATCGCAAGACGTTTTTCTTTGCCGATTACGAGGGCAACCGCAAAACGATCTCCGCTCCCGAAATGCTTCTCGTTCCTACCGCGGCGGAGCGGGCGGGCAATCTCAGCGCGCTGGCGGGTTCGGCCGGAGCGGTCACGGACCCCTTCACCGGCGCGCCCTACGCGAACAACACGATCCCCGGCGGCCCCGGCAATCCCTGCGCGAATTCGATGGACTGCATCAACCCGGTCGCGATGAATCTGCTGCAGTATTACCCGCAGCCCAACGTCAACCAGGGCGCGGTGAATCCGGCGTTCAATTACCAAACACTGGTTCCGATTCCGTCCAATTCCAATGCCTGGGACGTGCGCATCGATCAGGCCCTGACCTCGAAACAGCAGGTCTTTGGCCGCTTCAGCTGGAAGAACGTTTTCCTCAACGAATTCAACAACGACACTTCCATTTCACCGGCCAACAATTTCCTCCCGAACGACCTGGTGCATGAGCAGAACCGGAGCCTGACCGTCTCGTACAACTACGTTTTCAGCCCGACGTTGCTGAACGAATTCCGGTTCGGCTTGACGCACTTCACGGACAACGAAACCTTCCCTATTCAGGGCTCTGCAGCGATCTCGCAACTCGGCCTCGTGCTCAACAACGGCATCAACCTCGCTGCGCATCCTGACGGACAGGCGTTCCCCACCTTCGCATTCAGCGACGGTACCATCACCAACATTGGTCAGGGGCGGGTGGGCACAACCATTTCGGAGAACATCCAGTTCACCGACAACTTCACGCGCGTGCTCCACAAGCATTCGCTGCGCTTTGGCGTGGATGTTCGCCGCGAACTTTATAACGCACCGATGTTCTACCTGCCTTCCGACGACTACGGCGACTTCACCTTTAATGGTTCGCTGACCAACTACTCGTACGGCGACTTTCTGCTCGGCATGCCTCAGTCCTTCTTCGCAGTCACCAGTCCGCAGATCGACGCGTACTCGTGGCACTGGGGTCTCTACGGACAGGATGAGTGGCAGGTAAATCGTCACCTCACCGTGAACTTCGGGGTGCGGTGGGAATATCTTCCGGCCTTCGTCGAAACTTCGGGCGACCTCGCGAGCTTCGATCCGGCGATCAACAGCATCGTGGTGCCGGACAAGTTTTTCAAGACTGTCGGCGCCAACTCGCTGCTCACTACCATCTATAACGGCGTGCAGGCTGGATTCAACGCATGCAACCTGCCCAGCCACAACGCGCAGATCGCCTGCAGCCCGATTGTTTCTGCCTCGACGGCGCATTTGCCGCAAGGGCTCCGCGACACGCCAATGCACGACTTCGATCCGCGCCTCAGCATCGCGTGGCGTCCTTTCAACAACGACCACACCGTTGTTCGTTCCGGCTTCGGGCTTTTCACCGCGACTACGCTTGGGCCGATGTCGTTTAACAACGCGGGGGTCGCTTTGTCCGATCTGCTCAGTTTCCCCAACTCCGTCAGCAACGGCCAGCCTGCGTTCCAGTTCCCGCAGACATCCATTCCGGGCCAGGTCTCGCTCGGCGGCGGATCGTTCGAGCAAGGCAACGATCCACACTTCAAGGACCCGACGTCGGCGCAGTGGAACCTCACGGTCGAACGCGCGCTGACGCAGAACACGAACCTGCGCGTCAGCTATGTGGGACAAGCGACCTGGCATCTGCCCGTCACCATCGATCTGAACCAGATCCCGGCGAGCACCACGCCTTACAATCCTGCGAATGGCTGGGCCGATCCACGCTCGCCCTATCAGAACTTCGCCATGCTGATGTACGCCACCAGCGCCGGCAACGCGAACTACGAAGCCGGTACGGCGGAACTGCAGCACAAAACGGGCTGGGGCATGAACTTCCTCGGGAACTATACGTTCGCGAAGAGCATCAGCAACGCGCAGGGTACCGACGCTCCCACGGCGTTCGCGGGTGAGGAGCCGTACGCCGTCGAAATCGCCAATCGTTACAACCTGCGCTACGACCGCGGCAACGTCGTGGGAACTCCGCGAGGGCGCTTTCTGTTCACCGGCAGTTACGAATTGCCGTACGGCGCGGGCCGCCACTGGAACGGAAACAGCGTGATGAACGGCGTCCTGGGCGGCTGGAATCTCTCGACGGTTACGCTGCTCCAGTCCGGACAGTGGCTCACACCGACCATGAATGCGGCGCTCGATCAGTCCAACACGGACCTGAACAATTTGCGCTACCAGGGCGGCGCGGTCGCTCGCCCCGACTGCACCGGCAACGCGATTCCCTCGCATCAGTCGCCGGCGGCCTTCTTCGACATCAATGCCTTTGCCGCTCCTCCGGCGAACGCCGGCCGCTTCGGAACCTGCGGGCTCGGCATCCTGCAGGGTCCCGGCGAAATCAACGTCAACGGCGGCCTGGCCAAACAGGTTTCCTTCAAGGAACGCTATAAAATGCGCTTCGAAGCGACCTTCACGAATCTCCTCAACCACTCCAACTACGCAGTCCCGGCGCTGAACATTTCGAACCCGAGCACGTTTGGCGTGTTGACGTCGGCTCTTCCCCAGGGACTGGGAGGGAACCGGACGGGCCAGCTGGCGTTGCGTCTCGACTTCTGATTATTGGAACGAAGGATGAAATTCTCTTTTAGCCATGGGCGACGCGCCCGCGCCGCCCATGGTTTTTCCGAATCCAGAAGCTAAGCGGCGGATGCCTGCGCGCGAACCCGCGCCGGCGGCACAACGGTCTCCACGCGCCCGGTCGCGACGTCATAGACCAGGCCGGAGAGAAGCCATTCGTCCGGCAGGGCGGAGATGTCGCGGAGGGTCGCCACGTCGGCGCGCAACGGCCGCGCGAGGATCCGTGACAGCCCTGGTCTTCAGTTCTGTATCCGACACCTGGAAATAGCGCCCCAGCATGGTGGGATCATTCGCCAGGCGAGTGATGCCGCAGTCCGTGTGCTGAAGAACAATGAGGTGAAACTCTCCACCGCCTCCCGGAATCTCGCCGGCAACCTGGCCGATGCGTCCCAGCAAACCGAGTTGTTCGAGCAAACCTGGCGTTACGCGGCCACCGATGTTGCGAATGACGACGGCCTCACCCGGCTGCAGCCCGAAGATGAGAGCGGGATCGACTCGCATATCAGCGCAGCCGATGATGATTGCTTTCACGTTGGGCAGAGCCCGCGGCAATGAGGGCATCAACGTACCCACGGAAGACTGTTGAGCGGCAAACTCCTTGCTGTTTCGCAACATATGGTCAAGATGGCTCATTGTGAATCTCCTCTGGAGGTGGCTCCTGTTATTGGATGGAGGGGCGTGGTGCGTCGACTCGGGGTTGGTCATCGGCCCGCTGCGGTCCGTCCCATTCGTCACAAAATCTTTCCACCTACGAAAACTTTCGTTGACATCTACGAACCCCTTCGTATATGTTCACAATCATGAAACGGCTCCCTACCCTCCCGAGACCTACCGAAGGCGAACTCGAACTTCTGCGCATCCTCTGGGAGCGCGGCCCTTCGACGGTCCGCGACATCCATCAGGACCTGAATTCGCGCCGCCCCCTCGGTTACACGTCGGTTCTGAAGCTGCTGCAGATCATGACCGACAAGGGACTCGTTGAGCGCGAGGAATCCGGCAAGGCGCACATCTACCATCCTGCCGCCTCGCAGAACGAAACCCAGGATCAGCTGGTGCGCGACATCTCCGAACGCCTCTTTGCCGGATCGGCCGCGCAGCTCGCCATGCACGCGCTGGCCCTTGAGCCCGTGAACGAACACGACCTCGACGCACTCCGCACCCTCATCGACCTCAAGAGGAACCGTCTATGACACACCACTGGGAAGCCCTCGGCTGGACACTGGTCCACTTCCTCTGGCAGGGCGCCGCCATCGCCCTCGTCTACCGCGTTGCCGACATCGCGCTTGCACGTCGCTCCGCCAACGCCCGCTACCTGGTCGCTCTTAGCGCGCTCCTCGTCATGCTGGCGGTCTCAGTGGGAACTCTCGTGTATGAGGAGGCAGCCTTTTATCAGGCGCCTGCGCAGCACGCCGCATCCGCCGGCCTTCGCACCGTTGCTGCCCCGGCCACACGGCCGCTGCATCTCGATCTCAGCAACACGCCCGCGGCTGCACCGCTGCGCCAGGCCGATCGCTTTGTGCTCGACCACCTCATGCCGTACCTGGACGGCCTGTGGCTTGCCGGCGTCCTGCTCCTCTCCATCCGGACGCTCGGCGGATGGTGGTTGATCCGGCGCATGAAGGCGCGCCTTCAGCAAGCGCCTCACACGCTTCTCCTCCGGCTCGATGTCCTCCGCCGCCAGATGAACATTCCGCGGTTCGTCGACCTGCGTCTCTCCGAACGCATCACTAACCCACTCACGGCAGGCGTCGTCCGCCCGTGGATCCTGCTTCCGGTCACCGCGCTCACCGGCCTCAGCTCTGAACAACTTGAAGTCGTGCTCGCGCATGAGCTGGCCCACATCCGCAGGGCCGACTACTTGTGGAACCTGCTCCAGACGCTGGTCGAGACGCTGTTCTTCTTCCACCCCGCGGTCTGGTGGGTCAGCCGGCGGGTTCGAGAAGAACGCGAGCTATGCTGCGACGACATCGCGGTCGCGGCCTGCTCCGATCCCACGGTGTACGCCTCTGCGCTGCTGCGCCTTGAAGAAGAGCGTCGCACCCGTTTGCATCTCGCTATGGCACTGGACGGCCACCAGTCGCAGTGCCGGACTGCGCGCGCGCATTCTTAGAATCCTGGGGGATCGCGAAGCCACTCCGCGCTCGTTCCGGCCCATCTCGCTGGCCGGAGTCGCGATCGCGCTGGTTCTGTTCCTTTGCCCTCTGCCGAAACTCTTCGCCAGCTTCCGCGCCGTACCGCACGTCGCTGCCAGTATCGTTCCTGCGGCGACGCGGGTTACTCGCACCGTCGTCTACCGCGCCACGCACACTGTTCTCCAGGTCTCTTCATCCGCTCCGAAGCCGAGTGCGGACCACGCCGCGGAGCCAGCACCCGCACCTTCACCCGACGAAGCACAGAACTCTGCGCCGCAGTCCACCTCGGGCCACGCCGACTATATCGATGCGATGCGAGCCGCCGGCTATGACGTCGATCTCGACAAATATGTCGCGATGAAGGTTCAGGGCATCACGCCAGAGTATGCCACCGAGATGTCGAAGGTTTTCGGCGAAAAGCTATCGGCCGACAAGCTGATTTCGCTTAAGGTCCAGGAGGTTTCGCCGGACTACATCAGCAAAATGCGCGCCGCCGGATACGACCTCGACGCCAACAAATACATTGCGATGCGCGTGCAGGACATCACACCGGAATATGCGGCTGAGATGGCGAGAGCCACAGGCGAAACCAAACTCAGCGCCGACCGGCTGATCGCGATGCGGGTCCAGGATGTCACTCCGGATTACATTGCGAAGATGCACGCGGCCGGTTTTGACGTGGATGTCAACAAGCTCATCGCGATGAAGGTGCAGAACATCACTCCCGAGTACGCCGAGGAAATGTCGAAGGCTACCGGGGAAGCCAAACTCAGCGTTGATCGCCTCATCGCCATGCGCGTGCAGGACCTGACTCCGGACTATATCGCGAAGATGCACGCCGCCGGTTATGACGGGGATGTGAATAAGCTCATCGCGATGAAGGTGCAGGATGTCACGCCCGAGTACGCCGATGCGATGGCGAAACTCGGCTTCGGCAAGCCCAGCGTCGATCAGCTCATTGCGCTCAAAGTCCAGGACGTCAGTCCCGACTACGCCGCCAAACTGCATGCCGACGGCATCGACGCGGCCTCGTTCAACGACCTGATCCAGTACCGCATTTTCAATGTTTCGCCGGACTTCATCGCGGGGATGAAAGCCGCGGGATACTCCGACATTCCCCCCAAGAAGCTCGTGCAGCTACGCGTTCAGAACGTCACGCCGGACTTCGCGAAAAGCGTCAAAGCCCAGTACCCTGACGCCACTCTGGAAGACCTGATCCGGATGCGCATTTTCAACATCAACGGAGACTTCATCGCCTCCGCCAAACGGCACGGCTTTGACCAGCTGACGATCGACAAGCTGGTCAAACTGCGCATCTCCGGCATCCTCGACGACGCCGACGACAAGAAATAGCCACCAGCAAACTCGGACCGCAACACCAGGAGATTCGACCATGAGCGTTCGCGCCGCGATTCTCACAGCCCTTCTCTGCCTCGCCGGCAGCCGCCTCTTCTCCGCCGAGGACTCGCTGCAAGCGATTCACGGCCACTGCTCTATCGCGCCCTCGACCATGCCGGACCACGTCCGCTACGAGTTCGAGCATGGCGACTGCGACAGCAGCGACCACGACTGCCACGAGAACAATTCCGATGCGCCGTTGAGCACGTTCTCCGGTCTCGCGCTCGCCGACTTCGAGCGCGAAGGCGCGCACATCGACGCCAAAATCATCGCCGAAGCCGGCACGATCTCCTGCTCGGGCGAGATCCACGGCGCCACGCTTTCCGGCGACTTCATGTTTACGCCGAACGCGGCGTTCGTGCAGAGCATGGAGCGGCTCGGCTTCACCGGTTTCGATTCGAACAAGCTGGAGGCCTACACGTTGTTCCACATCGACACGCAGTGGGTGCAGCAACTGCAGGCCGCGGGCGTTACGGACATGAACACCGGCAACATCATCGCTCTGCGCATCTTCAAAATCACGCCCGATTTCGTGCACGAAATGGACGGGCTCGGCTACTCGCATCTCGGAGCGAGCAAGCTGATCGCCTTTGGCGTGCATCACGTGAATGCGGACGAGGTGAAGGAGTATCGCGCGATGGGCTACAACCCAACTGCCGACGAACTGATCCAGATGCGCATCTTCAAGGTGACGCCGGACTTCATCCACCGTATGAAGGACCGCGGGTTTAACAACCTGACGATCGCGAAGCTGGTGCAGATCCGGATTTTCAAGCTGGCGGACTAAGGAATACAGCGAGCCTTCCGGCGCGGCGTGCCGGGCGCATCAGTTTTGGAATACACCGGCAGTTCGTCTGCCGTGATGAAAATCGGGGAATGTCCTAAGAGAAACGTCCGAATACCAGTCGGCGAAAGCGCCGTGCTGGTATTCGGACGGTTAAGTGCAAATCGCAATGGTGCTACTCAGTAGGGCGACACGCCAGTCCAGTTGCCCGCCGGGGTGTAATCACACACCACGAAGGCCCAATCAGGAAATCCACCGCACGGGGAGTTGGTGGTGCACTGCTGTACCGCGCAGCCAACACCGGTGGTGGTGCGCCACACCAACTGCGTGTAGTGCCCACACCCGAGGGTTGTGTCCGTTGAAGTGCAATTACCGCCAGTGGCCGGATAGACGTAGTTATTTGCTTCGGCGGACCAGGAAGATACGGCGTCCGTCCCGGTAATCGTCACCGGCGTCGAGTTTGAGCAGGAAGCATAGATGTTTTCGCCACCATCGGGATTCGGGTTGTGGTTGAAGTTGCACTGAGCCGCCCAGCCCTTAGCGACTGTTTCGGCGCTCGGATCCCAGATGACCGAAAAAGCGGACCCCCGGCCATGAGGACGGCGTGGGGTTTCCTGCCCCGAATGGCCCGTTGGCACGTATGTCGTTGGTCGCGGAAAGAATGTTGCACAGAACCTGATTCGAACAGCCATCGGGGGGCAGGGTAGCGAGTTGCCAGTTGGCGGAGACGAAGGAGACGTTCACTGGGTCGCAATCGAGGTTCCGTTCATGAGCCAAGCGTAGACCTGTCCGGAGGTGAGCTGGCGCCACAGGATGTCGGCCTTGCCGTCTCCGTCGAAGTCACCGACGCCCATAACGGTCCAGCCATTGCCCACGCCGGAGCAACACTGGGTGCTCGATTCGGCGGCAGGACTGCCCGGGCTCCCCTGGCTCGCAATAGTCGTGCCGTTCATGAGCCAGATGTAAGCCTGTCCGCTGGTACTGTTCCGCCACAGAATGTCACTCTTGCCATCGCCGTTAAAATCGCCAACGGCCTGGATGCTCCAGTCGGGGGTGACGGAGAAGACGCCCCCCTGGCTTGCAATGGTGGTCCCGTTCATCAGCCAGATGTAAGCCTGTCCAGTTGTGGAGTTTTGCCACAGGATATCGGCTTTGCCATCGCCGTTGAAATCGCCAACGCCCAGAATGTTCCAGTCGGAGGAGACGGACGTGAGGCCCGCCTGGCTCGCAATGGTAGCCCCGTTCATGAGCCAGATGTAGGCCTGCCCAGAGGTGCTATTGCGCCACAGGATATCGGCCATGCCATCTCCATTGAAATCGCCAACGCCCGCAATGCTCCAGTCGGAGGAGATGTTGCCAAGGCTCGCCTGGCTCGCAATCGCGGTCCCGTTCATCAACCAGAGATAGACCTGTCCGCTATTGCTGTTCCGCCACAGAATATCGGCTTTGCGTCGCCATCGAAATCGCCCACGCCCTGCTTGACCCAGTCGGAGCTGACCGACGATTCTGGCCCCTGGCTGGCAATCGTGGTCCCGTTCATCAGCCAGGTATAGACCTGTCCACTCTTGGTGTTTTGCCACAGCACGTCACTCTTGCAGTCGCCGTTAAAGTCCCCAACCGCGGCAAACGAAGCCGGATTAGGATTCGGGTTTAGGTTCGGACTCGCACAGTTGACGTTGCCGCCTCCATCCACACTACCGTTCAGCTGAGCGGAGGATTGTGCGGGCAAGAGCACCAGACTGGCGCAACAACAAAGCAAACCAAACACGAGCTTCAACGCTCGCCCGGTGTGACGCATTCTTTCAAGGTTCATCGAAAGGTTCCTCATTTCAAAAGGGGCTCTCTATCGGTGCAGGGGCACCGTTGAAGCACATCGATTCAGGGAGAGGCAGACCGAGTATGGCATGCCTGTCGTCAATAGCGCGATCTTTTCTTAAGCAGTGCCGCTTCAGGAGCCACCAGCGTAAAAGCGCGCCAAATCATCGCAAGAATGGCAAGGCTTCTTGTTTGGCTGCGTGTGGCGAACCATGGCTCAGGCCAGCATGAAATGCCTCTTGGGGGGAATGCCGCTATGAGTACACGAGTTGAGAGAAAGCTGTCAACGGAAATAGCGGTAATCAGATTACAAGGCGGGCTTGCCCTGGGGGATTGACGGTGTTCCAGCAGAACGGGGTCGTCTTTTGCGCGGACAACAACACGGCGTGACGCGGCCTCGTTCAGCCCATGGAAGATCGCTGAACGGCATTAGAAGATAGAGCGACCATTACCCGGATCCGCGCCGGGGGCGGGATATTCTTCCTGATACGTTTTCGCGCCATAGAAGAGGATGCGACGCACGTACCCCGCATCCTCAAAACCAAAAACGTGAAGGCATTGAGAGGAAGCTTCCTAGCTGCGTTCGGCGGCGGCGAGGTCGACGACTTTGCGGTTCTCGGGATCGTAGGTGAAGGGTCGTAGCCGCGGTGGAGACGATAGCAAAGTAGATAACATTGGTATCCGTTCGGTCGGGTTTCGCGAGTTAGCAGCACCCGGCGGGGTACGCTGGAAAAAGGAAAAGCCCGCGCTCACGGAATACAGAAAATGGGGGATTTTCCATCCCTCCATCGGAGTTACACTCCCTGGCATGCGTGCGCTCTTTGTGTTTTGCCCATTTCTTCTTTGTTGCTCTGCCTGGGCCCAGTCTTACCAGCCAGTTACGCCAATCCTCTCCGGGTACATCACCCGTGTCGCCTCCGCTTCCGACTTCGACGTCGACGGAACTCACGTCCTCTGTGGTCCAAACACGAGCATCAAGGCGCCCTCCGGCGACGTTTACTATGCGGGTTGTTTTGAGACTCCGCCGAGGCTCGGTCAGCCGGTGGATGTCTATGGCCACAGGAAGAAGAAGCTTCACGCGGTCGCTGCGGATCGGATCGATGTTAAACGGGTCCGTCACGATGACATTTCCGGCTACGCGGTGATCGATGCGGTTGCCGGCGGCACCAGCGCTGCCGGCGAGCTGTGGTTCCGGGCGGACGGCTATCGTATGGTTCTGACGCCACAAACGGCTGCGACGTTCTCGGCGCCGCTGACCGGCATCCGCGACGTCATGACGAATGTGTGGGTGGAGTACGAGGCCAAAGCGCGGGGGGACGGGACGTTTGTTCTGCGTTCAGCGAAATTTTCGCAGAACTTCATTAGCGACCGTGAAGATGCAATGCGTGCGAAGACGGAGTACGACCCATCGGCGGTTCGCGCTGATGCGAAGCCGAACCCGGCAGCGGTCGCAATAGGCCTTGGCGTCGACCCGAAGCGCATTCCGCCGTGGCCTGACCGGGATATGCAGGTGCGGATCGATACCATTGGCCAGAAACTCGTCCCCGGCTGGCAGAAGAAACTTGACGCCAACGATCCGAGCCGCATTGACTTCCGCTTTCAGCTCACCGATGGCACGCGCTGGCCGTGGGTTATCGCACTTCCCAGCGGCATCATCCTCGTGCCGCATGAGGTGGTGGAGAAAATGCAGAGCGACTCGCAGCTGGCGGAGATTCTTGCCGATGCGGTCGCCTCGGTTCTGGAGAAACAGACCTATCGGATGCGGGTCGCGAGCGCTGTCACGAAGGGCGGCACGGTCGCTTCATGGGCTGGGATTGTTCCGGTAGTGGGAGGACCTATTACACTTGCGACTATTGGAACGGGGACGTCGGCGGCGGTGGTAGCGCGCAAGGAGGAGCACCAGAGCGGTCGCGTCAGTCTGGATCTGCTGATTGATGCGGGATACGACATCGATGAGGCGCCGGTGGCGTGGTGGCTACTGGCTACAAAGAAGCCGAAGCCGCTGGATCAGATCCCGATGCCGGAGCGGTCGGCCTATTTGTATCGAACCCTGGCTGAATTTTGGTCCAGCGCTGCGGGGCCGGCGGCACCCTGATTCGATCCTTTGCGTTGTGGCTGGGCAGGAGAGCGCATTGGGTTGGATTTTGCGTTCGCCCATTGGCCAACGGCGGGCAGATATGGGGCAGCCTTTGCGTTGCCTGGTGGCTTGGGGTGAATCCGCGGAGGATCGCGCTTTGCGCGATGCCCATTCTAATCGCGCCAACTACGCGCGATTAGAATGGGGCACCCGGAATGGAGCACCCGCCATGGTGCACCCGGAAATGGGACACTCGCGATGGGGCACCTAAATTTGTTTTCGGAGGGGGGAAGTCAGCCGCGTTCGGCAGCGGCGAGGTCGGTGACTTTGCGGTTGTAGACGCCGACGAGGGAGTTCCAGCGGACGTAGATGAGCTCTTCGAGCATCTTTATGCCGTCGCGGAGGTAGCTGATGCGGGAGCGCTCGTCGTGGCCCCAGGTGACGGGGACTTCGCGGATACGGTAGCCGCGCTTGAGGGCGATGAAGAGGATTTCGGGATCGAAGCCCCAGCGCTCGATGCGCTGCAACTGGAAGATGGTCAGGGCGGCGGAGCGGCGGAAGGCTTTGAATCCGCACTGGGTGTCGGCGAAGGGGAGGCGCATGATCATGCGCGTGACGAGGTTGAAGCAGCGGCCGAAGAACTGGCGGTAGAGGGGCTGATGGATGGTCTGGCGGCTGACCTCGAGCCAGCGGGATCCGATGGCGACGTCGGCGCCGTCACGGATGGCTTCGAAGAGGCGCTCAGCCTCGGGCATGGGCGAGGAGAGGTCGGCGTCGGTGAACATGACGATATTGCCAGAGCTGTGGAGGATTCCGTTGCGAACGCTGAAGCCCTTGCCGCGGTTGGCGCCGTTATTGAGGAGGCGGACGCGGGGGTCTTTCGCGGCAAAGGACTGGATGATGGCGGCGGTGTCGTCGGATGAGCCGTCGTTGACGACCAACACTTCGGCATTCCAGCTCTTCTCGTCGAGGGTACGCAGGACCTCGGTGAGAGCGCGCCCGATGCGAGCACTTTCGTTATAAGCCGGAATCACAATGCTGTAATGAGGGTTCACTGGATAGCTCAATCGACTTAGTTTCGCAACCACCTTACACCACGTTGGACAGCTTACGACCGGCAGCGGTCGCAAAATACGAGGGGGCTGTCAGGGGGTGTAACGTATATGATACGCGGGTTTGCCGGGGACGGCGAGAGGCGCTCCCGCCAGGCGGGATGCTGGCGGTGCTACACTCGGCCTTATGGATGAGCCACTTACACCCGCTGACGGCACTCCGCAATCGCCTTTTGCCGGCGGACCGACATCGCCTCCTGCCGCACCTCCTCCCATGTATATAAACCCGGCGCGGAAGCGGAAGTGGTGGCCATGGGTAGTCGCGGGCGGCGTGGTAGCACTGGGGCTGCTGGTGGGCTTCTCTGTTTTGTTATGGTCTGTGGCGCGGTCGCTTGGGGGCGAGGAAGACGGCCTTTCCGGGCTGGGCAGCGACAATATCGGCGTGATCGACATTGACGGCGAGATTCTCTCGGCGGAGACGACGGTGGATCAGCTGCGGAAGTTCGCGCAGGACGATGATGTAAAAGCGATCGTGCTGCACATTAATTCGCCGGGCGGGGCGGCGGCGCCATCGCAGGAGATTTACCACGAAGTGCTGAAGATTCGCGAGGCGAAGAAGAAGCCGGTGGTGGCGTCGATCGAAAGCGTAGGCGCGAGCGGCGCGTATTACATCGCATCGGGCGCGAACACCATCTGGGCCAACGACGCGAGCGTGGTGGGGTCAGTGGGCGTGATTATGGAGTGGACGAACTACGGCGATTTGCTGACGTGGGCGAAGATGAAGCCGGAGGTGATCCACGCGGGAACGCTGAAGGATGCGGGGGATCCGACGCACGCGATGACGCCGGAGGAGCGCGTGTACTTCCAGGGTCTGGTGGACAACATGTACGGGCAGTTTGTGGGGGATGTGGCGAAGGGGCGGCATCTGCCAGAGGCACAGATCAAAGCGCTGGCAACGGGGCAGGTGTGGACCGGAGAGCAGGCGATGCCGCTGCATCTGATCGATAAGGAAGGCGGGTTTCGCGAAGCGCTGCTGGCAACAGCGAAGTCGGTGGGGATTTCAGGGGAGCCGAGCGTGGTGAAGCCGGCGGTACATCACCGGACTGTGTGGGACCTGATCGACAGCACGGACGACCTGGTGCATCAGCCGCAACAGATGCTGGAGCGGCGGCCGGGGTTTTACTTTCTGTGGCGGTGAAACAGGGATTAGGGATTAGGGATTAGAGATTAGGAATTAGGAGGCTGGGAGCCGGCGGGCTTGGTTGAGGCCTCGGGCACCGGGCACAGGGCACAGGGGTTGAGCTGAGGGCCAGGGGGCGGGTGTGGTTCCCTGGAGCGATTCCGGGAAAAATCGTGCAAGTGGTTGACTTTGCAAGCGAAGAGAATGCATCTACTATGGTTACGAGAGGGCTAACCCAAATCGGAGCCAACCCCACCATGACGAAAGCCGACCTTGTCGAGGAAGTGACGAAGCTGGGCGATCTGACGCGCCGCGACAGTGAAACCATTGTCGAAACCATTTTCGATTCGGTCATCGGGGCGCTGCGCTCTGGGGACAAGATCGAGATCCGCGGCTTCGGAAGCTTTCGGATCCGGCAGAGGAAGCCGCGCATTGGGCGGAATCCGAAGACGGGAACGAAGGTCGAAGTGCCGGCGAAGAAGGTTCCGTACTTCAAGCCGAGCAAGGAGCTGCGCGACCTGGTGAATCCTGGGGCGAAGACGGCGGGAGCTCCGGCGAGTTCGGACGCGGGCGCGGCGTAGAGACAGGGACCGAGCAATAGGGAATACGGCATCGGGGCTTTTGCTCGTTTGCTTTCTGACCCTGCTCGCTGGTTCGCGGATTCACTTATAGATCAATTTGATTTCGATCTGCGTTGTGGGGCAGGCGACGGGAACAACTGCGCTCTGGAACGAGGGCGCGGAGTAGCGGACGGGCGGATTGTGGGAGAAGCCAAAGCCCTCGCGCGGGACGCCGAAGAAATTGCGGTCGAGCTTCATGTTGGAGTTCTCGTCGTGGATGACGACGATGGCGTAGCGGCCGGCTGGAACCTGGAAGGCGAGTTGTGCCTGATGGTCCGCGATGGCGAAACCCCCGTGGACGATGGTCTTCGCGACGTTGTCGGGCCAGCCGACAGGGGTTGCGAAGACGAGACTGCCGGCAGTGCCGGTGTTGTTGCGGAATCCTGTGACGTGGACGTTGAGGGCACAGAGCGGCTGGCCATTGGCGGGCGCGGCGTAAACGCCTTTGGGGTCGCGCTCGGACGACGCGACGAGGGGGAGAAGTGCGAGAGCCAGGAGTGCGGAGAGGCGACGGGTCACGGGGGATTGGACGCTGATTGGAGTTCGACGATTACTCGGGATTGTTTTTCGATTGTCAAAGTTCGGGAAAGACGAAACGCAGGTCCTTCGGCTTGCGGCTGGATTGTTTGTTGCGCCAAACGCGGCGCAACCTATGCGGAAGGCTTCGCTCAGGATGACATTTCCACTCTCTACACGGGTCGTGGTGGTGCGGACGGTGGCGCTACAATCCGTGCGAGGAAAATTTCGTATGCGATGGGTTGCGGGGGGCGTGGGGTTGGCGGTTGTTTGTGTTGTTGCAATGGGCGGCATGTGGGCGCAGAGCACAACGGACGCAACGCAGGCGCCGCCGGCTCCGGATTGGGCGCAGCCTGGGTCGGCGACGCACCAGCAGGTGGCTCCGCCGGCGGATTTTCATCGGCCGGCGACGACGTTCAACACGCCGATTGGAATTTTTGAGGGGCAGTCCGATGTGGGGAGCGCGCTGGTGCCGGGGAGCGCGAGCTACGATGCGACGACGGGTGCGTACACGATTCACTCGGCCGGGTACAACGTTTGGTACACGCGCGATGAGTTTCGTTATTTGTGGAAGAAGATGTCGGGCGATGTGTCTCTGGCGGCGGACATCATGTTTCCCGATCCGAAAGGGTACGGCGATCGCAAGGCAGTGCTGGTGATCCGGCAGAGTCTCGACGATGACGCGAAGGAAGTGGTGGTGGCGCTGCATGGGGCGGGGATGATCCAGTTAGCGCAGCGGCCGGAGAAAGACGTGCGCGTGAAGGACATGGAGTTCAGGATTGGTGGGCGCGGGCGGCCGGGCGGCGCGAGTCCGGACAGTTTGGTGACGGTGAACGCGCAGCGGATCGGGATCGAGAAGAAGGGCGATCAGTTTGAGCTGTGGGTGAGTGTGGAGGGCGAGCCGATGCACGCGTTCGGGCCGCCGCTGGAGCTGCATCTGGACGCGCCTTTTTATGTGGGGATCGGTTTCTGCTCGCATCTGCCGACGACGGTGGATACGGCGGTGCTGTCGCATGTCGTGATGGAGGGTGAGGCGGGGAGAGTCAGGTGACAGGTTACAGGTTGCAGGTGACGGGTTGCTGGTGAGTTAGCGAGGGGCCGGTGAAAGAGCGAGCGGAAGACGAGCAAGAAAAGGAGTCGGGACCGGGCGGAATCGATCGGGGTTTGGATCGGCGGGAGTTCCTGCGTTTCGCGGGGGCGGGGGCCGGGTTGCTGTTGCTGTGGCCGGAGGAGATGGTCGCCGCGGCTGCTTCGGGCGCTGGATTCGAGCATCTGGTTCCGGAGGACAAAGGATTTTCGAAGGAGTGGATCGCAGCGCTGTTCGCGCGTGGCGAGCCGGAGTGCTTCACGAAGGCGAAGGGCGAGTTCCGGTACATCGGGATGCCGGTGGGCGGGCTGTTTGCGGGGCAGCTGTATTTAGGCGGCGATGGGCGGCTGTGGCACTGGGACACCTTCAACGAATTCATCTTCACGGAGGATCGCGGGCCGAAGGTGCACTACGACCATCCGATGGAGGTGGCATCCCCCCTTGCGCAACGATTCAGGCTCGCGATGGGAGACAAGGCTGTTGCGCTCGATCAGAGCGGGTTTGCGGAGGTGAGCTTTCGCGGCGAGTATCCGTTGGGGATCGTCGAATACGCGGACCCGAATTTGCCTTTGAGCGTGCAGCTCGAAGCGTTCTCGCCGTTCATTCCGCTGAACACGGAGGACTCGAGTTTGCCGGTGACGATTCTGTCATTTCACGGTGCGGAATCATTCCGACGCCGCGGTGATGGCGACGCTGACCGGAGAGCTGGAAAATGCGGTGTGCCTGCATCATCGCAACATTGCGGGGTGCTTCGGAACCGCGTGGTCCATAGCAAGGACCTGACGCAGATGGTGTTTTCCAGCTGAGCCGGCGTTAGGCTCGGTGCGGAAAGGGAACGCGGACTGGCTGGAATCGTTATCAGATTACGGGACGATGTCGCTGGCGCTGATGGGGGAGACGCCGGAGGAGACGAGCGGCGATGCGATGGCGGCGTTCGGAGAAAAGCTGATCGGGAAGATGGGACGGAGGGTGGAACTGCAGGCGGGCGAGAGCGAAGCAGATGACATTCATGATTGCCTGGCACTTTCCGAATCTGTCGATTCACGATTCGTTTGCGGATTGCGGGCGGTCGTATGCGAAGAAGTTTTCGTCGGCTTCGGCAGTGGCGGAATATGCTGCGACGAACTTTGAGCGGCTGGATCGGGAGACGCATTTGTGGCGCGATACATGGTATGAGTCTTCCCTGCCCTGGTGGTTTCTGGACCGGACATTTTTGAACACGTCGATTCTGGCGACGTCGACGTCGTATCGGTTGGCGGATGGGCGCTATTACGGTTGGGAGGGCGTGGGAAATTGCCAAGGCACGTGCGGGCATGTGTATCAATATGCGCACGCGGCGGCGCGGCTGTTTCCGGAGGTGGAACGGGACCTGCACGAGCGCGTGGATTTTGGTCTGGCGCAGATGCCGGATGGGGCGATTCATTTTCGCGGGGAGTTCAACGATATTCCGGCGATCGATGCGCAGTCGGGGTATGTGCTGCGGGCGCTGCGCGAGCACCAGATGTCGGCGGACGATGCGTTTCTACGGCGCAGCTGGCCGAAGGTGAAGCTGGCGATGGAGTGGCTGATCCGAAAAGATGCGGACGGCGATGGGCTGATTGAGAGCAACCAGCACAACACGCTGGATACGGACTGGTATGGGAAGGTGTCGTGGCTGAGCGGGCTTTATCTTGCGGCGTTGGCGGCGGCAGTGGAGATGGCAAACGAGCTGGGCGATCCGGAGTTCGCGGCGAAGTGCCGGAGCGATTCTCGACGCCGGCCGGAAGAATATTGTCGAGCAGCTTTTTGACGGCGGGTACTTCATCAACCGGGTGGAGGGAGAACATCTCGACGCGATCAATTCGGGGACGGGATGCGAAATCGATCAGGTGATGGGGCAGAGCTGGGCGTGGCAGGTGGGGCTGCCGCGGATTTTTCCGGAGAAGGAAACGCTGTCGGCGCTGCGTTCGCTGTGGCGTTACAACTTCACGCCGGATGTGGGGCCGTATCGCGAGGCACACAAGCCGGGGCGGTGGTACGCGATGCCGGGGGAGGCGGGGTTGCTGATGTGCACGTTTCCGCGCACCGATTGGGATTACGCGCGTGCGAGCGGCAAGGGTCCGGAGTGGGCGGCGGGATATTTCAACGAGTGCATGAACGGGTTTGAGTATCAGGTGGCGGGGCACATGATCCGCGAAGGCATGGTGACCGAAGGGCTGGCGATCGTGCGCGCGCTGCACGAGCGGTATCACGCGAGCAAGCGGAATCCGTGGAACGAGATTGAGTGCGGCGATCACTATGCGCGGAGCATGGCGAGCTATGGCGTGTTTCTGGCGGCTTGCGGATTTGAGTATCACGGGCCAAAGCGGCATATCGGGTTCGCGCCGCGCATCTCGCCGGAGAATTTTCGGTGCGCGTTCACCAGCGCCGAGGGATGGGGGAGTTATGCGCAGACGCTGGCGGAGGAGAAGCTGCGCGCGGAGATCGAGGTGAAGTGGGGCAAGCTGCGCGTGGAGACGATTGCGCTCGAAGTGGAGCAGGGTGATGCGGTTCACGTGACACACGCCGCGAAGGCAGTTCCGGCGGAGTTGAAGCGTGAGGGCAGGCGGGTGCGGATCCGGTTGAAGGAGCCGGTGGAAATTGCAGCAGGACAAAAGCTGGCGGTGGTGGTGGTGCGTGCGCGCGAAGCGTAGTCACTGGTTGAGAAGCGCGCGTACGGGATCGACGGATGCGGCGCGGCGGGCGGGCAGGTAGCTGGCCGCGCGATGCGCCTAGGTCAAACGGCTTTCGCTGAGGTCGAGTTCGCGCTCGATCGTACGATGGACATTGTCGGCAATGCGGCCGTTGGCGCGGAGCAGGTTGAGTTCTTCGCGCTCACGGCGGATGGTGTCGAGGAGGAGTTGGCTGGAAGTGAGGCGAGACTCACGGACAGGGGCGACGCCGGTGGGTCCGCAGTTTTCAATCTCCGCGATCTTGTGGTGGTAGGTGTGCAGCAAGTCGTCGTAAAGATGCGCTTCGCTTTCTTCCTCGACAGATTTCCTGCGTTCATCGAGAAATTCGATGGCGGCCTGGAGGAGGAGGTGGCGGGCCTCGCCTTCTTCGCACCACTGCGTATCCGGCGCCGAGAGGCCGAGGAACCGGACCAGCCAGGGGAGAGACAATCCCTGGAGGACAAGCGTGACGAGGATGACGGCGAACGTCAGATAGATGATGAAGCTGCGCTGGGGGAAGGGACTGCCGTCATTCAGGGTGAGCGGGAGCGAGTTGGCAGCGGCGAGGGCGACGACGCCGCGCATGCCGGTCCAGCCGACGACGAAGACATGGTTGGGCCCGGGACGTTCGTAGATTTGTTTTGCGATGCGGGTGCGGACCCACCAGGCCATGCGCGCGGCGGGGAACATCCATAGCATCCGGAGAAGTACCAGGATTGCGGAAAAGCCAAGGCCGTAGCCGAGGAGGCTGAATTTGCTTTGTCCGTGGATGCCGTCGAGCACCCAGGGCAGTTGGAGACCGATGAGGACGAAGACGAGACCGTTGAGGAGAAACTCGAGCGCATCCCAGAAGGCGACGGCCTGCAGGCGGACGCCGGGAGAGAAGAACATGGAGCTGCGGTGGCTGACAAAGAGGCCGCAGACGACGACGGCGATGACGCCAGAGCCCTTGAGGGCTTCGGCGGCGAGATAGGCGGCATAGGGCACGACCAGAGAGAGCGCGATTTCGACGGGGCCGTCGTCGACCCAACGTTCGAGCCACGCGACGATCCAGCCGATGAGGAGGCCGACGAGGACGCCGCCGAGCGTGAGCCAGAGAAATTCAAGGAGGCCTCGGCCGATGGTGGGCGTGGTGTGATCGACGACCATCTCGATGCCGAGTTCGAGGGCGAGGAGGCCGGTGGCATCGTTGAGGAGGCTTTCGCCTTCGAGCAGATCGACGATGCGCTGGGGCATGCCGACGCGGCGGGCGATGGAGGCGGCGGCGACAGCGTCGGTGGGCGAGACGACGGCGCCAAGCAAGAAGCCGAGGCGCCAGTTGAATCCGGGAAACCAGAGCCGGGCAAGGAAAGCCACGCCGAACGCGGTGAAGAAAACGAGGAGGACGGCGAGCGAGGAAATGGAGATGAGGTTGTATTTGAATTCGCGCCAGGAAGTTTGCCACGCGGCGACGTAGAGCAGGGGCGGCAGGATGACGAGGAAGACCAGTTCAGGCGGCAGCGGGACGCGTGGGACGTGAGGCAGCAAGGAGCAAAGGAGTCCGAAGATGACGAGGACGATGGGATAGGAGATGGCGAGGCGGCGCGCGAGACCGGCCACTGCGGCGACGGCGCAGAGCAGTCCGAGGAGAAGGACGACGACGGAATTGACGTGCTCCATGGGAGGGCGGGGTTCCTTCTTTCACCATTGTGGCATTCGGGGGTGATTCGGCGCCGGGTGCGGTGCTCGCGGGAATTCACGGTGCGGCAGGTGCCTGGGAGGCCCTGGATCGGATAGGGTGGTGGGTTCCAGGATTTCTGGCTTTGAGAGAGTTTTGACTATGGGTGTGACGATGACGGATGCGGCTGTGACGGGATCGGAGCGGGCGGCGCGTTATCCGATACGACGCATTGCGGTACTGGGCGCGGGAACGATGGGCTCGCGGATCGCGGCGCAGGTGGCGAACGCGGGCTTCCCTGCTCTGCTTCTTGATATGGCCCAGGAGGGGGAGCGGAACGGGCTGGCGGCGTGGGCACTGGAGGCGCTGAAGAAGTCGAAACCGGCGGCGTTGGCTTCGCCTGATTTTGCTGCGCGGATTGCGATTGGAAATTTCGACGATGATCTGGAGAAATTGCGCGAGTGCGACTGGGTGATTGAGGCGGTTGCGGAGAACCTGGAGATCAAGCGCACGCTGCTGGCGCGGGTGGCGGCCCATCTGCGTGCGGACGCGATTCTGACGACGAACACAAGCGGGCTTCCGGTGGGAGAGATTGCTAAGGAACTTCCGGCGGAGGTGCGGCGGCGGTGGTTTGGGACACACTTTTTCAATCCGCCGCGGTACATGCAGCTGGTGGAGATCATCGCGACGCCAGAGACGGATGGGGCGGCGGTGGAGACGGTGGCGCGGTTTGCCGAGGTGCATCTTGGCAAGAGCGTGGTGGCGGCGAACGACCGGCCGAATTTTATTGCGAATCGGATTGGGGCGTTCGCGATGCTGAACACGCTGCGGGTGATGGAGCAGCAGGGGCTGACGGTTGAAGAAGTGGATCTGCTGACGGGCAAGCCGCTGGGCTGGCCGAAGACGGGGACGTTTCGGCTGGCGGATATGGTGGGGCTCGATGTGCTGGGCAGCGTGGTGCGGAATTTCGCGGCGAATGCGAAGGACGAGCGCAGCGATGTGGGGCTGCCAGGGTTTCTGGAGCAGATGCTGGAGCGGAAGTGGTTCGGGGATAAGACGGGGCAGGGATTTTACAAAAAGCAGAAGCAGGGAGCAGGGAGCAGGGAGGAAGAACGGCTGGTGCTGGATCTGGCGACACTCGAGTATCGGCCGGCCCAGAAAGCGAAGTTGCCGGCGCTGGACGCGACGAAGCCGATTGAGTCGCTGCCGGAGCGGATTCGCGCGTTGCTCAGCGGAAATCCGGAGAAGGACAAGGCTGCAGCGTTCTACTGGGCGGTGCTGCCGGAGTTGTGGATATATGCAGCGAATCGAGTGGGCGAGATCAGCGACAGCGTGGCGGATATCGATCGCGCGATGCGAACGGGCTTCAACTGGGAGCTGGGTCCGTTTGCGATGTGGGACGCTGCGGGGATTCGGGAAAGCGCGGAGAAAATCCGGGCGCGCGGCGTGGCGTTGCCTCCGGCGCTCGAGAAACTGCTGACTGCCGGCGGCGAGGGCTGGTATCGGAAGGATGGTGCGGAGGTTTTTGATCCGCGTACGGGGAGCTATGTTGCGGTCGAGTCGCCGGACGCGGTGGTGTCGCTCACGCGGGCGAAACGGTCGGGCGGCGTGGTGCGGGAGAATCCCGGCGCATCGCTTCTTGATGTGGGGGATGGAATTGGGTGCATCGAGTTCCACACCAAGATGAACGCGCTGGGCGGAGACATTGTGAGCTTCGTGCGCGAGACGCTTAGCGCCGGGTCGGAAGCGGTGCGGCAGTTTCGCGGCTTTGTGATCACGAACGACGCGGCGAACTTTTCAGCAGGGGCGAACCTGGTGCAGTTGCTGCTGGCGGCGCAGGATGAAGAGTGGGACGAGATCGATTGTACATCGCGGCATTCCAGCAGATGACGCAGGCGATCAAATTTTGCGAACGGCCGGTGGTGGTGGCGCCATTTGGGCTGGCGTTGGGCGGGGGCGCGGAGGTGACGCTGCACGGGGCGGCGCGGCAGCCGCATCTGGAGTTGTATATGGGGCTGGTGGAGACGGGAGTGGGGCTGATTCCGGCGGGCGGGGGATGCAAGGAGATGACACTGCGGGCGCTGGAATTTGCCGCGGGTGCTGCGCCAGCCGGAGCGCGGGATTCGGTGGAGCTGCATCACGTGATGCGGGCGCTGTTCGAGAATATCGCGCTGGCGAAGGTGTCGACGTCGGCGTATGAGGCGCGGGATCTGCGGATGCTGCGGGCGTCGGATGGGATCACGATGAATCGGGATCGGGTGTTGCATGATGCGAAGGCGAGGGCGGTGGCGCTGGCCGAGTCGGGCTACAGGGCACCGCTGGAGGTGACCGACATTGCTGCTCCGGGAGAAAGCGTGCTGGCCGCGCTGAAGCTGGGCATCTATATGTTGCGGCAAGGCGAGTATGCGAGCGACTACGACGTGACGGTGGCGACGCATCTGGCAGAGGTGTTGTGCGGCGGGGCGATTACTCCGGGGACGCCGGTGAGCGAGACGTATCTGCTGGATCTGGAGCGGGAGCATTTTTTGCAACTGTGCGGGGAAAAGAAGACGCAGGAGCGGATTGCGTTCACGTTGAAGACGGGGAAGCCGTTGAGGAATTGAAGGGGAAGGAAGAAGCGGGAAGCTGAAAATGCACGAGCGAAATCGTGCTTTAAAAAGCGAGCAGACTACGAACGCCGGTCAAGAGAGGCGAGGGATTCGATGCGGGATGCGGTGATTGTGAGTGCGGTGCGGACGGCGGTGGGCAAGGCTCCGCGGGGAGCGCTGCGGGGGACGCGGCCGGACGAACTGGGTGCGGTGGCGGTGCGCGGAGCACTGGAGCGGGTTCCGCAGCTGGATGCGAAAGAGATTGAGGACGTGATCATCGGGTGCGCAATGCCGGAGGCGGAGCAGGGACTGAATGTGGCGCGGGTGATTGCGCTGCGGGCGGGATTGCCGGTGGAGTCGGCGGCGATGACGATCAATCGGTATTGCGCGTCGGGACTGCAGGCGATTGCGCTGGGGTCGGAGCGGATTCGCGGAGGCGGGGCGGAAGTGGTCGTGGCGGGCGGCGCGGAGTCGATGTCGTTTGTGCCGATGGGGGGTAACAAAATTGCGGTAAATCCGTGGCTGGTGGAGAACCATCCAGGTTCGTATCTGTCGATGGGGCTGACGGCGGAGCGAGTGGCGGCAAAGTATGGTATTTCACGCGAGGACTGTGACAAATTCTCTTTGGAAAGTCATCAGAAGGCCGCTGGCGGCAGTGGGGGCGGGCCGATTTGCGGATGAAATTATGCCGGTTACGGTGACGAATACGATTCCCAACGGAACGAAAGCGGTGGCGACGAGGGTGGAGTTCAAGGTGGATGAGGGTCCGCGAGCGGATACGACGGCGGAGGCGCTGGGAAAACTGGCGCCTGTGTTTCACGCGAAGGGCGTGGTGACGGCGGGCAATTCTTCGCAGACGTCGGATGGGGCGGCGGCGGCGGTGGTGATGTCGGCGGAGCGAGCGCAGGCGCTGGGGATCAAGCCGCTGGCGCGGCTGGTGGCGTTTGCGACTGCGGGGTGCGATCCGGAGCTGATGGGTTTGGGGCCGGTGTACGCCGTGCCGAAAGCGCTGAAGATGGCGGGGCTGACGCTGGATCAGATTGAGGTGATCGAACTGAATGAGGCGTTCGCGGCGCAGGCGCTGGCGGTGATCCGGCAACTTGGGCTCGATGGGGCGAAGGTGAATGTGAATGGCGGCGCGATTGCGCTGGGCCATCCGCTGGGATGCACGGGGGCGAAGCTGACGGCGACGATTTTGCGGGAACTGGAACGGCGGCAGGCGCGGTATGGGCTGGTGACGATGTGCGTGGGCGGCGGGATGGGAGCGGCGGGGGTCTTCGAGAGCCTGAGCTAAACGCCCTTCACGCCGTGGCGAAGCGGCCGGCGTAGGATGGTGTCTCGGAACACTCGGAGAAGCAAACCATGGCTGCGATGGCATTGCCTAAGACGATTGGTGGCGGACATTTTCTGCTGGTGAATGCTGCGCCGGAAGATGTTTTCACGCCGGAGGATTTTTCGGAGGAGCAGCGGGAGATTGCGCGGACGACGGCGGAGTTCGCGGAGAAGTCGATTCTGCCGCGGACGGCGGAGATTGAGGCAAAGAATTTTGCGGTGACGCGGGAGTTGCTGCTGGAGGCGGGCGGGCTGGGGCTGATGTCCGTCGATGTTCCGGAGCAGTACGGCGGGCTGGCTCTGGATAAAGTGACGTCGGCACTGGTGGCGGATCGGATCGCGGTGTCGGCTAGTTTTTCGGTGAGCTTCAGCGCGCACACGGGGATTGGGACGCTGCCGGTGATCTGGTACGGGACGGCGGCGCAGAAGGAGAAGTATCTTCCGCGGCTGGCGAGCGGTGAGTGGATCGCGGCGTATGCGCTGAGCGAGGCGTCGTCGGGATCGGATGCGATGAATGTGCGCACGGTGGCGCGCTTGTCGGCCGATGGGAAGCAGTACGTGCTGAACGGCGAGAAGATGTGGATCTCGAATGCCGGGTTCGCGGATGTATTTATCGTGTTCGCAAAACTTTTAACGGAGGGTAGTGGGGATGGGCAGTTCTCGGCATTCATCGTGGAGCGCGAAACGCCAGGACTGACGGTGGGGGCGGAGGAGCACAAGCTGGGAATTCGCGGCTCGTCGACGTGCCCGCTGGTGCTGAGCGATTGCGCGGTGGCGGTGGAGAATCTGCTGGGCGAGGCGGGCAAGGGACATCACATTGCGTTCAACATTCTGAACGTTGGCCGTTACAAATTGGGGGCGGCGACGCTGGGCGGCGCGCGGCACACGCTGAGGAACGCGGTGAAATATGGAAAGCAGCGGATGGCGTTCGGCAAGCCGATCACGTCGTTTGGGCTGATCCAGGAAATGATCGCGGAGATGGCGGCGGGAATTTTTGCCGGCGAGGCACTGGTGTATCGGGTGGTGGGGGCGATTGACGGGGCGCTGGCGGACTCTGGGACCGATGCGAACGCGGCCGAAGTGCAGAAGCGGATCGAGGAGTATGCGGTGGAGTGCTCGATCGTGAAGGTGTGGTGTTCGGAGATGCTGGATCGCGCGGTGGATCACGCGGTGCAGATTTACGGCGGGTATGGGTATGTGGAGGAGTATCCGGCTGAGCGCGGGTATCGCGATTCGCGGATCAACAGAATTTTTGAGGGGACGAACGAGATCAATCGGCTGATCATCACTGGGTTTCTGCTGAAGCGGGCGATGCAGGGGCGGCTGCCGCTGCTGCCGGCGATCGGCAAAGTGATGGACGAGGTGATGGCGGGACCGGGAGCGCGCGTGGAGGCGGCGGGTCCGTTGGCCGGAGAAAAAGCTTTGCTGGCGAGTGCGAAGAAGCTGGCGCTGTTTTGCGCGGGAGCGGCGAGCCAGAAGTATCCGACGACGTTGCAGGATCAGCAGGAGATCATGGGCGCGCTGGCGGATATTTTGATTGAGGTGCTGACGATGGAGTCGGCGATACTGCGGGCGGAGAAATTTGCGGGAAAGAGCGCGATGGCTGTGGGGCTGGCGCAGTTGAGCGCGGCGCGGTCGTTCCGAGTACTCTCGGATGCGGCGGAGCGTGTGCTTGGTGCTGTGGCCGAGGGAGACATGCTGCGCACACAGATGGCGATTTTCCGACGGCTGGCGAAGCACGATCCGGTGAACACGGTGGCGATTGGGCGCGCGGTGGCGGAGGAAGTGATTGCCGCGGAGCGGTATGCGCTGTAGCTGCCTTATAGCTGTTCGCGAAGTGCTGTTGGCTAAATGCTGTTGGTTGGCATTTTCATCTGGTTTGGATGAGTCTTCCGCAATCCAGGTGTTCTTTATCGCGGCGGTGGAGGGCCCTGCAGGAGAAGGCCTTCGACGAGGGCGGTCCATTCTTCATCGAGGGCGGAGTGGTAGAAGATGCGGCCGGCGCGGTTGTACCAGTAGTCGGCGTTGGAGAGTGAGCCTTCGCGACGGTGGAGGTAGGCGTGGACGGCCATGCCTTCGGTGGAGTCGAGCTCATCGACGAGGGCATGGGCGTGGGTCCAGTCGCCTTTCTTGTCCCACCAGAGCGCGGTGAGGGGGACAGAGAGATGGGGGGGCGGTTCAGGAGCCTGGAGCGAGACAAGGAATTCGTTCGGCGTCATATCGTGCGCGCCTCTACGCGGATTTGTGCTGATTGAGAAATTCCTGAACTGCGGAGGCAGATTGCCTGCGCCTCCGGGAGACGGCTAGAGCCGTTCTTTGTTCAGGATTGGGATTTCGTTCCACTGTTTATCATGTCCCGGTTCATTGCAGAATCAATTTTCCGATTGTAGCGAGTTGCATGTTCGAGGTGCCTTCGTAGATGGAGCCGATTTTGGCGTCGCGGTAGAACTTCTCCATGGGGTAGTCACGGACGAAGCCGTAGCCGCCATAGATTTCGACGGACTGGCTGGCGACTTGTTCGGCGACGCGCGAGGTGAAGAGCTTGGCCATGGCGGCTTCTTTCACGAAGGGGACGCCGGCACCTTTCATGCGAGCAGCGTTGTAGATGAGGTTGCGGGCGGCTTCGATCTGGGTTGCCATTTCGGCGAGGGCGAACTGGACGGCCTGGAATTCGGCAATGGATTTGCCGAACTGTTTGCGCTCCTTGCTGTATTTGACGGCGAGTGACCAGGCGCCTTCGGCGAGGCCGAGCATCTGGGCAGCGATACCGATGCGGCCTTCGTTGAGGGTTTCGATGGCGATCTTATAGCCCTTGCCGGGTTCGCCGATGATGTTGGACGCGGGGACGCGACAGTCGTCGAAGAGGAGCTCGCAGGTGGAGGAGGCGCGGATTCCCATCTTGTCCTCTTTGTGGCCCACCGTGAAACCAGGCGTGCCGCGCTCGACTAGAAACGCGGTGATACCGCGGTAGCCGGCGGCGGGATCGATGGTAGCGAAGACGAGGAAGAGGTCGGCTTCCTGGGCATTCGAGATCCAGAGCTTGCGGCCATTGAGGACGAAATTGTTTCCGTCGGAGCGGGCCTGCGTCGTGAGTGAGAAGGCGTCGGAGCCGGAGCCGGCTTCACTCAATGCATAAGCACAGACGGTTTGCTGCGCCATGCGCGGCAGGTAGAGGCGCTGCTGCTCAGGCGTGGCCCAGCGGAGGAGGGCGTTGACGGCGAGGGTGTTCTGCACGTCGACGATGACGGCGACGGCGGGATCGACGCGGGAGATTTCTTCGACGGCGAGGACAGCGGAGAAGAAATTCGGCGCCGGCGCCACCGAGCTCCATCGGCGCTTCAATGGCCATGAGGCCCAGAGCGAAAGAGCTGACGGAGGATGCCTTCATCGAGGTGCTGCGCTTCGTCCATTTGGCGGACGTGGGGGGCGATTTCCCGCTGGGCGAACTGGCGGACGGTGTCGCGGAGGAGGGTCTCATCCTCGGTGAGGGAGGTGAGGGGAGGGATGGATTCGAGGTGCTCGGGCATGGGGACAGGGTAATGCGGATGGTGTTCAGTTGTCAGCGTTCAGCATTCAGGAAGAACAGGCGGCAACGGCAATGGGAAGGTTCCGCATCCCTGCGTTCATTGCCGGAAAAGGAGATGCCATGGAAGGTAGAGGGACGCTGAAAGTGCTGTTTATTGCGGGTTTTGGTCCGGTGGTGCGCAATCGCGAAGAGAGCCGGAAGCTTTATGGGGACGTGCTCGACATTCGCTTCAAAGAAGAGAGCGGCGGGTATCTGCACACCGAAGCGATTCCGGGTGCAAAGACATTTGCGCTTTGGCCGCTGGAGCACGCCGCGGAGTCGTGCTTTGGCGAGAAGAAATGGCCGGAGGCGATTCCGGCGCCACAGGCGTGGCTGGAGTTTGATGTGGAGAATGTCGAAAGCGCGACGGCGTTGCTGGAGTCGGAAGGATATCGGCTGCTGGTGAAGAACCGGAAGGAGCCGTGGGGACAGACGGTGAGCCGATTCATTTCGCCGGAGGGATTGCTGGTGGGGATCACGTTCACGCCGATGTTGCGGGAGCCGAGTTAGGGCCAGCGGTGCGGCGACCGCGCGCGACAAGGCTCTGCACTATATTCGGAAGAACATGTCTTCTGGCGAGAGCGGCAAGGCTGTTCTGATTCATTTTTCGGGGCATGATCATGCGGGGTTGACGGCGGAGATCACGCGGACGCTGGCGCGGCATCGGATAGGCGTGCTCGATATCGGGCAGGCGGTGGTGCACGAGACGTTGTCGCTGGGGATTTTGATCGAGCTGCCGGCGGAGGAGAGCCTGGCGGCGCTGCAACTGGAGCTGAGGAAGCGGGCGCACGAACTGGATCTGCAGGTGAAGTTCAGGGCGGTGCGGCGCGAGTCGATGGAGCACTGGCTGCACGGATTGCATCGGCAGCACTTCATCATCACGGTGCTGGGGCGCGCGATTGCGGCGGAGGATCTGGCGCGGGTAACGGCGATTGTCGCGGGGCACGCGATGAATATCGACAGGATCGATCGGCTGTCGGAAGGACTGTCGGGGGGTGGGGTGGGGAGCGCGTGCGTGGAACTGGCGGTGAGCGGGGCGGCGGAGCGGGAGGCTGCGATGCGGGCGGATTTTTTGGTCTGCGCGCAGGAGCTGGCGATTGATATTGCGTTTCAGCGGGAGAGCATTTTTCGGCGGAATCGGCGGCTGTTTGCGTTCGACATGGATTCGACGCTGATTCAGGGCGAGGTGATCGACGAGCTGGCGAAGATGGCAGGCGTGGGCGCGGAGGTCGCGAAGATCACCGAGGCGGCAATGCGGGGCGAGCTGGATTTCGACGCGAGCTTCACGCGGCGGGTGGGATTGCTGAAGGGTCTGCGGGAGGAGCGGGTTTGCTCCTTGCTGGAGACGATTCCGCTGGCGGAGGGGGCGGAGCGGCTGATCGGGACGTTGAGGATGTTGGGGTACAAGACTGCAATTCTGTCGGGTGGGTTTACGTTTTTTGCGCGGCGGCTGCAGGAGCGGCTGGGCATCGATTACGTGTACGCGAACGAGCTGGAGATGGCGGATGGAGTGGTGACGGGGCGCGTGGTTGCTCCGATTGTGAATGGGGAGCGGAAGGCGACGCTGCTGGCGGAGATTGCGGAGAGCGAGAATATTTCGCTGGAGCAGGTGGTGGCGGTGGGCGATGGGGCGAACGATATTCCGATGCTGAAGGTGGCGGGGATGGGGATTGCGTATCGGGCGAAGCCGGTGGTGCGGGCGAGCGCTCCGCAGTCGGTGTCGGCGCTGGGGCTGGATGGGTTGTTGTATTTGGTGGGGGTGCGGGATCGGGATTTGCGCGCGTGAGCGCGCAGCTGGTAGCTGGTAGCAAGGAGGCTTGCATTGCCGAAAGTGAGAATCAAGGCTCCGAAGGTCAAAGCGAAGCCGCCGTTTCCTTTTGTGCTGGAGGCGTTGGAGCCTTTGCGGCCGGAGGTGCGACGGATGTTTTCCGGGTTTGCGGTGTATTCGGGCGATCTGCTGGTGTGCATGCTGCGGGATTCGGTGAAGGGGCCGCGGGATAACGGGGTTTGGGTGGTGCTGGCGGAGGGGATCGATCCGGCAGATAAGGGGTTGAAGCGGGAGTTCCCTTCCCTGCGGCGGATTGATTTACTGGGTGGTGCGATTGGGCACTGGCTGCTGATTCCTTCGGATGGGAAGGATTTTGAGGGCGAGGCGGGGCGGTTTTGCGAGTTGCTGTTGAGACGGGACGCGCGGTTGGGGCGGGTGCCTAAGTCGCGGCGGTGAAGATAGCGTTCGGCGTTCAGGGGATGCCTCTGTGCATGGCCTACTCATACTGCTCCCGCCAAGCAGCGGGACCGCGGCCTGGCTCAACGTAACCCAATTGTTTTAATCCGTGCCTTCAACTCCTCGTTCTTCCGATTTCCCCGAACGTACAGCGACAGGTCTTTCAGTGATGGCGGCGCATTCTGCAGAACAGAGTCCGGAGAGACAGCAGTCTCCCCGAGACGGAGAGATTCGAGTTTCGCCGCATTGCGCAACCCGGTGAGTTCGGTAAATTTTTTGCAGTTCCAAATCGCGAGCCGAGACAGTTCGCGGCCTTTCTCCAGATCCAACGAAAGAAGTCGCAGTTGATCTTCAATAACAAGGGTTTGAAGGCATTGAAACAGCGACAAATCAACCTCCGCCAGTCCTCTGACGCGAAGAATCTCGAGATGAAGCAAGCCGTCTTGTGCAAGCTCTCGCACCGTGTCGCGTCCGCCGAGTATTAGAGTGAGCGAGCGTAGATTTTTCATCTGACCGATAAAACTCACGGATATTGTCCGCCGGATACTGCCAAGAGAGAGCTTTCGAATGGCAGGGACCACAGCGAGCGTCGCAATGTTTTTAGCGTGGGAATTAAGAAAGAGCACCTCCAATTGGTCGTAGCCAACCAAAGGGGCGAGATCGATGTTGTTCTTTCGCGAATCTGCCAAAATTAGCTTGCGCACGCGGGTCAGCGAGTGTGTGCGAAGAAGGTCAGGTAGATCTGCTTCGAACACGCCAAACGCAAACTCCTCGAGATGTTCGAGACGGGCAATTTCCTCGTCATTCCTGATTCCAGTCAAACAGTCCAGACTGAGTGAACGGACATCGGGAAGGTATCGGAGCCACTTACAATCGAAATTACGATCGCCCTGGTGATGGCCATAGAACCGGACATTTAGTTTTGAGCCGAACGATTTACAGGCATCATTCACATCTTCAAGCAATGCTGGACCGTAGCTCTTCTCTCCGAATTGAAGGACGATCCTGCGAGTCCCGTCGGAGATCATTTGAGCAATCTTTTCAAGGTCAATCGATTTTGGATCCGTGATCAGCTGCAATCGCATGGCTCTGCCTATCTATTTCCGGCCAGCATACAGCAGTGACTGGCGCGGCTGGGAAATGCGGGTCCATTCGACTCGCGTCTGAATTGTTTGTTGCACCCAAAATCGCGCGCAACGAATACGGAAAAATCGCTCAGGATGACGGAGTTTTTTCTTTCTGAGAGAACCGTGGGGATCTAAGCAATCATTGGATCGCGCTGGCGATGCCCACCCTAATTTCGCCTGACGGCGAAATCAGAATGGGCCACCCAAGGTTGTCGTGCCTGCGTCTAGCGACTGGTTTGGCCGCTGTTGTTGCTTACGATGAGGCTCGACACGTTGACGGGTTCGAAGTCCTGGAGCGTGAGGCTGGTCAGGCATTCGAGGTCGGTGTCGTTCCAGCGGGCGTCGGGTGTGCCGATCAATCCACCGCTCTGGCCGTTATCGGCGAGGATGATGCCGTAGTTGCGGAAGCCGGTGATGATGATCGCGGCCTGCGGACTCGTCGCGGCGCAGGCGGGTGTGGCGACGGAGGCTTTGAGGCGGTAGATTTCGCCCGCGGGGCCGGTCATGGTGCAACTGGCTGGGGGCGTGGATTGTGAAATCTGCGATTCGGTGGGGAGGGTGCCGCCGTTCTGCGTGCAGCTGCCGGTGCCGGCGGTTTCAGTTGCGGGCCAGACCCAGTAATTGAGCATGTGGTTCACGGTGAAGCGCACGGGATGGTGGACGGCTCCGTTGGGAGCGGTGGGGGTGCCGGTTCCGATGACCTCGTCGGCATTGACGAGGAGGGGACCGACGGGGAGTCCTGCGGCGTCGGAGGTTCCATTGCCCTGGGGCGTGAGGTTGTTCGTTGCTGTGTTGGGCCAGAGGGCGTTGGAGGAATCGGTCCATGATCCGCCGCTGGGTCCACCTTCATAGATGCCCTGCCACATCTCGTAGAGCGCGGGATTGGTTCCGGTGCCGGCCTGGAGATAGACGAGGACGTGACGGTCTCCGTTGGAATTGCTGGTGCCTTCGACCGGCGCGTACGCGGGGATGGGTCCTGAGGTGAAGTAGGACTGATAGACGGTGGTGGCGACGGCGACGGCGGGTGTGTTGGCCGGGACCTCGATCGCGGGGATGCCGTTGGGGAAGGACCCTCCGGAGGTGTTGCCGAAGAAGGGCTTGATGGTGGCGGGCAGGTAGGCGGTGTAGATGGGGGCAGCGGGCGAGGCATCGACGGGGAGGGACGTGGTGGCTGCGTCGACGCGATGGCGGAAGATGGAGGTCGCCGGGAAGACGGTGGCGAGAAAGGCATTGCTGCCGTTGATCGCGAAGCTGATGTCCTGGTGGGCCTGGGCGCCGACTGAATCTGCGACGACAATGCGCGGAACGTAGACGCCCTGGCCGCCGATGAGGGCGCTGGTGATGGCGCCGGTTTGTGCGTTGAGCGCGAGGCCTTCGGGGAGCGGCGGGTAGGCGGCGCTGCCATCGATCGAGAAGGTGTAGGGCGGGGTTCCGCCGGTGGCGACGAGGTTGCAGCCGGAGTAGGCGGTGTTCTGCGTGCCGCCTGGGCAGGTGGTGGTGGTGATCTTCAGCGTGCCGCCGGATGCGGCCATGGTCACGGTGGCGGTGGCGGTTTTCGATCCTGCGGCGTTGGTGGCGGTGAGGGTGTAGGTGGTGGTGGCGGATGGGGTGACGGTTGTGGAACCGGCGGCGGATGTCGAGGTAAAGGTGCCGGGGGTGATGGCGATGCTCGTCGCGTTGGTGGTGTTCCAGCTGAGGGTGCTGGTTGCGCCTGCGGAGATGCTGGTGGGATTGGCGGTGAAGCTGTTGATGGTGGGCGCGACTGGCGCTGCCTGGATGGTGACTGTCGCTGTCGCGGTGGCGTTCCCGGTGGCGTTGGTGGCGGTGAGGGTGTAGGTGGTGGTGGCGGATGGGGTGACGGTTGTGGAGCCGGTGGCGGATGTCGAGGTAAAGGTGCCGGGGGTGATGGCGATGCTCGTTGCGTTGGTGGTGGTCCAGCTGAGGGTGCTGGTGGCGCCGGTGGCGATGCTGGTGGGATTGGCGGCGAAGGCGCCGATGGTGGGAGGGGGCGCTTTAGTTGGATGGGAGGCCATGGTAGTGCCGCAGCCGGCGAGAGCAGCGCAACTCACCAGGGCAAAGGCGAGAAAGAGCCGGATGCGGCCGGGGAGATGGCGATCCTCTGCCATGGGTACCTCCGAAGGAGCCGAATTAGTGGCCGACGGTGGCAGAAGCGGCAGCGAGCGCGGCCTGGGCGGCTTCTTCTTCCGCGATGACGAGGGGCCGTGCCGTGCTGAAGCCGGGCATGACGCGCAGGCGCTTGAGGATCTTGCGGGTCAGACCGGTAAGGGGCAGTTCGGGCAGGTCGAGGACCGGGACCCAGACGCGCTCGTTGCTGTCGCGCGCGAGGAGTTTCTGCTCGTTGATGGTGATGCCGTAGACGGTGACGTAGTAATTGGTGTTGGTGATGGAGTGGCGGACGGTGAGCAGGAGCATGTCCTCGCTCTCCTGGCCTTCCTTGATCTGGGGCAGCTCCCACATATTGGGCATCTGCGAAGCGTCGGCAGGGCGGCGCTGGAGGAGAACTTCGGCTTTGGGCCACTGGCGGCGCTGCACGAGGGCGAGAGCCGTCTTTTGACTGAGCATTTTTTTGGTGCGGGGCACGGTGTGCTCGCCGCGGGTGGCGCAACCTTCGCGCACGGGGCAGGCGATGCACATGGGAGCTTTGGGCAGGCAGACGGTGGCGCCGAGGTCCATCATGGCCTGATTGAAATCGCCAGGACGTTCAGGGTCGACGAGATGCTCGGCGGCGCGGCGGAGTTCGCCGCTGCGGGCGACACCGGGGACGGGCTCGTGTCCAAAAAAGCGGGTGAGGACGCGCTCGACGTTGCCGTCGACGGCGGCCACGGGCTCCTTAAAAGCGATGCTGGCGACAGCGGCAGCGGTGTAGACGCCGACGCCGGGAAGGCGGCTGAGCGCGGCTGCGGACTGCGGGATGACGCCGTTGTGCTCGGAGATGATGGCGCGGGCGGATTCGTGGAGAGCGCGGGCGCGGCGGTAGTAGCCGAGGCCGCTCCAGAGGGCGAGGACTTCAGTCTCTTCGGCCTGCGCGAGGGACTGGAGGGTGGGAAAGCGCTGCATGAAGCGCGTGAAGTAATCGATGACGACGGCGACGCGGGTCTGCTGCAGCATGGTCTCGGAGACCCAGATGGCGTAGGGGTCGCGGGTCTGCCGCCAGGGCAGGTCACGGGCGTTCAGATCGAACCACTGCAGCAAATTACGGCGAAAGTCCAAAGGGTGTGCCTCGCTCCCCTGAGGGAATTGTAGGTTTGATTCCAGCTACTTTTGGAGCATTCGGCAATACCACGAAAGCGGATGCACCTGAAAGATTACTTTGGGGGTAGTGCGGGTGGGAGCTGGGAGCCTGGAGCGGGGAGCCAGGAGCGGGAAGCTGGAAGCTGGGAGCTGGAAGATATCGCGCTTTGCGCGATACCCACCCTGGGTTGGTCCGCTATTCTGAATCGTTGGTGATGATGGGATCGTCCTCTTTTATTCGACGGCTGCCGAAGGCGGAGCTGCATCTGCATCTGGAGGGGACGGTGACTCCGGAGACGCTGGTGGAGTTGAGCCGGCGCCATGATGGGGCGCCGCTGGAACTGGAGAAGGCGCGGACGTTGTACGCGTACCAGGACTTCAGTGGTTTTCTGTTGGCGTTCAAAGCGATCAGCGAGCATCTGCAGACCGCGGATGACTATGAGCTGATTGCGTGGCGCATGTTGGCGCGGTTGGCGGAACAAGGTGTGGTTCATGCCGAGGTCTATGTCTCTGTGGGCGTCGTGTACTACTGGCGGCGGTGCGAATTTGAACCGCTGTTCGAGGGGATGGAGCGAGCGCGGGTGCGGGCGGAGCGAGAACTGGGGATCACGGCGTACTGGATCTTCGACGCGGTGCGGCATTTTGGTCCGGAAGAGGCGGCGAAGGTGTTTCGCAAGGCGGCGGAGATGCGGGAGGTGCATCCGTCGGTGATCGGGATTGGGATCGGGGGCGATGAGCGGCTTATGGGGGCGGAGCCGTTTCGCGAACTCTATGCAGAGGCGCGGGATGCGGGGCTGCGGCTGACGGCGCATGCGGGGGAGACGACGGGGCCGGAATCGATCTGGGGGGCCCTGAATATCGGGGCGGAGCGGCTGGGGCACGCGCTGACGGCGATCCACGACAAGGAGTTGATGGAGATTCTGGCGGAAAGGCAGGTGCCGCTGGAGATCTGCGTAACGTCGAATGTGAAGACGGGATGCTGTGCGTGCGTGGAGGAGCACCCGCTGCGCCGCTATTTTGACGCCGGTTTAATGGTGACGCTGAATTCGGACGACCCTGCGCTTTTCCACAGCGATCTGGAGCAAGAGTACGAAGGTGCGCAGGTGCACTTCGAATTCACGGATGAGCATCTCAGAGAAATGGCGGCAAACTCCATTGAGGCCAGCTTTTTGCCCGCTGAACGCAAAGTGATGCTCCTTCGTGGGATTGAGTCCCTCGTATGAGGAATGGCTGGCATAATCGGGCCGGTCTATAACGGCAGGTACCATGGGGCCCAAAAAAGCTGGGTTATGATGGACCCATGGCGCCTTGGGGAATGCGCATGTTTAGTCAGAAAAACAAGATTGATGAAGTCGTCGAAGCCCTGGTTCCTGAGGAATCCTCTGGCGTATTGCGCGCCATTGGGTGGACCTCCGTGGCGCTTGCTGTAACGGCGCTTGGCCTGTATGTGGGGCGCGAGCTGCGGGTTCGCTACAAATTTAAGCGCCGGACACCGTCGGACTACTTCTCGCATGCAGGCGAGGAGATGGGGGCGGAGTACGGGGTGGGGATTTAGCGCGCGAAGCGCTCAGCGTTTGCCCTCAGCGTTCAGTTTACCTCGCGTAGATTGCGGCGGTTGTATAACGAATTCCTGCTGAGCAGGAGTCTGCGGATGGCGCTTTGCGCGATGCCCACCCTCATCGCCAAAGTGCGGCGATCAGAATGGGGCACCCGGAGTTGAGGCAACCGGACTAGGCACCGGTTCTTCGTTGTTTCTTTAGTGGGTGCGCTCGACGAGGTATTTCGCTACGGCTTTGAGGCTATCGGCGGATTCGCCATAGGGGTCTAATGCGGCGAAGGCTTCGGCGATGAGGCGGGCTGCGTCTTTGCGGGACTGCTCGATTCCGAAAACGGCGGGCCAGGTGGCTTTGTCGCTGGCAACGTCTTTGCCGGCGGTTTTGCCGAGGTGCTCGGAGTCCTGGGTCATGTCGAGGACGTCGTCGACAATTTGAAAGGCGAGGCCGGCTTTGGTGCCGAAGTCGGTGAGGCGGCGGAGGTCGTCGGGGGTAGCTCCGGCGAAGAGGCCGCCGGTGACAATGGAGACGCGGATGAGCGCACCGGTCTTGGCGCGGTGGATGGCGAGGACGCTTGCTGCTGTGGGTTTAGAGTGCTCGCCTTCGAGGTCGAGGACCTGGCCGCCAATCATACCTTCGACGGTGCCGGTGGCTTCGGCGATGAGGCCGACGATGCGGATGGCGCGGTCGGGTGTGCAGCGAACTTGCGCGAGAACCTGGTAGGCAAGGGTCTGGAGCGCGTCGCCGGCAAGGATGGCGGTGGCTTCTCCAAAGGCGACGTGGCAGGTGGGCTTGCCGCGGCGGAGGTCGTCGTTGTCGAGCGCGGGGAGATCGTCGTGGATGAGCGAGTAGGTGTGGAGCATTTCGATCGCTGCGCCCAGGTCTGCGATGCCGTCGGGAAGAGCAGTGGAGTGCGCATGGACGGCGTTGATGGTGCGCGCGGCTTCCATGGCGAGGACGGGGCGAAGACGCTTGCCGCCGGCGAAGACCGAGTGGCGCATGGCGCCATGGATTGAAGCAGGGACCTGGGTGACCGGCGGGAGGAGGCGCTCGAGGGCGCGGTCCGTGCGGTCGACACCGTCGCGCAGAATTTCCTGAACATCAACCAGCATGGCGATCCTGTTATTCGATGCGGTTGCCACTGCGACTTCGCCTTTCATTCCAAGCATAGAACAGTGTAATGGCCAGCGCGATGAGGGAAAGGGCGATACCAATATCCTGATCAGCGGTGCGCCGCCAGCGGACGTCGATGTGCGTGGCGCCGGCGGCGATGGGGATGACGAGGAGGCCGTCGCTGCGATGGAGGTGGCGGTCGAGTTGTGCGCCGTTGCGGGTGATGCGCCATGCGGGATAGTCGGTAAGGTGAAGGACAACGAAACCGGGTTGGGCGGTGGTGATGGTGGTGTCGATGTGTTCGGGGGTCCATGCAAGGGTTTTGACGGTGGCGGGAATTTGAATTTGGCTGACGCCGGGCTCGGCGGTATTTTCTGCGATGACTTCGAGGACGGGACCCTTTGAAGGGGAGAGACAGGACACTGTGCCGGCCAGCGTGCTTTCGTCCACTCCTTGCAATGTGTACTCATCGCTGCCTCCGAAACCGTGGTCGTGGGCGGCGGCGATCTGGGCGGTGATGTTGTCCTCGTCGTCGCAGGGCTGCCAGAAATAAATCGCGCTGAGAGTGGCCATGCCGGAGGCGAGGAGGAGTATGACGAGTCCGCGAACGGCGATCGCGCGGCGGGTGGTTTGCTCCTGGCTAAGGGAAAGACCGACGAGGGCAGCGGCGATGAGGGCGAGGACGAGGAGCCATCGCCAGGGGAATTGCAGGTACTGAAGCTCCGGGATGTGACGCCAGAGGGGATCGGACCAGGGAAACTGCAGGAAGACGATCGCGATTCCGGCAACGACGAGGGGTATCCAGATCGAATTTCGTTTGCGGCGCGAGAACCACGCGGCGGCAAGGGCCACGACGGTCAGCGTGACGGCGATCCAGGAGACCATTTGCAGGATGCTGTTGTGGTAGATCGTGTCGAATTGCTCGTTGCCGGGAACGCCGGTAAGGGGGACGTAGCCGAAGAGAAAGCTGTCCTCGACACGCATGAGCGGGCCGATAGCGCGCTGAATTTCAACCCAGCGCTGCTCGTAGATCGCGGGGACGAGCCAGAATCCTGCGAGGGCGAGGCCGAGGGGGACGGCGAATGCGGATCGGACGATGAGTCGCCAGCTTTTCTGTTGAAATGCGGCCACAGCAACCAGCGCGACGAGCGCATAACTGCCCATGACGGCGGCGGGCGCGTTGGTGAGCCAGAGGGCGGCGACGGTGAGCGCGAGGGGAACGACATTTGTCGGTATCAGGGAGCGGCGGGAGTCTGAGTCGTCACGAAGGGCGTAGAGCACGAGCAGCGGGATCCAGGTGGCGGCGAGCAGTTCGGCGAGGGCTCCGCGTTCGTAGACCACGAAGAGCATGTACGGGTTCGCGACGTAGAGGCAGGCGGCGATGGTGGCGCTGTCGAGTGGCATCCAGGCGCGCGCCATAGCGCGGAAGGCAAAGCCGGCGCCGAGCAAGGCAATGAGGGTAAAGGCGACGGGGGTCCAGGACCAGGGAAGGATGAGGCCGAGCAAGCCGCCGAGGATCCAGCTGAGCGGGGGGTAGAAGACGAAGCGAGGCTCTCCAGCCAGATAGTTCGCAGTGGCGGCCCAATGCGGGTAGAGGATGCCGTGGCGCCAGTGGCCGACGACGTCGAGCCAGTTCTGGAGGTGGAAGTCGAAGTCCTGACCGCAGGAGGTGCCGCGCCAGGCGAGGGGCAGGACGACGATGAGGACGGTGACCAACAGCAGGGAGCGACGGCGCTGCGCGCGGGTCGCGTCGGAGGAGGGAGTGGCGGGAAAGCGGAACCAGAATCGCACGGGCGCCTCTCAGGGCTGGAGACGCAACGTGTGCGCGGTGGCGGCGGCGACGGCTGGGTCGGTGAAGGGTAGTGCGAAGGTCTTGCCGTTGTACCAGGAATCCCACTGGTCGCGGTAGTACGGGCTGAGCGGGTTGCCGGATTCGCCCATGGTGATGTCTTCGGTGGCCGCGTCGATGTTCGACCAGTCGATGGTGAAGCGTTGCGAGGGGCCGAAGGTGCGGTGCACCTGCTTGACGGTAGTACCGTCGCCGGATTGAGGAAGGACGCCGGTGCCGGTCCAGTTCTTAAACCAGGGCAGCAGGCCGTAGAGCGGGTGCTCGACGTCGACGGGGTAGGCGTAGCCGTAGCGCCAGGTGCGGAGGTCGGAGGGCGCGTGTTGCTGGGCGAGTCCTTTGCGGACCATGTCGGCGAGGAAGTCATCCCAGGATTTGTATTGGGGCGGGAGCCAGGCGGCGGGCTGATTGGTGAGGATCTGCTCACCGGCGAAGTTGGATTCGGCCCAGTGGTAAAGCTGCCAGTCGTCGCCGAGTTTGGGCTGAAGAAGCATGGGGAAGAATTGCGATTTGGCGGCGGCAACGATGGCGGCGGGCGCTGAGTCGATGGTGACGGCGCCGTCCCAGGAGCGCATGAGGTCAGCGGCCTGGCGGAGGCGCGCATCGACGTTGGCGGCGTGGTCGATGCCGTAGGCGAGGCGCTGTGCGAATTCCTGATCGAGCTCGGAATAGACGTCGGTTTGAAGGGTGAGCATCTGCGCCTGCGTGAGGTGGTCTTTGGGGGAGAGCCATTTCCAGATGCGCTCGTTGCGGTAGGGGTCGCCCCACTCGAGGGTTAGCTCGGGAACCGGCGGCGTTCCGGGTGCGGCGCTCGGCGTTCCGGCATTCGGCGTTCCGGGCGCGGCGTTCGGAACTGGCGTGCCGGGCGCGGGCGCTGTGGGGGGAGTGGGATTCGGATTTGGGGTGACGCGGGAGTTCGCTGTCGCGAGCAGGCCGTTGGGGGGATCGAAAGCGGAGGGCAACTGATCGAAGTTGATGTAGCCCTGCCACTCGTGTTGCTGATCGGCGATGGGCGTGCCGCTGAGGCCGTTGGGGCGGAGAGGGATGTTGCCGACGGCCTGGTAGCCGATGTGGCCCTGGTCGTCGGAGTAGACGACGTTTTGCGTGGGGGCCCACCAGGTGGCGAGGGCGGCGCGGAACTCGGTCCAGTTGGAAGCCTGGTTCATAGCAAGGAGTGGATAGCCTGCGGACGTCGCGTCGTAGACATCCCACTTGAGAGAGATGGTGCGCTTCTCGCCGGGGATGAGCGGGGTGAGGACGGCGCCGTGCGCGGTGCGGGCGACGTCGACGGTGACGTCCTGGGAGCCGCGGACGTGGATGATCTCCTGGGCGTGTTCGATGGGGTGCCAGGTGTTGTCGGTGGTTTCGTATTGATCCTGCGCGTTGGTGCGCTCGATGTAGAGGTCCTGCGTATCGCCGTAGAGGGCGGTGAATCCCCATGCGATGTGGTCGTTGTGGCCGGCAACGATGAGGGGAAGGCCGGGGACGGTGACTCCGGCGACGTGGAGGCCGGGAGCTTCGAGGCCGGTCATGTACCAGATGTTGGGAATTTGCTGGGCGAGGTGCATGTCGTTCGAGAGCATGGGGCGGCCGCTGGCGGTGCGGGCGCCGGAGACGACCCATTGATTGGATCCTGCCTGGCAGGTGGGGCATTGGGTGTGGCGGGTGAGCGCGATGAGGGGGCGGAGGTCGTCGTGGAGGATGGCGGGATCGTGACTCGCCGCGCTGAAGCCGTCCTGGCTTTCGTCGAGGGGGGCTTCGGGGAGGTTTTGATTGGGGGCGGTGATGGGGACTTCGTTGGTGACGGGGGGATGGTCGCGCCATGAACCGGTGGGATAGAGGTCGGCGGCGAGGGTGGGACCGAGGCGGGCGGTGACGCTTTCGCGCTCGAGTTTGTCGGGCCAGTGCTCGTCGAGCATCTGCACCATGCTCATGACGACGAGCATGGAGTCGACGGGCTGCCAGGGTTTGGGCTGATACATCAACAAGCGGAATTCGGCGGGGAGGCGGTCGGTGTGGGAACCGATCCAGGCATTGACGCCGCGGGCGTAGTCGTCGAAGAGGCGGCGCTGCTGAGGATCGAGCGAGGCAGTGAGGCGCTCGGCGGTGACGCGCACGGCGAGGATGCGCTGCATGCGGTCGTGCTCGAGGAGTTTGGAGCCGAGGATTTCGGCGGCTTCGCCCGAGGCCATGCGACGCGCCATATCCATTTGCCAGAGGCGGTCCTGCGCGGTGACGTAGCCCTGGGCGAAGAGGAGATCGTCGAGGTTGGCGGCTTCGATATGGGGAACGCCGTGGTGGTCGCGGCGGACGGTGACGGGCGTGGTGAGGCCAGGGACGAGAACACTGCCGTCGATCTCAGGCAGCGAGGACTGCATTTTGTGCTTGAGCCAGATGCCGGCGGTGAGGGTGGCTCCGGCGACAGCAAGGAGGAGAAGAAAGAGAAGGATGAGGAGGATGCGCAGGATGGGGTGACGGCGCTTCTCTGATTCGAGGGTGAGGGTGCGGCCGAGAGGCATTTCCAGATCAGGGTACAGGGTACAGGGCGCAGGGTACAGGGCGGCTGCCAATCGCGGATCACTGATCAGGGAAGGAGATGGGAGACAGCAGACAGGAGCACGAAGTTCGATCTCTTGTCTGCTTGCTCCTGTCTCCTGTTCTCCGCTCTTACATCGAGCCCTGCTGGGGACGGCTCATGGGGGGAACGATGCTGTTCATGCGGAGATACTCGACCATCTGGCCGTAGTGGTCCATCGAGTGGGCGATGCAGAAGGCGGCCTGGGATGCTTTGGTGGTTTTGAACTGCGGAGGAAGAAAGCCCTTCACGGGGTCCCATGCGTTGGCCGTGGTAATGGTGCTGATGGCGGCGTGGGCGTAGACGTAGGAGTCCTTGAGCGCCTTGACGATGTCGTCTTTGGTTTTGAGGGCTTCGATAGTTTTGGGATCGACGGCGGTGGCGCCGGGGACGGTCCATCCGGCGAAGAATCCATAATTGGCCTCGGCGAGATGTTTGACCTCGTCGCCAAAAGTGCGGACACCTTTGAAGTCGCCAGCGGTGGCAGGCGGGGCGAAGTCGTATTTGTCGGCGGGCATGGCGTCGGCGGTGGTGGTGACTTCGTAGCCGAGGGCGTTCATGAGGCCGTTGAGGGAGTCGGCGGGAGCGATGGGGCCGGTGGGCGCGGGAGCGGCCTGGGCTGCGGGGGCTTGTGCGGACAGAAGGGCGGGAGCGGCAAGGGCGGTACAGAGGACTGCGGTTAAGATCCGGCGAAGATGCATCGTTCTCTCCTGGTGCGACCGTGGGTGGCTGCGCAAGCAAGGCTAGCAGATGGAGGCCTGTGGGGTGTCAGAAGGGTGACGGATGGGGCGGGTTACACGCAGCGAAATTAGACTTAGGGTATGGGCGAGATGGGGCGGGTGCTGATTGGTCTGGGGCTGCTGCTGGTGGTGGTTGGGGCGGTGGTGCTGCTTGTCGGCAAAGGATTGCCACTCGGCCGGCTGCCGGGGGATTTCACATGGCGGGGCAGGCACACGACGGTGTATTTGCCGCTGGGGACTTCGATTTTGATCAGCGTGGTGTTGAGTTTGGTGCTCTGGTTCCTGGGCCGGACGAAGTAGGCCGGAGCGAAACGGAACGAGAAAGGCCGAACCGAGGCATCTGAGTTGGATGTGTCCCGGAAAGCGCAAGGCTCCTGCTCTCCAGCGGCACAGCCGAACCGTGTGCCGACAGAAGATGTGTCCGCTGGCTCGGACTCGCAGTCGTGGGTGCGCGCGAATCCAGGTCGGAGCCGTTCAGCCCATCGGACCCAGAGGGACAACAGACATGCAACCGAATGTTCTTAACCAGCCGCTGTCGCATCAGTTTAGTTTTCTGCTGCTGCTCGGACTCGCCGTTTCCTGCGTCTCGTGGACGGTCACTCATGAAGAGGTGTTTCGCGAGCCCAGAGAATTCTGCGCGGACAAGAGCCTGAACGGCCGGAACCTTTTCCAACGGAAATTCTTTTACCTGTTCACATGCGAGTACTGCTTCAGCCATTATGTGGCGGCACTGTTTTTGCTGCTCACCCATTTTCAGCTGCTCTACCAGGGATGGCAGGGTTTCGTCATTGCGGAGTTTGCCCTGGTATGGATCGCCAACGCCTCCATGAGCGCCTTCAATCGTCTGCGGCTCGAAATCAAAGCTGAGAAGGTTTCCATCGAAGGCGCTGAGCCAGCGGGAAAGACTTCGGGGGCTGCGAAGGGGAAGGACTCCAAATAGCTTTTGTTGAGCGTGGTGTTGTGGCTCCTAGGCAGGACCAGGTAGCCACGAGGAAAAACATGAAGCAAGCGACGATTTGATCGAAACTTCCGTGTTGCCGGAGATACGGCCTCGCCCCGACCTAGGTAAGGCCTATGAGCCGAGCTGATGAATGGACGCAAGTTCTGTCTTAATTTGTACACTGGCGTTTGGGGCACTTGGAATTGCTGTGCCTCTCTTCTTGATATTCCGTTATTTGAGCGAGTTGTCATCGTCTCCTTCGGCAAAACCGACGTTCCTCTTGTGGCCAAGTTCCCTCATGTATCAATTGAGGACTCGATACACCGGCTGTCGGCCCAACGCCTCATCGCGCATCAACCGTTCATCATCATCTATCGCGGTTTCGCCTTCCTTGAGTAACGCCCTTCTCTTTGCTGCCGTATGGAGCGATCACGTGGCCATTAGCCTACGTCGTTAGGAAGAGTCGTACCCATCAGCATTAGCGCATTGTTGGCAATACGGACATTTCGAAGCAACCGCGGGTTCTTCCGCCGCGCGATGCGGACGTCAGAATGACAACAAGGTTGGGGATGGGGATATAATCAGGACGAGGCGCAGAAAGTCGGATGAGCTTCAGGGTTTCAGGCCGATGAGGTTTGGTGTTCTGCCATACGGAAGTTCCGGGCGGAGATTCGCAAGGGCGAACTCATCGACAGCTTGCTGATCGACAAGCCTGCAAATACCAAAAAAAGGGCCCCTCGGGGTGAGGGGCCAATCTGCCTTGGTTCTCTCGTTGTGTGAGAGCTTTTGGGCCTTACCTTCTTACTGAGGTTGTGCCGTTGGCTGCGACGCAGCACCCTGAGGGGAGGGCTGCGCGGAATTCTGCTGCGTCGCACCAATCGGTGAACCGCCAGAGGATGGCTGGTTCAAGGCCGCGAGACTGTTGGCCATCAGGCTGACACGAACGATGCTGCCCGGCTTTGCCGTGGAGTTATCGTCGGAGCTGATGGGCGTGTTGCCCATGGCGACTTCGTGGATCCGCCATACCGGAATCTGCTTTTCAGCCAGATACCGCACGACGGCTTCGGCCATGTGCTGGGAACTTGCCATACCGGCTTCGCCGCGCGAGCGCGAATAGCCGGCGACTTCAACCACGTAACCCTTCTGACCCTGCAGCTGCGAGACAACCTGATCGAGGGCGTCCTTTGCCTTCTGATTCAGAACAGTCTGTCCGGGACGGAAGCGGATATCGGTGTTGGTGAGAGGTTTGTACTGATCCAGATTGGCGACCGTTTCGCCGAGCTGGGCGTTCTTGTCGTTGGCCTGCTGGGCGGTCTGCTGCGCCTGCTGAGCGGCCTGCGTCGCTGCGCTGGCAACCTGATTCGCCTGGTCGGCGGTGGACTGCGCCGCGTGGATGCCGTTCTGGGCGCGCTGATCAACGTCCTTAATGTCGGCTGCGTTCTTGGCCTGGAGCTGATCCAGTTCGTTCAGGCGATCCTTCACGGGATCGAGCTGGCGGTTAACCCACTTTTTGCGGGCGAAGGGGTTCATATGACCCCAGAACCCTTCATTGGACTTTTCGGGGAGGGGGGCCTTGCCGGTGGCTGTCGGAGCGTTGTTCTGCGCTGCCGGAGCGTTCGTGGAGGCACCCGTTTGAACCTGGGGCTGTTGATCCGAGGTGGACTGCGCGACCGCTGGCAAAGCCAGACTTGCTGCAACCAGCAGTACGGTAAGTGAACCGGAATTCAATCTCGTTTTCATATTTTTTTGTCTCTTTTGAACTCGTATTCGAATTTCGGTGGGCTGCGCAGCGCCCCGCATTGCACTGACGACAAGAGCACTCGCCGTGCCAAAGTCCGGGCAGGGGGGTTACCTACCGTCAAGACCTTTAGAATCAGCGTTTGTTACGACAGGTGAGGGTTCCGAGAGCGGGCCAGGAGGGCGGTAAAAAACACAAATTTCACCCGGATCGGGAAGAAATTACGCCCAGGGGGCAGCTACCGGCCTCCAGCTGCCGGCTTCCGGCTTCCGGCTTCCGGCTGGCTACTGGGTGGTGACCGAGATCACCCGGAGCTCGGGATAGTTCTGGTTCCAGTCCTGGGGAAGGCTGTCGAAGATGAGGCGGAAGTCGCGGGTCTGGCCGGGGCGGATGGGGGCGGCGCCGACCGACTGCGTGTCCACATAAGGCTCACGGGTACGGATGAGGGTGAGGGGTAGCGTCTCTTTTTTAGCGATCGGGTTTTCGAAGCCGTGGAAGGCGACCTGGATGGTGACAGCGGTGACGGTCTTCTGGCCGCTGTTGGTGATCTGGCCGTCGAGGTAGGTGGTTTGGGTGCCGGAGACACTCCCGGCCTGGCTCATCTGGAGATGGGTGATGGGGAGGCTGGCGGCGTAGGGGTCGGGCGGAGCGAGCCCAGGACCGCCCGGGTTCGCCGGTTCATGGTGACGACCGAGGACGAAGAGAACTCCGACAACGATCAGGACGACGACGAGGGCGATGATCCACGGAAGTGGAGAGCGAGGCTCGCGCTCGGCAGGACGATCGGGGCGGAAGAGGCCGGGATCGGAAGAGGAAGGGGTGCTCATGGTTGTCGAGGCGATTTTACGCCTCGACGACAGGAGCGAGGTGTGAGGAGACAGGAGTGAGGAGACAGGAGGCCAGCGATCGCCGATCGTCATAATGAGCGAACGGACCTGTTCGGAGGGCGCGTTTTTCTTCCGTCTCGTGTCTCCTGCCTTTTTTCATGATGCGAAGGTAACTTGTGTGGCACACCGAGACAGCGACAGGAAAATATTTGTAAAGTATCGAGTCGTGGTTGCCGAACAATGAGTCTAAGCAGGCATGTAGAAATCCCCCCGTGTGAGGCCACGTATGAACTCCCTCCCCAACGATCCGCAGAGCTTCAACAAGAAGCCTGATTACGCCTATCGCATCGCCGCTGCAGCAGCTGCATTGTTTTTGCTTCTGACCTGGATCAGCGCGTAAGGCGCGTCGCGCGGCGTTTCGATTCGGCGGACGAACCCCTCCCATAGCGGCTGAAACCGCATTCATTGTGTGAATAGAGGCTGTGGGCGACTACTGCGTCGTTAGCGCGCTGCGGATTCGCGTGCAAGAGCACGCTTGAGCAGAACTTCCAGCGCCGACTTGTGCTCGGTATATTCGGCGTCGGTGATTTTGCCTTCGAGGCGTTCTGTCTCAAGCTGGAACAATTCCTCTTTGAGAGCGGCGAGCGTACCCGATGTTCCACTGACCTTTTGTGAGACACCGTTGGTCGCGATCGGAGCGGGCGTTGTCGCCCCTGGAGCCGCGGCGAATCGTAGCGCGCGCACTTCGGTAGCTTTCACGCCGGGAGGCAGCGTCGGCGTAAGCGGCGAAGGCTCGGCAGGCGTGATGACCGAAGCCGGGCTGGGTTTAGCGCGGAGCATGAAGGCTGCGGCGATGACCAGCGCGAGGCCAACTCCGCTAAGAATCCACCATTTGTATTTCTGGAGCGGGTCGGGCGTATCGACGGGTTGGCCCGATCCGCCGCCACCGGCGTGGGTGCCGGTTGGGCTCCAGACTGATCGGGTGCGCCCGGGCTCCCTGATCTGAACCAGGGCCGGCGCCGGGCCCTGCGGACGATCCGCCGGCCGCGCCCATGCCCATGCCACCCTGACCGGGTTGGGGTTTTGTTGTTCGCGCGGCATCGATCCGGTGCCGGAGACGGTGAACGCGAGAGGCGTGCCAGGCTGGACCTTGGTAGCGAGAAACGTCTGGGTTCCGGGGCCGCTGGCCTCGCCGCCGAGAGGCTGGAAACTGCTGCCGCCGTCGAAGGTCATGCTCTTTGGCAGCATGATCGCGATGTTCTCCGCGGGCAGGGTGACGTGCGCCTGGAGTTTTGCGGTGCCGCTGTAAGCGAGACGATAGCCGATCTGGAAGCGCGTCTCGCCGGGGCGAATGGGAAAGATGAAACCGTAGTGACCCTTGTCGCCCATGGGCACAGGCGCGCTGGAGACGGCCATGCCGCCCGGGCCGGTGGCGGTGGCGCCTTCGAGAATTGCATCCTGCGGGAGATAGAAGTCGAAGCTGTGGGCGCTGAGCTGCGTCTTCGGCGGCTTCGATTCGTTGCGGATGAAGTAGCTCTCGGTGACGCTGAGACCCTGGGGATCGGTCTCGAAGCGCGAGACATCGGCGTAAAGGTGGAGTCCGTCGACTTTGGGCGCAACGTCGAAGACATCGATGTTGACCAGGGTGGTGTTGGGCGGAACGGGACCGTAGTAAGAAGCCTTGTCGTGGTCGACGCGGACCAGATGCATGCCGGCGTTGTCAGGCACGTTGAAGGAGTAGTGGCCCTTCGCGTCGATAGCTGTGCGCGCGGATTCCTGCATGCCGGATTGCAGATCGAGAAGCACGGCGGTGTCGCCGGAGGCAGGCTTGCCGGTGGTGCGGTCCACGACGGTGCCGGAAATAGTGGCGGCGCTGAGAGAGAGCGGCAGAGCCGCGGCGGCAAAAAAGGCAAGTCGGGAGATGAGCTTCATAGCGTTCGGTTCCTTGTTTCGTTCCAGGACGTCAGGCGTGCCGCGGGGATAACACCTCGGACTCGAGCAGATCGATTTCAGCGACGGTTTCCGCGGCCTCGCCTTCAAGCATCGAGCGCTGCGAGGCGTAATCTTCCTCGGGATACTTGCCGGCCTTGTATTCGAAGTTGAGATCGCGCAGATTCTCGTAGAGGACTTCGCGGCGCTCGCGCAAGTACTCGAGGCGCGTTTTCTGATGCTGAGCCACGACGTTGTGCTCGGGCCAGAAGACGTAGAGGAAGGCGCCGATGAGGAGGAGAGCGCAGGCGATGGTCGTCATACTTCGGTCTCCTTGCGAATTTTGTCGCGGAGCTCGTTGGAGAGAGGTGCTTGTTCGACAACGGGCATGGCGGCCGAGCGCATGCGCCAGCGTTTCACGAGGACCCAGGTTCCGAAGAGGCCGAGGATGAGCACTGCGGGCGGCATGACCCAGGCAACGATGTTGAACTTCGTGAGCATGGGGGCGGCGAGCGCGGTGGGACCGTACTTGTCCTGGAAGGCGACGAGAATGGCGTTGGCGGAGTCGCCGTGATCGATGGCGGCGCGCAACTCGCCGAGCATGCGGTTGGAGTCGGGGCAGCCGACGTGATTGCACTCGATGAGGATCTGGCTGCAGCCACAGACACACATCAGCTTGTGTCCGAGGTCCTGGTAGCGAGCCTGAGTATCAGCGGCGCCGAGGGTGATGACGGAAAGGACGACGACCAAGGGAAGGACGAGGTAGCGCAGGGCGGTTTTTGCCGCAGGGGCTGAAGCCCGATTCCTTTTGGGCTGGTTATGGCACGGCTGAAGCCGTGCCCCTTCACTATTCCGTTGCTGTAGCCATGAGAATAGCGGGCGCATCAGTCCCCTGCCCTTCCGGCGGCGACGGGTTCGGCGGGCACAGCAACGCGGTGACGCTGCGCGGCCAGCGCGGCACTCATATTTGGAACGAGCGCGATGGCAGTGCCGAGGATGGTGACCAGGACGCCGATCCAGATCCACGCAACGAGCGGATTGAGGAAGGCCTTAATGACGGGCTGGCCGGTGGCGGGATCCTTGCCGGCGTAGATGACGTAGAGGTCCTCGATGAGCGTGGAGTGGTTGGCGACGATGGTGGCCGGCTGACCGTTGGGCGCGTAGAGGCGGAACTCCGGCGACAGCTTGGTGACGAGTTTGTCGCCGCGATAGACGTTGAGCAGCGCGAACTCGGTGTCGTATTCGGGGTTGGAATCCTGGGAGTAGTCCATACACTCGACGCGATAGGGTCCGAGGACAAAGCTGTCTTTGAAGTTCATCGTCTGCTCGTGGCTCTGGTTGAACGCCTGGCCGCTGATGCCGATGAAGATGAGCACGATGCCGAAGTGGACGATGTAGCCGCCGTAGCGCCGGGTGTTGCGGCGCGTGAGCTGGACCATGGAGGTCAGCACGTTCTGGCCGGATTTTTGCTGAATGACCCGCGCGCCTTTATAGAACTCGGCAAAGATGGCGGTGATCACAAAGGCGGAGAGCGAGAAGGTGATCCACGCGTAGAAGGCGCCGGGCTCGTCGGTGGTGAAGATCGTCCAGGGATGCACGCCGAAGGGGATCAGCGCAATAGCGACGACTGCGGCGACGACGGTGGGAACGAAGAAGTTCCTGCGGATGCTCTTGACGGACGTGGAACGCCAGGCAAGCATCGGGCCGATACCCGTTAGAAACAGCAGGAAGACACCGATCGGCACCGCAACGCGGTTATAGAAGGGCGCACTGACGGTGACCTTGTTGCCCTGGACGAATTCGGAGAGGACCGGGAAGAGGGTTCCCCAGAGGACGGTGAAGCAGGCCGCGAGGAGAACGAGGTTATTGAAGAGGAAGCTGGACTCGCGCGAGACCAGGGATTCGAGTTTGTGATCGGTTTTGAGGTGGTCGCGATTGTAGATGTAAGTGAACGTGCAGATCGCGAGGCAGAGGACGAGAAAGACCCAGAACCAGGTTCCGATAGAGGACTGCGCGAAGGCGTGGACGGAACTGACGAGTCCGGAGCGCGTGAGCAGGGTGCCGAGGACGGAGAGCAGGAAGGTCGAGAAGATGAGCCAGACGTTCCAGGACTTCATCATGCCGCGCTTCTCCTGCATCATGACGGAGTGCAGGAAGGCGGTGCCGGTGAGCCAGGGGAGGATGGAGGCGTTCTCGACGGGGTCCCAGCCCCAGTAGCCGCCCCAGCCGAGGACGTTGTAGGCCCAGTGCATGCCGAGGAAAATCCCGACCGTCAGGAATAGCCAGGTCACCATGGTCCAGCGGCGGGTGATGTGGATCCACTTCTCGCCGGGGTAGCGCATCATGAGCGCTCCGAGAGCAAAGGCGAAGGGCACGCTGAACCCGACGTAGCCGAGGTAGAGCATCGGCGGATGGATGACCATCTCGGGATAACGGAGGAGCGGGTTAAGACCGTTGCCGTCGGCGGGAACGACACCACCGGGGATGAGCGAGAAGGGCGTGGCCGCGATGTTGACGAGAAGCAGGAAGAAGACCTGGACGCCGGCGAGGATGGTCGAGGCGTAGGCGGTGAGCTTGACGTCAACCTTGTGGCGAACACGGAGTACGAATCCGTAGGCGGACAGAAGGAGCGCCCAGAGAAGGAGCGAGCCTTCCTGACCGGACCAGAGGGCGGCGAATTTGTAGGCCCCGGAGAGAGAGCGGTTGGTGTGCTCGGCGATATAGGCGACGGAGAAGTCGTTGGTGAAGGCAGCCCAGACGAGGGCAAAGGCGGCGCAGGCGGTGGCGAGGAAGCTGGCGATACCGGCGCGGCGGGCGGTTTCCGCAAGTCGCTCAGGGGCAATGGCTCCGCGGCGGCCGGTGGCCAGCATGCGGAGTGCGACCGCTCCGAAGATGAGGTTGTAGCCGCTTAGAGCGAGGGCGACGACGAGCGCAAAACTGCCAAATGCGGGCATAGGGATCGACTTTCTGATTGTCGCACTTTCGGACAGGCCGTGACGGATGCGGCAACCAGGGACGAGATGATCTTCGGGGGAGAGTGGGGAGAGGGGATGTGATTAATGTCACGCCAGGCGGATGGGAGATGTCACGCCAGGCCGGATAGGGAGAAGGAAGAAGGATCGCGCTTCGCGCGATGCCCACCCTGATTTCGCCTTGACGGCGAAATTAGAATGGGGCACCCAGCGAATGGGGCACCCGGAGTTACGCGGTGCGGCCGATGGGCTGGTCGAGCAAGGAGCGGACGAGGCTGAGGAGCTCGTCGGGAGGAAAAGGCTTCACGCGGAAAAGCACGTCGAGGTCGCTGTACTGGTCCTCGGCATCGGCGAGGCCGCTGAGCACGAGGACGGGGAGGTCAGGGAAACGTTCTCTGAGCTCGGCAACGAACTGTGGACCGTTCATGCCCGGCATCAGGTGGTCGGTCACGACCATGCCAACCGGGCGCGCCGTACCCGCCTGTTGCAGCATGGCGAGAGCCTGGGGGCCGTCGCAGGCGACCGCAACGTTGCGGCCGGAGCGAGACAGAATAGCCCGTCTGGTGGTCGCCTGAATACAGTTGTCGTCCACCAGCAAAATGTCAGCAAGCATTGGGTGAAGGGATTCCCCGGGAGAGATTTTGGTTGCCTGGCCGAACTATTCAAAGGTAACTAACGAGATGCCCCCGCAGTACCTTGAGAAAACCGTTTTACGTGGCGGTACCTGGAAAGACAAGACCAAGGTAGGTAATCATACATCCCACTTTTGTTCCATGCTGTGGATTTCAAACCCGCCGAATCAGAAAAGAAAAGGCGGAGGTCCGAAGGACCTCCGCCCAGGTTGAGCCACGGTCCGGGGACCGCGGTTGTGGGTTGAAAACGGCGATCAGAAGTCGATGCGAGCGCCGAATTCCATCTTGCGGGGCGTGTTTTCCTGACCGCTGAGAACACCCCAGCTGCCCGGGTTGCTGGTATCCAGCGACGGGTCGGCAAAGATGAGGTGGTTGAAAACGTTGGTGGAGATGAAGGAGAACTCGAGGCTCGCGGATTCTGCGATTCGAACTCCCTTCTTCACCTGCACGTCCACGTTCCAGTAGGGCAGCCCGGTGATCGGACCCCAACCGGCATTCTTGGTGTCGATGCCGAGGATTGGAGGCCGCGTCTGGTTGAAGACCGCCTCAGGGTTGCCGAACATGTTGAGCGGAGTGGTCGACGTATCGGTTCCAATGCCATTGGAGCCAGCTACGCCCTTGTGGACAGAGTGACCGGCTTTGTACCCGCTAGTCAGGACGCAGCTTTCCTGGTCGAAGTAGTTGCTGCCATCGCCAGCGCCCCAGGCCTGAGCCTGCGTTCCGGCAGGCGGAGTGCATGGGACGGGCTCACCGGATCCGATGGTGATGACCGGAGCCATGGTCCAGCCACCGGCAACACGACCCAGCAGACCGTGCTGTGCTTTGTACCAGGGATCGGCGGCAACGACATAGGCGTTATAGACGAGTCTGCGGTCGAATGCCTGGACACCGTAGATCGCGCCGAGGTTGTAGGCATCGTTGGGAGTGAATTCGGAAGTCGCCTGGACCTGAGCGGCGGTACCGAGAGCTTTGGACCAGGTGAAGTTGTGCTGCATCGTCAGGCCGTGCCAGTCGCGGGTACCGAAGCTGATGAAGGCACCGTTGTAGTTGCCGTAGCCGATGGAGGCGTTATCCGCCACGCCGCTGGAGTATTCGCCGCTGGCGCCGAAATTGCCAGCCAGCGGAGTGTTCTCCATCGAGCGCTGGATGATAGTCGGATTGAAACCACCGTTGTCGAGCTTGGACCAGAGGCTCCAGACTTTCTGCAGTTCGAAGTTGGTGAGCTGTTTATCGAGTACGGCAGCAGTGCAAGTGGCGTAGCCATTGCAATAACCAGTACCCGCCAGAGCGGTTTCAAAGAAACCCTGGGTCGGGGCCGAGGCAAGCCAGCTGGCGTAAGCCGCGCCGGAAGGCACGGTGGCCCCGCAGGCGGCGGTTGACGTAGCGCAGCCGAGGTACTTCTCGAGGTTGGCGTAAGCGGTCTGGAACTGCTGGCCGCCGACCGAAGTCATGTAGGGCACGTTGTTGAGGTTGACGGGCATGTATTCGTTGTGGATGATGCGCCCGATATAGCCGACTTCGAGCAGCGACTTTTGGCCAATCTGACGCTGAATTGTCAGATCGAATGAATCGACAGAGTTGGGCTGGAAGCCTGGATCCATGGCTTCCTGAGCAGAACCCGCAATGGCGTTATGGCCTGGGAACGTCGGCTGTGGCAGCGTCGGCGAAGCCGCGGGAAGAGGAGCGGAGTTGCCGTCCACACCGACACGAAAGGCCGTGGTGGCCGTCGGGGTGTTCGGGCCGCAGAGACCAGAGGCGAGCGCCTTCTGGCATTGGACGGGCTGGATGAGGCCGACGCCGAGCAGAGGAACCAGGACCAGGTCGACGCCATTGAGGCGGCCATAGATGCGGCCGTAACCCGCGCGGACGACGGTCGATTTGGAAAAGCCCGGATTCCACGCGATGCCGACGCGCGGGCTGAAGGAACCGTAGAAGGGGTTGTAAGGATACTTCGCACCCTTGCCGACGTTGCTGACCAGGGCAAAGCCGAGTTCCGGGTTGTAGACCGAGCCATGCAAGGCCGCAGCCTTACGCTGAGCGAGGAAATCCTGCACCACGACCGGCTCATCAGCGGTATCCACAAGGTCGGTCTGCTTACCTTGGGCTTCCGTAGGCGGCATCTCGAGAGTCCAGCCCATCCCATAGGAGAGGGTGAGGCTGGGCTTCAGGTGCCACGTGTCGCTGAAGTAGACGTTGTAGTACGGAATGGTGCTCTTATCGAAGGCATGGGTCAAAGGCGGCTGCAGCGCGAGAGTGGGACCGACGCGTGTATAAGCCACCTGGGAGTCGGTGACGATACCGAGGACGGCAGCGGCATCGCGTTTAGCTGTGATGCGGTGGGATATCCACCGGCGAGGTCGGAGAAGTCCATCGCGCCGGCACCGGCGGAGTCGCCGAGTTGATAGGTGGTGGTGAAGTTGATGCCGCCACCGTTATCGGAGCGCTGGTGATAATCCAAGTTGTGCTGATACTGGCCGCCCCACTGCAGGAGGTGATTGCCCTTCAGCAACGACATGTTATCGCTGAGGAAATTATCCTGGCCATCCCAGAAACGAGTACGGATGCTCTGGGTGTTCACGTTGAACGGCGTGAGGGCGGCAGTCTGCGATTCACCCAGCGGTTCGAGAGCACCGCCGAGGCCAGCAGCTTGCGGAGGCGCGTTCTCATCGGACCAGGACCAGTAGTTGCGCAGGAAGCTGTAGTGGAAGTCGTTGGTCAGATTGGGCGTAATCGAAGTGGTGAGGCCCGTGACGAAATACCATGGCTGTTGCGGACGGTGCGACAGCGCGGCGGGAGTTCCGAGCTTGTCACCGGAGAAGAAGCCGCCGATGTCGACCTGGCTATTGTTGGTGAGGGTTTCCTTGAAGTAGCGATAGCTGGCGAACCAGTGCCATTTCGAATTAAAGTCGTGGTCCATGCGGAACGTGGCGTTATTGCTGGTTTGGGGCAGGTTCAGGTTGGCCTTGAATCCAATTTCGTTCACACCATCGCAGCGCGATCCAGTGAGGGGAGCTTGGTTCGTACCGCCGCCGCAGCTCGGATCATTCCCGGTCGGCATGTATTTGGACCACATCTGCTGGACAATCGGGTTGATGCCGATACCACGCGGGTCGACGGCCTTCATGTCGTAGCGGGTCCCGCCGAAGGTCAGGAATCCGGCTCTCATATCGGCGGAGGGAACTGCAAATTCACGTGTCGCCGCGTTGGGATACCGGTACCCTTCGTAAAACCCGAAGATATACCAGCGGCTGCCGAGGATGCCGGGCAAGAAGAAGCCGCCGGCCTTGGCGCCAAAGCGGCTGTAGTGGAAGCTGGGATTCGGCGTGAAGGGGACGTTTTGCTTGTTGTCCCACGTATTCGCGCTGAAATTGTTATCGAGATAATACTCGTAGGCGCCACCATGCCAGCGGTTGCTGCCGCGGGGGGTGATCGAGTTCCACCTGCGCGCCCGAGGAGTTGTTGAAGTCGGCCGTCTGGTTGGCGGTGTTGACCTTGAACTCCTCGACGCTGTCGGCCGGGGTGGGCAGCACGCCTGTGGGACCGGCAGCAACGCCGCCGGACTGATTGGAAACACCGGTGGGATCACCGGCAAAGCTTCCCGTGTAGACGGACATGGAGCCGTCCATATCGTTGGAGTTGTTGCCGCCATCGAGGAGGAAGGTGCTCTGATCGACGACTGTGCCGGCCACGCTGCCATCAGGGCTGACACCGGGCTGCATCTCGGTAAAGGTATTGACGTCGTGGTTGAGGCTGGGCAGCGAGCTGATCGCTTCCTGCGAGATGGTCTGGCCGACGGTGGAGTTGAGGGTCTGCAGCTCGGTGCCGATGACCTGGACTTCGACCGTTTCAGCGGTCGTTCCAACCTTCAGGGTCAGATTCAGCGTCAGCTGCGTGCCGACGTTGACGACCTGACCTTCGGCCTTGGTGGTCGAGAAGCCGGACTTCGCCACGGTCACGGAGTACGTTCCGGGCGGAACGGCGGAGAATGCGTATTTGCCGGCTGCATTGGTGGTGGCCGTCAGTTTCGCATTCGACGAGGGATCGGTCAGGGTAATGGCCGCTCCCGGGACCAGCGCGCCGCTGGGGTCAGCGATCTCGCCAACCACGGTGCCTGTGTTCGTTGCCTGGCCCACGGCCGGATGCACGCTCACAAACAAACACGACACGGCTGCGGCGATCATGATGATCCAGTGCAACTTCAGTTGCTTGATCACAGCTCCTCCATAAGATCTTGCTTCGTTGCCAAAAATTAAAGTCTCCCGGGCGAGTCGGGGAACTGGGGTGCCCGGATAACGACCGCATCGACGAAGAGGCGGCATCTTGCGCGTTTCTCGTGAAACCAAAGCAGCGACTGATTTCTACAACTGGGGAGAAAACAGCGAACAGAGCCGGGGAGGAAGATAGATGGCGAGCGTGGAAGCAATTGGATGTCCAATTGGAAGCGTGGCGTGGGGCCGGTTAATTCAATGAAATGAGGGGTTTGGTGACCATATTTCCACGTCTGTGGATGAATTGGCTCTTAAAATTCATATTCTTTCAACCTGGGATCTCCACAATTACAGATACCCTTCGAGATTCCGGAGCGTCTAAAGCGGAACAAAACAAGATGGTTGCGGCGATGGGGCAACTTCAGGAAGAACCCGAGGCGGGGACGCCGATTGCGCGCGAGGACCTGAGATTGGGATCCCGTCGTTGACCCAAGTTCGAAGGCGGAAAAGGAAAAGGCGCCCGAAGGCGCCTTTTCTTGTCACTGGCAGGTGGAGTGTTAGAAGTGAATCTGCAGGCAAGCTGCGATTGCCGGGCGGCAGCGGCGCCGGTGACCCGGCCGAAGGGCTGTCCGCCAGAACGTGTTGCTCGGTCTGCCGGATTGTTGAATTGCGTGTGATTGAAGACGTTGTCGCTCTCTATGCGCATTTGGAGAGCTGATGTTGTGCTCGGAGTTGATGATGAAGTTCTTGGCCAGGATCATGTTGGTGTTGTTGAGGCCCGGCGCCGTGATAGGGATTGCGGTGGATGTTTCCGAAGGAGCCGGTGGTCTCATCCGTGAAGGCCGTTCCGGCGTTCGTAATGAGGGTGCTGTAGCCGGTGCCGGCCTGGCGGGTGCGCAGGCTGCCGGTGGTGATCTGACCCAGTTGGTTGGGGACATCAGGGCAGGCGTAGAAATAAATACCGGCCGCGCACCAGAGTGCTGCCGAACTACCCCCACCGTAGGAGATGTCGTAGGGGAAACCAGTCGCGAGGGTCACAATGCCGGAGACTTCCCAGCCCGCCAGTGCGAGGTTCATCGGAGAATAGTCGCTCCCACGGAACTTGGGCACGATGTAGAGCGGCGAAATGACGACCCGGTGGCGGACGTCGAAGGCTGAATCGCCGTAGTTCAACGACTTCTGGAACTGGTTCCAGCCGCGTACACTGCCGCCGAAGCCGCTGTTCTCGAAGCTGGACCCGTTGTCAAGCGCGTGGGCGTAGGTGTAAGCGAGTTGGAAGCTCAGACCGTGCGTGGGGCCTTTCTGGACGAACGCCTGCACTGAGTTGTAGCTGGAGCTCGCGAAGGAACCGACCGTGCCCACACTGGCAATACCGCCGGAGTTGCCGACCGTGTGGTCTGGGTAGAAGAAGTTCTGCAAGTCCTGATCGGCGATGCAGCCGGGGTCGGCCAGGCAGGCAGCGTGGCCAGCGGGTGTGATGTAGTCGCTCTCGTAGGTGGTCTGGTTATGACGAGCCAGAGAGCCGACGTAGGTGACGCGGGCAACGATCTGCGAAGGGAGCTGGCGTTCGACACCGAGCTGGAAATTCTCAGCGTAGGGTGCGCGGAAGCTGGGGCCATAGGTGCTGATGTCGAGCGGCTCCAGCGGCCCGAAGTCGATAGTCTGCCCCTTGTGGGGGAAGGTGTAGGGGAACTTGTTGGCGTAGGCAGTTCCGGTATTGAGGTCCACGAAGGGATTGGCAAAGGCCGGGGCGGTGGCACCATAATCGGTAGCGCCACCGGTGCTGAGCCCGAAGGGCGGCGTTTCGAGGGTCTGCAGGGAGCTCTTCTTCGGAGCGGTCGTAATAAATGCCGAAGCCTCCGCGTACCGCAAACGAGCGCGATTGACCTCCGGAGAGCCAACCGAGGGAGCCGCCGAGTTCCGGCGCCCATGCAAAGCCGATGCGCGGTCCAAGCTCGGTGTAGCGCGTTTTGGCCAGGCCGGAGTTGAGGCAGCCACCCTCGCCTGGGTAAGCAATGTCGGTAGGTGCGCCAGGGAAGACGGTGGAGTTGAGGCCGTTGACAAAGCACGCGATGCCTTCGCCACCGTACTGATGGTTACGCAGCGGCGTATCGATGGAGTACGAGAGGCCGTAATTCAAGGTCAACGAGTTAGTGAGCTTGAATTGATCCTGCCCGTAGACGTAATTCAGGAAGGCATCAGCCTGAATATCGGCACCGCTGCCCTGGCCATAACTGGCCGGGACGCCGAGAAGGAAGTCCAGAGCGCCATCGCCCGATGTATAGGGGCTGGAGGTGCGCCTGAAGTTATAGGTGCCGTTGTTGTTTGCAAAGAAGGGGTTGGAGACGTTGAAGCGCTCGCCCTCGTAGCCGAACTTGAAGACGTGACTGCCCACGACCCAGGAGACGGAATCATCGAGTTGGGTGGCCTGGTCGATGCGGGGCTGGGGACCATTGCTGCTGAAGCCCAGGCTAAAGCCGACGCCGTTCAGGCCGGACACGTTGATTCTGGGGATTCCCTGGCTCTTGGTGTTCTGCGGGCTGATGGCGAAGCCGACGCTGGAGGGTGCGACCACTTTCTGGGGCTCGACGGCGTCAAAGTTAAAGCGCGTGTAGTGTGCGGCGAGATCGTTGACCACCGTGGTGCTGAAGTCGTGCACGTAGTCGGCGGTGATCTGATTGATGCTGGTGGTGTTTTGGTCGCCGAATCCGGGAACCGTCGCGCCAGTGAAGGGCAGGGTCTCGGTGTTTTGCTTTGGTGGTTGATGACGATGCCGTAGATCTGGTTGCGCGGATTCAGCGAGAGGTCGAGGCGGCCGATGTACTGGTTAATGCGGTTCGGGGCAGTGGGGCTGAAGAGTAGCCGTACGTGCCGCGTTGGGGGTGGGCAGATAGGTGCTGATCAGCTTGGAGGCGACGGGATCGATGGCAGTGGTGGGAAACTTGTAGCCGATCGCCGCGCCGCAAGCCGCCCACGTCATACCCGCCGTGCAACCGGGAATCGTAATTGTGCCGGGAATTTGTTTCGTGCTGAGTTTGCCGCTATCAGCCGTGAAGTCGCCAGTGCGTTCGGCATTGGAGAGAACACCGGGGTTGCCACCGGTCTGGGGCGTGACCTGCCGCGTGCCCTGATACGCAAAGAAGGCGAAGACCTTGTCCTTCAGTAGCGGCCCGCCGACGGTGGCGCCGGGGATGTTCTGGTGGAATTTGGAAACGAAGGCAGTCCGGTGACCGCATTGTGCTGATAGAAGTTGGCGGTGTTGAGGAAGGTATCGCGATAGTACTCGAAGGCGTCGCCGTGGAATATGGTTGGTACCCTGCTTGATGGTGGCGCTGACGATCCCGCCGGAGTTGCGGTCGTACTCGGCGTTGAGCGGACCCTCGATGAGGTTGAACTGGTCGATGGCATCGAGATTGGGCGCGAAGGCAGGGTGTTGAGGGCGATGTCGTTGGTATCCGCACCGTTCACCAGGAATTCGGACTGCTGGGTCTGCGCGCCGCTGACCGAATAGGTGCCAAAGCGATCACTGGAAGCCTGAACGCCAGGGAGCGTCGAGCTCAAGGCCCGTAAAGTTGCGATTGATGATAGGCAATTCTTCCATCTGTTCGGAGTTGACGATGTTGCTAAGTTGCATGTCCGTGGTGTCAACCTGAACGCCGGATGCATTGACCTGCACGACGTCGCTCGCTGCTCCGACTGCGAAGTGGATGTCCTGAACGTATTCCTGGTCGATGTTCAGCATAATTCCGGTGGCGTCGTATCTCTTAAATCCGGACGCGTTGGCGGAAACTGAATAAGTCCCGACGGGAAGCTGCGGGAAGAGGTAGACACCGTCGCTGCCCGTAACGGTCTGGAAGGTCACGCCCGTGGCTATGTTGGTGGCAGTGATTTTGGCGCCCGCGACGACGGCACCGGACGGGTCGCTGGCCGTTCCCTTAATGCGGCCGTTGGTGTCGGCTGCATACGCTATGCCGAAGACAGCGAGCAAACCGAGAGCGACTGCAAATCGTTGCCAGAAGAACAGCTTTTTCATAACTTTCTCAATCCTCATCGTTGCAAAGGTGTGGACGTAAAGGGCTGGAGTTGACGGTTCAAATCCAGTCCCCCGGAGAAATGTAGCCAGCGTGTCGGGGATGCCGGTACCAAGGCAATTCTTTGGCCAATTCAAAATCATCGAAAAGGAGGAGGGGAGGAGGGGGTAGAGACAATTCGATGACAAGCAGGTATCTGTCTGATAAAAATTCGATTACAACGGATCCAGCGGTGTGTAAGAGGGGTATAGAAACCGTATTCAGCGACGTCAGATTAGTTATGGATAAGTACTGGTCCGCGCGATCCAAATCTACAAAAAGCCATAACGCTTTGGCGTCAATGTATGGCATCTAAGAGCGACACGGTACTTTGGAGTGGGATTGCCCGCAGTTTTCCGTGCGAAATGGGTCGTTTCGGGACATGTCCCGACATGCCCTCAGAACCCAACGAAGCGCACGTCGTAATGGATCAAAGAAAAAGGCGCCCGAAGGCGCCTTTTTCTAAATGGGATCCGGCATGACCGCCGGCCCCGCTAGCCTCACTTAGAACTCGTAGCGAAGCGCCATCTGAATGACGCGCGGATCGCCGGAAGAGGTGATCTGCCCAAACGTGCCGCTGTTGAAGTTCGCGTTGGGGTTGCTGAGATTCGGGTGGTTGAAGAGGTTGAAAAAGTTGGCCTCGTAACGGACGCGGGAATTCTCAGTGATGCGGAATGATTTGAGAATGCCGAGGTCGGTATTGGTGGCGGCGGGTCCGAAGAACTGATTGCGCTTCATGGGGCTATCGCACCAGAGTGCGGAGCCGCAGGTGGTATGCGTGAAGGCAACGGGAGTGAGGAAGGTGATGGTCTCGGCTCCGCCGGAGGCAGTGGTGTGGACGCCGGGCGCGGCCTTGCCGATGGTGTAGCCACTGGCGAGCACGGGACGGTCCACGAGTCGGCCGTCTTTGTTGGGATCATTTTTGGACGAGGTATCGAGCAGACCCATGGGGCTGCCGGTATAGCGATCGACGATGCCGGAGATGGACCAGCCGCCGAGGAGGAGGTTCTCCTTCTTCCACTGCGATTCCCAGATGCCGTTCATGACGAAAGCCTGGCGATGGTCGAAGTCGGCCGGGCCGTAGTCGTAGCGCGGATTCGAGGCGTCGGTGATGCCGGTTTGTCCATTGGCGGTGGTGAACACGTCGCTGATCTCATCCATCGCTTTGGACCAGGTGTAGTTGGCGGTGAACTGGAGGCCGCTGCTGAACTGCTTCTTCAGACTGGCCTGGAGGCCGTTGTAGTTGGAGAGGAAGCTGTTGCTGCGGAAGTTGTCGCCATTGAAGAGAGAGTTGGGACGGGCACTGGTAAAGCCGTTCGGGTAGCCGGCGGCTGCGCAGACGGCAGGCGTGCCGGTGGTGGGGCAAGCGGTGCGGCCATTGTAGTTGTTGACATCGCGCAGGCCGACGAGCTTGCGGCCGCGGGTTCCGATGTAGTTAGTTTCGAGGGTATAGCCGTGGCCCAGCGCGGTCTCAATGCCGAGGTGCGCGCCTTCGTAATAGGGCGTGACCAGATCCTGGTCGATGTGACGGGGAACGGGCTTGCCACCATAGGAGGCATAGCGGCCGTTGCCGGTGAAAGGGGCGTCATAGAGGCCGGGTTGCTCGAGCGGGCCGGCGACGACGCCGTTGGATTCGGCGCCGAAGGTGTTGTCGGAATAATGCGGCGGATTGAAGCGGATGTTCTCGAAGGCGTTGTTGTAGATGCGGTCGTAGCCAATGCTGGCGCCGCCGCGCAGAACGTATTTGCTGGTGCCGGTGAGATCGTAGGCGAAGCCGAAGCGCGGGCCGAAGTTGTTCAGGTCCTTGTTCCAGATGTCGTGGTTCTTGATCTGGAAGCCGGCACTGGCGATCTGGGCCATCATGAGCACGCCGGTGGGAAAGAGCGGATTGGCGTTGGCAGGAGAGCCGGTGACGGGAGTGACGCCCGCGCCCCAGAAAACGTTGGAATCGATATTGGGGATGACGTTATGCGGGGGGCCGAAATATTCCCAGCGCAGTCCGAGGTTGAGAGTGAGGCGTTTGTTCACGCGCCAGTCGTCCTGGATGTACATGCCGACTTCGTTGGCGCGATACCCGCGATAAGGATCGGGAGCGCCGTTCGTGGTGGAATCGATCGCCGCAGAGGTCTGACCGAACCCGCCGTACGTAGGTGCGCCGAAAAGAGGGAGATCGGCATCGTCGCCAAAGTAGCCGTCGGTGAGAAGGTTCTCGATGTCGTAGGGGTAGAAGGTGCCGAAAACATCGTTGTAAAACTTGGATCCGTTACGCGTGCGCCGGAACTCAGCACCCACTGCCAGGGTATGCCCGGCAATCACCTTAGTGAGGTGATCCTGATACTGGAACTGATTCTCCGTGAAGGGTTGGGGGTAGCCGGAATAGGCACCGAAACCTTCGCCGAGCGGGTCGGCGTAGGTAGCGATTTCAGGCACGCCTTCGGTTCCGGGGGCAAAGAAATTATCGGTATGACGCAGGTAGCTGGCGCGCGCCTGGTTGGTGGTGGTGGCGTTGAAGACGTGGGTCCAGGTGAGGCCGAAGAGCTGCCCGTTTTCAGGATTGACGTAATCGGGGCCGACTGCTGCTCCGCCGCCGGCATACTGGATGACATTGTCCTGCCTGTCGATCAGGTAGGTGGCACCGAGGGAGTCTGTGTCGCTGAAGCGGTGATCGAAGCGCATGCTGGCGCGCTCCTGGTTCGTGGACTGCCCCTGGGTGAGGTTCACTGTGCCGTAGACGTTGACTGGGTAGCTGATCGCTCCGCCTGTGAGCCAGCCCTGAGCCGCACTGGTGAAGTTGCTGGTGGCGTAGGGGAAGTTGTGTTTCTCCGCAGCGTAGAGCTTCTTGAAGACGGGGCCGAGCGTAGCGGAATGAGAGAGGGCTCCGGGACAGGGGGCGCCGTTGTAGGCGTAGCAAAGCCCCCCGGGGTCGGTTTCGTTGTACTTCTCAAAGGCGCCCGTGCTGACGAAATTCACAAAGTCGGAAGTCACAGCGGTGATGGGAAGCGGGCTGCCGGTGCGGCGACGGTGGAGTTCAACGGTCGCGTAGAAGAAGGTCTTGTCTCTCCAGATGGGCCCGCCGATGGAGCCGCCAAACTGGTTGCGCACCAACGAGTCCTTGGCCGCAGTGCCGCCGTTGAAAGCGGCTCCGTTGAACATGTGTTCGGCAGCAAGCGCCTGGATGCGGTTGTACTCAAAGAGCGAGCCGTGGAATTTATTGCTGCCGCTCTTGAGGACGGTATCGGTAGCAAAGCCAGCGGACTTTCCGTACTCGGCAGAGTTGTCGTGCGAGAGCACGCGATATTCCTGGAGCGCATCGGGGGAGATGGTGACGAGCGCACCGCCACCGCCGTAGGCATTGCCCCCGCCCAGTCCCTGGTCGTTATTGTCGTAGCCGTCTGCGATGAAGTTGCCGCTGCCGGTGCGGGCTCCGTCAACTGCGGCTCCGCGGCCAGTCCCGTTATCGGGCATCGCGCCCGCGGTCAGGGTGACAAAAGCATTCTGCGTCCGGACCTCGAGAGGCGCACTCTTCCAGGTGTTCTCGTCGATCAGTTGCGAAACCGCGGAGGTAGTAAGTTGGATGTCGGGCTCACTGCTGGCGTTCACCAGGATGGTGGCCTGGCTGGCGCCAACGCTCAGCTTGATATCCTGCGCGAGCACGTCGCCGACGCTGACCTTGATGTGCGATATCTCGTATTTCGCGAAGCTCTGAGCCGTCACCGTGATGGTGAAATCGCCGCCCACGGGAACCGCGGTGAAGCGATAGGTTCCGGCGGTGTTGCTGATCATCATGCGATTCTCTCCGGTCGCACTGTTGGAGAGAATCACGGTCGCTCCCGAGACCAAAGCCCCGGATGGATCCGTGACGATGCCGGTAATTTCGCCGTAACCACTTTGCGCAAACGCCGGTATGGAGACCACACCAGCCAGGAACACCAATAGCGCTACGAGCAGCAGCTTTTTCATGCAACCCCCTGAGTCGTGCGGGGAATTGAAAAGGAATTCCCCATGCACAAGGCTTTTTGTTTTTTGTGCTTGGTGCCTTAGGGGCAATCGACCGGCCACACAGGGGTTTAAGGCGCATTTAAGGTTCCGCAAACGGGGTGTTTGGGGGGCGGCCAAGGACGATCACCCCCGGTTCGACAGTTTTTTGTAGAAGATGGCGCCCCCATTACTTTTGTACTGATGGCATTGGAGTTAAGGACCACTTTTGAGTGCGGGAGGGCTCAGTCTGCGCGCTGAATTATCCGTAATTCCGTATTACTGCGGAACCTCTCTCCAGTTTTTGGGTACATAGGGCGCGAAGTTCCCGGAAACCGCAGGTCGATTTCGTGACTGGCAGAGGCCCCCCTCGGTCGCAGCGCACGAACGCTCGGCCCATCCCTCGGCTGACTGTGAAAAAATGGGGATAGATGCCTCAGAGGAGGCGCCCCGACATGAATACTCTTAAGACCGCATTTTTGCTGACCCTTCTGACTCTGCTGCTGGTTTTGATTGGCAGCCATTGGGGCGAGAACGGCGCGATCCTGGCGTTTGTGATCGCCGCCGCGATGAATTTCTTCAGCTACTTCTACTCCGACAAGCTGGCGCTGGCGATGTATCGGGCGCAGCCGGTGACGCGGGAACAGCTGCCGCGGGCGTATGAGGTGGTGGAACGGATGACGGGACGGCTGGGGCTGCCGATGCCGAAGATTTATGTGATCCCGACCGACGCGCCGAATGCGTTTGCGACGGGGCGCAATCCGCAACATGCCTCGGTGGCGGTGACGCACGGGATCCTGCAGCTGCTGAACGATGACGAACTGGAGGGCGTGCTGGCGCATGAGCTGGGGCACGTGCGGAACCGCGATATCCTGACCAGCTCGATTGCGGCGACGCTGGCCGGAGCGATCACGCTGCTGGCGCGCATGGGCTGGTGGGCGGAGATGTTTGGCGGGTTTGGCGGCGGCGGTGGAGATCGCCGGCGGGGCGGAGGGATCAGCGCGCTGTTCATGCTGATTCTGGCGCCGATTGCGGCGATGATGATCCAGCTGTGGGTTTCGCGCACGCGCGAGTACGAGGCGGATGCGACGGGCGCGCAGATCACGGGCAATCCGTATGCGCTGGCCAGCGCGCTGGAGAAGCTGGACGCGTATTCAAAGCGCGTGCCGATGCCGGGGACGGCTTCGACGGCACACCTGTTTATTGTGCAGCCGCTGCTGGCGCGCGAGGACTTCGCAGATCTGTTCTCGACGCATCCGCCGATTCGGAAACGGATCGAGCGGCTGATCGGGCGGCCGAGTGTGTACGGGCCGCAGTAGCCGAAGGGCAGCGGACAGCGTTCAGCGGATAGCGTTAGCCGGGTGACGGTCAGCTAAGAAGCGTGGTCGCTGTTTTATCTATCCGCTGAACGCTAACCGCTATGCGCTGTTTTACTGCGCCCAGCCGAGGCCGTCGTCGCCCTTGCCGGCGTCGATGAGTTTTGCGACTTTCCACTGCGCGAGGTCGATGGCTGCGACCTTACCGGCACCCATGCAGGAGACATAAGCGATTCGGCCGTCGGGCTGGATGAGGACTTCCTGCGGGCGAGGCGGCGACGGGGATTTGGCGGGCTACGCGCATGGACTGCAGATCGACGACGGCGACTTCGTTGTTTGAGGGGATGGCAACGAGGAGCCAATGGCCATCGGGGGTGGCGGCTGCGCCGTAGCCGTGGCCGGGAGGGCACCCAGGTCTTCACAGCCTTCGCTGCGGTGTCGATGACCGCCAGCTGGGGTTTGGTCTGAGTCCGAGGTGAAGACCCACTTGTCGTCGCGGGAGATGGCGATGCGCTGCACTTCGCCGGCGATGGGAATCACCGCGACGGTTTTGCGCTCAGTGAGGTCGAGCACGGAGACGGTGCCGGGACCGACGTTGGCGGTGTAGCCGAAGCGGCCATCGTGAGAGATCGCCAGCATGTGCGATTCCTTCTGGCCGGTGGGGACTTTGCCGACGATCTTCAGCGTGCGCGGATCGATGACGGTCATGGCGCTGTCGAGCTCGGTGGTGACGTAAAGCAAGCCGTGGACCGGATCGAGCACAGGCAGATGCGGGCGCACGGCGTGGCCGAAGTCGACGGTGCCGGTAATTTTGCGCGAGGGAACGTCGATGACGAGCATTTTGTCGCCGTCGATGCCAGGCTTACCCACGCCGGAGTTGCCGTAGATCGGCAGGAAAGCGGTGCGTCCGTCGCTGGTCGCGGTGATCTCATGACCCCACTGGCCGGGGATGGTTTCAGCGACGGTCGCCAACGTCTTGCCCGCGGCGGGATCGATCAGGGTGACGGTGGCCACTCGCTGATCGGCGACCAGAAGGATCTGGGCGGAAGCTATCGCGCCGCAACAGGTAACTGCTATCAGCACAAATACGAGTAGCCGCTTGCTCATAGCCGCCAGTCTACCTTGTCCGAAGGAAGACACGCAGTCCGGCTGGCACCTGCATTCTGTCCTCCCCTCGCTGTACTCTGATCCAACATGAAGACCCTCATCCGCACCGTTGTGTGGCTTGCTCTCGTCGTTTGGCTGGGCGGGCTGTTGTTTTTTCCATTCACAGCCTGGGCGGCATTCAGTACCCTGTCGGACACGCATGCCGCGGGCACGATTGTGGCGAAGTGCATCAACGTGCTGCATACCGAAGGGCTGGTCGCGGGCTGCATTCTCGTCGTGGCGCTGGCGGTCGGGCATTTTCTGCGCACGTTCCGGATGAGCACGGCATCGATCGGCATTGTGGTGACGCTGCTGATGATCGGCTGCACTGCCTGGTCGCAGTACCGCATCATTCCACGCATGGAGATGGATCGCGTGGCGGCCGGTGGCGCGATTGACAGCGTTCCAAAGACCGATCCGCGTCACGTGGATTTCGACCGGCTGCACAACCTGTCGACGGATGTGGAGGAAGCGGTGATGTTGGGCGGCCTGATCCTGGTATTTATGGTGGCGCGGGATTTTGAAACAGGGCGAAGGGCATAAGTCTCAGCACCCGCAGATCAGCCGATTTTTCGCTAGTCCTCCGCAGCTTTGTCGGCGAGGGCCGCGGCCACGCTGATGTTCTTCATCAACTCCGCGGGCACCCCGTGGCGCGCCTGCAGGTATTCCGGGCTGTTCCACGAGAGCCAGACCGCGCCCTGAGCATCCTGCCAGACCAGAATTTTCAGCGGCAGATCGATGGCGATGGTGGGCGCCGCGAGCATGAGGGGGTGCCGGCCGCGGGGTTGCCGAAGATCAGCAGTTTCGTGGGGCGCATCTCGAGCCCGGCTTTCTTTGCTTCGCCGCTGTGATCGACAACAGCAAAGAGCATCACGCCTTTGGCGTCGAGGATGCTTTTGAGGCGCGCGACGGTCTCGTCGACGCTGTGCTGGCTGCGATGGCTAACAAATCCGCTGGCGACGATGGACATAGCGAAGCTCCTCAGCAATGCATCGTTAGGATGCACGCAGCGATGTTTAGGCGCGGGAGAGTTACGGTGTTTACGCGCCTTCGCCCGATCGGGCAATCTCACTCAGTAAGGCCAGGGTGTTGCCGGCTGGATCTTTGAATTCCGCCAGCCAGAGATCGTGGTCTTTCATGCGAGCGATCCGATGCGGGTCAGACAGGAAGGTGACGCCTTTGTCCTGGAGAGCAACGTGCGCGGCCTGGATATCGGGGACGCGGAAGTAGAGGACGGTTCCGCTGCCGGCGCCCGTTCCCTGCTCTCCGGTTCCGATCAGCAGCCGCACTGGACCGCACTGGAAGAACGTCATCGTTCCGGCGTCAAAAAGGAGCTGCATCCCCAGCACGTCGCGATAGAAGGCGCGCGCCTCCTCGAGATTGCTGACGGTGAGGGCGATCTGGCCGATGGTGTCGAGGTGAACGGCCGGGGTCGTGGTTTCCATGGTTGAAATCCTACCCCCCAAACTGTAACCGAAAGTTACGCTCCGTCACATTCATGGAACCGGGGCGGCGGCGACTCCGTATGGGGCCTCAGCACAACGAGCGAGGTGTCGCGGGTGAAGCTCTGTATCGACAACGTCGGCAAGCGGTATGGCGGCAGTACGTGGGCGCTGCGGCGCTTCAGTCTGGACTTGCAGCCGGGCGTGCTGGGGCTGCTGGGCCCGAACGGCGCGGGCAAGACGACACTGATGAATATCCTCGCAACCATCACGAAGGCCAGCGAGGGCACGGTGACGTGGAACGGCGCGGACGTGGCGGCCGATCCGAACGCGCTGCGGGCGGTGCTCGGGTATCTGCCGCAGGATTTCGGCGTCTACCCGAACCTGAGCGCGCAGGAGTTTCTGGAGTATCTGGCGGCGGTGAAAGGGCTGGATGCGACGGCGGCGCGGCGGAGGATCGATCAGTTGCTGAACCTGGTGAATCTGGCGGATGTGCGGGGGCGGCAACTGGGCGGATTTTCGGGCGGGATGAAGCAGCGGGTGGGCATTGCGCAGGCGCTGCTGAACGATCCGCGGCTGCTGATCGTGGATGAGCCGACGGCGGGGCTCGATCCGGAGGAGCGGGTGCGTTTTCGCAACTTGCTGTCGGACCTCTCCGGCGAGCGCATTGTGATTCTTTCAACGCACATTGTGTCGGACGTGGAGGCGACGGCGACCGACATTGCGCTGATCTCGAACGGCGCTCTGGTGGCACATGCAGCGCCGGAGGAGTTGCTGCGGCGGGTGGAAGGGCGGGTGTGGGAGTGGGTGATTCTCAGCGCCGATCTGAATGCGGTGAAGCAGGCGTATCGCGTGAGCAGCACGGCGCGGCGCAGCGACGGCGTTCACGTGCGGATCCTGACCGACGAACCACCGCCGGACGCGCAGGCGGCGACACCGACGCTGGAGGACGCGTATCTCGATTCGCTGTCGGCCTATCGCGCGGGAGTGTTCGCGTGAGGAGCGGGCGGGTGCTGTGGCATCTGGTGAAGGCCGATTTTCTGACGCGCGTGCGGCGGATGAGTTTTCTGGTCACGATGGGACTCGCTGTGTTTCTCGGCTACCAGACCTTTGCCGGCAATGTGCAGATGCAAATGGACGGTTATCGCGGCGTGTACAACTCGGCGTGGATGGGCGCGCTGATGGGGGTGGTGACGAGCACGTTCCTGACGCTCGCAGGGTTCTACATCGTGAAGGGATCCATCCTGCGCGACGAGACGACGCGGGTGGGGCAGATTCTTGCCGCGCACGCCGATGAGCAAGGGCTTCTACACGGTGGCGAAATGCCTGGGCAACTTCGCGGTGCTGTCGGCGATGGTGGGAGTGATGGGCATAGCGGCGCTGGCGATGCAGATGATGCGGGGCGAGGATCGCACGCTGCAATTGTGGACGCTGCTTTCGCCGCTGATTCTCTACGCGCTGCCGGCGATGGCGTTTGTGGCGGCGCTGGCGGTGCTGTTTGAAACGCTGCCGGTGCTGCGCGGCGGCGTGGGCAACGTGGCGTGGTTCTTTTTATGGATCGGGGTGCTGATCGCGGGGGTCGGATCGTCCGCGATGCACAGCGGCACGTTCACAACGGCGAACATGTTTCGAGACTTTACGGGCATGCCGACGATGATGGGGCAAATGCGGACGGTGTTGCTGAAGGTCGACCCGCACTTTCAAAATGCCTTTTCGCTGAGCATCGGCTCGATGCGGCCGCACGAGCGGTTTCTCTGGACAGGCGTGCACTGGGATGCAATGCAGGTGACGGCGCGGCTGCTGTGGTTTGTGTATGCGCTGGCCGCGGCGCTGCTGGCGGCGGTTTTCTTCCATCGTTTCGATCCGGCGCGAGAGCGGTTCGGGCGGCGGCAGAAGGAGGCGCAGGAACGCGCGCCGGTGGTGGAGTTTGCGGCGGCGAAGAATCTGGCGCAGGCCGATCCGTGGTCGAGCCGGCTGACGCCGCTCGAACCGGCGAGCGGGAGGAACCGGTTCTTCGCGGTGGTGGTTGCGGAGTTGCGGCTGATGCTGCAGGGGCATCGCTGGTGGTGGTATGCGATTGCGGGTGCGTTGTTCGTTGGGTGCGCGGCATCGCCCCTTGAAGCTTCGCGGAGCGGCGTGATTCTGGCGGCGTGGATCTGGCCGATGCTGATCTGGTCGCAGATGGGGGGACGCGAGGCGCGCTATGCGACGGGGTCGCTGATCTTCTCCGCTCCGTATGCGCTGAGCCGGCAGTTGCCCGCGACGTGGGTGGCGGGTGTGCTGGTGACGCTGGCGACGGGCGGAGGACTGCTGATCCGGCTGCTGATTGCG
>CAVPKU010000056.1:0-74817 GCA_963705765.1 uncultured Acidobacteriaceae bacterium | reverse complement strand
ATGGTCGAGGATCTGGATCTGGAGTCCGTGACGGCCACGATGAGCGAGAAAGGGATTGCCGTTCTGCGGCAGGATCGGAGGTACATCGCTCCGTCGGTGGCGCAGCAGGTGTTCGATGTTTCCGGAGCGGGCGATACTGTGATCGCGACCCTGGCTTTGTCCCTGGCCAGTCAATTGGAAATGGAAGCGGCGGTGGAGCTGGCGAATGTGGCTGCAGGAATCGTTGTCAGCAAAGTGGGGACTGTGACGGTGAACCGGGACGAACTTCTTGTGAGCCTGATGCCGCAGATCGAACTGCAGGCACAAGAGAAAGTGCTTTCGCTGGATGCACTCCGCGGTCGCGTTTCAGCGTGGCGATCTTCGGGACAACGGATTGTCTTCACAAATCGATATTCGATCTGTTGCACATCGGCCATATCACGCTGCTGGAAGAACAGCGTCACGAGGGAGATAGACTGGTCGTTGCCATCGACAGCGATGCCTCGGTGCGAAGGCTGAAAGGGGAGACGCGACCGATCGTTGGGGAACGGGAGCGCGGGCGCTTCCTGGCAGCGCTGGCCGCGGTGGACGCAGTTGTGACCTTCGACGATCCGACCCCTGTCCGGGTGATTGAGACATTGCGGCCCGACGTGATCGTAAAGGGTGGGGATTACAGCGAAGAAACAGTGGTGGGATCAGCAGAGGTGCGGTCGTGGGGTGGACGCGTCAAGATTGTGCCTACCGTTGAGGGTTTCAGCACGACAAAGCTGATTGCGAAGGCGATGGCGCCGGAACCCGCGCAGGATGTGGAGAGAGAATCGGACCGCGCAGGTCACTAGCAGCTCCGACCAGCAGCGTGGTTCTCTTCGACGATTCACCGGTTCCAGGTCGAGACTTTGTGCGTTGTCAGGATACGATTTGAAGGGGATTCCGAGCGAGAAAAATGGCGAGCCGCGACACAATTCTGGTAACGGGTGGAGCAGGGTTCATCGGTGCGAACTTCGTGCTCAACTGGGCGGAGTCGGCCGGCACGCCGGTGGTGAACCTTGACCTGCTGACGTATGCGGGAAATCCGGCGAGCCTCGAATGTCTTCAGAGTCGTGACGGGCATCGCCTGGTGCACGGCGATATCTGCAATGGAGAGTTGGTCGGTTCCCTTTTGCGCGAGCATCGGCCGCGAGCAGTGATTCATTTTGCAGCGGAATCACATGTGGACCGATCGATCGTCGCGCCCGACGCGTTCGTTCGGACCGATGCGCAGGGGACGTTCACGCTGCTGGAGCAGGCGAAGGCCTTCTGGTCGGAGCTGGACGAAACGGATAAGAGGAGTTTTCGGTTTCTCATGTTTCGACCGACGAGGTGTACGGCACGCTGGGTCCAGACGATCCTGCGTTTTATGAGAGACGCCGTATGCGCCGAACAGTCCTTATGCCGCATCAAAGGCGGCGTCGGATCACCTGGTGCGGGCATATCACCATAGTTCGGATTGCCGGTGATCATCACGAACTGCTCGAACAACTACGGGCCGCAGCAGTTCCGGAGAAGCTGATCCCGCTGATGATTCCGAATGCGCTGGAGGGCAAGCCGCTGCCGGTGTACGGTGATGGCGGCAGCGTGAGCGATTGGCTTAGTGGTGGACCACTGCGCGGCGATTCGAACGGTGCTGGAGCGTGGCCGCGTGGGCGAGACGTACAACGTGGGCGGCAACAGCGAGCGGAACAATCTTGATGTGGTCACGACGGTTTGCGCGCTGCTGGATGAACTGGTGCCGGATCCTCGAATGCTTCACGGCGCAGCTGGTGAAGTATGTGACGGACAGGCCAGGGCACGACCGGCGATATGCGATCGACGCGCGGAAGATCGAGGGTGAGCTGGGCTGGAGGCCAGGAGAGCCTTCGAGACGGGCTGAGGAAGGACGGTGCGGTGGTATCTGGCAATTCGGCGTGGGTGGAGGGTGTGCGCAGCGGCGCGTATCAGCAATGGATGAGCAGAACTACGCGGAGACGGCGGCGCGCGGTGAAGGGGATTATTCTTGCGGGTGGTTCGGGGACGCGGCTGCATCCGGTGACGCAGACCGTTTCGAAGCAACTGCTGCCGGTGTATGACAAGCCGATGATCTACTACCCGCTGTGGCGCTGCTGCTGGCGGGCATTCGCGAGATTCTGGTGATCTCGACGCCGGAGGATACGCCGCGCTTTGCTGAATTACTGGGCGATGGGAAGCAGTGGGGAATTCGAGCAGTATGCCGTGCAGCCGATCCCCGACGGACTGGCGCAGGCATTTCTGATCGGTAAAGATTTTTTGGCGGATGATGCGAGGGTGTTGGTACTGGGCGACAACATCTTTTACGGGCATCGTTTTCGAAGAACTGCAGAGTGCCGCGGCGCTGAAAGCGGGGCGACGGTGTTTGCTTATCCGGTGCTCGATCCGGAGCGGTATGGGGTGGTAGAGTTCGACAAAGCGGCGAGCCGTCGAAAATGGAAGAGAAGCCCCTGAAGCCGAAGTCGCGCTATGCGGTAACGGGAATTTATTTTTACGACGCGCAGGTGGTGGAGTGGCTGAGGGTGCTGAAGCCGTCGCCGCGGGGCGAACTGGAGATCACGGATGTCAACCGGTGGTATCTCGAAGCAGGGACAGCTGAACGTGGAGTTGCTGGGCCGGGGGATCGCGTGGCTCGATACGGGAACACATGATTCGCTTGTTCGACGCGGCGTTTTTATCCAGACGATCGAGAAGCGGCAGGGGTTGAAGGTGGCTTGTCCGGAAGAGATTGTATATCGTCTGGATATATCACGGCGGCCCAACTTGAGGCGCTGACGGTACCGATTCGCAAGAGCGGCTATGGAGAATATTTGCTGAATTTGCTGCGCGAGCCGTACTACTCGCCCGAGGACCGAGGATGAACGTCGAGGCAACCGCCCTTCCGGAAGTGCTGATGCTGACCGCGAGGATTTTTCGCGACGATCGCGGCGCTTTTCTGGAGACCTGGAATCAGCGGACCATGGAGGAAGCGGGGCTTCCAGGCCGTTGGGTCCAGGACAACTTCTCGATCTCAAAGAAGCATGTGCTGCGGGGGATTCACTACCAGGTGATCCAGCCGCAGGGAAAACTGGTGCGCGTGGTGTATGGCGCGGTGCTGGACGTGGCGGTGGATCTGCGGCGCAGTTCGCCAACGTTTGGAAAGCACGCGGCGGTAGAACTGACGGGGGAGAGCGGCAGGATGCTGTGGATCCCGGAGGGATTCGGCCATGGGTTCATGGTTTTAAGCGACGAGGCTGGTTTCGCTTATAAGGTTACGGACTACTACTCGCCGGCCGGGGAGCGGACGATTCGATGGAACGACGCCGAGTTGGGGATTCCCTGGCCGGTCGAAGGTGCGGATCTGATCGTATCGGACAAGGACAACAAAGGCGCAGCTTTGTCTGAGGCCGAGGTCTTTCCGTGAGTGATGGACCGCGCGTGCTGGTGGTCGGCGGATCGGGACAGCTGGGACTGGAATTACAGCGGAGCTTCGCCAGAGCCAACCCGATGGTCGCGGTCGATCGCGAAGTGGTGGACCTGACGGTTCCGGAGCAGATACAGCGATTGTTGCCGGCGTAAAGCCGGATGTGATTCTGAACTCCGCCGCGTACACGGCCGTCGATCACGCTGAGTTGGCGGCCCGGAGATTGCGGCTGCGGTCAATTCGAGGGCCCCGCGAATTCTGGCGGAAGAAGCGCGGAAGATCGGGGCCCTGCTGGTGCATTACTCAACCGACTACGTCTTTGATGGGACGAAGGAGGGAGCATGGACGGAAGGCGACGCGCCGGCTCCGCTCAACGTCTATGGCAAGACCAAGCTGGCAGGGGAAGAAGCGATTGGGGCAGGTGGGCGGTCGGTACCTGATCTTTCGCACCAGCTCAGGGTGTATGGGCCGCATGGAAAGAATTTTCTGCTGACGATGCTGCGGCTGGGGCGCGAGCGCGATGAGTTGAGCGTGGTTGACGATCAGTACGGAGCGCAGACCACGTCGAGGGAACTGGCGCGAGCTACGCGCAAAATCGTCGATGACGTGCTGGCAGGACAGCTTAAGGCATCTGGAAGGGTCGGCGCGGCTGTACCACATGACGTGCGGCGGCGAGACGACGTGGTGCGGTTTTGCGCGGGCGATCTTCGCCGGGGATGCGGCGGGAGATCTGGATGGACGCAAACCTAAGGTGAAGGCCATTGCGACAAGCGAATATCCGACACCCGCGAAGCGGCCGCGGAACTCCGTGCTCTCGAATGCGCTGCTGGAGAAGCGGTTTGGGTTACGGCTGGCACCGTGGGAGATTGCACTGGACGAGGTCTTGTTGACGATGCAGGCGTGACGATTGGGCGGCCTTTGTCGATTCCTATTTGAACTATTGACCACTCGCAACGCTTATCACGGCATTGAACGCCGGCTTGGGATGGCCCGCTCGGTCGAACAGCAGAGGATTCCTATGGTGCGACCTTTGATGGGCCAGTCGTTGCGCCAGGAGTCGGCGTCGGTGAGGCCCCAGAGCGTGACGCGGTTCACGACGTCGCGATGTTTGAGATAGACGCCGAAGAGATCGGCGTATCGCTTGGTTAACTGCTGCTGGACAGAGTCGGGCAGGCCGGTTGGCGTAGGGGTTCAGCGCCGGGTCCTGCGCGGCGCGCACGGAGACGTCGGCGGTTTGCTGACGGGTGGCGCGAGGCAGGACATCGACGTCGAGCTCGGTGATCGCGACTTTGACGCCGAGTTTGGCGAAGGCGTCGATGCTGTCGTTCAGCTGGTCGAGGGTCGGCGTGTCGAGGCTCACGTGTTCCTGAATGCCCACGGTCGCGACGGGAATGCCCGCGGCCTGGAGTTGTTTGATTAATGTGACGGCGCCATTGCGCTTGGCTTCGTACTCGATGTTGTAGTCGTTGTAGTTGAGCTTGGCGGCCGGGTCGGCTTCGTGCGCGTACTCGAAGGCTTTTTGGATGTAGTCGGCCCGATGGTCCTCTACCAGAGTGACTCCCGCATCGTGCCGTCTTCGTTGATGTTTCATTGACGACATCCCAGGTCTGGATGCGGCCTTTGTAGGGCCAACGACGGTGTGGATGTGATCGCGCGTACGGGCCAGGAGGGCGTCGCGGGTCAGGAGATTTCCTTTGTCATCATGGGAGGCCCAGGCGGGCGTTTCGCTGTGCCACGCGAGGTTGTGGCCGAGGATGAACATGTGGTGCCGCTCGCCGAAGGCGACATCTTGGTCGGCGAGGGTGGAGTCGTTCTTGTCGGGTTGCGGGTGAACGTTTTCCCACTTGAGGCGGTTCTTCCGGCGAGATGAAGTCGAACTGCGCGGCGATGATCGCGTCGTCGCGCGCATCCTGGCCGGTGATCTGCCCGTGTTGATCGCGACGCCGAAGTCGAGGTCGCCTTTGTAGGCGTCCTTGAGTGAGATCGGCGCCTGGGCGGTGGCCGTGAGACAGAGAACAAGAGCGGCGAAAGCTGCGATGCGGACGTCCCGGGTTCTCCCTCATCTATTTCTGTGACGTCGCCGGCGGGCCGAAATTGATCGTCGGCCGGCGAGATCATCGGAGATATTCTTGTTGATTTTTCGGGAGATCAGATAGAAGAAGAGGCACGCGGCGGTGGCTAAGAAGAACAGCGCCGAGTAGAGGCCGGCGGTGAGGCCGATGCCATCGAGGGCGCGCTGCGTTTGTGCTGCGTTGGAGACGTATCCGTACCAGGAGAAAAGCCAGCCGGCGATGGCGCCGCCGAGGGCGAGTCCGAGCCAGAGGGCAAATACGACGGCGGCTGTTACAGTTCCGGTGGCGCGGCGGCCGGTCTTCCATTCGCCGTAGTCGGCGACGTCGCCCATCATGGCCCAGAGCAGCGGGCCTGAAGTTCCGAAGAAGAACTGGCGCAGGACTTCCGAAATGACGATGGCGTTGGTGGCGTGAGGCGGAAGGACGAGCACGGCGAGGCAGAAGAGGCCGGAGAGCGTCATGCTGAGGATGAAGAGCGGGCGCTTGCCGAGACGCACGGAGATAGGCGTGGAAACGGCGACGCCAAAGATGAGGGCGGCGAGGCCGAATCCATTGAACCAGCTGAAGAGCTTCTCGTTGCCTGCGACGTATTTGAAGTAGGGCAGCATGACGCTGCCGCGCATGGCCAGAGCTGCGAAGTAGAAGGTGGTAACGAGGAAGAGGACGACCCAGGGGCGATTGCTGAAGAGGTCTTTCAGGTCCTGGGCGAGGTCGGTCTTCTGCTGCGGATCGGGCTGGATGCGCTCTTTGGTCGCGAAGAAAGCGACGATGAAGAAGAGCACGCTGAGGACGGACAGCAGGCCCATGGTGATCTGGTAACCGCGCGCGTCGTTGCCGCGGCCGAAGAAGACAACCATGGGGATCGCCAGGCTCTGCACGATGAAGCCCGCGGAGTTGGCGAAGATCTGGCGGTAGGAAGCGATGCTGGTGCGCTCGTCGGGATCGCCGGTGAGCACGCCGGTCAGAGACGCATACGGCACGTTGTTGACCGCGTAGATCAAGCGCAGCAGCAGGTAGGTGGTCCATGCGTAGATGATCTTCGCGGAGGGGCTGATGTTAGGCGTGGTGAAGGTGAGCACGCCGATGATGCCGAAGGGGAGCGCGGTCCAGAGCAGCCACGGGCGGAACTTGCCCCACTTGGTGTTGGTGCGGTCGGCGATGACACCCATGATCGGGTTGAATGCAGCGGCGATGAGGCCGACCACGAGGAAGAGCGTACCGGCCTGCGCGGCAGAGAGGCCGAAGACGTCGGTGTAGTAGCTCAACTGCAGGGCGAGCATCGCCTGGAAGATGAAGTTGGCGGCCATGTCCCCCAGGCCGTACCCGAACTTTTCGCCGAAGGTAAGTTTCTGGATCATAGCCGCGCCTTCTTTCTGGCGTAATTCTGCTTCGTTACTTCGTGACCTGCAGGGTGAGTTTCTGGAGATCGGCGTCACGCGAAGAGGTGCCGACCATGATGGAGAAGTCGCCGGGCTCGACAACGTGCTTCATGTTCACGTCGAAAAAGGCCAGTGCGTCGGGCGTGATGTCGAGCGTGACGGTCGTGGTTTCGCCGGGCCTGAGATAGACCTTTTTGAATCCCTTGAGTTCCTTGATGGGACGCGTCACCGAGCTAACCAGGTCGCGGATATAGAGCTGGACTACTTCAGAGCCGGCGCGCTTGCCGGTGTTGGTCACGTCCACCTGCACCTGGGTTGTGCCTTTCGTGGTGATTTTCTTTTTCGTCAGGCGCGGGTTCTTCACATCGAAGGTGGTGTAGCTGAGGCCGTAGCCGAAGGCGAAGAGCGGCGAGACATCGTCGAACAGATAGCCGCGGCGCGCCGATGGTTTGTAGTTGTAGAAGACAGGCAGATGACCCACCGAGCGCGGGAAGCTGATGGGCAGCTTGCCACTCGGGTTGAATTCGCCGAAGAGGACATCGGCGATGGCGTGCCCGGTTTCCTGGCCGAGATAGAAGCACTCGAAGATGACCGGCACGTGCGCGATGAGGTGATTGATCGAGAGCGGCCGACCGTTGAACAGGAACGCGATGACAGGCTTGCCGAGCGCGGCCATGGCTTCGACCAGCTCATCCTGACGGCCGATGAGGTCGAGGCTGGTACGGTCGCCCATGTGCTGGAGGTTCCAGGCTTCGCGCGAAGTCTGTTCGTTGCCGCCGATGGCGAGGACGATGACATCGGCCTGTTTCGCCACTTCGATCGCCTCTTTGATCTGACGGCGGTCTTCTGCAGGATCCGACGGAACGACGGCGTCCTGATTCCAGCTGCCGCCGATGGTGATCCTGCAGCCTTCGCTGTACAGAACTTTCGCCCGATTCCCTACCCTGTTGCGGATGCCTTCGAGCACGGTGACTTCGTGCTTCGGGACGCCGCTGTATCCGCCAAGCAGGGTGCGGTTGGCGTTGGGGCCGATGACGGCGATGGTCTTGATCTTGTTCAGGTCGAGCGGAGCGACGTTGTTGTCATTTTTCAGAAGCGTGATGGCTTCCTGCGCGGCGGTGCGTGCCAGCTTCTTGTGCGCATCGGAGCCAACGACGCGATCGGCCTCGGCGGGATCGACGTAGGGATCGTCGAAGAGGCCCATTTCGAATTTCCAGAACAGCATGGGCGCGACCAGCTCCTCGAGTTGCGACTCTTTCAGGACGCCCTTCTTCACCAGTTCGACCAGATAGAGGTAGCAGTCGGGGTCAGGCAACTCGATGTTCACGCCGGCGTTGACGGCGAGCGCGCAGGATTCTTTCTTGTCCTTCGCGACAAAGTGGCCGTGCGTGTCGGGTCTAAGCCCAAGTTCCCAAATCGCGTAGTAGTCGGAGACGATAAAGCCCTTGAACCGCATCTCCTTGCGGAGAATGTCTTTCAGCAGCCACTTATTGGCGTGCGAAGGGACGCCGTCGACTTCGTTGTAGGAGGCCATGATGGTAACGGCTTCAGCCTCGCGCAGCGCCTCCTTGAAGGTGTAGAGAAACGTCTCGCGCAGCACGCGCTCGGAGACGTTGGCCGGAGCGCAATTCATGCCGGATTCCGGCTGGCCGTGACCGACGAAGTGTTTCAGCGTGGCGAGCACGTGCTTCTTGTCGCGGAAATTGCGGTCTCCCTGAAAGCCGCGGACGGCGGCGATTCCGAGACGCGAAACGAGGTAGGGATCTTCGCCGTAGGTTTCTTCCACACGGCCCCAGCGCGGCTCACGGGCGACATCGACCACCGGGGTGAGGGCGTGATGCGCGCCGCGGACACGAGCCTCGAGGGCGGTCATGGTGAAGAGCTGCTCGACGAGGTCGGGGTTGAAGGTGGCGCCGAGCGCGATGGGTTGCGGGAAGCTGGTGCCGTCGGGCGCGGCGTGACCGTGCAGGCACTCTTCGTGGAACAGGACGGGGATGCCGAGGCGCGAGTTCTCCAGGAAGAATTTCTGGATGGCGTTAGTGAGCTCCGCCATGGCGCGAGCTTTCTTGCCACCGCCGGCATCGGAGGGGCGGCCGACCTGGCCGAGACCGCGCTTGTCACGGAAGGCTTTCTTTGCTTTGGCGAGGTCGAAGTCGCCTTTTTCGTCGACGAGCTTTTGCGCCTTCTCCTGCCAGACGCAAAGCATCTGCGCAGCCTTCTCTTCGAGGGTCATGCGGGAGAGGAGATCCTTGACGCGGCGCGCGGAGGAGAGTGCAGCGTTCTTGTAGGCGGGCGGCGCGGTCTTGCGCGCAGACGTTGCGACGGGAGACGACTTCTTCATGGAGAAATCCTGATTCCTGATGGAGGCGTGAGTATGGCATGCGATGCAATTGTTAGCATGCCGAACTAAATGTAGTCGCCTGCTCTGTAAAGAGCAATCGAAAATCAACGGGGCGAATTGGATGTGGAGCATGGCGCTGGCGCACGCTTCGGGGCTGCCGCCAGTCTCGGCGCGGGGATGGTTCAAGAGGGCCGGTAAAATGGAGTCATGCTGCAGCTTTCCGGTGCGGGCAAGCGTTTCGGTCCGCGACTCCTCTTTGAAAATGCCGACTGGCTGATCACCCCGACGGAGAAGACCGCTCTGGTGGGGGCGAATGGCGCCGGCAAGTCCACGCTGATGAAGATTCTCGGCGGGATGGATGGCCTCGATTACGGCAGCGTGCAACGGATGAAGGGCATGACGATGGGCTATCTGCCGCAGGATGGCCTCGCGCTGAGCGGGCGGACGGTTTTTGAGGAATGCCTGAGCGTTTTCGACGAGCTGCGCGCGATGGAGCAGGAGTTCGAGCAACTGGCGCACAAGCTGTCGGAGCTGGATCCGGCGAGCAAGGAGTACGAGTCGGCGGCTGATCGGTATAGCCACGTGGAAGGCCGCTTGCGCCACCACGATGTCTACGCGCTCGACGCCCAGGTGGGCGGGGTACTGACGGGGCTGGGGTTTGGCAAAGAAGACTGGGGACGGCGGACCGAGGAGTTTTCCGGCGGCTGGCAAATGCGCATTGCCCTGGCCAAGCTGCTGCTCGAAAAACCGGACCTGCTGCTGCTGGACGAGCCAACGAACCATCTGGACCTCGAGACGCGCAACTGGCTCGAGAACTACCTGAGCACCTGGGAGAACGGCTACATCCTGATCTCGCACGACCGGTATTTCCTCGATGTGACGGTGAACAAGATCATTGAGATCTGGAACAAAAGCCTGCACGTCTACCACGGCAATTACGAGAAATACCTGACGCAGAAGGCGGAGCGGCGCGCGCAACTGGAATCGGCGTACAAGAACCAGCGCGAGCGCATCGAGCACCTGGAGGTGTTCATCAGCCGCTTCCGCTATCAGGCGACGAAGGCGAAGCAGGTACAGAGTCGTATCAAGGAGTTGGAAAAGATCGAGCGCATCGAGATTCCGCTGGAAGAGCCGGTGCCGCACTTCAGCTTTCCGCAGCCGCCGCCGTCGGGGCGCAACGTTGTCGACGTCGAGGGCCGTCGATGCAGTACGGCGAGAAGCGCGTTCTGGACAACGTGAACTTCACCATCGAACGCGGGGACCGTATTGCATTGGTGGGAGTAAACGGCGCGGGAAAATCGACGCTGATCCGGCTGCTGAGCGGGCAGGAGTCGCCGTCGATCGGCACGCTGAAGCTGGGGCACAACGTGGTGGCGGAGTATTTCGCGCAGGATCAGTACAAGGTGCTGGATCCGGCCGCACGCATGCTCGAAGACATTGGGCGAACCGCGCCGAAGGTGGCGGAGAAGGATTTGCGGAGCCTGCTGGGATGCTTTCTGTTTTCGGGCGATGACGTCTTCAAGCCGCTGGGCGTGCTGAGCGGCGGCGAGCGCAACCGCTACGCACTGGCACGGATTCTGGTGTCAGCCCGGCGAATTTCCTGCTGTTGGACGAGCCGACGAACCACCTGGATTTGCGGGCAAAGGATGTGCTGCTGGAGGCGATCGGCAAATTCAACGGGACGGTAATCTTCGTCTCGCACGACCGCTACTTCATCGATGGGCTGGCGCAGAAGGTGTTCGAGATCGAGAAGAACGTCGACGATCCGGCGCGGGGCTCGCGGCTGAATGTCTATCCGGGCAACTACGAGGACTATCGGTGGCGCAAGGAGGGCGGCGCCGCAGAGCTGGCGGCGGCAACGATGGCTGCGGCGGTGCCGGTGGTTCACGCACGAGTGGTGGTCGCTGTGCCGGAACCGGTGGTCGTCGATAAGGCGGCGAAGCGCGTGAATCCCATCAAGCTGCGGCAGATGCAGGAACGCCTGGCCGCGGTGGAGGCGGAGATGCCGAAGGTGGAGACGTCGCTGGCGGAGACCGAGCAGGCGCTGGGGGTGTATGTGAGCACGGAGGAGACGCAGCGGCTGTCGAATGCACTCAATGCGCTACGGGAGCAGCAGGCGTCGCTCAACAGCGAGTGGGAAGAGCTGTCGATGCAGCTGGAAGAATCTGGCGCCACCGGATGACCTGCGTCGAGACACGGATTCGCGGTTGGGACTAGTCGCTCTTCGTGGACGATGAACTGGGTGAAGACGACGAGCTGCCGGAATCGGAGGACGAGGAGGAGGAGGATTTTTCCGCAGGCTTCTTTTTCGGACTTTGAGTCGGAAGATTTGCTCTCGCCGTCGGCGGAGGCCTTCATCGACCCGCCCGATTTCGACTTCGCTGCGTAGTCATTGACGTACCAGCCGGAGCCTTTGAACTGAATCGCCGACGCGGAGATAAGCTTCTCCACCGGGCCCTGGCAGACGGGGCATTCCTTCTCTTCCGGAGCGCTGAAGCTCTGAATCTTCTCGAACTGGTGACCGCAATTTTTGCAGCGGTATTCGTAAAGGGGCACGGTTGGGGAGTTCCTCTGGTGTTTTGATGCTGCTCTCATTCTAACGGCTCGTTCACCCGAAGGGGCACGGAGTACGCAGGGTACCGCGGATCGGCGGTGTTCGCTTTGTATAATCGGCGCAATTTCCCGGAGGGGGCAGATCGAGGACGAAGCGTGCAGTGGCGCCGAAGAACCGCTCTGGCAACAACGGGCATCTCGGCTTGTCACCGGAGGATGTGCGGACGCTGCGCGCGCTGAAGACGCCGGCGCTGATCCAGAAGTTCGTCGACGGACTCGCCTATCAATATGCAAACACGGCGTGGTCTCCCAGGAAGGTGCTGCGGGAACGCAAGGGGCATTGTCTGGAAGGAGCGCTGGTGGCGGCGGCGGCGCTTCGCGTGAACGGGCATCCGCCGCTGTTGCTCGACCTGGAGGCGGTCCACGATGACGATCACGTGGTGGCGCTGTATCGGGAGCGCGGGCTGTGGGGCGGAATCGCGAAGTCAAATTTCGCCGGGCTGCGGTTTCGGGCTCCGATCTATCGGACGCTGCGCGAGCTGGCGCTGAGCTACTTTGAGCACTACTACAACCTGCGCGGCGAGCGGACGCTGCGGGCGTATTCGCGAGCGGTGCATCTGGCCCGTCTCGACAGCAAGGAGTGGATGACGTCGGAGGAGGACGTCTGGTGCGTGCCGGAGCTGCTGATCGAGGCGAAGCACTATCCGCTGTTTCCGCACCGGATTGCGCGGGAGCTGCCGCGGCTCGACCGGCGGAGCTTCGAGGCCGGGATGCATGGTTGGGTGAAGCATTAGATCAGGAGACGGGTTACAGGGTGCAGGAGCGGGGAGCAGGGAGCGAGGAAATCGTTGCTCGCCGGTGAAACGGGATGGTAGGATGCGCCACTTCCCTTTCGCTGGAGGAGCCATCGGTGAAACCTACTCTGTTGCGACGCGCCCTTGTCGGTGCGATCTGTCTCGGACTCGCGCTCAATACCGCTCCAGCGCGCGCGGACAGCCTGAAGACCATGGGCGACGAAATTATTATTGGCGGAGTGGCCGTGGTTGCTGCCATCGGAGTGGGGCGTCTTCTTTGCCTTCCACCATGGCACGTCGATCAAGGGGTGCGCGGCGAATGGACCGAGTGGGCTGGAAATACGGAGCGAGAATGGAGCCAGCGTCTATCAGCTTTCCGGCGCAACGGCTGAGGTGAAGGCCGGCGACCTGGTGCGGCTGAAGGGAAAGAGAAAGCGCGCCCAGGAGGGCGATGTGCCGCTGTTTGTCGTCAGCAGACTCGCGAAGGATTACGGAATCTGCTCGGCTGGTCATCCGTAGAGTTGCGATTTCCGCCGGAACCAAAACCGTAGATGATTGATTGAAGGGTTTGGCCTGATTTTACAAGTTTGACAACATGCTATCTTCCTGAGAAGAAGTCAGTTACGAGGCGGGTACGAATGCCGCATTCATGGTGGTGAGTGCTGCATTCGTGCGCGCGAACAACGTATCTGATTGCAAACGGGGCAGTTGCCTTCGTGACCATGAATGCTGCATTCGTGGTGGTGAATGCCGGGTTCATGCGTATGAATGCGGCATGGGTGCTTACGAGTGCTGCATTCGTGGTTGCCATTGCGGCAGGTTGCGATGTGCGGAGAGAAGGATCGTTCCTTGCGAAACTTCCCTCAGCGGCTGAGGCGAATTTTCCGGGCTGGAGACAGCCCGACTGAAGCCGGGCCCCTTCAAAGCCTCGATCGTCCGCGATTATTTGCGTGCGTCTGATTTTCAAAGAGCCAGTATGGAACCGGCCTGGGCCGGGTGGATCAGGTTACGGGTTACAGGTCACGGGTTGCAGATTGCTGGTCGCAGATCCGCAGACGTGTTCCCCTGAAACACGAAAGCTCTGTTCGCGGTGGCGGACAGAGCTTTTCCTGTTCTTAGGGTAGGAGTTTTAGCGTTAGGGGGCAAGACAATTCGGAGGGGTGAACGGTACGAAGGTACCTGGAGCTATCCAGGCGACTCGGCAGCGGGAAGCTACACCAACGACGTCATCCCAACTCACGGGCAGCACCGGCTGGATCGCCTTCGGGATCGGTCTTCGCTCGTTTGGCGAAGGGTCTCAAGTGGGAACAGTATGAGATCTACGCGGCTTCGCGTTCTGGCTCGCGGAGCAGATGGATCGCACCGAAGGGGATGTCCCATAAGACGTGTTTCGGGCTCTCCCACAATTCGAGTTTGCCGACACTGGCAACCTTATCCACTCGAACCACGATGAACGTGCCCTCATGGTCGTTGACGTGGACTCTCTCACCCCGGCGTGGAATGCGTGCGATTGTCATGTTGGGGCATCGTCTCACGGCCCCTCTGTCCGTAGCTGTCCATTCCAGACCATGACGTAACTTGACGCTCCGGGGCGCCGGCCCCGAGTTCCGGGGACATGGTCGGTTTAGACATTTCAGCCCGATTCCCGGCTCCACTACGGTTATTTCCGTAAGGCCGGTGACACCGCCTCGATGGCATCTGAACGTCAGTCCGGCCGTGCTCGCTTGGCGGTTCTTTTACAGCGTGACGAGGCGGACGCCCGTGATGGCGGGGAATGCACGAAGCTCGCGGAGGACTTCGTCGGTGACGGCTCCATCGACCTGGACTACGGCTAACGCTGAGGCTGGTTCTTTGCCGGTGCCGTTGGCGCGGCCTAATGCGAAGTTGGCGATGTTGACGCTGTGCTCGCCGAGGATGGTTCCGATGCGGCCGATGACGCCGGGGACGTCCTTGTTGCGGATGGTGATCAGCGTTCCCTGGAGCGGTGCTTCGATGTCAATGCCGTCGAGGTGGAGCAGGCGGGGCGATTCGCCGTGGAGGACGGCGCCGCTGGCGGTCATGCTGGTTTCGGTGGTGTGCAGGCAGAGCTCGAGGACGCTGCCGGCGGCGCCTGCGGGCTCCTCTTTTTTCTGCTCGTGAAGGCGGATACCGCGCTCCTGCGCGACGGAGGCGGCGTTGATGCGGTTGACCTGCTCGAGGTGGCCGAGGACGCCGGCGATGGCGGAGTTGCGGATGAGCTCGGTTTTTGTCTCCGACAAGCGGCCGTGGTAGGTGAGCTGGATGCTGTCGATGGATCCGCGGGGAATCTGGGCGAGGAAGGTGCCGAGGCGCTCGGCGAGGTTCATCCACGGGGCCAGCTCCTGGTATTCCTCGTGGCTCAGGGACGGCATATTGACGGCGTTCTGCGCGATGCCGGATTTGAGGTACTCGCGGACCTGGAGAGCGATCTGGACGCCGACGGCTTCCTGGGCTTCGGCGGTCGATCCTGCAATGTGCGGCGTGAGGATTACGTTGTCGAGAGCGGCGAAGGGGGAATTTTTGGGCGGCTCCTCGTGGAAGACGTCGAGGGCGGCACCGGCGACCTGGCCGGACTTGAGGGCCTCGGCGAGGTCGGCTTCGACGACCAGCTCGCCACGGGCGCAGTTGACGATGCGGACGCCTTTTTTCATGGTGGCGATGGTTTTTGCGTTGACGATGCCGGTGGTTTGCGGCGTGAGGCCGACGTGGAGGGTGAGGTAGTCGCCGAGCTGGAAGAGCTCTTCGGCGGAGACGAGGCGGATCGCATTTTCGCGCGCGATCGAAGCCGAGACGAAGGGGTCGTGGCCGAGGAGTTCCATGCCGAACTGGCGGGCGCGACGGGCGACTTCAAGGCCGATGCGGCCGAGGCCGAGGATGCCGAGTTTTTTGCCGCGTAGCTCGGCGCCCTGGAGGGATTTTTTCTCCCATTTTCCGGCGTGCATGGTGGAGTCGGCTTTGGGGAGCTGGCGGGCGAGGGCGATCATGAGGCCGAGGGTGAGCTCGGCGACGGCAATGGCGTTGGCGCCGGGGGTGTTCATGACGACAATGCCGCGGCGGGTGGCGGCTTCCGCATCGATATTGTCGACGCCGACTCCGGCGCGGCCGATGACGCGGAGTTTGGGAGCGGCGGCCATGAGGGCGTCGTCGACCTGGACGGCGGAGCGGACGACGAGGGCGTCGGCGTCGGCGAGGGCTTCTGGGAGGTTTCTTGATCTGGTCGTGGGTAAGGACTTGCCAACCGGATTCGGACTGGAAGACAGCGAGGGTGGCCGGAGAGACTTTTTCGGCAAGGACGACTTTCATTTTTTCAGGGTACAGGGTACAGGGAGGAGGGTACAGAGCTCAGAGCAATGAGCGTAATGCGAGCGAAGGGCAGTTTGCGAGATGCTGTTTGCGAAAAGCTGTTTGCGAGCGCGCTGAGCGAAACGGCGTCCGGGTGCGTCCAGTCTGATTGCCAGCAAAGCCAGAGGCTGTGTGTTCGACGAAGGTTGATCCAACCCAGGTCGGCACTTCGGTACTCTGCGCGGACGAGGCCCTGAGTGGCTTTTGCGGTACGATTGAAAGCGGATTCCGAGCGCGTGTGCCGGGCGTTGAGTCGCCTGAGAGCGCTCGCGAATCGGCGAAAGAAGATGCAGCTATGAAGGCTCTTGAAGTTCTGACGGAACGCAGGCGGCAGCGTCGCAATGACGCGGGCTTCACACTGATGGAACTGCTGATCGTGATCTCGATCATGCTGATCCTGATGCTGATTGCTATTCCGAACATGCTGAACCTGAAGGCGACGGCGAATGAGACGTCGGCCAAGCAATCGCTGCGTGCGATCCAGATGGCGGAAACGCAGTACATGACGAATTTTCCGGCCAACGGGTATGCGTGCTCGCTGTCGGCGCTGGGCGGGAATGCGTCGTCGGGCGCGCCGAATCCGCAGTCGGCGCAATTGCTGCAGGGGGATCTGGCCGGCGGGCAAAAGGCCGGATACGCCTTCAGCATCGTGAACTGCCAGAAGGCTCCGGGCGCTCAGCAGGACGACTTCGTGAGCTACGAAGTGACGGCGGTGCCGCAGGTGGTGGGCAAGACCGGCCACAGCGGCTATTGCCTCGACATGAGCGGGGAGATCAAGTCCGATCCTTCGGGCGGGACGAACTGCACGGTGGCGATTCAGTAGACTAGCCGGGAGCTAAAGAGCGGTCAGCTAAAGTCCGGTTAGCGATACCCCGGTTAGCCGGGAAGCGGTCAGCGTCGAACAGGTGAGCAGGGATTGAACAACAAAATGAGAAGTCTGAGCCGCCAGTGGGTTAGGAACCGCTGGCGGTTTTTGCTGCTGGGGATGTTGGCGTTGGTTGGGGCGGGCTCGCTGCGCGCGCAGTCCGCATCGAACGCGGCGCAGGTGGCGGCTCGCGTGGATCGGCATTACAACGCGCTGCATTCGCTTGAGGTGCATTTTGTGCAGAGCTACACCGGCATGGGGATGAATCGCAAAGAATCGGGCGTGCTGCTGCTGAAGAAGCCGGGAAAGATGCGGTGGACGTACACCGATCCCGACGGCAAGCTCTTCGTGCTCGACGGCAAGGATGGGTATTTCTACTCGCCGGGAGAGACCGAGGCGCAGAAAGTGGATGAGAAGAAGCTCGACGATCTGCGGTCGCCGCTGCGCTTCCTGCTGGGACACACGGAGCTGGAGAAAGAGCTGGTGGGGTTGAAGGTGAGCTGCGACCGGAATGGTGCGTGCGAGCTTGCCGGGGTGCCGAAGGGGCTGGAGCAGCGGGTTTCGTCGCTTAAAATTTCGGCCGGGCCAGATGGAACGATTCGGGCGATGACCATTGAAGAGACGGACGGGGTGACGAACCGGTTCGAGTTCAGCGGTGAAGCAGCCAACCTTCCCGCGAACGACAAGGATTTCGTCTTCGTGCCGCCACCGGGCGTGCATGTGGTCACGGGCGAGCCTCCGGTGTGAGAGAGCGGGATGCGGTTAGCGAAGGACTGTTGGCAAAAAGCTATTTGCGAGAAGCTATTCGCTAAAAGCTGTTCGCGAGAGGCTGTGTCCGGGAGATGTTCTGATCGGCTAACGCGAACCGGGAGTAACTTTCCGGGAGCAGCAAACCTGACCGGGGGATGCATCCACCGGCCCAACGGTTTTAGGATGTCGGCATGCTGAGGCGAGCCTGGGTTGGGGTTCTGTTGGCGGTCGGCGGCTGGGCCTGGGGTCAGGGAACGAACCTGAAGTCCGGACCGTGGGTTCTTGAGCAGAGCGGGACGACCGCGGGGCTGCGCGGAGTGCGCTCGCTGGGTGGCGGGGTGGCCTGGGCGAGCGGCACCAATGGTACGGTTCTGCGCACCGAAGACGGCGGCTATGAGTGGCAGCGCTGCTCGGTTCCCGAGGGCGCGGAAAAGCTGGATTTTCGCGGACTTTGGGCCTGGGACTCGAACACCGCGATTGTGATGTCGAGCGGGACCGGGGATGCATCGCGCGTGTATCGGACGACGGACGGCTGCTCGCACTGGACCCAGGTGCTGACGGATCCCGACGCCAAGGGCTTTTTTGATGCCATGGTCTTTGCCGGACGGCAGGTTGGGTACCTGGTGGGCGATCCCGTGGAGGGAGCATTTCCGTTGTTCCGGACCGTGGACGGCGGGGTGACGTGGACGAAGATTGAGTCACCGGGGCTGTCGACGGAGGGGCTGGACCTGGGTGTTTTCGCAGCCAGCAATTCGGCGCTGGCCAGCGACGGGCGGGTCTGGTTTGTGACCGGCGGCGTGGGTGGGGCGTTTCTTTACGAAGGAATGAGCGGGTGCTCGGGGGACGGCGAAGCGCGGACCAATCCGAAGTGCGTGAATCACTGGACCTTTCACCGGCTACCCTTGCCCTTGCCGGGCGGCACCGCTTCGGCGGGAGCCTTTTCAGTGAAGGCGGTTTGGTGGAGCGAGCGGGTCAAGGCGGCGGTGGCCGTGGGCGGTGACTACACGAAACCCGACGCCAGCGAGGGGGCGTCGGCGTGGTCGCCGGATGGCAAGACCTGGGCGGCGTCGGAGAAGCCGCCGCACGGATTTCGGTCGGCGGTGAGCTGGAATGCGGACCTGAATGCCTGGATTGCCGTGGGACCGAATGGGTCGGACGTGAGTTGGGACGGCGGGAGGCACTGGAATCCACTGGACGGATCGGAAACCGGGGGCAACTGGAATGCGCTGAGCCTGCCCTTTGTGGTGGGGCCGGACGGGAAAATAGGGAAAATTAACCTGGACGACCTCCACAAATGAGCAGTTTGCAGGCGGGGAACGTCTAGTTCACGAAACCCTGCGCTCGAGGTGTGCGGGACGCCGAAACTGCTACGCTGGAGGGAGGCATTCCCGGAGCCGGAGCGGTGTTTGCGCCCGCGGCCGGGGCGCGGCGTAGCCGAAGGGCAGACACGCAATAAGCGGGTAGCCGAAAAACCATGGCAGAATTCGTGATCAGGCTGGCCGACGAGCGCGGCCATGTGCAGGAGCAGATCCAGTCGGCGGCGACTGCGGAAGAGCTGCGCACACGATTTTCGCAGGCGGGCTACTTCGTTTATTCGGTGAAGCCGCGCGGGCTGACCGGCACGGCGAGGAAGACGAAGCTCGAGACGTTTCTGATTTTCAACCAGCAGTTTCTTGACGCTGATCCGCGCCGGTATGCCGATTCTGGGCTCGCTGGAGATGCTGGCGAAGAGCCAGAGGAACGCGAACTTCGCCACGCAACTGCAGAATGTGTCCGCGCGGGTACGGACCGGCGAACCCATCTCGTCGGCATTCGAAGCGCAGGGTGCGTTTCCGCTGATGTACACGACGACGCTGCTGGCGGGCGAGCGCTCGGGCAATCTGGAAGAGGTGCTGGGGCGGTACCTGTCGTTTCAGCGGGTGGCGCTGGCGTTCCGCAAGAAGCTGGTCGCGTCGCTGATCTATCCGCTGATGCTGATCACGCTGGTGATTTGCCTGTTCATTTTCCTGATCACGTTTGTGGTGCCGCAGTTTGCCAAGCTGTACGACCAGATCGGAACGAAGCTGCCGTCGCTCACGCTGTTCATGCTGGCTCTGGGAACGGGCGCGCAGAAGTATCTGCTGTACATCGTTCCGGCGCTGGCGCTCATCGGCTTCCTGCTGTGGCGCTGGAGCCGCAGCGAAGCGGGCGCGGATCGCATCGACCGCATCCGCATCGCGATGCCGATCTTCGGAAAGATCTGGCTGAAATACCAGGTGGCGATGTTTGCGCGGACGTTGTCGACGCTCCTCACGGGCGGTATCCCGCTGGTGCCATCGCTGGAGACAGCGGCGCGGTCGATCACCAGCCGGCGCATCGCGAAGTCGGTATTCTCGGCGGTGACGTCGGTGCGCGAAGGCAAGGGACTGGCGAAGAGTCTGGAAGCCACGAAGGTGTTTCCGGATCTATCGACGGAGATGGTCGAGGTCGGCGAATCGACGGGCGCGCTGCCGCAGATGCTGAACTCGGTGGCGGAATTTTTTGAAGAAGACGTGCAGACCGCGCTGACAGCGGCCCTGGCGCTGATTGAGCCGGCGATCCTGATCGTGATGGGCGTGGTGGTAGTCATCATCCTGATCGCGCTGTATCTGCCGATTTTCTCGATGAGCAACGCGCAGAATTTCAGAACTTAGAGATGTTCGGCGATGGAATCGCCGTGAACTGAGGAATTGATTTATGTCGCAGGCTCCCCCCATTCCGATTCTGGCCGAGCAGGACGAGACAGCGCAGGCCCAGGCGCTGGCGCGGCGTTATCGCTGCGAGTTCATCGACCTGCAGAATTTCCGTATCCGGCATGAAGTGCTGCGCAGCGTGCCGGTGGACATGATGTTCCGCTACAACTTTGTGCCGCTGGAGCAGGAAGAAGACCGGCTGGTAATCGCGGTGAGCGATCCCAGCAAGCTGATGATGCTGGACGAAATCAGCGGCCTGCTGGGACAGCGCATTGTGACGCGGGTGGCGACGCTGTCGCAGATCACCGACCTGCTGAAGAAGACCGAGCAGAGCCAGCGGGTGCTGGATGAAGCGTCGGAGGGGATGACCTTCGACGTGCTGTCGGCCAGCGAGGACTCCGACGAGAACATCTCGATCGAGAAGCTGACGTCGGCGGAAGACATTAGCCCCATCATCCGGCTGGTGGACACGACCATCTTCACGGCGCTGGAGCGGCGCGCTTCGGACATTCACATCGAGACCTTCGACGACTCAGTGCTGGTGAAATATCGCATCGACGGGGTGCTGCAGCCGGCCATGGCGCCGATTGCGCGCGAGCATCACACGACGATTCTGTCGCGCATCAAGGTGATGAGCGAACTGGACATTGCCGAGCGGCGCGTGCCGCAGGACGGACGCTTCCGGGTGCGCTATAAAGGGCGCCTGATCGATTTTCGCGTGTCGATTATGCCGACCGTGCATGGCGAGAACGCTGTGCTCCGCGTGCTCGACAAGGAATCGATGAGCGAGAAATTCCGCAAGCTGACGCTGGATGTGGTCGGCTTTGCGGAGGACGATCTGAAGCGCTTTCGCCGCTACATTCGCGAGCCGTACGGCATGGTGCTGGTGACCGGGCCGACCGGTTCCGGCAAAACGACGACGCTGTATGCGGCGCTGAACGAGATCAAGAGCGACGAAGACAAGATCATCACCATCGAAGATCCGGTCGAGTATCAGATTCGCGGCATCACGCAGATTCCGGTGAACGAGAAGAAGGGGCTGACGTTCGCGCGTGGACTGCGATCGATTTTGCGCCACGATCCGGACAAGATTCTGGTGGGCGAAATTCGCGACCAGGAGACAGCGCAGATTGCCATCAACTCGGCGCTGACCGGGCACCTGGTGTTCACTACGGTGCACGCCAACAACGTGGTCGACGTGCTGGGACGTTTCGTGAACATGGGCGTTGAGGTTTACAACTTTGTTTCGGCACTGAACTGCATTCTGGCACAGCGGCTGGTGCGCACCATCTGCGAATACTGCGTGCATGAAGTGCGCTACAGCGAAGATCTGCTGATCGACAGCGGCCTCGATCTGAAGGAGTGGCGGGATTTCCCCTTCCGCGAAGGGCGCGGCTGCATCGAGTGCGCGGGGACGGGGTATCGCGGACGGACGGCGATCCATGAATTGCTGGATTTAACCGACCCGATCCGTGAAATCATTCTGGAGAAGAAACCCAGCTCAGAAGTGCGTAAACTGGCGCAGCAGGAAGGGATGCATTTTCTGCGCGAATCGGCGCTGGACCGCGTGCGGCGGGGGCTGACGACGCTGAAGGAAATTAACAAAGTCACCTTTATCGAGGCATCGCGCTAGTGGCTCTCGAAAACATGTTCAAACCCGTGCCGGGATCGCGTCCGAAGGTGGCGTGCGAGATTCGCCCCGAAGGCGTGATCGCGGCGCGCTCCGGCAAGAAGCACGGCGAGATGGCCGCCGCGTTTGCGCCGGTTCGCGAAGGCACGGTGGTTCCGGGACTGAAGGTGCCGAACCTGGCGGATGCGCATGCAGTGCGCACGGCGCTGGAGTCGGCGCTGGAAAGCGTGAGCGCAACCCGCGAAGTGACGCTGGTGGTGCCGGATGCGGCGGCGCGCGTGCTGCTGCTGGATTTCGACGAACTGCCGTCGAAGCGCCAGGAAGCCTTGTCGGTGGTGCGCTTCCGTCTGCGCAAGATGGTGCCGTTCGACGTGGAGAACGCGGCGGTGAGCTATCAGGTGATGGCGAAGAAGCTCGATCAGCTGAGCGTGCTGGTGACGGTGATGCCCCGCGATGTGCTGGAGGAATACGAGAGCGTGGTGCGCGAAGCCGGATACGAGCCGGCCGCGGTGCTGCCGAGCACGCTGGCCGCTGCTGCTGCCATCGAGGGCGACAGCGCGACGCTGATGGTGAACCATAGCGGCGCTTCTGTAACAACGGCGGTGACACAAGGTAACGAGATGCTGCTGCACCGCTCGATGGATTTACCCGCGGAGCCGCAGGCGCGCGAAGAGGAAATGGCGCAGGCGGTAATTACGGCGCTGGCGTGGTATGAGGACACGCTGAAGACGCTGCCGTCAACCATGTGCTACGCGGGACCAGGCGGCGCGAATGCTGCTCTGCAGTCGCGATGGAGTGCGCTGGTGCAGCCCGCACCGAGGCTGGTGGATCTGACGACCGCGGAGGCTTCGGCGATGACGAGCGTTCCTGCCGGCGTGCTGTCGGGCGTAACGGGGGCGCTGGCGAACTAGATGAAGATCGCTGTCAATCTCGCAAGCCATCCCTACATCGATCTGCGGCCGGTGTACAACCGGCTGCGCACGTGGACGGTGATTCTGGCGCTGGTGGGTGGCGCGCTCTGGTACCTGTATCGCAACGAGAGCGGGGCGGCCCAGGCGGCGCGCGAGCACGTGGCGACGGTCGAGAACCACGTTCACACGCTTGAACAGCAGCAACAGGAATATCGGCGGATGATGCAGCAGCCGAAGGACGCGAGCATCCTGCTGCAGTCGGATTTTCTGAATTCGTTATTCGCGCGCAAGGCGTTTTCGTGGACGGCGACGATGACCGACCTGGAGACAGTGTTGCCGAGCGGCGTGCAGGTGCTGAGCATCGATCCGATTAATGGCCCCAATGGGACGGTCATCATTCGACTACGGGTGACGGGCGAGCGCGTTCGCGAGTTGGAGCTGATGCGAAATCTGGAGAAGTCGCGCCATTTTGCGGCCCCGCGCCTGTCCACGGAGTCCGTGGCCACCGTGCAGGGCGCGCAGGGCATGCAGAACGTGAGCGCTGGCGCGAACCAGGTGAACTTCGACATTCTGGCGGACTATCGGCCACTGCTGCAAGAACCTGGAAAGAGCGCAAAGGCGTCGGATGAGGATGCGGACGACAAGGCTAAACCCGGCCAGACTGAGCCTCGAAAGGCTGCGCACAAGAGCGCCTCACCGAAGAAGCCGGCATTGAAGAAGCCGGGTGCTGCGGAGAAGGGGAGACCGACCCCATGAACCGCGTCACGAAGCTGTATCTGCATTTTGCGCTGCTCGCGATCGTCGTGGCGGGGGTGATCTTTGTCGGGGTGCGGTACGCGCTGGCATGGCGCGCGATCAAGTCGGATCAGTCGGCGGAATTCATTCAGCAAGAGGCGCGCCTGCAGCTGCTGGAGATACAGATGCGGCATCTGAACGGGCTTCCGCAGAAGGTGAACGCGGCCGACGGTGACGCGCAGAAGTTCTACGACAAGCGCGTTGCGCCCAACACCTCGACGATCCTGGCGCAGCTGGGCGTCATCGCGACGAAGAGCAACGTGAAGCTGGGCCGCGCGGCGTATGCGTATAACCCGGCCGCTGCAGGCGGATTGACGGAACTGCACATCGATGCGGGCCTCACCGGCCAGTATTCAGACCTGATGCACTTTATCAACGGCCTCGAGCGCGATCAGGATCACGTGTTCCTGATCATCAACGGCGTCACGCTGAACGGACAGCAGGGCGGCCTGGTGAACCTGCGGCTGCGGCTGACGACGTACATTCACGCGAATGACATGCCCCAGGACATTACGGACACGAACCTGCAGCCGGCGCCGGACACATCGCAACCGGCGGGAGGCGCGGGACCGCAATGAGGACCGGCTTCGAGAACAAGCGCAACGTCATCATCCTCGCCGTGCTGGGCGTGGTCATGATCGCAGCGGTCGTGTACTTTGCCTCGTCGATGTTTGGCGGCAGTCCGTCGCCGGCAGCGTCTGCGCCAGGGAACTCACAGAACGGCGGGGCGGCACCTGAGACGGCGCAGTTGCAGACAGCGGCGCGCGATGCAAGCGGCCGGCCTGCGCAAAAGCTGAAGCCGCTGGAGAAGCTCGATCCGACGCTCCATCCGGAGTTGATGGCGGGGGCTGAGGCTCTGGAGTACAGCGGCAAGGGGCGGAATATTTTCTCGATGACGTCGATCCCGGTCGCGCTGCCGCAACCCAAAGGACCTGTGCGGGTGGCAGTGAACACGCCGCCGCCACCGCCGCCGGGGCCACCCCCGCCGCCGCCGATCGATCTGAAATTTTTTGGTTACTCGGCGGACGCCGGAGCGAAGAAGGCTTTTCTGCTGCACGGCGACGATGTTTTCATCGCCAACGAAGGCGACGTGGTGGATCACCACTACAAGGTGGTGAAGATTTCGCCGCTGTCGATTCAGGTAACGGACTTGCTGTACAACAACACGCAGACGCTGCCGCTGACGCAGAGTTGAGCGAGCGATGGAGCGGCTAGCGATGAGACGGTCAGCGATGGAGCGGTTAGCGATGAGACGGCTAGCGGAAGTCGACAACGAGGCAGGCTACATGCTGCTGGCGGTGATTTTTCTCACTGTGGTCCTGCTGGTCAGCCTGGCGATCGCGGCGCCGAAGATCGCGATCTCGATTCAGCGCGACAAGGAGATGGAGACGATCCATCGCGGCGAGCAGTACAAGCGTGCCCTGAAGCTCTACTACCAGAAATATGGATCGTATCCGACGTCGGTGGATCAGCTGAAGGAGACGAACCAGATCCGGTTCCTGCGCAAGGTCTACGCTGATCCGCTGACCGGCAAAGCAGACTGGAAGCCGGTGCTGTTCGGGCAGGCCCACGTGCGGCCGCTGGGATTCTTCGGCCAGCCGTTGATGACGGCGGGGATGGGGGCCGGCGCTTCCATGTACGCCGTCGCCGCGAGTACGACGACGGATGCGAACGGCGTACCGATCGCGGCTCCGGGGCAGCCGGGCAGCAACGGATCCAATGGATCGTCCGGCTTTGGATCGAGCTCGAGCTTCGGATCATCCGGCTCGAGCTTCGGATCGTCGGGGTCGAGCTTCGGTTCGTCGGGATCAGGCTTTGGATCGTCGCCTGGGGGTTCATCCCCCACCGGCTCTTCTATGTTCGGGTCGCCCACTTCGACCTCAGGCCCAGGATCCACCAGTTCCCCGTTCGGATCGAGTGGGACCGGAACCTCGGCAACCAGTTTTGGCGGCGGCGGACCCATCGTCGGCTTCACGCTGACGATCGATAAGCCTTCGCTGATCGAATACAAGCTGCAGACGCGCTACAACAAGTGGGAATTCAACTACGACCCGATGGAAGACCAGGCGCAGGCGATGGCCGGTTTGGCTGGCGGTGCGAATCCGACTGGAAATGGAACGCCGACTTCGCCCTTCGGCGGAGCCCCACCCTTGCCGGGCGCGCCCAGTCCGACCGGCGGGCCGACACAAAACCCGCCGCCTTCGGCTAATCCCCCAGGGACGACCGACCCTACGGCGCCGCAGTAGGCGCAACGAGAAGAGGCCCGCGCGATGGCGGGCCTCTTCTCTTTTCCGAACTGAAAATTTAGACCTGGAACGATGAACCGCAGCCGCAGGTGCTCTTCACGGCCGGGTTGTCGAACTTGAAGCCGGCCGCTTCGAGGGTCTCGAGATAGTCGACCGTGCAACCGTTGAGGTACATCAGCGAGGTCGCGTCGACAAACACCTTGAGGCCGTTGAAGTCGAAAACTTTGTCCATCATGCCGGACTGGTTCTCGAACGACATGGAGTACTGGAAGCCGGAGCAGCCGCCGCCGACGACGCCGATGCGCAGACCGGCGGGGAGCGGATCCTGGGTCGCCATGATTTCGCGCACCTTGTTCACGGCGCTGTCGGTAAGCCGGACGGGCGTAGTCTTCGCTGCGGGAACCGCTTCGGGGGTCGGGGTCGTGCTGGTCGTTACCGTGCTGGTAGCCATGATGAATCTCCTGGGGAAAGCGCTCTGCCCTTTGAGTGTACCGCAGGCGGTGGGCTGGAATCACCCCGATCTACGGTAGGCAGAATACCCCTTTTGGTTCGATGCGGGGGGAGGCGGTGGAGTCGCAATATCGGACACCCCCATGCAGATTCAGCGGGACTTAGCGGCGGATGCCGCGCAGGCTGCGGGCGATCGACTCCAGGACCCGCTCCGGGGTGACGCCCTGGGTCATGAGCCCATTGAGGTCGATGCCCATCTTTGCCGTCATCTGCTGGGCCAGGCGGTCGGCCAGGGCGCGGCGGCGGGGGATATCGATATCGATAGCGCGGGCAAAGAAGTGGTCGATGACGTTGAGGTCGTCGGGGGTCAGGCGGGCGACGGCATCCGCGGGGAGATCGACCGCGTTCGGATCGACGACAGGGGCGGGAGCGGGAACCGGAGTGAAGGCGCCGGCGGTGATCGTGCGCGAGGCGGAGCCGCTCCAGAGCGCCGGCTCGGGAGTGCGCTCGTGGATGACCAGAGTGCCGGCGGCGAAATCACCGAGACGTTTGTTCTGGCGATTGCAGAGCATGGTGACGATGCCGATGGCGTAGAAGCTGGGAAAGGCATCGACAATGCGGATGAGGTTGCGGGTCATGGATTCGAAGAAGGTGATCTGGCGGCCGGAGTCGCGGATGACACGCAGCTTGCAGAGTCGCTTGCCTGGGGTTTGCCCGTTCCAGAACGCTTCAAAGAGCGTGAAGTAGCCCCAATACAGCAGGAAGTAGAAGAGGATGATGACGGCGATGACCCACTTGTCGCCGATCCGCGTGAGAATGAGGCCGTTGATGCGCGGGGCGGAGACAGCAACAAGGAAAATGGCGAGGAAGACGATCGCGTAGAGGAGGAACTGGACCACCGAATCGGCGAGCATGGCAAGAAAGCGGCTGCCGATACCGGCGATGGGAAAACGGATGGCGACCTGCTCCGGAGTGTCGATGGTAAGCTGATCGGGAGTTTCGGCCATGGCAGGGTTCATCGACGGGTTCTCGGGCGCGGCAACATGATTTCAAACCGCTGGATCGAGCAACGGCAGGGACTGTGGCAGCGCCTGGATGCGTTGCTGGTGCAGACGGAGCAGTCGGGGCTAAAGTCGCTTTCCGGCGACGAGCTGCGCGAACTGGGGCTGCTCTACCGGCAGGTGGCCCAGGACTTGTCCGCGGTGCGGGCCGATCGCGGCTCGCGCACCCAGGAAGAATACCTCAACCTTTTGCTGGCCCGAGCGCATAATCGCGTCTATTCGGGCAGAAAACTGGAACCGCGGCAGCTCGTGCGATTTTTCACCGTGGAGTATCCGAGGATCTTCCGCAGGATGTTTGGATATGTAGCTGTGTCGGTGACGATCTTTCTTGCCGGCGCCGCTTTGGGGACTCTGTTGAGCGTCGCGCGCCCGGCATTCGAGCACATGGTGCTGGGACCGGCAATGATGGCCTCCATTGAGAAGCACGAAATGTGGACGCACAGCCTGGTCAGCATGAAACCGCAGGCGTCCACGTGGATCATGACGAACAACATCGGAGTCGGATTCATGACCTTCGCCAGTGGCATCCTTGCTGGACTCGGCACGGTGTATTTGCTGTTCTTCAACGGGCTGCAACTGGGCGTGGTAGGCACGGCGTGCGCGCAGGCGCGGATGGCGCTCGATCTGTGGAGCTTTGTTGCCGCCCATGGGGCCCTGGAACTGCCGAGCATTTGCATTGCCGGCGCCGCGGGACTGCGGCTGGGGGCAGGCCTGTTGTTTCCCGGCATCTATTCGCGGCGCGAATCGCTGGCGCGCGGGTCGGTGGAGGCGATCCGGCTGCTCGCCGGAACGGTGCCGCTGCTGGTGATTGCGGGAACGCTGGAGGCATTCTTGTCGCCGTCGGGTGCGCCGGTGGCGGTGAAGTTTTTGACCGGGGCGGTGCTTTTTATTGGGTTGGGGATGTGGCTCACCTCTGGGCAGGGACTGGCCGTCGAGGCAGACGCGCTTCGCGCCGCTAGCTGAAGAGAAACAACCCGCTCTTACAGCAGGCCTCGCGCCTTCACTTCCAGATACTCGTTGATGGCGTCGGCGCGGAGCGCGCCCGGCGTCGTCTCCGCAACGAGGACGCCTTTGGAGCGGAGACCGGCGAGGATCTGACGACGGCGCTCGAGCACTTCCTGGGCCGCGGCGGATTGAAACATCTGGGTCGCGGTCTTTGGTTCTCGCGCTGCGGTGGCGCGAATCTCCGGATGATGGAGCACGACCAGCAGGACCAGGTGGCGGCGTGCGAGGTCCACCGCGGCATCGGCAATGTCGGGGCGGCGCGCGCTGTCGGCCATCTCCGTGATCCAGAGCACGAGGCTGCGACGGCGCTGCAGCTGGCCGAGGCGAGCGGCGGCGCGCAGGTGGTCGGCTTCGGAACCTTCGACGCGCGCCTGCGAGAGCGCATCGATCATGGTGCGGAGTGCACCCGCGCCGGTGGCGGGTAGAAGCTGCTGCTGGATCGCGCGGCCGTAGACGAGGAGGCCGGCCTTATCGCCTGCCTGCATGATGGTTTGAGCGAGGGCGATGCTGGCGCTCGCCGCCTGATCGAGTTGCGTGAGGCTCAACAGGTAGGAGTCATCGGAAGCTGCGCTCTGGAAGGTCGTGGCGGCACCGCGTTGGACAGGGACAGAGCGACGCACCTCAAAGACGGTGCCGGAGAGGCGCCCGGCGTCGACAACGATCCAGACCTGCTGGCTGCGTTCGGTAGTGAATTCGCGAGTGACAATCTTCACGCGTCGCGCGGTGGCGGGCCAGGAAATATTGCGCAGCTCGTCGCCGGCGCGGTAGTCGCGCAGATGATCGAACTCGCGACCGGCGCCGGTGAGCCGGAGACGGCGGCGCTGCAGCTCGATCTGGCGAATACGTAACAGATACAGTGCCGTATCGTCGGCGGAGCGCTCCATGGTGGGGTAGACGCGGACCTTCTGTGCCGGCGCAGCAAGAGCGCGGCGCTCGGCGAGGCGAAGGCGGCCGGTCCAGCGCAGCCAGATGGGTCCGAGTGTGAAGTCGCCGCGGCGGTTGGGCGTGATCGTGAACTGGATGCCGGCCGAATCGCGGGGAAAAACGCTGAGCATGCCGGAAGGCGGAAGCTGCGCCAGGGCGGGGTGGAGATCGTCGGCGACGTGGACCTGCAGGACGGAGTTTCCGGTGTGCTCGACGGCGAGTTCCATGCGGGTTTCGCGGCCGAGCACCGGCGAATCGAGAAACGTGCGTGTGACGCGGAGAGAATGTGCCGGCGGCAGTGACAATAGATCGACGACGACAAGGAGCAGCACCACGGCGTCCCAGCCAAGCATGAGCGGCAGCCAATGCAGTCCGAAGAAACCCGGAATGGTGCAGAGGAGTCCGGCGAGGAACAGCAACAAAGCGCGCCCGGTGAGGGTGATCCCGAGAATCCTGCCCAGGCGGCCCTTGTAGCGCGCCTCGGCAGACGCCGGCGACGGGATGAGCGTCTGGATCATTTGGGCAACGGCGTTGCGGCCAGCACGTCGGTGAGGACGCGATCGGGATCGAAGCCTTCGAGCTCGGCTTCAGCCTTGAGGATGATGCGATGGCGCAGGCACGGGAGCGCGGCCTGCTTCACATCGTCCGGAATGAGGAAGTCGCGGCCATCTTTCGCAGCATGAGCTTTCGCGACGATGAGGAGATTCGCCGCGGCACGCGGGCTGGCGCCGAGGGTGATGGCAGGCCATTCGCGGGTGCGTCGCACAACAGCAAGCAGGTAGTCGAACAGAGCCGGCTCGACGCGGACGGCGCGCAGCTCGCGGCGGGCGGCAGCCAGTTCCTGCGCGGTGACGCTGGCGATTTCGACCGATTCGAACTGCGGCGTGTCAGCCTTGGCGTGATGGCGCTCGAGCACAATGCGTTCGTCGGCGGCGTTGGGGTAGCTGACGCGAATCTTGATGAGGAAGCGGTCGAGCTGCGCTTCCGGCAATGGATACGTGCCTTCGAACTCGAGCGGATTCTGCGTTGCGAAGACGGTGAAGAAGTCGTCGAGGGTGTGGGTTTCGCCGTCGATGGTGACCTGGCGCTCCTCCATGCACTCCAGCAGCGCCGCCTGCGTGCGCGGCGGCATGCGGTTGATTTCGTCGGCGAGGAGAAACTGCGTGAAAACGGGGCCGCGGTGGAAAGTGAACTCACTGGTCTTCAGTGAAAAGACACTCGTCCCGAGAATGTCGGCGGGCATCATGTCGGGCGTGCCCTGGATGCGGCGAAAATCGAGCGCGAGAAAACGGGCCAGCGTTTTCACCGTCATGGTTTTTGCCACGCCCGGCACGCCTTCGACGAGCGCGTGGCCACCGCAAAGAAAGGTGAGGATGGCCTGGTCGATCAGTTCGGTTTGGCCGGAAATGATTTTGCCCAGCTCGGTCCTGCCTTTTTCAAAAATGGCCAGGACGGCGCGGACTTCCGTGTTGCCTTCGACGATTTCGGTCATGCAGTTCCCTGTTTGGGTCGGTTGTGTTGCGGATTGCGGATGAGGTCGCTCAGGGTTGCGATGTGCTGGTCGAGGCGGCGCACCAGAGCCAGCGTCGCGGCGGGTCTGGGTGCATCGTACTCGGCCTGGCGTGCGGCCTCGAGGTCTGCAGCCAGAGTAGTCGTGTCGCAGGCGAATCGAGTGCGCACCGCTGCGGCAATCGCGGCGGGCCCGGAGCGCAGAGTTTCCGCGGGCAGACCGCCGTCGTGCGCGAGGAACTCGCTGAGGCGGCGCTCGGCGGCGGCGATGGCAACGTGGCTGGCTCCGGCTTTGGCATAGAGAGCGCCCATGGACTCGACGAATTCCAGCGGCGAAGCGCGCGGCGGCTGCACGAGCGCGCGATGCGGGCCGCTGCCGCGGGCGAAACTGAAGAGGAGCAACGCGGCCACGCCGGCGGCCTGGAGAATGATGCCGGCGAGGGGCGTGCCGTGCGTCGTGGTCCACGGACTCTCATTGATGCCGTGCATGAACTCATCGAAGTAGACGGTGCGGTGGGTGTCGCCGACGCTGGCCAGCAGCAGGCGCAGATTGCCGTCGTTGCGGAGGCCACTGTTGGTGAGCGGCGTCGCGGAGGCCCACCAGATCACTTCGCCCTTGCCTTCCGGATAGGAGACAACGACGGCTCCCTGTCCGCAGGTTTGCGAGACGCGGACGGCGGGGTCGTCGTTGGTCCAGCGAACCGGCGCAGCCATTTCCAGTTCACCCGCGCGCGCGAGGGCATCAGGACCTGCGGGGCTGGTGATGCAGAGGTCCGTGAAAAGGCGATCGGACTGCGCGACTTTTGCATCGGGAAGAAGAGAGCGACCACAGCGCCGGTGGCCACGATGCGGCCGCCGCGATGAAGAAAATCGATGAAGGGCTGCTGGCGCTTCTTGTCGGTGAAGGCGGCGAAGGAAGGCGAGGGCTCAGCGAGGATCAGCGTGGCATGGGCGGGGTCGATGGTGGAGAGTTCTGTCTCCGGCTGCTCCCAGCGCACGGTGTTGTAGCCGAGCTGGGTGAGCAGAAGATACGCAGCTTTGGCGCCGGCCGTGCCGCTGTTCCACGTCGTAGGCGTTGGATCGCGGTCTTCACGGTTGGGCGCGAGGACTCCGGTGATGACGATCAGCGTGAGCACAATGCTGCTGAAGATGAGCAGGAATTTCCAGTCGCCGCTGAGTTTCTTCATGCCGACCTCAACTGGCGGTGAAGGTCGAGAGCGCTGTCGTAGTCGGGGCGGGCGGCGGGGCGCAGGCCGTACCAGATCGTCTCAAAGGAGAAGGTCTGGCGGCGCAGGAGAGAGGAGGCCGGCGAGGCCGGATCGACGAGGCGCAGATATTCCCGCGGAGTGCGGGCGCGATCGGGCTGCCACAGGCGTTGGCCCTCGAGCGTCACGATGCTGGCCCAGTAGAGGCAATGCACCGCATCGCGGAAGCGTCCGCCGGCGGCATGCTCTTCGGCTTCGCGCATCCAGTTCAGCACGCGCTCATCGGTCTGTTCGATGTGGCTCGCAGATTCGAGTTGCATGCGCACTCGTTGTTGGCGCGCGGTGCGCAAGGCCCAGACGAGCAGCAGCGCGCAGGCGATCGCGCCGAGGCCCCACTCGAGGAGTGGACCAATCCACGGAGAGCGCGAGCCAAAGGCGGCAACGTGAGAGAGCACGCGATCAAGCCAGCGATAGAGCATGGCGATGACGCGGTCGCGCAGGGAGACCTCGGCGGAAGTTTGGAATTCGCGGCTCGTGAGAATCGCGTTGGCAGCCCTGCGTGCGACGGTGAAGTCCGGCGTCGAAGGCGCAGGCTGCACGTCGGCCAGGTCTTCATCGAGATGAGCTTCGGCGGTGGCCATCACGGCGGCGCGTTTGGAGTCGGGGAGAGATTTCGCCGACGAAAGCGCTTCGCTCATCCAGGCGAAGTGGGCATCGAAGGAGGTTTGGTCCGGCAGAGTGACGTGTTCGTCAGCGCCGACTTTCCCCGGATCGCAGACCGCAGCGGTGTGAGCGCACGCGGAGGCGAGCAACCGAAGCGCGTGGAGTTGGCTGGTGTAGTCGGCCAGAGTGCCCTGTTTGAGGACGTTTTCGGAGACGGTGGCCTGGGCCTGCTGCGCGTGCATCGAGGGCGCCACAGGCACGAGAAGGCATAGGATGGCGACGCTGGCGCGGCGAGAGCGGATTAGGCCGGCTCCGGAGATGGGTTTGCCTCCGCTGGAGGAGTGGCGGGCGGGCCGCCGGCGCGCAGCATGAGGAACTCGATGTCGAAGCCCTCGTGACGGACGCGCTCATCAAAATAGAAAAGGCAAAGCCCGATGGCGGCAATCGGTCCGACGAGCAGGCGGCTCAGGAATGCGCCGAGAAGCTGGACCATCTGAATGATGTAACGCTCCAGTCCGTGAGCGCGAAGCGCGATGAAGGCCAGCGGAGCCAGCACAATCCCGACGACCATGCTGATGGCGAAAACCAGCAGGCCGAGGAGGAAGATGCGGCCTTTGCGTTCGGTGAGCAGCGTCCGGCTGCGGCGAACCGCAGCGTTGGGTCCAAGCGACTCGATCACCGCAGCGGGCACGGCGAGCGAGACTCTGATCGCGGCGTAGACGGAATAGATGACGCTGGCGAAGATCTGCAATCCGAAAATAAAGGAGAAGATTCCGACGGCGATGGTGGAGCGACCACCGTTGACGGCAGGAACCAGAACCAGCACTGCGACCAGCATTCCGGTGGACAAGAGAAACCACCAGCCGATGCTCCAGTATTGACGCAGCGTGACAAGAATATAGCGGAGCCAGCTGGTCGAGACTGCCTTCCACGCGGCGGCTACCGAAGCGGGATTGCCGAGATAGATTTCCGCGACGGCCCAGGTGGTGGCGGCCTGGGTGATGCCGTAACAGACGAAGTAGAGAATCAGGCCGACGGCGATGATGATCCAGTAGAGAACTGGCCGGCTGATCGTCTGGATGTGCGTGCCGTTGCGCAGCGTTTGTTCGCCGGTGGTGAGGAGTACCTGCAGGACGCCGGTAAGAAAACTGACACCGGCGGGCAGAGCTGCCAGGCTGGCGAAAAGCGCGAAGCGAGATCGATAGAGCTGGAAGGTGCGGTCGAGAACTTCGCCGGTTGAAAGTGGCCTGAGATCGTAACCGGAAGATGTCTGCGCGAGGCCCTCAGAACCCGCCCAGCTTTGCCCGCCTGACATGAGAAGTGTCTCCGAGTGTGGGCATAGTAGCACAGCAGAACCTGGAAAACACCGCCTCAGGCGGGGGATGGAGGGCTGGCGGCGGCCGGGGCGCGGGGGCCTTTATGCCCGCTGCAGAACGATGTGCGTCGCGTGCTCTCCGTGGACGGTTTCGACGGGAGTGAAGCCGAGACTGGGCAGATTGATGCCGGAAAAAAGAGGCTCGCCTTCGCCGAGGAAGACCGGAGAGATCGCAAGGTGTATGGCATCGATCTGGCCGGCCAGCAGGTATTGGCGGATCGTCGAAGCGCCGCCGCCGATTCGAATGTCCTTGCCGGGCGCTGCCTCCCTGGCTTGCTGGAGAGCCGACGCGGGACCGCCGGTAACAAAGTAAAAGGTCGTGCCGCCGTTCATGACCAGCGGTTCCCGTGCGTGATGCGTAAGAACGAAGACGGGCGTGTGGTACGGCGGCGTGTCGCCCCACCAGCCTTTCCAGGAATCATCGGGCCATGGGCCTCGAACGGGACCGAACATATTGCGTCCGAGAATCCACGCGCCGACATTCTCGAACGAGCGTGCGGCAAAGTCGTTGTCGATGCCGCCATCGCCCTCGCCGCGACCGTGCATCTTCTTAAAAACGTCGGTGGAGAAGAACCAGTTGTGGAGTTCGAGACCGCGCACGCCCAGCGGATTGTCGATATCCTGGTGCGGACCCGCACCGAAGCCGTCAACGGAAACAGAGAACGCGGCAACCCGCACTTTGCTCATTGTGATTCAGCCTTTCGCATCGTTGGATTGGCGGAAGGCGCGGAATGATTCCTGTCATCAACCGGAATTGTGACGAGTGGTGGCGGCCGGCGCTATGGCTCAGCCGGCAACATCTGGTAGCTGACGAAGGCAAGGCGCTTGCCATCGGGCGACCAGTTAGGGACGTTCATGGTTCCCGAGCCGCCGATCAGGCGGAAGAGGATGTGCGTGCTGCGATCGTCGAGCGAGAGGATGCGCAACGCGACGGGCTTGTTCGCGGGATGGCCGGTGGTCCCCTTCTCATAGCTGATAAAGACGACAGCCTTGCCGTCGGGCGAAGGGTGCGGCGTCCAGTTGACCCAGTCGTCGTTCGTCATCTGCTCGGGGGCACTGCCGTCGGGATGCATGCGCCAGATCTGCATCGTGCCACCGCGGTCGGAGTTGAAGTAGATGAAGCGGCCGTCCGGCGAGTAATCGGGATCGTCGCTGACACCGGTGCCGGCTGTGAGCGCGTGTTCTTCGCCGCCGTCCGCTGGGATAGCAAACACATTGAGCGCGCCGTGGTCCGGCCGCGTGAACAGGATGATCTTGCCATCGGGCGACCAGCTATGGAACCAGGAATTCGGGTGCTCGGTGAGCAGGTGCGGCGCGCCTCCAGTGATGGGCACGATGTAGACGCGGAACTCCGGCTGACTGGCCGTGGCGCAGGTCATGGCGAGGTGAGTGCCGTCGGGCGAGAGGCCGTGACTGCCGCTGCATCGTGTGGCCTCGCCCGTGTTGACAGGCTGCGGCGTGCCACCGGCGGCGGAGACGGTCATGATTTTGCCGTCCTGATCGAAGACGAGCGTCTTGCCGTCGCGGCTCCAGTTAGGAGCTTCAAAGTGCGCCTGTGCCGACCAGACGACTTCGTCGCGGCGGAAGTCGTGGTCGTCGCCAATGGTGTTGAGGGTGCTGTAGAGCGCGAGGGTCGAGGGCAGCGGGGCGGGTTGTTCGATGCTGACGTGGGAGAAGACGGCTTTCTCGGTCTGTTTGGGATCGTGCGAGCACAGGCCGATGCCGACATAGAACGGCTCCGCAAGATGAAGCTGGACGCTGGCGCCCACCTGGTGCAACGGCTCGCCGGGTGCTGACGCAACATACATCGTCATCATGTCGCCCCGCTTTTCCAGGCGCAGGCGGCGAGGAGCCATGACGGTGCTGAGCTCTATATCCTCGGTCATCGCGCCTGCGTCGCGACGGAACTGCAGGGCGGTGAGACCGACTCCATGAATGGCAGCATCCGCGTAGGCGGACCCGGCGTCGAGGCTCTGGCGGAAAATGAGGATCGCTTTGCGATGCGGATTGTGATCGCTGCCGGTTTCAGGAAAATCAATGTCGGCGGTGAGGACCGCGTCGCCGGACATTTTCTTCCAGAGGAAGTGGAAAGCGTCGGTGGTGCCCCAGAGGTTCGCGCCGGAGGCAGTCAGTGTGTAGGTCTTCGCGGCGGCATCATAGGTCGCGGTGCCGGGCGGCGTAACGGCGCCGACGTCGGACTGGCCTTCGAAGACACCGAGGGGTGAGGACTGAGCGTGAGCGCATTGCAGGAGGCCGGCGGCGAATACCAGCGAGGTGCAGCACGACGCAAGGAACAGCCTTCGCGAATACAGGAATTTCATGGGTTGGCTTGTCCGGGAGCCAGTATAGGTCAGGAAGGCTGTGGGGCGGTGGGCTGCGGCACGACTACAGGGATGGTGCGCCCGGAGATCCGCCGCGGCGGACGAACTCCCGACCTGATGCCCTCAGACATTCGATCCAGGATCGTTCAATATTTCGCGCAGTTCGTCTCGGCCTTTGCCTGTCTTGAGAACACGTTCTCGGCGCAAAGCTTCGCCCATTGTCGGATACTCTTCCCGATACACGACCTCCCACGGTCCCCGATGTTTTGTCGAGATGCTGAGGTCGGTGTTGTGCTGGGCCAGCCTGACTTCCAGGTTTGTCGTCGCACCCGTATAGAGGCGACCCGTCGTCAAGCTCCGCAGGACATAAACGAATGCCATTGCAGGGATGGTGCGCCCGGAGATCCGCCGCGGCGGACGAACTCCCGACCTGATGCCCTCAGACATTCGATCCAGGATCGTTCAATATTTCGCGCAGTTCGTCTCGGCCTTTGCCTGTCTTGAGAACACGTTCTCGGCGCAAAGCTTCGCCCATTGTCGGATACTCTTCCCGATACACGACCTCCCACGGTCCCCGATGTTTTGTCGAGATGCTGAGGTCGGTGTTGTGCTGGGCCAGCCTGACTTCCAGGTTTGTCGTCGCACCCGTATAAAGGCGACCCGTCGTCAAGCTCCGCAGGACATAAACGAATGCCATTGCAGGGATGGTGCGCCCGGAGAGATTCGAACTCCCGACCTGATGCTCCGGAGGCATCCGCTCTATCCAGCTGAGCTACGGGCGCGTTTCTTCAGGATACTACGGAGGCCCCGGACGGCCTCGGCCATGGCAACGATGCGCTCGGGTGGGCAGCTGCCACAAATGGCTTAGCCATCGCGCCGTCGAGCACGCGGATCGAGGAAAAATGGATGGCGTCGCGTGGAGTCACAAACACAGGCGGCAACGCGGCCCGGCGAGCGGGGCCCGAGTGCTGCATCCTCTATTGTGAAGGAATCGGGGGAGGGCGGACGGGTTAGAAGCTGTTGCCGACTTTGTTGAAGAAGTTTCCGATGGAGTTGGTGAGGCTGGTCATGGAGGCGATCAGGGCCAGCGCCATGACCGCGAGGATCAGGCCGTACTCGATCAGGTCCTGACCGGATTCATCCCGGAAGAATTCCAACATGCGCATTGTGGCGAGGCTCATAGCAGTCTCCTTGCGACTGTCGTGCGGCCACAAAGAAGCGGAGCGAAGAGGGGAGCGCCGCCAGAGGTGGTTATGCTCAAGATCGTCGATCTTGAGAACATCCTCAATGGCTGCCTTGTGCTATTACCCCGGTGCCCAGGCGCCGACGGACCGTTTCGGGATAAACGACGGGCTGGGGAATTGCGTTTGCCGGGCGAGCGCGGGTCGAGTAAACTGAAGAAACGTCGGGGCTAAGCAAGATGTCGGGGAGTGGCTCAGCCTGGTAGAGCACCTGGTTCGGGACCAGGGGGTCGGAGGTTCGAATCCTCTCTCCCCGACCATTTATTTTCATTGAAGTTCGAGCCCCAGAGCTCCTTCGCTCAGGATTTCGCCTGCGGGCTCGAACGCCCGCAATGCGGCTCAAGTTCGAATCCTCTCTCCCCGACCATTTCAGCTCAAAAACTTGCTGGTTCTGTGGGCCCGCCCAACCACATGGGTCCTCCCGGTCACCTCAAAAGCACCCATTCAATTCCTGGCGAGCCGGGAAAGGACGGCGCCCCTCTTCACGCCACATCGAACTGATAGTTCTCCTGCGTCACAACACCGGCAGGCAGAAACACTTCGAAGGTGGTGCCGCTGTTTCCGGGGCGTGTCGATGAACGAAACCGGATCGTTCCATGGTGCTTCATGATCAGGTTCCGCGACACCCATAACCCGAGGCCGGATCCGCGCAGCTCCTTGGTGGTGAAAAATGGATCGAACATCATCTTCTGCACGTGCGGAGGAATTCCGCCGCCCCAGTCATGAACGATGACGCGGGTTCCTTCGCGGCCCGCGCGGCAGGCGGATCGCACGCGAACGACGACGTCCGTGTCCGGGCGAGAGGCTTCGGCAGCGTTCCGCACCAGGTTTCCGAAAACCTGACTCAGCTGACCCGGATAGCCGTGAATCTCGAGCGTGGGCTGCCGTTCGAAAACAACCCTGATGCGGCGGGCGGACGCCGATTTCTCGAACAACTCGACCACATCCCCAACCAGCTTGCCAACGTCGATGGCCACAGGCACCCGAGTGTCGCGATGGAAGGAAAGCGTCTGGCGCGTGATGCGCGAAACCCGGGCCAGTTCCTCGTTCGCTCGCGACAGGTAGCTTTGGATCGTCTCAACGGAGCCGGAACTTTGCGCGAGATACAGCAGATTCGTCAGAGACTCCAGCGGGTTGTTGATCTCGTGCGCGATGGCGTTGGCCAGCTTGCCCGTCGCCGCGATCTTCTCCGCCGTGCGCAGTGCGTATTGAGCCAGTTGGCGATCGGTGATGTCCGCAAGAACCAGAACCAGAGCGCCGGCGTCGCGGCCCGCACCAATCCGTTTGACCGACACCTGTACGGTCTTGTTGCCGAGGTTGAACTCCGACTGCGAGCTTTCCACGCCTCGCTGTTGCAGGGGCTGGCTGGTTCCCAGCAGCATTTCCAGCAGCGCCGCAGCATCGTCTCCAATCGCCGGCGGACACTCGGGACCACAGATCGATGCGAAGGCCCGGTTCCAGCGCAGGAGGCGTTTGTCGGCGCCGACAATGGCCAGGCCTTCTGAAAGTGCATCGAAGGTGGACTGCCATTGGTCGGCCGCCTGCCGCGCCTCCGCCTCGGCAGCGCGCAGCCGCAGCAGCGATCGAACCGTGGCCACCAGAACCGCAGGATCGATGGGATGAATCAGGTAGCCGTCCGCTCCTGCTTCGAGGGCTTTCGCCTTATTCTCGCTGGACTCCATGGCCGCAGAAATCTGCAGCACCGCAACCTGTGAGGTCACTGGATCGCGCTTGATGCGGCGGCAAACCTCGAAGCCGGACATATCGGGCAGATTGACGTCGAGAATCATGACATCGGGCAATGCACCTGCGAGCACAATCGCCTCAACGCCGCCGGTTGCTTCCAGACATTCGTAGTTCGCCTGGCGCAGAACGCGGCTCAGAACGTACCGGTTCTGTTCCCGGTCGTCGACGATGAGGATGCGTGGCCGCCCGTCAGGCATTGGGATCCGATGGTGGCGAGGCCGGCGCAAGCCCCGTCGTATTGAGCCACTCGAGGAACGGCTGCGCAGAGAGCCGCGTCGAAACATCCTCCTTGCGAACGACACGAGCGCTCCACGATTCCAGAAGCGCGCGCTCCGTCTCGTTCAATGGCTTGGAGGTATAGATCAGTACCGGGAGCTTTTCGGTTGCCGCGCTGGCTCGCAATTGGCGAAGAATCTCGATTCCGCCGATGTCGGGCATGAGCAGATCGAGGATGATGGCGTCCGGAATGCTCTTTTCAATGGCCGCCAGGGCCTGGGTCCCGTTGCTGGCTTCATCGATCTCGAGCCATGGCTGATGCAGCAGCTCCCGCAGGATATAGCGGGAGACATCGTTGTCATCCACCAGCAGCAGGCGTCGTGTGCCGGTTTGCGCGGTGAACTGGCGCAGGGCGCGCAGCAGTGCTTCCCGCTCCAGCGGCTTGGGCAGGAAAAGATTAATTCCCCGCTCCGCGGCCGCGTGGGAGGCCTCGTAGATGCTGGTCGCAATCAACGGCAGGTGGGGGAGCCGCTCGCGCAGCCGATCCAGGTATCCCCAGGCCGTGTCGTCGCCCAAATAGATGTCGGAGACCACCGCAGCCGGCGTGTGCCGCGCCGTCCACGCTTCGGCCTGCGCAACACTGGAAGCGAGGATGGGCTGGAACTCCGTATTCCGGAGGTAGGACTCGAAGATGCGCGCGGTCTCCTGATTGTCTTCCAGATAAAGCACCGGGACGCGGTGAAATTCCGGTACAGGCAGGCTGCCGGCGTCCTCAACCTGGACCGCTTCGCCGACGTAGACCGACGGAATCGCAACGAAGAACTTGGAACCTCTGCCCAGTTCGCTGTCCAGCCAGATTTTTCCGCCCAGCAGCAGCGCCAGATTGCGGCATAGAGGCAGACCGAGGCCGGTACCGCGATGCCGGTCCTGCAGCGGGTTTTCAATCTGGCTGAACTCGCGGAAGATGTCCTCGTGATGATCCGGCGAGATGCCGATGCCGCTGTCTTCGACGGAAAAGAGAACCATATCCGGACCGGATTCCGCTGCCACGCGTACGTGGCCCGACGGCGTGAACTTCAGTGCGTTGGAGATCAGATTCCTCAGGATCTGCGAGACTTTGCCCTCATCGGTGTAGAGCTTCGGCAGATCGTCGGCATCCTCAAAGATCAGCTCGACGGAATTATTGTCGGCGAGCAGCGGCTTCAGCATGCCCTTCAATGCGCTGAACAGCTCGTGAACGTCAAACTGCTTCGGCCGAATACGAATCTTGCCGGCTTCCACCTTCGCCAGGTCGAGCAGATCGTTGACCATCTCCTGCAGATCGCGTGCTGAGCTCTCGATGAAGCGAACCTGCTTCATCTGCTCCGTGGTCAGGTCGCCGTCGAGCCGATCCATCAGCAACCGTGCCAGCGAAATAATCGAGTTGAGTGGCGTGCGAAATTCGTGCGAGACGTTGGAGAGGAATTTTGTCTTTAGCTCCGAGGCGCGGCGCAGATAATCCGCGCGTTCGTCCAACTCGGCATACAGAGCCACGACGCCGCGATTCGTATCTTCCAGTTCGCGATTCAGCAGCTCCAGTTCTTCCTGGCGGGCGCGCAGCTCCTGCAGAGTTTTGAGCAGTTCCTGGTTCTGCTGCTCAATCTCCTCGTAAGGACTCTCCGGCGTGCGTTCCTGCAGCTTCCGATTCAGCTCGCGAACCGTGCGCTGTGTCATCAGGGCATGCTGAAGAGGAATCTGCTTGGCCATCCGCACCGTGGTTCCGGCGGCCGTTGTATCGATATCGAACCGGTCCATGAGCCGCCGCGTGCCGAGCAGTCCCATGCCCATGCCGGTAGTCGACTTGTAGCGCCCCTCGAGGATTTCTTCAAGATTGGAGATGCCGGGACCGGAATCGGAAACCGTGACTTCGAGGAACTGCGGCTCCTCCAGACCGACGGCGAATTCCACCTTGCCGTTGCGCGCATAGCGGAACGCATTGCGTGCGATCTCAGAAGCCGCGGTGGCAATGCGGATCTGGTCCTGGTTGTCCAGTCCCAGCTCTGCCGCCACTTCGCGCGCCCGCTGCCGAGCCTGCACCACGTCGCGCTCGGTGCGCAGAGCAAGATGAAAAACAGAAACGGCCATCGCTTATGCCGCCTTCACCACCACGACGCTGGCATCGTCCCGCTTGCGGCGGAAGTCACGCAGCAGCGCGCCGCCAATGATCGCCGGATGTCGCGTGATCAGTCCAGCATAGGCCGAAAGATCCCATTTCGACTGCAATCCGTCAGAATGCAGGACCAGCACCGCATCGGACGCCCACGGCACTTTGAACTCCTGAATCCGCGCGGTCACCATGCCGAGAGTGCCGTTGTGCGACACCAGACTCCGCGATGTGTCCTTCGACAGCACGACGGCTGAGATGTTCCCGATGCCCGCGTAGGTCAGCTCGCCCCGGTCGGGCCGGATCTCAGCGACTCCGGCAACCGCGCCGCGTGTCTTCTTCAGAGCATCGTGCACGTACGTCAGAATCTCTCCCGGCGCCAGATCCTGCCGCTTGTGGAAAGTCGCAGTCGCTTCATTGGCAGCTTCTGCCGCATCGCGCCCGTGACCCAGGCCATCGGCCAGCAGCACTACCATACGCTCCGGCGTGTGGTGGAAAGTCCACGCATCGCCACAGAAGCGTTCGCCCGGATAGGGCACTGCCATCCCGGCAATCCGCAGGTGATCCCTTGGCGCCGTGTCGCCCAGCTCCAGCATCAGAACCGTGCCGTTGCGTCCGGTGAAAAGTTCCAGCGTTGAAGCCATGCGCTGCATGGCCCCCAGGCCCTCGCCCATGGTGCCGGCGGTGGAGTAGCCATCGGACATGGCCTGCGCCACATTGGCGATCCCGGGGCCGCTATCCATCGCGATAATTCGCGCGAGGGGGTAGCCTTCGTCCACCATCGCGGAGATCACCACCTCGCCGCCGCCGCCGTGGACCAGAACGTTGCGCGAGGACTCGGTCACCAGCAGGGCCAGCTCGCCGGAGCGGGACTCATCGAAACCAATGCGCTGTCCGGCCAGCAAGGCTCTCCGCCGAGCTTCGCCAACTGAACTGGTATCGGTAATAGGAATCCATTCTGTGATGGCTACTTCCATCGAATGACAGTGACCCGAGTGCCCTTCCCCGGTTCCGAATCGATGGAGAACTCATTGACCAACCGCTTGCTGCCGCCGAGTCCCAAACCCATTCCGTTTCCGGTGGTGAATCCATCTTTGAGGGCCATTTGGAGGTCCGGGATGCCCGGCCCCTGATCCTCAAAGATGAGTTTCAGTCCCATCCGGCCCCCGACGCCCAGCTGTTCGATGGTCATTGCGCCGCCCTTGCCATGATCGAGCGTGTTGCGCGCCAGTTCGCTGGCCGCGGTCACCAGCTTGGTCTGATCCACCAGAGTGAAGCGCAGCTCGGTCGCCCATAGCCGCACCTTCTGGCGGGCCAGCACCACGTCGTTGGAGGTCTTTAGCGGGAGTGTTTCACGCCTCGTCTCGCTCATCGTCGCTCCCCGTGCGGAACCCCGCTCCCGCTCCGTAGAGCAGCTCCATGCCGGCTTCCACGCTCAAAGCCGTTCGTACACCGGGCAGCGACATCCCCAGCTCGACCAGCGTAATGGCCACAGCAGGCTGCATCCCCACCACGACGGTTTCTGCCCCCAGCACGCGCGACATGGCCGCGATATTCGCCAGCATGCGGCCGATGAACGAATCGACGATTTCGAGCGAAGAGATGTCGATCAGAACGCCCCTCGAGCCCCACTCGGCGATGCGATTCGTCACATCGTCCTGCAGCTGCAGCGCCAGCTTGTCGTGCATGTCTACCTGAATCGTGATCAGGAGAAGACTTCCCATGCGAAGAACCGGAATGCGTTCCAAGTCAGCCCTCCAACTTGTTCATGGGACCGGCAAGAATGCCTTTAGCCTCTGCGGAGACAGTCGCTTTGCGCACCACCGTACGCCCGCTCATCGCCAGCGCCAGCCCAAACGCATCCGCCAGATTCGCCTTCGTCATCACGTCTTCCAGATTGATGCCCAGGTGCACAATCGTCTGCGCAATCTGCGGCCGCACTCCACTGATGATGCACTCGGCGCCCATCAGCCGCGCCGCGGTGATCGTCTTGAGCAGATGCTGCGCCACCAGCGTATCCACGGTGGGAACGCCGGTGATATCGATGATCGCGAATCGTGAGTTGGTGGCGACTACGGTCTGCAGCAGGTTCTCCATCACCACCTGGGTGCGCGCGCTGTCCAGCGTGCCGATAATTGGCAGCGCCAGAATGCCATCCCACAACTTCACCACCGGCGTCGACAGCTCCATCAATTCCTGCTGCTGCCGCGTGATCAGTTCCTGGCGCGCCGCGATGTAGGCCTCCGTGGTCAGCAGCGCCAGGCGGTCCAGCATCTCCGTGGCCGCCCAGATGGTCTCAAACAGCTTCTCCGGAGACTTGCCCATGTCGCGCCGGATCGCCGCGAACAGCGGCTGCTTCAGCGAGAGCACGAACATCGCCACTTCGCTCGGCGAAAATCCCTGACGCGCACGCGATCCGGAAATTGCTTCCAGAAACTCGCGTGCCTGGCTCCACCCCGGAGACAGGACGTCCGTCGATCCGCCCTTGAAGCCGGTCACAACCGCGGTCAGCAGCGTATTGCACTGCTCGTCGAGCTCGGTCTTGCTGATCAGGTCCGTGCGCTGCACGGACTTGCTCATGTCCCGTGACCATTCCGCGCGAATCTGGTCTTCATTGCGGGAGATGATCTCCGCTAAGTCACTCATGCAGGCCCCCTTCGAAATGCTGCTGTGGAAACAAGGCCACGCTGGGGATCAGCGGGGCTCGGTTGGCGGTAACGTCACTCCAACTATAGACAGCGACGGACCCGGAATGGGCGGACCCTTGGCAAAATGCGGCGCGGCGCAACTTGGCGTTTCCATAGAAGCCGTAATTGCCTTAAGAGGCGATCCGACCGACCGACCCTAAAGCTTCGCGAAGTGCGGAACCGTCCGAACCCTTGTCCAGATAGGCCGTCACGCGAAACATGGTGCAGATCTCCCGATACTGGTCGCCGAGGACGGTCCAAACCAGCATGGGGATCTTCGCCAGCTGCGGATTGCCATGCCAGAAACGCAGGATTTCGAAGCCGCTTTCGTAGCCAAGATCGAGGTCCAGCACAATCGCATCCGGCAGCGCGTGCTTGCCGTCCAGGCCCTTTTCAAGGTAGTCTCGCGCCGCGCTGGCCGAGGATCGCGCCTCAACGGCGGCAAATCCCGAATCCTGCGCTGCAGCCACAGCAATGCGCAGATCATTCGGTTGATCCTCGACGATCAGGACTTGCATAAGGGGGCCCTTTTCCAAAAACGGGGATTGCGTTGCGTAGAGTATATTTCGCCGACCTGCGTCCTGCAAAGTCAACCTGCGCGGCGTTTCCGGCCCCGGGTGAGAGTACTGCGGTTCTATTTCGGCCGCCGCAGAAACCGCCCCAGCAGCTCGTACTGGTCGCTGGCAATGTAGTCCACCCCCGCCCGTTGTGCCGCGCGCCAGCGGGTTTCCGCAGCGGCCAGCGATCCGAAGTTATAGCTGCGGAACCAGCCGTTGCAGCTTTCCTCTTTGTCGGTGGCGCCATCGAGAGTGTAGAAGCGGATCCAGAGGTGGTGGTCGTGCGCGTGATGCACCAGCGCCCGCAGCCGTTCATCGTCAGCCGGGGTCCAGTCGCCGGCGTGCTGCTGGCCGCCCTCCTCCACCACAGCCCACGGATTGTTCCACCAACGGCGGTAGTTCGAAGCCGGCTCGGGCTCAAGGATTTCGGGCGCCGCCATCGGACTTTTGTGCTCGGTGTGAACCGCGCCAAACACCAGCAAACGCTGCGCCGGCGGGCACATCGTCGTAGAAGACCGCCTGCTGCGCATCGGACTCGCCGGTGAGCACAAGAATCGGCCGGATCGTGAGCGGCTGCGGCGTTGCAGGATCGCCTGTCTTCGGCGCCGTCGTCAGCCAGTCCTGATATTTCGCCAGCAGCGCCCAGATCGCCCGCAGGTGCTCCGGCTCCTCGGTCTTCAGGTCGAGGTTCAGCGTGATGAGCGGCCAGTTGCCGTGATTGCCTTCCTTCAACGCGCGCTCCACGGTGGGACGGACGCGGTCGAAGAAGTAATGCTCCATCGTCGGCTCGTGCCCGCTAACCGGCGCGCCGTGCGCGACGACCGACCAGGAGTGGCCGGTTTTCGGATCGGTATACCAGTAGAGGTCCTGCTCGATCGCCAGCGGCGTCCCGGCGGAAAGCGCGCGATCGATGCGGTCGTACCACCACTCCCAGTAGGGATAGCAATTGTGGGCGTCCATCACGCTGCGGCTCCCCGGCCGCGACTCGTCACGGGGCAGCGCGCCGAGCGGAACGATCACAGCAAAGAGCAGAAGAAGGCAGAGCGCGCGACGCGTCGGGTTCGACATGTGCCAGGTCCTTTCAGTGCTTAGTTGAGGCCGGTGGCGAAGTCCAGTTCACGTAAATCGGGTTGCCGAGCAGCAGAATATGTTGGTCTGCCCCGATCACTTCCGCTCGGAGCCAATGACGCTGACCGTCGGATGACCAGGCGAAGTGAAGGCTTTGGTCGGCCGTCCCGATCGCCTGAGTGGGAAACGCTGCCGATTCTTCACCGTCGAGGAAGAAGTGCACCGAAGCCCCGGCGCAGGCAACGATATGGACGTCGAGCGTTACCGGTTGACCCGCGGATGCCGCGAGCGTGCCCCCCATCGCGACCGAAGCCCCGCCGGACTCTGCCTGAAAGTCGAGCGACCGATCGCGCGATCCAGTCAGGTCGATGAAGACACGCCCGGAACGGATGCCGTCGAGAATGCCGGCGACGGAAAGATTGCGCGCGTAGATCACGGTTGTCGGATCGCCGACGGATCCGCGATGTTCGAGCGGCCAATCGCCGTGGTGATTGTCGCTGCCGCCGACCGCGGTCAGCCGGAATCCATGCTTCAGCTGTTCGTCCCAGAACTTCGTCGCCGGCAGGCCAGCGCCGTTGACGACCTCAACCGAAGTGACGAGATTCATATCCGCGGGAGGCGAAGCGGTCCAGCCGCAGCCCATGCAGATTTCGCCACTCGGCGATTGCGGATGATTGATCGAGACAATGGCGCCGAGCGACCGCGCCTGGCGAAACATCGCGTTCACGTCCGCTGGTTTGTAGTCGATGAACCGCGTCGTGCCGAATTCGTTCGCGTGCCCGTGAAACGTTGTCAGTTCGCGGCCCGGAATCATCAACAGCTTGTCGAAGTAGGGTTGCAGCTCGCGCTCGTCGTCGTATTGCGAGGTGGTGTTGTGGTCGGTGATCGCGATGAAGTCGAGCCCACGCCGCACCGCCGCTTCAACGGTAAGGAACAGCGGGCACGGCACCGATTTGCCACTCTGGCTCGCACAACTGCCGTCGCTGTGAGCGTCGTGCATGTGCAGGTCGCCGCGATACCAGCCGGGGTTGTCATTGAGCGGCTGGGTGGCAAACGACGAGTCGTCGAACGCGGAGTTGAACCACACTTCAGCGCGATACCGCGACGTCACGCCGGCGCGGATATTCGGCACCGCGATCATCAGCTTCCAGCGGCCGGGCGGAATCGCTCCCGGCAGATACGATGGCGTTGCGTCGGTCTCGCTCAGCGTGAAGTGATCCTTGTTGCCACCGCTGGCGCCGCGAAAACGCACCGGATCGGCGATACCGAGATCGAGCACCGTGCGCTGATCCTTCCCCAGATTGTGAAAGCTGACCGTGATGCGATGCGTTCCCGACGGAACCGTGAACGGCACTTCGAAGTACGTCTGGTTCTGCGCGGGATGAACCTCGCCCTGCAACACTACGTTGGGCGGTTGAACGGCCTGCGGTTGCATGGTCGGTGCGATGAGAGCTGCGACGAAGAAGAGAGCGGGCGAGAAGCAGAGCAGTCGTCGGGACATTCCAGAGATAGGGTATCCGGGGCCGGTCATACTCCGACCGGCCCCAGGAGGGAGGTTAGAAAGAAATCCGCAGCGCGAACTGCATCACACGCGGATCGCCGGCCAGCGACGTGATGCTGCCGACACCGCCGCTGGTGATGTTGCCCTGCGGCTGGCCGAACTCCGGCGTGTTGGTCACATTGAAAACTTCCCAGCGCGCCTCGGCGTTCCAGCCTTCGGTGATGGGGAAATCCTTCAGCAGCGCCGCATCCCACACGTCGATGTGCGGACCGCGCAGCGTGTTGCGGCCCACGTTGCCCACTGCGCCAACGGCGGTGGTCGCAAAGGCATCCGTCAATCCGGACGGCGCCTTGGCTGCGCACGCCGAATCCTTGCTGGCAAAGAACCAGCAGTCAGGATCGCCAATGGTGTGCGGCGTGCCAACCAGGTTCGGCGTCGCTGTCGTGTAACCGTACGGATCAAGGATCGAGTTATGGTTGCCGTCGTTCTCGTTCAGCTGGAACGGATGGCCACTGTAGTAGGTGTAGAGGCCGGAGGTCGTCCAGTTGCCGAGAATCCATGACAGCGGTCCGTGGTTCAGCATCGCCTGGCCGCGGCCGAAGGGCAGATGGTAGTCGTAGCTGAACGCCACCCGGTTCGGAATGTCGAAGTCGCTGGGTCCGTACCACGCGCCGTAGTTGCGGCCGTCCGGTGCATCGCCCGAACTGCTCTCCAGTTCTTCCGGCGTGTTGTCGAGGCTCCTCGAGTGGGTGAACGCGGCGCGCACTTCGAGTCCGCTGGTGATGTGCCGCGTCAGGCTCGCCTGCAGTCCCTCGTAGTTGCCGGCGCCGATCGGCGAAGTCCACTCAATCTGGCCGAAGGTCGGATACGGCACCACGCCAGTGCTGACGCCGCCCGCGATGATGGGCTGGTTGTAGTTGCGGATCACGTCAAGATGCGTGGACTTCGTGCCGACGTAGTCGATCTCCGCCACCCACGGCAAACCAATCTGCCGTTGCACACCGAAGCTCCACTGCTGCACGTACGGTTCAGGATCGTTCACCGGCACGGAGCGAATGTGAAATGCAGTGAGGTTGTTGAAGTTCACGGTGGTGGGATCGAGGAAGTTCGATGCGAACCCTGTCGAGGGCTTCAGCACCGGCGCCGTGTTGCTCACCAGCTGTTTGTTGATCAGGAACGGCGGGTTCAGGGCCAGCTCGTCTTCGCTGCCGATGCGCTCGAACAGCGTGTAGTAGATGCCGTAGCCGCCGCGCACCACCGTCCTGGTATCCGGCGAGTACGCAAAGCCGAGGCGCGGTCCGAAATTCTTCGTGCTCGGGTTGACGATAGAGCGATCCCCTGTCGACCCGCTCTTCGCAAAGACCAGCGCGCCGGCGTTAGGATCGAAGTCCGCCATCCGGTTGCGCGCCTCCAGGGCCGGCGTCGCAAAGTCGTAGCGCAGACCCGCATTTAGTGTCAGCTTCGGCGTGACCTTCCAGTCATCCTCCACAAATCCGGACGCCATCCAGATCCGCTGATCGACAAAGAACACATTGGTCAGTGCCGTGGTCTGCGTGTAACCCAACAGGCCATCCGCGTACGAGAGTCCCGTGCCGGAGACGCACTTGCCCGGCGCGCTGTGCTGGCAGGTGAACACGCCGGTAAACTGCAGATCGCCGCGCGTGCTCGGCTCATCCTGGAAGAGGTTGCGCATCGGCAGATACAGGCTCACGCCGAACTTCAGCGTCTGCCGCCCCAGCACCATCGAGAGCGTGTCGTTGTATTGATACTGCATCGGTACCTGCTGCTTGGGCAGGAAGTCCGGCGATCCTTCAAACGCAAAATTGGAGAACGAGGTGAGCGGCACGCCGCCACCCAGCGCCGGATTGGACGGAATGCCCGGCACAAATTGCCCCGCAAACTGATTCAGCGCGAACGGCTGCTGCTGCGCGTACGAGAAGTTGCGCACCCAGCCAAAGCGGAATTCGTTGACCATGCTCTGGCTCAGGATGTGCGTCCATCCCACCACCATGCTGTGGTCCTTCAGAATCTGATTGCCCCACGCTGAAGTGGACGTGCCGTCCGCGAGCCCGCCCAAATAGCCAGGAATATCGCGGTTGCGCGTGGAGTAGTTGTAGCGGGCAAATACCGTGTCCGCCGGCGAAGGCGTCCAGTCCACGCGCGCATCGTAGTTGTTTTCAAAGTCCGTCAGCGGCGCGTTGCGAATGTAGTTGTTCACGTTCGGAGGGCTGCCCGCCGTCGTGGTGTTCGGCAGCGGGAATAACGCCATCAGCTTCTGCACCGTCGAGTCGAGACTTCCCTGCGGAACGGAGTTGTTCGCAAACGGCTGGCAATTCGATCCGGAAAAAGCCGGCGTGCAGGTCGTCGGATCGTAGATCGTCGGATACTTCACACCCACCGCCGCCGCTGTCGCAGGGCTGAAGTCGCCAATGCGTTCGTTTGGCAACGGCACCGTCGAGGTCCGCAGCACCCCCTGCTTGATGCGCGTGCCTTCGTAGTCAAAGAAACCAAAGAGCCGGTTCTTCAGCACGGGTCCGCCGAGATTCCCGCCAAACTGGTTCTGGTTGTACTTCGGCTTGGTCAGTTTGTGGCGGTCAGAGAAGAAATCGTTCGCATCGAAATAATTGTTGCGGACATATTCATAGCCCAGGCCGTGAAACTGATTCGACCCGCTCTTCGTGTTCACCGAAACCACCGCGCCCGGGCTGCGCCCATATTCCGCCGAGTAAGGATTCGTGATCGCGTTAAACTCCGCAATCGTATCCACCGAAGGATGGGCCGACTCCGTGCTCAACTCCTGCACGTTCTCCGAAAACGTATTGTTGTCGATGCCGTCGAGGATGAAGTCGTTCTGCAGGCTGTGTACGCCGTTCACATTGAAATCGCCCACGCGTCCGGCCGACGTCGCGCCGCTCTGCTGGGTGAACCGCGCAATCTGAATGCCCGGCACAATTCGCAACAGGTCATCCCAGTTGCGCAGCGCCAGCGGTGTCTGCTCAATCGTCGTCGTGCCAATCACCTGACCCACAGAAGCATCGTCGGGCGAGAGCAGCGGAGCCACGCCCTCCACGTTCACCGTCTGTTGCGTCGACCCAACCTGCAGGTGGAAGTCCTCGCGCGCGCGCTGACCCACCGTTAAGGTGATTTGTTCCTGGAGAGTGCTGAAGCCGCTATCGGTGACCACAATCTGATACTGGCCGATCGGCAGGTCCTGCATCGAATAGGCGCCAGCCGCGTCGGTCTGCACGGTGCGCGCATAGCCGGTGTCCTTATCGGTTGCGACCACCGACACGTGCGGCAGCGCCGCACCGTTGGGATCGGTCGCCAGACCCGATAGGCTGGCGGTGTTCACCTGCGCCTGCACACACGCTGCAGACAGCAGGGCGCCTGCGGCGATCGGTAGCAATCTCAGGACAGACCTCGAAATCGATGAGTAGCGCATCGGCATACCTCTTTCTTGTTTTGTGTTTTCTGGGACGAGGTTCGGGGGAGAGCGATCCCGGCCCCTCCCGGCAGGCCAGGCTCGTCCGTTCTCATAGTGGGTTCCGAACGGCGGAAGCGGAAGTGTTTACCCTCGACGTCACAAGGGGCATACACCTGTGAGTTTTTGCCGTAAATAACTCAGTGACCGTTACTTATCCGCAATGTCAAATGTTCGTGAATCGGGCCGCCGCACGGCATCCACAGCCGCTTTCATCGCCTGTTCACCGGCGCGTCCTACCCTCATCCATAGCCCCACCCGCTCTGGGGACGACTGGCCAGGAGGGTGACAAAGCGATGACTCATGCATCCGTCGTCGAGCGCCAGGTGCGAGACCTGTCGTCGCAGACCTTCGACATCGAACCGCACGAATCCGGTCTCGTCGAAGCTCGCCTGCTCGAATCCGACCCGCGCTGGCAGCTCGCTCATCGCATCGTCGCCAGCCGCCACTTCGTCCGCTCGGCGCTGCTGTCGAAGTTCCTGCTCTACATCGTGGCGGAAAGTCTTCAGAGCCGCGCCGAGAGCATCACCGAGCACGCGATCGGCGTGCGCGTCTTCGACCGCCCGGCCAGCTACCGCACCGTTGAGGACAACATCGTCCGCAACTACGCCCGTCAGCTGCGCCGCCGCCTCACCGACTACTTCGCCGAAGAAGGCGCCGCCGAGCCGCTGCACATCGACATTCCCCTCGGCGCATATGTTCCCGCCTTTGTCAGCGCGCAGTCCGAGCCGGCGGAGTCGGCTCCGCGCAAAGAGCCCATCAGCATCCGTCCGGAGGCGACGGCCCCAATCAGCGACGTCGAGCCGTCGCATCCGCACTGGAGCGGCAACGCCCTTCGCGCGTTGCTCTTCGTGGCCTACAGCCTTGCGCTGATCGCCCTCGTCTGGCTGGCCGCAACCCGGTTGCATGCGCCACGACCGGCCGCGCAGAGTCCGGGTCAGGACGCATCACCGTCTGCGCCGGTCTGGGCCTCGCTCTTCGGCGGCAACGTCAACACCTATATTGTTCCCTCCGACGCCGGGCTCAATCTCCTCGAAGACCTCTCGCGCCGCCCCATCGCCCTCGCCGACTACATCAGCGGAGGGGCTGCCAAGCTCACGCTGCCCGCCATGGATGCCCATAGTGCCGACGATCTGCGCGGCCAGCACTTCACCAGCTTCGTCGACCTCGAGATCCTCGCCGCGCTCACGCGCCTGCCCCAGTACAACCCGGAGCGCGCCGTGCTGCGCTTCCCTCGCGATCTGCGCATGGACGATATTCGTAACAACAACGCGATCATTCTCGGCTCGGTCAGCAGCAATCCCTGGGCGGCGATGGCCGAGGGCAACGCCAACTTCCGCATCGTGCTCGGCGCCGGCATGCAGGACGCGAGGATCACCAACGCGCACCCGCAGCCGGGCGAGTCGGCCACCTACGTCAGCCACTGGAACCAGCCCGACCATGAGACCTTCGCGCTCCTCTCGTACCTGCCTAACCTGTCGGGGAATGGACGGCTGCTCGTGCTGCAGGGACTCGACGTCGCCGGAACCCAGGCCGCGGCGGAGGCGCTGCTGCACCCGACGGCCATCGCGCCGATCCTGAAGCAGGCGACCCGGGCAGATGGGACCCTGCGGTCGTTTGAGATCCTGCTGCGGACGACGAGCATCCAGGGGGCTTCAACGCGGACTACGGTGGTGGGCAGCCGGGTGGACTGAGGAAGCCATTTATAAGCTCTTGCGCTTCTTTTCCAGCCTGTAACAAGACCCCATTTTCGAGTAACCTCTTGGGGTCTGGGCGACCGCTGGCAGCTAGTGATCCATCAGGCCGAATGAAATGATGCACGCGAGCGATTTCCTCATTGTTTCTTGTCGCGATACGAGACAGACTGGCTGCGAATAGGGCCGGGCTCATTGGTGAGAAGCGTTGAAAGGCATTCTTCCAAAATGACTTCGGTCAGCTCTCCCGTCTTGGTCTTCTCCCAGTACATACCACTATTGTAGCGTTTACACATCTCTGCCGATGTGACACGCTGAATAGGGAATATTCTTGGAGTAGGATTATTGGGCATGCTTACCGTTAGCCAAATTCGCGAACATCTCCTGACCCTTCTGGCCAGCAGCGAGCCTGAGGCACTGGACGCATTCGACGACTGGTTTGCGAGCGCAAGCTGGAATATGCACCAAAACGCTGATCTAGTCGCGCAAAGGTTCGCGTCCGCTGTTGAACTGCGGCTAGCGGAATATGATTCTGACAAACTGGATGAACCCGCGCTCCGTCGCCATCTCTCAGAACTGGTCAGCATTCTATTCCCTCTATCTTTCCACTGAGCTCATTAATGTCGTTTCTGGTTCCTCCAGCTGTCTTCAGCCCCCAACAGTGGGCAATATCACCTGCTGGTAGGAAACCCGTAACGGCATAGAAGTAATAAGCTCTTGCATTTAGATAGAGGTCCCACCAGTAGACCCCTTCCTCTTCGACAGTCCAGTCGACTGGGAATGCCATTATCGGTCCACGATCATCGTCCCCCTCGAACAGGACAGGGAAGTCCATAGAGAGGGAGTTCCTTCCCGGTTGGCGATTTCGGGCGAAGCCCAACCTTTTGCTTGCCGCGCATGAATCCGGATTTGAAGCTGATCACCACCATGAAGGCGAGGGCTGTCGGAGGCATCTCCTCCGTTCCCCAGAGATGTTAAAACGATCGACTATGCGAATTAGGCTGAATACGTTATCGGCTTCGCGAAGGACCTTTTCACAGAAGGTCGCGATATGAAGGTGCGCTCGGAATACGTTCTCTTGGTCTGGCATAGCAGTGGCGTGACCGTCTCCAAACATCAATACTAGAACCGGATTTTCTTCGGTGCCTAAAGTAATTCCACATCGGCACCGTGCCTTCCGCCAAGAATGTAACCTTAGCCTTCGACAAAATCAGGAACCTTATCGCTTCCTTGCTGCCCCAAGCCGTGGGCGGAAGCGCGAAGCGCCTGCAGCCCGCTCGCGTTACTTCCGTTTTCGCCGCGCTAGAATCTCCGGCATGGTAAAAGAACGCTTGTGGCGAGCCATCGCAATCTTGCCTTGCACCTCATTTTCTTGTCTTCGCCTTTGGCATCGGCTTCTTTCCCGAGACCCTTCTTCAGCGGCTACTACCAGTACTCCCGCATCGCTGCGTTCTCCCCTTGCATTGCAGCAACCGCCTTCCTGGTGAGCCTCCTCGTGAATCGCACACGCAGGGACCGGGCCGCTCTGTTCATCTGGATCGTCGGCGTTCTCTGGCTCGCTGTTGCCCTCTGGGACGAAGGCCGGGGGTGGGAATACACCTGGGCCCACGAATCGAGAACGCAATATCTCATCCACATGTTCTTCGGCACAGCGCAACAATGCAGCGCGAGCGAGTGCATCGGAGAACTGCTCTTCACCACTCCCTGCGCCGCTGCCATCGCCTACTCTCTCGGCGCTGCAATCGGCTGGATGATTCCTTCCAGCCGTCGCATTCGGAAGCCAGTGCAAACGACGAACTAACGGCTTGCACCAAACCGTGCCGACTAAGGCAAACCAATAGGGAGTCTCGAATGCCCGAAAACCCTTGTTCGAGGAATGGGTCCCTGCATGACCTACGTACCGTTCCCCCCACCGATTCTTCTTGCACCGCTCCTCGCAACGAGCGACCCTAAGAACAAGAGGGAGAAGTGTCTCCCAACGCAAAAGGCTCGCCGCGGCGGGCCTTTTTCATTGCTGCTGGATTCTCAAGTTCTCCGGAAAGGAAAAAACGTGGCAGAGAACGCCGACCGCCAGTTGAACGGCTCCGTTTCGGGCTCCAGAAGACCGGCGGCGTCCTCTGCAAATGTTGTCAAACTTGTAAACCGCGCTTTGAACCTGAAAACAAGGCACTTGCAACTTGTGCCTCCGAAAAACAACAAAATTCGCCACCAAACGGCCGTCTCGACCTATACCGGCCGTTCCAGAGCTTTGAAGGACAGGCATCGCAACTGGAATCCGGTACCCGGTTAACTCAATCGCTAACACCAGGGGGTCGACCCCTCCGGATGTTGTTGATTTCAGGAAGAAGGGAGGGGGGTCCCCCCCCGAAACGAAAATTTGCGCCCCCAATTTCCGTCAATTCACTGCTGTCACAACGCCGTGGATCGCCTGAAGGCCAAAATGCTTCGTCGCGGGAGAATGGGCTCCCGTCGGCAGGTCCACGAAGGTCATGGTCAGATTCGAAAAAGGGACTGAGCCTGGGGCAAAGTTCCCTCCGGTAACGCAGACCTGCACCATCGAGGACGGCGGGGTGGTTTCGAAGGGAGCAACGCTGCCGTTCCCGGTGATCAGATTGACTGTGCCGGTGAACTGAAAGCCCTGCAGGGTCTTCGGGCTCAATGCGGGACAGCCGTCCATGTTCCACACGATCTTCGCCCCGCTGACGGCGATGTGGTGGGTGTGCGCTCCACGGGTAGTGGGATCAGCTGGGTTCACGATGCCGATCTGCGTGCCGTAGTCCGACGTTTCCATATTCATCTCGACGGAAAAGTCTGCCTTATTGCGGGTTGGATTCAGCACGATCTCCCATTTGCCGCGCATCTCGTAAGGGCCGCCGCTGACGGTGGAAGGAGTGTAGTCGTTGAGCAGGCCGTGGAGTCGTATCTCGCGTTCACGCGGGACCTGGGCAAGCACGGCTGCCGCCGAGAACAGCAGGATTGACGTTGTACAGAGTGTCCTTGTCAGAGTCTTGCAGTGCAGTTTCATGAGATATCTCCCGTACTGTGATAGGCAACGGCCTCGCCAATGCTCGGCTGCCCTGAAAGGCTTCTTCCCAGGCATCGATGCCCGGGAAGCGTATGCCGCGACGATCCGCGCCGGAACTGCCGACACCATCCGGCAATTGGCAGACCCGGTCAAGCGGCATCAGGCAGACAGACCAGAAGCCGTCTAATGCCGTCTTTTGCGGTCTGGGTAACCGGGGTTACAATCGACACCTCCAAAGCGAGACGCACTGAATAACATCCCGGAGAGCGCAATGAGCGAGCGGTTGCTTGAAATCCCGGCGTTGCAGAAGACGCCGGAAAGGCGGCTCGACTCGTGGAAGGAAATCGCAGCCTATCTGAACCGCGACGTGACGACGGTCCAGCGTTGGGAGAAGCGCGAAGGCATGCCGGTCCACCGGCATGTCCACGCCAAGCGCGGGTCCGTCTACGCCCTGGCCGACGAACTGGATATCTGGGTCGCAAGCCGCCGGACGCGGGAGAACGAAGCCGAGGTGGCGCCATCCGCGGACACGATCACCGCCCCGAAAGAGGGAACAGGAGCCGGGCGCCGCAGGTATCTGTGGCTGATGGTAGCGGGGTTGGTGTCGGTTGGGCTGGCTGTAGTCGCCTGGCTCGGGCTTCGCGATCGGAGAATTCCAGCCAGTCCGCCAATAATTCGCTCCCTCGCGGTGCTGCCGCTCAAGAATCTGTCGGGTGATCCATCGCAGGAGTACCTGGCGGACGGGATGACAGAGGCTCTGATCGGGCGGCTCTCGGCAATTCACAATCTGCGCGTCATCTCCCACACATCGGTGATGCGCTTCCGGAATCCCCAGGTTTCCGCACCGGAAATCGCGCGCATTTTGGGTGTGGATGCTCTGGTCGAGGGATCGGTGATACGAGACGGCAATCGGATTCGCATCACCGTCCAGCTCATTCGCGCCGCCACGGATGAACACTTCTGGTCCACGACCTACGACCGGGAGATGAAAGATGCGCTCACCCTGCAGAGCGATCTGGCAGAATCCATTGCCGAGAAGGTAGAAGTGACAGTGACGGGAGACGAGCACCGGCGCTTCACTTCAACCCGCCCCGTCGCGCCTGAGGTCTACGAGAGCTATCTGAAAGGCCGGTACGCCCTGACCCAGGGGGATACGAAACAGGGTGCAGCCGATTTCGAGGACGCCATCCAGAAGGACGCGACCTTTGCACCGGCGTATCTCGGCCTGGCCGAAGTGTGGATCGGTCTGGCAACGGTTGCAGGAGGAGTTTCACCAGCGGAAGCGCGCCCCAAGGCGATGGCCTTCGCCCGACAGGCCCTCGCTCTGGATCCCGATCTGATCGAGGCCCACGTCATCCTCGCCAAAGTGCTGCAGGAGGAATGGCGCTGGGGGAAGCCGAAACGGAATACAGGCGCGCCCTCGATCTGAACCCAAATGACCCGGAAGCCCGCGCTGCTTTTTCTTTGTGGCTGCTCTGTGAGGGAAGAACCGATGAAGCCGTCACCTGGATTGAGAGTGCCCGGAAGCTGGATCCGATTATGGTTTCCGGCGGCGACGTCGCGTGGATTCTCTTTCAGGCCCACCAGAACGATGAGGCCATCCGCGAATCGCGGAGTGCTCTGGCAGTGCAGCCCGACGACGGGGGAACCCTTACCGCCCTCGGATTCGAGTTAGCGGCCACTGGGCGGCCCGCCGACGCCATCCCCTTTCTCCAGAAAGCCGTCGGTCCTTCGGGTGCGAATTTTGCTGCCATAGGGGTCCTCATTCGTGCCTATGCGCGCTCTGGCCGCCGCCGCGAAGCACTGGCATTGCTGGCGCAACTGCACGCACGGAAGAAAGCAGGTTACGCTCCGGCGGCCGCATTTGTGAATGGCTACCTGGGTCTCGACGATCGGGAGCAGGCGTTCTACTGGCTGGAGCAGGCCTACAACGAGAAATCCAACATCCTGCAGTTCGTAAAAACCCATCCGTACTTCGATCCGATTCGGAGCGATCCGCGATTCGTCGATCTTATCCGGCGTGTCGGTCTTGGGTGAGGATCGTTGGCCGTCGCGCCTACATGGGGTGGCTGACCTGGTCGGCGTTGGGGACCAGGATTCTGTAGACGTGATCCGGCACGCGGGTTTGCCAGTGTCCGCTGATGCGGGCGAAGAGGATCAGTCCGAAGAAGAGGACGGCCATGATCGCGACGGCCATCCGAGGCCGGACGACCAGTCCGCGCCAGCGCTGCTCCGTTTCCGCGGCTTTGCGTGGGGGGAGGGCGAACTGCAGGGCGTTCTCGATCGGACAAGCCGCGACGCAGGCCATGCACGCCGTACATTCCGCGGACCGGATCTGGACGAGCTGGTCGACTTTCAGATTCGAGGGGCAAGCCTTGCGGCATTTGCCGCAGTCGATGCAGGCGTCGGCGTCGCGACGGATTTTGACCGGACTGAGGAGCGAGGCCAGTCCCATGAGCGCGCCGTAGGGGCAGAGGTAGCGGCACCAGAAGTTCTGGATAAAGACGGAGAAGAGCACGAGCCAGCCGATGACGGCGATGCCGACCCAGCCGATGCCGCGGAAGAAGTTGAGCATCTTGACGTCGGCGATGGTGCCGTAGGGTCCGGCCATGAAGTCGTGGAGAGCCTCGGCGGGCATCCAGACGATGACGGAGACGAAGAAGGCGAGCAGGAGGTACTTGAGGCCGCGCAGTTCGCGGTCGAGCCAGCGGGGGACCTGCCAGTTGCGTTTGAAGAGGCGGCGGCCGAGCTTCCAGAGGGTTTCTGAAGCGGTGCCGACGGGGCAGAGCCAGCCGCAGAAGGACTTCTTGAGGAGGACGCTCATGGCGAGGAAGGCGACCAGCAGAAACATGGCGGCGGGGTGGAATTCGGGGGCGCGGCCGGTGACGAGGAAGTACTTGAGGTTCATGAGGCCGGCGATGGGGAGCCAGCCTTCGACGCCAGGGGGCGCGGGACGTGCCAGGCTGGACTCGCGAACTGCTGGCTGCCGTGCTCGAAGTAGCGGACCCAGAGCCAGAACTGGGCGCCGATCCAGAGGTTGAGGCCGACGAAGGCGAACTGCACGATGCGGCGGAGGCCCTGCGACTGGTCGGGGGCGGAGCGGCGTACCAGCTTCTTCCGGCGCCTGGCGGTTTCGGGAACAACGGCCTGTGTGCTCATGGTCGGCGACTCCCAGCGATGCGTTGAGGCTAGCGGGGTTGGGGGGGCGGGGGCAGTGACTTAAATCACCAGGGACGAGGGATTAGGGGTTAGGGATTAGGGTTTAGAAGGCCTCGGGGTCGTGTAAAATTGTCGGAGCGCGTCCCTGCGCTTGAGCCGCGACCTCCCTGCACATCAGGTGATTTTCCGCGAAGGCGAGTGGGACGTTGCGCGCTTTTCAGTCGAGCGCGCCTACACCCAGGATTGAGGAGTTTCGACGATGGCCAAGATTGCCAAGACCGCTGACCGTAAGAAGGTGATGGACACCACGAAGAGCACGGATTGTCCGAAGTGCTCGAAGCCGACCCGCATTGTGAAGCGAGTGAAGGACCGCGAGCGCGGAGTTCCGGGCGGGGTGTACATCTCGTGCTCGGCCTGCGAGTTTTTCGAGAAGCTGTAGAGGCAGGGTACAGGTTGCAGGGTACAGGGCACAGGTTCTCCTGCCTTTGCGCAGGTCCGCTGCCGTGGCTTGGTTTCGTACCCCGTCGCCAACCTCTGAAACCGAAAGCGCCGGGTTCAAGCCCGGCGCTTTGTTCTGCCGCCTCCGCGAGTCCACCAGCCAAACCAGGGCATCATAGAGGGACCCGCCCCCGAGGCCCCTCCTGCGCGCATGCGCGAATTCCAACGAACCGCTTTGCCTTACACGGAAAGGATTGTGACGCGTGATTCTGGGAATGAGTCTGGCTGCGTTTACGCAGTTGCATGTGGCGATCAGTTTGGTGGGAATTGCTTCGGGGTTTCTGGTGATTCTCGCAATGATTGCGTCGCGGAAGGTGTCGTCGATGACGGTGCTGTTTCTGCTGACGACGATTCTGACCAGCGTGACGGGCTTCATGTTTCCGTTCAAGGGCGTGACGCCGGGGATTGTGATTGGGGTGCTGTCGCTGGTGATCCTGATGGTGGCGCTGATCGCGCGGTACGCGGGGCATCTGAAGGGCGGCTGGCGGGGGACGTGGGTGATTGCGGCGATTCTGGCGCAGTATTTCAACTTCTTTGTGCTGATCGTGCAGTCGTTTGAGAAGGTGCCGGCGCTGCACGCGATGGCTCCGACGGGGAAGGAATTGCCGTTCGTGGTGGTGCAGCTGGTGACGCTGGTGGTGTTTATTGCGCTGGCGGTGCTGGCGTTCCGGAAGTTTCGGCCAGAGACGGCGTAGGGTGGCGCGAGACGGCGGACCGCGGTGCGGTGCGTCACAGCGCTGGGGCCCGCGGATCGGGTTAGTCTAGAGGGTGGCAAAGACGAGCCGGGAACGCGCTGTGGTGTGCCTGTCCGGAGGGATGGACTCGTGCGTGTGCGCGGCGCTGGCGGCTCGGGATTATGAGGCCTATGCGCTGCATTGCAGCTACGGGCAGCGGACCGAGGCGCGGGAAGCGCGGTCGGCGCGAGCGGTGGCGGAGCAGCTGGGGTTTCGCGATTTTCTTCATTTGAAACTGGATCTGTTCCGACGGATTGGCGGGTCGGCGCTGACCGACAGCAGCATTGCTGTGCCTGAGGCCAGGGCGGACGGCGCGGCGGACGGATTCGCAACCCCGGCGGAGATTCCGGTGACGTATGTTCCCTTCCGGAACGCGCATTTTCTGTCGGCGGCGGTGAGCTGGGCGGAAGTCCTGGGTGCGAAAACGGTGTTCATAGGGGCGGTGGAGCAGGACAGCTCGGGGTATCCGGACTGCCGGCCGGCGTATTACGCGGCATTTCAGGAGCTAATCCGTCAGGGGACGAAGGAGGGCGACATCATTGTGAAGACGCCGCTCATCCATATGCAGAAGAGAGAGATCGTGGGGCTCGGCCTTGAACTGGCCGCGCCGCTGGAGTTAACGTGGTCATGCTATTCAGGTTCGGAGGCAGCGTGCGGGGTGTGCGAAAGCTGCGTGCTGCGATTGCGGGCGTTTGAGCAGGCCGGGGCGACGGATCCGATCCGCTATGCAAAGCAGCGGGAGAAGGGGCCGGAAACCGGAGTGACAAGTCAGGAGGGCGCAGCATGACTGCGCACTCCATCAGAGAGGAAGGAATATGGCGATGAAAAACCTCAGGCCGCGGATTGCGCTGGCCGTTCTTTTAAGCACTCCTCTGTTTCTGGGAGCACAGACAACAACGACGACGGGGAAGATTTCATGGGCACGTGACCGATCCGGCGGGGGCGCTGGAAGCCTCTGGAACGATCTCGCTGTTTGAGGGCGGGATGGCATCGGCGGATGCGACGCCGAAGTATACGTTCGAAGTGGACGCCAGCGGCGATTACAAAGGGGACGTAGCGCCAGGGAACGTACACGATGACCTTCAAGCTGCCGACAACGCCGAAGGGGCAGATCGTCGATCAGATTGACAACATCAAGGTAGTAGCGGCGCAGGATACGGCGGCTGATGACGACATGTCACGCCAGGATTATCTGAACAAGCTGTCGCCGGAGCAGCGGAAGAATCTGGAAGAGGCCAAGGCGAAGAACGCTGCGATTCTGAAGGAGAACTCGCAGATTAAGAACCTGAACGGCGACCTGGCCAAGGCGCGCTCGGATCGTGGCGCCAAAAATTTCGCGGACGCGGCAGCGCTGATGCAAAAAGACGTGACGGCGAAGCCGGATGAGCCGTTGCTTTGGGTGGAACTGGGCGAGGCACAGCTGGGGATGAAGCAGTACTCGGACGCGGAGACATCGCTGCAGAAGGGGATCCAGCTGGAGGCCGCCGCGAAGAAGCCGAATCCGGAGGTGGAAGGCGCGGCTGGGAATGCGCTCGGCGAAGCGTATGGATCCGACAACAAGATTCCGGATGCGCAGGCGGCGTACGATGCGGCAGCGAAGGCGAATCCGGCGGGCGCGTCGATGTACTACTCGAACGAAGCGATCGTGATGGATCGCAACAATCAGCTGGATGCGACGGTGGCAGCGGCGGAAAAGGCGATCGCTGCGGACCCGACGAAGCCGATTCCGTACTATCTGAAAGGCAAGGCGCTGATCAACAAGGCGACGATCGATCCGAAGACGCAGAAGATCGTGGCGCCGGATGGATGCGCTGAGGCGTACCAGAAGTATCTGGAACTGGCGCCCACGGGGCCGTTTTCCGCGGATGCGAAGCAGGTGCTGTCGGAGCTGAGCTCGACGCAGTCGACCAGTTACAAGTCATCGGCCAGGAAGCCTAAATAAACCAACCCCGAAACCGGAGCGCCGTTTTCCTCTGCATGGGGACGGCGCTCTTTTCTTTTTGCGACAATCGTCTGGTGAACCAGGAAGAATCGCCTTCTATCGTGCTGAGTTACGATCACGCGGTATCCGTGGTGCGACGCCATGCGGGGGAGCTGCGCGCCCTGGCGCGGGGACGAGGGGTCGAGAGAGTCGCATTAGCCGCGGTGGCCGGGCGGGTGGTGGCAGAGCCGATTGTGGCGGACCGGGATCAGCCGCCGTTTCCGCGCGCGACGCGGGATGGGTTCGCATGCCGGTCGGTGGACTTGCAGGCGGGAGGCATGCGGGTGGTAGGACAGCTGCGCGCAGGCGAGGCGTGGACGCTGGGTGCGATTCGGCCAGGGGAAGCGGTCGAGATCATGACCGGCGCCGCGGTTCCTCCAGGTGCGGACTGCGTGGTGATGGTTGAGCACACGGGGGCAACGATGGATTCGTGAGCCTGGCCGACGGGCGGCAGGTGGCGGCAGGAGAAAACATCGTTCCGGCTGGAGCGGAGGCACGCGCTGGCGACGTGGTGGTTCCGGCAGGGAGGCGGATGGGTGTTCCGGAGATCGCGGCGGCTGCTGCGTGTGGTGAGGGAGACCTGCCGGTTTTCGGCAAGCCGCGGATTGCGATTCTCGCGACCGGGGATGAGCTGGTGGAGGTGATGGAAAAGCCGCTGGCGCATCAGATTCGTAACTCCAACAGTTACTCATTGGCGGCGCAGGTGCGAGCGGCGGGTGGAGAGCCGGTGGCGCGACCGATTGTGCGCGACGACAAGGCAGCGACGGAGAGGGCGATTCGCGAGGCGCTGGATTGCGATCTGATCCTGCTGACGGGCGGCGTGTCGATGGGAAAGTTCGACTTTGTGGAGCAGGCCCTGGTGGCGCTGGACGCCGAGTTCTACTTTACCGGCGCGAAGATTCAGCCGGGCAAGCCGGTGGTGTTTGGGAAGCTGGACAAGCGGTACTTTCTGGGGCTGCCGGGGAATCCAATTTCGACGATGGTGACGTTTGCGTTGTTTGCTGCGCCGTTGGTGCGGGCGCTGGGCGGCGAGGAACATGCTGGGCCGCACTTCGGAATGGCGCGTCTGGAGGAAGACCTTGAGGTGAAGGCGGGACTGACGCGATTTCTGCCAGCTGTGGTCGAGAGCAGTTTTCGAGGAGCGCGGGTGCGGCGCATCGGGTGGCAGGGGTCAGGCGATCTGGCTGCGGCAGCGAAGGCGAATGCGTTCCTGGTGGTTCCGGAGACGGCGGAGCGACTGGCGGCGGGGGAAATTGTAACCGTGATGGAGATTTGAAAGGCAGCGGGAAGCTGGAAGGAAGAAGCAGGAAGCTCGAAAGCAAGTACTCCGTTGAGCGATCAGGCGAGCTGGTAGGCGCGGGCGGCCGTGGTGTGGAAGAGGGCCTCCCGTTCGCTGGCGGAGAGCGGCGCTGCGAAGCGCTCGACGGTGTGAACCCAGTCGACATAGGGGACGGCGACGCGGCAGACGGGCCAGTCTGAGCCGAACATGAGGCGAGCGGGCGTGAAGGCTTCGAGCGCCGCTTCCATATAGGGGAAAATCTGGTCGTAAGTCCAGGTCTTGTAGTCGGCTTCCGTGACGATGCCGGAGAGCTTGCAGAAGACGTTGGGGCGACGGGCCAGTTCTGCCAGATCGCGCTTCCAGGGCTCGATTTCGCCGGCGCGAATGGCGGGCTTGGCGATGTGGTCGAGGACGAAGACCTGGTCGGGGTGACGATCGACGAGGCGAATCGCGGCGGACAGTTGCGGGTGATGGACGAGGAGGTCGTAGGTGAGGTTGAAAGCGCGCAGCTGCGCGATGCCGGCGTTGAAGTCGGGGCGGTCCATGTAGGCGGCGGGCTCCGCCTGGAGGATGTGGCGGACGCCTTTGAGGCGCGGATTGGCCGCGAGAGGAGCGAGGATTGCGGCGACCTCGGGATCGATGAGAGGGACCCATCCGACAACGCCGGCGATCCAGGGATTGTGTTGGGCCTGGTCGAGGAGGAATTCAGTTTCGGCGAGGGTTTGGCGGGCCTGCACGGAGATGACGGCGTCGATGCCGGCGGCGGAGATTTCGGGGGCGAGGTCAGCGGGCAAAAAGTCGCGGCGGATCGCTGCCATGGCGTCGTCGATCCAGCCGTATTCGTCGGGCGTGTAGTGCCAGAAGTGGTGATGGGCGTCAATGCGCATCGGGGTCCGCCGCCATTGTAACTACTCGACGAGGCGTTTGAGTTCGGGCAGGAGTGCGCGGAAGGCACGGCCGCGATGGCTGAGGAGATGTTTCTGATCGAGGGAGATTTCCGCCATCGTGAACTGCAGTTGGGGGATCCAGAAGAGCGGGTCGTAGCCGAACCCGCCGGCGCCGCGAGGAGCGCCAAGAATTTCTCCGTTCACACTCCCGTCGCCGGTGCAGAGCACTTCGCCATCCCGCGCAACGGCGAGAACACACCGATAGCGCGCGGTGCGCTGGCTGACGCCGCGGAGGCGGGAAAGCAGGTAGATGTTGTTGCGCTCATCGATGGAGAAGCTCGCATCGGCCCCACGGGGCTCGAAGCCCGCATCTGCGGCGTAGCGCGCGGAGCGGACACCGGGCTCGCCGCCGAGAGCGTCGACTTCGAGGCCGGAATCGTCGGCGAGGATCAGGCCGGGGAGGAGGCGGCTGTAGTACTGCGCTTTGAGGCGGGCGTTACCGGCAAAGGTGAGTTCATTTTCAGCGGGTGCAGGGATTGCACTGAAGCCGGACGGAGACTCCACCTGGAATCCACCTTCGGCAGCTGCGACGGAGAAGTCGCGCAGCTTGCCGGCGTTGGTGGTGGCCGCATAGAGAGTCACCGTCACCCGTACATTTTATGCACAGGACGGGAAAGGCGCGCGTTTGTGAGGTCAAACGCCAGGGGGCAACCCTCGCAGCGGGGCACGCGGCCGCAGTGCCGTTTGCCGGTTTCAACGATGAGGGCGTGGAACTCGTTGTAGTGGCGGGCGAGAGCGTCGGGAGATTCGTGGTCGCGCTCGGAGGCGAAAGCCTTCTCGGCGAGGGCCTGGATCACGGCGTATTTTGCGTCGCGGGGCGCGAGGCCGTGGCGGATCGTAACGCGGCGGAGGTATTCGTCGACGACCATGGCGGGAACGTCGAGGGCGTAGAGGAGAATGGCATCTGCGGTTTCAGGGCCGACGCTGGGGAGATCGAGGAGGTCGTTGCGGATGGCTTTTGGATCGGCGTGAGCGCGGCGGCGAAGGGTGGTCATGCTTCCTTTGGCCGTGGCGTCGAGGAAGGCGACGAAGGCTTTGAGCGCCGCGGCTTTGCGCAGCATAAAACCCGAGGGGAGGATGAGGTCGCGGAGCTCAGCTTCGGGGATCGAGCGGAGTCCGCGGACGGAGAGGACGCCGCGAGCGCGCAGGTTGGCAATGGAGCGTTCGACTGATTTCCAGGCGGTATTCTGGGTGAGGTAGGCACCGATGACGACTTCGAAGGGTGTTTTCGCAGGCCACCACTGCTGGGGACCCCAGGTTGCGACGAGGCGCTGATACATCGCGTGGAGGCGGTGAGCGGCGGACGACACGGGATTTCAGGTTACAGGTTACGGGAAGCGCGGTTAGCTTTCATCGGTACAAAGGGAGAAGGAATGGACTACATCAATCTTGGCAGGACAGGGCTGAAGGTTTCGCGGATTTGTCTCGGATGCATGACGTATGGGCGGCCGCCGGCTCCGGGAGAACCACCGGCGGGACGGCACGCGTGGGCATTGAACGAAGAGCAGAGCCAGCCGTTTCTGAAGCAGGCGCTCGATCTGGGAATCAACTTCTGGGACACGGCGAATGTGTATTCGAGCGGGGCGAGCGAAGAGGTGGTGGGGCGTTTTCTGAAGAAGAATGCGCGGCGCGAGTCAGTGGTGGTGGCGACGAAGGTGTGGGGCGTGATGCGCGAGGAGCCCAATGGGCGAGGGCTGTCGCGCAAAGAGATTCTGTTCGAGCTGGAGCAGAGCCTGCGGCGGCTGGAGATGGATTACGTGGATCTGTACCAGATCCATCGATGGGATGAGGACACGCCGATTGAAGAGACGATGGAAGCGCTGCACGATGCGGTAAAGGCGGGGAAGGTGCGGTATATCGGGGCGTCGTCGATGTACTCGTGGCAATTTGCGAAGGCGTTGTATCTGGCTGACAAGCATTTGTGGACGCGGTTTGTGTCGATGCAGAACCACTACAACCTGCTGTATCGGGAAGAGGAGCGGGAGATGATTCCGCTGTGCCGGGCGGAAGGGGTCGGGGTGATTCCCGGAGCCCGCTGGCGCGTGGTCGGCTGGCACGGCCGTGGCAGAGCGAGACAACGAGCCGCTCGGAGACGGATCGTTTCGGCAACACGATGTACTCGAAGACGGAGGAAGCCAGACCAGAAGGTGGTGGAGGCGCTGACCGAGTTGTCGAAGAAGCGCGGGGTTCCGCAGGCGCAACTGGCGCTCGGGTGGATGCTGGCGAAGCCGGGGATCACGGCGCCGATTGTGGGCGCGACGAAGGCGCATCATCTGGAGGATGCGGTGGCGGCGTTGTCGGTGAAGCTGACGGCGGAGGAGATTGCAGGCGCTGGAGGCAGCGTATGTGCCGCATCCGGTGTTGGGGTTTTCTTAGAGAGCGTTCAGTTGTCGGCGTTCGGTGATTCGGCGAGACGACGGCGATGTGCTCGTTGATTTGTGTGTTCAGAGCGCCAGTCTTGAAGAAATTGATGAATGCAAACTGGCCGATCATCAACCGAACGACAGAGACAAACAGCCTGCCTCTGCAGTGGTCGATTTCAATGACCCGGCCAAGTCCATGAAGTCGAAAGATTCGGCTGGAAACGAGATCGTTACGCGAAATGAATATCGCAGCGGAGGCACTTTTGACGTGTACACCGGCCGCGTCCACCCAGGCGCGGGCCTGTTCCACGTGGGTCCTCAGGCCGAGGTTTTCGCCCTGGTGAAAAAAGACTTTGTACCGGACAGGAGACGGCTCATCCATTGCACGATCATGCGCTGAGAGGGTCGGGATGTCGAGGACTCACTTGCGCAGAGACGGCGAGCCCTCCTGCCTGCTGATCACTGACTGCTGTTCTGGGTGGCGAAGACGCTGATGCGGGGCAGGACGATGATGTCGACGCGGCGGTTCTGGCTGCGGCCTTCGGCGGTGTCGTTGGTGACGACCGGGTGATACTCGGCAAAGCCGGCGGCCGAGAGGCGGGCGGGCGTGAATCGGTAGTTCACGATAAAGATTTTGGCGAGCTCGGTGGCGCGCGCGGTGGAGAGTTCCCAGTTGGAATCAAACTGCGCGGTGTGGATGGGGACGTTGTCGGTGTGGCCCTCGATACGGATGTCGTAGGGCGTGACGCCGATGGTAGCGGCAACCTGATCGAGCGTGGGCTTCGCCTGGGCGTGCGGGATAGCGGAGCCGCTGTCGTAGAAGCCGGATACACGCAGGGAGATCACGAGGCCGTCGCGGCCGAGGCGAAGGGCAACGTTGTGCTGGGCGACCTGGGACGCGAGGGTGGCGGCCAGCTGGGACTGGAGGCGCTGGAGATCCTGCCGGACTTCGGGGGAAGCGGAGAGGTCGTCTCCGAGGACGACATTAACGGGCGGCATCGACTGGGCATCGGCGGTGGTCGCCTTGTCGCCGGTGTGCGGCTGCGCGGGAAAGATCCCCATCGCTTCAAACGCGGACTGGATGGAGTGAGCGATCTGGGACTGCTTGCGCTGGTCGGCCTGGGAGCTGGCATAAAGGACGACAAAAAAGGCGAAGAGCAGAGTGATGAAATCGGCGTAGGAGACCAGCCAGCGATCCTGATGGACATTGTCGGAGCGGCGGCGGGATTTGAGGGAGCCGTTTCTCAAGCGCGCATCTCCCGAACGGCCTCGGGGCCAGAGGGCGGAAGCGGCGTCGCGCTGCCGAGGAAGCCGGCCAGCTTGATTTCGATCATGCGCGGGTTCATACCTTCGATGATGGAGATGATGCCCTCGAGGGCCATCTCGCGAAGGCGCTGATCCTCACGAGCGCGTTGGCGCAGTTTGCCGGCGGCGGGCAGGAAGAAGAGGTTGGCGGCGCCGACGCCGTAGATGGTTGCGACGAAGGCGACCGCGATGCCGCGTCCGACCGCGTCCATGTGATCAAGGTGCTGCATAACCTGGATGAGGCCAATAACGGCGCCGATGATGCCGATGGTGGGGGAGAATCCGCCAGCGGATTCGAAGACGGCGGGGATGCGGGCTTCGTTCTCGCTGACGTTCTCGATCTGGACTTCCATGATGTGGCGCAATTCGGAGGGCTCGGTGCCGTCGACGGCGAGCATGAGGGCCTGGCGGAGAAACGGGTCGGTCACCTGGGGCAGATCCTGATCGAGGGAGACGATACCCTTGCGCCGCGCTTTGTTGGCGAAGGTGACGATCTGGCGGAGAAGGACAGCGCTGCCGCCGTCGCGATGAAAGAAGACGCGCAGGAGGCGGAAGGCCGCGGTGGCGACGGTTTTGAAGGGAAACTGGAGCATGACGGCGCCGAGGGTGCCCCCGAAGACGATCATGGCGGCGGTGGGCTGGATGACCTGGCGAATGTGACCGCCCTCGAGAAGGAGGCCCGCGAGGATACCGGCCACAGCCAGGAGAAGACCGGCGAGACTGCCTGCGTCCATGGATTAGTCCTCGGAAGAGTTGGTGGAGGAAGCGGCGGATGGCTGGCGAAGATCGGGGGCGGCCGCGGCGGGGAGTAGCGGCGTCCAGGAAAGAGCCTGTAGGTGCCCGGCGGCCTCAGCGAAGACGCGGCCGCGCCAGGCGAGGGTGCGGTTGACGACGTCGTCGCAGGATTCGAGAACAACGATTTTTTCGCCGTTGATGAGCGTGAGCATGGTGTCGGGCGAGGACTCAGCGTATTTGATGAGGTCGCTGTTGACGACCAGCGGATTGCCGTTGAGGCGAGTGAGATGGATCATAGCGGGGCGTTTTGCGCTTTCTTTGCATTTATCGGCGGAAGGGCGGGAGAGGTGAGGAGGCAGGCGGCAGGGAGGAGGCGCACGCATGGGACCAAAGGCGGGAACGAGGGTGATGAGGGAAGGAGGCGGGCCGATGAAGGCAGTGAGTTAAGTGGTTCCCAGGGGTGGCAAGCGTAAGCACTCCGTTCAGGAACCCTATTCGATAAGGAGAACGATCATGGCATTGGGAGTCCTGAACAATATTTCGGCCGTCTACGCTGAAAACAACCTTAACCAGACGCAGGCCAGCCTGCAGAACACACTCCAGCAGCTTTCTTCCGGTTCACGGATCAATTCCGGCGCGGATGACGCGGCCGGTCTTTCGATCGCCAACGGCTTACAGGCCAACTCATCGGCTCTGACCCAGTCGTCCAGCAACGCCAGCGCAGGCGTCGGTTTTCTGCAGGTCGCCGACGGAGCTCTCTCGCAGGTGACGAATCTGCTCAACCGCGCGGTCACGCTGGCTACAGAAGCGGGCGGCGGAACCCTGTCGGGCGCGCAGCTGAGCGCAGCCAACCAGGAGTATCAGGACATTCTGACTCAGATTGGCACCATCGGCAGCACCACGAACTACAACGGCATCCAGGTCTTCACCTCGGGCACCGGCGCGGCCACGAACCTGAACGTGTCGGGCGGCGGCGGCGTCGCGTTCAACACACCGGCTGCGAGCCGGAGCCCTCAAAGTCACGCTGACCCAGGGCGATACCCTGAGCGGCTCGATCACGATCAAGTCGGCGTCAGGTACGAATCCTGGCACGCAGATCGTCAACCTGGCCAGCTACAGCGGTCTGGCCAGCCAGAACCAGTCGATCGCCAACGCAGCGGCCACCTCTTTGACCACGGCATTGAACGCCACGTTGGGCGTGGCGACCGGATCGACCTACACAGCTTCCGTAGCGGCCGGCGTGGTTTCGATCACACCCAGCGGCGGCGGGAGCGCAAACGAGTTGCTCACGGTCATCGCGAGTAACGCATCCGAGACGCCGGCCAGCGCCAGCGCCATCAACATTTACACCAGTGACGGCACATGACCAACGTGAAGTCGGCCGAGAACAACATACCCAGACCGACTATGCCGCGGCAACCTCGAACCTGTCGAAGTTCGAAATCCTGACCCAGACCGGCATTTCGGCCCTGGCGCAGGCCAACAGCACGCAGCAAATGGTGACCAAGCTGCTCCAGTAAACCAACGACGGCAGTTTCACCGGCGGGGAGCTTCGGCTCCCCGCTTCTTCTTAGATTCAGCTAATCCATGACTTCCCGATTGGCCCGCTGGCTGCACGCAGAGCACCTGGGTAAAGCTTTCCCGGAAAGCGACGATAACACCGTTATGGGAAGCGTCGGAATCGCATTTGGGTCGCCCACCAGCGGCCAGGGCTTCGATGTCACGAGCACGGTCAATCAAATCGTGACCAATCTGCAGACCACGGAAACGCCGTGGAAGAATCAGCTCACGACACTGCAGGCGCAGGACACGGCGCTGAGCAGTATTGGCACCGATCTGAGCGCGCTATCGACCTCGTTGAGCGCGCTGACGGATTTTCAGGGAACGTTTTCCGCGAAGGAAGGGTCGAGCTCCGATACTTCGGTGCTGGCTCTGATGAATGCCACGTCGACGGCGGTGGCCGGCGGTCATTCGGTGGTGATCGGGCAGCTGGCGCAGACGTATTCGTACGCCAGCGGCGGTTTTTCGGCCACAGACACGCTCAGCGGCAGCGTGACCCTGGGGGGAACGAAGATCACGATCTCCGACGGCACGGCTGTAGACGGCAACGGAGACACGATCCCGGCGAACAACACGCTCTCGAGCCTGGTCTCGTACATCAACAGAGGCGATTATGGGGTGCAGGCCAACCTGGTCACAGACTCTTCCGGATCGCGGATCGCTCTGGTGAGCGACGTCAGCGGTGGATCGGGCGCGGTCGCGATCGACTCCAGCAGCCTGACCGACGCGACGACGAACAAGAACATCGCGATCACCCAGGCGCAGAAGGGCCAGGACGCGCAGCTTTCGGTCGATGGCATCTCGATGACCAGTCCGTCGAACACGGTGACGACGGCGATTCCCGGCGTGACGATGCAGCTGCTGGATATTTCAAACAGCCCGGTGCAGGTGGAGATCACGAACAACAACAGTCAGGTGGAATCGGCGGTCAGCAGTTTTGTCAGCGCCTACAACAAGGTCATCGGCGATCTGAACGCGCAGGAAGGCAGCAGCAGCGCGGGGAATCCGGAGCCGTTGTTTGGGAACCCGGCCATCGCGATGTTGCAGGAGCAACTGCAGGCGGCGATGAACTTCACCCAGTCCACGGGGGCTCTGACCTCGCTTTCCCAGCTGGGGATCACGGCCAGCACGCAGTACGACGGGACCCTGACGCTGGACAGCTCGAAGCTGGACAGTGCGCTCAACAGCAACTACCAGGACGCGATGAACCTGTTTCAGTCCAACGGCAGCTACACGTCGCTGGGCGCCAACCTGACAAAAACGCTGAACAATCTCAGCAACACCGCGCCGAGCGGCGCCCTATCTGGCACTCCAGCAGGATGCCACGCAGGAAACGGCTCTGAACGACAACATTGCCAATCAGGAAACGCTGATCACCAGTCAGAAGGCGCTGCTGACCACAGAACTGAATCAGGCGAACTACACTCTGCAGCAGATTCCGCAGGAACTGCAGTACGTCGACGAGATCTACAGCGCGATCACCGGGTACAACCAGCAGCACTAGAAACAAATCAAGGCCGAGCGGTCGGAGGACCATGAATTATCAGCAACAGGCGATTGCGGGAATGAACCCGGTGGAGCTGATCGTCGCGCTTTACGACGGGATGATGCGATTCCTGTACAACGCGATCAGCGCGACGGAAAATCACGATACGGCGGCGCGGCGGACGGCGGTGGGGCGGGTGCTGGAAATCCTGATGCATTTGCAGTCGCGGATGCGTGCGGACGTAGGCGGAAACTCGGCGAAAGTACTGAGCGAGTTCTATGCGGCGATTTTTGCGTTGTGTCTGGAGGGATCGCGGCTGGAGTCGGCGGATCGTTTTCGGGAAGCGATCGGGTGCATTCGCGATGTGCGCGAGGCATGGAACATCGCTGCGCACGATCCTGAAGTCCTGCGTCTGATGGGCGAGGGCGAAGGCCCCGAGGCAAGGATGATCCTGACGACGGGGCGCGCGATGGCAGCCGAAGAAGTGGGATCGAGTTGGACGGCGTAGCGATTTAGTGCGTAACGGCGAGCTCCTCTTCGAGGAGCTGTTTCTGGAACAGGCTGGCGTAGTAGCCATTACGCTCGATGAGTTCGTCATGGGTGCCGTATTCGACGATGCGTCCGCGCACCAGGACTGCAATGCGATCGGCGTGACGCACGGTTGAGATGCGGTGCGAGATGAGGATCGTGGTGCGTCCGGCCATGACCTTTTGCAGCTCGGCGAGGATTTGTTCTTCAGTCCAGGTGTCGACGCTGGCCAGGGCGTCGTCGAGGATGAGGATGCGCGGGTTGCGGAGGATGGCCCGGGCGAGGGCGGTACGCTGCTTTTGACCTCCGGACAGGGTGAGGCCGCGTTCGCCGACGGTAGTTTCAAAAGCATTGGGGAAGAGGTCGAATTCTTCGCGGATGTGGGCGGACTGAGCGGCCTGGATAACGGCTGCGGAGGTCGCGCCGGGAACACCGAAGGCGATGTTCTCGTGGATGGTGGTGCTGAAGAGGAAGGTTTCCTGGGGAACGAAGCCGATGGCGGCACGGAGCGCGTCGATGTGCCAGGAGCGGATGGGTTGGTCGTCGATGAGGACGCTGCCGGGCGGCGCGTCGTAGAGGCGTGGGATGAGGCTGACCAGGCTGGATTTTCCCGAGCCGGTGGGACCGACGAGCGCGAGGCTGCTGCCGGCAGGAATGCGAAGCGAGATTCCGTGGAGCACTTCAACGGGATTGCCGTTCGAGGCCGGGTAGGCAAAGTGCAGATCGCGGAACTCGATGTCGCCGTGAATCTCTGTGGATTCGGGGGAAAGCACGGCTTCACGTCGTCGATGGTGGGTTCGGCGGTGAGGAGCTCGTGGATGCGCACGACCGAAGCCGTGCCGCGCTGGAAAAGGTTCACCACGTAGCCGAGGGCGATGATGGGCCAGGTGAGCATCAGGAGGAAGGTGTTGAACTCGACAAACTTTCCGACGGTGATGCGGTGGACGAGGACCTCGTGGCCGCCGACGAGCAACGAGATGACCATAGCGAGGCCCAGCATGAATTCCAGCGTGGGCCAGAGCATGCCCATGAGGCGGACGAGGCGGAGCGCGCGGCGGATGTTTTCACGGTTGGAGCGTCTCGAAGGCTTTGATCTGCGCTTCCTCCTGAGCGAAGGCGCGGACGAGACGGGCGCCGGAGAAGTTCTCCTGAGCCTGAGCGGAGATATCGGAGTACATGGCCTGGATGCGCTCGAAGCGCTCGTGAATGCGGCGGCCCATGGACTGGATCAGGATGCTCGCGAGCGGCATGGGAGCAAGCGCGATGAGCGTCAGAAACGGGCTGATGCGCAGGAGGAAGTAGAGAGCTCCGGCAAAGAAGAGCACGGTGTTGGCGGTGTACATGATGGCCGGGCCGAGGAGCATGCGAACGGCGGCGAGGTCGTTGGTCATGCGGGCCATGATGTCGCCGGTGCGGTGTTCCTGGTAGTACGAGGCGGATTGCTTTTCGAGCTGGGCGAAGAGGTTGTTGCGGAGATCGAATTCGATGTCGCGGGAGATGCCGATGATGATCCAGCGCATAAGGAAGAGCAGGACGCCGTGCGCGACGGTAACGGCCATGATGAGGCCGGCGTATTCGAACATCTTTTCCAGGTGACGCGGAGGGTGAGGTCGTCGGAGGCGACGCCGATGATGCGGGGGAACTGCACCCAGAGGGCGTTGGCGAGGCGGTACAGAGACAGCCCCAAAGATAACCGCGCCAGTAGCGGCGCATGTAAGGAAGCAGGGGCTGGAGGTTTCTGAACATTCTCGGTCGGCCTTCTAGTTTCCGGTGTGGGCTTTCGTTCTCATTATGTCGGAGTGCGGAGAAGTAGATACGCTCCGGCGAGGCCGAAGAGGAAGTCCGGAGACCAGGCGGCGAGAAACGCGGGCAGCCAGCTGACGTTGCCCATGGCCTCGAAGAGTCCGGAAACGAAGAAGTAGGCCATGGCCACGGAAATGGCGATGGCGATGCTGGAGAGGGAGCCGCGCTTGCCCATGGAAAGCGCGAAGGGAATGGCGAGGACGGCCATGACCAGGGTGATGAGTGGATACGCGAGCTTGTGGTTGAGCTGCACGCGCAGGGGGACGGTATCGAATCCGCTTTGGCGCAGGTCGTGGATGTAGTCAGCCAGCTCGCCGAAGTTCATCTCGGAAGACTGGCGGACATCTTTGCTGAAGTAGGCGGGCTGCTCGGAGATTTCGTGGAAGGTTCTGACCGGGAACTGTTCGTAGGAGGTGATCTCGGAGCCGTTAAAAGTGCGGTCCCAGCCGTCTTCGAAGACCCAGGTGTGCAGGTTGGGCTCCCAGTGGGCGGTGGAGGCAAAGATGCGTTTGGAGATGTTGAAGGAGCCAGGCGCGAACTCGAAGACGGAGATGTTGCCGAAGGTGGCGACGTCGGGACTGCTGGGGTCGAAGGCGAGATATTCGTAGTAGAAGATGCGGCTGGGCTGGCCGGGGCGCTGCTGGCCGAAGATCCACTTACGGCCTGGATGCTCGACGGTTTCGGGGGGCTTGCCTTTGATGACGTTGCGCAGAGCCTCCTGGCGGCGATTGGTTCT
>CAVPKU010000055.1:0-10230 GCA_963705765.1 uncultured Acidobacteriaceae bacterium | reverse complement strand
CAATGCGTCCGCGATCCAGTGGTGCTCCTCCTCGTCGAGGGGGAGGTACGGGGCCGCGGATGCCACCCGGGAAGGCCAGCACGGCCAGCGCGGCCTTGTTGAGCCGGGCGGTGCCGCCCGCCGATCGGCGGATACCGGCCCAGCGGTTGATGCCCGGTGATCTCCATGACCGGCGAGGGCGACTCGTCGAGCCGCCCTGCCCGGTAATGCTCGATGACCGACGCGCACAGGCGAGGGGCCAGGAGCGCACAGGTGCTGTCGAGGTAGCCGGCGCCACCGAAGGCCAGCGCGCTCGGCAGCACCTGGTGGGGCCCCCCGACCAGCACGTCGGCCCGCCCGCGGGTCACCTCGAGGAGCCGGCGCAGGTAGGTGAGGTCGCTGGTGCAGTGGACCGCCTCGATGCCCGGGTGGTCCTCGAGCAGGCGGGCCACCACGGAGCGGATGGTGTACCCGATCGCCTGGTGGCTCGACAACCGGGCCGGATCCCATCTCGAGCACGGTCGGAGGTACCGCTTGATCTCCTCGTCGGTCGGGTAGTTGCCGTGCCCGATGTCGACGCAGTACAGCTGCATGGCATCGAGACCGACCGCCTCGGCCGTCCTGACCACCCGCAGGACCTCCGCGGCGTTTCTCGGCTCGGCTCCCATGGCGATCACCGGCCCCGCCCGGCGGCCGTCTCCCGGGCCACCGTGTACAGCCGCTCGGTCTCTCCAGGCTCAGCGAATGCCCCTCGCCGGGCGATGCCGTCCCGAGGGCCACCCCCACCCCGGCGTCGGCCTGGCGTTCCACCAGGATCCGCAGCCCCGCCTCGTCGAGCCGGCCGCGCTCGTCGAATGGCGTGACCAGGCAGCACAGGACCCCGGCTGAGGGTCCGCTCATGCCCCGAACCGGTACAGCGCCACCGCGTCGGCGGAGAGGATGGCGCCCGCTCGTCGTCGGCGACACCCGACATGGACGCCTGGACGGGCGACCAGGCGTCGGGGTAGTTGGAGTTGCCGTGCGGATAGTCGCTCGACCACATGAGCGCTCCACCCCGATGCGGTGCCGCGTGTTGCTCGCCGCGGTTCAACTGACTGTGTTCTGGCTCGTTCGATGAAGATTCTGACCGCTGATGAAATGCGCACCGTCGATCGCGTGACGACGGAACGCTACGGTGTCGCCTCGCTCGACCTGATGCATCAGGCCGGGGCTGCTGTTGCACGTTTCGTTCTTCGGGAGTTTCCGGAGTCGCGCCACATCGCCGTGCTGTGCGGCAAAGGGAATAACGGTGGCGATGGATTTGTGGCCGCACGCGAGCTGGATGCAGCGGGACTCAAGGTTCGTGTTCTGTTGCTCGGCTATCCGACCGATTTGAAGGGTGACGCGAAGGCCGCGTTTGAAGAGATGACGCTGGCGCCGGTGATGGCTCCCGACGAGGCGGCGCTCGATACGACCGAGGTCCAGAACCTGCTGGCCTCGGCGGATTTGTTTCTTGACGCGGTTGTCGGCACTGGCTTCAAACCGCCGCTGCGCGGAGTGGCGGCTGCATTGCGCGATCGCGTCAGCGTGCTTAATACTCCGGTGATCGCCGTCGATCTGCCGTCAGGCTGGGACGCGGACTCGCGATCTTTTACAGCCGAAGGCGCGTTCCCTGCTCATGCGATTGTGACGTTCACCGCACCGAAGCTGGCGCATGTGTTTGGGAATCTCACCGGGAGCGCGACGGGACCGATCGTGGTGGCGCCGATTGGATCGCCGGACGAGGGAATTCGGTCCACGACCAACCTCACCTGGGCTGGAGCGTCAAAGAGCATCGTGGAGCAGGCGCGCACGCCGGACTCGAATAAAGGCCTCTACGGCCACGTGCTGATCGCTGCGGGGGGACGCGGTAAATCCGGTGCACCGGCAATGGCGTCGCTGGCGGCCTTGCGCGCCGGTGCGGGACTGGTGACCGCTGCCGTGCCGGAGTCGATTCTGTCCTCCGTCGCTGCGATTACACCGGAGCTGATGACGCTTCCACTGCGGGAAGGGCCGGACGGAGAGATCGACAAGTCGAACCTCGAGCCTGACGTGTTGCGTCGATTGACAGAGCGCGCAACGGTAATCGCGATGGGGCCGGGCATGGGACCCGAGCCGGAGGCTTTTGTTCTTGGAATTTTGGAGAAGACGAAGCAGCCGCTGGTCCTCGATGCCGATGCTCTGAATATCCTGGCGAAGCATCCGGAGAAGCTGGATGGCCGCAACCGCACGATCGTGCTCACCCCGCATCCCGGTGAGATGGCGCGCCTTGCGGGCATCAGCACGAAGGAGGTTCAGGCCAGCCGGGAACCGCTCGCGCGGGAGTTTGCGACCCGCCACAATGTGACAGTGGTGTTAAAGGGCTGGCGAACGCTGATCGCGCATCCGGACGGTCGCATCGCTGTGAACACCACGGGGAATCCTGGCATGGCCAAGGGAGGAAGCGGCGACATCCTCACAGGCATTGTTTCAGCGCTGTTAGCGCAGTTTCCCTCGCGTCCAGCGGAGGCGGTGGAGGCGGCAGTCTACCTCCACGGACTCGCCGCCGACTTCGCTTTGCGCGAGCAGGACGAGCATACACTGCTCGCCACAGACACAATCGGCCATCTTTTTCGCGCTTTTCTCTTTCGCTCGCGGGACGAAGCGGGATATGTTTGGTTGGAGGGAATTCCTTCCTCCGCGGCGAGGGCGAGATGACACAGACGGCAGACCTGAAAGTGCATCAGTTCGCAAGCCACAGCGGCAAAGAGACGATTGAGGTTGGTCACCGGATCGCCGAGTTGCTGGCGCCGCCGAAGTTCCTGATTCTGCGTGGGGACCTGGGTGCGGGAAAGACCACTCTGGTGAAAGGCATCGCCGAGGCTCTGGATGCTGCGGAGCCGGATGAAGTCACCAGTCCTACCTTCACTTTGATTCACGAATACGAAGGGACGCGCACGGTGGGTGGGCATAAGGAACCGGTGATGCTCTATCACCTGGACCTCTACCGGATTCAGAATGAGCGGCAGCTGGATTCGCTGGGGCTCGATGAGCTGAGCAGCCCGGACAGCATCGTTCTGGTGGAGTGGGGCGAGAAGTTCCCGAGCGTGGTGAAGCGATCCCAGGGCGAGATCGAGATGCGCGCAACGGGCGGCGACTCTCGCAGCATCACGTTGTCACTCAAAGACTAAGCCGGAGGCGGATGCGGTCCTGACCTGTCTCCTGTCTCCTTACTCCTGTCTCCTAGAAATGATGGATTTTTTCCGGCGGAGCGACTTCAACGGGGCGTGCGGCTTCGCGTTCAAGCGAGCGGCTCACGAGATCGCGTGAGCCAAGCCCCACGGCCAGCGACAGGGCAAAGACAATCCCACCGAAGAGAATGCCGAATCCCAGTTCGACAATCTCACCGCCGAGAGCGAGATGGTCGAGCACCATCGCGCCGGTCAGCACAAGGATCATCCATTTCGCACCCATGCTGAGCAGGCGCGCATAACTCAGATTGAGATTGACGCCTGTGATGAGCACGCTGCGCGACACGAAACGGGCCAGCACATTGCCAGCCAACAGCAGGACGGCAGCGCCGACCACGCGCGGAACATAGGCCAGCATCCAGCCGGAAATAGTATGCTCCTCGGTGCCCAGCGCCGATACTCCGATCACGATACCGGCGATGACGAAACACCAGAAGACGATGCGGCCAATGAGCAGCGAAGGCGTGGCACGGGGGCTGAATTCCGCCATGGCATTGGCGCCGCGTCCGAGACGCTCGTCGAAGCGAAGGCCGGTCAGGATGCGGCTGACGATCCATGAGACAAGCCATCCGAGAAGAAGAAAGAACAGGAACGCGACAATGAACGCAAGAATGCCGGGTAGCAGCGTGGCGATTTTGTTCATCACCAGGCCCATCGATGAGTGAAGCGACTGTTCAACCTGCTGCCACATATTTCTCCTTTCGATCGCCCCCGGAGTGAATCAAGGCTCTAGGGATTGAAGCGATCCGGCCATCTCCACCTTGAAAGCAGATATGGCTTCTTTTCCTCCCAGGCGCGGGCCAGTTGTTCCAGCCGCTGCTCGGCAGCTGCGTTGCTGAGAGTGGAAACTTCGCGTACGTAAGAAGCGACCCATCCGAGATAGAGCGGGGTGAGGGCGCCCAGTAGATGGCCACGACTGATGGTGCGCAGGCGCCAGGCCAGCGCGAAATCGTAAACGACACTGGCCCATAAGTCATCGGGCATCCGGAATTGCTGGGGTGTAAGGCGCGCCAACCGCCGCAGTTCGAGCAGGCTGTTGGGCGGCACAATCAGGCGCCACACCTCGTCCAGGTTTTTTGATCCGAGCAGGAACGAGTCGAGCATGGGCTGCGGATCGATCGGCTGGGGATCGGGCATCGCAGCACCCTCGGTACCCCAGGTTGGCGTCGTTTGCGATCCGCGAATGCGCTGCCAGTGCGAAGCGCACAGGTCCATTTCCTGAAACAGCGAACCGGTCAGCTGGCCCAGGACGGCGCTCAACTCCAGTCCTTCGGTCGCGACCTTGTGCTGTACGTCGATATGGATTTGTCCGACCGACACCTGCGCGTGCTGCGTGGCTGCAATGGTGACAGGCCACAGCAAGGCATCACCGGTCGTGGCAGCCACCGCACTGGTGCGCGAGAGCGTGGAGCACAAGGCTCCCGAAGCGGCAAAATCAAAAACGAGCGGATAACGAACTCTTCGGCCGTAGAGCGCCCGGCTCAGGGGTGAGAGGATGCCGCTGTTAATGAGGCCGTCGTATTTGGCGGCAGGATAAATGGGGAGCGCGAGGCCACACTGCCGGTCGAGGACAGCATAAGAAAACAGCTGGATCGCGCGGGCGTCGAGAGCAGCGAGGTCCGATCCAAGGACGATACACGCGCGGGCATTGAGCGAAGCGGCAAGGCCCAGGACCGCACGCTGGTTGGCTGAAACGCCAGCCCAGAATTCGGCTGCGCCTTGCGCTGGCTGGGCGAACGGAAGCAGGGTGATGGAAGGGTTCTGAGGAGCGGAGTCGCCTGTGGACTCAGGCAGGGGCGGACCAGGCCAGGCAAAGACAAAGCGCAGCGAGCTGACACTCGATCCGAGTTCACTCAGGATCCGCTCGGCGCGAGGACGCAGTTCCTCGGGCGAGACGGCGCCCGCAATGCCGACGACGATATCGGCCGAGCCGATGCGGTCGACCTGTTGTTTCGTCTCCTCCGTAATTTCAACAGCTGCCATTCAGGGGCGATCCTTATGTCACAACGGCAGTGACAAAATTCCGTGCAAAGGGATGCGAATCCATGACGGACGATTGTTCAGTTCGTACACGAGCTCATAGAGCGCTTTATCGAGCATATAGATGTGGAGCAGAGTGGCGAAATCGCGATCATCGGTGGGAACGATGGGCGAGCCAGCCAGGGTTTCACGGTAGGCGCGGAGAAACTCACCCGAGATCGACGTCTCCCACAAACGCGCCCACGATTCCAGCTGGGTATAGTCTTCCGGCCTGCGCGCGGTGTACTGGGTCAGGGCGACAAAGGCCGCATAGCTGAAGGAGCGCAGCATCCCGGCAACATCTTTGAGCGGCGACTGTTTGGCGCGCCGCTCGGCAAGCGGGCGGGCTGGTTCACCCTCAAAGTCGAGAATGACAAAGTCGCCCTTGGAGCGAAGGACCTGTCCGAGGTGGTAGTCGCCATGGATACGCGTCCACTGGCCCACGTCGGTGAGTGCAGACATTGTGCGGAATTTTGTCAGCAGAGCGCCGCGGCGGCTGAGCGCCAGACCAGCCTGCTCGATGGTGTCCTCGGGGAGCCGGGAAAGATTTGTTTTTAAGAGGTCGAAGGCGTGCGCGCCATGGCCCGCCAGATGATCGCGGAGGGATTCCAGTTCGCTCAGCTCGGGCGTGTGAGGGGAAAACGCGGGATCACGGCCTGAAGCCAGCGCCAAATGGAGCTCGCCGGTGCGGCGACCCAGCACCGCCGCGGCATCGAGGTAGAGTCCTGCATGCTCGCGAGCCTCCGGATGAACTTCTCCCGCCTCTGCGGGGTCCGCGGACGACACGGGAGATCGAACGGAGGCTGTGCTTTCGTAGTAGCGATCCAGTTCTTCCAGGGTCCACTGCCAGCCATCGCCTTCATTTTGCACCAGACCCTGGAGCAGGACGACGGTTGCCGGCTCCGCGTCCGGCCGACGAACCTCAATACATCCGCCAAAGGGAGGCGCGTTGGCAAACTTGGCTTTCTCCGTGAGATAGCGGCCGATTTCGACATCGGGGTTCTCACCCGGCTGCTGGCGGCGGAACAACTTCATGATCAGCCGGTCGCCGAAGAAGGCCGAAGTGTTGCTCTGTTCTGCATTGCTCACGCGCGGCGTGAGAGCTTCGTCGCCGCGCAGGGTGGCCAGAACCGTGCTCGGCAACCCTACCAGGGTACCGTGGGGCGTGTGAAGCTCTTGTTCACGGGTGAGGATTTCCAACAGAGCGTCGGGCGCTTCCGCGGCCAGCCCATCGTGGAGAATACCGGTCAGACTCGCCGATCCGGCCGTTGCGAGAATCTGGTGCGGCGTTGACTCGCGCACGACGCCGGCGCGATCGCCAAAGCTCAGTGACAGGCACAAAAGCCAGTTATCCGACTCGCCTTCAACGTAGTCCACACCAATCCAGACCAAGGCGGACCGGCGGTCGTTGAAGAGGACCGAATCCGTGAGTTTTGCACGCACGATGTTCTTTGACTTGCTGCCGAACCAGCGCTGGCGTTGCAGCCAGGAGGGAAGGATGGTCTCCAGGCGGCGAACACCCTCTCCGGAAAGAATGGTTTGCCAGTCGCGTTCATGCTCAACGTAGAACGCCTGCTCATCGTCGGGCGGAGAAGCCAGCGCAGAGGCTGCCATAGAAGGCTGGATTTCAAGCCAGAGGAAACCGTAGGGCCCGAGCGTGAGGGAATAGGGCGCCCTGGTGATCGGGGGAAACTCCACGTATCCCAGCATCTCGACGGGAACCATACCTTCCATGCCCGTCAGATCGAGTTGGACGGGTTGCGCGAAGCGCGACAGATTCGCGACGCAGAGGACCGATTCGCCGTCATATTGGCGGATGTAGGCCAGGATTTTTCGATTCGATGCATCGAGAAAGCGCAGAGACCCGCGGCCGAAAACCTGGAAGAGCTTGCGCAGGGCGATCATGTTGCGCATCCAGTTCAGCAGCGAGGAAGGGTCGTTCTGCTGAGCCTCAACGTTGATGGCCTCGTAGCCCCAGACCGGATCCATGATGACCGGGCTGTAGAGTTGCGCTGGGTTGGCCCGCGAGAAACCTGCATTGCGATCCGGCGTCCATTGCATGGGAGTGCGCACGCCATTGCGGTCGCCGAGATAGATGTTGTCGCCCATGCCGATCTCGTCGCCGTAATAGAGGATCGGTGTGCCTGGGAACGAAAACAGGATGCTGTTCAGCAATTCGATTCGGCGACGGTTGTTGTCGAGCAAGGGAGCGAGGCGGCGCCGGATGCCAATGTTGATGCGCATGCGCGGATCGGCACTGTAGGCCAGGTACATGTAATCGCGCTCGTCGTCGCTGACCATCTCCAGCGTCAGTTCATCGTGATTGCGCAGAAACAGGCCCCACTGGCAGTTGTCGGGGATGGCCGGCGTCTGCGCCATGATATCGGTGATGGGCAGGCGATCCTCCTGGCGGAGCGCCATGTAGATGCGCGGCATCAGGGGGAAATGAAACGCCATATGGCATTCGTCGCCGTCGCCGAAATAGGGACGCACGTCGGTCGGCCACTGATTCGCCTCGGCCAGCACCATGCGCCCGGCGTAGCTCTCATCGATCGCCGCGCGGATGGCTTTGATGACGGCGTGGGTCTCGGGCAGGTTTTCGCAATTGGTGCCGTCACGTTCGACGAGGTAAGGAATCGCGTCAATGCGAAGTGCGTCCACGCCCATGTCGAGCCAGTAGCGCATGACGTGCAGCACTTCCCGCAGGACATCGGGATTGTCGTAGTTCAGGTCCGGCTGATGGGAGAAGAAGCGATGCCAGTAGTAGGCCTGCGCTACCGGATCCCACGTCCAGTTGGATTTCTCGGTATCGGTGAAGATGATGCGAGCGTCTTTGTATTTCTGATCCGTGTCGGACCAGACATAAAAATTGCGCTCGCTTGAACCGGCCGGTGCGTGACGCGCACGCTGGAACCAGGGATGCTGATCGGACGAGTGGTTGATGACCAGCTCGATCATCACCTGCAGGCCGCGATCGTGGGCAGCATCGAGAAAGGCCTGAAAATCCTGCAGCGTTCCGTAGCCGGGATGAACGCTCATGTAGTCGGCGATGTCGTAGCCGTCGTCGCGCAGGGGCGAGGGGAAGAACGGCAGCACCCAAAGGCAGGTCACGCCAAGATCCTGCAGGTAGTCCAGCTTCTGCATCAGCCCCTGAAAGTCGCCGAGACCATCGTTGTTGCTGTCGTAAAAGGCCTTTACGTGGATCTCGTAGATGACCGCATCCTTGAACCAGAGGGGGTCGGCAACGCTGCCTGGCTTGCGAACGACGATCTTCGTTTCCGGCATGGAGTCCTGCGCGCTCATTGGTAGTAGTCGAAGTCTTTCTCCGAACGCACTCTGCGCAGGACGCGGAACAGATGCGCCGGAATCCTGCCCGGATCGAGTTCAATGTAGTTGCGTGCTCCCTGCCACAGATAACGCGCGCCGCTGAGTTGATCGAGGACCTGGAAGCTCTCGTCGCTGCGAAGTCTGAGGCGGTCGAGATCCAGCGTGACCCAGCCGGACTGGCGGTGAAAGAAATCGAGATTCACAATGGTGAGGACGTGATTGCCGGCGTCCGCGCTCGACTTGCTGTAGGCGATGAGGTAAGGGTTGTCGGTCGGGTGAAAGACCAGATCGTGATTCGCGTGGAGGGCCGGGTTTTCGTGCCGCGCGCGATTGATGGTGGCGATGATGCCGGCGATGCTGTGCGGCGCGCTCAGGTCCCACTGCCGAATCTCATACTTTTCTGAGTTGAGATATTCTTCGCTGCCTGGACGCAGCGGTTTGTTCTCGAGCAATTCATAAGCCGGACCGTAGATGCCATAGTTTGGCCCCAGGGTAGCCGCCAGCACGATGCGCGCGATGAAGGCAGGCCGTCCACCAACCTGCAGTGTTTCGTGCAGGATGTCCGGCGTGTTCGGCCAAAGATTCGGGCGCATATATTCGTGGACCCGGGTTTGGGTCAGTTCGGTGAAGTATTCCGTCAGCTCCTGCTTGGTGTTGCGCCAGGTGAAGTAGGTGTAGGACTGTGAGAATCCCAGCTTGGCGAGACGCTGCATCACACGTGGGCGCGTGAAAGCCTCCGCCAGGAACAGCGCGTCGGGATAATCGCGCTTCAGTTCGGCAATGCACCACTCCCAGAACGGAAACGCCTTGGTGTGGGGATTATCGACGCGGAAGATGCGCACGCCCTGCTCGAGCCAGTAGCGAAAGACGTCGCGCAGAGCGTTCCACAGACCCTGCCAGTCGCTGCTTTCGAAATCCAGCGGGTAAATGTCCTGATATTTCTTCGGCGGATTTTCGGCGTACTGGATCGTCCCATCCGCGCGATGTTTGAACCATGCGGGATGCGCGATGACCCAGGGGTGGTCGGGCGAACACTGGAAGGCGATGTCCAGCGCCAGTTCGAGCCCTTTGTCCGCAGCGGCGAGCAGCAGATGGCGAAAATCCGCCAGCGTGCCCAACTCGGTGTGGATTGCGGTGTGACCGCCTTCTTTCGCGCCGATGGCCCAGGGGCTGCCCGTGTCTCCGGGTTCTGCGGTCGTGGAATTGTTCTTGCCCTTGCGGAAGGCGAGCCCAATGGGATGGATGGGCGGCAGGTAGAGCACGTCAAAACCGAGGCCCGCGATGTAGTCCAGACGCGCTTCGCAGTCTTTGAAGGTTCCGTGGTGGCCGGGGTCCTGAGCTGTGGAGCGCGGGAACATTTCGTACCACGCGGAGTAGCGGGCTTTCTCGCGATCCACGGTGACGCGCAGTTCGCGCTCGTAGCGAGTCTCCATCTCCGGGTCGAGATATTGCGCCATCAAAGCGGCCAGCGCGGGATCGAGAGCCGCCGCCTGAGCGGTCGCAATATCATCCGTCGCGCGTAACTGCGCAGCCCAGCGCCGCAGATCGTCGCTGTCGTCCTGGCCTGCGCGATCCGCACCCTGCTCCACCAGCAGGGCTCCGTTCAGCACGTCGACGCGGATATCCTGGCCGGCGGCGATACGTTTCTCGAGATCGC
>CAVPKU010000054.1:0-112458 GCA_963705765.1 uncultured Acidobacteriaceae bacterium | reverse complement strand
ATGGGGCACCGCCTTTCTCGACTTCGACAACGATGGATGGCCGGACCTGTTCATCCACGGTCACGTCTACCCGTTTGTCGAAAAGTACAACCTGGGAGAAGAATTCAAACAGCCCCGCCAGTTGTTCTGAATCGTGGCGACGGCCAGTTCTTCGATATGTCCTCAACTACTGGCCCGGGCATTACGGCCAAGCATGCGTCGCGCGGCATCGCCGTGGGTGATCTCGACAACGACGGTTCTCGAGGAGATTGTTACTGTCAATCTGTTCGAGCCACCTTCATTGCTGAAGAACTTCGGTCCCCGGGGAAACGCGCTGCTGGTTCGTGCCGTTACCGCCTCTGGTCGCGACGCCATTGGTGCGCGGTTGACTCTGGCGGTTGGAGGGCGAAAAGAGATTGACGAAGTCCGCAGCGGCGGATACCACATCTCCCAGGGAGACTTCCGCGTTCACTTCGGCATGGGCCACGCCACGAAGGCGGATCTGACGATCTGCTGGCCTGACGGCCCTGTAAGCAACGTTGAAACTATTCCAGGTGTGGATGCCAATCAGTGGATTGTGGTCCGGGAAGGGCGCGGCATCGTCGAACGCCATCCCTTCACGCACGATAGTCCGTAACCACAGATCAACTTGTTAACCGACTGCTTCCATTCCACAAATTTGCTGACAAGGTTCAAGCCACAAAAAGCGAGGATTCACAATGAATTTATCGAGACGAGCTTTTGCGAGAGTTCGGACACTCACCGCTACCGGACGTGCCCTCGTGGGCGCGCTGCCGGGCCTGGCCCAGGTGCAGGGAGAACACTTAACACTTCCACCGCGCATCCGGTGCCTGCCATCCAGGACATCGAAACGCCGACCAGAAAGACGCCCGCATGCAGTGGTTCCGCGAGGCGCGTTCGGCATGTTCATCCACTGGGGCCTGTATTCCATCCTCGCCGGGCGTTGGAATGGCAAAGAGGTCCCGGAATCGGCGACTGGATCATGAACCGAGCCTCCATCCCCGTGGCTCAGTACAAGGCCCTCGCTGCGCGCTTCAACCCCACGCAGTTCAGCGCGGCAGGAATCGTGGGATTGGCGAAATCCGCTGGCATGAAATACATCGTCATCACGTCGAAACACCACGACGGCTTTGCGATGTTCGATTCGAAGGCGAACCCTTTCAATATCGTCCAGGCGACCCCCTTCAAACGCGATCCCCTGAGGAACTCGCAGCCGAGTGCCGCAGGCAGGGCCTTAAACTCGGTTTCTATTACTCGCAGGATCAGGACTGGACCGCGCCTGGCGGCGCAGCCTACAAAACGGGCGATCACCAGCCCGCCAACTTTTCATTGGGACCCCGCTCAGAATGGCAGCTTCGCCACTTACCTTGAAACCAAGGCGATCCCACAAATCCGCGAGTTGCTGACGAACTACGGTGAGTTTCCGGCAATCGTGTGGTTTGACACGCCTACAAAGGACATGACCCCGGAATTGGCAGGCAAGATCGTCACCGTCCTGAATCAGCATCCAAAGCTGATCTGGAACAATCGCCTGGGCGGTGGTTATCAGGGAGACACCGAAACCCCGAACAATACATTCCTGCTCGCGGTTATCCCGGTCGTGACTGGGAGTCGTGCATGACGATGAACGACACCTGGGGATACAAGGTCGACGACACCAACTTCAAAAGCACAGAAACGCTGCTCCGGAATCTGATCGATATCGCCAGCAAGGGAGGGAACTACCTTCTGAATATTGGCCCGATGGCCACCGGTGAGGTCCCGCAACCCGAAGTGGGTCGGCTCCACGAGATGGGTAAGTGGCTGGCGATCAATGGAGAGGCGATTTACGCAACGCAGCCGACGCTCTTCGGCGACGAAGCCGGTTCATTCTCGGCCACGGAAAAGGATGAGGATGGGAAGCCAAAGTTTATTCCGAGCTGGAAATGGCGGTCGACCACCAAAGCAAACAGGATATATATCCACCTCTTCGAGTGGCCCGGAACCACTTTCCATCTCACTAAGGTGCCACGCCATGTTACTGGAGCTTACCTGCTTGCGGATTCGTCCCACAGCCCGCTGAAGGTCACACAAAGCGCAGACGGCGTTGACGTGGCTCTTCCCGCAGAGGCGCCTGATCCAATTGCGAGTGTGCTGGTATTGAAGACAGCGTAGAGGGCACAGTCAGACGATTCCGGGGCCGGCTGGACTGTTCAGGACGATTCCAGAATCATGTTGGCGAACTGAATCGTGTCCCCGGTGCGGATGATGCCGATCACCTGGGGGACACGCGTTTTGAACCCAACGTGAGTTTCATAATGAATCTCGAGCCCTGACATGGCCTGAGCGAATTCGTTGACCACGGCGGCAGAATTATTCGGCCGGAACTCGTCTGCCATGGTAACGTGCCCAATCGTGAAGTTCAGGCGTATCGCTCGCAGCACGTCGAGAACGCGGGGGATGTCGTCGACAAGGGAAAGGTCCACCGTTTCGATCCCGGGCCAGTAAGGAAATCCACGATCGGTGATCAGGAGCGTGTTGGTATGGCGGACACGACTTAGCAGGGAATTCATTTGCGGATTGAGGATTCCGGTGCGAACCATACTTATGCTCCTCCTGCCCTGATGAAGGGTCGGAGTTGACCAGCCGCATGTCAGCGAAGGAATAGAACGCGATCAACACATAGGCGAGAGCCGGGACGATGTAAGCGGCCGCGAGGCCTCCAAAGTGAATCGAAAGCAGACCCATGAGCGGCGTCAGCACCGCGCCGCCGATGATTGCCATCACGATCAGTGAGCCTCCCAGCTTGGCCGTCTCACCGAGTCCACGAATCCCCTGGGCGAAGATCGTCGGGAACATCAGCGACATGAAGAAGCTCGTCAGCAGCAGGGCGATCATTCCCGTCCAGCCCGGAAACAAGACCCCAATCGCGGCCAGCAATGTATTGACGACCGCATAAATCGCCATGAGCCGGCTGGGCTGCACAAAACGCATCAGCCAGGCGGAAAAGAAACGGCCCGCGCCGAATAGTACGAGGCTTCCTGTCAGGAAAAAGCCCGCAGACTTCTCCGGCTCTCCGGTGTAGGCCTGAATGTACGGGATCAGATAACTCCAGGTTCCTACCTGCGCGCCGACATAGGCAAACTGCGCCACAACCGCCATGACGAAATGCGGCTGCGTAATAGGTCTGCGGTGCGATGCGAACCAGGGCCGCGGTCCTCTTCCGCTGCCAGTGAAGCGGGGAAACGGACGGAGGCGATCACCACCATCATCGTCAACGTGACCGCGGCCAGCACCAGGTAAGGTGCGATGACGCGCAGCGTTTCAGAATGAAGATAGGCCTGATAAGCATGGCGAGCCTGCAATGCCGCCACCTGGTCCGGCTTCAGTTCCACGCCGGAAAAAATGAAGATCGTTCCGATCAGGACGCCTGTGATCGACCCCAGCGGATTGAAAGCCTGCGCCAGGTTCAGGCGGCGCGCGGCAGTACGGGGATCGCCTAACTGCGCGATGAATGGGTTAGACGCCGTTTCGAGAAAAGACAACCCGCTCGCAATAACGAACAGCGCAACCAGGAAGAAAGAATAACGGCCGACCTCTGCCGCGGGCCAGAAAAGCACCGAACCCAGACTGAAAAGAAACAGTCCGATAACAAATCCCGACTTATAGCCGAGCCGTCGCATCACCAATGCCGCTGGCATAGCGAGAACGAAGTAGCCCAGGTAAAAAGCCGACTGCACCAGGCCGGCCTGAAACCTCGTGATCACGAATGACTTCATGAATTGCCGGATCAGGACATCATTCAGATTGTTGGGAATGGCCCAGAGAAAGAACAGTGTTGTGATCAGGGCAAAAACTACCTTGTATTCCCGGGGCACCAGCGGAACGTCGCCGTCTGTCCGGTGCGCGGAGTTGTCGAGGGGCATGGAGGAGTGGGTCATCAGATCGCCTGGGATGGCATCTCCTGATCGAGCGTGATCATGATCTTGGTAAAGCGGGCTGGTTCGTCGTTCCAGGCGCGCAACAGTTCCGGAGCCTGGTCCAGCGGAGCCATCGTACTAATCGCCGCATCGACGGGAAAGCGATGCTGCTCCAGCATCTGAATCACCTGACGAAAATCTTCCGGCAACGCATTGCGTGCGCCCAGTATATTCAGTTCCTTCTGCACAAAGAGTTTCGTCTCGTAAGTCACGGGCTCTTTCGCGTATCCGATATAGACAACCCGTCCGGCGAAGGCAACCAACTCGACCGCGGCGCGAAAAGTCTCCGCAAGGCCTACGGCTTCGATTACCACGTCGGGTCCGTCTCCGCCGGTTAGTTCCGCCAAAGCCTCCTTCGCATCCTGCCTCTTTGTGTGGATCACATGCGCCGCCCCTGCCTTGCGTGCAATCTCCAGCTTGGCATCATCCACGTCCATGGCTACCGTCGTCGCACCGCGGAAGGCCGATGCTGCCACGGCGCCAAGTCCCACACCCCCGCATCCGAAAATCGCTACCACGTCCTCGGGCGTCACTTCGGCCCGCGCAACCGCGTGGCATCCCACGGTTAAAGGCTCGACAAGGCACAGCTCCTCGAGAGTCAGATCGGCCACGAACAGTTTTTCCATCGGAACCGCGAGATACTCCCCCATGGCGCCATCGCGCTGCACGCCCAGTGTCTGATTGTCCCTGCACGCATTCGGCCGCCCGTTGCGGCACGCCGTACACCGCCCGCAGTTCTTGTAAGGAGACAGCGTGACATCCATTCCAACCTGCAGATGCGCAGGATGCTCAGCATCCAGTTCGACGATCGTCGCTGCGATTTCATGTCCCGGAATCCGCGGGAACGACACCAGAGGATTCCTTCCCCGGTACGAATTCAGATCGCTCCCGCACAGTCCCACGCGTCGCACGCGCAGCAACGCCTCTCCTGAGCCTCGCACCGGGTCAGGTACATTCTCCACCCTAACATCCCCCGGCGCATGCATCACCACGGCCTTCACAGGCGAGCTCCTTTACCGGATCCAGTCGTCATTGGTTTTCCTCGCGCCCCGAAGACCAGAAGCGATTGAATACCGGAGCCAAGATGGCGCGTACTTTGCGTACCATCTGAGCATCGGCGGGGGCTTCGAATGCGCGGAGACTCCTGCGGACCTGCTCGCGCGTTGCCATCCCGACCAGCGTCGTGGCCACTCTCGGATAATCAAAACAGAAGCGGAGAGCCAGATCGGCGATATCGTATCCGCGATCATGGCAAAACTCAGCAGCGCGTCGGGCTGCCTCACGCATCTCACTCGGCGCCGGATGCCAGTCCGGCGCGCCCGCTTCGGTCAGCATTCCCATGTACAGAGGCGAAGCATTGATCAGGCCGATCCCTCGATTCTCTGCCAGGGGTGCCAGAATAACATCCATATCGTCTGCGAGCAGGTTGTAATGGCAGTAGCTCAGAATCGCGTCCACAGGAGTCCCTCTGGCGATGCGGATGAGAGCCCGCAGAGGAAATCCTGTTACTCCGATATACCGGGTCTTCCCCATCTGCTGCAGCCGGCGCATCGCCGGAATTGTCTCTTCCACGACCTGCCTCAGATCGGCAAATTCGACATCGTGAGCCAACAACAAGTCGACGTAGTCGGTGCGCAGGCGGCGCAGAGACTCATCCATGCTGGCAAATACACGATGGGCCGAAAAATCGAACTCGTTCGCGCCGTAGCGTCCACACTTGGTGGCAAGAATGACCTTGCTTCTCCGCCCTTCGAGGGCCGCCCCGAGCCGCTCTTCCGCCAGAGTCTCGCCGTAATAGGGAGATACATCGAAGAAGTTGATTCCCTCGTCGATCGCCAGATGCACAGCGCTTTTTGCTTCTTCGGCACCCGTATGTCCATAAACGCCGCCCAGCGGAGCAGCACCAAACGCCACCACCGAGACTTCGAGATCCGTTCTGCCCAGCGCACGATACTGCATCTGACTGGCACGTTTCGAAGCCCGGACCGTTGTCGACGATCGCAGCACCCTTCCTCCCGGACTACCCAATCGTTACTTTGAGGGCGGCGGCATAATCGACTGCCGGCCGGTACTGCCTCGGCAGTTCAACACGCAGACCCTCGCCGGTCTGCTTCCAGTTGACGCGTTCGCTGGTTCCGATCAGCTCGACCTGCGCTATCTTTCCCGGCTGCGTTGAAGCGGAAAGGCCGAGAGACTGCACGACGATCGGCTCTGCCGGCCATCCCAGGACAATCGCATACACGACGTTGTTGGCTTTGTTGCGGGTGAAGCGAATGTCTTTCCCGCCCAGCTTGCTGATGCTGTTGCCCTGGAATGAGCCGGCCTTCACGCTGTTGGGCCCTTCGCCGTAGACCTTCCATGGCCGCGTTTCGTAAATGGCCTCGCCGTTGACCTGCATCCACGCTGTTATACCGTCGAGGACTGCGATCTCCTTGCTGTCGATGGTGCCATCCGGTTTGCCCGGAATATTCAGGATGAACGTCCCGTTCTTGCTGACGGTGTCAATCATCCAGTGAATCGCATCCCGCGGAGGCAAATAGCCCCCGAAATCGCCGGGCTTCTCGTACAACTCCCGGTTGTAATGCCAGTCACCGATGCAGGTTTCCGACTGCCAGGGAAATTTCTGGATGTCGCTGGTCAGCCCGCGCTCGAAGTCTGCAACCACGGATTTGACCAGGTGCTCGGGGACTTCCTTAATATTGAGCACCGCTTCCATCCTGCCGCTGTTCGTTCGCAGGCTGTGGTTGTAAAAGTAAGCGCCAATGTTCATGCCGCCCCAGCCGAGCGGCAGCAGCGAATTGTCGAAATACAGCAGATCGGGGTTGTGCTGATCGATGAGGTCGCGCGTGCGATCGTAAAAGTTTTTGACGTAGGAGATATCCGGCAGCGCGTCGAAGGGATGCTTGACGCCGTAGAGTCGCTGCGGGTCGAAACCCTGCCACCACTCGTCCATGCCTTCGCCCGCAGTGAGATCGCCGTCGTACGGAACGCCCGCCAGCGGACCGGCTGTGTCGGCGCCGTGAGACGGCTGAAACCACCACCAGTTGCGTGCCTGGTGCACAGTCACGCCGAAGCGCAGTCCCTGCCGCCGCGCCGCAGCAGCCCAGTTGCCGACCACATCCCGATGCGGACCGAGTGCCCCGGCATTCCACGGCTGGTGCTTTGAGTCCCAGGCATCGAATCCGTCGTGGTGATTCGCCAGCGAGATAAAGATTCTTGCGCCCGCCTTCTTGTATCTCGCGATCAGCTCATCCGGATCCCAGTTCAGCAGAGTCCACTGCGCGCACAGATCCTTGTATCCAAACTGCGAAGGCGGCCCGTAGTGCTCCAGCTGATATTTGTACTGGCGCTGGTCCTGCAGATACATATTGCGTGCATACCAATCGCCCGCTTCCGGTACACATTGAGGGCTCCAGTGAGCCCAGATCCCAAACTTCGCGTCCTGGTACCATTCCGGAGCGTCGTACTGCAGCAGCGAATCCCACGTTGGCTTGAAGGGGCCTCGCCCGGAGAGGTCGGCGATCGGGGATTCCATCGGCACGCCGTCCCAGGATCCGCCGGGAACGGGCAGCGCCTCGGGGCTGCCCCACGCCGTAGCTTTCCAGGCCGCGTTGTCCAGCTTTGCCGGGACGATTTTCCCATTGCTCAATTTGTAGAAGGTTCGCTTATTAGGCGGCAGGGCGCAGAAGCGGGCATAGTCCTGCCCGTATTCGTTGAAGCCGGCCGGCAACTCCGAGGCGTTCTCCTGCGCTGATTGCCCGATGGCTGGAATGGCTTTCGCTGCTGCGGCGACCGCCAGGAGTCTGCAGAAATCACGTCGTTGCACGGCCTTGCTCCCTGTTCGGAAGTGCTTGAGCGCACTTCAGCGAACGAAGCGCCGATATTATCAACCGCCTCACGGATTGTCAACGATACAGTTATCGTTTAAGCCAGCGACTGCTGCGACACAGATTCCCCAGTGCAGGCTGCGGAGACCCGCCTGAACTCCCACGAAATCCTGGATGAGATTCCCCAATGCCAATCCGGACGAGGAGATTTTCCAACGAGATCGGCGATCAGGAATTGTTCGTGGATGGGTCTGGAACCCGGCGGCTGGAAGCGCGAACCACAAGGCGCGAGCCGATGTACTCGGTCTTTGGCTTGACTTGCGTTTTTTTACGGGCAATTCTGAGCGCCAGATCCGCTGCCCGCTTCCCGATGGTTTCGCTCCCCTGATCCACCGAAGACAGAGGCACACGCAGAAAATCCGAGTACGAGAAGTTGCCACATCCCACCACAGCCATGTCTTCGGGAATCCGCAGACCGGCCTCCAGGATAGCTCGCATCGCGCCCAGAGCCGAGGGATCGTTGAAGCAGAAAATGCCATCGGGCCGCGCTTCCGCCGCCAGAAGTTGCTTTGCCGCTTCATACCCGCCCTTTTCTCCCCGCTGATCTCCCGATGAACCGAGTGAAACAACGTGTCCCGGAAGTGGCTTCAGGTTGTGCGACGCCAGGGCGCGCATGTAGCCTTCATAACGCCCGATTGCTGTGCTGACGTTGGGGCCGCGGATGTGAGCGATACGCCGGCAGCGCTGTTCGTACAGGTGGGAAGTGGCCAGCATACCGACCGACGCGTCATCCACCCCGACGAAATTCGCGTTGAGACCATCAAACCGCCGGTCAATCAGAATGTAGGGCGTTTTCTGCTCCTCAATCATGCGAAAGCAATCCACCGACGATTGCGCCGAGGCGATCAGGATGACATCCACTCGCCTCGCCAGCAGTTGTTTGATCTCCTGAATCTCCAGTTCCGGGTCTTCATCGGACGATGAGATGAGAAGGCTATAGCCCTGTTTTCGCGTCTCCGTCGAGATAGCCTTGGCAATTTCCGCGAAGAACGGATGAAGCAGGTCGGGAACCACCAGCCCCAAAGTCCATGTCCGGCCCGTAACCAGGGAGCGCGCCGCGAAATTGGGCTGATAGTTCAGCTCCCGCATCCGCTTCTGGACCCGTTTCCGAGTCGCTTCTCCGATATCGGGATGATTGCGCAAGACCTTCGACACCGTGACCACGGAAAGGCCCAGATCGTCGGCGATGTCCTTTAAACGGGCTGCCATGAATGAAGTGGCTCCACGCTGGTTCCTGTCCTGCGCAACAGTGCCCTGCACGAACAGCGGTAAAGTCGCAGTAAAGTCACCGTTTACTTTAATCGCTTTGAGAAAGCCAGTCAATTCAGCCCACCTCTCTCATCGCAAAGGGTTTCGCTGATGCGGCAGCGTCGAGGAGGGAACGCCAGAGGAACAGGTCGGGTTCAAGGACTGCTTCTCCAAGTGGGATTCTCGCGATGGCGGTATCCGAATGCGGTGGCTGCGACCGCGCTCCCTGAAGACAGGCATAGGCATCGTTGACGGCTTTTGACTCTTCCTCCGCCTTTTGCTCAAGCCGTTTGTCGCCGATATCGAATCGGTCAGGATGCCAGACCTTTGCGAGGTCACGGTACACGCACCTTGGACGACGTGCGCGTCGCCGAGCAACCCGCGGCACTTCTGGACAAGGAATTCCTTGCCCAGGATTTGCCTAAGTTGACTCCAAACGCGGAAACGGCCTCCGAACTCATATCGGAAGCCATTTAGAATCAAAAAGTTTTTGGTTGCGGGGGCTGGATTTGAACCAGCGACCTTTGGGTTATGAGCCCAACGAGCTACCAGGCTGCTCCACCCCGCACCTTCATGTTAACAACCCGCCGAGGGTGGGTCAAACCTGCATCGAAATCAGCCGAAAACGCAGCCTCCAGGCGCTCAACACACCCTCCCCCAGGCCGCGAGCTCCGCGTTTTGAACAACCCTTGCAGGAAAACACCGCCGAGCCCAAACCGCCTGAGCCGCCTGTGACCGAAATCACACGAGGATGTGCGCTGGGACACAGCCGCACTCCCCAAGCCCCCCGACACTAGGGTCAGGGCGTGCGCTCCCAACGCCGCCGCCAGGTGAAGTCATGACCCTCCCGCACAACAAGGTCGAAACTGGATTTGCCGCCCCGAGCAAGATCGTGGTCGCTACCGATCTCACCGATACGGAATATTTGTTGCCCCATGCCATGGCTCAGGCGAAGGCCAGCAACGCGTCGCTGATCCTCGTGCACGCGGTGCTGCCGCACGAGTCCATGCCAGTCGAGACCGGTGCCATTCCTTTTTACGATCCCCTCCGTATGGACCGCGACGCCCGGCTCATGCTCGACGGTATCGCTCGCGATATTCGCGCCCAGGGCATCGATTGCATTGCCGTGGTGCGTCACGGATTTGTACCCGATATCGTCGCCGAGCTGGTCAGAAACTCCGGCGCGGGGCGCCTGATTCTCGGCACACACGGACGCCGCGGGCTGAAGAAATTCGTGCTCGGTTCAGTGGCGCGCCAGCTGTTGGAGACGATTGACATCCCGGTTTGCACCGTTGGGCCGCGGGCCCACAAGAGAATGAGCGAGACGACGGCGGCCATCCTCCATCCAGTGTCGCTGGCTGGAATGCACGAGAGCAGCGCTGCCTTATCGATAAAACTGGGCGAGCAGTTTGGAGCCGAGGTCATCCTGCTGCACGTGATCATGCCGGGACCAGCGGCTACGCGCGATCCCGCGGCGGTGGTTGCAACGGCAAAGTCCGAGATGGAGAAGCTGGTTCCGGAGAAAGTAGGCGTTCGGGTCAGGGCAGAGGCCAGGATCGCGCAGAGCAATGTCGTACAGGAGATCCTGACCGCGGCTCACGAAGGAAAAGCGGGGCTCATCGTGCTCGGCGTCCATGCGCCGGCCCACAGCTGGCTTCCCGGTACAGAGCCGGCAGCTTACAAGATCCTGGTTTCGGCGCCGTGCCCCGTCATTTCTCTCAAGGTCAGTCCGGCGTTGCTGGAAGAGAAGACGGAACACATGGAACACGCGGGGCCGGTGGTACTGGGCTGAAGTGCGGCCTTCTATGAATCCTCACACGCGGTTTCCCCGCGCTCGGGGTCGGAAAACGGCGGCGGAGAGAAGGAGCTGGATGGCGAACTCGGTCAGGAACGGAAACCCCTCAACGCCGCGCGTTGTGCCCGATCGGTGCGCGCAATGCGCTGACCGCGCAGAACGGCTGTTCTGCAACCTGCCCAACGAGGCCATCGAGCGCTTTGACGAGATCGCGATGCAGATTTCCTATCCCAGCCGCTCCGTCGTCTTCGAAGAAGGTCAGCGCGCGCAGGGAATCTTTGTCGTATGCAGCGGGCAGATCAAACTGGCGGCGACCTCGCGCGACGGCCGCACCATGATTCTGAAGATCGCCGTCCCCGGAGACGTCTTAGGTCTCACGGCCACGCTCAACGATCAGCCGTATGAAGTCACCGCCGAGACCCTCGAACCATGCCAGATCCGCAGCGTGCGGCGGAGAGATTTTCTGGAGTTCCTGAATCAGTTCGGCGAAGTCAGCCGCCAGGCGGCGCAGGTGATCGCACGCGAATATCACGAAGTTTTTCTCGATGCGCGGCGCCTCGCTCTTTCCGGTTCAGCTGCCGGCCGGCTCGCGCAATTGCTGCTGGACTGGGCGCGCACCAGTTCCTGCGGTAAACCGGAGATGCGCTTTACCATGGCGCTCACCCACGAGGAGCTGGCGAATATGGCGGGAACGTCGCGCGAGACCGTGACCCGCCTGCTCAATCAGTTCGAACGCGATGACCTCATCGCGCGCCACGGAGCCTCCATCGTGATCCTGCGGCCCACCGAGATGGAGCGCATGGTCGGCTGAAAAGCGTGATAATTCGGACGCTGCTCGCAAAAGTCAATGAAGCCGCAGAAACGAACAGTACGGATTCTCCTGTGGAATTCAACCGCCGCGAGTGTGGTGGCCGATTATTTGCCTTTAAAATCAATCAGTTGACATTTGGATGGCATAATCCATAGTCTGGAGGGTCAATGGCCTTCATCGTTCCAGATTGGCAGGTCGTCTTCATCAGGGATTTTCTGGAACTTCCCGATGACAAGCTCCAAGGTTTCCTCTCTGCACTTGATCGTATTGGGCCTCAGTTCAACGCGGACGATCTGTCGAATCGTCTCTCCGCCGAGTTGGACCTCCCTAGCCATTTGACCTATGGCATCACGCGAGTATTGATAAGCGCCTACCTCACCCGGGAGATGCGTCCCACAGAGGTTTTTGTTGACAAGGAGGTACGTCAGTCTCTTCGACGCGCCGATTTTTTTTCCGGCGACAAGGAACACGCAGAGGCGCAATGGCGCAAGCTTCGTGAATTCTTGATTGCGGCCTTGTCCCATGAGACTACGATTGGGGCAACCGCTAAAGCGGGACCAATTCTGACTGAGCACGAGCGGATTTTCACAGGCGCGAGGGTAATGACTGATCTTCGTCCGATCTATCGCGTCAACGTCTCTGAAAAGCCAGATGCAGCGGTGATAGTTCACATGTTGAAGATTAGTCAGCGCGACGCGCACGATGTGAACCAAGACTTCTTTTTTGCATTGGACAGCCGTGATTTATCAAAACTGAAGGAGCATCTCGAGCGCGCGATGATGAAAGAAGAAGCGCTCAAGAACATAATGAAGAGTTCGGGAGTAAAAATCCTGGACCCAAAAGCCTTTTACTAACGCCTTTGGAGAGATCACATTTATGCCGACGACAACGGCCGCTCGAGAGTGGCAGTATGAATTCCAGATGCCCGAAAAATGGGAGCGCCACGAAGAAAAGCTGGATGAAGATCCGGCCCTAACAGAAGAGCTTGATCGAGCAGAAACGCTCCGTGAACAGCACGACGAGCACGGAGAAGGACCACTCGTTTCCCCCGAGGCGCTAAAGCGTGCAGGAAGCTTTTTGAAGTCACAATCCATTCGCGCCTATAAGATGTACAACGAATTCACGCCGGTTCCCAACATCGGTCCCGGTGGAGACAAAAGCGTTGACCTCCATTGGAGGCGGGCGGGTTGGGAATTGTTGGTTAATATCCCTGCTGATCCTAGGCGCCTAGCGGCGTTTTACGGCGACAATTACGGAACGCAGAAAATTAGAGGAACTTTTGATCCGGTAACGTTCGAATGGGGGATCATAAATTGGCTGATGCGCCGATAGGATTTCCTATCGAACAGATTCCAGACGAGAGTGCCGTCCTCTTACGCGTCCACAAAAGCCGAATGAGAGACGGGATGCCTGCTCCGGGGGCATTCACGCCGAATGGAGAGGGACTCTCGGTCGACTGGGATAAATATTCAACGGCAGTGCAGGCGAGAGCACGGGCCAAAAAGCCCGCAGAAAATGCTGTTGTCCGCCTCGTAGTGGCAGAAATTAGGGCGATAGAAATTGAGAATCACGGTGAGCTGGAGGTAGAACATCGACCTCTGACAGAAAACCCCGCCCACTCCGAGGTTCCCTTTCCCCATCCGGAACGCGGGGATTCGTGGCTGGAAGCGCGAGTGCGTCTCAATCGAATCGCAAATGTAGAAATTCGTTGGGATGCTCCTTTCGAACCCAATTAGGGATAATAGGTTTGGATCGGGGCGATTGCGATGCGAACTATCGTCATCCTCCGCCCCACTGAGATGGAGCGCATGGTTGGCTGAAAGATAGCTGTCCCGCGATGCTGCAGTAACGATCGATCCGCGCGGCAGCTCATTCGTGAATCCCCTGTCATTTCAAATTCATGGCGCCGCAGTAAAGTGGCGCAGGAACTGCCGTAATTCCACGTGCGAGTCATTGCCGGGCCGTAGCTTCCGCGGTTCAATGAGCCAACAGTCGTATTGCGCTCCACGAAGGGGCCATAGATATCAAAAAATCCGTGGACGCTTCGGAGAAAGAAATGAAGCTGAACACTCTGCTGCGAGCCCTTCTCAACGAGGAATCCGGACAGGACCTCATTGAGTATGCCTTGATTGCTGCCTTGATAGCTCTTGGAGCCATTGTCTCCATGGGTTCTCTCTCCAACATGATTTCCAACGAATTCAACGCCATCGGAAGCAGCCTCTAACGAACCTTCCCCCAGACCACAGACACCAAACCAAAGACCGGCATTCTCCGAGGGCAGCTTCTTGCCCTCGGCCTTTTTTTTGCCCGGAGCTTGCAGTCGATGCCAGGTTTCGCGTGGCATTCCAGGTTTTCCACAGAACATCGACGCCGAAGCAGCGACCTGCGCCCAGGCCGCGCCTTCCGCACCCGGATTCGAGCCCCCTCCGGCAGCGAGTCCCCCACCCATCTATAATTTTCTTTTGCACTGCCGTCACCAACCGCAACGCGATTCTCACTCCCAGACGAGGTGATCGATGGCCGCTTCCAATCCCACCCTTGAAATTCTCAAGCCCCGCGCCGAATGGCTCGTCCGGCGTAAAGCTGAAGCGGAGCGCACCGGTGACCGCAACCTGTCGCAGATGCACTTTGCGCGCAAGGGCCTCGCCACCGAAGAAATGGCCTTCGTCGCCGAACGAGAGAAGCTCCCTCTGGAACTGATCCGCGATGAAATCGCCGCCGGCCGCCTCATCATCCCCGCCAACGTCAATCACCCTGAGCTCGAGCCGATGGGCATCGGCATCGCCACGCGCTGCAAGGTCAACGCCAACATCGGCAACTCCGCCATCACTTCAGAGATCCAGGAAGAGCTGCGCAAACTGCACATGGCCATTCAGCACGGCGCCGACACCGTCATGGACCTCTCCACCGGCGGCGAGATTCCCGTGATCCGCGATGCCATCCTTCGCCACTCGCCCGTCCCCATCGGCACCGTCCCCATCTACGAAGCGCTCGCCCGCGTCAAGCGCGTCGAAGACCTCAACATCGATGTCTACCTCGAAGTCATCGAGGAACAGGCCGAGCAGGGCGTCGACTACTTCACCGTCCACGCCGGCGTCCTCATTCAATATGTCCCCATGGTCGCGAAGCGCATCACCGGCATCGTCAGCCGCGGCGGCGCCATCCTCGCGCAGTGGATGACCCACCACCACAAGCAGAATTTCCTCTACGAGCACTTCGACCGCATCGTCAAAGTCATGGCGAAGCACGACGTCAGCTTCTCCCTCGGCGACGGACTCCGCCCCGGCAGCATCGCTGACGCCTCCGACGATGCGCAGTTCTCCGAGCTCAAAACCCTCGGCGAGCTCACCGCCATCGCCTGGAAAGACGACGTCCAGGTCATGATCGAAGGCCCCGGCCACGTCCCCCTCGACAAAATCAAAGAGCAGGTCGACAAAGAAGTCGAGTACTGCTTCGGCGCGCCCTTCTACACCCTCGGTCCGCTGGTCACCGACATCGCACCTGGCTACGACCACATCACCAGCGCCATCGGCGCGGCCCTCATCGGATGGCACGGCGCCAGCATGCTTTGCTACGTCACCCCCAAGGAGCATCTCGGCCTGCCCAACGAAAAGGACGTCAAGGACGGCATGATCGCCTACAAGATTGCCGCCCACGCCGCCGACATCGCCCGCCACCGCCCCGGTGCCCGCGATCGCGACGACGCCATCAGCTACGCCCGCTACACCTTCGACTGGGAGAAGCAGTTCGCCCTCTCCCTCGATCCCGAGACGGCGCGCTCCATGCACGACGAGACCCTGCCCGACGACTACTACAAGGAGGCGGCCTTCTGCTCCATGTGCGGACCGAAATTCTGCTCCATGAACTGGTCGAGCAAGGTCGACGAGTTCAACAAGTCCGTCCACGGCCTCGAAAAGGCCGACCTCAGCGATCTGGTCAGCATCGAAGCCGGCAAGCTGGGAGCAAAAAAGTGAACCGCCCGCCACTGTGACCACAGAAGCCGTCCTGATGGGCGGCTTTTGTCTTTGCAGGGGAGGAATCTACGCAACCAACAGCCTGTGCATCGTATCTGACCGACAAGAGGGCACAATCGAACCACAAGGCAATTGGGAAGGGAGTAAGACAATGAGCACCTGGAAATTTTGGGCAGCCTTTGGTGTTGGAGTCGCGGCTGGCGCGGCGCTGGCTCTGATCTATGCGCCGCAGTCCGGCGCGCGCACCCGCCGGCAAATCAAGCGCGCGGTCAACGATGCGGGCGACTACCTCAAGGACACCGCCGACAACGTGCAGGATCTCGCCGGAAAATATCTGAAGCGGGGCAAGGACGCCATGGGCGACGTGGTCGACTCCGCGCAGAACGTAGTCACCTCCGCCAAGCGCGTCACCACCTGGGGCTAAGCAGCAGCCAACCGAGAAGAGGCAAGAGGGAACAGGTGGCCTGCGCCACACCAGCGCAGGCATCTGTGGTCCTGCCTACGGCCTACCGCCTACGGGCCTACCGCCTGTACCATAGAACCATGACCACGACCGCTGCCTCACTTTTCTCCGACCGCATCGGGCGGATTGAAATCTCCGCCACCATGGCCGTCACCGCCGAAGCCGCGAAGCTGCGCGCCCAGGGCGCGAAGCTGGTGGATTTCGGAGCGGGGGAGCCCCACTTTCCCACGCCGCAACATATTAAGGATGCGGCCATCGAGGCGATCCAGAACAACTTCACCAAATACACCATGGTCTCCGGCATTCCCGAGCTCCGCCAGGCCATCGTCGACCGCCACGCTGCGGACTTCGGATCGAACTACACCCCCGACGAGGCCATCTTCTCCACCGGCGGCAAGCTGGCCATCTTCAACGCCATTCAGGCACTGGTCGATCACGGCGACGAGGTCATCGTCCCCGTCCCCTACTGGGTCTCCTACAAGGACATCGTGCAGTACGCGGGCGGCACCTGCGTCTATGTCGAAGCGACCGACGCCGAGGGCTTCCGCGTAACCGCGGACGCCATCGAGCGCGCCATCACGCCGAAGACGAAAGCCATCCTGCTCAACTCACCGTCGAATCCATCCGGCGCCGTCATCGAGCCCAAAGACCTCGAACGCATCGTGCACCTCGCGCACGAGCGCGGCATCTGGCTGCTGCTCGACGAGTGCTACGTCTACCTGCAGTACACCGGCGCGCTGGTCAGCGGCGGATCGTTCACCGACGCCAAAGACCATATCGTCGTCCTCGGATCGCTGTCGAAGACCTACGCTATGACCGGCTGGCGCGCAGGATTCGCGCTCGGCCCGAAGCCGGTGATCGCGGCCATGGCCAAGCTGCAAAGCCAGTCCACATCCAGTTCAGCAGCCTTCGTGCAGAAGGCGGCCATCGCAGCGCTCAAAGGCGATCAGGCCTGCGTCGGCACCATGCGCGCCGACTATCTCAAGCTCCGCGATGAATCCCTCGCCGGCCTCGCGAAGATTCCAGGCGTGACCTGCGTCAAGCCGGAGGGCGCCTTCTACGTCTATCCCAACGTAAAGCAGTATCTCGGGAAAGCTGGCACCACGATGGAGCTGTCGAAGCGGCTGCTGCACGAAGCGCACGTAGTCACGGTGCCTGGCGAAGCGTTCGGGACGACGGAGCACATCCGTCTGGCGTACGCGACCAGCCACGCCGACGTAGCCGAGGGTCTGGATCGGATGAAGGGCTTCTTCGCGAAGCTGTAGACCCGAGCGTACCCTTACCTCCCGCACCGAAAAGTGAAGGGGCATGGCTGAAGCCATGCCCCTTCACATTTCGTGCCGGAGGTGAGGGTGTGGGCGGGATGAACGAACGCATGGCAATCAGTTCTTCTGGGCAATCCGGCAGGGCCACTGCGCTGGTGTGCCCCCTCACATCGCCCCAACCATCACCCCTTCTTCCTCTCTCATCTCCCCGAACGGCGTAGCCCGCGCCGCCACAAATTCCTCCCGTGTCTCCCCGTAGCGCTTCACAAACCGATCCGTCATCTCGTTCGCGCCCTTCTGCAGATCCTTGTCCCACTGCTTCTTCAGGTCGCGAAACTTTCCCCGCGAATGCGGCGGCATCATGGACGCCTGCGCCATCTCCGCCGAATCCGTCGCGCTCCCAGCTCCCGTCTCCTCGCTCCTGTCTCCAGGCTCCGCGCTCCCAGCTCCCGTCTCCACGCTCCTGTCTCCCGTCTCCTCGCCCACCACCACCGCCGCCGGCGCAGCCTCCAGAATCTCCTCTTCCCGAACCCCCAGCTTGCGCATCTGCAGCCTCAGCTTCGCCATCTGCATCTTCTGGCTTTGTATCGTGTATGCCAGGCGCAGCGCTGCGATGATATGCCGGCCGTTGGTCACCGGCATCGTGCCCCACGCCAGCCCCCGCACCGTCTCTGAAAGCACCAGCACGATCGAGTTCTCGTCTTCCAGCAGCGGCACGCCGATCGGCTTCTCCATCCGCGTCTGCACGAATAAGCCGTGCCGGCCGCACAGTTGCTGTCCGCGCACCGTCCAGTCCCGGCACTTCGTCCCGTCGGCCTTCATGTAACTGCACTGCCGCTCGGCCGGCGCTGCGCCGCCTGTACCTTGCACTGTGGACTCACTCTGGACTGATGCCATGATGGATTCTCCCTTACCAATATTCGTTCGATGGACCCGCCGCAGCGGTTGTTCCGGATTCCGCCGGCTCAAAAATAGCGAAGGGCCTGCGCCCCCGCAGACCCTTCGCCAGCGGCCGGTCGCCAACCGGCCTCCCCACTAACTTGTCGAGTGGAAAAAGGAAAAGCCCGCGCAAGGCGAGCTTCATTTCTTTTTCAACCCTATAAGTTCAGAATATCATGTTAGAAAAATAACAGCGCCAACTATTTGCGCCTAACCTGGCGTGTAACTCCTTCTAAGTCAATTGTCATGACTTTGGTTTTTTCCACAAACCCTTGACAAAAAATACCGACAACCCAAGGTCGGCGAAATCGGCGCGTTTCTGCCCTCTGCCAAACCGCCGACTCGTTCCGGCCGCCTCTCAATCGCCGCACGACTCAACGGGTGTTCCCATCTGGTTGCGCCTGTGTTGGGCGCAACCAGAGTGGTAATAAAGAACCTCAACAGGCCGCCGTTATATCAGGGCTCGAACCTCGGTCGTGCCAACAACATACCCAAAATAGCCGGGCTTCAGCCCCTGCTCCTGCCAGGCATCGGATCTTCCCCGTGGCACGGAAACGTGAAGGGGCACGGCTTGAGCCGTGCCGAAAAAAGACGTCGCGCCATAGGCGCTTCCTTGTTCGATCCTGCGCGATGCGCCCGCCCCGAGAGGCGCACTCGCAGGATCGAACGTGAGGTCGATTTCTATTAACTCAAAAGTTAATAGATAGCCCCTCCCCGCCAACCCAATCCCATAGAATCAACGACTTCCCGGGGGGTTACCCCCCCTTCCGCTACCGCCCGCCGGGCATCGGCGCCTGCGTCAGGCGAGCCATCTCTTCCTGTGTGCCGGGGTACCGGGTCAGCTCATCGGCATCGTCGCGATCGGGCTGCAGCAGCCACACGCGGCGGTTCGGGAACGACGCGATCAGCTTCTCATCGGTCTCCGGCGTCAGGCTGCGCGCCCACACGATGTCCGCGTTGCCGAGGTTGGGCTGATTGAAGATCCACTCCTCGCGCGGGACATGATCGGCAGCATAACGGACAAGACACAGCTGGCGGCCCGGCTGCCGCTCCAGGATACCTTCGATGCGAGGCCGTTCGACCGAGGCATTGAGCGGGATGGGCGGCACGGAGGCGAAAAGCCAGACCTTCCAGAAGATGCTGACCGCCATGACGAGTTCGGCGAAGGCCACGCCGCGAGAGAGCGCGACCCCGTTCGGGCTCCACCGCAACCAGCTCCGCCGCGGCATCTGGACGCGGCGCAGTCCGTAGAGGCCGAAGGCGATCAGCAGGAAGAACAGTGACGAGGCCGCCGCTCCATACTGCGGGAACGGATACCACCCCATGATGAGGATCTCAATAGCGAAGGCGGCGAAGGCGAGCAACGGCGCGGCCAGCAGGCGGATGCGGCGGCGGCGCAGGCTCCGCAACATCAGGAACCCGAGCCCGACCAACAGCAGCGCGCCAAACCCGAAGAGGAAGTACTGGTAGTAGACCTCGATCTTGGTCGCGAGAAAGCCCAGCGGATGATGGGTGACCCGATAGAGCTGACTGAATTCCCAGTTGAGGTAGAAGCGCCGCAGGTCTTCGACGTCGTAGTGGGGAACCGGGTGCACCCGCGAGAACACAAACGGCCCGGTGATGTGGTACTCGCGGTAGTTGAGCATGTAGGGGAAGAGCAGTGCATGCCCGGTGCCGCGGTAGTTGTAGTAGCAGAGCCACGCCAGCGCTGATCCCACCATCGCGAGGATCACGGCGGCGCGAGCGGCGATGGCCTGCCACGGACGGCGGCGCAGCGACCACAGGAGCACCACGACCAGCGGGAAGCTGAAGACCACGCCTTCGTAGGGCCGCGTGAGCATCAGGATCACGAGTCCGAGTCCGAGCAGCAAGGTGGACTGCAGAGTGCGCGAGCGGGCGACGCGCGGAACGCTGCCGAGCACGAGCGCACCGCCCAGCGCCGGTAGTCCGAGACAGAAGTAGTTATCGAACCACCAGTTGCCGTTGTAGAGCAGGAGCATCGCGATCGCGGCGGCGACGAGACCATAGCGGCGCGGCAGCCAGCCCGAGACCATCCAGTAGATGGAGGCGCAGAAAAGCGCGGTGGTGAGGAGGACGGCGATCCACGGGAGTCCGAGCTTCTCGCCGACAGCGAGAGCCAAACCGGTGCCGGGCAGATACATCGATTGCCAGGTGGGTCCGGTGTTGATGTGGATCGTCTCAAACGCAGTGGGGACAGGGGGCAGCGGATTCGTGAGTCTTCCTGCGGAGAAGGTGTCGGCGGCGAACAGGTAGCTGAACTCGTCGTGGTAAAGCGGCTTGGGAACCGGAATGAGGGGAAGAAGGGCGAGGCGGATCGCGATCGAGGAAGCAAAGAGGAGAGCAAGACAAAGGCGCGGGCGATTCGCGAGGCGGGAGAGATGGACTTCGAGCCGCGCAAACTGACGGGTCCAGAAGGTCCAGCGGGCAGCGAGCACAGCCAGCACCAGGATGATGAGTTCGGCTCTGGCGTCGTGTGCCAGGGAGTGGAAGTGCATCGGGGGGAAGAACCTCCGTTGGCCGAGAAGTTGGCGCCGACTTGCCATCTTCGTGCTCGTGCCGACGAAGAAAACGGACAGCCCTGAGAGCCCCGGTGGCGGGGCTTCAAACGGATAGGACGCAGGTTCGCGCGAATTCGCTTGCTCGTTGGCAGAGGATGACGGTTGGTTTTTGAAGGGTGCCGGAAGTTCTTGGAGCAAACGCTGAGGCAACCAAAACCGAGATGACGATCTTTTAATGGACGGTTGGGTCCAGTTTCAGGATGAGCATGGTCATGTCGTCATGCTGCGGAGCGCCGGCAGTGAATTTGTCACAGGCGGCGAAGAGGCTGCGGAGGACGTCGTCGGCGTGTTCACCGCGCGCTTTGGTTGCGGCCTGGATCATGCGCTCTTCTCCCCACTCTTCGTCGTCGTGGGTCATGGCTTCGCTGATGCCGTCGGTGTAGAGGAGCAGGAGGTCGCCGGGCTCGAGGGTGAGGGCCTGCTCGGCGTACGGGGCGAAGGGGAGGAGTCCGACGACAGGGCCACCGGCCTCAAGGCGGATGACCTCACCGTTGCGGAGAAGGAGCGGCGGATTGTGTCCGGCGTTGACGCATTCGAGGCGGCGGGTGCGGGCATCGTAGGCGGCGAAGAAGAACGTGGCGTAGCGGTTGGAGGCTGAGGCTTCGTAGACCAGCACGTTGACCTTGTGCATGAGCTCAGCGAAGTTGCGGGGCGTGTTGAGGGAGACGCCGCGAAGCGAGGCGCGGAGGCTGGCCATGAGGAGTGCTGCGGAGATGCCTTTGCCGGAGACGTCGCCAATGGCGAGGCCGAGGCGGCCATCTTCGAGATTGAAGACGTCGTAGTAGTCGCCGCCGACGCCGAGAGCGGCACGGCAGGCTCCGGCGAGCGAAGCGCCGACGATGGCGGGCATTTCCTGAGGGAAGAGACGCTCCTGGACCTCGCGGGCGATTTCCATTTCGCGATTGGTGCGTTCGCGCTGGGCGGCTTCGGCGGCGAGGGAGTGGGCCAGCTCGGAGACTTCGAGGGCGAGGCCGGTTTGGCGGGCAACGGTTTGCAGCACTTGCAGATCGGTGCGGGACCAGGCGGCTTCGGAGCGCTTGGGGCCGAGAGCCATGATGCCCATGAGGCGATTGCGGCCGGGGAGGGGCACGAGGAGTTCGGCGTTGAGGAGGTCGAGAGCGCGGCGCTCGGCGACGCCGGCCATGAGGTACCAGGCGTCAGGATCATCGCGATAGAGGCGGGCGGGCTCATTGGAGTTGGCGAGGTAGCGGATGGCGGAGGCCTGCGCGGGCAGGGTGAGGGCGCCATCGGGGGCGACGCCGACGGCCTGTTCGACGTAGAAGGAGTCGCCGCGGCGAAGGAGCATGGCGATCTGGCGGATGTGAAGGGTATCGCAGACGGTGCGGGCGACGGTTTCAAGGAGCGGGCGGGTTTCGGTGAAGCGGCGGACCTCGTCGGAGAGCTCGTTCAGCATGACTTCAGCGTTGTAGGCCTCGCGGAAGAACTGCTTATCGAGCCACTGCTCCAGACGTTTGCTGACGCCGAAGCGAAGGGCGAGGATCACAATGAGGAAGGCCACGGCGGTCCAGATGTCAGAGGGCTGGGGGACGCGGCGCTCGATCATGGGGAGGAAGAGACGGATGCCGATAACGACGAGCAGAGCAATCTGCAGCGCCCACAGGGTGGCTTTTGCGAGTGCGTAGCGGGTTCCGAGGCGGAGCAGGACTCGGACGTCGAGAGCGCGCTGCACCACGACGACATAGGCGAGGGTCAGGGGCGCGAGCATAAAGAGTAGTGCGCCGCAGGTGCGGATCCAGTAGCCGGCGGTGGTGTTGCCGGTGACGCCGAAGTGGGGCAGGAGGACGAACACGATGAGCAGGGCGCCCATGCCGATGCTCATGCCGGTGGTGAGCACGCGGAGGCGGCGCCGGGCGTCTTCTGTGGATGCGGAGAAGAGCTTGTCGAGGGTGAGGACGAGATAGAGGATGACGCAGAGGAGGTTGAAGGGGTTGATAACGTAGTTGCCGGCGATGTCGCTGGCGCGGGTGAGGAAGCGGCCGTCGCCGCCGTAGTAGTACTCCGCGAGGATGGAAGGATAGAGGAAACAGAGAGCGACACCGAAAATGGCGAAGAGGATCCATTTAACCCAGCGGGCGCGGGCGTCGATGCGGGAGCGCTCGGGGAAGTAGACACCGAAGAGGAGCAGAGCCGGCGCGCCGGCGAGCTGCAGGGTTTGATACCAGGCGCTGCGCAGGAAGAACGAGACACCGCTGGCGAGGCCCTGATTGATGAAGACGACGCTGGGGAAGGTGAGCAGGAGGAGGGTGAGCCAGGCGTTGCGGTCGGAGGGGCGGGAGAGAACGACCCAGTAGCCGGTGAGCAGGCAGATCAGGGTGAGAAGTCCAAAGAGGAGGAAGTCTTTCCAGAAGGCCCAGAGCGGGGAGAGGCGCCCATATATATAGGATGGGCGGACGAGGGTGATGGTGACGGTGGCGTGGGAGCCGTCGGGGCGGGTGACGTCGACGTCGAGGATGTCGCCGGGGTGGCTGTCGGCAAGGATGGTGGACCACTGGGCGAGGCCGCTGTAGGGCGCGCCATTGAGCTGCTCGATATGGTCGCCGCCGCGAATTCCGGCGGAGTGGGCTTCAGGGGAGAGGTCGCGATTCTCGATGGTGCGTGAATCGGAGTCGTAGCGGAAGGGGATGTTGACGCGCTGGTCCCAGTGGACATGGGTTTCCCACATGTCGACGATGCCGGCGATCCAGTAGCCGAGGCTGGCGACGATCCAGAGAGCCAGAAAGAGGCGGAGAAGATTGGGGGATGCGGGCTTCTTCCGGGTCCGGTTTTTCATCCGTGGGGACATAGTATCTTGGCGGGGGCGAAATGGGCAGAGCAGAGTTCTGCCGGGCGCGCCCTGGCGTTATTCTTGGTAGGCACAGATACGAAGAGGGGAGGGTCAGAAGTTCATGCGAGTTACGATTGCGGCTTTATTTGTGATGGGAATGACGTGCGCGGCGCAGACGCGGCCGGCGGTGATTGGGGTGTCGCACATCGCGGTCTACGCGAGCGACGCAGCGAAGACAGAGCAGTTCTACGTCCATGATATCGGGTTGAAGAAGGGGGAGGATCCGGAGAACAGCAGCGGGGTCCGGTATTACGTGAACCAGGAGCAGTTTGTCGAGGTTCTGCCGCTGCCTGCGGATGCGGGCGCGAACCGGCTGGATCATCTGGGGTACATCACGAAAAACGCCGAGCAGATGCGCGCATACCTCGGCGCGAAGGGGATTCAGGTTCCGGACGCGGTGAAGAAGGGAAGCGACGGCAGCGCGTGGTTCGACGTGCAGGATCCGGAAGGGAACAAGGTGGAGTTCGTTGAGCCGCCGGCGAAGGTGCTGGGGATCAAGGGGACGGCGGGGTTGTATGCGCTGACGGGCGCCGATCCGATCGGGCGGCGGATTATTCACGTGGGCATGTTTATCCGCGATCGCGAGAAGGAAGATGGATTCTACCGGACGATTCTTGGATTCCAGCCCTATTGGTATGGAGGGATGCACGAGCATACGGACTGGATATCGCAGCAGGTTCCGGACGGGCACGACTGGCTGGAGTACATGGTGTACGTCGGCGAAGGCGCGCCGGATCATGTGCCGCAGAGCCAGCTGGGCGTGCTGAATCACTTGTCGCTGGGCGTAACGAACATGGAAACGGCGGTGACAAAGCTGTACGCCGAGGATCGGCTGGGGGATGCGGCTCCGCGTCCGCAGATCGGGCGGGACGGGAAGTGGCAATTCAACGACTACGATCCGGACCACACGCGCGTGGAGGTGATGGAATTCGGTGCGGCGGCGAAGCCATGCTGCTCGGAATTCACGGCGGCGAATCCCACGCCGGAGGGACAGCCGTAGGGCAGGGAACAGGGATTAGGGAATAGGGATTAGCGATTAGGGATTGCTCCCTGCTCTCTGCTTCCTGCTCCCTGCTCTTTGGTTTCTGCTCGCTCGGTTCAGCTGCGCCTCTGGCCGAGGGTGGAGCATCTCAAGAGGTAGCGGCGACTCATTCACACTTGCTGTTACTTGTCCGTGGTAGGATGGCGTCCGCCGCAGCGAGGTTTCAGGAATGCCCCAGGCAACGATTGATGGAATCGCCCGCGAATTCGCCACCGGCGAGCGGCTGATTGAGGTGTTCAACCGGGTTGGCGCGAAGGTGCCGCAGGTTTGTTATCACCCGCAGATGGGTCCGATTCAGACGTGCGATACATGCATGGTCGAGGTGGACGGCAAGCTGGTGCGGGCCTGCGGGACGGCGGCCGTCGACGGAATGAAGGTCGCCACCGAGTCGGCGCGGGCGCAGAAAGCACAGCGTGAGGCGTTCGATCGGATCCTCGGCAACCACCTGCTGTATTGCACGGTTTGCGACAACAACAACGGCAACTGTACGGTGCACAACACCACAAAGATGCTGGCGGTTGAGCATCAGCAGATCCCATTCAAGCCGAAGCCGTACGAGAAAGACTTCACGAATCCTTTCTACCGTTATGACCCGGACCAGTGCATTTTGTGCGGACGGTGCGTAGAGGCATGCCAGAACGTGCAGGTGAACGAAACGCTGAGCATCCGGTGGGAGGATGAGCATCCGCGGGTGCTGTGGGATGGCGGCTCTCCGATTGGGGAATCGAGCTGCGTTTCGTGCGGACACTGCGTCACGGTGTGTCCGTGCAACGCGCTGATGGAAACGTCGATGCTGGGCGAGGCCGGATACTTTACCGATCTGCCGGTTCCTGCGCTGAACGGAATGATCGATGTGGTGAAGGGCATCGAGCCGGAACTGGGGTACGGGGCGATCCTGCAACTGTCGGAGGTCGAGGCCGCGATGCGGGAGTCGCGGACGAAAAAGACGAAGACGGTGTGCACCTATTGCGGGGTGGGGTGCAGCTTCGACGTCTGGACGCGCGATCGCCACATATTAAAAGTAGAACCCGAACACGGCGCGGCGAACGGCATTTCGACGTGCGTGAAGGGGAAGTTCGGCTGGGAGTTTGTGAACAGCCAGGATCGGCTGACGTCGCCGCTGATCCGCGAGAACGGGAAGTTTCGCGAAGCAAGCTGGGATGAGGCGCTGGGGCTGGTGGCGCGGCGATTTACCGAGATTAAGGCGCAGAGCGGGCCGGATGCGCTGGCGTTCGTGTCGTCGTCGAAGTGCACGAACGAAGAGAGCTATCTGATGCAGAAGCTGGCTCGAGCGGTGATCGGCACCAACAATATGGATAACTGCTCTCGGTATTGCCAGGCGCCGGCGACGGTGGGGCTGTTCCGGACGGTGGGATACGGCGGCGATTCCGGATCGATCACAGATATCGAAGCGGCCGAACTGGTGGTGATTGTAGGCAGCAACACGGCCGAGAGCCATCCGGTGCTGGCGACGCGGGTGAAGCAATCGCACAAACTGCGCGGGCAGAAGCTGATCGTGAGCGACCTGAGGAAGCATGAGATGGCGCAGCGGGCGGATGTGTTTATCCATCCGAAGCCGGGGACGGACCTGATCTGGATGAGCGCGGTGACGAAGTGGATCTTCGATCAGGGTCTGGAGAAGAAGGAATTTCTGGCGCAGTGGGTGAACGGGATCGAGGAGTATAAGGCCAGTCTGTCCCCGTTCACGATGGAATATGCGAGCCGGCGGACGGGAGTGCCGGTGGAGACGCTGGAACGCGTGGCGCGGATGATTGTCGAAGCGAAGAGCGTATGCGTGCTGTGGGCGATGGGCGTGACGCAGCACTCGATGGGGTCGGACACATCGACGGCGATTTCGAATTTGCTGCTGACGACGGGGAACTACATGCGACCGGGAACGGGCGCGTATCCGCTGCGCGGGCACAACAACGTGCAGGGGGCGAGCGATCACGGCGCGATGCCGAACAACTTCACCGGATATCAGAAGGTGGAGGACGCGGAGATTCGGGCGAAGTTTGAAAAGAAGTGGGGCATGACGCTGCCGCCGAAGGCGGGGCTGGACAATCACCAGATGATTGACGCGATCCACGAAGGCAAGCTGAAGGCGATGTACATCTTTGGCGAAGAGATGAGCCTGGTGGATTCCAACGCGAACTATGTGGACGCGGCGCTGGGGAAGATTGATTTTCTGGTGATCCAGGAGATTTTCTTTTCGGAGACGTGCCGGTATGCGGATGTAATTCTGCCGGCGTGTCCGAGCCTCGAGAAGGAAGGGACGTTCACGAGCACAGAGCGGAGGATTCAGCGGCTGTATCCGGTGTTTGAGCCGCTGGGGGAGAGCCGGCCCGACTGGCACATCATTATGGATGTGGCGAACCGGCTGGGCGCGGGGTGGAAGTACGCGCACCCATCGGAGATCTACGAAGAGATTGCAGCGCTGACGCCAATGTTTGCGGGCGTGACATACGAGCGGCTGGAGGGGTACAAGACGCTGCAGTGGCCCGTGGCAGCGGACGGGTCGGATCAGCCGCTGCTATATACGAAGCAGTTCGCATTTCCAGATGGGAAGGCGAAGTTCTTCCCGCTGGAGTGGAGCGAGCCGACCGATCAGCCGGATGCGAACTACGATCTCCATTTGAATAATGGGCGGCTGCTGGAGCATTTCCATGAAGGCAATTTGACGTATCGCACGAAGGGGATCGCGGAGAAGACGCCGTGCACGTTTGTGGAGGTGTCGCCGGAACTGGCGAAGGCGCGCGGCATCGAGAGCGGGAGGTGGGTGGAGTTGACGTCGCGCTACGGCGAGGTGCGAGTGCAGGCGGTGGTGACGGATCGGGTGAAGGGCATGGAGATGTACATGCCGATGAACTCGACGGCGGAGCCGGTGAATCGGCTGACGAGCAGCCACACCGACAAGCAGACGCACACGCCGGCGTACAAGGAAACCTCCGTGCGGATGAAGGTGCTCGACGAGCAGGGAGAGAATCCGCTGCCGCGGACGAATTCACGCTGGGGGCATCCGACCCCGCAGAACGGTGTGGAAGTGGAGCGGAAGTGGAAGCGGGCGGATTATCACGAGCCGGGAAACGGGCTGGTGCAGATCCAGACGGCAGGGAATAGGGAATAGAGAATAGGGAACAGAAGGGCGTTCGGCGCTCCGCGTTCGGCGTTCGGAATGAGTTGAATATTGCGGGGCACCCGGGAGAGGGAGGGAAGGAAAGATGGCGCAGCCAATTGCTCTGGAGATCGCACCGCGGGATGCGCGGAAGGAATTGCTGGCCCGGCTGGAGAAAGCGCCGGCGCAGCATGCCGAGGCTCTGCTGGATGCGTATGAATTGATCGAGCAGGCGCATGACGCGGGCGTGTTTGAAGTGCTGCGTGGCGTGCTGAGCGCGAAGGATCAGGTGGTGGAGGCCGCGGTCAAAGAGACAGAGACGCCGGTGGCCGTTCACGCGCTGCGGAACGCGATCATCTTCGGGAAGATGATGGGTTCGATCAATCCTGAGCTGATGCAATGCTTCGCCAACGCCGTGGGTGAGACGATGGGCAGCGAGCGGCGGCCGGTGATCGAGCCGCCTGGATTGTTGTCGCTGCTGGGACAGTTCCGGCGACCGGAACTGCGGCGAAGTGTGGCGCTGATCAACAGATTTCTGGAAAACCTGGGTGCGCGTTTGAAGGAGAAGGGCTGCTCCCCCAGCTCAAAGCAATAAAGAACGCGCCTGGAAGCGAAACCCTGGGAGGGGGAGCATGTCGGAAGGCAGACGTTGGGGAATTGCCCTTGCGGGCATTTTTATGCAGATGGCGCTGGGCGCCGTCTATGCGTGGAGTGTGTTTCGCACTCCGCTGTCGAAGCAATTTCACTGGACGATTTCGCAGGTCACGCTCACCTTCACGATCTGCATTTTCGTGATGGGGTTCGCGGCGTTCGCCGGCGGGCTGTGGCTGAACAAGAAGGGTCCGCGCCCGGTGGCGCTGACGGGGGGCCTGCTCTACAGCCTTGGGGTGTTCCTGGCCAGTTACTCGGCGAACAGTCTGCACTGGCTGTATTTTTCGTACGGAGTGATTGGCGGGATCGGACTGGGGTTCGGGTATATCGTGCCGATCGCGGTGCTGGTGAAGTGGTTTCCCGATAAGCGCGGATTGATCACGGGTGTGGCGGTGGGCGGATTCGGCGCTGGAGCACTGGTGACGGCACCGCTGGCGACGCGGCTGATCGGGAGCGTGGGCGTCATGCATACCTTCGCCTACCTGGGAGTCGGATACTTCGTGGTGCTGATGATCACGGGGCTGTTGATGCAGAGTCCACCGGCTGGATATGCGCCGGCGGGATGGAAACCGACCGAGACGCAGGTGAAACAGCGGGTGGTGGAGGATTACTCGCTGGGCCGCGCGCTGGGGACTTGGCAGTGGTGGGCGCTGTGGCTGATTCTGTTCCTGAACACGACCGCGGGGATTTCGGTGATCTCGCAGGAGTCGCCGATGTTCCAGGAGATCGCCAAGGTGACGGCGGTCGTGGCGGCGGGAATGGTGGGTCTCGCGGCGATTGGCAACGCAGTGGGCCGGGTGTTCTGGGCGTGGGTATCGGACGGGATCACGCGGCGGTGGACGTTTGTGGTGATGTATCTGTGCTCGGCAGGGCTGTTCTGGGTGATGCCGAACATCGCGGATGCGACGATGCTGACGGTGCTGACGTTCATTATCCTGATGTGCTACGGCGGAGGATTCGGAACCATGCCGGCGTTCGCGACGGATTATTTCGGAGCGAAGAACATCGGGCCGATCTACGGGCTGATGCTGACGGCGTGGGGTTTTGCGAGCGCATTTGGGCCACTGCTGATCGCGCATTTACGGCAAACCGGGACTTCGTATGCGCACGGGCTGCATGTGATTGCGGCGCTCATGCTGGTGTCGATTGTGGTGCCGTTGATCGTGAGGCCACCGAGCACGGTGGTGAAGGTGAGGTAGCGTTCAGCGAGCTGCAGGGAACGGGACCGGCCGATAAGAAGCGTTCGGACCGCTGAGGTTCCTGGGATTGTCCTCGCCTCATGAATTGAGATCGCGGAAAGGAACACGAGGTCCTTCGCTTCGCTCAGGATGACAATCAGTTCATCTGGTCGAAGAGGATGGGCTGGGCGGGGGTGTCATCGGGGTCGCGGAAGTTGTGAAGGCCGACGCCGATGAGACGGAAGCGCTGTGCTGGTCCGAGTTCGACGCGTTCGCGCAGGGTGAGGGCGATGCCGGCGAGTTCTTCGCAGGAGGCGACCGGCTCGGCGGGCGTGAGCGAGCGCGTGAGGATTTTGAATTCCGCGGTCTTGAGCTTGAGAACAACGGTGCGCGGGATGCGCGTCTCTTTGCGAGAGGCGTTCCAGACTTTTTCGGCGAGCCGGCGGATGGCGTCGGCGGTGTCGTTGAGGGGGATGTCCCGCTCGAAGGTGTCTTCGGCGGAGATGGATTGGGTGGGGCGATCGGGGACGACGGGATTCTCATCGATGCCGTAGGCCAGTTCGCGCAGGCGCTGGCCGTGGCGGCCAAAATGTTCTTCCACTGTTACTAGTTCCATGGTGCGCAGGTCACCAACCGTTTTGACGCCGAGGTTGGCGAGGCGCTCGGCCGTAACTTTGCCGACGCCGGGGAGACGTTCGACGGGGAGCGGCGGCAGGAAGGCGTCGATGTCTTCGGGCTGGATGACGAAGAGGCCGTCGGGCTTGCGCCAGTCGGAGGCGATCTTGGCCAGGAACTTGTTGGGGGCGACACCGGCGGAGGCAGTGAGGTGGAGCTCGTCGCGAATCTCTTTGCGAATGGCGCTCGCGACTTTGGTGGCGGTGGGCAGGCCGAGCTTGTTTTCGGTGACGTCAAGGTAGGCCTCGTCGAGGGAGAGCGGTTCGATGAGGTCGGTGTAGCGGCGGAAGATGTCGCGGGTGTGGCGGGAGACGGTGCGGTAGCGAGAAAAGTCGGGCGGGATGAAGACGGCGTCGGGGCAGAGGCGTTCGGCGCGGAGCGCGGGCATGGCGGAGCGGATGCCGAAGCGGCGCGCCTCATAGGATGCGGCGCAGACGACGGAACGATTGCCGCGCCACGCGACGACGACCGGTTTGCCGCGGAGGTTGGGATCGTCGCGCTGTTCGACCGACGCGTAGAAGGCGTCCATGTCGATGTGGACGATCTTGCGGACGGTCATGGGGGAAGGGTAGCAGGGCAATGGCGCGAATGGGGGAGGCGGAGGCGGTGTACGCGGCGACGAGAGTGATTACCTCAGTGGTAGTTCGGTCGTAACTCGCGTGCAGCGAGATCGATATGGGGAGCCGACGAAGTTACTGCGGTGTGATTCGCTCCTCGTTTGTGTGATTGGCGATACGGATAACCTGGCTTACTTTCTGATCAACTGCACCCGAGAAAGCGGATCGTGGAGAACGCCTGGCAGGGAATGCCCTGGAAGATTTCCGGCATTTCTGCGGGGAAAGTCTGCAAGCCCGAGAGAACGCGCTCAAATTTTTCTGCCCGGGCATAATTGTGAAGACTCTTCAGTGGACCGCTGGTTCCCTCTCCCTCCTGATCGCCGCGGTTGTGATAGCCGGGTGCGGTTCGATTGCCATCAACTCCAATGTCGCCCAGGCCAACAGCGGGGCAAGCACGAGCTCCGGAAACGGTGCGGGGTCGGGGAGTGGTTCTGGCTCCGGAACGAGTGGATCCGGATCGAGTGGTAGCGGCAGTTCGGGATCGGGCAGTTCGGGATCGGGCTCAGGTGGTAGTGGATCGGGCGGGTCTGGGTCTGGCAGCTCGGGGTCCGGATCGGGTGGCAGCGGGTCGAGTGGATCTGGATCTGGCAGTTCGGGATCGGGCTCGGGTGGTAGCGGATCGAGTGGATCTGGCTCTGGGTCGGGCTCGGGGTCGGGCTCGGGCGCGGGAAGTTCGGGTGCGCTGTCGCTGGTTCCGGCGAATGCGGTTCGCGTGGACGAGATCCAGGCGCTCAGCACCTGGCAGGCGGCCTACGATACGGGGACGAGCGGATCGGGTGGGAACGCGAGCGGCGCAAGCCAGCTTGTAGAGACGCCATCCCTCAGCGGAAACGCACGGGAATTCTCGACGGACTATTCGAACTACGGCGGCGAGCGGTATCACGTGTCGTTTGGGAAGGACACCGCTGCGACCCATTTTCTGTACGACGTTTGGGTGTATCTCGACAGCTCGGCGAGCAATGTGGCGAATCTCGAGATGGATATGAACCAGGTAATGCCGAATGGGCAGACGGTGATCTTCGGCTTCCAGTGCGACGGCTGGTCGAAGACCTGGGATTACACAACGAACGCGGGGACGCCGGAGAACCCGGTGGACAAGTGGGTGCAGACGGATCAGGCGTGCAATGTGCAGGACTGGAGCCAGAACACGTGGCATCACGTGCAGGTAGCGTACTCGCGCGACGATGCGGGCAACGCGACGTACGAGTCGGTATGGCTGGATGACGTGGAGCAGGACATCAATGCGACAACGCCGTCGGCGTTTGCGCTGGGATGGGGGCCGACGCTGCTGACGAATCTGCAGGTGGACGGGCGTAACGCTGGGAGCGGAGCATCGACGGTGGTTCTGGACCAGCTGACTGTTTATCGGTGGTGAGAAAAAGCATCGTTCAGCGTTCGGCGTTCAGCGTTCAGAAAAATCAAGCAGAGAAGGGGCCATTGCGGCCCTTTTCTTTTTGCTGAGTCCTGGTCTCGGATGGCTTCCACACTGCGTTCATGGACTGCATCGCGTTACGACTGGATGCACTGAAGGGTTCGGCTGCGCTCGAATAATGATTCGGAATCGTTCAATTGCTGTAGACTGACCCGCGGTTTGCACTGTCGATTGCGGCGGCGTGTCTGCTTGTCCTGTTCCGTTCGCGATGAAACTGCTGCAGCCGGATGGGCCGGGGGGAAGCATGCATCGTTATGGGATACGGCGGCTGGCGCTGCTGAGTGGAGTGGTTGGGTTCACATTGGGCATGGCGGCGCAGAAGGCTCCCGTGGTGACGGGCGACGCGCGGGTGGATGAGCTGCTGAGCAAGATGACGCTCGACGAGAAGCTCACGCTGATTCACGGCACGCATGAAGATCCGAAGGTGTATCAGGGGCAGGCTGGGTATCTGGGAGGAATTCCGCGGCTGGGGATTCCGGGGCTGCGGATGGCGGATGGTCCTCCGGGAGCGCTGACGCGCGTGCCGAGCCAGGGCGAGACGGCGACGATGGGCGTGGCGGCGACGTTCAGCGTGAAGGACGCGGAAGACAATGGCGTGGTGATTGGGCGCGAGGATCGCGCGGCGGGCATCGATGTGAGCCTGCAGCCATTCGTGAATATCGATCGCGATCTGGAGTTTGGGCGCGGGTACAACACCTTTGGCGAGGATCCTTATTTGTCGGGCGTGATGGGCGCGGCGGAGATCAAAGGAATTCAGGCGCAGCATGTGATGGCGATGGTGAAGCACTACGTCGGGTACGACTCGGCAAATGAAAACACCTACATCGACGATCAGACGCTGCATGAGGTGTATGTGGCGCCGTTCGATGCGGCGGTGAAGGCGGGCGTGGCGTCGATTATGTGCTCGTACAACAAGCTGAACGGGACGTTTGCGTGCGGGAATAAGGACACGCTGACGACAATCATGCGCGACCAGATCGGGTTCAAGGGATTCATGACGTCGGACTGGGGCGCGGTGCACGCGGTGAACTTCATCAACGCGGGCCTGGATATGGAGATGCCGGGCGAGCCGGAGCCGGGAAAGCCGTCGTGGATTCCGACGTTCTTCGATGCGCAGCCGGTGGTGCCGCCTTCGCCGCGGCAACACGCTGAGGCCGGAGACGATTTGAGTGGGGCATTCGGTGGGCATATTCCGGAGGAGCCAGCGCCGGAGCAGGGCGGAGGCGGGAACTGGGGTGTGAAGCTGAATCCAGAGAAAATGCCGGAGGCGCTGAAGGACGGGACGGTGGATGAGGCCGCTGTCACGCGGGCGGCGGGGCATGTGCTCTACGAGATCGTTAAATTCGGGTACATGGACGGGATGCAACAACACAATGTGACGCCGCAGGCGGTGGAGGCGAACGCGAAGATCATCGAGAAGACCGGCGAAGATGCCGCGGTGTTGCTGAAGAACGAGAGTCATGTTCTGCCGCTGAAGGCAGCGGACCTGGATTCGGTGGTGCTGATTGGACCAACGGCAGCGCAGGTGGATTCGATTGGCATCAACGGCGAGCGGAGCGTTGGATTGCCGTGGCGCCAGGTGGGTCCGCTGGCGGCGATGAAGAAAGTCTCGGGGAATTCACGAATTCAGTTTGCGGTAGCCGATGACATGACGGGGACGACGGTTCCGGCGAGTGCGCTCAGCCATGATGGCAAGCCTGGATTGTTGCGGACGGGCGGCGGCGTGGAAAAGACGGACGCGGAGCTGAACTTCACGAAGGAGAAGGGAAATGCGCTGGCTCCGAATTCGACGGTGGTATGGAAGGGGACTCTGATGCCGCCGCATGCAGGGACGTACTGGATTTATCTGCAGGCGATGGGGACGAACGCGAAGATGATGCTCGACGGGAAACGGTTGGCGCGGACTGGGGTCGAGCAGGGCGGTGTGCATGGGGACATCCTGCAGGCGAACCAGGACAATGTGGTGCCGACAACCGATGGACTGGACAACGTGCGGCGCGCGGTGGAGCTAAGCGAGGGACCGCACGCGATTCAGATTGAGACATCGCCGGATTCGTCGAACGCGCCGGTGCAGGTGCGGTTGAACTGGTACACGCCGGAGCAGCGCGTAGCGGATCATGACGCGGCGATTGCGGCGGCGAAGAAGGCGAAGATCGCAGTGGTGTTTGTGTGGACGCGGCTGTCGCCGGTGTTTGGGCTGCCCGGCGACCAGGACAAGCTGGTGGAAGAGGTGGCGGCGGCGAATCCGAACACGATCGTGGTGCTGAACACGAGCCAGCCAGTGGCTTTGCCGTGGGTGGACAAGGTGAAGGCGGTGCTGGAAATGTGGTGGCCGGGCGATGAAGGCGGCTGGTCGACGGCGAATTTGCTGCTCGGGAAGACGAGTCCTGCGGGGCGGTTGCCGGTGACGTGGGCCAAGGCCCTGACGGATTATGCGGCGACCGATCCGCAATATCCGGAGCGGAGCAGGAAGGGCGTGGATGGAAAAACGACCTACAGCGAGGGAGTGAATGTCGGGTACCGGTGGTTCGATAAGGAGAATCGGGCGCCGCTGTTTCCGTTTGGATTTGGGCTGAGCTACACGACGTTTGAATACTCCGGGTTGAAGACGGCGAAGGCTGCGGATGGTGGTCTGGACGTGACGGTTCAGATTCGGAACATGGGCAGCGTGGATTCGGATGAAGTGCCGCAGGTGTATCTGGGAGCCCCGAAAACGCTTCCCGAAGGAGTGCAGTTTCCGGTGCGGGCGCTGGCGGCGTTCGATCGGGTGCGAGTGCCTGCCGGCGCGACCAAAACTGTGACCCTTCATGTGCCACCGCGGCAGCTGCAGTACTGGTCGACGAAAGAGCAGAAGTGGGTGATGGCGAGTGGCGTGCGGACGCTGAGTGTCGGAGGCTCATCACGAGCGCTGGCACTGCACGAGGAGATCGACGGATCAAAACTGTAACGAGCCACGGACCGTGGGGCGGGCGATGAGTTCGCTTGCGATGTGATCGGCCGGGACAGCGGCACGCCATTAGTGGGAAAGAGGGCCTCTGCAGACGCGGTGAGGCAGCGTTTCGCAGAGGCGAGCCTTCAAGTAAGCGTTATCTCAATCGGCAATACCGATCATGGTGATCGAATTCTGCAAATGCCGCAGCGCACAATATGCCCGGGTCCGTCCCTAATCAGGACCCAATGCCGGATAAAACGCTTGACAACTGACAAAAACGATTGTTAGCCTTGCGAACCGATCCCGAGAGATCAAAAAGAACCGCGGCTAAAAAACGCGGCGAACAGAACAACGGGGAACTGTCAGTACCTCGAATTGAACGTACACGACGTGACTCTTTGCTTATGAGGAGGCAACATATGAGACAGGTATTTGGAAGACCAGTGGGTCTCCTGGTTTTCGTGATGTTTTGCTTGGGGTTCGCGGGCGCAGCTTATGCGCAGCAGAACTCCGAGATCACCGGCATCGTCACCGACCAAACGGGTGCGGTGATTTCCGGCGCGCAACTCACTCTGACCGACACAGCGAAGGGCACGACGGTCTCAACCACGGCCAACGACGCCGGGTATTTCACCTTTGGCGGTCTCAATCCGAGCACCTACGATTTGAAGGCGACAGCGAAGGGTTTCCAGAGCTATGTGGCGAACGGCCTGGTGCTGAACGTCTCGCAGACTCTGCGTTCCGACGTCAAGCTGCAGGTTGGCGCTGAGGCGACCACGGTCACCGTACAGGCGAATGCACTGCAGGTGCAGACCGACGAGAACGTGATCAGCACGACGATCACGTCGCAACAGGTGGACAAGATCGCAACGGCAAACCGCAACTTCGCAGCTCTGGCGGCCATGGGGCTGGGTGTGAGCTCGAATTTGCCGGACAACAATACGCCGATGGCGGGAGCCGGCGGCAGCAGCTTCAGCATCAGCGCCAACGGCCTGCGCCAGAGTCACAACATCTGGCTGATCGACGGCGGCGAGTCGGATGACCGCGGCGGCGCCGGCGGCATTGCCCTGATGCCACCCCAGGACGCCATCGCCGAATTCACGATGTTGACCTCCAACTACCCGCCGGACTACGGAATCTCTTCGGGCGCGACGTTCAGTCTCTCGCTCAAGAGCGGCACGAGGGCTTTCCACGGATCGGGCTATGAGTTCAACCGCAATACTGATTACGATGCAAACGACTATTTCAATAAGTTCAACAAATCGGGTCCGAGCGCATACACACCGCGTCAGGTCCTCGATTACAACGTTTACGGGTTCAACGTCGGCGGCCCGGTGTTCATTCCGGGGGTCTACAACCGGGATCGGCAGAAGACGTTCTTCTTCGTGAACGAAGAGTGGCGGAACATCAAGCAGGGCTCTTCGACGAACACCAACAACACCCTGCCGACGGCAGACATTCCGGTTGCCGGGCAGGATCTGCATTATGTCAATCCGCGCTTCAACGCCAAGGGGTTGGGAATCGTGGTGCCCAACGTTCAGGATCCAGCCTACCTGGCGAAGCTGACGACGCTGGGCCTTACGCCCGGTCAGCCATTCCCGAACAACACGATTCCGCATCAGCTGTTTGATGCCAATGCGGTGCTGTTCCTGAATGCGAAGCTGCTTCCGCCTCCGGGGAACGCCAACGACCAATCGGTGGAGAGCGTCAACGCTCCGATTAAGGTTCGCGACGATATCGTTCGCGTGGACCATAAATTCAACGACAAGTGGGCTTTGATGGCTCACTACATGCACGAAAGCGACAACGATCACAACGCGAAGCCGATGCTGGGTTGGGATGGGGATACCTACAACACAGTGACGAGTTCGGAGATCACCCCGTCGAACAGCGGCGCCATCAAGCTGAGCGGCAGCATCTCGCCCACCCTGCTTGTCGAAGCCAGCATGAACTACGACGGCAACATCATCGACATCATCAACAGCACGAATTCAGCGCAGCTGAGCGGCTGGAGCGCGGGCAACTATTTCAAGAACGGCAGAACCAACGAGATCGTGTCGGTGGACTGGGGCGCTCCGTACGGAACGAACCTGGAAATGGGATCGGCTCCGTGGCATAACGCCGCCGAGGACTATGAGCCCAAGGTGGATGTGTCCTACACGACGGGCAAGCATGGGCTGAAGTTCGGGTTCAGCTACAACCGCTACACGAAAAACCAGCAGCTGTTTGGAAACGGCAACGGTCTGTACACGTTCAAAGGCAACAACAACGTGCAGTACACCAGCAACCAGGATCAGGCGAACTGCGCAGCGAGCGCAGGAGGCTGCGTCCAGGGCGACGCGATCATGGATATGCTGTTGGGCCTGGCCGGCAGCTACAACCAGCAGAGAGCGCTGCCAATCCGGCACTACGTGAACCAGACGCCTTCGGTCTACGCGATGGACACCTGGCACGTGAGCCCGCGGCTGTCGCTGCAGCTCGGATTCCGCTACGACGCGCTGCCGCAGGCATGGGAGCGTAACAACTACGTTGCAAACTTCAACCCTGCTCACTTCCAGTCCACGCTGACCCCGAACTGGAACACCGATGGGTCGATGGTGACCACCGGGCCCGGCTTCTCGAGCTTTACGGTGGATGGCTCGGCGGCTCCGGCGTACGTGAACGGCATGGACCTGGCTGGACAGGGTGGTGTGCCGCGGGCGCTGGTGAGCAACTACTACAACACCTGGCAGCCTCGGATCGGGTTCTCGGAGGACCTCTTCGGAAACGGCAGGACCGTGCTCCGCGGCGGTTTCGGAACGTTCTTCGAACGCATGCAGGGCAACCTGATCTACAACAGCGCGACGAACTCGCCGTTCTCGTATGCACCGACGGCGAACCAGGTCTACTTCAGCGATCCACACACCAGCATCCAGACGGGTGCGACAGCCTCGACACCGTTCTTCCCGGGTGGCCAGTATGAGATGGCAGAGAAGTTCCCGGATCCGGCGGTTGCGATGTACAGCCTCGGTGTCCAGCATGAACTGCGGCCGTCAGTGGTCCTGGTTGTCCAGTACGTTGGCAATCTGGCCTGGCACCAGGAAGAGTACCGGCATGACAACAACTTCCCGCTGACGACCCCGCTGCAGGTGCGGGCGAAAGGCGGCAGCGTGTCAACCTACACCAATGACTACGGCCAGCCGGTAACGTTGCCAGCTTCGGGACGCGGGCCGACGGCCAACAATTCCCAGTCGTTCAGAAACTATCAGGGCTATGGCGATATCACCGCCATGGAAACCAATACCAATGGCAGCTACAACGGTCTGCAGGCGGGTCTCCGTGTGCAGAATCGCTGGGGCCTGAGCGGCGAACTGGACTATACCTACTCGCACGAGATTGACATTCAGAACTCGGACAACGCGTGCTGCGTGAGCAATCCGTGGGTGCTTAAGTACGACAAGGGGGCGGGCAATTACGACCGTCGCCACATCCTGCAGGGCAACTATGTCTACAAACTGCCCATCTTCCTCCATTCGCAAGGACTGGTCCGGTCCATCGCCGGCGGTTGGGAGCTCGCGGGACAGTTCATCGACGAGAGCGGAACGCCACCGACCAACTCCACTGGTATCGGATTCAGCGGAGCGGGTGACCCCATCGGTTTGGGTGGTGGTTATTCGAACCGTGCCAATGTTAACGGCAAGGTTCATTACACCAAGAACGTGAAGGGCTGGTTCGACACTTCGCAGTTCTCTGCTCCTACCCCGGCCTGGCTGGGCGGCGCAAACCAGGGCTTTGGCAACAGCCACAAGGATGCTGTTGTCGGTCCGGGGCGTGTGAACTTCAACACTTCGCTCTATAAATCGTTTGAGATGACCGAGCGCGCTCATCTGGAGCTGCGGTTCGAGTCGTTCAACACCTTCAACCATGCGGAATTCCAGAACCTGAACACGAGCCAGAATGGCAACAACTTTGGCTGGGTGAACAACGACTGGGGTCCGCGTGTCATGGAACTCGGTGGAAAGATCGTGTTCTAACCTGAACCTCTCAACCGGGCGCGGCGGGCAATCCTGCTGCGCCCTTTCTCTTGCGGTTGAGCGACGCTGCGTGGATCTCGATGTGAAAAATTGACGACGTGGTGGAATTGCTTTGTTGCATCGATCCGGGGCGTTGCGGAAGAATGTGCGCATGAGAGCTGGCGTCACCGCTGAGGATGATGCGTAGCGCGCGCGGGAAGCGGCTTGTTTTCGTGGGAGTCGCGGGCGTTGTGGTTGCGATTATGACCTGGGGACAGACCTCCGGAAGCGGGGATGCGCAAAGGCAGGCCGCGCTTGCTCTGGAGCAACAGAACAAGATCCCCGAGGCTGAGGCGGCGTGGCGCGCCTACAGCAAGGCGCATCCGACCAGCCCCGAACCCTACGCGCAACTGGGTCTTCTGGAGGCGCGCCAGGAGCATTACACAGAGGCGATACCCCTTTATCGCAAGGCTCTACAGATGAACCCAAAGGTGCCGGGCCTGCGCCTGAATCTGGGACTTGCGCTGTTCAAAGGCGGCCAGCCCAGGGCGGCGATCGTGGAATTCAAAACTCTGCTGAGAGCCGCGCCGCGCGATTCGCCTGAGGCGCAACGCCTGCGCATCCTCATCGGCATGGCGTATTACGGGCTGGCTGAGTATGCAGAGGCGGTGCCCTCTCTGAAAGATGCCGCGGCGCACGACAAGCAGAATCTGTCGCTGCGGCTTGCCCTGGCGCACAGTTGTCTCTGGTCAAAGCAATACGGATGCGTGATGGACACCTATCGCGAGATTCTGACGCTCAACGCAGAATCGGCTGAAGCGGACATGCTGGCCGGCGAGGCGTTGGACGAAATGCGAGACAACACCGGGGCATTGGCGCAATTCCGCGCGGCAGAGAAGGCCAATCCCAAGGAGCCTTACGTTCACTTCGCTGTTGCGTATCTGCTGATGACGCAGAAGCTGTACAGCGACGCGATACCGGAGTTCAAGGCCGATCTGGAGAACGATCCGTCGCACACGCCGGCGCGGGTTTATCTGGGGGACTGTTATGTGCATCTGGAAGACAACGAGCATGCGCAGCCGGAGCTGGAGCGCGCGCTGAAGGATGACCCTTCGATCGCGCTGGGGCATCTCGATCTGGGCATCGTGTATGCGGCGCAGGGACGCAACGAGGACGCGCTGGCGCAGTATAGCGAAGCGATCCGGCTGAACCCGAGTGATTCGGATCCTCACTGGCGACTCTCGCGGCTCTACCAGGCGATGGGAGAGCCGGAGAAGGCGCGAACTGAAGCAGCGCTGGTGAGCCGGATGAAGAAGCAGTCCTATCAGAGTCTCAACGATCAGATTTCCGGGGCAGGGAAGGCGCAACGGCATCCTGCAGACGTGCCGGGGCCACAATAACCGGCAGCGATCGCTGCTTCTTGTTGTGGTGAAACTGTTCCTGGAGATCCTTGGCGGGCCTTGTACTTCTTCGGCCCGCTCCGGTGTGATTTTTCGAACAGGATTGCGATGCCGACCGCAAGCTGCTCAAGACGGTGGACATTGGTTGCTCTCTGATCCGTTACTGTTTGACCTTCGTCAGGGGTCCGATCGCTCCGCCCGCTGGCCCGGCCAGCGAACCGTCACTATTTAAGGTGAATGGCAAGGTGTCGTTGTCGCATTTGACGCTGACGTTGCTGCTGCTCTGCGTCCACTCGCAGTTCTGGGTGGTGAAGCCGATGGTCACGAGCGCTTTTCCGCCACTTTGAAACTGGATTTTCATCATGCCGTTGGCGTCGGCATAGGTGTTGCCCTGAACGTTATTGCCGCAGCCGATGCAGCACGCCAACAGCAATGCGCATATTGCCGCGAGTCCTGATTTCTTCAATTGCATCCCTGCCTCCATGGGTGTTGGTTCGTTGCTGTTGAAAGCCGGAGCGCGTTTCGCACACGCCCCGGCTTTTTGTCCCGCTACGCGTTGATATTCGTCACCGGGCGGGGGGCCTCGACGACCGCACTGCGCGCGGAGAGGAAATGCTGGACGGAAACCCAGCCAAGGTAGGCGCTCACGAGGAGGGAAAGGTACGAACCGAGGCCGATGGAGATGGCATTCATCATCTCCTGCTGTGCCTGGCGTTGCAGATCGGCAAAGGGACCGGAGGGCGCTCCACCGGTGGCGCCGGAGATGGTGCTGCGCACCATGATGCCGACGAACAGCATGAAAACCAGGGGGAGGAATCCGAGCAGCGCGGCGCGCTTGTCTTTCCAGAAGAAGCGCACGAAAGGTCCGGCCAGAGCGAGGATCCCCAGCAGCCCGTAGATTCCTGTGCTGGGAGCGCTGCCGCCTGACATGACGGCTTCCAATGCGTTGGACGTGTTCACAAATCCCAACACCTGCCAGAAGGTGAAGGTGAATTTCGCGAACGGCGTCTGCACGGAAACGGCGCTGAGGAAGAACCAACCGATCAGCAGCAGCCCGATTGAAACCAGCAACGGCAGACCGAATTTTGCCACCGCGGCCGACGCCACTGCGCCGCCCTTCTGCCTGGCGGCGTTCATCACTGCCTCAGCTTGTTCTTTGGTGATCTGGCCGTCGGGAACCTGAGTCACCCGGCTGACCGTGCCGTCGGGGCCGAACTCCACATCCGCTGTCATGCCTGGGGCGGCCGCCATCGCTGATTGCCACGTTGCTGTTGCGAAGGCATATTGCTGCCCGTTCACGGTGACCACGCCCTGGCCGCCTGTGCTGCCTTGCAGAACCTTTCCTCGTATCGCCATTGCTCCCCCTCCTGTTTGCCGAACCTTCTGGTTCAAGCCCGCTGGCTGTGGCAGAATGTTCTTCTCCACCCAGCGAGCCTGATGGACCACAACCCTGCCTTACCTCGCCCTTGCGTGTCCTGACGGATGTCTAAAGAACTCTAAAGAGGCGCTAAGCTCGTGAACGATAAGGCCTTTGCACCGGGAGCGGATGAGAACGCAGGGCGCCTGTGGCGCTTTGACCGCTACGAATTCGACGAGCTGCGGCGCACGCTGAAGGCGGACGGCAAGACGATTGATCTGGAAGCCAAGCCGCTGGACATCCTGCTGCAGCTGTTGCTGCACGCCGGCGAGGTGGTCACGAAGGATGAGCTGCTGGAGTCAGTCTGGCCGGGCGTGATGGTGGTGGACGGGTCGCTGGCCACAGCGGTCTCGAAGCTGCGCAAAGCGATGGGCGACGAGACCAACACGGTGGTGGTGACGATTCCCCGAGTCGGCTATCGGCTGGCCGCTCCGGCTTTTTGCAAAGCAGTGGCTGCGCCGGCCGACTCCGATCTGCATTTCCAGCCGGGTCAGTTGATCCCGGGGCGCGAACAGTGGCAACTGGCGCGGGCGCTGGAGCCATCGGGCGCGGGCGAAGTCTGGATTGCTCACAACCCGAAGACGCACGAGCAGCGGGTCTTTAAATTCGCCAGCGACGGCGTTCGGCTCAAGGGGCTTAAGCGCGAAGTCACCATTGCGCGCTTTCTTCGCGAATCGCTGCCTGAGCGGCCTGAGTTCGTTCGGATTCTGGAATGGAACTTCGACACGACGCCGTACTTCATCGAGAGCGAATACGCCGGCCCCAATCTTGCTGAATGGGCCGAGGGGCAGGGCGGGCTTGCCAACGTATCGCCTGATCTGCGGATGCTGATCTTCATTGATATTGTGCGCGGTGTGGCGGCTGCGCAGGGAATCGGTGTTCTGCACAAGGATCTGAAGCCAGCCAACATTCTGGTGACGCCGGCGAAACCCGGGCCGGGCTGGCAGGTCAAGATTGCGGACTTCGGGAGCGCGTCGCTGTTCGATCCAACGCGGTTGCAGGCTCTGGGCATCACGAACCTTGGCTTTACGCGCATTGCAGCAGCCGACGATGCGTTGACGGGCACGCTGATGTACCTGGCGCCTGAAGTTTTGGCCGGTGAGACGGGCAGCGCTTCGTCGGATGTTTATGCGCTCGGGGTTCTGCTTTATCAAATGCTGATCGGAGATTTTCGCCGCCCGCTGGCTCCGGGATGGGAGCACCAGATCGAGGATTCGCTGCTGCGTGAGGACATCGCTTCCGCTGCTGCCGGCGATCCTGCTCGCCGGCTGAGCACTGCAGCGGAGCTGGCGGATCGGCTGCTGAATCTGGCGCAACGACGCGCGCTGCACGATGAGCTGGACTCGGCCAACCAGCGTGCACAACGCGCCGAGCGCAAGCTGGCCGAAGCTCGCGCGCGGCGGCCGTGGATCGCTCTGGCGCTCGCCGCCCTGATTACGGGGCTTGGCGTGAGTCTCATCCTTTATCAACGGGCTCGGCGGGAGCGCGATTATGCCAGCCGACAGACGGCGATCGCATCGTCGATCAATCAATTTTTGTCCGACGATTTGCTGGGCCGCAGCAATCCTTTCCTGAGTGGCAAAGCCAGCGAATCACTGACGGATGCGATCAAGCAGGCGTCGCCGTCGATCGATAGCCAGTTCGCGAAGGAGCCCCTGATTGCCGCGCAACTCCACCAGACGATTGCGCGGGCGCTCGACAATCGCACCGATTATGGCGACGCACTGCCGGAATATGAGCGCGCCGCTGCACTTTTTCGCCAGGTACAGGGTTCGGCATCGCAGGACGCGATCATTGTTGAGCTGCAGCGGGCGACCGCTCTGGCTCGCAGCTATCAGAAGGATTCGCAGCCGGCGGCGAAGTCGGTTCTGGCCTCGCAGGAGGCGATCATCGCGAAGATTGAGCATCCGCGTCCGGACATTCCGGTCTGGCTTGCTTCGGCGCGCGGAATGATTGCCCTGATCGATAACAATGCGGCGGTCGCGGCGCAGCAGTTCCAGACGGCTGTCGACCAGTCGCAGGCGCTGCCGATGTTTGACCAGGCCGCTCGCCTCACTTTTCAGCAGCGGCTTGGGTTTTGCTATATCCGGCTCGGGCAGGGAGCCAGGGCGGAGCAGACTTTCCGCGAATTGATCGTCGCCTTCACCAGCATCGCGGGGCCTGACAGCCCGAATGTGCTTCGCGTCCGCCTGAATCTTGCGCAGGCATTCATGATCGAGAACAAATTTCAGGAGGCGGTGCGCGAGACGACTGCGGTTTACCCGGATTTTGTGACGCGGCTCGGTCCCGATCACGAACTCACCATGCAATTGCTCTCCACGCGGGCGCAATCGGAGGGCAGCCTGGGTTTGTGGAGCGACACGGTTCGCGATGATATGACGATTTACAACCTCGCGGTGCAGAAGCAGGGAGCGCGTTCGTTCTTTGCTGTGGCCACGCTTTCTGACGCATCGTTGGCGATGTGCCGCTCGGGGAAATTTGCTGAGGGAGAAGCCAGTGCGCGCAAGGCTTACGATGCCTCTCTCTCCGCCTTCGGCGCGCAGGCCGGACTCACGGGCGGTACCGCCTCCACTCTGGCCGCCTGCCTGATCGGTCTCAACCGTCTCGACGAGGCCAGCACGCTGCTTGGCAAGATTAATGTCGCGGCCGTTGCACAACTCACGGGTGATCCGAATGCCGGTGCGGGCGTGACGCTTCTGGAAGCGGAGATCGCCTACCGCCGCAAAGACTATGCGACGGCACGCAAGGACGTGGATGCGGTGACGCCGATCTTTACCCGCAGCGATGCAGAGCCGTATCAACGCTATGCTCTGGAAGCGCTGGTATCGGCGCTCAAACGCGTCGCGTCCAGCTAGCTGGCGGGGCCAGCAACGGTGCAGGTTCAAGCTGGTCCGCCAAAAACTATCCGAGGCTGCAGGGCGGTGATCAGAATTGGAAGTAGAGGAACGTGGCTCTGTTCTTGAGGAGCAGCAGAGCAGCGCAGAACAAGAGTCCCATCGTCAGGCTCCATTGCCAGGTTGGTTGCCACGACAACCATCTCCAGTATCTGTACCGAACTATGGCTCCGGCCTGACCCATGATCTCCTGTGTATTCGGCAGCCACCACACGATCGAGAGGCCCACGACTGCCATCATCAATTCCGCATGCGCAACCGGCCAACCGGCCATATGGCGGCCGTGCAATCCCGCCATCCCCGCCAGGAAATGCATGGCATCGAAGGTGCTGTCGGCCCGGAAGAACACCTGCGCCAGCAGCACGCACAAATAGGTCAGCAGGATGGAGCTTACCCGAACTAGCGCGTTCGGCTGATGGCGCAGGGCGGCTTCTCCCCGGTACAGTCTCCACGCATGATTCACACTGAGATAGATCCCATGCAGGATGCCAAAGATGATGAACTGCGATCCGGCGCCGTGCCAGATTCCAATCAGAAACATCGTGGCGAGAGTCGGCCAAGCGACCATGGCCAGGAAACCCGGAACGGTGCGGGCTGCCCTTTGGGAAACTTTCTTGCCGGCAGCGAGCCGGCGGCGGCTCACCGACAGTGCAATCGGGTTGTAGAGGTAGAGCGTCAGCCAGCGGGTCAGCGTCATGTGCCACCGCTGCCAAAAATCGATGATGTTCCGGGCCTTGTAGGGCGAATTGAAGTTGAGCGGAAAACGGATCGAGAACATCCGAGCCAGGCCAATGGCCATGTCGGAATAGCCGGAGAAATCGAAATAGAGTTGTAATGAGTAGAGGACGATCCCAAGCCATGCCTGAGCCGCACCAAGCGCGTGTGGATCGGCAAAGGCGCGTTCCGCCACCGTGGCCAGATGATCAGCAAGGATGCATTTTTTCGCCAGGCCCAGGACAAACCAGCTCATACCCACCAGCATGTCTTCCATGTTGAGGCGCGGATCCCGTTTCTCCAGGAACTGCGGCATCATTTCCCTGTGATGGATGATGGGCCCCGCGATCAGATGGGGAAGAATGTAACAAAGAGCGCGTACTCGACAATGTTCTGCGGTTCGGCCTGGCCCTGGGCGAGATCGACCAGATATCCGATCTGGGTGAATGTGAAGAAAGAAATGCCGAGCGGAAGCGCGATGTCGCCCCATTGGTGGTGAGTCAATCCAACGGAGGTGAAGAATCGCAGCAGGTGAAACATGTACTTGAAACAGAACAGCACGCCGAGATCGACAGTGACGCCGGTAATCATCCAGAACCTTCGGCGTTCCGCTGTCGAAGCGGCGGCAATCAGACGAGATGCTGTGAAATTCACTAACATGGATCCGACCAGCACAAAAACGAAACGCCAGTCCCACCAGGAATAGAAGACAACCGACATGAAAGCCAGCCATGCGATGGTGGCGCGGCGGCCGAATCGGGCCACGATCTGATAGCCGACGCAGACGGCCGGCAGAAAAAACATCAGGAATGCGGCGGAGTTAAAAAGCATGCAGTGTACAGATATCCTTGTATCGAATTTTCAGTTCGCCGCTCATCCAACTATTTCGGAACCATGGGAGGGGCTTCGGCTGCGGTCATTCCACGCTGCGACAGCCGGTTTAGTTCGTTGGCCAGCTCCTCGGAGACTCGGATGGCGCCGGACCGGGTCAAATGCCCCACGTTCGTCTACAAAAAACTGGTTGGGCCAATACTGCAGCGTGTTATCGACAGCGCCCTGAAACTGAGTCCGCCAGATCGGTGTGAAAAGGGAGCCCACACAATTGGGCATCGGAGCGACATCGATCAATACGTGATCGGCTCTCGCGGCATAGGAACTCCGCAAATAATCCGCAGTGATTCGTTCCGGCGCCGGCAGATTATCGTAAACGTGAAGCGAATCGCACTCCTGCATTGCAGGTTCGGGAATGACGATATAGGAACCCTCTGCATCGTCAACCGGAGGAGCCTGCTTCACTACTTCGCGCTTCCAGAAGGATCGGATTCCATCGATATACACGTATTGCATCAGTCCGATGAAGTTATCCGGAGAATGCAACATATCCCAATATCCCCGGCCCTGGCCTTCATAACGGAGCACCGGAATGAATACATCGAATGCAAGGTTCCGCTCGTGGGCGAGATCGTGATCGCGAGGACTGCTGGAGGGTCCCGAACGCGGCTCGAAAGAGACGATACATATTCACGTGAAAAACCAGATATCTGGGCTGCGGGTTTCTGCGCAAATAATCGTCAAGCGGGCCCGTGCCAAGGGCCTGCAGCACGTCTCCCGGCACGGCGATGTTGCAGGTCCTGAGGCCCGTTTCAGCTTTCACGACGCCGGGATCCAGCCCCGTCATGGCGACAGAGTCTCCATAAATCAACACGTCGCAGGCCTGATGGCTCGACAAGAACAGTCCCGGGTACCCCTTTGTCCAGGGCGAATCTGCGTAGCGTTCGAAGGCACGCGATCGGATCGCCACCATTGCCAGAAGAAGCAGAACCAGGGGCAGCGCTGGAATCGACCAGAAGAGGGCCTTCGTGTACTTGCCGGCCTTCTGCACTGGCGGTGTCTCCGTTGGCATAGTTAACGTTGGCCCAGAACTACCCTCCGGTGGCATTTACCGTGGCCTCAAACCCATCTTCGACTGAATGACCTGCACAAAATGGCCCACGTTGCTCAGCGACTCAATTTCCGCGGTATTGAACTTGATCCCAAACCGCGCTTCGGTGGCCACGATCAGGTTGATGTGATTAAAGGAGTCCCACCCCGGGACGTCGGCGGCCGTTGTCTCCGGCGTCAGCACGATCGATTCGTCATCGAAGAGATCGTGGAAGATCGCAGTGAGTTGGGTGTAGATCTGTTCGCTGGTCAATGGCTGCCTTCAACTAGCCTGATGTGGGTGTGCTTCTGCTGATAAGAGCTTACGTTGAGCGACCACGCCGTGCTTTGATCGGTCGCTGTATCGACCAATGAAAATCCCAGCTTCGCGTAGTGCTCCCGAACCATGGCGTTCTTCGCTGTCGGGGTGAATACGCCGCGCAGTTGCTTCACTCCTGCGTTGCGGGCCTGTTCTACGATCAGATTCAGCGTCTCTTCTTCCACCTGGCGGCCCAGAACCCGGCAACTCATCAGCCATGTATCCAACTCCAGGCTCGCCTCTTCCCGCATCCGGCCAATAATCACGACGACCATGCCATTATCACCGAAGCGGTCGATCAGCCGCAGTTGCAGTGTGATGACCTGCGGATCGGCCATCAGTTCAGCAACTTCGGTCTGGGTATATCGGCGTGTGGTGAGATTGAACTGGTTGCTCTTGTTGATCAGTTGCGTAATCCGGGGTAGCCCGATCCCATCAAAGGGCGACCATACCAGCCGCATTTCCAGATCGCGCAGATAGCTGGCCATGTCGGTCACGCTTTCCCGCAGCTGCTCCCGTTCTGAGTTCGCCCGGTAGTTGCTCACTCGCTCGCGATCCTCGTGAGTCAGGCCGATCGCTTCAAAATATCCTCCTTCCGCGATCGTTTCTGCATAGAGCGCCGAATCCTCCGGAAGCTCGGGAACCGCAACCATCGGAAGTTCCTGGCGGACGAGATTGCGTTCGAAGGGATTGTCGTCAGCAAATACGATGGAATCGAGTCCGATATTCAGCGACTTCGCAATCGCGCGCAGGTTGGCGGCCTTATCGTCCCAGTTCGCAACAAAGCAGGCCAGATCCTTCATTCGCAGGACCATTTCGGGGTGCTGCTCAAACACAGCGCGCGCCGTGGCGTCCTCATTCTTTGAACAGACGGCCAGAATGATCCCACGGTTCGCCAGCGACAAAGCAAAACGCTGGAATGCGACATAGGCTTCGCCGACTGCATTGCCCTGGCCGAGAAGGATCCCTTCGATACCGTCGTCGCCAACCACTCCACCCCATAGAGTGTTGTCAAGATCCAGGACGAGGCATTTTGAGGATAGGCCGCGGACGGCCCCGAGGATTCGGCCCACATGATCGCCCCACAAGGGTGCCGCCGTCGGGTGAATCTCCTGCTTCGATCTGTGCCAGAGCGCGGGGTCAAACAAGGATCGCGTTCCCCACTTCTCGGCCAAATGGTCGACAGCCAGCAGCCGGACGCCGGCCTCACGGGCCGCGGGGCGCAGCTGCTGATTCAAATCGGCAATCAGATGAGCCGGGGAATTGGTCATCTCGTGCTCATTGTTCCCAAGCAGCGGAGGGAAAACCGGGAGAACCGTTTGTTGCAGAACGACAGCATGCAGCTCTTCGGTAATCAGCCTCCAGCACGACCGCATGGTGGCAAGCGCAGTTTCGGTGTTCGCTCCTTCACTGGATGCGATATGGTGCGCGTCCAGAGCCAGCAGCACAACATCGGGCTTGAAGGCATGGAGTTCGGATCCGCGGGCGGCAAGCTCCTGCATATACACGCCATAGTGGCCTTCGAATACGTCCACCCGGAAACCGCGTCGCAGTGCTGACACACGAATCGCCGGCACCAGATGAGCCAGGGTCGAGGAGCCGATCATCGCCAGCCGCAGCGCTGGGGTCCGGTCAAGATGAGGATGGAGTGCTTCTCCAAACTGGAGGACAACCCGATCGAGCTTGGCCGTTTGCACAAAATCAAGTTGATGGTTGGCGAGGGCGACCAACTGCGCTGCTGCCTCCGGAGCGGGAGCGTTCCTGGCGGTGCGGAGGGAAGCGTTCCAGTCTGTCGCTTTGGGCAGCCAGAATAGCTCCATTCGATGATTTGACCCTTCCGAGCGCGCTTGACCTGCGGATGATCTGAGTTTATCAAAAGAACAAATGGACACGGCGCACGCGAGAGGCCGTGCCGCATGTGTTTCTTCTGCTGAATTTGATTTTGGGGATCGTCCTCCGAACTCCAGAGGATGGCAACTGGCTTCTCTCAGATAGAATTCGCTTCGGTGACACAACTACCCCTGGACGTCGAGAACGACCGCCCGAGACTCGTGCCGAAGCTCGGCCTCTTCGATGCGACGATGATGGTCATGGGCGGCATCGTGGGCGCGGGCGTCTTTATGAACCCTTACGTCGTCGCTCAACGCCTGCATTCCCCGGTGCTCATTCTCTCGGTGTGGGTGGCCGGAGGCATCATCGCCATCCTCGGCTCGTTCATTTATGCGGAGCTCGGAGCGCGTATACCTGAGGTCGGCGGCCAGTACGAATACCTCCGCCAGTCCCTGCATCCCGTTTTCGGATTTCTTTACGGCTGGGCCCTGCTGCTCATCATTCAGACCGGCGGCATGGCGGCGGTCTCCGTCACCTTCGCGCGTTACTTCCTGGAATTGACGCACCTGCCGTACTCCGAGCACTGGGTCGTGATCGTCACGCTCGCCTTGCTCACCGTTGTGAACTGCCTCGGAGTCAAACCAGGTGGCCGCTTCCAGAGCGTGCTCATGGTGCTGAAGATCGCTGCCGTCGCGGCACTGGTTGGCGCCGGCTTCCTGCTGGTGCGCGCGCCCAAACCCGTGCTTCACCCAGTCCTCGATCGTCCTGTCGGCTTTGACCTGATCACCGCACTGGGCGCGGCCATGGTCCCGGTCCTCTTTTCCTACGGAGGGTGGCAGACCACGAACTTTATCGCCAGCGAGATACGCGACGCGCGCAGGAATCTCGGTCGCGCCCTGGTGATTGGCGTCGCGGCTGTGGTGGTGCTCTATGTGTCCGTCAACATCGTCTGCCTTCGCGCCCTGGGAGTCACAGCGCTGGCCGCAACCAGCGTCCCCGCCAGTTCGGTGATGCGGATTGTGGCCGGCGAGAGGGGAGCGCGGCTCATCGCGCTGGGCATCGCCGTGTCCACCATCGGATTCCTCAGCCAGTCCGTCCTCACCGGACCCCGCGTTTACTTCGCCATGGCCGAGGATGGCCTCTTCTTTCGCGGCGTTGCGTACCTTACACGCAAGACTCAGGTTCCCGTTGTTGCTATCGTTCTGCAAAGCGTCTGGGCGGTCGTCATCGCCCTCAGCGGAAAATATGAGCAGATCCTGAACTTCCAGGCCCCGATTGACTTCACTTTTTTCGGCCTGAGCGCGACGTGCCTGTTTGTTCTTCGCAGGCGCGAACGCACGCAGCCCACCGGGCCCGGCTTTCGCGTCCCTGGCCATCCGTTCACTACACTCGTCTTCATCTTGTCGTGTTGGCTCATCGTCGCCAATGCGCTGTGGAAGTATCCTCGCAACAGCTCCATTGGATTTGTGATCATCCTGGTCGGATTGCCGGTGTACGCGCTGTGGCAGCGGCGCCGGCGCAGGGAGGCAACAGAATGAGAAATGCGCGTGCGGTCGCGTCCACTTACATGGAGTGGGCGAAACTCTGCTCGCCCGCAAAATATAACCTGGCCACCAGCGGCATCATGAGCTATCCGCTCGCGGAGCTGCACGTATCAGCACAGGATCTTGAGATCAACGGCCCGACCGTCTATGGCTATGCGCCGCTGCAGGAGCGTCTGGCGCGCAAGTGCGGCGTCACGCCGGATTGCGTGGTCGCCGCCGCAGGCACCTCAATGGCAAATCACCTGGCCATGGCGGCTCTTCTCGAACCGGGCGACGATGTACTGATCGAGCAGCCAACCTATGGACCGGTCCTCGAAGTGGGGTCGTACCTGAGTGCCAACATTCTCCGCTTCGAACGCCGCGCCGACCAGGACTTTCAGATCGACGCTGACGACGTTGCGCGCAGCATCACGGCGAAGACTCGCCTCATCTGCCTGACCAATCTGCACAATCCGTCGGGCGCGTTAACCAGCGAAGACACGCTGGCCCGAATTGGCAGGATCGCCGAAAAAACGGGCGCGCAGGTGCTGGTCGACGAAGTCTATCTCGACATGGTTTACGACCAGCCGCAGCGCTCTTCGTTCCACCTCGGCACCAATTTTCTTGTGACCACCAGCCTCACCAAGGCATACGGGCTCAGCGGTATTCGCTGCGGCTGGATTCTGGCGCAGCCGGAGATCGCGAAGCGGATGTGGCGGCTCAACGATCTCTTTGCAGCCAGCCCCGTGCATCCTGGCGAACTGCTGAGTGTCGCGGCCCTCGATCAACTCGGCAAAATCGATGCGCGTGCCCGGGCGCTTCTGGACACCAACCGCAAGGCGCTCGATGCGTTCTTCAGCGGCCGCGGCGATCTTGATGGCTTCAGCAGTCGCTGGGGCACGGTGATTTTTCCACGGCTGAAGAACGGCTCCGTCGATGAGTTTTGCGAATTTCTGCGGGCTTGTTATGAAACCAGCGTGGTGCCAGGACGATTTTTTGAAATGCCGGATCATTTCCGCATCGGCATCGGTGGCGATCCGGCGATGACCGGCGAAGCATTGAAACGCCTGGCCACTGCGCTGGACGATTGGGGAACCAGCCGATCATGACGCAGGTGCGTGGCGTCCGCATCGGCATCGACTGGGGCGGCACAAAAATTGAGGCGCTGGCGATGGATGCGGATGGCCGCGAACTCCGTCGCGTCCGCATTCCCACGCCGCGCCACGACTACGCGGGCTCGATCCGCGCGGCTGTAGAACTGATCGCATCGATCGAGCGCGAAGTCGGCCCCACCGGTCCCATCGGCGTCGGGATTCCCGGCTCGATCGTCCCCGCAACGGGGCTGGTGAAGAATGCGAACTCGACGTGGCTGAACGGAAAGCCGCTCGAGAAAGATCTGTCTGTTGCTTTGGGCCGCGAGGTACGCTGCGTGAACGACGCGAATTGCCTCGCAATCTCTGAGGCCATCGATGGTGCCGCCGCCGGGAAGCCTGTCGTCTTTGCGGCGATTCTTGGCACTGGCTGTGGCGCGGGCATTGCCCTCGATGGCCGCATGCACTCTGGACCGAACGGCCTCGCCGGAGAATGGGGCCACAATCCGCTGCCCTGGCAGCGCCCCGACGAGTATCCCGGTGATGCGTGCTATTGCGGCCAGCGTGGCTGTATTGAGCGATGGCTCTGCGGTCCGGCGCTTGAAGAAGATTACCGGCGCGACTCGGGATCCGAGCTTCGGTCCGCGCTTTCCGCATCCGACATCGCCGTCGCAGCCGATGCAGGCGAACCGCTGGCCAGGGCCGCAATGGAGCGCTACGAAGATCGTCTCGCTCGGGCGCTGGCCCATGTGGTCAACCTGCTTGATCCCGACATCATCGTGCTGGGCGGAGGGCTTTCCCGCATCGAGCGCCTTTATCGCAACGTGCCGCCGAAGATCGGCAACTGGGCCTTCGGCAAGTCGGCGGCCACCCCGGTCGTACCCGCGAAACATGGCGATTCCAGCGGCGTCCGTGGAGCGGCCCGTCTTTGGCCGTGACTTGCTGAAGCGTCCCGCTGCATGAATCTGTCAGAGAAACGAGGCGCTCGTTGGTTCAGCCGGAACTTCCAGGGCGATGACCAAGGGCGAATGGCTTGCCCCGCCGCGATTGGATGCGGAAACTTCGACGGACAGCAACGAGCACCGGACGATTGGCACCGTGGTTCCCCAGATGCTGCAATGCACGCTTCCCTGGCAACCGACGCAGGATTCCAGCACTCCGACTCATCGTGCCCACGCTCTCCCTTTCCCGACGGACGCGACTTCTGTTGAAGTCGATTGGCCCGGGCGTGATCACGGGGGCGGCCGATGATGATCCATCCGGGATTGCGACCTATACGGTTGCGGGCGCGCAGTTCGGAACCAGACTGCTGTGGACTGCTGCGCTCGCCTGGCCGCTGATGGCCGCGGTTCAGATGATGTGTGCGCGCATTGGCAAGGTGACCGGCCAGGGTCTGGCCGGGAATCTGAAGGCGCGATTTCCAGCGTGGCTGCTTTACATATTCGTGAGCGCGTTGCTGGTCGCCAATACGATCAACATCGGAGCCGACCTCGCCGGCATGTCGGATGCCGCGGCTATGTTGACGGGGCTCAATTCGCACATCTACGTCGTGATCTTCGCGCTGCTGATCTCATGGGCCACAGTCCGGCTCCGTTATCAACAGATCGCAAACACGCTCAAGTGGTTGGTGCTGGTCCTGTTTGCCTATCCCATCACTGCCTTTGTGGTGGGAGCTGACTGGCGACAGGTTGCACGCTCTACGTTCGTGCCCTCCATGCCGCACGGCAGAGATGAATGGTCGATGCTGGTGGCGATTCTCGGTACGACCATCAGCCCGTATCTTTTCTTCTGGCAGGCAAGCGAAGAAGTGGAGGAAGAAAAAGAGGCTGGCCAGAAGACCCTGGCGATGCGCAAAGGTGCGTCCGTCCAGGAACTGGACATGAGGAACATCGACGTAGGCGTTGGCGCGTTTTTCTCGAATATGGTGATGTTCTTCATTATTCTGACCACGGGAATCACCCTCAACCGGCACGGTCTGACTCACATCGAAACCACCCGCCAGGCGGCTGAAGCCCTTCGGCCGCTCGCCGGCAGATTCGCTGCGACTCTGTTTACGGTGGGTATTGTTGGCGTCGGATTTCTCGCCATCCCGACTCTGGCGGGATCGTCGGCGTATGCTTTCGCGGAAACCCTGGGATGGCGGCAGGGCCTCAATCGGAAACTGAAACAGGCGCGATGGTTCTACGGTCTGATCCTTCTCTCGACCGCTGTTGGAGTCGGTCTCAATTTTGCGGGCGTGAATCCGGTGAGGGCACTCTACTGGACGGCGGTGATCAACGGACTGCTGGCGCCATTCCTGCTGGTCGGCATCCTGGTCGTGGCTTCGGATAAGAAGCTAATGCAGGGTCAGCCCAGCTCGCGCCTGGGCTTTGTGGCGGTGTTCATCACCACGGTCGCCATGTTTGCCGCCGGCGTAGCCATGTTTGTCTTCCCCGGATGATCAGGCCGCTGGAGGGACGCTTCCAGAGGCGGACCCTGCCAGCCCTTCAGTCTCTGTCCGCTTGCACGCGATCATCGACTCCGGCCATGCCGCGACCATCGATTGCGCGCATTCTCACTTCGGGGTAATGGTCGCGAGTAACAGACCCCCTACAACTCGCGCAGGGAGACGGCCACGGGGCGCATCGCGGCCCGCAGGGCGGGTAACAAGCCACCGAGAACGCCCATAGCCAGCGCGAAAATCACTCCCATCACGAGCAGGTTGAAAGTGATTTTGAAGGCAAAGGCGATGCTCGAGAAAGTCGAGAAATTCATGGTCTGCGTGGTCATGCCGTTCAGCGGAAGTACGACCAAACAGCCGAGAACCCCGGCGATGAACGAAATCATCAGCGCCTCAAACAGGAAGGAGAGGATGACATTCCAGCTGGAGAATCCAAGCGCGCGCATGGTGGCAATCTCGCGTCCCCGTTCGGCGACGGCCGAGTACATCGTGTTGAGGGCGCCGAAGACCGCGCCGATCGCCATCACCGCAGCCACCAGGCCGCCCAGGATCGTGATCAGTCGCGTCATGGCCGAGGATTGCTTCGCGTAGTAATCCACTTCGCGCTCGACTTCCAGATTCAATTGCGGATCAGAAGTAATGGAATCCCTGAACTGGTCGAAGGCCGCTGCAGAAGTCAGGTGAACGGTGGCCGATTGAAAGATGTTTTCCGGGCGCTTGAGCACCTCGTTCAGAATGCGCGAATCGCACCACACTTCGGAATCGAACGACGATCCGCCCGCGTCGAACACTCCCACCACTTTCCAGTGGCCGCCGCCAAAGTTGACCGTGTTGCCGACGGTGAGTCCCTCGTAGGTCTTCGACGCGTTCCTGCCCACGACGAGCTCGTCGAGGCCGGAATGGAACATCCGCCCCTGAACGACCCTCACGAATTTCCGGATCTCGAGCACGTTCGGCGAAACGCCGCGAACCTCAACGTTGGCGTCCGTACCCGTGCTGATCAACGGTATGGGAATGACGCCGACGACTTCCTGCGTGACCAGCGGTTGTCCCGCCGCATCGCGTGCCACGCCCGGCTTATCCTGGACGATCTTCACGGAGTCCAGAGTGATGCCGCCCATCATTTCCGTGGTCGAGCCGGCGCGCATCACCAGTGCATCGTCGGGCGTACCTGAGCCCACCAGCGTGGCTCGAAAGCCGTGCGCCAGCGAAAGCATGGCCACGAAAACGCCGACTGTTCCGGCAATACCCAGAATGGCCACAATCGTGGACGTCCAGCGCGCTCGAATACTGCGGAAGTTATACGAGATCGGCACGTTTCCGATGAGCGGCGCCAGCAATCCTGCAAGGATCCCGCCCACGATGATCAGGACGAGGAGCAGGGCAGCGATGGCCGCCGCAGTGATCACGACACCGAAAATAAGCTTTGCCGCCATGCTCAGACCCTCCGAAGGGCAGTCACCACGCGCATGCGCATCGCGCCATAGGCGGGAAGAATCCCGGCAGCGAAGCCCACCACCACAGCAGCGATCACACCCGACACCAGCGTTTTGGTCGTCACCAGCAGCGGAGGCAGCAGACCCGCCATCGCCCGGCTCAGTTGCGGAATAGCGACCAGCGCAAGCAGCAGGCCCACACACCCGGCAAGCGCAATCGCCATCGACTCGCCCAAAATAAATCCGAGAACGGCGCGATCAGGGAACCCGATAGCCTTGAGCACGCCCAGTTCGTTGGTTCGCTCGCGCACGGAGATAGCCATCGTGTTTCCGGTGACCAGCAGGAGCGTGAAGAAGACGACGGTTCCGATCGACGTAATCAGGAATTTGATGTTGCCGAATTGCTTCACCCATCCCTGCGCAAAGGCGGATTCCGTCTCGGTCTTCGTTTCGTAGGGCGAATTCAGGTACATGTTATCGATGGCTTTGGCGATGCGCGGGGCATCTTCGGGGTTCGCAATGCGAACCGTGTACCAGCCAACCTGGCCCTTGATCGCGTTGGGGACGCTCTCTTTGAAGTATTCCCATTGGAACCAGAACTGCGTCTGATCGTCTTCCCGCTTCGCGCCATGGTAAACGCCGTCGATATTGAACTCGAACGGCTTCCCGGCCAGCCCGTAAATCGTCGTAGTGATGGGAATGCGGTCGCCAATCTTCCAGCCGAAGCGCTTCATCGTGTCCGCTCCCACAATCGCGCCCTGGCGGTCTTTCAAAAATGTATTCCACTCATCGTCAGGAACAATGAGTTCGGGAAAAACCTGCCGCTGGTTTTCCGGGTCGATCACGAATTGCGGGAAAAAGTTCTTCGGATCCTGATAGGTCCCGCCGAACCAGTTATCGTGCGTGATGTAACTGACGCCCGGGATGCGCAGGATTTCATCCCGATAGGACAGCGGAATGGTGTTGATGATGGAGGTGCGATTGATGGTGACGAGGCGATTCGCGCTCACCACGTCGGCTCCACGGCCGAACGCGTCGTTCACCACTCCCAGCAGCGCAAACAGAAACAGAGCCACGGCGAACGACCCGATGGTCAGAACGAGGCGAGCTTTCTTGCGTATCAGATTGGCCCAAATCAGTCTGCCGAATTTCATGAGGCGCCTCCCGCGACCACGCCTTGCCGTCCCCCGGCTTCGACAAGCACGCCCTTGTCCAGATGCAGGGTGGTATTGGCCTGGCGCGCGACCAGTGGGTCGTGGGTCACCATCAGCACGGTTTTCCCATACTCCTGCACCAGGCGCTTGATCAGGTCCATCACGTCATCGGCGCTTTTGCGGTCCAGATCGCCCGTTGGCTCGTCGCACAACAGGAAGGTGGGGTCGGCGACGATGGCGCGGGCAATAGCAACACGCTGTTCCTGTCCGCCGGAAAGCTGGCGCGGAAAATGCCCCATGCGCTCGCCCAATCCAACCACGGAAAGCGCGGTTTCAACGTGCTTCCGGCGTTCGGCCTTCGAAAGTTTGGTCAGCAGCAGCGGCAGTTCGACGTTCTGAAACGCGGTGAGCACGGGGATAAGGTTGTACATCTGGAAGATGAGACCGACGTGGCGCGCGCGCCAGTCCGTCAGCTTGCCGCGCGACATGTGCGTGATCTCGTCGCCGGCCACGCTGATGGTGCCGCGCGTGGGGACGTCAAGGCCACCCAGCAGGTTCAGCAAAGTCGTCTTGCCTGAGCCGCTCGGCCCCATGAATGCCACGAAATCGCCCTGATCGACGTCAAGATTCAAGCCTTGCAGCACGTCGATGTCCTCGCTGCCGCGGCGGTAGGTTTTGTCCAGGCCGCGCACCTGAATCAGACTGCCGGCTGCCCCATTGCCCTCGACGCGTACCATGATCAACGCTCCTTGATTTCCCCTGAACTGGATCGCTGCACTAACGTTTGATCGCTACTGCCTCGCCATCTTTCAAATCGGCTGGCCCCGCAACTACCACTGTATCCCCGGGGGTGAGCCCGGCCAGAATCTGCGTTTGCGCGCCATTCGTAGTGCCGACTTTCACGGCGTGGCGCTCGACGTGATCGCCTTTCACCAGGAAAACGATCTTCTGCCCGCCATCGTCGCGAACCGCGTTCTGCGGCACCAGCAGGCCGGTCGGCGCTTTTGTCGCCTGCTTCTCGTCCCCGAGAAACGTGACCTTCACTCCCATATCCGGCAGAATGCGCGGATCCAGCTTATCGAAGGCAACTCGCACCTCGACCGTGGCCTTTTGACGATCGGCCGTGGGAATGATGGTGCGAACGCGGCACGGAATCTGCCAGTCAGGATAGGCATCCAGAACGGCGTTCACCTCCTGGCCAGGCTTCACGCGCGCGATGTAGTTTTCGTTGACGTCCACCTCGATTTCATTCGAGGCCATATCGACGAGGGTCGCGATTCCCGTGCGTGTAAATCCGCCGCCGGCCGAAATCGGCGATACCATCTCTCCTACCTGTGCGTCCTTGGAAACGATGATTCCGTCGAACGGAGCGCTGATGATGGTGTTATCCACCGCCTGTTGCGCCTCTTTGATGCGCGCGTCCGAGGCCAACACCTGCGCCTGCGCGTAGTCGATCTTCGCCCGCAGGCTGTTCTCGGTCATCGTCGCATTGTCCAGCTGCTCCTGCGTTTGAATGCCTGCCGTCCTCAACTCCTGAGCGCGATGCAACTCGATCTGTGCGTTCTTTAACTGCACCTTCAGGTCCAGAATGTTCGCCTGCGTGGCATTGCGATCCGCTTGCGCGGATGCCAGGGCCCTCTGCGCATCGGAATCGTCCAGCGTGGCCAGCACAAATCCCTTGTGTACGTGCAGTCCTTCGGTAAAAAAGACACCCGTGACCCGCCCGGTCACCTTGGACGCCACGGTGGCCCGCCGCTGCGGCGTTACATATCCGCTGGCGTTGAGCATCGCCTGCGGGCCGGTTTGCGGAGCGTCTGCCGTAGCAACCTGCACCGACGGCGCCTGATGCACATACGCGTAGACGCCGCCAACGATCAGCAGCGAGATGACCAGAACGGCAAAAACAATCGCGATGAGCTTCCCGGCGTTTCGAGAGCCACGCTTGTGCGCCTCGATGCGCAGCCCTCCGAGGTCCTGCTTGACAGGTGCTTCAGGCATAGTCGGCCCAGTTGTTTACGCTGGTCCTCCGGCATTTGTTCTGTTTGGTGACAGCACAAGATTACACCGCAAGGTTGACAGACCCGAAGCCAGCGAAGAAAAGGGGAATAGTGCACCCTGCTCCAATTCCCTGACCGTCCGGGATGGGTACCACTTGCAGTTGCCGTCACGGTCAGCACGCTGAGCGGAGCGTGCTGACTCGTCTGCGAAACCATTTGTTTTCGCAACCCTCACGGGTCAGAAATTCTCTGTGTCTGCTGCACATCCGGGTATGTCCGAGGGTAAGGATTCGCTGCGGAAGCTCGGCCTGGATGCGCCAACAGCCTGTTAGGGTCGGATCTCGGTGATGTCTCGTTTGGCGTCCCCGACGGGATTTGAACCCGTGTTATCGCCGTGAAAGGGCGGTGTCCTGGGCCGGGCTAGACGACGGGGACGCTTGGGTCGCGGGGGCCGGAAAGGCTCAACCGCGCAGCGGGCCACTTCTGAATGTAACAGGGAACAGGGTGCTGCGGTAGAGGGAACAGGGTTACATGGCACAGATCACGGATTACAGGTTGCTGCTTGTTGCGGAGCGGACAGAAACCGGGACGATGAAAACAGGACCGGACAGGTCTATCGGGATCGCCAGGCGGGATCGCGGCGTGTCTGAAATCGCAAACGGCGTTCGAAGAAACGAACCGCGAGCACGATGACGAGGGCGAAGAGTGTTCCGAAGATCCAGCCGAGAAGGCGCTTGATGAGAAGAAACATCCATTCTCCGACGGCGTGGACGAAGCCCGACTGCGCTGAGAGATACCACAGCCTCGTGAAACGACAGCAAAACGCCAGCAGAATGGGACCGAAGGAAACCAGTTGGACAACTGTCGGGTTTCGAACTGAAGTTGAGCCGTAAGCGCGTGGTGAACGATCGCGGTTCATCAAAGTAGTACTTTGGCGTCAGTTTCTGCAACGGCACCCGCGGTGAAAAGTGAATTGCGGGCAGATATAATCGACTTTTGGAACCGAAAGGAGACGGCAGTTCATGCCCATCCAACCAACCGCCAAAATCTGGCACAACGGCAACCTGATCCCCTGGGACAAGGCCCAGCTTCACGTGATGAGCCACGTGGTGCATTACGGGTCGTCGGTCTTTGAGGGTATTCGCTGCTACACGCAGCCTGAAGGGGCAGCCATCTTCCGGCTGCCGGAACACATGCAGCGCATGATCGATTCGGCGCGAATCTACCGGATGACGCTGCCGTGGTCGCTCGATCAGCTGTGTTCGGCGGTGGTGGAGACGGTAGAGGCGAATGGCATTGCGCCTTGCTATGTTCGGCCGATCGCGCTGCGCGGCTACGGCGAGATTGGCGTCAATCCGAAGGGCTGCCCGATCGAGGTGTACATCGCAAATTTCCCGTGGGGCAAATATGTTGCCGGAGACGCGGCGGATGTTTGCATCTCGTCGTGGAACCGGCTGGCGCCGAACACCATGCCGTCGCTGGCGAAGACAGGCGCGAACTACGCCAATTCGCAGTTGATCCGCATGGAAGCCGACGTGAACGGCTATGCCGAGGGCATCGCGCTGGATGTGAACGGGTACCTTGCCGAAGGGTCGGGCGAGAATCTCTTCCTGGTGCGCAACGGCGTGCTGTATACGACGCCCCTGGCGAATTCGGTGCTGTCGGGAATTACACGCGACTCGGTGCTGACATTGGCCAGGCACCACGGAATTCCGGTGGTGGAGCAGGCGATGCCGCGCGAGATGATCTACATTGCCGACGAGGTATTCTTCACCGGCACGGCGGCGGAAGTGACGCCGATCCGGTCGGTAGATCGGATCCAGATCGGTGACGGCGAGCCAGGAGCAATTACGAAGCAACTGCGCGAGGAGTTCTTCGGGATCGCCAACGGCTTGAAGCCGGACCGGTTCGGCTGGCTCACGCCGGTGCGAGTGCAGGCGGAACAGCCGGTGACTGCTTAAAAGCGAAGAGAAAGAACCAGGAACGCCCGGCCGAGTGCCGGGCGTTTTTGCGTTTGCGGGGATGGGTTGAGTTGACCGGGGAGGTTCCTGAGACTATGCCTGGTGAGTAGTTTCCGGGGGCTCGATGGGTTCAGGAAAAATTTCGCGGCGACGGTTTCTCGAGGTGGGATCGCTGGCGACGGGCGTGGTTGCATCGGGAAGGCTCGGCTGGGGCGCGGGGTTTGATGCGGATGGTCTGAGCAAGGAACCGCTCGAGGAATTTGAGTACAAAGACGTCCTCCTGGCAAGCGACCTTCACGAGACGCAACTGCGCCAGACACACGCGGTACTGATGGGGTTGAGCGACGACAGTTTGCTGAAGCCGTTTCGGCAGATGTCGGGCCAAACGGCGCCGGGCGAGGACCTGGGCGGTTGGTATCACTACGAACCGGATTGGGATTATCGCAGCGGCCAGCCGGGGTTTGCGCCGGGTTGCACGTTTGGACAGTGGGTGTCGGCACTGGCGCGGGGGTACGCGATCACTGGAGACGAAGCGGCTCGCGAAAAGGTGTTGCGGCTGAACCGCCTTTGGGCGCAGGCGGTGACGGCAGACGTCTTCGTGAAGAATCGATTTCCGGCATACACGTATGACAAGGTGGTATTGGGGCTACTGGATTCGCACACGCTGGCGAAGGATCCGGATGCAATGGCAATTCTGGAGCAGACGACGAACATCGCGCTTCCGTATTTGCCGGGACATGCGGTGGAGCATGGGACGCGGTGGAGGATGGATCACGATGATCCGTCGTGGACCTGGGACGAGTCCTACACGATGCCGGAGAACCTGTTTCTGGCGTATCAACGTGGAGCAGGGCGGCGGTATTTCGATCTGGGCCTGCAGTATCTGGACGATCAGCCATGGTTCGATCCCCTTTCGCGGAATGAAAACGTGCTCGCCGGGCGGCATGCGTACAGTCATGTCAACTCGCTGAACTCGGCAATGATGGCCTATCTGGCCGCTGGCAGCGAAAAACATTTGTTGGCGGGGCGCAACGGGTTTGCAATGGTGGAGGCGCAGAGTTTCGCCACCGGCGGGTGGGGTCCGGATGAGCAGTTGCGGGCGCCGGGAAGCGGCGATCTTTACGCGAGTCTGACGAATACCCACCACAGTTTCGAAACCCCCTGCGGAGCGTATGCGCACCTGAAAATGACGCGGTACCTGCTGCGCGTGACGCGCGATGCGCACTACGGCGACAGCATGGAGCGGGTGATGTACAACACAGTGCTGGGCGCCAGAGCTCTCGAAGAGGATGGGAGGACGTACTACTACTCGGATTACAACTTTGACGGAAAGCGGGTGTACCACAAGGATCGCTGGGCGTGCTGCTCCGGAACCCTGCCGCAGGTAGCGGCGGATTATCGGATCTGCACGTATTTTCGCGGTGTTCAGGCGGTGTACGTCAACCTCTATATTCCGTCGACGCTGCGCTGGAGCGATCAGGGCGCTGCGCTTTCGCTGACGCAGGAGGGAAGTTATCCATTGGACGAACACGTCACAGTGACGGTGGCGACTTCGCACGCGGTGGAGCAGACGCTCCATTTTCGGATTCCGGCTTGGGCCGAGGGAGCGAGGATTGCGGTGAATGGCGTGGAACAGAAGGGAACGGAGCAGGGGAACTTCGCGGCTGTACGACGCGTCTGGAAGAGTGGGGATCGCGTGGAACTGGAGTTTCCGCTCAGGATGAGGCTGGAAGCCATCGACGGTCAGCACGCGAATACGGTGGCTCTGATGCGGGGGCCGATGGTTCTGATGGCGGTGAAGGCGGCAGAGGGATCGGCCTTGCCGGCCGTGACAAGGGAACAATTGCTGGGCGCAAAACGGGTTGGCGGGCGCCAATGGCAAGTGGAAGCGGCGGCCGGTCCAGTAAATCTGGCTCCGTTCATTTCGATCGGTGATCGACCCTACACGACATATCTGAGAGTGAGTTGAGGCGGGGCGACAATGCGGATCAGTTGCAAGGGCGGCGTGAGGGGGTTCGGGGTTGTGGCGGCGGGTTTTGCCGCTTTGCTGGGGAACGGAGCGGCCATGGCGCAGACGAGCGGAGCGGCAGGCGTCGAGACTCCGTCCACCATGCAGATGACGATTGTGGGGACGTCGCTCCAGGGCGCGGACGGCAGAATTTACGTCAACCAGAACTGTGAGATTTTTCCGGGGCTGGTGTTTCCCCTTTCAGGGAGGAAGTTGCCGGAATCACGGTGGATCGCCGACGTATGCCACCTTGAGTCGGTGCTGGACTCGGAGCATCGGGAAGAGAAGCCGGCAGGAAACGAACTGGAGCGGAGCGACGTTGAGGTCCGGGAGCAGGAATACGTGCTGCAGAACATCACGATGAAGCCGCAGGTCTTCGCGGTTCTGGAGCAGGTTCCGCGGGGGTGGAAGGTAGATTCGGACCCGCAACCCGCGACGATGGCGGGCGACATTGCAGTTTTTGACGTGCATTTGGATCCGGGGGAGACGGTGCGGCTGCACGTCGGGTTGCGGCATACGAAGGAACTGAAGGCGAAGGCTTTGCCAGCAACCACCGGCCCCTGACGGGGTCCATTTTGGGCCGGTGATATTTGTCACATGCGGGGTTTGGGTCGGGCTGCTTACAATAGAGTCATCATGAAGAACGGCAACAAGCAGACGGTGCGGATCGCTCTGGCGGTGGTGGTGATCGTAGGCGCGATCTCGTATCTGGCGGTCACCGGCGTCGAAGCGAACAAGAGCTACTACGTCACGATTCAGGAACTGCAGTCGATGGGCAACAAGGCCTATACACGGAACCTGCGGGTGGCCGGAAGCGTCGAGCCGGGCAGCATTGCGCGCGACGGATCGCATGCGCAGTTCACGCTGGTGGAGCTGGACCGGAAGCTGAAAGTCACCTATACGGGTGACGAGCCGCCGCCGGACACCTTCAAGGACAATAGCCAGGCGCTTGCGATCGGGACGTTTGGGCGGGATGGCGTGTTCCACGCGACACAACTGCAGGCGAAGTGCGCGTCGAAGTATGCTCCAGCGCAGCCGGGCCAGGCCAAGCCGGGCGGAACGCAGACTGCGGCGATGGCGACGGCTGGCGGGCAATAGGAAAAACACAGGGTATAGGGGTTAGGGATTAGGGTGTAGAAAGCAGCCGAACGGGCTGGGTTCCATGCCAGAGCCCTTCGTGTGTTCGGAGCGGAAGGGTCCGCGCAGAAAGCGACGATGAACGGCATCATTGCGGAGTTCGCGGAGGTTTCGAAGCTGTACGGCACGTTTGCGGCGTTGCGCAAGGTGTCGGTGCAGTTTGAGCGCGGACGCTGCTACCTGGTGCTGGGACCGAATGGGGCGGGGAAGTCGACGCTGTTGAGGACGCTGGCCGGGCTGCTGCAGCCGAGCTACGGAAAGGTGCGGATCTTTGCGGCGGACGAAACGGCTGAGGAGCCGATGGAGGCGCGGGAACGCATCGGGTACATGAGCCACGCCACGATGCTCTACGACGAGTTTTCGGGTGTGGAGAATCTCCGGTATTTTGCGAGCCTGTATCGGGAGCGGGAGTGCGTGGCTCCGGAAGAGGCGCTGCGCAGTGTGGGGCTCGATCCCGCGCTGGCACGGCCGGTGGGGCAGTATTCGCAGGGAATGAGACAGCGGGCATCGCTGGCGCGGGTGCTGATTTCGCGGCCGGAACTGTTATTGCTGGATGAACCGTTCTCCAATATGGATATCGCGAGTGCGCACCAGATGCTGCGGCTGCTGGAAACTTTCAGAACGGAGCAGCGGACGATTCTGCTGACGACGCATCAGCGGGAGCTCGCCGAGCCGCTGGCGGATTATGTGCTGACGCTGGAAGCGGGCGCGGTGGCGAGCCTGGAGGACGGTCCCTATGCCACGCGCGGAGCCGCAGGGTTGGAGGCAGCGACGGCGGGATCTGCGCGATGACAAAGACTCCGACAAAAACGAATGCCGCAAGATACCTTGATTCGCTCGGAATCCAGTATGAGATTCGCGAGTACGAGGTGAATCCGGAGGAGTTCTCGGCCATCGTGGTGGCGGAGAAGATTGGGCTTCCGCCCGAACAGGTTTTCAAGACGCTGCTGTGCGTGACGTCAGATCGGGAGCATGTGTTTGCTGTCGTGCCCGGGGACGCAGAACTGGATTTCAAGAAACTTGCGGCAGCAGCAGGAGCGCGAAAGACCGAGATGGTCTCGCTGAAAGACGTGCAGCCACTGACAGGATATGTGCGCGGTGGCGTGACGGTGTTTGGCGCGAAGAAAGAATTTCCGGTTTACACGGATGAGACGGTCGAATTATTCGACTTGATCTCGGTGTCGGCTGGGATGCGGGGCGTACAGGTGGTGCTGAACCCGGCGGATTATCTGCGGGCGTCGAAGGCAACGGTCGCGGATCTGACCAAACAGGGTGCAGGGCACAGGGTACAGGGCACAGGTGAGCCGGAGCGCTGGGGGAAATCGGAATGAAGGGCGCCTATTTTTTCACCCACCTGAAGAAGGACCTGCAACTGGAGTGGCGGTCGAAGGATGCGATCAACTCGATGTTGTTCTTCGCGCTGCTGGTGGTGGTGCTGTTCAGCCTGGCGTTCGATCCGACGCGGGCGGTGAGCCGGCAGATTGCGGGCGGGATCCTGTGCGTGGCGACAATGTTTGCAGCAGTGAGCGCGCTGAATCAAGCGTGGGCGCGGGAACTGAAGAATCAGGTGCTGGACGCGCTGCGGATGACTCCGGCTCCAGCCGCCTCGCTCTTCATCGGCAAGACGCTGGCAAATTTCCTGTTCGTGATGGTCGTGGAAATCGTGCTGGCGCCGGTGTTCGTAATGTTTTACAACCTGCACGCGCTGGGCAATGCCTGGCTGTTGATGCTGGTGCTGCCGCTGGGGACGTGGGCGCTGATCGTCAACGGAGTCTTCTTCGCGGCGCTGTCGATCCGGACGCGAAACCGGGAATTGTTACTGCCGCTGATCTTATTTCCAATTTTCATTCCGGCGTTGCTGGGCATGGTGATGTCGGCCACATCGATTCTGACGGGCGAAGGCAACGCGGTGCTGTGGATCAAGATGCTGGGGGCTTACGACGTGATCTTCACCACGGTATGCATGATGCTGTTCGAGGTGATCCTGCACGCCGAGTAGGGACTAGCCGTCCAGGCGGACGCCTCCGGCACGCGGTGGACGGGTCCCGTACAGAAAAGTTGGGACGGGAAAACTTAGTGGTGGTGACGGAGGAAGTGAGCGGCAGAGAAGGCAACGATCCAGAGACCGACGACCAGCGAGCCGACCGTGAAGATCCAGTTGCGCGTGTGGCGATCCTGAGGGGCGAGGGTGGAGGATTTACGAATGCCGAAGATCTGGCCGCCAATGCCAATGGCCATGAGGAGAGCGCCGAGGATGAGGGTGGTCCAAGCCATGGTCTAACCTTTTTACCCTAATGAAGGTTGATGCGGGAAGGGGTAGGGCAAGGTCGAAGGAGTAAGGTTTTGGTACGGGGCGGCCGATGAGCCCACCCGAGATCGCTGGAGGGCAAGGGAAATGAATGGGATGCGGTGTGGATCGCTGGTGTTAGGACTGGCGCTGTTGGCGGCTGGAGCGCAAATAGCGGCGGCACAGAAACCTCCGGCTCTGCCAGGACAGAAGGGATCCGGGGGAAGTGCTGCGTCCGGCAACAAAAATTCTGCACCGGCCGATAAGGGCGCCGCGTCGGGCGACAAGAGCACCGCGCCTGACCCTGAAACGGTTGCCGTTTCGATCGTGAGCAAAATTCCGCAGGTCGACCGGGACAATCTGAAGAGCTACTGGGCTGGCGTTGAAAGCCAGACCAAAGGACAGTGGCTGCAGGCGCTGCCTGCGGCGGCGAAACCTCCGTTGTCAGCGTCGGGCGAGGTGAAGATCGTGGGCTGGATTCACACCGACGGTCGCGTGACGAACATGGCTCTGGAGCATGGGTCGGGCAAGGCGGCTCTGGATCGAGCAGCGTGGGCGGCCATCACCGGCTCGGTGCCCTACGGTGCGTTCCCGTATGGGATTGCTGCGGATCAGGTGAAAGTGCGGTTCACGTTCGATTACAACGGCGCTGGTCCGGATGGTGGCGGCGGCCTGGTGACGTTGCCGAAATGAAAGTCGATTTGAAAGGCGCCGGGGACGAGCGTGGGAGAGAGAGGCAGAGATGAAGGTGTGGCGATGGTTGTTGCTGCTGGTCACGCTGGGAGTGCTGGCAAAAGGGTTCCACGTTGCGCTGTTTGAGGTGCCGTCGGATGCTGCCCAGGGCAACGTGCAGCGGATCTTTTACTACCACATCCCTTCCTGGGCCGGGATGGGGCTGTTCTTTGCGATTAATCTCGGCTGCTCGCTGGTGTACCTGGCGGTGCGCAATCGGAATCAGACCCTTGCGATCAAAGCCGATTCACTGGCGGTGGCGTCCGCGGAGATCGGTGTGGTGTTCTGCCTGATCGGCCTGGTGACGGGGTCGCTGTGGGGACGCGCGGTGTGGGGTATCTGGTGGACATGGGATGCACGGCTGACTTCGACGCTGGTGCTATGGCTGATTTATGTAGCGTATTTGCTGTTGCGGCGTTTCGCGGCGGGACCCCAGATGCGAACGCTGGCGGCGGTGATGGCGATCTTCGGCTATCTCGATGTGCCGCTGGTGTACATGTCAACGCGGTGGTGGCGAACGCAGCATCCGGCGCCGGTGTTTGGCGGCGCGCCCGGTTCGGGGATTGATCCCAGCATGTTGCCGGCGGTCTGGTGGAATCTGGCGGGATGGATTCTGTGGGGGATTTTTGTCGCCAGTCTGAGATACGTGTCGGAGTATCGCGCGCAGAAGGCTGAACAGGATGAAGCGCTGAAGTCGCTGGACTTCGCGCCGGGGCAGGCGCAACTGGCAGGAGGGAGATAGCGATGGACGACATGGGACATCGGCACCTGGTGCTGGCCTACGTGGCGACGATTTTGATTCACGTGGTGTATCTGGCGTATGTGGCGGTGAAGTGGCGGGGGGCAAAGAAGTAGCGAAGCCGCTGGGCGGGAAAATTTGGCGGCGAGGGTCCAACCATTTTCGAAAAATCGGGTCCAAACGATAGACTCGGAATATGGTTGGAATGCGCAAAATTGCATGGTTGGCAGCAGGTTTCCTCTTCGCTTTAACGGCTGGGGCGCAGCAGACGCCGATTCAGCCCAAAGACACCTCGGCGCTGCATCCGCCGGCCGGTTCAAAGGTCGCCATCGTGGAGTTCGCTGACCTCGAGTGTCCGAGTTGCGGGATGGAGAACCCGGTGATCAAGCAGGCCGTGGAGAAATACCATGTCGCGTGGGTGCGGCGCGATTTTCCGCTGCCACAGCACAACTGGAGTTTCCAGGCAGCAGTGAACGCGCGCTGGTTCGACACGAAGTCGAAGAAGCTGGGCGATGACTATCGCGATGCGGTGTTCGCGAACCAGGGGAACATCGAGACAAAGGATGACCTGCAGAAGTTCACGGCGAACTTCGCGCAGCAGCATGGGACGGCTCTCCCCTTTGTGATGGATGCGCAGGGCAAGCTGACTGCGGAGGTAAAAGCGGACGCAGCGCTGGCGGATCGGATGGGAATCCACGAAACGCCGACCGCGTGGGTCGTGACCGAACACGGCTACAAGCAGATAACGGACTTCAAGAATCTGTACTCGATGCTGGACCAGGCGGTGAAATAGTTTCAGCGTTCAGCGTGCGAGACTAACCGGGCGAAACAGGGGATTGCTCAACTCTGGGTTAACTTTGTTGCTGGTGCAGGATGGCACGCGAGCGCCGTCGCGCATCTATAGATTGCATTTCTAAATTTCCCGAACATGTGAGGAACGATGAGCGCTGGGAACAGTGAGTCCCCGACCCGGCCGCCGGTTGCGGCACGCCGGCATACGGAGCGAACCGTCCACGGGCATGTCCTGGCGGACGACTACGCCTGGCTGCGCGAGAAAGAAAATCCCGAAGTGCTGGCGTACCTCGAAGCGGAAAACGCGTGGTGCCAGCATGTGATGGAGGGAACCCAGGACCTGCAAAAGCAGCTCTACGACGAGATGAGGAGCCACATCAAGGAGACGGATGTCTCGGTGCCGTTTCGTGATCGCGATTATTGGTACTACCAGCGTACTGAGGAAGGGAAGCAGTACGAGATTTATTGCCGCAAGCGCGGGACGCCGGGCGGACCGACGGGCGAGGAAGAAATTCTGCTGGATGTGAATCACTTGGCGGAGAACGAGTCGTTCATGGCGCTGGGCACGATGGTGATTTCCGACGACGGCCATCTGCTCGCCTACTCGTGCGACAACAAGGGATTTCGGCAATACAAGCTGTATGTGAAGGATCTGCGAACAGGGGATGTGTACAAGGAACACGCCGAGCGCGTGGGGTCGGTGGTGTGGTCGTCCGACAATCGCACGCTGTTCTACACGGTTGAAGATGAGGAACAGAAGCGGCAGTTCCAGTTCTTCCGGCATGTGCTGGGCACGCATTTCACCGAAGACGAGCTGGTTTACGAGGAGAAGGACGAGCGCTTCAACATCGGCGCGGGACGGACCCGCGATGACAAGTACATCATCCTGGAGAGTTCGAGCCACACAACGACGGAAGAGCGATTTCTGCCGGCCGACGATCCGCGCGGAAACTGGCGGATGATCGCACCGCGGCGGGATGAGATTGAGTACTACGCCGATCATCGCAACGGGCAGTTTTACATCCGGACGAATGATGCGGGGAGAACTTTTCGACTGGTGACCGCGCCCGTAGAGACGCCGGGGACTGAACACTGGAGCGAACTGATTCCGGTGCGGCCCGATGCGATGCTGGAAGAAGTGGAGCTGTTTGCGCGGCATGCAATGGTGTGGGAGCGCCGGGACGGCTTGCAGCACATTCGGGTGCGTCCGTTCGAGGGCGCTGGACCGGCGATGGAGGAGGGGCGGGAGATCGCCTTTCCGGAGCCGGTGTACAGCACGCATCCGCATGCGAACCGCGTCTATGACACGGATAAATATCGCTACGCCTATCAATCGCTCGTGACACCGGCATCGGTGTTCGAGTATGACGTGCCAACCGGCGAGTCGAAGCTGCTGAAGCAACTCGAAGTGCCGGGCGGATTCGATCGCGAGAACTACGCGTCGGAGAGAATTTTCGCGAAGGCACCCGATGGGATTGAGGTGCCGGTGTCGCTGGTGTGGCGGAAAGATAAGCGCGAAGCGGGGAAGAATCCGCTGTGGGTTTATGGGTACGGGGCGTATGGATACTCACTGCCGGTTGGTTTCAGCAGCAGTCGGCTGAGCTTGCTCGATCGCGGTTTCGTGCTGGCATACGCGCATGTGCGGGGCGGCGGCGATCTGGGCAAGACGTGGCATGACGCCGGGCGCCTGATGCAGAAGCGAAACACATTCACCGATTTCATCGCGGTGACCGAGCATCTGGTGGCGCAGGGGTGGGGTGCGGCGGATCGGGTAGCGGCGGAGGGCGGCAGCGCCGGTGGATTGCTGATGGGCGCGATCACGAATATGCGGCCGGATCTCTACCGGGCCATCATCTCCCACGTGCCGTTTGTGGACGTGATGAACACGATGCTGGATCCGACGCTGCCGCTCACGGTTCCGGAGTATGAGGAGTGGGGCGATCCGAACGAGAAAGAGGCGTTCGAGTACATGCTGAGTTACTCACCGTACGACAACCTGAAAGCGAACACGTTTCCGGCCATGCTGGTCAAGACATCGCTCCACGATTCCCAGGTGATGTATTGGGAGCCGGCGAAGTATGTGGCCAAGATGCGGACGCTGAGGACCGATGGACGGGATCTGATTCTGCACACCAATCTAACGGCGGGACACGGAGGCGCGTCGGGACGATATGACTACCTGAAGGAGATCGCGCTGGACTATGTGTTTCTGTTGCGAGAGCTTTCGGTGATCGAAATTCAGGGCGCCGGGACGAAAAGCGCAGCACCCTGAGCGATGGTGACCTCGCGGCGGATGAGGCGCGAGAGCACGAAGAAACTGGCGACCGCGAGTGCGCCGTCGGTCAGCAGGCTGGCGGCGGCTGCTCCCCGCCAGGACCAGCGCGGAATCAGTAACAAATTCAGGCACAAATTGAGCGCGGCTGCGCCAAATTGAGTCGCGGTGCGGTTCCACTGCGAGGCAGAGGCAGTGATTGCCGATCCCCAGGCGTAATGGAGCGAGCGCAGGATGGGCAACAGGCAGAGCCAGCGCAGGGCGGCGACGGATCCCTGGAACGACGAGCCGAAGAGCACAGGCAGGACGGGAGCGGCGAGCGCGAGGAGCAACGCGGCCGCAACGGAATAGGGCAGAGTGCGGCGCAGGATAGCGCGTGAGAAAACCCGAGCGCTGTGAACGCCGCGGGCTCCTTCGCGGAAGAAGCGCGGAGTCGCCGCGGCGTAGATGGCATAGATGGGGGCGCTCACCGCATCGACGACGCGATAGGCCGCGGAATAGGTGCCCGCGGCGGACGTTTGGCCGAGACTCACGAGTAGAGTCTTGTCGATGTCGTTGTAGACGGAGATCGAGGAGGCGGCGCAGGAAAAGCTGAGTCCTTCACTGAGGTCGGCGCGGCGGATGCGGACGAGGCGTGGAAGTCCGAGATGGACGCTGATGAGCACCACGGCAAGAAAGGCCACGCACAACGTGGAGATCCAATAGACGCGGGTCCAGAGCAGGGCGGTGGCGTGGAGATGGTGCGCTCGCGTCCACGCCAGAACCAGACCAGCCGTCAGGGCACGAGCGATGTTGCCGAGTGCCGTGAGACGCGCTGTCCAGGCGAGACGTCCAGCGCCCTGAAAGGCTCGTGCAGCCAACTGGATGAGCTTACCGAGCAGGCCATCGGCGAGAGCAATCCACGGGACGAGCGGGCGCAGTTCGGGACGCAGGGCGTAATGCGCATAAAGCACGGCGGCGGTGAGTACCAGCAGGAAACCCGCGGCAGTGATGACGAGAGCGTGTCCCCAGGTGCGCGCGAAGGATGAGGGATCGCGACTGATGTTGCGAACAAGGATCATCTCCATGCCGAGAGAGCTGAACTGGCTAAGGACGGCGATCAGCGCCGCGATGCCGACAAAGGCGCCGTATTCGTGACTCCCCAGAGCGCGCCCGATGAGGATGAAGTAGAGCGCCTGCGCGGCCATCGAGACGCCCTGACCACCGATCATCCACACGGAGCTTTGGCGGAGGGATTCTTCTGGCATGAGGCGGACCTATTGCAGCGCTTCGGTGTAGAGGTCTTCGAGGTGGGCGGTTTGTTTCTCGAGGCTGAAGCGTTCTTCTGCATTGCGACGACCAGCGATGGCCAGGCGTTTGGCAAGGCAGGGGTCGTCGAGGATGCGCGAGATGGCCTCGGCGAGAGCTGATTCGTTGCCCTGCGGAACGAGCAATCCCGTCTCATCGGGCACCACCGCTTCTGAGACGCCCGGCCCATCGAAGGCGGCAATGGGAAGACCAACTGCCTGTGCTTCACAGAGGTTGATCGGTAGACCTTCACTGTCGCCACTGGCGGCGACGATGCTGGGTGCGGCAAGGACAGTCGCTCGATACATCAGATCGCGGACAACACTGGGAGGCTGTGATCCGAGAAACGTGCAGCGGCGAAGCTCCGCGCGAGCCTGCGTGCGCAGCGGTTCGAGAAGCGGGCCATCGCCGACGATGAGGAGTTTGGCCGTGGGGTGGCGCGCTTCAACCCGCGCCATCGCATGGATCAGATGGACGCAGCCCTTCTTTTCAACGAGACGCCCTACAAACAAAACGATGGGGTCGAGGTCGTGGGATCGCAGCGGATCGGGCACGAAGAAGTTCAGATCGACACCGATGGCGATGGTGCGCAGCTTTTCTTCCGGCACGCCGCGCTCCAGCGCCTGGCGGCGGATGTGATCGGAGACGCAGATGAAAAAGCGAGCCCGAGAGCGCAACTGGTCCTTCCGTCGCACATAGGTGCGGCCGGCAGCGTAGTGGCGGAGGGTCTCGTCGGACATGGTGGCGTCGTAGCCGTGCAGCGTGACGACGAGCGGGATGCCAAGTTTTTCCTGCAGAGGCAGAGCCGCTGCGGCGTCAATGGCAAAGTGCGCGTGCAGCAGGACGGGATGGCGGCGCTGGAGTGCGCGGACGAACCGCGGTGCAATCCCGGTCTGCAGAAAAAAGCGCCGCTGCAGCTTGTCCGCGAGTCTGTCTCCCGGAGTGAGCAGCGTCGTGTCGCAGGGGTCGATGAGGAGGCTGGTGGGAATGGAATGGAGCCCGGCAAAACATGGAGTGTAGCGCCTGAGGGCGTGCGCCTGGGCGGCGACGAAGGTTTCCGAAGCAGGCAGAAGGTCGGAGCGGTAGATGAGAACGGTCGGATTCACGGTAGGTCCTGGACGGCTTGCGCAGGCGGCGCGGTTTTCAGTGGACCGGAATTCAGGATTTCATGGGGAGCGAGAGTAGCGGTGTGATGGGGGTCACCCATTCGACCCGCATCTCGCTCCGCTCGAAGCTTGCTCAGGGCAGGCTGACGGGTGCGCTCAATCATAACGAGGGCGGAGACATAAAGGGGCCAGAAAAGGCCGTTGTAGATGAACAGGGTGTTTTCATCGACATCGTAGACGGCAATCAGGACGAGGAGGACGAGCGGCCAGGCGATGGGAGTGAGGGAGCCGCGCCGCCAGAGAGGCCAGAGAGCGAAGCAGCCTCGCATCCAGCTGAGGATGAAGAGCAGCAACCCAGCTGCGCCGAGTTCCAGAGCGATTTCGAGGAAGCCATTGTGGGCATGGGCAACGACGAAGTGGACGGAGGATGCGACCTGGAACGACGGACCCTGCATGCCACGCCAAAAGGCGGCATAACCGTATCCGAACAGAGGTCGCTGCTGGATGAACTGTGCGACCTGCGCCCAGATCGCGGTGCGGCCGGTGAGCGTGGGGTCACGGCCGAGAACAAGGGCCAGGTTGTGAAATCCGAAAGCGACGCCGATTCCGACCGCAATCGCCCCGATGGGTGCCAGGACGCCAACAACGAGGCGCAACCGTTGTCCAATATGCGGGGAAAGGCGGAACAGCACCCAGAGCAGGCCCACTGCTGCTTCGATCAGCCAGGCGCCGCGCGATCCGCTCATGATCAGCACGAAGAGGAAGAGCACCAGAGCAGCCAGACGGCGCAAACGCCAGCGGCCGACTTCCGGCTCGAAGAGGAGGACCGCTGTGGCGAGGACCATAATGCGCCCGCAGGCATTCTTCTGCGTGAAGACACCCTGCCAGTCGGCGGTATGGCCTGGGGTGTGATCGAGGCCGAGAGAGGGATCGAGGATAACCAGTGCGACGGTGGCGACGGCCAACGCGATCATCGTGAGGCGGAGAATGGCGAACTGGCGGGCGGGGGAATAGCACGTGGCGAACCAGACACCGAAGAGCCCGGCGAGCGCAAAAGGCACAGAGCGCCGCAGGGTGAGCAGGGGATCGAGGGACCAGCCGGCAGAGACGATGGCCAGCGCGGCGAGCAGGGCCGGCAAGAGCAGCCAGGGGATGGCGGCGATTTGGCGTATTAGGAGACGGGGGCGGCGGAGGATGAGCGCGAGGATGACCGTATTGGCAACGGTCTGCGAGGCGATGCCGCCGATCGTCGAAAACCCTGTGGGGGCTGAGCCAGTCATTTCGAGCGACTCGGCGGGAGCGATGAAGGGAATAGCTCCCTGGATCGCGAAGAAGCAGAAGAGTGCAACACAGGCGAGGTCTTCGAGCGTCAGTGAGGGCCGGCGGCGGTACGGGTTGGGCCGGGACGAGGGCATTTATTTCGCCGCGTAAATCAACGCGGAACTGGCGGCGGCCGTAATGTTGGCCAGGCCAAGAGAGATGTTCTTGGCGAGGCTGAAGGGGACGTAGAGGATGTCGTTGGGGTGGAGAGGAACGTCGGGGATGCGGCCGCGTTCCATGTCGCGCAAAGGCAGATCGATGGATTGGCTCATGCCGTCGACGTTGCGCACGAGCCGAACGCGTCGCTCGCTGGCGGTCTTTGAGGTTCCCGCTGCGAGCGCGATCGCCTGGAGAACGGTCAGCTGCGAGTCGTTCTGCATGACGTAGCCGCCGGGGTGAGCGACGTCGCCGAGGACATAAACGATGCCGGCCCTGGGGACGATCACGACATCGCCGGGGCGCACGAGAATATCGGCGTTGAGAGCGTCATCGGCGCGGTTGGGAAGAAACGCGCGGATGCGCTCGCCGTCTTTGCCGCCGCGCTCGAGGACGATGTGGCGGTCGGCATCCGGCATCAGGCCGCCGGCGAGGGAAAGGACATCGATCAGAGTCCGCGGGGCATTGAGACGCACCGTACCGGGGTGAGCCACCTCGCCAAGAACCGTCACCGCCTGGGTAGCGAACTCCTCGACGAAGACGGAAACCTCGGGATGCAGGAGTAAGTTTCCGTCGCGGTATTTTTCGGCGATGCGCGTGGCAGCCTGCGCGGGCGTGAGACCTTCGACGCGGACCTTTCCGATAAGAGAGAGGGGAACTTCGCCGGAGTCGAGTACGCGGGCGCGCTGATCCAGCTCGGATTCGCGGAGAACGCTGATGCGAAGCAGGTCACCCGGTCCGATCAGAAGAGATTCGGAGTGGGCGGGCTCCGCGATGGCCGGTGCTGGTGTGTCTGCAGACGTCGGGACCTCGGAACTCAGTCCACGTGCCGGAATCGGATCGGCGGAAGACACGGGTTCCTGTCCTGGGAGGCGGATTGGGGATGCGAAAATTGCACCGCAGATCAGCAGGCAGCAGAGAGGGTTATGCATGCGTATACCTGCCCTCATGGTCAGCGTTCTCCAGAACCACTCCCAGCACGGCGTGATGAGGAACCTGGCGGCTGAGCGTCTGAAACGCCGGCAGAATCTGTTCGCGTGTGGTGTGCCCGGCCCGTGCGGAGAGAAGGACCGCATCGGACATCTGCGCGAGCACGAGGGCGTCGCCATAGACAGCGGCGGGGCTATGAACGACGATGTAGCGGAATTCTTCGCGCCAGGCGTCGAGCAGGCCCGTCATGCGTGAGGAAGCGATGAGTTCTGACGGGCAAGGCGGATGAGCGCCAGCGTGTACGACGGAGAGGGAGGGCAGTCCGGCAACACAGTGCGTCATGGGCAGGACGTCCTCGCTGGCGAGCATTTCGCTCAGGCCGGGTTCGGTGGAACGATTGGTATCGGGTGCGGAGCGCAGGTCGGCTTCCAAAAAAAGAACAGACGAGCCGTGTTGCGCAAGGATCATGGCGAGGCCCAGCGCGAGAGACGGAGATGCGTCTTTGACCGGCGCGGTGCAGGGGAAGGGCGCCGTGATGGTGATGACCTGCGGCGGCCGCTCGCTGTGGGAGAGGAGCAGGGAAGCGCGTAGGCGGTGCAAGCCTTCAACGAAGGGCGTCTCTTCGACCGGAATATCGAATCCGGAATCGGCGCTCGCCTGCAGGGTGAGCGATCGGTGCTGGGTGAGAAGCGGCAGACGGTGGTACCACGGTGGGTCGATCCGATAATCAGGGATTGCAGCAAACACCGGCGCGTCGAGGAGGACCTCGAGGTCTCCACAGGTGTGGATGGTGGTATCGGTCAGCTCGCGCGCGACGGCCGCTCCGCATCCAGTGACAGTTCCAATGCCGAGTGCCAGCGCAGCCAGCAGAGGAAGATTCGGACTGCTCGGGTGGTCGGACGGAGCGGCGAGCGCCGGGCTGACGACAGTGAAGTTGCCGGAGTGCAGACCTTCGAGAACGCCGGCCTCCTGCAGGCGGCCGACGAGACTGGTATAGAGAGTGCGGCTCTCGCCGGCCTCCTGGCGGGCAAGGCGCAAGGCTACGGTGTTGCCGGTCAGTTGCGAGGCCAGGTTCTTCTGTTGCGTGAAAGCATCACGCGCGGCGTTCTCTGCTTGCTGTGAGACTTCGTAGTCAGTGTGGGCGCGGTCGCCGAGCCGGCGGATCTCTTCCTGAATCGAATTCTCGAGGCTCTGGAGGTGAGCGCGCTGCTCGGCGAACGCAGGCCAGTTCTCGCCATACCGGTTAGCGGATTCGGCAATCTGACTTTTGAGCGCCGATTCCTGAGCGCGCAGAGACTGGAGCAGGGCCAGGGCGTTCTGCGTATTCGGGCCAGCGTCAGGATTGCCGGCAAGGCCGGAGATGGTTTCGGGACTGGCGTTTTGGACTGAGCGCCAGATCGCTTCGCGCACGATGCGGTTGGATTCGGCGGCGGACAAAGCTGCATTCAGAGAATCCAGGCGAGCGAGGACCGGGTTGTGGGCGTCGTCGTCACCGTAGTTGCCCGAGGCTCGATCGAGATTAGCCGCTCGAGCATCGAGGGCGTCCGTCTGCTGTTTCAATCCGGTGAGCTGCGCGGAGAGCCAGGTCGCTGATTGTGTCGCGGCGGAAGCGCGCGACTGGTAGCCATAGTCGGAGAGTGCCTGGATGAGCGCATTGACGACGGCGGCCGCGCGGGATGGGTCGGGATCGGAGTAACTGAGGGCGATGAGCCGCGTGCCGGCCTGTGGGGCGATCCTGCGATGGGCGGCGAAAATCCTCAGCGCGGCAAACCGGCGGTTGGGCGCATCGGCAAGGGGCGTGGACAGTGCTTCGAGCGGTTTGCGCCCGAAAAAGATTCCGTGAAGGCGAACCGAGGGCGTGCTGCGGGGAGCGAAGTAGTCGGGAGAGGATTCGAGGCTGGTGCGTCGGATGACCTCCAGCGTTACAGCATCGGACTGGAGAATGCCGACTTCCGTTTGTAGAGTCAGGTTGTCATCGAAGGAGTCGCTGATCTCGGTTGCGGGGCGATCGGCGGTGGTGCTGTCGAGACCGAAGGCGCCGTGCGACTGCTTCTGAATTTCGATGACAGCCGTTGCGCGGTAGCGCGGCGTGGCCCATAGCCAGTAGAGAAGACCGGCACTACAACTGACAACCAGCGAAGTGAGGAGCCACGCGCGCCTGCGGAAAAGGATGGAGAAGAGGTCCACGAGGGTCCACTCGACGGGCGGGTCAGAGAGGAAATCGTGGTGGGGCAGCGAGCGCGAGTTCATGGCTGAAGCCCCCGGGATGGCTGCTCATCATCCATTGCGGAGCAGCACCACCGAGCCGTCGAAGTCAAAGCTGAAATCCATCTCGGCCACGCCGGCGCGAAGCATCGTGTCGCGAAGCCGGCGCCGATCGTGGGTGTGGAGCAGCAGAAAGCCGCTGCCGCCGGCGCCGACAAGTTTGCCGCCGGTCGCGCCGCCGTCGGAGCGGGCCAGATCGTAGAGCGAGTCAATCCGCGTCGTGGACATGGATCGGGATCGGTTACGCTTGCGCATCCAGTGCTGGTGCATCAGGCGGCCGAACTCATCGACCTGAGCGCTTTCAAGCGCGCTGCGAATCTCGTGGCCGAGCATCCGCGCGAAGTGCAGGCTGTCGATCATGGCCGGGTCGTGCGCTTCCGAAAGCCGCTTCTGTTCGCCGAGCAGCGATGAGGCGCTGCGGATCTCGCCGAGAAAGAAGAGCATCAGGGAGTCGCGCAGCTCGTGGAGAGATTCCTCGGTCATGCGCAGCGGAGCGACGCGGACCTCGCCGTCAGGAAGATATTCCTGGCAGAGGAGGCCGCCGTACGCCGCGATGTACTGATCCTGTTTGCCGACCGGCTCGCCGAGGCGGTTCATTTCAATGTCGACGGCCTCGCGGGCCAGGGTTTCAGCCGTAACAGGCTCGCGCTGCCACGCGTAAAGGGCGTGCAGCAGCCCAACCAGGAACGTGCCGGAGGAACCCAGTCCGGTGCCTGCCGGGACGTCGGCGACGCTGACAACTTCCAGCGGCGACGGAGCATGATGCAGGCGGATGGCCTCGCGCATCAGCGGATGGCGGATCTGGTCGCAGGTGTCGGCGTGCTCGGTTTCAGAGTACTTGAGAAAATAGCCCGGCAAAAAACTGCGATTGACGGTGATGTAGACGTACTTATTGATGGCCGCCGAGATCACAAAACCACCGCCATTCTCCTGGTAATACGACGGCAGATCGGTTCCGCCGCCGCCGATGGAGATACGCAGGGGTGTCCGGGTGATGATCAACGTCACACCACCTGCGTGTCTCTCTGCGGGGGAGGAGTGTTGGCTCTTGCGTAAGAGAGACCGCGGCGCGCGCGTGGGGAAGTAGCGACCACGGTTTCCGTTTCGCGCATGCCGGCGAGGGAACCAATCTCGTAGAAGCGCTCCAGGGTTTCATGTCCGGCGAGGAGCGAGTAGTGGGCCAGCCCGGACCAGACATCGGCAAGGTCGAACACCGGGACGGTCCAATGAGCGAGCGCGCCGGCATCGAGGGCATCCAGTCCGTAGTCGATGTGGTGCATGGACGGCGAGGGATGACCCTTGTCGTAGCGAACGACGAGGCCTTTGCGGAACTCGACATTGCTGGCGCCCCAGCGATTCTGATTGCGAAAGACCGTCATCAACGCCGGCTTTCCGGAATCGAGGAAGGTCCGCCAGACCGGCTCGATGGGCTCCGTCAGCCAGCTGTCCCCGTACATCACGAGGAACCGCTGGCCGAGCAGGGGGAGGGCTTTGAAGAGTGCGCCACCGGTACCCAGGGGCTGGGGGCCGTCATGACTGTAAGTGATGGAGAGGCCGAAGCGGCTGCCATCGCCTGCGAAATCCTCGATCTGTTCGCCGAGGAAGCCGCAGCAGAGCACTACTTCGCGGATACCGCCGTCGCGGATGAGCCGCAGCTGGTGCGCGAGGAAAGGTTCACCTGCGATCGGGACCAGCGACTTGGGCATGAACGAGGTGAGAGGGCGCAAGCGCGATGCCAGACCGCCGGCCAGCAAGGCGAGGCGTGGAGGCCACAGGGATTCCCGCTGCAGAAAGTCCTTCGAAACGTCGTGATCGCCCGGCTTGCTGCCAAAAAATGGCCATGCGCCGGATCCGGACATGCACAGGATCGAGGGAACGGGATTCAAGTTAGTCGTGAAGGATGCGTGCATCGGAAATAAGCTCCTGCAGAGATTGGCGCATCGCCTCGCGGCTGTTCCGTTTTGGGAACCAGCCCAGCGAGCGGATGCGTGTAGAGTCCAGCCGGACGACGGGAACGTCGCCACGCCACCCGCGGGGTCCACCGGTGTAGTCGAAGGTGGGCTTGTCCCCGAATCCGAGCATTTCAACGGCGATTTCGGCGATTTCGGTAACGGTTACCGCGTCGTCGGTGGCGACGTTGAATACGGAGAAAGGCGCGGAGGCGCTTTTGGCGGCGCAGAGAGCGGCCTCCACAACATCGGTCACGTGGATATAGGGCTTGCTCTGGTTGCCGTCGCCGAGGATGCGCAGGCGTCTCGGTTTGGCGCTGAGTTTGCGCAGAAAATCGAAGCCAACCCCATGGGTCTGACGCGGTCCGACGACATTGCCGAAACGGAAGGCACAGGCGTGGATGCCGAACATGGAGCAGTAGCTGGCAATCAGGGACTCGCAGGCGAGTTTGCTGGCGCCGTAGGTCGAGATGGGGAGAAGCGGTGCATAGTCTTCCGGAACCGACCGGTCGCCCGTGTCGCCATAAACGCCGCTGCCGGAGGCGTAGAGCAGGCGATGGAGGCCGGAACGGCGCATGGCCTCAAGGACATTGTTGGTGAGCAGGGTGCCGCGGTAGAAGTCGATCTCGGGGTTCTCGGCGGCCGCCGCAATATCGGCATTGGAAGCCAGATGGATGACCCAGTCGTGCCCTTCCATAGTTGCCGTTAAGGCGTCAACATCACTGGCATCGGCGCGTATGACGTTGAGGCGCGCATCGTTGACGTGGTCTTCGTAGTGCCATTCACGTCCCGACGCGAAGTTATCGAAGATGGTGACGCGGCGGGTCTTTGGCGACGCCAGCAGCGCGTCGACAAAGTGGCTGCCGATGAAACCTGCGCCTCCGACAATGAAGTAACTTCCCTCCGCAAGGAGCATCTTGTTTCCTCTGGTGAGTACCAATGGGTTCCGGTGGTTTTGCTTACGAGGCTCATTTGGGCTTGATGGCCCAGAATGAAACTGCTCTTCCCTATGTTTGAGGGATTGGAGCCCAGATAGCAATGATTTCTGTGCTCGTGACGGTTACCCAAGTCAGGTTAATGGGAAAGTTATGGCCTGTTTGCGTCATTACCTGCGGAGGGTCAAAGCGCAATCCACAGCCTGGTGTTACCCCGCGCCCATTTATAAGTTCCTTCGTAACCCAGATTGACAGGCCGGTTAGACCCCGATGCTGAGCATGAACGAGCACGCCGGCCCAGGCGAATGATGAAGACAACTGAAGTTGGGCTCACTGTAGGGATGCCGGTATCGAATGCCATGCCGTGGCTGCCGGAAGCCATCGACAGTCTGTTGGGACAGACAACCCAGGCCTTCCAGATCCTTGCGATCGTGGATGGCGGTTCGGATGGAAGCGCCGCCTATCTGAGAGACCTCGAGAACCGCATGGCCCGCGTCGGCTTCCCCTGGCCGCGGCTGCGCGTTTTGGAACAGGAAAACGCTGGGGTGACGGCGACCCTGAATCGGCTGCTGTATGAAGCGCGAACACCGTGGCTGGTCCGTATGGATGCGGATGATGTTTCGTATCCGGAGCGGATCGAGCGACTGCGGAACGCGATCGAAGAACATCCCGATGCCGGACTGATCTACTCACTGGCGGAGTATCACCCGCGCGATCGCTGTGCCGGACAATTTCGCTGCTCGCGTGGTACGCCTGGCGAATTGCGCGCCATGGTGCGCAGCGGATATCTGCTCTCTATCTGCCATTCCTCGGTCGCGCTCAACGTCGAGAAAGTGCGCTCTATCGGAGGCTATCGGATGAATATCCATGCCGAAGATGCCGACTTATGGTGGCGCATGGCCCTGCGCTATGAGATCCATTGCGTTCCCGAGGCCCTGGTCGGATTCCGGCTCAATCCGGCGAGCGTCAGTTCGCGCAACCTTGAAACCCAGCAACTCGGGGCGATCTACGTGCAGTACCTGCTGCTCTCCGAGTTGTGGGGCAAACGGCCCTTGCCGCTTGAGGACGTCGCACAACCACTTCGGGAGTTTGTTCAGCCGGCGGCGGTGGAAGCCAAAGAGTCCCTGCGGGAATTCAACATGCTGCTGGCAGAGAAGCGGTACATTCGCGGGCTGGGTGCCCTGGCGCATGCGTTTCATGCGTCTCCGGGCTATGTTTCGCGCAGGGTGCGGGACGAGTTGAAACCAACCGCCGTCGGCAATGGCGTGGCGCCGGATCGGTTCTGGAAACGAAAGGAATCACTGTGGGCCTGAATACGGAACCAGCAACCGCGGAGCGCGCAGCCGCCGGGGGTGAGCTACCTGCGCGGCTGCCGATGCCGCCGCGCTTTGTGCTGGGGAAGATTCCCGTCGATCGCATCACCATGGACTATGCCGCGGTGCTGATGGTCGAGGCGTTGCTGCATCGTGGGGAGTTGCCGCCGCTCATGGTGGTCGGACCGAATGCGCATCTGGTGACCATGGCCGAGAGAGACAGCCGATTCGCGGAAGCCATGTGCGACGCCGACCTCGCTGTTCCTGACGGCATTTCGGTTGTGATGGCATCGCGCCTGCTCGGCGTTCCGATTCCGGAACGTGTAACGGGCGGCGACCTGATGGAGAGGATGTGTGCTGAGGCCGCTCACTACGGATTCCGGGTGTTCTTCCTCGGAGGTCTGCCGGGAGCGGCGGTGATGGCGGCGCATTATCTGAGCAGCCGTTATCCCGGGCTTCTCATCTGCGGAACCCTCTGTCCGCCGGTCGGTTTCGACAGCGATCCGGCGGAACTGAAGCGTATCGGTCGTGCAATTGCCGAGGCATCGCCCGATCTGGTCTGTGTGGCGTTTGGAGCCCCGAAGCAGGAGATCTGGATGCAGGAGAACCGCGGGCAACTGCAGGTGGGCGCGATCATGGCCGTCGGAGCGGCCCTCGACGTCCAGGCTGGGTTGCGCCGCCGCGCTCCACGGTGGGTCCAGGTGATTGCCCTCGAGTGGCTTTACCGGCTGGTGATGGAGCCACGGAGGCTGTGGCGAAGATACCTGATCGGCAACGCGCGATTTGCAGGGCTCGTGATGCGGCAGTGGATACAGGTGAGGATCGAGAAGCTGAGAAGAGCCATTGCGGCAAGAAATTCGGGCGAAACCACAACCATTTCAGAAGAACAGGAATAGTGCATGAAGAAGATCGAGGAACTCCGCATCCGTTTGTTCAGCGATGGCGCCGATTTACCGGGAATCCTGGAAATGTACGCGCGGCCCTGGATTCGCGGGTTCACCACCAACCCGACCCTGATGCGCAAAGCGGGGGTGCGAAACTATGAGGCTTTCGCGCGCTCGCTGCTGCGTGTGGTCCCCGACCGCCCGGTCTCGCTGGAGGTGTTCGCCGAGGACGAGACGGAGATGGAGATGCAGGCGCTGACGATCGCGACCTGGGGTGCAAATGTCAACGTGAAGATTCCGGTGACGAACCAGGCCGGCGTTTTTCAGGGGCCGCTGATTCGGAGACTGAGCGAGGCCGGCGTCGCTGTGAATGTGACGGCGATCCTCACGCTGGACCAGGTGCAGCGTGTCGTCGAAGCGCTGGCGCCGGAGACGGCGGCGATCGTGTCGGTCTTTGCGGGGCGGATCGCCGACACGGGGATCGATCCTGTCCCGCTGATGGCGGAGGCGAAGAGGATCCTGCGCTGGCGCCCGCGCGCCCAGCTGCTGTGGGCAAGCCCGCGCGAGTTGCTCAACGTGTTTCAGGCGGATGAAGCAGGATGCGACATCATCACCGTCCCGCCCGAGATGCTTCGCAAGATGGAACTCATCGGCAAAGACCTAAAACAGTATTCGCTCGAAACCGTGGAGATGTTCCATCAGGATGCGCGGGCCGCGGGCTACGAGATCGATATCAGCGCGATCGCCCAGGCAAGAAGCGGGAACGGTTCGACCGGCAGAGTCGCCCAAAATAATCGCGGCAGCTTCAGTGAGATTCCGCGCGAAGTAGTCGGCACACGCATCGACAGCCTGGAGGATCGGCCGCGGGCCTGATCTCTCCGCGATGATGCGGATGGTGCGGGTTCCGGCAGCGCGGCCACAGCGTGTATCCGTCGGCTGATCTCCGATCATCCACGAATCCTCGAGGGTCAGGCCGAGGTCGTCGCGCGCCTGCAGCAGCAGTCCCGGGGATGGCTTGCGGCATTCGCAGACGTGCGAATAGCCGGGAGTAAAGCCGCGAGGGTGATGGAGGCAATAGCAAAAGCGCACAAAATGGATTCCCGCTGTGTCGAGTGCCTCGACAAGAGCCCGATGAATGTTGGTGTGGGTGTCAAAGGTGGTCTTGCCCAGCGCATAGTTCGGCTGGTTGGAAACCAGGACCAGCAGGTATCCGGCCTGCTGCAGCCGGCCGAGTGCAGGGATCGTTCCGTCGACGAGACGAAAATCGGTTGGCGTGAGCGGGGATTCCATGCGTCCGGTGGCGGGGTTCAGGACCATGGGGTTGATGACCCCGTCGCGGTCGAGAAAGATGGCGGGCCGGGTCATCTTGCCGATTCCCATTTCATCTCGTTCGCGCGCAGGCGCGGATGAGAGACGATGAGATGCCAGACAACCGCCTGAAACTCCTCCGTGTGCGGCGTGACGGTCTCCGCCGAAAGCGTCGGAACGATCAGGCAGGCATCGGCGACCTGAGACGTATAGCCGCCGTCACGTCCGACGACGCCAAGAACGCGCGACCCCACCTGTTTGGCCATGTCGAGGCTGGCGATCAGGTTCATGCTGACGTGGTGCGTCGCATTGCCTCCGCCGACGGAGAACACAAAGACAGCGTCGCGCTCTGAGAGATGACTGCCGCGAAGCCAGTTGGCGTAGCAGGATTCCCATCCGTCATCGTTGATGCGCGCGGTGAGTTCGGAAACATTGTCGGTGGGTGCATAGCACTCGATGCCGGCGATCTTGCGGAAGTCGTTGACGGCATGACCCGCGTGGCCTGCGCCGCCTCCGACTCCGAGGAAGAAGACGCGGCCTTCGCGGGCTCGGACCTCAAGAAGCAGGTCGATCATGCGGTCGATGACCGTTGTGTCGAGATGAGCAGCCAGTACAGCAACTTCAGAGAGGTACGCAGAGGTGTAATCGAGGGAGGACACGGTCGGCATCAGCTCAGAAGGAGGACTTGCGCAGGACAGGCACAACCGCCCTGCGGTTGGAGACAAGGCGGAGCCCGGGGCCGGCATCTTGCTGTGCTCGATTCGTGTGTGTCCCTTTGCGCAGCGATTGGCGCAGCCGCATGGGAACGAACGCGAAAATCAGAAAGGTCAGGAAAGAGCGCAATCCTGGATTCCCCTCAAACAAGAAGGCTCGCAGCAGCGTAAGCCGTGCCCGCAGACCGGCGTGGCTGCACTGTGCGCGCCATGCACACTGGACCGCAACAAACCAGGAAAAGACACGAGGCGAGACCAGAGGGCGGATACTGCGTATCCACGAGAGCGAGCGCTGCCACGAAGGATCGCGGCCCACGGTAGCGCGAGTATCTTCCACCCGCCACAGGGTCAGAGGCTGGGGAAGCATGAACAGGCCGACGCCCTGGTGGGAAGTCACACGGATCAGCCAGTCCCAGTCCTGATGAAGAGGAAGCCCCGACTGGAAGGGCACCGCCAATAACAGATCGCGTGGCGCCAGCAGTGTCGAAGTCTGCATCACTCCCCCCGGATCGCGTAGGCTGGACCGGCAGAAGAGGAATTCTGCCACTGGCTGCGGCGCCTGGTAGGGCTTCAGGGGCAGGACGCGGCTGGTGGCGGGAGATTGCGCGATCAACCTGCAGGAGACCACTGGGAACCAGTCTGGCATCGCGTGGGCCGCGTGCATCTGCCGCTCGATCTTCTCCGGAAGCCACTCATCATCGTCGTCCAGAAACGCAATCCAGTCGCCGCGAGCGATCCGGACCCCGGCATTGCGGGCTTCCGATCCCCCACCGGCTGCAGGAAGGAGAATGGTGCGCAGGCGCGCATCGACGATGGCATCGAGCGCGTCCTCCGTGTCACGGTCCGGGCCGTCGACGACCACGATGACTTCCATCCTCGACCAGCTCTGCCGCAGTGCGCTCCGAATCGCGCCGACCAGCAAATGGGGTCGCCCGCGCGTCGGAATCACGGCTGAAACGAGAGGGCACTGACCTGAGAAAGAATCTGGCATGAGACGTAGAAGTGCGCGGGAAATAACTTCGTTAGTGGCCAGAGTAGAGGGAGCGGCGGCGAAGCGACAGATTACCGGTGGCGATCCGGCCACCGAAGTAACTGGCGCGGTCTGCCTTCGTGCAGGAATGGGAAGATTCGACGGAGATTGTCGAGATACGGGCCGGAAACAGAAAGGCCTCACGCGGCGCACAGACTGCGTGAGGCCGGATTCTATGTTACCGGTTCATGTTATCGAGCACTGAACCGACGATGCCGCCAAGCAGCGCTCCCTCCCCGGTTTGCCGCACTTCGCGCCCGGCCGGCATGTATTCGGCCAGTTGGTGGGCAAGGCGCGAGATCGGCAGAGTCTGCAGCCAGATGCGTCCGGGTCCTGAGAGCGAAGCCAGGAAGATCCCGTCTCCGCCAAAGATCAGGTTCTTGATGCCTCGCACCATGGTGATTTGAAAAGAGACGCTGGCGGTGAATGCGCCGACGTGGCCCGGGTGGACCAACAGGGTCTCGCCCTGCTGGAGATCGCGCGTGACGACTTCACCCGAGAGTTCGAGCCACGCCAGCCCCTGGCCGCTGATCTTCTGCAGCAGGAATCCGTCGCCTCCGAAGATGCCCGCGCCGAGGGACTGCTGGAATCCGACGCCGATCTGAACGCCGGCAGTGGCGCACAGGAAGCCGTGGCGGTGGATCATATAGTCGTAGCCAGGAACCACTTCGACCGGCACAATGTGGCCCGGCACACGCGTGGCAAACGCCAATTCAGCGTTGCCGCCCATGGCGCGGTATTCGGTCATGAACAGGCTGCCGCCACCGGCAACGCGTTTAAACGCCCCAAAGAACCCGCCTCCTCCTCCGAATTGTGTGTGGGTGGTCATCTGAACGTTGGCGGACATCCAGGACAGCTCTCCCGCCTCGGAGATGATCGCGTCGTTGGGCTCGAGCAGGAACTCGAGCACCGGCATGGTCGTGCCGATGACCTGACTTTTCATGCCGATCAGGGTACAGGATCGGGGGGCGCTCGTCACTGGGAACGATGTGCAGTTCGGGAGGGGCCGTCATGCTGCCGTCCCGCTTCCAGAGCCTGTTCCATCGTGAAAAAAGTGCACCGGAAGAGACCTCAAAAAGGCACAAATTTCACGACTTTTGCCCTCTCTCGGGGGGTGGCAGAGAATGGCAGAGAATTCCTCAAAAAAACTTGATTTTGGGGGTTGCGCGACGGATGGATGAGGTGTACCAGTAGGGTAATAGTCATTGTAAAACTACACCGGAGGACTGAAAGTCACTGTTCCATTTGTGAGGTAGGGGCTCAGAAGTGACCATGCTGTACGCCACGCTGTCAGTTGTCACCACGTAGTTCGATTCGTTCGTTGTTGAGCAGTAGCCGCGATTGAAGAGTCGCAGGGTCCCCCAAAAACTTTGCACCAGCCTGGTATCTCAGTCTGAGAGAGAAAGGTAGTGTCTCGTTTCGACGAGCCTGTCAGTCGCCGTGTCTGCGGCGCCCGACAGAACCCGGCGAAACGGCAACGCCCGACACTTCCGCTGTGCCTTTCTCTTTGCAGAAGGCTCGACGCCGCAGGACTCCTGCGCGCGCCAACAGTTGAAGTGTGTCTTTGGGGGCGTACCAGGTGCTTCTGCATGAATCTCTATCCGCTTCCCCCCTCCTGCGGCCGAGTTGTTACGGCTGCCGATGAATGCGTGACCAACTATCCGCCGACCGGTGCTCCCCGATCTTCGGTGACCCGTCGCTCCAGCATTTCGCGTTTCCGGATTTTGACCGCAGCCGCTGCACTGGCGTGCTGCGTTCCGGCGACAACCTGGGCGCAACATTCCCGCGGCAGTTCTCACGGGCACAGTTCGCAGGCCCAGCTAAGCACACTTTCCTGTTCCAGCGGATCGCTTACAGGCGCCGGAACCGATGCCTGCACGGTCAAGCTGACACAGAGCGCGTCGAGTGGCGGCTTCACTGTAAATCTGAAAAGCAGCAGCAACGCGGTCAAAGTGCCTGTATCGGTGACCGTGTCGTCCGGGTCCTCCAGCATCGGGTTCAAGGCCACAGCCTCTGCCGTCACCTCCACGCAGAAGGCCATGCTGACGGCGACGGGCGGCAATAACTCCGAAACCTACTCGCTGCAGTTGAAGCCGGCCTCCACCGGAACGGCGGCCCTGACGCTCGGATCATCGAGCGTAGCGTTTGGCAGCGTGAAGCTGAACACACCTGCGACGCAGACGGTGCAGCTCACTTCGAGCGGGACCTCGGCAGTCACCATCAGCGCGGCCAGCGTCAAAGGAACCGGCTTTTCCATGTCAGGAATGACGATGCCGGTAACGTTGTCTGCGGGCCAGGCCGCGACCCTGAATCTGCAGTTCGATCCAACCGCGGCGGGTGCGGATACGGGTACGGTGACGATTACGAGCAACGCGACGAGCGGCGGCACTGCGACAATCGCCCTGAGTGGCACCGGCACCACGGCCGGGGGCTACCAGGTCGAGCTCAAATGGGCCTCCCCCGGCAGTTCTGGTGATGCTGTTACCGGCTACAACGTCTATCGTGCCGCAAGCGGTGGCAGCTATCAGAAACTGAATACGTCGGTCAATCAACCAACGACCTACACGGACGCCAGCGTACAAAGCGGAACGACGTACACCTACGAAGTGATGAGCGTGGATGCGTCGGGAGTGCAGAGCGGCGCGTCGAACGTCTATTCGGCAGCGATTCCCTGAGTAAGTTGCAATCTGCGGTGGCAAGCGCATTACAGCGGATCATGGAGGACCACGATCCTCGCATGATCCGCTCGACGCGCCGATGGGCGGAAGTGTGAGCAGCAAATCTTCGGTTACGGCTCCACGGTAATCACGATGCGAGAGCCCAGCGGGTGGATGCACCATTCTTGTTGCACAGGGTAATGGATATCTTGCGTTACCTCTCCGAGATATAAGTATCAAAATGGGAATGATAGACACGAGCGGAGTCATATCTATCAATGGTAACTAAATGTAAGCACTATTGTGATCGCTCTCACAGTTACTAAGTCAACTTACGGACGATGATCGCGTCAGCGAAAATACTTCGTTCGACCACCTCATAACTGACCCAGGGTCAGGCACGCGAGCCACTCCGTTGCGCGCGCGCCCCAGGTGGCGTGTGCGAAGGCGCTCGCTTCTCGAGGTGCCGCTGATGCAAGTACGTCTTCTTCCTCCCCCCTTCGGCCGCAATGATGCGGCAGACGTGAAGTCCTCCTGCAACCAAGAACCGACCAGTCGCGCACCAGGCGCGTCGTGGCGGCCCAGTCTGGTCCTGGCAGGCCTGTTGAGCTTGATTGTCAGTGCTTTGCCTCAGACCTCGTTTGCCGCCGTCAAGCTGACGGCATTCACCTGTGCCTCCAGTTCCTTCACTGGACCCGGCACGGAAACGTGCACGGTGACGTTGAGCGGCACGGTGACCAGCAAAGCCTGGGTCAATCTGAACACCACCAGCAACGCTGTGGATGTTCCTGACGACGCGTTCGTCCAGCCAGGTCAAAGCAGCGGCCAATTTACAGCGCCAGTGGCTTCGATCAAATCAATGCAGACCGTCACGATTACAGCTTCTTACGGCGGCGTGTCGAAAACCTTCACAGTGAAAGTTTCCCCAGCGGGTTCGTCCTCGCCGGCGATGACGGTGAGCCCGACCAGTGTGGCGTTTGGCACGGTGAGTCTAAACACCGCCACCACGAAAGCCGTCACGGTCACGTCGTCCGGCAGCGGTGCGCTGACCATCAACAGCATTGCGGTTAGCGGTTCGGGTTTCACGGTTTCAGGCGGCAGCTTCCCGATAACCCTGAATCAGGGGCAGTCCGTCGCACTGACGGTGGCCTTTGACCCGACCACAGCAAGCTCATTCTCAGGATCGGTAACAATCGCCAGCAATGCATCGACAGCGACTGTGAACCTGAGCGGAACCGGACAAGCGCCAATAACGCCGACACTGAGTTCTCTGACGTGCGGCGCAGGATCATTGACGGGAGCCGGGAGCGACACCTGCACGGTATCGCTGACATCCGCAGCAACCGCTGCGACGAGTGTGTCTCTGGCCAGCAGCAGCAGCTCCGTAACTGTGCCCGCGTCGGTCACGATCGCGTCGGGGGCGACGAGTGCGAGCTTCACCGCGACAGCCACGGCGGTGAGCACCACCCAGACGGCGACTCTGACCGCGACTACCGGCGGCGTGACGAAGACCGTCAATCTGACTCTGAATGCGGTTTCGCCTGCGCTGACTTTGAGCGCTGCCAGCGTTGCATTTGGCACCGATGCACTGAACACTACCGTGACAAAGACAGTGACCCTGACGTCCTCGGGCACCGCCGCACTGAACATTAGCGGAGCCTCGGTCGCGGGCACTGGCTTCGGCGACTCTGGTGTCACCTTCCCGGTCACGCTGAATCCAGGCCAGGCAGCCACGCTGACCATCAGCTTCGATCCCACAACGGCGGGTGCGTTCACTGGTTCGGTGACGATCGCCAGCAACGCGGCCGCGGCGACGATCAGTCTGAGCGGAACCGGGCAAGCGCCGGCGACACTGAGTGCGGTGTCCTGCAGCAGCGGATCCCTCACCGGCGCGGGCACCGATGCCTGCACCGTTTCGCTGACCTCTGCGGCTACCAGCGCGACAACGGCGACGTTATCGAGCAGCAGCAGCGCAATCACAGTGCCGGCGTCGGTCACGATTGCGTCGGGTGCGACGAGCGCCGGTTTCACAGCAACAGCGACGGCGGTCACCTCGAATCAGACGGCGACTCTCACGGCGACAGCGGCTGGAGTCTCGAAGACCTTCAACCTGACTCTGAATGGCACGACGGCAGCGTTGACGCTGAGCAGCACCAGCGTTGCTTTTGGCACCGATGCGCTGAACACGACTGTGACGAAGACGGTCACTCTGACGTCTTCCGGTACGGCCGCATTGACTCTCAATAGCGCGTCGGTCTCAGGGACAGGCTTTGGAGAATCCGGGATTGCTTTCCCGGTGACTCTGAATCCTAACCAGGCAGCAACGCTGACGCTCAGCTTCGATCCCACAACGGCGGGTGCGTTCAGCGGATCGGTGACCATCACCAGCAACGCGACCACCGGCGGTACGGCGACGATCAGCCTGAGCGGAACGGGACAGGCCCCGGCGACCTTGAGCGCGCTCACCTGCAGCAATGGATCGCTGACAGGAGCAGGGACCGATGCCTGCACCGTGACGCTGACTTCGGCGGCAACCAGCGCGACAGCGGTGACGTTGTCGAGCACCAGTAGCGCGGTCACACTGCCGGCATCGGTGACGATTGCGGCGGGCGCGACGAGCGCCGGTTTCACTGCAACGGCGACGGCGGTCAGCTCAAATCAGACAGCGACTCTGACAGCGACGGCGAGTGGGGTCTCGAAGACCTTCGCGTTGACGCTGAACGCAACTACTCCGACCCTGACATTCGGGAGCAACAGCGTTGCCTTCGGAACCGTGAACCTGAATACTCCGGCGACACAATCGGTGACGATGACGTCGACGGGGACAGCTCCCGTGACGATCGACTCGGGCTCGGTCAGCGGGAATGGATTTACGTTGCCGGGCGCGAAGTTCCCGATGACGCTCAATCCGGGCCAGGCCTCGACACTGGAAGTACAGTTCGACCCCACCACGGCAGGCGCTGCGACGGGCACGGTTGCCCTGGCCAGTAATTGCTCGATGGGCGGGACGATGACGGTTGCCCTCACCGGTACCGGCAAAGCTGCCGCGACCTACGAAGTGGATCTGAGCTGGATTGCTCCGGCCGGTTCCAAGGATCCTGCTGCCGGGTACCACATTTACCGCGCAACCAGTGGCGGCGGTTATTCATTGGTGAGTTCGTCCGTCAATGTTCCCACAACTTATACCGATACGACGGTCCAAACCGGAGCGACGTACAACTATGAGGTGAAGAGCGTAGATGCAGCGGGTGCAGAAAGCGCACCATCAAACGTCTTCACCGCTGCGATTCCGTAGACCAATTTGCGCTGACCGGCATCTGCCGGGTTGAATCACTTGTGCGCCAGCCGCGAAATAGCAGGAGGCTGGCGAGGGCGGAGCACGGATCTCGTGCTCCGCCCTTTTCTTTCTCATGGCGCGGTCCCAGGCTGGAGTGTGGGCGACGCCAAACCCCTTACCAGAAAGGCCAGGGCTCTCGCTGGTTATAAGTGAATGTCGTCACCCCCGTTCCCGATGGCGTTATGTTGGAGTTATCCAGACCAACATTGGCGTACTGGCTGTTTTGCTGCGCAGTCGCGTCGAGATTGACATTGGCCAGATACAGGCCCAGCGGATTAGCAGCGTCGTATCCCTGGAACTGGGAATACGCACCCGACTGTGAGCTGGTGGCTACGACGCCATCGACGACGATGTTCTGATACCACGGAATTCCCGGCGTGCCGGAGCAAGCCCCGTAGTAGGTATTGAAGATCAGCAGATGCTTGATGCCGGTGAGCTGGGTGTGCCGGTACGTGACCTGATTCACCGGCCCGCCGCAGGTCTGATCCGACTTGATACGAATGCCGTTGTTGTCGGTGGCGACATTGCCCCACTGATCGGTGCCAAACATCTGGTTGTCATCCCACAGAACGTTCGTGACCCCATACATCGTTTGGCTGCCGATCGACATTCCGTGCGTCCCATAGAAGCGGTTGTGGCGCACGGTGATGTTCGACGCCGGGCCGGAGTTGGTCTTGACCGCAACGCCGTCGTCACCATCCTCGATGAAGGAGTCGAAGACCATGGCGTTCGACAGGCTGTCGAGGTCGATCCCGTCGGTGTTCTTGGTGTTCGCCGGCGTGGCGATGGTGATGTCCCAGATCGTGGCGCCGGTGCCGCTTTCAAGATAGAGGTGCATCTTGGCGGCGTGCTCCAGGGTCACGTAAGCCGCGGAGAAGTTCTGGAAGTTCTTCACATTGATCAGTCGAGGCGTGCCCGTGATCAGGTCGCCGCGTCCGTCAATGGTGCCAGGCCCAAAGATCCCGGCGTTCGTTCCGCTGACGCTGAGGAATTGCGATGTGCCGTAGTTGTTGCCGAACAGGGTCACGCCATAGCCGACGATCAGCGCTTCACCATTAACCGTGAGAGCTCCGGAGTAGAAGGCATTGCTGGCGGAGGATCCAACCAGGAGGACGCTGCGTCCAGTCCCGGCGCACCCGGTCAGAGCAGTCTGCAGCCGCGCTGTGTCATCGGTCGCCGGGGGCGTGGCCCGCTGCGAGGTATCGAACTGCGCAGAGATAATGCTGCAGATCGGAGGAAAGAAGGGGGGAAGAACGAAGCGCGGGTCGCCGGTGGCGAGGACCTGGGAGAACGCGGTGGAGGCCAACAGGAACAACGTGCTTCCTGCCAGCAGGGGGCGCGCCAGAAGTTGCAGGGGATGCATCGAAGCGACCTCCAGGGGGATCGGGCCACTTCTTACGATCGAGCTATAGTGGTCTGACCACTCAGGCGAGGAAGTATACAGAATCGAAGAAAGAGGAGGCAATGCCCGGCCAGAACGCCAAACTGCGCCAACCAGAGGACAGACCACGCAGCGCTAATTCCGGATCCTGCGGAAACGTCTTAGAACTCGCCGCGGAAGCTGTGGATCCGACGGCGGTCGCGCTTCGATGGGCGGCCGGCCGGGGCCGGAGTAAAGTGCAGGCCGGCTTTGCGTTCTTCAGCGAATTTGCGGCGAGCTTCCTGGCTGGCTTCTGTCTCGCGATAAAGTTGCTGCGCAGTAGCAGCCGGTCCGCGGACATCGCTTAAGCCCAGAACCTCGACTTCGAAATCGCCGCCCTCAGTCCGAATCGACAGCAGATCCCCGACGCGGACCTCGCGAGACGAGCGCAGGGGCTGGTGGTTGGCTTCGACGCGATTGAGCTCGCAGGCCTTTGCTGCCAGCGTGCGCGTCTTGAAGAAGCGCGCCGCCCACAGCCACTTATCGAGACGTGTGCCGGTCACAGCAGCAGCGTACTGCGAGCGAGCATCGAGCGAAAGGGAGCGATGGAGGCGAGAAAAGACGCGCGAAACCCTCTCCCAAAGCGCAGGGGCGAAGATTCGGCGAACATTACCGCGAACTGACGTTGGAGGCAAGGCCTGTGGTGCTCTTTTTCCACATGCAGAACCATTCTGGATAACCCCTATATCTTGTGGTCTGCGGATGGCAAACGCCTACGACGTGAGGTTTTTGTTGTAACTCGCGGAGCCACCGCGATTTAGAGGTCTGTTGTTCCACATCGGCAATGCGATTTTCCACTTCCCGTGGGGAATCACATCGGTTACGCTGCGTCAGGTGGGAGATTGTGGGTGAAGGTGGTAAGCCCGCCCAACCCCGGAACCTCCCAAAAACGGCGTCCCAGCGCCCAACATTAGCACTCTTCGGGCGGCCATGGCGCAGCGATTTTGCGGGAGTTCCGCCGAAGGCACCAATTTCGATGTTTCGCGGCAGCCAAATCACGAGAGTCGACGAAAAAGGCCGGCTCAAACTGCCCGCAGATTTCAAGCGGCAGATCGACGAAGAGTACGGGGGGCAGTTCTACATCACCAGTAAGGATGGGGAAACGGCTGAGATTTACCCCATGCGCGAGTGGGAGAAGTACGAGCAAAAGCTGGCGGCTGTACCCAACTCGAACGCGGCGAAGCAAAAGCTGTTGCGGTGGCTGAACTATTTCGGTCAGCCGGTGGAAATGGATGCCGCAGGGCGGGTGCTGTTGCCGCAGACGCTGCGGGAGAAGGCAGATTTGGTTGCGGAAGTCGTGGTGTCGGGCAACGAATGGCACCTCGAGGTCATGAACAAGACCCGATACGACCACAAGCTGGAGCCGTTGACGACCAATGATTATGTCGAGCTCGAGAAGTACGGAGCTTAGTTCGAACGAAGACCCCCCAGGGGGAGCACATGACGGAACGGGAAAGTAACCCCAGGCATGTGCCGGTTCTTTTACAACTTGCGATCCGAATGTTGAATGTGCGCCGGGGCGGCGTCGTGGTGGACGCCACGCTCGGCAATGCAGGGCATGCGAGCGAAATCGCACGAAGGCTCGGGCCGGAAGGGAAGCTGATCGGCTTCGACCGCGATCCCGAGGCGATGGCCTTGGCAACGCAGCGGCTCGATGCGCTCCGAGAGGAACTGGGAGCGGAAATGCCCCAGGTGGCTCTGCACGACGTGGAGTTTTCGCAGATGGTCGAAGTGCTGGCCGGTGAGAAGGTCGATGGGCTGCTGGCGGATTTTGGAGTCAGCTCGATGCAGTTCGACGATGCGCACAGAGGATTTAGTTTTCAGGCGGACGCCAACCTTGATATGCGGATGAATCCGCGCGAAGGGGCGACCGCCGAACAAGTGGTAAATCAGGCCGGGGAAAAAGAGCTCGCCGATCTGATTTACGAATTCGGAGAGGAAAGGAGGTCGCGGAGAATCGCCAGAGCCATTGTCCGGTCGCGGCCGGTGACGACGACGGCACAATTAGCCCGAATCGTTGCAGGCGCGGCCGGAGCAATGAAATCCGAGCGAGGCCGGAGTTTTATCCATCCGGCGACCCGAACCTTTCAGGCTCTTCGAATTTATGTGAATGCCGAGCTGAGCGAGATTGATGCGCTGCTCCGCATGGCGCCGGAAGTGCTGAAGCCGGGAGGAAGGCTGGTCACGATCAGCTTCCACTCTCTGGAAGACCGGCGCGTCAAGGATGCGCTGCGCGAGGGAGCGCAGCAAGGGATTTGGGAAGTGCTGACGCGGAAGCCGATGACCGCGGAGGCGGAGGAGACGGATCGCAACCCGCGGGCGCGCAGCGCAAAGCTGCGAGCGGCGGAAAGAATCGAGCAGGGATCAGGCAGCAGAGCGAGCGGTGAGGGAGAAGAACGATGGCGACACAGGCGATAGCGGCACCGGTCATGGGCGGTTTAGGCCGTGACATGCAGTGGGTGGAAGAGCACAACACAATGTTGCTGGCGGCGCAGCGCCGCGGCCGGCGCGGGTCCACGCCTGAGGCGCTCTTCACCAAGCGCATCGACAATTCGCGCCTGGTGAAAGCCAACGATCCGACTCGCGGCCGCGAGATGCGCAGCTTCGCCTACGCCATGGCGTTCCTGCTCTCGCTGGTGATGATCTATGGATGGCAGCATTTCAGCGCCATTGAGTGCGGCTACCGTGTTTCGACCGAGCGCCAGCAGATGCAGGCACTGGAAGAGCAGAATCGGCAGCTCCGGCTGACCGAAGCGCAGCTCGCCGATCCGGCACGCATCGATACCATGGCAAAGAATCTGGGCCTCGCAGCGCCGCAGCCTGGGCAGGTGGTTCGCCCCAACGCTTCCATGGACAATACAGGTGGACCGGTCATGGCCGAGTCGCACCCTGCTGTTCCTGCTATGCATTGAGTTTCCCCCGGAGAGGAGAATGTTCTCGTGAGTCTGCCTGCTTTCTCCTCCGAACCGTCACCCGATCAGGGTGATAACGTAACGCCCACCGGAACCCGCCCCGCCGCCGCTGGGCGTGGCGGGTTCTCCTCAGTGCTCCCATTTAGAAGCAGACCGTTTCTTGTTACGCCGATGCGGCATACCCGCATCCTGGCCGTGCTGGGCTTCTTCCTCGGCTGGACCATTCTGATCTTCGGTCGCCTCCTCTGGCTGCAGGTTATCCAGCACCATGAATGGGCGGAGCGCGCAGCCCGGCAGCAGGAGCGTACGTTTACAGTCGCACCGCGGCGTGGCGTCCTCTACGACCGGGGCCTGCACGAACTGGCTCTCACGGTCGTCGCGCAGTCGGTTTACGCCGTTCCATCGGAGATCGGCGACAAGCGCGCTGCCTACGCAGCGACGCTGGCCAAAATTGTCCACACCGACCCGCAGGACCGATTCACAACCGAGAAGCAGATTCTGGCGCGACTGACCGACTCGCGCAACTTCGCATGGGTGGCGCGTAAGGAATCGCCGGCCGTGATCGCGAAGGTGCAGGCGCTCAACCTGAAAGGCATTTACTTCCAGAAGGAATTCAAGCGCTTCTATCCGGATCAGCAGCTCGCGGCGCAAATGCTGGGCTACGTTGGCATGGATGACAATGGGCTGGCCGGCGTCGAGTTGGAACGCGACAAGGACCTCCATGGCACTCCCGGACGCATGCTGACGGCGATCGATGCGCGCCGCCACGTGCTCGACAGCGAGGAACGCGATCCGCTGGCCGGCGAGAACCTGGTGCTCACCATCGACTCCAACATCCAGTTCATGGCGGAGCAGGCACTGGATCGCAACATGGAACGCACGGGCGCAGCGAACGGCACCGTGGTTGTTCAGGATCCGCACACGGGACAGATTCTTGCACTCGCCATCCGTCCCACGTTCAACCCGAATGAGTTTCGACACACCGACCCTCTTCTGCTCAAGGATCATGCGGTCAGCGACGTCTACGAGCCCGGTTCGACGTTCAAGCTGGTGACGTATTCAGCCGCGCTCGAAGAAAAGGTCATCACTCCGGACTCGATGATCCCTACGCTTGGGGGCGTGATCAATGTAGCGGGCCGCCTCGTCCACGATGACCGCGATGCGGTGATCTACGAGAGTCATCACGGCAATGTGCTTACTGCAAATCAGGCGTTGTGGGAGTCAAGCGATGTCGCGGCCGTCGAACTCGCCCAGCGCATGGGGCCGGAGCGCTTCTATCAGTACATCCACGGTTACGGATTCGGCATGCGCTCGGGAATCGAGCTGCCAGGTGAGACGCGCGGCCTCGTGAAACCGCCCGCGCGGTGGCAGCCGACGACGATCGGGTCGATTCCCATGGGCCAGGAAATCGCCGTCACCCCAATTCAGCTGGTCACCATGGCGTCGACCATCGCCAATGGTGGCGTCTATCTTCCGCCGCACATCGTTCTCGAGAGCACCGATCAGATGCGCGGCAGCGCGAATCTGCGAGCGGCAAATTTTCATCCCGAAGAGGAATTGCCGAACCCCCTGCCGTCCGGTGCGCACCGCGTGATTTCAGAGATGACCTCCGCCCAGATGCGCAAGATGATGGAAGGCGTAGTGCTGTTTGGCACCGGCAGCACAGCGCAACTGAATGGATACAGCGCCGCCGGCAAGACCGGCACGGCGCAGAAAATCGACCCCGCCACCCGTACGTATTCGAAGACGAAATACGTTGCCTCGTTTGTGGGATTCGCGCCGGTCAGCGATCCCGCGATCACGGTGGCCATCATCATGGACTCGCCAACGAAGGGCGGACACTTCGGCCACGAGGCCAGTGCGCCGGTCTTTCAGGATCTGGCGCAGCAGATTCTCGAGTATCTCGGAGTCGCGCACGATCAGGATCTGAAGCCAGTGAAAGAACTGGCGAAGAATCGCAAGCCGGTGAAGGAAGCCGATCCTGAGGAGCATGCCGAGGATCTGCAGTCCCTCTTTGCGGAAGTGAACAATCTTCCGGCGGACGACCCGCTTCGGAACCCCGTCACTCAGGGCCCGGCGCCCGTCGATGCTGCGCCGGTGCCGGACCCACACGCCAACATCGCAATCCGCGTCGGAGCCGAAACCACTGACGCCCGTTCAGGCCCCGGTGAATCTTCGACCCCTGGCCGCCGGTCCGGCGCAGACCACTGGATCGGTGAAGGTCGCGAATCAGCGTATTGCTGTGCCGTCCTTTGCAGGCAAATCGTTGCGCGACGTCGTGGAGCAGGCCAACAACGCGGGGCTGGGCGTGCAGATCGTTGGATCGGGCGTCGCGCGCGATCAGGCTCCCGCCGCAGGAACGATGGTTCCCGCCGGAACCGAGATCGTCGTGCGTTTTGCGCAATGACGGCGCTGGATCCCAAACATCGCGTGTTGTGAAGCGACGCTTACAATCGGCTTGATATGCGCTTTGAAGAAATCCTGAGCGGGGCCGAAATCGTGCGCCGCACCGGTCCAGATGCCGAGATCGGTGGCGTCGAGTACGACTCGCGCCGGATTCGACCCGGCTCCGTGTTCCTCGCCATGCAGGGCGAAACCACGGATGGGAATCGCTACATCGGCAAGGCGATTGAACAGGAGGCTGCGGCCATCGTCACGGATTCAGCAGCGGTCTTCACCGAGACGGTCAAACAATATCCCGGGGCCGCCATCGCTGAGGTGCCCGCCGGGGGCGGCCGGCGCGCGATGGCCGCGATCGCCGCGAATTTCTTCGGACATCCGGAGAGACAGCTGGCGCTGAGCGGCGTAACCGGGACCAACGGGAAGACAACGACAGCGTTTCTTCTTGAAGCGATGCTGAACTCAGTCGGACGCAAGACCGTGCTGGTTGGCACCATCGAAAATCACGTGGCGGGAGTCGTCGTTCCGGCCCCGCATACAACGCCGGAGTCGCGCGATCTGCTGGCGATATTCCGTGAAGGTGTCGACGCCGGGGCGACGGAAGCCGTCATGGAGGTCTCATCGCACGCCCTGGCTCAGGGACGAGTCTACGGATTGCCCTACGACGTCGCGATCTTCACCAACCTCACGCAGGATCACCTCGACTACCACGGCACGATGGAGAACTACTTCGCAGCCAAACGGGCGCTCTTCGATGGAGAATTGGGTGCGCCACCACGCATCGCGGTCATCAATATAGAGGATGGATACGGCACGAAGCTGGCGGAAATAGCCCGTCAAAAGGGGGCTCAGGTGTTTTCGTACGGGCTCGGATCGGGTGATTTCCGCGCAGAAAACTCCGAGATGGGCGCCGCCGGCATGAGTTTCCGCCTCATTACGCCGGCCGGAGCGGTCGACCTGCGGACCCGGCTGACCGGCAAGGTGAACCTCTACAACTTACTGGCTGCTGCGGGCGCAGCGGCGGCACGTGGGCTCAGTCTGGAGCAGATCGCGAACGGTGCGGCAGCACTCGCTCATGTTCCGGGCCGCTTTCAAACGGTCGACGTGGGCCAGGGGTTCACCGTCGTCGTCGACTACGCACACACCGACGACGCTCTCAGAAACCTCACGTCGCTGGCCCGCGACTTTGTCGGGCGAACCGGCCGCGTCATCACGCTGTTCGGATGCGGCGGCGATCGCGACCGAGCGAAGCGGCCGAAGATGGGGCGAGCGGCGGGTGAGGGAAGCGATTTTGTCGTGCTGACGTCGGACAACCCGCGCAGCGAAGATCCGGAAGCGATCATCGCCGACGTTCTGCCGGGCTTATCCGCGACAGGAACAAAATTCGTCGTCGAACCGGACCGGGCGCGAGCGATCCGCACTGCGATCGAATCGGCCCATCCAGGGGATATCGTTCTGATCGCCGGGAAGGGTCACGAAAAAGAGCAGATTCTGCGTCATGGCACCATCCCCTTTGACGATGCGAAGGTTGCGGCCACGGCGATCCGCGACATCGTGGGAGTGCGCGCATGAAGCTCGCGCTCGATCAAATTGCACGTTGGTCGGCGGCAGAAATCCGCCCCGTTGCTGGTTCACCGGAGTCGATCGTCGCGACCGGATATTCCATCGATTCGCGAACGCTGCATCCGGGCGATCTGTTCTTCGCAGTTCGAGGTGAGCGCTTCGATGGCCACGACTTTGTGCGGGCAGCGCTGGAGCGGGGCGCGTGCGCCGCGGTTGTCGCCCGTGATCGTACGGCAGGGCTCAAGGACGTCGCCGACTCACCTCCTTGCAGTCGACGACGTGTTGTCCGCATTGCAACGTCTGGCCGCGGCCGTCCGGAGGCACTGGGGCAAGCGCGTCGTCGCGATCACGGGTTCAGCGGGAAAAACCACGACGAAGGAAGCCATCGCCGCGGTTCTGGCTACAAGGTTCAAGGTCCTGAAGTCGTTGGGCAATCTCAATAATGGATACGGCCTGCCCTTGCAGTTGCTCCGTCTCGAACCGGAACACGATGCCGCGGTCATTGAGATGGGCATGTCGGCCGTCGGCGAGATTGCCGCACTGTGCCGCATCGCCGCCCCCGACTGGGGCGTGGTGACCAATGTCGGCCACGCGCACACGGAGTTCTTCGCCGATGGCGTCGCGGGAGTAGCGCGAGCGAAGTATGAGTTGGTCGAGTCACTCCCGCGGCACGGCGTAGCCTTCCTCAACTGCGACGATGCCTACGTCTCGCAGTTTGGGCGCGATTTTCAAGGCAAGGTTGTCTACTACGGACGCGGACCCTGCGGCGATCCGCACGCGGAAAGCGTGGAATCATTAGGAGCCGATGGCCTGAGAGTCCAGGTGCGCGCGGGCGGCCAGCGTTGCGAACTGCATCTGCACCTGCCGGGAGAGCACAACGCCGCAAATGCTCTGGCCGCCATCGCCGTCGGCATCGAGGCTGGGATTCAGCTGTCGGAGTGCTGCGCGGCGCTCGAGAATCTGCGCCCTGCAGAGAAACGCGGACAGTTGCTGACGATTCGAGGCGCGACCCTCATCAATGACGCCTACAACTCCAACCCCGAGGCCCTCAAATCCATGATCAGAACTCTGGCGGCGATGCCGGCGCAGCGGAGGATTTTGGTTGCTGGCGAAATGCTCGAGCTGGGCCCGGAGGCCGATGCGCTGCACGCAGCCTGTGGCAAGGCGGCGGCGACCGCCGGCATCCATGTGATCGTCGGCGTCCGGGGCCACGCAAAGCAGATCGTCGAGGCGGCACGTGCAGCTGGCGCAGAAGCGATCTTCGTGGAGACTCCGGAAGACGCCGGTAGCTGGCTCAAGGAAAATCTCCAGCCAGGCGATGCGGTCCTGCTCAAAGGCTCACGCGGAATAAAGCTGGAACGCGCTCTGGACGCGATTCAGGCTCAGGAAAAAGCGGGCGGTTCTCAGGGCTCCACAGGATAAGATAAGCGGGAAAAATCCACCAGATTTGCCGGAGGAAGTTTGCTCTACTGGCTGCTTTATCGGAAGCTCTACCTTTACTTCAGTCCGTTTCGGATCTTCCGGTACCTCACGTTTCGCACCGCGTTCGCCTCGCTTACGGCGCTGCTGATCATGCTGATCATCGGGCCGTATGTGATCGAAAGGCTGCGCGCGTTTCAGATCGGCCAATACATTCGCGAAGAAGGTCCCAAGGCGCATCAGAAGAAGGCGGGCACACCAACGATGGGCGGCGTCCTGATCTGTATTGCGATTCTCCTCCCAACACTGCTGTGGGCCGATCTGTCGAATCCCTTCGTCTGGATTGTGATGTTCTCGACAACGGCCTTCGGGGCTGTTGGTTTTGCGGATGACTATATTAAGGTCGTCCACCGGCGCAATCTGGGCCTCACCGCACGCGCCAAGTTGATGTATCAGTTCCTGGCGGCTGCGGCGGTAGCCATCGTGCTGGTCTTTATGGACCTGGAGGGAGGCTACGACACACGGCTGGTGGTTCCCTTCATCAAATTCGTCCGTCCGCATCTCTCCATTCCCGCGCTCCTGCATATTCCCCACCTCGGCGCGCTGGCGTTCCTGCCCTTCATCATTTTTGTGATGCTGGTGATTGTAGGATCGAGCAACGCCGTGAACCTGACCGACGGCCTGGATGGCCTCGCGATTGGTTGCACCATCATCGCCGCCGGTGCGCTCACGGTCCTCACCTACGTCAGCGGCCACGTAATCTTTGCGGATTATCTGGAACTACAGCGCATGCCCATGGTGAGCGAGGTAACCGTCTTTTGCGGGGCCATGACCGGCGCCAGTATCGGGTTCCTCTGGTACAACGCGCATCCCGCCGAAATCTTCATGGGCGACGTAGGATCGCTGGCGCTGGGCGGGGCGATTGCCACGGTAGCTGTGGTCATCAAGCAGGAATTATTACTGCCGTTTATCGGCGGCGTATTTGTGATCGAGGCGCTCTCGGTAATTCTGCAGGTGGGCAGCTACAAGCTGCGCGGAGGCAAGCGCATTTTCCGCATGGCTCCGCTCCACCATCACTTCGAGTTGATGGGGTGGTCGGAGTCGAAGGTGATTGCGCGGTTCTGGATTGCGGCGCTGGTGTTTGCACTCTTTGCACTCACCACGCTCAAGCTGAGATAAAGGGTAGAGCCGGCGTGACACAATGAAGCCAGCCGGCGGCGAGTGAGTTGCAGATGGACATCAAAGGGAAAAAAGTACTGGTCGTCGGTCTGGGCAAGTCGGGGCTGGCTGCGGCGCTGTTTCTGCGCCGTCGGGGCGCTCAGGTCACAGTTTCAGACGTACGCAGCGCCGAAGAACTCGCAAAGGAAATTCCCGCCCTTATCGAAGAGGGCATCGCAGTCGAAGCCGGCGGGCACGGGCTGCTGACCTTCCGGCGCCAGGACCTGATCGTCGTCAGTCCTGGGGTTCCGGTCGATACGCCGGAACTGACCCAGGTCCGAAAATTCGGCCTGCCGATCATTGGCGAGGTCGAGCTGGCGGCGCACTATCTGCGCGGCAAGGTCCTGGCCATCACCGGATCCAACGGCAAGACCACAACAACCGCGCTCTGTGGCGAGATTCTCCAGGCGGGTGGATTGCCGGTGCAGGTCGGCGGCAATATCGGCGTTCCGGTCATCGCGCTCGTGGAACAGTCGCGGGACGATGGCTGGTCAGTGCTCGAGGTTTCGAGTTTTCAACTGGAGACGACTTACGAATTCCATCCGCAGATCGCGGTGATTCTCAACATCACCCCCGACCACCTCGACCGTCATGGCACCTTCGAGAACTATGTCGCGGCGAAGGAGAAGATCTTCGCGCAGCAATCAGCCGAAGATGCTTTGGTGCTGAATGCCGATGACGATGTGACCTCGCGCGCCGCAGCCCGGGCGAAGTCGCGAGTCTTCTGGATCAGTCAAAAGAAGATCATCCGCCAGGGTGCGTTCGTGCACGAAGGCGTCATTACCTTCCGTGCCTCAGAACAGGCGGCTCCCGAACCGGTGCTGAAGGTGAGCGAAATTCCGCTCAAAGGCGCTCACAACGTCGAGAACGTGCTGGCGGCAGTCTGCGCAGCGCGTCTGGCCGGTGTTGATGCCGCTGCGATTCGCAAAGCCATCGTGGAGTTTCACGCGGTCGAGCATCGGCTGGAGTTTGTCGCGAAGATCAACGGCGTCGACTACTACAACGACTCCAAGGCGACCAACGTCGATGCCTCCATGAAGGCGATCGCCGCGTTTCCAGGCGGAATTCACCTGATCCTCGGCGGCAAAGACAAGAACTCCGACTACCGCCAGATGCGGGCGCTTCTGCAGGAACGAGTCAAAGCCGTCTACACCATCGGAGCGGCGGCAGAGAAGATTCACACGCACATTGAAGGTGCTGTTCCGGTGGTCAGCGCAGGCACCCTGGACGCAGCCATCGCGACGGCGGCCGCTGCCGCACAGCCCGGCGAGATCGTGCTGCTGGCGCCGGCGTGCTCCAGCTTCGATCAGTTCGAGAACTACGAGCATCGGGGAAGAGTCTTCAAGGAGACGGTTCTGGCGCGGCGCAGTCTTGCCGCGCTCACGGCAACGTAGGAGCAGGAATATGGCGAAACGAGTCGGCGTCGACAAATGGCTGTACTTCGCAGCGATCGTGCTGGTCGTGATCGGCCTGGCTATGGTCTTCAGCGCCTCCGCGGTCATGTCCGGAGAGCGCTTCGGCTCGCCCTACTATTTCGTGATTCGCCAGTCGGTCTGGGCCGTATTCGGACTGGTCGCGATGACCTTCCTGATGCGGGTGCCGTACAGCAAATACAACCGGCCAACGGTCGTCTTTCCGGTGGTCGCCGTCACGATCATCCTGCTGCTCGTCGCCTTTTTCATGCACGACTCTCACAACACGCATCGCTGGATTCGCTTCGGCATTCTCTCGTTTCAGCCTTCAGAGATCGCGAAGCCGGCGCTCGTGCTGTTCCTGGCGTGGTTTCTGCAAAACCGGATGCACCTGATGGAGGACTGGCGCACGACCCTGATTCCCGCGGCGTTGCCCAGTCTGATTTTCATTGCGCTGATCCTGAAAGAGCCTGACCTGGGAACCGCGCTGGTCTGCGCCGGCGTCACCGCGCTCATGCTGTGGCTGGCCGGGATGCACCCAAAGTATCTGGGCTACGCGGCCGGAGCGGCTGCGCCCGTTCTTTACCTGATGCTCTTCGCGGTCAAGTGGCGGCGCGATCGCATGCTCGCCTTTGTGAATCCCGAATCGGATCCCCTGGGTAAGGGCTTCCACATCATCCAGTCGCTCATCGCTGTAGGCTCGGGCGGATTCCGCGGCGTGGGTTATATGGATGGGCGACAGAAGCTCTTCTATTTGCCGGAGCCGCATACGGACTACATCTTCGCGAATGTCTCCGAGGAACTGGGACTGATCGGCGCGCTGATCGTCGTCGGGCTCTTCGTTTTCATCGGATGGCGCGGCATGCGTGCGGCAATCCTTTCCAAAGATCCCTTCGCGCGGTTCATCGCCTTCGGCATCACCGCAACCATTCTGATCCAGGCCTTCTTCAACATCAGCGTTGTCCTCGCACTGGTGCCGACCAAGGGCATCACGCTGCCGTTTGTCTCCTACGGTGGAACCTCGCTGTTCATCATGCTGGTGCTCGTCGGAGTGCTGCTGAACGTTACCCGTGAAGTGGACTGAAGGCCGATGAAAAGCTACCACACGCGGCGGATACCGTAGGCATCGAAGAGCCGTTCGTTGCTGATTAAGGCCAGGTTTTCCGCCTGAGCCTGAGCGATGAGCAGCCGGTCGAAAGGATCACGGTGCGGTCCCGGCAATTGTCCCGCTCGGAGGGCGTGCTCGAGAGTAACGGCGAGCGGCTGAAATCCGAGCATTGCAATTCTCTTCGGCAATTCAGCCGAGAATGCGGCCGCCTGAGGAAGCTTGCCGATGCGGACCTTGGTCGCGATTTCCCACGCTGAGGCGGCGCTGACCAACGCTTCGGTGGAAAATGATTCGAGCAGCGCCCTCGCCTTCGCGGGCAGTCTTTCCGGCTCCGCGTCGGCCCACAGCAGGGCATGAGTGTCGAGCAGAACGCGCAATCACTGCTCCCAGGCGTCGAGCTCTTCGGGCGGCAACGGCTCGAAAAACTCAGGGCCCACGGTAAACTCTCCGCGATGCAATCCCAGCTGTCGTTTCTTGCCAGGTTTTTTGATCGGAGTCAGGCGCACCACCGGCTGCTTCCCGCGAGCGATCAGGATTTCTTCGCCGCGTTCTGCGCGCTCGATCAATCGAGACAGATTCGTCTTTGCTTCGTGGATGGTGCTGATCGCCATCGCGTCCCCCTGGCTAATCTCAGGTTAGCTAAGATGCCGGCGGTCGTCAATTCCGAAGGCGCCCGGCCGAGCGTCATAGAATGGCGTAGCAGTGCCTCCTCATACACGCATCCTCATCGCCGGCGGCGGAACCGGCGGCCACATCATTCCGGCGCTGGCCATTGCCGATGAACTCAAGGCACGCAATGGCGCGGAGATTCTCTTCGTCGGCACAGCCCGCGGCCTCGAGTCGCGTCTGGTGCCGCAGGCCGGCTATCCGCTCGAGCTGATTCGCGTGGGACAACTCAATCGCGTCTCGCTGGCGACGCGGCTGCGGACGCTCGTGGATCTGCCCATGGGATTTCTCCAGTGCGTTCGCCTGCTCCGGCGTTTTCGTCCCGACGTCGTCATTGGCGTGGGCGGATATGCTTCAGGCCCGGTGATGGGGGCGGCGATCCTGACTCGCATCCCGACGCTGGCCTTCGAACCGAATGCCATGCCTGGCCTGGCCAACCGGCTCATCGGCGGCAGGGTCAAGGCGGCTGCGGTCAACTTCGAACCCGCTCTGAGCTACTTTCGCAATGCGCACATCACCGGCATTCCTGTGCGCGCCGAGTTCTTTCATCTCGCACCGCGGCCAGTGGGAGCCGCTCCGCATTTGCTGGTCTTCGGCGGCAGTCAGGGCGCCCGTACCCTCAACGCGATCATGCCCAGGATCGCAAAATCATTGCTCGACCGGGTTCCCGGACTCACCATCCTCCACCAGGCCGGAGCGCGTCATGCCGAAACGACATTAGCGGCTTACCGCGAGAGCGGAGCGCCGCCGGATCGCTGGCAAGTGGAGGCGTTTCTCGACGACATGCCGCGCCAGTTCGAAGCCGCCGATCTGGTCCTTGCGCGCAGCGGCGCGTCCACAGTCGCCGAACTAGCCGCGGCGGGAAAGCCCGCGGTCCTGATCCCGCTCCCCACAGCAGCCGACGACCACCAGCGAAAGAACGCCGACGTCATGGCGCAGGCGGGTGCGGCGCGTATCCTGCCCGAATCCGACCTGACCCCCGACCAACTGGAGGGCACCCTTGCTGATCTGCTGGCCGCGCCCGGAGATTTGCGGCGCATGGCCCAGAATGCGCGCACGCTGGCCCACCCGGACGCCGCCGAACGCATTGCCGGGATGGCCATGGCATTGGCTCGCGGCGATTTCAGAAAACAGGCTTTTTAGGCCGGGCTGTTATTCCACCCGGAAACACGAAGGCCCGCTCCGGGGAGCGGGCCTCGTTGTGTTGGGTAGCTGGGAAATTACCGGTGTCCGCCACCGCCGTGGAAGCCACCACCCCCGCCACCATGAAATCCACCACCCATGCCGCCGCGGAATCCGCCCCCTGCTGAGGCTCCGCCATGGAACCCGCCAGAGTAGCCGCCGCGGTATCCACCGGCGTACCCGTGGTATCCACCGGCATTGCCGCGATAGGCCCCGACGCCACCCCGGAAGCCGTTCGTATAGGGACCGTGGTACGCGCCCCCATAGCCCCGACCCGCGTAGCCGCCATGGAATCCACCGTAATATCCGCCACGGTAGCCGCCGTAATAGCCGTGCCCCCAGCCGCCGTAGTACCCGATGTGGCCGTATCCATAGCCCCACGGGCGGCCGTACCAGCCGTGGTACCACGGGCCTGCGCCGATGAAGACGCCGCCGGAGAACCAATCAGGACCCCAATACCCGTACGGTGCACAGGAGTAAGGGTAGTAAGAGTAGTAGCCATACTCACAAACCGGGGGGCCGCCCACGTCGTAATAGCCGGGATAACCCACCGCCGGGCCAATGCCAATCCCCACCGCAACCTGGGCCTGAGCCGGCTTCGCCAGCGTCAGCGGCAGGGCCAGCAATCCAAGGAACAAAGCGTAGCGCAATGCGCGCATGATCAAAACCTCCTGTCAGACCGCCTTCATTCTATTTTGTCGGCCTGACGCCGCTTCCAGCTCTCGTAGGGGACCGGAAAGCGTTGCTGCTTCTAATAACGTTAGACGCGCCAAAATGTTGCGGCGGTTCTTCCTTCCGCTCGGTGCTTCAAATGTCTCAATTCATGAGGGAACGCGCTTGCCTGGGCGTCAATACCAGCGGTGCGGCGGTGGAGGAGGGTAGTACCAGTACGGGTGGCAATAACGCGGAGTGGAACAGATCGCCAGCAGAAATGCAATGATCCACCCGATGCCCGTCCAACCGAGAAACAGATTCAGCAGGAAGATCCCTGTCACGTTGTGCGTCTGGCGCGCAGCGGCGATAAGGGTGGGCGTGAAGTAGATTGCGATACCGAGAAGTCCGGCCACGAGAGCCTCCGAAATGTTCGGCAAAAGATACGCAGGCGGGGGGACCGTTGTTCCACCCCACGATACCGCGAATCCAGCTCGATCGGCCGGTATTTTGGAACCCTGAAAACGGCAACGCACCCGGAAGCGGGGAGCCTCAACGGGTGCGCATGGGCCGGTTTTTGGGGACGCGGCCCTCATCCTGCCTGGCTACCGGTGATCGTGGTCCCGGTAGTGGTCGCGGTCGTAGCGATCGTGATCGCGATCGAAGCCGCGGCGGTCGTGATCGTTGTAGTAGCGATGGTCCCAGTCAACCCGGGCTCCGTAGTTGCCGCGATCGTATCCGCGATAGATCCAGCGGCCCGGTACCCACGCGCGGCCTTCGTAGTAGCCCGCCGTCCATACATACCCATCGCCCGGGCAAGGCGGAATGGCTGCGACCACAGGGGCTCCGATGCCGACGTAAACCCGGGTCTGAGCCTGTGCTCCGGCCGCTGCGCCAAAACCAACAATGCCGGTGAGTGCAAGTGCGCGAAGGATGCTTTTCATCTGGAGACCTCCTCGGGTTCCACTTCGAACTGCTCTCGAAGTTCTGAACCTCTCATCCGGCCTTCTTACTCCGGATCGTCTCTGCAGAAAGTGAACGCGAGTTCCGACGAATTGTTGCGCTCACACGTCGTCACCCTTGTCAAGATGACCGATTTGTCACAACGCCGGCGACCATCGTTCACGGTGGGACAATAGAGACATATGGAAATGCTTGGCATTTATCTCTCCGTCCCGTTTTGCCGTTCCAAATGCACCTACTGCAATTTTTCTTCAGGAGTGTTTCCGGCCAGCTATCACGATCGTTATATTTCCTGCATCGAAAAGGATCTCGGCAGCATCGGTGCGCGCGCGAAGAAGTGGGGCGCGCAGCTGCCGCAGGCGGTGGACAGCATTTACATGGGCGGTGGCACTCCATCGCTGCTCTCGCCGGCTTTGTTCCGTCGTCTCTTTACAACACTGCGTCGCGAATTTGCAGTTCTGCCGACGGCGGAGATCACGGTGGAATGCGCACCGGGACAAATTGAACCCGCGGTGCTCGATACCCTGGTGGAATCCGGCGTTACCCGTGTGAGCTTCGGCGTGCAGTCGTTCGTGGATCGAGAAGCGAAGTCCATCGGCCGTCTGCACAACCGTGCGGTGGCGCTTGAGGACATTCGGCGCGTGCAGGGTGCCGGCATTTCTGACGTGAGCGTGGACCTGATCGCAGGACTGCCGGGGCAGACGCTCGATTCCTGGTACGAGTCGCTCGGTGTCCTGGTGGACTCCGGAGTGGATCACGCCAGCATTTACATGCTCGAGGTGGACGACGACTCCCGCCTCGGACGCGAACTGCTGGTGAGTGGCGGACGCTATCGCGCGAAGGAAGTCCCGGGCGATGACCTGATTGCCGAGTTGTACACGGAGGCGCTCGTTTATCTCGCCGGACATGGCCTCGCGCAGTACGAGATTTCAAACTTCGCTCGCACCGGCTTTGAGTCCCGCCATAACCTGAAGTACTGGCAACGCCATCCCTATCTCGGCTTCGGGCTCGATGCGCACTCCATGCTCCGCACCCACGCCGGCGCCGCGCTGCGATTTGGAACGACTGATGACCTCGATGCTTACCTGAAGAATGCCGGATGGGAAGAGCCACGCCAACTGGATCGCGGAGAAGAGATGGAAGAAGCCTGGTTCCTGGGCCTGCGCATGAATCAGGGCGTGAGCCTGGGCGCGCTGCGTACGGAATTCTCGGCGTCCGCCGTCCGCGGATTTCTCGCGACGATTGCGGGGCTGGAAGACGAAGGTCTCGTTGTGTTTCAGGATGGTGACCGGGTGACGCTGACCCCGCGCGGCCGGCTGCTCTCCAACGAGGTCTTCGGGCGATTCCTCGCCGAGCCCGCAGTCGCATAGGTCATACTGGCATCGAAAATATTCAAGGGGAAATCATGTCTTCTGATACGGCAGCTCTTGCCGAGCACGATACCGTCAGTACTGCGCCGGTTGCGGCTATTGACCTGCGCAGCGATACCGTGACGAAACCCACGCCCGCGATGCGCGCAGCGATGGCAGCGGCCGAAGTGGGTGACGACGTCTATGTCGAGGATCCGACCATCAATCGGCTGGAGGCCCGCGCCGCTGAAATATTCGGCCGCGAAGCCGCGCTCTTCGTCCCCAGCGGCACCATGGGCAATCAGGCCGCGATTCGGCTGAACACCCAGCACGGCCAGGAAGTGATCTGCGAAGCGCGCTCGCACATCGTCGAGTGGGAGATCGCCATGGCGTCGGCCTTCTCCGGATGCCAGTTGCGGACCCTGTCGGCCGAGCGCGGAGTCCTGACCTGGAGCGCCATCGAGCCCCACATCACCGGCAAGCACTATCACCGTGCGCCCACAGGCCTGATCGCCCTCGAGAACACACACAATATGGCTGGTGGCACCATCACGCCGCCGGAGGTGGCGGACGAAATCCTTGCCGGGGCAAAGGAACGTAACCTGCCCGTTCACCTCGATGGCGCTCGCATCTTCAACGTGTCCGTCGCACTGGGGATCGGGGTACGTGAATTAACCCAGGGCTTCGCAACAGTAATGTTCTGCCTGTCAAAAGGCCTGGGCGCACCGGTGGGCTCGATGCTCGTGGGCACATACGACCAGATGGATCGCGCGCGCCTGATCCGCAAAGCTCTCGGCGGAGGCATGCGCCAGGCGGGTATTCTTGCCGCCGCCGGGCTCATCGCCCTCGAAGACGGGCCGAAACATCTCCATCAGGACCACGCCAACGCCCGCCTGCTGGCCGAGGCCATCGCCGATACCCCCGCCCAAATCGATCTGAGCACCGTGCAGACGAACATCGTGATCTTCCGCGTTCCCGATGGCAACGCCGACGCCTTCGTCGATAAGCTGAAGAAACGCGGCATTCTGGCCAGTTCTGTCTATCGCCACAGCGTGCGTTTCGTCACCCACCGCGATGTGGATCGGGCAGCTTGCCAGGAAGCGGCGAGGGTCGCCGTGGACATCCTGAAACAGTCGTGAAAATGGAGGTACCGGGTGAGCCGAATCGCCGGCCCGGAGCATCGAAAAGACTATAATTGAAGCCGATGCCGAAGTATTCCATCGTAGTTCCGTTTCATAACGAAGAAGACAGCGTTACCGCCCTCTATGACCGCCTCAAAGAGGTCATGGAGCGCGTCGGCGAGTCCTTCGAGCTGGTGTTTGTCGACGACGGCTCGAACGACCGCACCTGCCGGCTGCTGGAAGAAATTGCCGCTGTTGACAGCCGCGTTCTGGTCGTCAAACTGCGCCGCAACTTCGGACAGACTTCGGCCCTCGCCGCAGGCTTCGATCACGCCGAGGGAGACTTCATCATCGCCATGGATGGCGATCTGCAGCACGATCCCGGCGAGATTCCCGTCTTCCTCGAAAAGCTGGAAGAGGGC
>CAVPKU010000053.1:0-18225 GCA_963705765.1 uncultured Acidobacteriaceae bacterium | reverse complement strand
ACGATGGCCCCCTCGGGGAGCGGCGCCCGAGATGGCCGCCGCCAGGGTCTGCACGTTGAGGGCGCCGGTGGGTCGCTCCGGCCGCGCCGGGGCCGGGAGCAACGCGGCAGCGGGCACGCCCCGAGCACGTCGCAGAGGGCGTCGAGGGCCTGGCCCACGTCGTCGGCGGCGCTGGCGAGGGTGTGGACCTCGCACCCCTCGGGGACGAGGTAGCCGGGGATGTGGAAACGATGGCCGACGGGCGCGTGCGGCTTGTGCACGGTGATCTCGACCTCGCGGGCCAGCGGCTCGGCCGCGGCCGTGGCGGCCAGGCGCTCGGCCAGGGTCTCGATGAGCCTGACCGGCGGGCCGGCCATGATGGCCGCGAGCCGGTCGGCCGGCTGGCAGGCGTAGTCCGCGGTCAGCGACAGGTCGTCAGTGGCCGCGGCGGCCGCGGTGTCCAGCCAGAGCACCGCGTCCACGATGAACTCCTGGCCGTCCCGGCGCTCGGCGTCCAGCACCCTGTGGTAGCCGAACACGCGCAGCCCGCGGAGCGTGATCCGGTCCGCCGCGGCCTCGTCCGTGCTCACCCGCTCACCAGCCCGCTCCACCGCCAGCCGCGGCCGGGCCGGCGGCGCGGCGCCACGCCTCGGCGACCCGGACCGCATCCGCGTTCGCCGGGACCCGGTGCACCCGTGCGCACCACGCCCCCGCCACCGCGCTCAGCGCGGTCACCGAGACGGTGGCGTCGTCGTAGCTCGGAAACGGCCGGGGCGTGCCGTCGGGCGCGGCCAGCAGCCTGCCCAGGAACCGCTTGCGGGATGCGCCGATGAGCACCGGGAGAACAGGCCGCCCCGGCCGCCCAGCGTGCTGATCTGCGTGATACCGCGCGGTGTCGTTGACGTAGAGGGTCCGCTCGTCGGGCGCCGAAGGCCAGGCCGTTGGGCTTCTCGAAATCGTCGGCCAGGGAGCTGGAGCCCGGCCACCAAGCTAGGCGGGAAGAGGCCCTGGAAATGTAGAGCACCCGGTCCTCGGGCTTGACTCCGTAGGGAGGGTCGGTGAAATAGACGAGGCCGTCGGACCGGGCAGACGATGTCGTTGGGGCTATTGAGCCGGGCTTGCCCGACCAGGTCTCGACGACCGTCTCGACCGCCGTGCCATCGAGGGCACATCCGCGACACCCGCCGGCCATCCTGCTCAGCAGAAGAGGATCCGGCCGTCCGGGGCGAACGTCTGGCCGTTTGCACCCCGGTTCTGTTCGCGGAGTACCCCGAGCGTGCCGTCAGGCCCGATCCGGTGGAGTCCGGTTCGCCTGCATGTCCTGGAACAGGAGCGTGCAGTAGGGGAGCTTGAGCGGCCCCTCGGTGAACTGAAACCCACCCGCCAGGGTCTCGACGTCGCCCTCCACGACCAGGGCCGACAACCCGGCGTCACGCAAGATCGAAACCATCGTCGATGCACCCCCCTTCTCCAATCCCAAGGCCAGACTTCTGGTCTCCAGAACACCTTTATGCCAGACATTTTTGCACACATACAAATAAGAAAAACCATTTTGGAAATTTTCATAGAGGTCACCGGAGGGAACACTCGACTTTTTTGGGTGACCGCCGGGGATCTTCTTTGCAGGTCCGCAAGCCCAGTTAGGGACGACCGTAAGTTCAAAATGTCCATCCACTTGGTGTACGGACGCCAAGTGGGGGGGAGGGGGTCAGTGGGTCAGTACACCAAATTTCACTAAGGCCAAGTCCACAGTGACAAAAGCGGTTCGGAAGTTCAGGACATTCAGGTGGATCGTTGCGGTTTTGCGTTTTTCCGTGCAACTCGTTCGGGGTACAAACTTGACCTGACGGGGTACCCGCAAGTACCCGCCCGCAGGGACCCGCGGGTTATAGCTCAGTTTTTTTCCTCGCAGTTAGGCGACTTTTTTTAAGTCGAATATGTAAATTCTTGGACATGGTCCCATGCCTATTGGGTTCAAATAATTCTTTATATTGGGACTCCAATAGAAAAATATTGCCTTCGTCGCATTGGATCTAGATAAGACCTACTGTCTAAATTTTTAGCTAAAAATTTGGCATATTGGGCCGTTCTTCCCACACCCCCCCCCCCATCGAGCCACCCCACCCCCACATGGCATTACCATGGGCTTACCCGTACCCTTGGAAATCACTCCATACACATGTGGATGAACTATGACCTCAACGAGGTTAATATCTTTGAGAACGGCTTCCTCACGGAATTCCGTAAAGCTCAGGGCAACCTCGCCGCCAATGGAGGTACTTCCTTCGCGGATAACACAGGGAGCACCGGCGTGGGCAGTCTGCCCATCATGGACCAGGCCTTCGGCCAGGGAGGATCCGCTTTCACCAATCCCAGTTACATCAGCATGCTACAGACCGGGCAGGCCGGTGCTCTTGCCAACGCCGTCGCTACCAATTCGACCTATTTCTGCAATCTGGTTGGCAATGGGGGCGGCTCCTTCACTCCATGCACAGGGCTTGGCTATTCTTCACCCACCGCCTATCCCGTCAATATGTTCCAGGTGAATCCCTACGCCAGCGGCGAACCCATCATGCTTCTCAGCGATCCCGGCAGCGAATCCTACAATGGTTTGCAGGCTCAGGTGAAGCATCCTGTCGGCCACGGCCTGATGATGATGGCTAATTACGCATGGAGTCACTCCTTTACCAACCGCTACATCGGGGACTACTACACCTCCGATGAGGCCCTTACCAATTTCACGACCTTGCGTGATCGGCGCATCAGCCGTTCACCTTCGCCCTACGACCTCCGTCACACCTTCCGCTTTTTTGCGACCTACAAACTCCCCACCCACTCCACCAACCACTGGCTCAATGAAGCCACCGGCGGATGGACGCTTTCGCCGATCTTTGAGTGGCAGCAGGGTCGCAACTTCAAACTTCTTGGTGGGACCAACACCTACAACTACTACGACAACTATTCCAATCAGCCTGACGTCAGCGACTCCGGAGTCGTGCTCAATGGCGTCAGTGTCTCGCAACTCCAGAAAAAGGTCGGCTACTACCCTGGGCCGAATACCTCCACCCCTCGCCTTCTGATGGATCCCGCAATCTTCGCCAGCGGTAAGGTTGTCCCCGAGACTACGCCCGGTCAGCTTGGCCAACTCGTCTTCCTCCATGGCCCACAGTTCATCAACACGGACTTTGCGGTGACCAAAGTCTTTCCGATCTTCGAGCAGCTCAGCCTTAACATCCAGGCGGAAATGCTGAACCTGTTTAACCATCCTGTCTGGTCCATTGTTGACGGTTACTCTGGCAACACCAATAATCCAGCTCAGTATGTCAATGTCGCCTCCACGCCGGTTGCGACGGGTTCTCAGACAAATCCTCAAGGTCTCGGATCCGGCGGCTCACGCGACATCCAGTTCCGGGTGCAGCTGCAATTCTAGGATTTGAGAGACCGCCTGCCGTCGCGTCGAGTCAGACAGATTCGACGCCCTGTATCGTTTCGCACAGACGATTTTTAGTTCCCATTTCTTTATGGAGGCACATGCAACAGCAGAAGCTTGTCGTAGCCGGATGCCTGCTTAGTTTGACAGCGATTTGCACTTCAGCACGTAGCCAGGTCACAGCAGCAGATTTCGATCGCGCACTGAGCATTCAGGAGAATTATGCCAGCCTTGTTGTGAATCTGCCTGAGGCTCCCGTCTGGCAGGAATCCGCCCATGTCTTTGTCTATCGCAAGTCTGTGGAAGGAGGCCACGAGTTTGAGGTCGTGGACCCAGTCGCGCTGACCAAACAACCGGCGTTCGATAATACGAAGCTTGCCGCTGCGCTTTCGGTGGCCAGCGGCGAAACCTACAAACCCGCAAGCCTTCCGTTCCAGCGGTTTCGCTTCGTCTCCGGCCGTTCTGCCATTGAGTTCGCCGTTTCCGCCCAGCGCTGGCACTGTGATCTGACAGCATATACCTGCACCAACAACGGACCACTGCGGCCCGGCGTGGAAGACGAGGACGACGAAGGCTACGACGATACTCCGCGATCAATCAACGATCCTCACAAAACGACAGCTTCTCCTGACGGTCAATGGCTTGCTTCTATCGAAAATTTCAACGTGCATGTCCGCTCAAAGGACGGCAAGCAGACCGTCACGTTAAGTGAGGACGGCTCCGAGGGCAACTACTACGCTCTCGACACCATCGTCTGGTCTCCCGATTCGAAGTATCTCGTGGCGTATCGCGTCCGCCCGGGTTATCGCAGGCTTGTGCGCTACGTTGATCCCGATCCGCCCAACCAGATGCAGCCTGAATACTCCACCATGGTGTATCCCAAGCCCGGTGACATTTTAGCCCAGCGTCAGCCTGTGCTCTTCGACGTTGTGGCAAAGCGGGAAACTGTCATCGATTCGAGCCTCTTTCCGAACCCGTTCGGTCTGTCCGAAGCCAGCTGGTGGAAAGACAGCAGAGGCTTTACCTTCAACTACAACCAGCGCGGCCACCAGGTCTTCCGCGTCATTGAAGTTGACGCCCGCACCGGCGCGGCTCACGCGCTCATCACAGAGCAAAGCTCGACTTTCATCAATTACGAGCCGCTCGTTGACAACCAATTTGACACTGGAAAGGTTTATCGTCACGACGTTGACGACGGGAAGGAAATCGTCTGGGCGTCAGAACGCGACGGGTGGGAACATCTGTATCTACTGAACGGTCACACCGGGGAAGTGGAGAACCAGATTACCAAGGGTAGCTGGGTAGTGCGCGCCGTCAATTATGTCGACGACCAAAAGCGTCAGATCTGGTTCGAAGCCAGCGGAATGAATGCCGACGAGGATCCGTACTATGTCCACGGCTATCGCATCAATTTCGACGGGAGCGGACTGACTCCTCTGACGCCGGAGAAAGCCAACCATCGCCTCGAATTTTCGCCCGACGGGAAATACTACGTGGATCTGTGGTCGCGTATTGATATGCCACCCATAATGGCACTTTTTCGCACGTCTGATAGTCAGCAGATCCTGGAACTCGAGAAGGCCGATATCAGCAAGCTCACCGCTGCCGGATGGCATCCTCCAGAAGTCTTCACGGCCAAGGGGCGGGACGGAGTTACGGACATCTGGGGACTGATCTATCGTCCAGCCGGTTTCGATCCAAAGAAGAAATACCCCGTCATCGAAGATATCTACGCGGGACCACAGGGCTCCTTCGTCCCAAAATCCTTTTCTACGCGCAGTGAGTCACTCACCCAGTTAGGCTTCGTAGTCGTGCAGATCGATGGCATGGGGACCAACAATCGCTCCAAGGCCTTCCACGACGTCGCCTGGCATGACCTCAAGGATGCTGGCTTCCCTGACCGCATTCTCTGGCACAAAGCCGTTTCCGCTAAGTATCCCTGGTACGACATATCCCGGGTCGGCGTTTTCGGCACGTCGGCAGGCGGACAAAGCGCTATGGGTGCGCTTCTCTTTCACCCCGAGTTTTACAAAGTTGCGGTTTCCAACAGCGGCTGCCACGACAACAGGATGGACAAAATTTGGTGGAACGAGCAATGGATGGGTTGGCCGATTGGTCCGCAATACTCTGAGTCTTCCAACGTTGATAATGCCTGGCGCCTGCAAGGCAAGCTTATGCTTGTCGTCGGGCTCATGGACCACAACGTGGATCCCTCGTCGACATTTCAGGTTGCCGACCGCTTAATCAAGGCAAATAAGACCTTTGATCTGGTGGTCGTTCCGGAAGCTGATCACGGCACACGCGGTGAGTGGAGCCACTACACCGATCGCAACCTTTTCGACTACTTCGTGCGCAACCTGTTGGGACAGGAGATTCCGAACTGGAATGCACAAGGCGCAACCCCGCCAGCAACTCCAGGGTCGGGCAATTCCGACTCTGGCCAGTGATTCTCGACCGGGGTTGACGGCGGCTGAGTTGACTGCGGCAGGTTGAAGTCCGCCCGCAACCATCGGGAGGCGTATGCGTACTACCAGGGATTAGTGCCGATCGGCTGATAGCGAACCCAGTCGAAGTCCGCCGCTCCGGGCTGGGAATCCTGGGTCGTGTAAGCGAACAGCGCTGGGCGCGGACCTTTCCACCAGGTGGAACGAATTGCAGTCGGAACTCCGAGGGGCTCGAAGGTGCGGCCATCGTCGAGGCTGTAGAAGTAGGTTGCGCTGTCGTCGTGTACGCGGACGCGCAGCTGCAAGACACCGGTCGACAGCTGCGGGCCCGGGATCCGATCAGGCAGGTGGAAATAGTCCAGTTCGCGACGGTCGCCGTTCTGCACCACCTCCAGCCCGCTCGCATCTTTCTCGAAAATGGTGAGGCCGGTATGCACACCGGATTTCAGAGCGGACACGTCGATGCGGACCGTGAATTGGAACGAGTCGTCCTGCATCGATTCAGTAAGGGTGTTGCGCGCATCGATCAAGCCCTGGGCATGCAGCGGGATCAAATGGAGATAGCCCCTGCGCTCGATTAGCGACCAGTGACTATCGTCGGGATTGTGATTCCACTCCCATTGCGGACTGAGACTGGCGGCGCTGAACTCGTCTGAAGTTTGCGGCCGGACTGTGGGGGTCACTATGACGTCGCTGGGGATCGGGCCCCACGGAACGGGTTCGCCCGTGGTCGAGCCAGGGATCGGCTCGCCAATTACTGGCCAATCGTCCTGCCAGCGCACGGGCTCAAGGTGAACGATGCGGCCGTGCGCCGCGCTGGACTGGAAGTGAATGAACCAGCCCTGCCCATCCGGCGTTTCCACGTAGCCGCCCTGGTGCGGACCGTTGATCCTGGTGGAACCCTCTTCAAGCACAACGCGATGCTCAAACGGCCCATAGATATTGCGCGAGCGGAAGACGGCCTGAGAGCCAGTGCCGACGCCGCCGAAAGGGGCAAAGACGTAATAGTAGCCGTCGCGCTTGTAGACCTTTGGGCCTTCGAGGAAGGGGAAAATTTGACGATCATTCACGATGATCTTGCCGTCGTCAAGGACGTGCAGGCCATCCGGGGACAAACGATGCAGGATGAGCGGTCCGGCCCCAACCTTCGAATGGATGAGCCAGGCGGTGCCATCGTCATCCCAGAAAGGACAAGGGTCCTCGAGGCCGGGCTGCGCGATCACCGCGGTGGGTGCGGTCCACGGACCGTCAATTGCCGGCGCGGTGGTGACGAAGATTCCCTCTTCCGGCGTGGGGAAGTAGACGTAGAAGCGGCCGGCGTGATGCCGGATGGCCGGCGCCCAGACGCCTCCGCCGTAGCGGTTGCCACCCTTCATGCTGTAGCGGGGATCCATCTCCAGTCGCGGCACGACGTGACCCGTGATGGTCCAGTGCACGAGGTCGGTGGAGCGGAGGATGGGGATACCGGGCACGAAGTGGAAACTCGAAGAGATGAGGTAATAATTCAGGCCGTCACGGATCACATCGGGATCGGAGTAGTCGGCGAAGAGAATGGGATTGCGGTAGAAGCGGCCAGGAGGAGGACGGACGGAAGGAGAAACAATGCATTCCGTACCAGCCAACAGGACCAGCCCGGCGTATGCTGCGCTCCGCATCCACATCGACGATCGGCGCATTGCTGAAACCCCTGATTCTTCGCTCGAGGAGAACGGCCCTGTTTCTCCCTGCTATCCCAGGTGAGTGGCCAGACAGACCTGTACACCCGCCGCTCCAGCGCAATGGAAGTTTGGGGCGGGCTCAGCTGAAATGGCTGCGCGCGCCGGATGGGTCAGAACACCAGCTTCAGCGACATCTGCGCGATTCGAGGATCGTTCGTATAGTTTGAGTTCTGCGGCGATGTGCTTGTAACCTGGCCGAAGTTCGAGCTTGTGGCGGTAGTCCCCGGGTCGCCGAAGTTGGTGTGGTTGAGCAGGTTGAAATACTCTGCGCGGAACTGGAAGTAGCTGCCCTCGGTGATGGGGAAGCGCCGTGCCAGGCTCGCGTCCCAGTCCGCATATTGTGGACCGACAAACGAGCCCTTCACGATGCCCCCATAAGTGTTCGCGGAATTGTTGGCGAAGCTCGCGGGATTCAGGTACGACTTGCAATGCGTGCCCACTTTACACGCCGTTCCGCCATAGGGGCTGCCGAAGAGGACCGCACGATCGCGCAGCTGTCCTGATTTCGAATTGTTGGACGCGCTCGAGATTACGGTAAGCGGATCGCCGCTGCGGAACTGAACGATGCCGGTCGTTTCCCATCCGTTCGCAATGTAGCGCAGAGCCGGCGGCGAATCGTGGAGTACCTGCGGCTCGGTGTAAACGAACGAGGCTGAGATGACATTGCGGTGATCGAAGTCCGACGGACCGTAGTCGAGGCTTCTGAAGTTGGGCACAGTGTAGGGATAGACATAAGAATTGCCCGCGCCGATGGACGTAGCCGCCTGGTTGAAGGGCAGGTTGTCGAGCGCTTTGGACCAGGTGTAATTGAAGAGCCCGTTCAGACCATAAGTAAGGCGATGCTCCAGCGATACCTGCAGCGAGTTGTAGTTCGTGTTGCCACCGGTGTTGGCCGCAGTAATCGGCTGGGAAAAGCAGCTGTTATTCGCAGTGCAGCCGGTCTGATTGTAGACACGCGTCGCCCCGTTCACGAAGGGATTCAACTCGATGTTCTCCCACTCATGGCGGCTGGCTTCACCCACATACGCCACTCGCGCGGAGGTGCTGCCGGAAATTTGCTGTTCGAGGGCGAGGTTATACGCGTAGGTGACCGGATCCTGGAAGCCGGAGAACGGGTCGTACGTCAGGAACGCCTGCGCAGGAATCGGCGAGGTCGGCAGGGGTGGTTGAGGCGCTGGGAATGGGTTAGGAGCGCCGTAGCTCCCATAGGGATCGGCAAAGGTGATCTTCGCGCCGCCTGCATTGGTGACGTCGAAGTTGGTAATGTAAGGCGATGTGTTGGTGTAGATGTTGAACAGCGCGCTGTTGATGCGGCTGTCGAAGAACATACCAGCGCCACCGCGCAGAGCCGTTTTGCCGGTGCCGAAGACGTCCCAGGCAAAGCCGAGCCGCGGCATGAAGTGGTCATATTCAGAGGCGACACCCTGCTTGTTGAAGCCGGGATCGCCAGAGAACTGCAGGCCGGCCGGAGCGAGGGGAAACACGGTGGAATGTGTTCCCGAAGCCCATAAGGACGGGAAGAAGCTTCCCATGCGACCTTCGATCTCCTTCCAGGGGACGAAGGGTTCGTAGCGCACACCGAAGTTGAGGGTCAACCTGCGCGTCGCCTTCCAGCTGTCCTCCGCGTAGGCGCCGTAGAACTTCGAGCGCCCATCGAAGAACTGGCCGGACGCCTGAGAGAATTCGAATACATACCCGAACAGGAAGCTGGCCATCGCATCGCCGGTGTTGTTCGCATTAAATGTGAAGTTGCCAGGTTGGCGGAACTGGTTATTCACGTCGATCTTGCTGAGTTCCCCATGAAAACCAAAAGAGAAGCTGTGCTTTCCCAGCAGCCAGTGCAGGTCGTCGCTCAGCGTGTAGTTCGCACGCGCGAAATTCGCCAACGGGTTGCCGCCGATGGTGAAATACCCGCTGGTCAGAATTTGGTTGATCTGTTTCACGGGGGGCTGCCAGATATTGACACCGAGATCCGCAGCATCCACACTGCTGGTTTGCGGACCGCGTGTTGAGTTTTCCAGCTGATAGCTCAGGATGAAGTTATTGAGCAAGCGAGGGCCGAAGGTGTGCGCTTCGGATAGAAGTGAGTTGTAGTAGTTGATCTGTGCGTAGTCGGCGTAGGTGAGGAGATCTTTCAGGTCAAGAACACCCTGCTGATGATAACCGTCGGAAAAATATCGCAGCGTCAGTTTATCCCTGGCGCCGATGCCCTGATCGTAGCGGGCGGTGACCTCGCCCAGATTGAAGTAATTCGGAGCGACGAAGCTAATGCTCCCGTTGGCGTTCAGCGCCGACGGCGGAGGCAAATAGGTGAGCAGTTTGAGCGACACAGGGCTATAAGTGTTGGGATTGACCTGCGTCGTGAAAGTGCTGCCGTTGGGCGTGCAGGAGACAATCGCTGCAGGATTCAGAGGATCCGTCAGGCACTGCTTCTCGCCGGCAAAGGTGCCGGTCAGTTGCGCTGCTGTCGGCAGCGTGGAGGCCGAAGCGCTGAGCGCCTGCTCGCGGTTGATGGTCTTCTGATAGCCGAAGAAGAAGAAGGCTTTGCCGGGGTGGAACAGGTGCGGTATCTCCACTGGACCACCGATCGTTCCACCGAACTGGTTGCGTTTGAGAGGATCGACCGTCTTCACACCGTTGACATAGCTGAAATAGTTGGCCGCATTAAAGACACGGTTACGCACAAACTCAAACAGATCACCGTGAAAACGCTCGGTTCCGCTTTTCGTGATGATGTTGACGATGCCGCCGGCATTCTGGCCATATTCAGCGCTGTAGTTACTGGTCTGAACACCGAACTCCTGCAACGCATCCGGCATAGGAAAGGGCGCGTTGACGTTGGTGTATTCGTCGACGTTGTTGCCGCCGTCGAGTAGATAGTTCGTCTGGCCGACGCGAGTGCCGTTGGCTGTGATGGTAAAGGCGACGGGAAAGGTCTTGGTGTTGCCCTGGTCGGCTTGAGCGGAGGGTGCGACCGAGACTCCAGCGACCTCTGCGGTAAGCGTCGCCGCGTTGCGGCCGTTGAGCGGCAAGTTATTGACCTGGGTCGTGCCGATGACCGCATTCAGGGTGCCCGTGGTCGTGTCCACCTGGGCCGCCTGCGCATTCACAGTGACGGTCTGCGTCGTGCTGCCGGCCTGCAGGGTCACATTCACGGTCAGTGCGTTATCGGCCCGGAGTTGCAAGCCTTTTTCGGTGTAGGTCTGGAATCCCGTTCTGGAAACCGTGACGTCGTAGACCGATGGGACCAGTGAAGGAAAGACAAACGTGCCTTCACCGGTCGTGCTCGTTGTCAGCACCAGGCCCGTACCAGTTTGGGTTGCCGTTACGTTTGCGTCGGGGACGACTGCGCCGGAGGAATCGGTGACAGTGCCATTGATGCGGCCGTTGCCCTGGGAAAGAGCCTGGCGAGACGTGCACAACATCGCGCCGCAAACCAAAGCACTCCAGCCTAAAGTTCTGAGGAAATTCTTCATCTTCGCCTCCCAAAGATGACTCCTGATCCGACCTGGCTCCCTTCCGCCGGTGACTCCGGCTCTCGGATTTCAGGAAGCAGGTCGGACCCACGCAAACCGAAGGCTTTCTAAAGAAGCCGGGGCATCGCTGCCTAGACAAATACCGTCACAGACAGTCAGGAGCGTAATCTATCCGACTGATTCAGTGGCAATTACGTATTTGCGGGGGCGATGATCGAACAATGGCGCAACGTTAGTCGGTGGAGATGGCGAGGATTCCCGGCGGCCCGGGAGTGCCGTCAGTCGCTGTCGTGCCGATGACAATCTGCAGCGTGCTGCTGGTCCCCAGCCGGCTGGTTCGGCGGGCCAGCTCACGCATCAGGTCTGAGTTGGTGAGGAACTCGCCGGCGGCTTCGGTCCCATAGGTATAGAGCCCGCCGATGACGACAATGACGTGCCCGGTCTCTGGCGACTGGATACGCGAGATCAAAGCGTAGTCCTGGAGCCGAGGACTGTTGATGCCGCTGGCCGCGTCGCGCGACTGGTTGGTTGCCCAGCTCCAGTTGCGCGATGGTGGGTTCTGAGCGTCTTTGATGTAGATCAGGTGCCGATCCGGATCGAGCGCCAGGCTGTAGCGCAGGGAATGGGTTAGCCGCAGACTCCACTCGTTGTTGAATGCCCCAACCAGAACAACGGCGCCTTCGCGCAGGTCGGAGAAGGAGCTGGCGGTCTCACGCCGGATGATCACTTGTTTCCGGCGGCCTTCGAGCGCACCGACTACGCGCGCAATCGTCATGGCGTCGGCAAGCGGAACGGTCTGGGCTGCGCCCGCACTCGGCACTGGAGTAGTCGGCGTCCCGTTGACCTCGGCGTCGGGAAGGCGCGGAGGCCCGTTGGGGACATCTCCGACGGCAAGCAACACAGGACCGGGCGTCTCGAGGACCGGCTTCCAGAACAGATAGTCGGCGGACGACTGCCCCATCCAGCGCCACGCGGCGAGCGCTGCCAAAAGCAAGCCGAGAACGATGACTGAACCGATGATCCAGCGGAAGTAGTGCGGCTCCGCATCGACAAGGGGCACATGCACGGCCGGATGATCGGTTGCGGATTCATGCTTGGGAACTGCAAACGGGCGATGTTCGTTGCCGCCGCCTTCTTCGAGGACAGGCGCACTCGCCTCGTGGGGCAAGTTAAACTTCGGGAAGTAAGAACCCGGTACGAGACCAATGCGCAGCTCGCCGCGGTGGCGCTCGTCGCCATAGTAGATGGCGAGGCGCTTGCGGAGCTCAGTGGCAGCGGTCCGAACGATGTGGTCGATGTTGGTGTCGTAGGAGGCGGTCCGGCCGAAGACCTCGACTCCAATGGTGCGTTCTTTGATCTGGTTACCGGAACCGTTCAGCGCTTCGGTCACAACATACTTCAGGAACGACACGGAGCGTTTGCTCGATCGGAAGACTTCATCCTGGATCATCGTTTCCAGCTGGGCCTGGATTCGGTCCGGAGTGATCTCTTCACTTACGCGATCCGGTATGTCAACGGCCGTCATGGCGCTTTAGTGCGACTGATTCTAGCACCCCCAGGAAACGACCTGACAGCCACGAAAAGGCACAACTCTGAGTGATCGAAGGGCGTAGAGGCCGCTCCCCGGGGCAGCCGGTGAGGGCTGCCCGGGGGAGCGAATAGCGAGGAACTGAATGCTCTACGCGGCAGACGCGTCGTCGGCTGATGTATCCTCGACCGGCGCTTCATCGACCGCAGCGGTGTCATCGGGCACGGAGGCATCCTCGACCGGTGCATCTTCGACCGGGGCCTCCGTCGGTTCACCCAGAGGATCGCCGTATTCGCCAGCTTCGCCGAGGTTATCGGCGTTCTCCTGTGCGGTATCGGCGGCGTCAGCGTAGATCTGGGCATCGTCGGGATTGCCGGAGGCCTCGTAACTTGCGGCGGTCTGGGCATTGGCGTCAGCGGTTTCCTGATCCCAATTCGCCCAGTTCTCGTCCAGGGCTTCGGTGTTGGCCTCACTGCTGTTGTCGATCCCTCCGCCGCTGAATGCGGCAGTGGACTGATCCGATGCCGCGGCCTGAGCGTCGTCACGCGCAGCTTCGTAGTCGCCGGACGAGGCAGCCTGGCCTTCAGCCTGTTGCTCCGCCTGCGCGTTGGCCGTGTCGGTAGCAGCGGATTGCAGATCGGATGAATCGGAGCCGGTGAGCATGCTGGTGTCACCGGCCGTGTTGGCTTCGCTTTCGGCTTGCGTCCGATCTTCCGCAGCGGTGGCGTAGTCGCCGTCCGCTACAGCTTGGTCGGCAGCCGTCTGATCCTGTGTGGCGGCATCGGCCGCGGCCTGGGCATCGGGATCCGCGGCAGCAGTGGCGTCCGATGCGGTGGTATCGGGAGCGGCGGCATCCGGACCGACCACTCCGGAGTCAGGAGTGGTGTCGGGATCGGCGGTGGTCACGCCAGGATCGGCAGCACCGAGACCTGGATCGGTATCGGTGATGTCCGGGGCGGAGGAAGTGCTCTCGGGATCGAGTGTGGCAACGCCGGCCGTCGGATCGTCGGGGTCACCCGCAGTCGAGGCTGTTGGATCACCGATGTCCGGTGTTGACGATCCGCCGTCGGTGTCGGGCGTGACAAAGATCGGATCAGCCATCGTGCCGGAATCGGTGTCAGTCCCAGATGCCGATCCGCCGTCAACGGCGGGTGCGCCCGTTTCGGGCTCGACCACGACGAACGTCTCGCCGTCGGGCATGGCAATCTCCGTCACCTCAACGGGCTCGAGGTTCCCGGATTGATCAAGGAAGGCGTCGAAGACTTCGACGGCCGGTGCGCTGTCGGTGGAACTGAACGATCCAGACGCGGTCGTATCGGCCGCCTCCGGAACAAGTACGACTACGTCATTGCTGGAATCGTCTGGCATGTCTCAACCTCTCTCTCTGAATCGGGTGGCTCATTTTCCGGAACTGGGGGGCGGCGGGGCAGTGGCTTTGTTTTGTGCGAGGACAGGAATCGACGGCGCTGCCGCGGGCTTGGGGCGCAGCGTCGTTACGTTCTGGCATTGGGGGCAGCGGACGTTCAGAAAAGGTTTGCCGCGCAGGACGGAAAACGGAATCCGCATGCCGGTTCGGCATTTCGAACAAACCACCCGGATCGAATCGGCGGGCGCGGGAGGGCGGGCTACAGCCGCAGCGGGAGGAGGTGCAACCGGTTTCGGAGGAGGAGAAGGAGGAGGCGCCGCCTTCCGGCGAGCCGGCTGAATCGCCTGACTCCACGCCATCAGGTTGGCTTCCCGAGCGGCCTGGCCCAGCAAGCGCAGGCGACGCGTGGTGTACATCGAAGAAGAAGTTGTCATTTCGGAAAAACGCGTCAGCTGATCGTCGCTCGCATCTTCCTGTTTCATCCATTCTTCGATGTTGACCTGTTTGAGCAGACGGGAAGAACGGAGGGACCAGGCCAGCAGAACGCGACGGGCCAGGCCTTCGTCGCCAATCGCGAACAAACCAGCGCGGTCGGCGGTAATCTCCGACTGACGCGACCACGCCATCAGCGGAATCTCAACCGCACCTTCGATGAGTTTGCTTGGGTTGATGGCGTTCAGGAGGCCGTTCGAAAGGATCCCGTTGTGGGACGTATCGCCTGCCAGGAATCGCGAAACTGATTTCCACACGGCATGGCCGGCGCTGCAGTGCCCCATCTCACGCGCGAGGATAAACAGCAACTCGTCCCCTGTGAAGTTGGTGAGGATGGCGGTGCCGAGAACGATGAAGGAGCTTTTGTCGGAGCCGAATGTGAAGGTGTCCCACATGCTGCCGCCGGAAACATACACGTCGGGCAGATGGGCCAAACCGAGGATGCGCGCGGCAAGGACGGCCTGTTTCCACACATCCGGCATCTGTTTGGGACCGAGCCGGATGCCGTTGAACGTCGATTCGATCCAGGGACGGCCCACGCGGTCGGAAACGTAGTGGACGGCGGTATTCAGCGCGGAAATCTTTTGCAGCTTTGACATCGCCTGGCCGTCCTGCGCCCACAGGAAAACCGCGCGGTCGAGCTGGTACCCGGGATACAACGGACGCAGCCAGCTGCATTGTGTGCAGACTTCGTCCTGGGGATTCAAGCGCGCGCCCTCACCACCGCAGAGCGTGCAGGCAGATGCAATTGCTGGCGCGGGAACGGGCACAACGAACGCGGCGGGCGGGGGCTGCACCGGGGAGAACTGCTGGGCCGCGACGACGGGCTGTGTCTGAAGCGGAGGAATCGGTTGCGGAACAGGAGCTACCTGGACCGACACCTGTAAGGGGGGCTGGACCGGGACGACGGGTGGCTGCTGGCCAGGGGCGAGCGGCGGCACGAGTTGGGTCCCGCACCAGGTACAGAATCGCGTGCCCTGGTTTCCTGGGCCGTGCCCTTGCGGGCAGATGAGCGCGGCAGTGGTTGTGGCCATCGGGCCTCCCTCTTTGCGTGCACCCAAAACTTTCAGTTTCCGCGGGAAGGCTGTGACCGGATCACGAATCGGTCAATCGGGACAGAACAACAGGTTCAGCCGCGGGTCATTTTTGTCGATTGCCTGCCGAGTACATCTTTCGTTGCCGCTGGAAGCGGCTTCGCTGTTCCGGACCCCGAGCAAGGTGCGGACGGCGACGGAATGACCGTGGCAACCGATCTGTTTTGTTGTTTTCTTCCAGGGGGAAGTGGCGCGATTTTATGGCACCCATAGTGCCTTGTCAATCAAATCGCAGTAACACCGAACAGTGCCTGCGGTGCACCCGCGAGGTTCACGGAACCAGCTTGAAGTGGCAGGCCGAATCTCTACCAGTTGCAGACGCAGCGAAGGGTGAGGGATGATGGCCGCCGGCAGTGACGAGCGCGTCAATCGCGGTGACCGGCTGAATGCCACCCCGGGCGCCCGTTCCCGTGCAGTTGAGCGCGGCGGCAGCACAGGCAAAATCGAGCGTCTGCCCAAGGGGCCATTCTCGCAGCAGCCCGTAGATGAATCCGGCGTGAAAAATGTCGCCGGCGCCGGTTGTGTCGACCACGTGGACCTGGAATGCGGGTCGATGGCAGAACGCGCCGCCGATACAGGCCAGAACGCCCTCGTGACCCAGGGTTGCCGCCGTGAGATAGCAGCCGAAACGCTTCTGTACCTCAATCAACGCCTCGAAGAGATCCGACTTTCCGGTCAGGCGCACAGGGACGTCGCGGCTCACGATGAGATAGTCCACCTTTTCGATGAGCGCTTCGACACCAGGATAAAGATCGTCGAGATCCGCGACCACTGGGATTTCAGCCTCACGCGCCCAGGTGGCCGCAGCGATGGCGGCGGCCGTGTCATGTCCATCAACGTGCAGGGCGCGCGCATCCGTGATCCACTCGCGCTGTAGATCTTCAGGACGCAGCGTGATGTGTTCGTCGCGTTTCCACAGAACCGTGCGCTCGCCGGAGTCTTCCACCAGAATGAAAGCCTGCTGGCTCGGGCACGCAGGCGCGGTCACAATGCGGGTGTCCACGCCAGCTTTCCGAAAGGCCTCGTTGTGCAGAGTAGCCGCGCCATCGTCGCCCAGTTTGCCCACATAGCGCGCGCGGAGTCCCCACAGTTGGCAGGCCACCATGGCGGAAGCGACCTGGCCACCCGGCAAGACCGTTGCCGAGCGGATTGCAACTTTGGAGCCGGAGGCGGGATATTCCGCAACCGGAATCAGCGTGTCGGTGGCGTTCAGTCCAACGCCCACAATGTCAATAGGCACAGGCAGTTCCCAGGTATCGAAACACTTATGTTAACGGAGAGAGATGCAACGCGGTGCAGCGAGCGGCCGGGATTCAGTCGAACCGGGTTTTCTTCCAGAGCAGCCAGCCCGAAGCACAAAGGACCACAAGGAGAATCGCGGTGAGCACTACTGCGGCGGGAACGTGCAATTCCACCTGGGGGAATCGAACGAATCTGGCAAACCAGGCAAAGACTGCAATTGCCCCCAGGAGAACGGCGTAGTCGAACCACGAACGCCCATTGCCGCCAGCGCTCTCGCTTCCCTGCCCTTCGTGGATTTCAAGAGTCGCCTTCAGGTCCATGCTGTAGAGGTCGCACTCGCGCTTGATGGCCCGCACCGTGGCGGCAGATTCGGCGGCGGAAACAGTGGCGCCCGCGATCAGCATCGCTCCAAAGACAGTAATGAGGGACGCTCCGAGAGCCATGATCCGCACAGAACCATGCGTACCGGCGAGTTCGCCGAAAACCAGAACGCCCCAGGCGAACCCCCAAAGCTGATTCGTGTTGGATAGAGGAATGGCGCGGCTGATGCCGACGTATTTTGTAGCGTACTGCTGGAACAGATCGCCGATAACCCAACAGAAACCGCCCAGGAGAAGCCAGAAAATCGAGGTCTTCATAGCAACGAGCTGGTGGCCAAGCCCAGTTAGGCCACCCGGAAGAATCGATGCGAGAAGAAACATGGTGCCCACTTCTCCGAAGCTGAAGATAGTGACGAACGAGAGAGGATTGATGCCGCTGAGATACGCCTTGCGGTAAGGCACATACATCGTTCCCCACAGCAGACCTGCTCCCAGAGCTGCCGCAATGCCGCCGAACGCGCGGCCGGGGGTCGCAGTCATGGTGTGAACCGAGAGTGCGGACAACAGCACGGACCCGAGGACAATTGCGGCGGCTCCTCCTCCGACGCGCAGCCAGCTTCGAACGGAAGCACCGTCGAGTTCATGAAAGAGTGCCCAACCCCAGAAGATGCCGATCAATGAATTGGTGTTCCACAGCGGGAAGGCAATGGACAGGCCAACGTCGCGAATGGCGTAAATGGTGAGCGTGTTGGCGACGGACCACAAGGCGCCGGCGAGGACGGCCCACAGCATCAGGTGTGGACGCTGGCGAAGATCGCGCAGGACGGAGCTTGTGCCCTTCGCCGCAACGGGGAGGGTCCACCGTGCGAGGAAGACGCCCCCTACCATGCAAAAGGAGATTGCGAAAGGCGCAAAGCCCGAGGCGGCCAGACGGGCGGGAGATTCTGCTGCTCCGAGCCAGGCCCCGGCCGCCAACGCACACACAATGCCGAGGCTGAAGCGCCTGTTCGCTGCGGAGGGCGCAGTCTCCGTCGATGCTTGATTCTTAGGCACGGCCCCGATGAGTATACTTGCCTGACGATGCGAACGCTGCGCTCGATTCTGACGGACAGTCATTTCTGGTTACCGCTGCTGGT